>JAILHF010000019.1 GCA_024696005.1 Lachnospiraceae bacterium | reverse complement strand
GGCCTTTGAAATCGTATTCTGGGACTGAAGGTGTCCGGCAACGTTCTGCTGCCTCTGGTCGACTGATTCTCCTAGAATATGATTTCAAGGGCCCTGGGCGCAAAAGAGGTCTACGAGGGAAGGGCCCTTGAGGATCCGATTCCTCCCAGGCCTCCGGTGATGTGCGCCGGCTGCCCCCACAGGGGACTGTTCTATGTGCTCAAGAGGAATAAGTGCACGGTACTGGGCGATATAGGCTGCTATACCCTGGGAGCTGTCCAGCCCCTGGGAGCCATCGAGATGACACTTTGTATGGGAGCTTCCATCGGTGCAGTCCACGGCTTCAACAAGGTGCTGGGCAAGGAGAGTGAATCGAAGACGGTGGCCGTGATAGGTGATTCCACCTTCATGCATTCCGGCATGACGGGCCTGGCGAATGTGGCCTACAACCAGTCCAATTCCACGGTGATTATTCTGGATAATTCGATTACAGGCATGACGGGGCATCAGCAGAACCCCACCACCGGATACAATATCAAGGGCGACCCCGCCGGCAAGATCGACCTGGAGGCTCTCTGCAGGGCCATGGGCTTTAACCGCGTGCGCGTGGTGGATCCCTACGATCTGAAACAGTGCGACGAGGCCGTGAAGGAAGAACTGGCGGCGAAGGAGCCTTCGGTGATCATTTCCCGCAGACCCTGCGCTCTGCTCAAATATGTGAAGCACAAAGCGCCGCTTTCGGTCGATACCGACAAGTGTATCGGCTGCAAGTCCTGCATGCGGATCGGCTGCCCGGCCATCAGCATCCGGGAAGGCAAGGCGCATATCGACAAGACTCTCTGTGTGGGCTGCGGCGTTTGCAGTCAGCTCTGCCCGGTGGGCGCATTCGGATCCGCGGAAAAGGAGGGTGCTTGAGATGGAGACAAAGAATGTGATGATCGTCGGCGTGGGCGGACAGGGTTCGCTCCTGGCCAGCAAGCTGCTGGGAAAGCTCCTGCTGGACGCCGGTTATGATGTGAAGGTATCGGAAGTGCATGGCATGAGCCAGCGCGGAGGAAGCGTGGTGACTTATGTGCGTTACGGGGACAAGGTGTATTCCCCGGTGATCGACAAGGGCGAGGCGGACTACATCGTTTCGTTCGAGCTGCTCGAGGCGGCTCGCTGGATGGAATGGCTGAAGCCGGACGGACAGATCGTGACGAACATCCAGCAGATCGATCCCATGCCCGTGATCACGGGTGCCATGCAGTATCCGGAGGATCTGGTAAAGCACATGAAGGATGCCGGCGTGAAGGTGGATGCCCTCGACTGCCTGGCACTTGCGGAAGAGGCCGGCAGCGCCAAGGCGGTGAACATCGTCCTGATGGGACGGCTCTCCCACTACTTTGACATGCCCCGTGACGCCTGGATGAGGACGCTGGAGGCCATGGTGCCGCCCAAATTCCTGGAGATGAACCGAAAGGCTTTTGAGCTTGGCGAGAACGCATAAGAGCCACCTGTTCGGTAAGTTGCCGGCCTTGGCCACATGTGTTCGGATCGCGGGCTGGATTCCGGCGGCAGCGGCCACATGTGTTCGTCCCCGGACACGCTCTCGCTCTATCTCGCTTCGCAGCGGACGCTAAACTCGCGCTTCGCCTTCCGGCTCCCGCTCGTTAAGCGCCGGCGGCTCGATAAGGTCCGTGAACTGAACACATGATGGCCTTGCCGTTGCGTTGAGAATCTATCTGCGAACCGAACACATGCTGGCCCGGCCGGCGATTTTACCGGACAGATACCGGCGAGCGGAAACACAAAACAAGACTGGACATTCGTTGGGAAAGAATATATAATATTATAATATGCGGGCGTCGGGAGAAAAGAAGGAAAAAAATCGGCGGCGTACGGTCGAATTGCTGGGGATGATCTCACAATTCGGGATCAGTATGCTGGTGCCGATGTTTCTCTGTTTCTTTGCGGGACGCGCTCTGGACGCGCATTTCGGCACAGTGTGGTGGACGATCGTTCTGTTCTTCGTTGGTGCATTGGCCGGTTTCCGCAATATCTGGGTCGTAGCGAAGCGGTACTTTAAAAACGATACGGAAAGCCTTTCGGGTATGAAAGTGGAGGAAGACCGTGAAGGAAAAGTGGATCGCCCATAGCACATTAGTGGAGCTTTGGCTCGGGATCCCGGTATGGGGGCTGGTATTTGAGCTCCTGATCCTGATCTTTCTGGACCGGAAAGGATATTACAGCCTGGGATTATGGCTCGGGCTGCTGGGGGCAGGACTGGTGGCGGTGCACATGGAGCATACCATCAGCCGCGCGCTGGATGCCGGAGAGGCAGGAGCCAACAAGGTCATGGTGGCCGGGTATCTGGTCAGGTATTTCACCATGGCGGTGCTTCTGGCGGTGCTGGCAGTCAGCGGGATCGGAGATCCGATCGCGGCATTTATCGGATTGTTCACCCTGAAGCTCTCGGCATATTTACAGCCTCTGACGCACCGGATCTCGGTGGCGGTATGCGGCAGTGCCCCCTTCGAGCGTGAGATGATCTCCCCAGAGGAGCAGGACAGGCGCGAAGAAGAGTACAAAGCAGCAAGGAAGGCAGCGTCTGAGTCCTGATACGGCTTAAAACGATTGCAGAAAGGATCTCACTTAAATGGGAGCAAACATGCTTTTGTCATCGGATGACCTGGGGTTCATGATCGAAGGAGTCTTCTCCTTTAATCTCGGCGGACATACCCTTTGGATCACCACTTCTCATATCTGTTTACTGATCGTATTCCTCACGCTGATCGTGTTTTCTTTCTTTGCGAAGGGCGCGATGCTTAAGGCGGCTGAGGTTCCCCGGGGATTTCAGAATGTTCTGGAGCTGATCGTAGAGTTCCTGGATGGCATCGTGGATTCCACCATGGGCAAGCATGCCAAGAACTTCCGCAACTATATCGGAACGATCTTCATTTTCATCCTTGTCAGCAATCTTTCGGGTCTTTTGGGCCTTCGCCCGCCCACGGCCGATTACGGCGTGACTTTCCCGCTGGGCGTTCTGACCTTTACCATTGTTACCATTCAGAAATTCCGCTATCAGAAGGTGAGCGGCGTGATCAAGGGACTGTGTGATCCCTGGCCTTTCTGGCTGCCCATCAACCTGATCGGTGATTTCGCGGTGCCGATCTCGCTGAGCCTGCGTCTTTTCGCAAACGTGCTCTCCGGTACCGTCATGATGGCGCTGGTATACGGCCTGCTGAAGGTGATCGCTTATGCATGGCCCGCAGTGCTGCATGTTTACTTTGATATGTTCTCGGGTGCGATCCAGACTTATGTGTTCTGCATGCTGACGATGACATATATTTCCGGAGCAATGGATACGGAATAAGGTAATAGCTCCGCCGCCCGTTCAGGCGGGAGACGGAAGGAAAATAAAATTACGCAATCTTAAGGAGGAAGCTATCATGAATTTTACTGGATCGGGAGAGATGTTTAATGACGCATTTATCCTCGGATGCTCTGCGATCGGTGCGGGCCTTGCGGTTATCGCAGGTATCGGCCCCGGTGTCGGCCAGGGTATCGCTGCCGGCCATGCTGCAGCTGCAGTTGGACGCAATCCCGGCGCGAAGGGTGATGTAACATCCACCATGCTTCTGGGCCAGGCCGTTGCAGAGACGACCGGTCTGTATGGCCTGCTGGTGGCTATGCTGCTGATGTTCGTGCATCCTTTCAAGACCAACTAAGGAAGAGATTTTACAGTCTGGACGAAAGGAGGCAACGGGCTGACCAATGGGAATCAATATGTTATTGGAAGCCGGCGCGACGATGGACCCGCGTATGTTCGGTCTGGACCTGCAGCTGCTCTTTGATTCGGGGCTTACGCTGCTGGCGGTCTTTGTACTGTTCCTCATCCTTTCCTATAACCTGTTCAATCCCGCACGAAAGGTACTGAGTGACCGTCGTGAGAGGATAAAGAATGATCTGGAATCGGCACAGAGCGATAAGGAAGAAGCCCTGCGTCTGAAGGAAGAGTACGAAGCCAAGCTGCGCGAAGTGGACAAGGAAGTGGAACAGATCCTTGCCGATGCGCGCAAGAAGGCACAGAACAACGCAAAGAAGATCGAGGACGATGCCCGCAAGGACGCGGCCCAGATCATCGAGCGTGCCAATAAGGAAGCCGAGCTGGAGAAGCAGCGCGTTTCCGACGAGGTGAAGCAGGAGATCGTCAGCATCGCTTCCCTCATGGCGGGTAAGGTTGTGGCCGGAAGGATCGACACCAGCGTGCAGGACGCACTGGTAGACGAGACATTGAAGGAAATAGGTAACGATACATGGCGAAGCTAGTTTCAGCCACGTACGGGGACGCACTCTTTTCCCTGGCGTGTGAGGAAAACAAGGTTGACAGCCTTTATGAAGAAGTGAAGTCTTTGCAGAAGATCCTGGAACAGAATCCGGATTTTTCCGTGCTCATGAATCACCCCAAGGTGACGAAAGAGGAGAAGGAAAAGACTCTGGAGGAGGTGTTCGGAGGCAGAGCCGATGCGGAGCTGGTGGGCTTTTTGAAACTCCTGCTGCGCAAGGATCGTTATAGCGAGCTTCCCGCGATCCTCGCGCATTTTACGGCGCAGGTCAAGGAATACCGCGGCATCGGTGTGGCGAATATCACTTCGCCCCTGGAGCTTACGGACAAGCAGAAGAAAGAGATCGAGGCAAAGCTTCTCGCTACCACAAAATACAAGACCATGGAGATGCATTATTCCGTGGACAAGAGCCTGATCGGCGGTCTGGTGATCCGGATCGGCGACCGTGTGGTGGACAGCAGTATCAGAACAAAACTGGAGGGACTTAAGCGCGAGCTGGGCAAGATACAGATCGCGTAGTCTTTCACATAGAAGGAGACAGATCCATGAATTTAAGACCAGAAGAGATCAGTTCGGTGATCAAGGATCAGATCAAGCGCTATGCAGACAAGCTGGAGGTTTCCGAGGTAGGTACCGTCATTCAGGTTGCTGACGGTATCGCCCGTGTGCACGGTCTGGAAAAGGCCATGCAGGGCGAACTTCTGGAATTCCCCGGTGAAGTGTACGGCATGGTCATGAACCTGGAGGAAGACAACGTTGGTGCGGTGCTTCTGGGAAGCAGCCGTAACATCAACGAGGGCGACACGGTAAAGACCACCGGACGCGTGGTGGAAGTTCCCGTCGGCGACGAGATGCTCGGGCGTGTCGTGAACGCGCTGGGTCAGCCCATCGACGGCAAGGGGCCCATCAGTACCACGAAGTTCCGCCAGATCGAGCGTGTGGCAAGCGGCGTTATCACGAGACAGTCCGTGGATACCCCGCTGCAGACCGGTATCAAGGCTATCGACTCGATGGTTCCCATCGGCCGCGGACAGCGTGAGCTGATCATCGGCGACCGTCAGACCGGTAAAACGGCCATCGCCATCGATACGATCATCAACCAGAAAGGCCAGAAGGTAAAATGTATCTATGTGGCCATCGGCCAGAAGGCTTCCACCGTGGCTTCTATCGTGAAGACGCTGGAGGAATACGGTGCAATGGCTTATACCACCGTGGTTGCGGCAACGGCTTCCGAGCTGGCTCCGCTGCAGTACATCGCGCCTTACGCGGGATGCGCCATCGGTGAGGAATGGATGGAGAACGGAGAGGACGTGCTGGTCATCTATGACGACCTGAGCAAACATGCCACGGCTTACCGTACACTCTCTTTGCTCCTGAGACGTCCGCCCGGACGTGAGGCATATCCCGGCGACGTATTCTATCTGCACAGCCGTCTTTTGGAGCGTGCTGCGCGCATGAACAAGGATTACGGCGGCGGATCCCTTACGGCTCTGCCCATCATCGAAACGCAGGCAGGCGACGTGTCGGCCTATATCCCGACAAACGTCATCTCCATCACGGACGGCCAGATCTATCTGGAGACCGAAATGTTCAACTCCGGTTTCCGTCCGGCTATCAACGCCGGTCTGTCGGTCAGCCGAGTGGGAGGTTCCGCGCAGATCAAGGCCATGAAGAAGATCGCCGGACCCATCCGTCTGGAGCTGGCACAGTATCGTGAGCTGGCAGCGTTCTCCCAGTTCGGCAGCGAACTGGATGCCGATACCAAGGAGCGTCTGGCACAGGGTGAGCGCATCCGTGAGATGCTGAAGCAGCCGCAGTACAAGCCCATGCCGGTCGAGTACCAGATCATCATCATTTATGCCGCTACCAAGAAGTATCTGCTCGACATCCCCGTGGATGAAGTGCTGCGCTTCGAGAGCGAACTGTTTGAATACGTCGATACCAAGTATCCCGAGATCCCCGAGAGCATCCGCACGCAGAAGGAGATGAGCAAGGAGATCGAAGAGAAGCTGGTCAAGGCGATCGAGGAATTCAAGAAGGATTTCTAAAAACATAGAGGATACGGATTTATGGCATCCATCAGAGACATCAAAAGAAGGCGGAGCAGCATCGAGAGCACCCAGCAGATCACCAAGGCGATGAAGCTGGTCTCTACGGTCAAGCTGCAGAGAGCCAAACAGAGAGCGGAGAAGAACCGCAATTACTTCACCGCCGTATATGATACCGTGACCAGCATCCTGGGCAGGGCGAGCGGGATCGAGCATCCCTATCTGGTGCCCGGCCGTGAGGGGAAGAAGGTCGTTATCCTGATCACATCCAACAAGGGTCTGGCGGGCGGCTACAACTCCAACCTGATCAAGCTGGTAACGAGGGATCCCCGTTTTTCGAAAGAGGATACCGAGATCTATGCCATCGGAAAGAAGGGCAAGGACGCCTGCGCCCGCATGGGCTACACTCTGCGGAAGGATTATTCCGAGGCGATCGAGGAGCCGGTCTACAAGGACGGCATGATCATTACGGATGAGCTGCTGAAGGGCTTTGCGGCAGGCGAAGTGAGCGAGATCTATCTGGCGTATACCTTCTTCAAGAATACCGTGAGTCACATCCCGACGATCCTGAAGCTCCTGCCCGTGGATACCGATGCGGCAAAGGAAGTGAACGAGGGTGAAGACGGAGCTGTGATCCCGGAAAAGAAAGAAGCGGATGCTCCGATGAACTTTGAACCCGAGGATGAAGAGGCACTGAACCTGATCATCCCGAAGTATATCGCCAGCCTGGTATACGGCGCGCTGATCTCCGCGCAGGCTTCCGAAAACGGAGCGCGCATGCAGGCCATGGACAACGCGACGAACAACGCGGCGGAAATGATCGATCATCTGTCCCTGCTGTATAACCGTGCACGTCAGGGCAAGATCACGACCGAGCTGACCGAGATCATCGCCGGTGCGGATGCGATAAGCTGACAGGCGAGCGGTTTCCGGAGCCGGGAGCGAAGCGAGCCGGGACGGATACCGCGAGACGATAAAGAAAGAAAGGATAAAGGAAAATGGCAGAGGAAAAGAAAGGCAGACTGACACAGATCGTCGGTGCGGTGCTGGACGTGAAGTTTGACGGCGAGCTGCCCGAGATCAACGAGGCCATCCGGATCAAGCGGAGTGATGACACGACGCTGGTTGTCGAGGTGGCACAGCATCTGGGCGACGATACCGTGCGCTGCGTGGCTATGGGTCCGACGGACGGACTTGTCCGCGGCATGGACGCCATCGCGACCGGAGCACCCATCAGCGTGCCCGTTGGTGAAAAGACCCTGGGACGCATCTTCAACGTTCTGGGCGAGCCTATCGACAACAAGCCGGCTCCCACGGATGTGGAGTACGAGCCGATCCATCGTCCGGCGCCTGCATTCAAAGAGCAGAGCACCGAGCAGGAAATGCTCGAAACAGGCATCAAGGTCGTTGACCTGCTTTGTCCTTACCAGAAGGGCGGAAAGATCGGTCTTTTCGGAGGCGCCGGCGTAGGCAAGACGGTGCTGATCCAGGAGCTGATCCGTAATATCGCGACCGAGCACGATGGTTTCTCGGTGTTCACCGGCGTAGGTGAGCGTACCCGTGAGGGTAACGACCTCTACCATGAAATGAGCGAGAGCGGCGTTATCGATAAGACGGCCATGATCTTCGGACAGATGAATGAGCCCCCCGGAGCGCGTATGCGAGTGGGCCTGACCGGTCTGACCATGGCAGAGTATTTCCGTGACAAGGGCGGAAAGGACGTGCTGCTCTTCATCGACAATATCTTCCGATTCACACAGGCAGGTTCCGAGGTGTCGGCTCTGCTGGGCCGCATGCCTTCGGCCGTCGGTTACCAGCCCACGCTGCAGACCGAGATGGGTGCCCTGCAGGAGCGCATCACCTCCACCAAGAACGGTTCCATCACTTCGGTTCAGGCCGTATACGTGCCTGCCGATGACCTGACGGACCCGGCACCTGCAACGACATTCGCACATCTGGATGCAACGACCACCCTGAGCCGTGCGATCTCCGAGCAGGGTATCTACCCTGCAGTGGATCCCCTGGATTCCACGTCCCGTATCCTGGATCCCAGGATCGTGGGTGAGGAGCATTATGAGGTGGCCCGCGGCGTGCAGGCGATCCTCCAGCGTTACAAAGAGCTGCAGGATATCATCGCCATCCTCGGCATGGACGAGCTGTCCGAAGAAGACAAGCAGGTCGTCAGCCGTGCACGTAAGGTGCAGCGTTTCCTGAGCCAGCCGTTCTTTGTGGCTACGCAGTTCACGGGCATGGAAGGAAAGTATGTGCCGATCAGCGAGACCATCCGCGGATTCAAGGAGATCCTGGCCGGCAAGCACGACGAGATCCCCGAGAGCGCATTCCTGAATGCGGGGTCCATCGATGAGGTGGTCGCAAGGGCCAAGAAATAACGCGACGGTTTCCGCAGGAAACCGGAGGTTGACAGCGAGGGAAAAAAAGTAATGGCTGATACATTCACACTTAGGATCATCACTCCCGAGCGCGTCTTTTTTGAGGGCGAGGCGGAGATGCTGGAACTGAATACGACGGAAGGCGAGATGGGTATCTACCGGAACCATGTGCCCATGACCGTCATCATAAGCCCCGGGGTGTTGATCATAACGCTTCCGGAAGGGGAAAAGAAGGCGGCGCTGCATGCCGGTTTCGTGGAGATCCTTCAGGACCGCGTTACGGTCCTGGCCGAGCTGGTCGAATGGCCGGAAGAGATCGATGAGGAGCGCGCCGAAAGCGCCGGGCAAAGAGCCCGTGAAAGGATCGCGGCCCGCGGAGACGATGTGGATATCGACAGGGCGGAAGCGGCGTTGAAACGATCCATCGCCCGTATCAACAGCCTGAAATAAGAGAAAGACGGAGACACGGGTTGAAAGCCGTGTCTCTTTTGGTTTAAGCATGCACATCCGTCACATCAGTAAAGGCATCATACGCTTTCTGTATTGCGTGGGGATCTTTGTCCTCTCGCTTATTTTGTTGAGCAATCTGATGAACCGGGGCAACACCGACATGACGGCGGAGATGCCGCCTCCGGCTTATCCGCTCATGTGCCTGCTCTGCGGCGACATGGAATTCAACGAGATGCAGGCCTACACGAGCGAGCAGAACATCCTGCGGATGAACGAGCATATCACGCCGCTGGGTACGGACCGGCGCCTGGATTTCCGAATCGACCTTTACGGTGAGAAAGTGGAAGCCCTGAGCTTTCAGCTGCGCTCCCTTCAGGACGGACGCCTGATCGAGGAGAGCCAGATCTTTGATTATGCCCATGCGGGAGAATGTGCAACGGGCAGCGCCACGCTGAAGGATCTGATGAAAGAGGGTTCCTGTTATTCGCTCTGTTTTCTGCTGCAGACGCAGAGCGGGAAATTCCTGCGCTATTATACCCGTGTGATCCCGATGGCGGAGAGTAATCTGTGGAGCAAGCTCGATTTCGCCTTTTATTTCCACGAGACCAGTTTCGAAAAGGAAAAGGCCAAGAAGGAGCTGCCGACCTGGCTGGAGAGCAACAAGCAGGGGGATAATTCCAGCTTTACGCATGTGGACATCCATTCCTCCTCGGAGCAGGTGAGCTGGGGCAGCCTGGAACTGACGCGGCCCGCAAAGACCAGGGCAACGGTGCGCGAGATCGATGCCGACTCGGCACAGATCCGCCTTGATTATCTGCTGAAGGTAAAGGAGGGTGACCGGGACCAGTACTGCTTTGTGGAGGAGTATTACCGCATGCGCCTCGGCAAGGAGCGCATCTATCTGCTCGAATACGAAAGGGACATGGAGCAGATCTTTAACGACAAGGATCCCGTCATCGTCGGGAACAAGATCCAGCTGGGCATCATAAGCCCGGAGCTGGAGCGGCGGGAGAGCGAGGACGGGCATATCCTGGCCTTTGCGAACTGCGGCCGTCTCTTTACCTATGATTCCACGGGCAACAAGCTCGCCTCCGTGTTCGGCTTTTACGGCGACAACATGGCGGACAGGCGTGCGCTCACGAGAAAGAACGACATCCGCATCTTCCGTGTGGAAGAGACGGGGGATGTGCTCTTTGCGGTGTACGGCTACATGAGCTGCGGCATTCACGAGGGCAGCTGCGGCATCGTCCTGTATGAATACGACAGCATGCAGAACAGTGTGGAGGAGCAGCTTTTTGTGCCCTATGACGGAGACCCGCTCCAGCTGATGCGCGACATGGACCACATCTGTTTCGCAGGGGAGCGCAGCATGCATATCCTGCGGGATGACAGGCTTTATGAGCTTGGGATACAGAACGGCGGCATACGTCTGCTGGCGGAGGGAGTGTCTGCCGAGGGCGTGGTCGGTTCGGAGAGCGGTGAGATGATGGCCTGGAGCAGCGGGAGCGCGGATGACGAGATCACGCTCAAGAACATGCAGTCCGGGAATTCCTCCAGGATCGAGGCGGATCCCGGGGACAAGCTCTATCCGATCACCTTTTTCGGCAGCGACCTGGTGTACGGCATTGCGAAGGGAGCGGACATCACGCGGGACGAGAGCGGACACGAGCTCGTGCCGATGTATGCCCTGCGGATCCGGAACGAGCAGGGGCGCATCCTGAAGGAATACAGGCAGGATGGGATCTATGTGACCGGCATCCGGCAGAACGAGGGCATGATCACACTGATCCGCATGTCAAAGAACGAGGAAGGGATGCTGGTACCCGAGCAGGATGACCAGATCCTGGACAATAACAACAGCACGGGAAACAAAAACTATCTGGAGAGCGTGGTCACCGAGCGTTTCGAGACCATTCAGCAGCTGGTGCTGCGTTCCGAGGTCAACACCTCCACGATGCAGTTCATGGAGCCGAAGCAGGTGATCTTTGAGGGTGACCGCAGCATCTGTCCGGATAAGGAAGCCGATCTTCCGGCATATTACAATGTATTCGCGCGGGGGAGACTGAGCCTGCGCACGCTGCGGGCCTATGACGCCGTAAACTATGCCTGGGAGACGGGCGGAACGGTGCGGGACGATGCGGGGACCCTGCTCTATTGCAGGACTTCGCTGCCTGTGAAGAACCAGATCATGGCGATCAGCGGAGGGGTTCACGAGACGGGGGACGAAAAGCAGGACGAGCTTGCGCTGTGCATCGACACCTGGCTGAATTATGAGGGGACGGAGACCGAAACCCTGCCGCGATTAAAGCGCGGTGCATCGGCAGCGACCGTGCTGCAGAGTGAGCTGCCGGGCGCAAAGGTGCTCGACCTTTCCGGTGTGCTGCCGGAAACGGTGCTCTATTATGTTGCGAACGAGAAGCCTGTGCTGGCAGAGCTGGATGACGGCAGCGGCATGCTCCTGATCGGATACAATGAGGTGAGCGTGGTGGTTCTGGAGCCGGGGGCTTCGGAGCAGGTGCACAAGATCAGCAGGACGGAAGCGGGCAAGATCTTTGCCGCGAGCGGAAACCGTTTCCTGACTTTTGTGATGCCCGAGGATTGATCTATGGGAAGATTGCGTGAACAACTGGAGGAATATGCGGGGAGTGGAATGCTCCCTTTTCATATGCCCGGACACAAGCGTTTGCTGCCCGGGGAATTTTTCCGCACGGATGTGACGGAACTGAAGGCTACGGATGACCTGCATGCACCGGAAGGGATCCTGAAGGAGGCACAGGAGCGTGCGGCGAGACTGTACGGAGCGGACCACACGTTTTTTCTGGTAAACGGGAGCACGGCAGGTGTGCTGGCGGCGATGAGCGCGGGCGTGCGAAAGGGTGCAAAGATCCTGATGCAGAGGGCGTCCCACAGGAGTGCCTATCACGCGGTGATCCTGCGGGAACTGCGGCCCGTGTATCTGTACGGGGCAAAGAGCGGGGCAGTGGGGGAAGCGTCAGCTGCGGCCGGGCATCCCCTTCCGGAGGCCGGGGACCCTGGAGTGGTATCCGCAGAAGAGCTGGAGACGGCACTTGTCCGTAACCCGGATGCAGAGGCGGTCTTCCTGACTTCACCGACCTATGAGGGGTATTCGGCCGACCTGGAAAGGGCGGCGCAGCTGTGCCATGCCCGGGGCATTCCCCTGATCGTGGACGCGGCTCATGGGGCCCATTTCGGCTTTCATCCCGCTCTGCCCGAAAGCGCGGTACAGGCGGGAGCGGATCTGGTGATCATGAGTGTACACAAGACGCTTCCGTCACCTACGCAGACGGCTTTGCTGCATATGCAGGGTGAGCTGATAAACCCGGAGCGGGTGCAGGCCTTTCTTTCGATCTATCAGACTTCATCCCCTTCGTATCCGCTGATGGCAGCGATCGACGACTGCATGGAGTATCTGGAAAAGGGCGGCAGCGCGATATGGGAGGAATTTCTTGCAAGGCGGGCGTTTTTGGACAGAATGCTGAAAGAAACAGCTTATATCCGCATCGACTCTACGGAACCCTGCAAACTTCTGCTTTATCCGGAGGATGGGCAAAGCGGCATTCAGCTCGCGGAGGCATTGCGTGAGCATGGCATTGAACCGGAGATGTCGCTGCCTGCATATGTGCTGTTGATCCTGAGTGTGATGGACACGGAAGAGATGTACGGGAAACTTGCGGAAGCGGTACACGACTGTGACAGAGCTTATGCCCTGCGAAAAAGTATATTTCCGCCTCTGAGGTTTCAATGCCTGAAAGGCCGGGAGAAGCTTCGTTTATCGGAAGCCTGGGAAGCGGAACGGGAGCAGGTTTCCGAAGAAGCAGCCGAAGGCAGGATCAGCGCCGCCTTTGTGATGGCCTATCCGCCCGGCCGTCCCATCCTGGTCCCCGGCGAACGCATTACGGGAGAGCATCTGGACGAGATCAGGAAACTCAGAGCAGCCGGATGCGTATTATACGGGGTAGATTAAAAACAACATTATTGACATCTGATATACAATGTGTATAATAAATACAAGCGCTATCGTAAGTGCGGTAGGCGGTCTGCCTTTCAAACGTGTGACTCGCACGGAATCCCTTGCATTTTGGAGGTGATGCCCATGGGGAAATATACGCAAGAAAGGACAGCTTCTTTGTGGACTGTACTCGGTGCGGTTGCAAGTGCCATAGATGCAGTGATCTCACTGCTCGGGCTGGTATACAGCATCGCTAAAGACAGAAAAAACAAGAGCAACCGCCATTCTGACCAAGGATAATCGGTTGCTCTTTAACCATAAACCAAGGCAGAACCGCCTACTGCGGTAGCGCCTTTCGATATACAAAGAATAGCACCAAATCCGAAATCCGTCAATCCGAAATGTTGACATATGCTATACAATATGTATAATAAATACAAGCGCTATCGTAAGTGCGGTAGGCGGTTCTGCCTTTCAAACGTGTGACTCGCACGGAATCCCTTGCATTTCGGAGGTGATGCCCATGAGGGAAATATACGCAAGAAAGGACAGCTTCTGTGTGGACTGTACTCGGTGCTGTTGCAAGTGCGATGGATGCGGTGATCTCACTGCTCCAGCTTGCATACAGCATCATTAAAGACAGAAAAAACAAGAGCAACCGCCCCGACCAAGGCTAATGGTTGCTCTTTAACAATTAACCAAGGCAGAACCGCATACTGCGGTAGCGCCTTTCATACACAAACAATACCATCATATTTTCTTTTTGTCAATTTACTATCTGCCGATCCCCGCAGCGTTCCGGAAGATGAGGGGCTGAAACATCTGCCGGTTTTGCATGGCGGCAAGCATGGTACTGTTCTGTGGCTGACTGGCCATTGAACAGTACCACGTTTTGGGGGATAGAGCAATAAGTGATATGTTTTTCAATAACTGATATGTTATAATATTCAGCGGTTGACAACTTTCCATCCAATTGAAGGAGAATCTCTATGGACAATCTGGAATTAAAAAAACACGCGAATGAAGTGCGCAGAGGCGTACTGATCGGCACGCATGCCGCAGGAGCCGGGCATCCGGGCGGATCCCTTTCTGCAGCCGACATTTTCACCTACCTGTATTTCGAAGAGATGAATGTCGATCCGAAGAATCCGAAAGATCCGAAGAGAGACCGTTTTGTCCTGAGCAAGGGACATACGGCACCCGGTCTTTATGCCGCTCTGGCAGAGCGCGGCTTTTATCCGAAGGAGGAGCTGACGACGCTCCGCAAGCTGGGTTCTCATCTGCAGGGGCATCCGAGCCTCAAGTGCACGCCCGGCGTGGATATGAGCACCGGTTCCCTGGGACAGGGCATCAGCGCTGCAGCCGGCATGGCAATGGCCGGCAAGCTGGACAATGCCGATTATCGTGTATATACCCTTCTGGGAGACGGCGAGCTGGAGGAAGGCCAGGTATGGGAAGCTTCCATGTTTGCCGGTGCCAAGAAACTGGATAATCTCGTGGTGATCGTGGACAACAACGGTCTGCAGATCGACGGACCTGTTTCCGAGGTAAACGATCCCAACCCCATCGATAAGAAGTTCGAGGCCTTCAATTTCCACGTGATCAATGTGGATGCCCACGATTTCGATGCGCTGCGCGCAGCCTTCAAGGAGGCACGCGAGACCAAGGGCATGCCCACCGCCATCATTGCCCACAGCCTGAAGGGCAAGGGCGTAAGCTTCATGGAGGGCCAGGTAGGCTGGCACGGCAAAGCACCCAATGATGAGGAATTTGCGACCGCTATGGCGGATCTGGATAAGATAGAGGAGGGCCTGAAATAATGGGAGATGTAAAGAAGATCGCGACAAGAGAAAGTTACGGTAATGCCCTGGCTGAGCTGGGGAAGGAATATCCCAATATGGTGGTCCTGGATGCCGACCTTGCTGCAGCCACCAAGACCGGTGTGTTCAAGAAGGCATTTCCCGATCGTTTCATCGATTGCGGCATTGCCGAGAGCAACATGATGGCCATCGCGGCCGGCATGGCTACCTGCGGCAAGCTCGTATGGGCTTCCACTTTTGCAATGTTCGCCAGCGGACGTGCTTATGAGCAGGTTCGTAACTCCATCGGTTATCCTCACCTGAACGTAAAGATCGGTGCGACCCATGCCGGCATCACCGTCGGTGAGGACGGCGCAAGCCACCAGTGTCTGGAAGATATCGCGCTGATGCGCGTGATCCCCGGGATGACGGTGATCAGCCCTGCGGATGATATCGAGACCAAGGCGGCTGTCCGTGCAGCCTGCGAGTGGGACGGCCCCGTTTATCTGCGTACCGGCCGTGCCGGTGTGCCCGTATTTAACGACGGCCCGGACTACAAGTTCGAGATCGGCAAGGGCATACAGCTGAAGGAAGGCGGCGACCTTTCCATCATCGCTACCGGCCTGATGGTCAATTCCGCTCTGGAAGCAGCCGAGATGCTCGCTGCAGACGGGATCAAGGCAGATGTGGTCAACATCCACACCATCAAGCCCATCGACAAGGACATCATCGTAAAGACCGCACAGAAGACCGGCAAGGTATTTACGGCTGAGGAACACAGCGTGATCGGCGGCCTGGGCGGAGCCGTAGCGGAAGTGCTTGCGGAAGAGTGCCCGACAAAGATGAAGCGCATCGGCGTCTACGATGTGTTCGGCGAGAGCGGCAGTGCCGGAGCTCTGCTCGAGAAATACCGCCTGGATGGCAAGGGACTGTACGCGCAGATCAAAGAGAATCTGTAAATCCATGAGAGCATGAAAAAAGCAGGCGTTTTCCCGATCGGGACGAACGCCTGCTTTTTGTTTGAAATCTTCAGGGAAGATAATCCGGGAACATATCCTCCGCTGCTTTCAGATCTTCCGGGCTGCATTCGGCAAACAGCTTGCGGAAATCATAAAAGTCGGGATGGATCTTCTCCCATTTTTCCTCAAAATCATCCAGAAGAGCATCGCTGCTCTTTTGGCTTCCCTCATCCCGGCACTTCTGATAATACGCCCGGAACTGGTCCTGAAAATCCTGTTCCAGCCGGTTCAGTTTATCCGTGAGGGATTCGGGCATGTGGTCCATGCTGCATTGTATCCGCATCACCAGCATTTTCCAAAGATTTACGGCTTCATTGATGTAGCGAAGCTCTCCGATCGTTAATTCTTTCATAAGCAAATGTTCCTCCCCTTCATGTCCGCATTCTGCTGATGGTCTGCTTTGTCATCTGCAGAGGATCCTTAGGCATGCTTTTTTCCCAGGCGGCGGTACGCACGCTGATGCTGTCGGATATCGTCAGAACGGAGCGGTCGCAGGTGACGTAATAGTCGTTCAGACCGAAGCCGCCGTCGTTCGGACAGAAGATGGTATTGTAACCGGCCAGTGCGATGAACATGGAGCTTTCCTGGTTGATGTTCAGACGTCTTGTGGTTTTTTCGGACCCCGACAGAACACTCATGATACCGGGGATCTTTTCTTCCAGATCCCGTTTCAGGCCCATGAGCTGCAATTTGCTGAAGACTTTGGCCTTGTCGTTCAGGCAGAGGGAGAACTGCACGGAATTGGCTGTGCGGCCGTAACTCCAGCAGTGTTCGGATGCGGACCGATCATCCTGTCTGGCGGAGGTGGCCAGATAGGTTCCCCTCCCGGAAATGCCCTCGCTCAGGAAATGCCGGCCGTCTCCGAGAAGCTGCCGGGCCATCGTGATGCCGGGAGTGCCTGTCTTTTCTTCGATGGTATGGAACATCTTTCTCTTGTGCCTGGCATCCAGAGTACTCTGGGATATGGTTTGGTCCAGTTCCGCCTCCGACACCAGCTCCGGTTTGCGGTCGGTCCAGCCCAGGGCATTAAAGAAACGTGTGGACATGGTATCGGCCTGATCGGCATCGACCGGGACCACCGGCGGGTTGTCCTGTTTCATGACGCGCAGGACCGCAGCCATCTGATTGTCCAGTCTTCTGGATTCTTCCGCGCTCAGTTCCAGATCACCCTGGAGCCAGCGGCTGATAAGCTGGAAATGCTCCCGGCAGGCTGCATTGATCTTTTCGGGAGACTGTTCCTGCTGGAAAGCGGCAAAACTCTGATCGGCCCGGGACATGATCCGGGTGCGGAAATCGTTCAGCGTTTTTTGTGCCTGTTCGGAAATCTGCGCGATGATGGCTTTCCGGATCTTGCCTTTTGTGGAAAACGGATGCCGGCTTTCCAGATATTTCCGGCAGCTTTCCTCCACGCGTTTCAGCTGCTGGATCGGAAGGGATTCATCGACATTCTGATCCACGCTGTTGTAAAGCTCGAGGTCGGTCACCACATCGTTGTATTCCTGCGAGTTCCCGCCCCGGTCGCTGTTTTTGGCAAGGACCTCCAGATCCTTCAGGGAAAAGCCCGAATAGAAGGCTTTGTCGGTCTTTTTGGTTTTTGCGACCCCTCTTTTTTCCAGGTCACCGGCACCGGAAGCGGTTTTTTCGTGCCACTCCTTTTCGATGGCCTTTTTGCGGATCTCATGCTCCTCGAGAAATCTGGCCTGCTTTTGTTCCGCGGTCTCTCCCCCCAGAGAGAGCCCTGTCGCAACGGACTGTTGTTGAAGCGTCACAAAGCGTGAATTCAGTTCCTGATAGGCAAAATCCGTCTGTGTGGCACTGGTAGTTGTCTGAGCGGCAGTGATATATCGCTGAAGGCGCGCTCGTTCCTGATCAAGCTCATCGCTACTCCCCGGCATGGTTTACCTCCTTCTCCAGTCTGTAAATATGTACGGGTATCCTTTCACGGTAACGGAATACTTTTTCGATGGCTTCCTCGCCCTTATTGTCGCAGAGCAGGAAACGCAGTTCAGCTTCGGGATCGTATTCGCTCTTCAGAGCCTTTTTCATTACGGAAAAGATCTGATAGAGGGAACGGCTGTCGCGGCAATGGATCCAGCTGATCTGGATATATTCGTCCAGCTCCTCCATCAAAAGGACCGCGTTGATCTCCTTGTCCCTGGTGCAAACCAGGCTTCCGTCCGAAAAGCGGTTCATGTCAAGCTTCATCTCCGGGAACTGCAGCAGTTCATCATGCCCGAAGGACAAAACATAGTCGGATAGCGATTCATAGGGCACACGGTCGGCCGGCAGCACCCTGGCGGATGACGGGAGATTCTGCGGTCTCGGCAGATCCTCCAGGTCCTCAAGCCAGCCGGAAAGATAGGAGTAACGGTCATCGGTTTTGACGAAACCCCTTTTTGTCAGAAATTCCGGGTCTGCTTCTTCGCCGGAGACAACCGCGTAAAAAGGAAGAGACAGCTCCTCGGGCAGATCGGTCGCGAGTTTTAAGAGAGTGGAAGCTACACCCCTGTTGCGGTGTTTCGGAAGCGTATAAAGCTTTACGATGCGGATATAGGCAGGAAGGATCTGCGCCACCAGCACGCCGAGCGCCTCCCGGGAATCCTCATCAAAAGCGCCAAAGCAGGAATAGCGCCCTTCTTCGTTTGCGAAGAGCTCATCATTGGAAAGCAGTTTCAGATATCTGGACTGGTTCTCACGAACGATCCGTTCCGTCTGCATAATGCCACCTCCCCGGGATCCCGTTGCTTTGTTTTACGGCATCAGTTTACCATGGCCAATGTATGCGGCTTTCCTTATTTCTGTTCTTCGTTTGCCGAGAATATGATCTGGTCTTTCAGCTCCGGGAATCTCCATTCCAGGGTGCTGCGGTCGATCAGCTGGAAGTTCTCACCGTCCGTCTGATAAGCGTTGTTATCCCAGTAAACGGTGGGAATGCCGTAATGCGCGCATACATACACGAAATAGGCGGCATGCTCGAGACGCGCATCGTAATTGTCTTTGTCGAGAGCACCCCATTCACCCAAAACGACGGGGATGCCCTTGGCGGTGAACTTCTGGTAGAGCTTGCGGACAAAGTCGTCGATATCCGCAGTCCCCTGTTTTTTGTCGATGCTGAAAGCTGTAGTCCCGCTCGTGTTGAGCGCGAACTCATAAGGCGTGTAGGCGTGGATCGAAATGATCAGCCTGTTTTCTTCGCCGCTGTCTTCCGGCAGGACGAAATCATCGATCGCCGTGAAGTACGTGGAGGCACAGTAACCGGGCACCATGATATAGCGGGAAAGGTTGAAGCCTTTTCCGTTGCCGCGTATGGCATCCACGGCTGCCTGGTTGAGCTGGTTGATGCAGTCAAAGCTTTCCTTTGCATAATCCGCGCTTGTATCGTTGATCCACCATTCGTAATCCATCCCTACCTGACGGGGTTCGTTCATGGTCTCGAAGATCAGGTGCTCATCGTAATCGGCGAAGCGCTCTGCCAGCTGTTTCCAGATGTCTTTTACATATTTCAGGGACTTGTCCAGTTTGGCATAGGAAGGATAGAATTGCTCCTCATCGTGATGGATGTTGAGGATCACGTAAAAGCCTTCATCATAGGCCATTTTGACGACTTCTTCCACCCTGTCCAGCCAGGGACCGCTGATCTTGTTATTCGCGTCCACATGGTTGTGCCAGGAGACGGGGATGCGGATCGTCTTGAAGCCGGCCTCTTTCAGGGTGCTGATCAGCTCGTAGGATGCTTTGGCCTGACACCAGGCATCCTCGTAATCCAGCTCGTCGCTCAGCCAGTCGCAGTCAATGGCGTCGAAGCTGTTGCCGAGGTTCCAGCCCACGCACATGTCTTTGGTAAAGTTCATCGCCTCGGTATCCGGGATCGTGGCCGATCCGGTGAAATGGACGGAGATGGGGCCTTCTTCCTCGGCCTCGGTCGGTTCCGGTGCGCTTTCGGTCGGTGTCGGCTCGGCCGGAGCTTCGGTGGGGGTTGCTTCGACAACGGCGGTCGGCTCGGGTGTGGGCTCGACATCAGGGGTTGAAGGTCCTTTGCAGGCGCCAAGCAGCATTGCGCTCAGGATGATATTACAGAATAATGCAGATCTTTTCATTTGAATTCTCCGAAAAAGGATGGAGCAAAATCGCTCAGAATTAACATAACACGGGAGATTTGGCTTGTCAATTGATGGGATTCCGTTCGCAGGACGACTTTGCGGGATGAGGATAGAGGAAGCTACTGAGCAGAAGTACATAAGTCCGGGCACCACTCCGGAGCCACGCAGCTCTACGTCGCTGCTTTCATTCCGGGTACAGCCCGGGACTGCTCGAGACACAGCATCCCTGCTGTGGCTCTCGCTCGAACGGCCATCCATGGCCGTTCGTCCCTATACTCATCATGCAGCTTCAAGAGCTGACGGGCTCCTCCGCGACGTGCCCGGGACTTATGTCTTCTGCTCTGCCTGCAAGGTTCTTTGCCTTCCCGTAAAGCCGCATGCTCACTACACTGTTGTCGGGTGGGGTGGTGGGGACGACTTCTGCTCCAAACAAAGCTCCCCCCTCGCTTGACAAGCCGTTTCATTCAGCTATAATGAATAAAGTTTATGAACTGTAACTATACAATAATATAAGGAGATAAAGCTATGGCACAGGTAAGTTTTGACTATGGAAAAGCCGGCTGCTTTGTGGCAGACCATGAAGTGGAGCTGATGAAGAAGCAGGCACTGGATGCAAGGGAGCTGCTGCTCAGCAGAAAGGGCGCCGGAAACGATTTCCTCGGCTGGATCGATCTGCCGGTGGATTATGACAAGGACGAATTTGCCCGTATCAAAAAGGCGGCGGACAAGATCAAGAGCGATTCCGATGTGCTGGTGGTGATCGGCATCGGTGGAAGCTATCTGGGAGCCCGCGCCGCGATCGAGTTCCTGCGCCACAGCTTTTACAATGTACTGTCGAAGGCCGAGAGAGGAACGCCCGAGATCTATTTCTGCGGCAACTCCATCAGCTCGACCTATCTGACGCATCTGCTGGAAGTGATCGGCGACCGCGACTTCTCCATCAACATGATCAGCAAGAGCGGTACCACCACGGAACCCGCGATCGCTTTCCGCATCCTGAAGAAGAAGCTGGAGGAAAAGTACGGCAAGGCAGAAGCTGCAAAGCGCATCTATGCCACGACCGACAAGGCAAGAGGCTCGCTCAAGAACCTGGCAAACGAAGAGGGCTACGAGAGCTTCGTGGTGCCCGATGACGTAGGCGGCCGTTTCTCTGTTCTGACGGCGGTAGGTCTGCTTCCCATCGCAGTGAGCGGTGCCGACATCGACAAGCTGATGGAAGGTGCTGCCAGCGGACGCAAGCGTGCCGTTGAGAACGACTTCGAGAATAATGACGCACTGAAATATGCTGCACTGCGCAACATCCTGCTGCGCAAGGGCAAGCAGATCGAGATCCTGGCAAACTACGAGCCCGCGGTGCATTTCGTGAGCGAGTGGTGGAAGCAGCTTTACGGAGAGAGCGAGGGCAAGGACCAGCGCGGCATCTTCCCCGCAAGCGTGGATCTGACGACGGATCTGCATTCCATGGGCCAGTTCATCCAGGACGGTTCCCGCAATCTCTTCGAGACCGTGATCAATATCGAGACTTCCCGCGAGAATCTTGTCATCGAGGAAGAGCCGGTGGATCTGGACGGTCTGAACTATCTGACGGGCAAGACCGTGGACTTTGTCAACAAGAGCGCGATGAACGGGACCATTCTGGCGCACACCGACGGTCAGGTTCCCAACCTGATGATCAATGTGCCCGAAGTGAACGAGTTTTACCTGGGCGAGCTCTTCTACTTCTTCGAGTTTGCCTGCGGCGTGAGCGGATACATCCTGGGCGTGAATCCTTTCAACCAGCCCGGTGTGGAAAGCTACAAGAAGAACATGTTTGCACTTCTCGGCAAGCCCGGATACGAAGAGCAGAGAGAAGCTCTGCTCAAGAGGCTGGAGAAATAAGAGGCAAAGATCAAGATGGATGGCTATGATCTGAACGTCAAAAAAAAGAACAGTCCGATCCCGATCGTGGTCCTGGCCCTGCTGCTGGTGCTTCTGGCAGTGGGAGCCGCGGCGATCCTGATCTATGCTTCCGCGCCGATGCGGAAATTTTCCAGGCTTCTGAGCGAGGGGCGCTGGTACGCGGATCAGAGGGATTTTGAGTCGGCTCTTGACAATTACGAAGAGGCGCTTGAAATGGCCCCGGCCAATACGGAAGCCGTGAGCGGCCTGCATCATGTTTACCATATCTGGGCAAACAGTGTGAAGGACGATGAGCCGCTTCTTTCGGCCGAGATCATGGATGACGAGGTGGAGTACCTGACCGCGCTGAACGAGATCGTTGATTCCAGGCTGATCGACAAACAGATCGAAGAAGCACAGCAGGCTGCAGATGCTTACCGGGACAGCGATGCGGATCCTTTTTCGAAGCCGCCCGAAGATCCGGACGATCCCGATGACCCGGACGATCCTTCGGATCCGACCGACCCCTGGGCCACCGGAACCTACGATCCGCTTGTCTTCCTGGAGTACGCGTACGGCTACATGAGCAAGTACGATTACAACGGAATGCGGAATGTGGACGGAACCGAGGCAGCGGATGCGCTGGTGCAGCTGATGAAGGATCGCGGTCAGGATGTGTTCATCTACGGTGACCAGTACAACGGCGAGAGCGATTTCACCGGCGAGGCCATGGGCGTATACGTTGTGCCCTCCGGATATTACTTCTATTACGGTGACTATAAGGATGGCATACGCGAAGGTTTCGGCTGTGCCTTTTGGGTAAACGGCAGCGATTCCTGCGAGATGTATCAGGGTGACTGGAAGAATGACCAGCCCAACGGCACGGGATCTTCCATCTATATCGATTTTTACTACGATACCACAGTCACAGTCACGGGCAACTTCACCAACGGCCTGCAGGACGGGCTCATGACCTATAGCTACGATGACGGCTGGGGCCAGGTAGACACGCAGACGTATACGGCCGAAGACGGGGATGCGCCTTCCGTTGATAATTCCGATCCGGACATGGATTCTATGGGCTATGTAACCTATGTGATCCGCAGCGACGGAGCAGCAGTCACCTACAGCCCCTCCGTGGAGTATCTCGGGGCGATGGATCACCGCTATCGTTGATCTGAGAAAACAATCGGCAGCTACGCCGCCGTTAAGATGCGTAGGAAAGCGGATGCTAATGACACTTACTTCTTTCCGATGAGCAGTGTCATGATACCCACCGCATTTTGAAAAAACCATGACGATGTTGGAAATCTTCAGGGAAAAGCTTTTTGCCGCAAACACCATTGTAGCCCTTGATCCGCCGCAGGACATGTCGGCGGTCTATCTGGCGCTTCTCGGAAACTTCGGGATAAAGATGGCGGACGACAAAAGCTTTTCTTTTCTTTCACCCTCCGTTCTGAGGGACGTGGAACAAAGGATCGGGAAACCGCTCGGCGAGCCCTTTTACCGTTCTTTTCCGGAATCGGTAAAGAAGCTTTCCGCGGAAGAACAGATCATCGACCGTCTGCTCCATTACAGTCAGACATACGGCGAGGGGAATTTTGACGAGCGTCATTTTTCCGTTTTTGAGGAAGAGTGCGCCATAATCCCGTTCCGTGAAAAGACCGAAAAGAAGGTCTTTGCCGTTGTTGACGAAAAAACAGCCTTCAAACAGCTCTTTGCGATGGCGGACCGGATGCTGTGCGGACGGCATCTGAACGATCCGGACATGGAGTTTCTCCTTACGCTGATCGAAGCCTGCGGCTACCGACCCGGACGCATCGATTCCAAGCAGGTCCTGTCGGGGCTTTTGCTTGCGCTGCGAGACCGGCAGGGAGCGGATGCGGCATTGTCGTTCATTGACGGCTTTGCGAACTTTTCGATCGGGGACGTGCTGCGTGTCCTCGGTTACGAAACGGCCCGCAATGACAGGATGGGAAGGCCGCAGTTTCGGAAACTGAACATGAGCGCCGCGCAGAGGAAGTTTTATGCGGCGCTGATCGAGCATGCGGCTGCACACTGCACGAAGGAAGAGATCGTGGACTGCGTGGAAAAGCGCGCGGACTGGAAAGGATTCCTTCATCATCTGCATTTCAAAGCGGCTTCGTCCCGGTCTAGGCTGCTGGTCCGCAGCATTTTTGATGACAGCGTAAAGAGCGTCTATTCCGAAGTGGAGCGCCTCTTCGCGAGCGGCGGGTTTCCTGCTTCCGCGAAAACACTGCGGGAAAAGAAGGGGGCGACCGTGCTGCTTCGCCATCTGAAGCGCTATCTGGCCGCGACAGAGGACCGGCCCGCGGAACGGGAAGCCATCCTGAAGCTTGCCCTTGACGGTTCCGAGCCGGTCGTAAAGATGCAGTTTGCCCTGAGCCTTTCTGCGCCGGACATCGGAGGGCATTTCTTCCTGTACGATCATTACGGCAGAACGATCGCATACAGGGATCAGCGAGCGGCCCGTCCGCAGATCGGTCCCCGCTGCCGTGCCGAGATCGTTGACCGGATCCGCAGGGATGTCGAACAGCAGCTTGCCAAGACAGACAAAAAGTACTACATCGCCGACGCGGCAAAGGATATTGCTCTGCCCCTGTGGGCGGATGCCCAGTCGGGCATGGGTGTCATGCCGACCGGAAGCCGGATCGGCATCCCCGAGGGAAAGATCATCCGCACTTTTGTGTACTGGGAAAAAGAGCCCGACTTGGACCTCTCGGGCATCCTGGTCAGCAGGACAAAGCCTTCGGAGGAGTTTTCCTGGCGCATCGGCCGGGAAGCGGGCGAAACAGGCATTGCCTTTTCGGGTGATGTCACGGACGGCGTAAACGGCGGGGCCGAATACTTCGACATCGATCCGGACATAGTCGCGGAAAAGTTTCCCGACCACAGCTATCTGATCTTTTCGGTCAACAATTATTCGTTCGAATACGATTCCTTCGCGGATTTCCCGGTCCGCGCGGGTTTCATGATGCGGGATGCGCTCTCCTCCGGCGAGATCTTTGAGCCCTCGAGCGTGGAGAGTTCCTTTGAACTGACAACGAGGGGACGCATGGCCGTCATGTTCGCGGTCGACATCCGCGAACGCCGCATGGTCTGGATCAACCGGCCCCTCGAGGGTGGCGCGATCGCAGCGATGCGTCCGGTGGACGTGTTCTTTGGCTATATTGATGCGGCGGATCTGTTCAACCTGAAGTGGTTCTTCGAGAGCATTGCCGGCGGGATCGTGTCCGACCCGAAGGACGCCGACGTCATCGTTTCGGATCCGGCTGGTCTCGGAGCATACGAAGTGCGCGCGGACCAGGAGTTTCTGAACATGCGCGACCCTTCCGTCGCCCTCCCGTTTCTGAAGCGCGGCTGAGGCAGGGCGGAAAAGAAGGTTAATATTGCACGGGGCCTGTCCGATATAAAGGGTACAGGCCCCGTTTCGTTTTGGCCGGATGTTTCGGGAGTCTGAATAACATTTGTCATGGGCACAGGGAGGGAAGTAACGACGGATAAGGAGATCCCCGTTTGTTTCTTGTCCTTTTCAATGCCGTAGAAGGAACGAACGTATTGGGAAGTGTTCATGAAGACTGGAGGTCTTTATGATCATCGGATCGTCGCAGCTTGCGATGCAGTCGTCGCGCGCTTATTCACAGAAGAGCGCCTCGCTGCAGGTGGCGGGCTGGGCAGGACGCGGGCGGGCGGGATCGGAACCGGCTGCCGGCGGGAAGGAAATGTTTCGCAGCTTCATCAACGCGGGGATCAACGACTGGAGCGGGATCCGCATGCTTGAGAGCGAGGCGGAACAGCTTTCGCAGACAGAGCAGCTCAGGATGAAGATCCTGAACGAGTTCCTTGCGAGGATACACAGCCTGTTTTTCAACATGCGGGAGGAACGCGCCACTTGGGAAGGCGGCTCTTCTTCCGGGAATTATGTAGTACAGAACAGCTATTATTATGAAGAAACAGAGCAGACGGAATACAAGGCGGAGGGCAGGGTGGTCACCGCGGACGGGCGTGAGATCGAATTCGGGATCGGCCTTTCCATGAGCAGGAGCTTTGCGTCCTATTGTGAGGAACGCTACGAGTTCAACCCGCTGCCGGCGCTCTGCGACCCTCTCGTGATCAACCTGGACGGGAATGTAACGGAGGTTTCGGATAAGCATGTCCGCTTCGATCTGGATGCGGACGGGATAGAGGACGAGATCGCCCGCCTCGGCAGCGGCAGCGCCTATCTTGCGCTGGACCAAAACGGAGACGGCCGCATCAATGACGGCAGTGAGCTTTTCGGGACCAAAAGCGGGGACGGATTCGCGGATCTGGCGGCTTACGATTCGGACGGAAACGGCTGGATCGACGAGGCGGATCCGGTCTTTTCCCGGCTGAAGCTCTGGATCACGGAGGAGGACGGCACGGAGAGGCTCTGCACCCTGAAGGACATGGGGATCGGGGCTCTGTGCCTTGCAAATGCGGACACGGAGTTTTCCCTGAAAAAGCCGCAGGATAATACAACACAGGCCATGATACGCAAGACCGGCGTCTTCCTGTACGAGAACGGGATGCCGGGAAGCATGGCACATCTCGATCTTGCTATTCATCGGACTGCCGTCCGATGAACGCAAGATGCTTGCCGCCATTGAAAATCGGCTTCGCCGATGGGAGGCAAGCCCGTCAGGCAAAAAACCGGCCCGCAGCCACGCAGCGGAGTGCGTGGCTCGGGAGGGAGCAGTAACATCCGGATCGGGCATATGCACGCGTTGCGCGCGTAGCTGAAATGTGGTAAACTCAACGGAGTTGCCGCATTCATTGAGGAGAGGGAAAGGGCAGCTCAGGCTGCCCTTTTCTTTGCAGATAAAGAGATGAGAAGTACGAGAAAAATGATCCTGACGATCCTTCCGGCGCTGATGCTCGCTTCCTGCGGGAAGACGGAGACGCTTAAGGAGCAGGAAGGACTGATCGATACGGTATTGGGTGAGGTCCCCTTTGAAGACGGGACCGAAGCGCCCCGGGAATTCGAGATCCCCGAATTTTCCGTGCCGGATGATGTTCCGCGTCTGCGGACGGATCCTGCAGGGTATGAGCCGGACGCGGACAAAAAGCTTTTGTGCGTGGCGGAGGGAATCACCGAATGCAGCATCTTGAACGTCACCACGATGGAAAAAGCAGGCGTTGTCATTCTCCGGGAAAAGGAGACCGGTCTGTACCAGGGAGAGTTCACGGAGATCCGCGAAGCCGGGGATTACATTGCTTATAATGAAGAAACCGGTTTTTCGTATCCGTTCCGGATCGGAGACGACATCTACGACGGCTGGGTCCCGGCCTATCTGCGTGCCCTGCACGGCGCGGAGGAAGTGGGGGCGGAGGACATGGCCGCGATCACGCTGAGCCTGCTGCAGGCCTTCGAATACGATCCCTCCCTGTTTGACGACACGAGCATCTCCGTCTACAGCGCCGATGGCGTGCCGGATGTGCTGGAGGAACTGTACGGGCGCATGAGCATCCTTTCGGAAACGGAGGACGGCGTCTTTGCCGTATCAGCTTTTGCCCGTCTGGGTGCGGTCCTGCGAAGCTTCAAGCCGGATGAAGCCGATTACTGCCTCTTTCGCGCGGAGGAAGCTTACGCGCGCATCGATCGCAGCTCCTGCAGCGATACCGGCTGGTACATGATGAACGCGACCCTTTTCCGCACGACCGGAAAGAGCGAATACGATGATGAGGTGCGGCTTCTGTTTGACGCGGGAGATCCCGGGAAGAAGGCTGCCGGCACGGACGGGAAGGAAGAGCTGTTCTGGGGGGATTATGCCTATCTCACGACAAAGCGGCTGGCATCCCAGAGCATCTGCAATACCATCATGTCACGCATCCTGGCCGAAGCCAGGGAAACGGTCTCGGCGGCCAAGCAGGGAAGCTGGCTGGTCACGACTGCCAGTTCCGACGGGAGCAGCAACGACCTGCTCCTGCAGCAGGCACAGCAGCTGACCTATATCAACGGCGTGATCACGAACCGCGAATACCGCATGGTGATACAGGAATGCGTGCACTATCTCCGGGGGCGGAACCCCTCCGGGAAGAGCTATGTCGGCGAAAGCGGGGTATATTGCAAAGGCGGCAGGAATGAATTATACTATGGGGCGATATTGACGGCCGTTTTATCCAGGATCGATCTCGAATACGAGCAGATCGCGGCCAACTGAGGGAAACAAAGCGAGGATAGAAATATGAAGATAGCGGTTTTGGCGGGAGGGACCAGCACGGAACGCGAGGTTTCGCTGGTCTCCGGCAGGGAAGTATATAAAGCGCTGAAGGCGCGCGGCCATCAGGTCGTGCTGCTGGATGTGTATCTCGGATGCCCGGAAGTGGATCCCGGGGAGGCGTTTTCGCTTGAGCGGGACTGGGCCGAAGGCATCGCGGATATCGGGGAAGAGACGCCCGACATCCAAAAAGTCCATGCCCTTCGTCCGGACGGGGCGAAGCGCTTCTGCGGCCCGAACGTGGTCGAGATCTGCGCCATGGCAGACGTGGTCTTTCTGGCACTGCACGGGGCAAACGGCGAGGACGGGAAACTGCAGGCGATGTTTGAACTGAACGGCATCCCCTATACGGGGACCGATCATGCCAGCAGCGCCGTCTGCATGGACAAGGGCCTGACCAGGGCCATCCTGGCTTCTCACGGGATACCGGTGCCCCGGGGCATCGAGGTATATCCGGGAGAGGAACCCGGAGACGTGGAGTTTCCGGCCGTGGTAAAGGCATCCAACGGCGGATCCACGATAGGCGTCTATTTTGTGTCAGATGAAGGGGAGCTGAAGGAGGCGGTAAAGAAGGCCCGCGTTCTGGATCCCCACATCGTGATCGAACAGCGCATCATCGGGCGGGAGTTCACCTGCGGGGTGCTCGACGGAAAGGCACTGCCTCTGGTCGAGATCATGCCCGATGTCGGAGATTATGATTATAAGAACAAATACCAGGCCGGGATGACAAAGGAAGTGTGCCCGGCACAGCTGGAGGAAGAGAGCGCGCAGCGCATCCGCGACATGGCGGAGAAAGCCTGGAGGGCGCTGCACCTTTCGGTTTATGCCAGAATGGACTTTTTGATGGACCGGGAAGGAAAGATCTACTGCCTGGAGGCCAATACCCTGCCGGGAATGACGCCCACGTCGCTGATCCCCCAGGAGGCTGCGGCGGTCGGCATCGATTTCGGCACATTCTGTGAAAAGTTGATCGAGATCTCGCTGAGAGAGCGGGCAGCCGGATAAAAAAGGATATCGACTATGAAGGGAATGAACGTACAAGCCATCTGCGCCGCCTGCGGCGGCCAACTGCACGGGGAAGCTCCGGAAGGGGAAGCGAGCTGCGTCGTGATCGATTCCCGTCTGATCGAAGAAGGCGGAGTCTTTATCGCGACAAAGGGCGAGAGGGTGGACGGCCACAGCTTCATCCCGGAGGTTTTTGCGAAGGGAGCCCTTGCGGTCGTCTGTGAAAAGCTGCCGGAGGAGAACTGCGGCCCCTGCATCCTGGTCAGGGACAGCTTCGAAGCGCTCACGCGGATCGCAGCCCTGTACCGTTCGCAGCTGAAGGCAAAGATCATCGGGATCACGGGCAGCGTCGGCAAGACCAGTACCAAGGAAATGATCGCGGCCGTGCTGCGGGAAAAATACCGGGTCTTTGCGACGGAAAAGAATTTCAACAACGAGATCGGCGTGCCGCTGATGATCCTGCGCATACGGGATGAGCACGAGTGCGCGGTCCTGGAGATGGGGATCAACCATTTCGGCGAGATGACGCGCCTGACGAAGCTGGTGCGCCCGGATATCGCGGTGATCACCAATATCGGGGAATGCCATCTGGAGGCGCTCGGAGACCGCGATGGCGTATTGCGGGCCAAGAGCGAGATCTTTTCGGGCATGACAGAAGAAGGCACGGCGATCCTGAACGGGGATGACGACAAGCTGGCGGGCATAAAGGAAGTGTGCGGAAAGCCGCCGGTGTTTTACGGCGTGGCGGATTTCGCCGAACTCTGCACGGGGGCCGAAGCGGATTTCGCGGCAGAAATGCCCGGGCACATGAGGCAGAACGCGGCAGCAGCCGCTGCGATCGGCAGGCTTCTCGGGCTCGGAAGGGACGAGATCATTGCCGGGCTCGCGAAGACAGGCGCCATCAAGGGACGCAGCCGCATCGTGAACTGCGACGGCTTTGCCATGATCGATGACTGCTACAATGCCAACCCCACCTCGGTCAGGGCGGCGATCGACATGCTCTGTGAGAAATATCCGGAGGGGCGCATGGCGATCCTCGGAGACATGTTTGAGCTGGGCAAAAAAGAGAAGGAGCTGCACGCGGCGGTGGGACGATACGCGGCGGAGAGCGGCGTGGAGACGCTGATCACGGTAGGAGAGCTTTCCAAGCACATGGCAGAAGCCTATGACGGGGCGATCGCGCCGTCGGGGCGGAAAGCGGAGCATTTCGAAAGCACGGAGGAACTGCTTGCGGCACTTCCCGCGCGCGATCTCCGGGGACAGAACGTCCTGGTCAAGGCATCCCACGGGATGCATTTCGAACGCATCGTGGAACTGCTGGAAGCAAAACAGTAAAGGGGGTACGGAACATGGATTATGATGTATTGATCATCGGAGCGGGACCCGGCGGCATTTTTTCCGCCTACGAGCTGATCCGTTTGAAGCCGGAGCTGAAGATCGGCGTGTTCGAGGCGGGGAATCCGCTGGACAAGCGCAAATGCCCGATCGACGGCGTGAAGGTGAAGAGCTGCATCGGCTGCAAGCCCTGCTCGATCATGAACGGCTTTGGCGGGGCGGGCGCCTTTTCCGACGGCAAATACAACATCACGAACCAGTTCGGCGGCACGCTGTATGAATATATAGGAAAGAACCGCGCCATCGAGCTGATGAAATATGTGGACGAGATCAATTTGAGCCACGGCGGGGAAGGCACGAAGCTTTATTCCACAGCGAACACCGAGATCAAAAAGCTCTGCCTGCAGAACGACCTGCATCTGCTGGACGCCTCGGTGCGTCATCTGGGGACGGACATCAATTATGTCGTGCTGGAAAAGATCTATGACGAGCTGAAGGACAAGGTGGATTTCCACTTCCTTTCGCCCGTGGAGCATGTAAGAAAATGCGGGGACGGATACGAGATCAGCGGAAAGGACTTCTGCGTGAGCGGTGATAAGTGTATCATCAGCGCCGGACGCAGCGGCAGCAAGTGGATGGGAAGAGTCTGCGAGGAGATGCAGATCCCCACAAAGAGCAACCGCGTGGACATCGGCGTGCGCGTGGAGCTGCCGGCGGCTGTTTTCTCGCATCTTACCGACGAACTCTACGAGAGCAAGATCGTATACCGTACCGCGAAATACGGCGACCTGGTCCGCACCTTCTGCATGAACCCGAAGGGCGCCGTGGTAAACGAGAACACGAACGGGATCGTGACCGTGAACGGCCACAGCTATGAGGATCCCGAGAAGCAGACCGAGAACACGAACTTTGCGCTGCTGGTGGCCAAGCATTTCTCGCAGCCCTTCAAGGACAGCAACGGATACGGCGAAAGCATCGCCCGCCTGTCGAACATGCTGGGAGGCGGCGTGATCGTGCAGCGCTTCGGCGATCTGATCACCGGACACCGCAGCACGCCTTCGCGCATCAGCGAGGCCTTCATCACGCCCACGCTGAATGCCACGCCGGGCGATCTGAGCCTGGTGATGCCCAAGCGCATCCTGGACGGGATCATCGAGATGATCTACAAGCTCGACAAGATCGCGCCCGGAACGGCCAACGACGATACCCTGCTTTACGGGGTGGAAGTGAAATTCTACAATATGGAAGTGGAGATCAACGAGAATCTGGAGACCCTGCACCCGGGACTTTTCATCATCGGGGACTGCAGCGGCATCACCCATTCCCTTTCCCATGCGAGCGCGAGCGGCGTGCATGTGGCGAGGGTGATCGCTTCGTAGGATCGTTTCGGTTTTGTCCCGCGGGCATTTTGCCTGAGGGGGAGGCTTCCGTCATACCAGTTCCTTATTTTTCAGATATGCTTCCAGCATTTTAGAGCGCACGGTCTCGGGAAGAGCCTTGCGCTCTTCTCTGTCCATGCCTGCCACATCGATGGGCGGGAGGTATTCCACGATCACGTGGGCGCTCCTCAGAAACGGGATATGGTCTTCCAGCACGGCCGAACTGTTGTTCAGCACCACGGGGACGATCCTGCAGTTGCTCTTTTCGGCGATCTTGAAGCTTCCGCCGTGGAAGGGCAGCAGGGGTTCCTCGGTCTTGTTGCGGGTGCCTTCGGGATAGATCGCGATGGAGATGCCCCGGCCGATCTTTTCAACGCAGGTGTTGATGGTCTTCATTCCCTTGCGGATGTCGCTGCGGTCAAGGAACTCGCAGTGCAGGAGCATCATCCACCAGGTCAGCGTCAGGAAATTCTTCATTTCCTTTTTGGCGACGTAGCCCGTGGGCCGGGGAACGCGGATATAGGTCAGCAGGATGTCGAAGAAGCTCCGGTGGTTGAGGACGTAGAGCACCGCTTCGTCCTTCGGCACGTTTTCCTCACCCAGAACGGTCGCTTTGGTCCCGGCCAGGAAGAGCACCACTCGGAAGGCGCTGTTAACGATGGCCAGACTTACTTTGTCCCTCGCCGGTTTGCTGAAGAGGCCGATCAGCAGCATCACGGGCAGTATCACAAGGGACAGGACCAGAAACAGTATCACAAAGATCAGGGTAATGATGATCCGTATCATAATATGAAGGACTCCTTTGCCGCGAAAAATCTTTTTGCATTATACACGGAAGAGGAAAAAAGGACAAGTTTTATTAAATTGTAAAAAAAGTACTTGATTTTTTGTACAATTGTGCTATATTTCCATATTTGGAGAGGGATGCCCCTTTTTTTGGGGTGCGTTTCTCGAAATTATAAGTAGCAATGTAGTGATTCCATTTGAATGGGATGACGGAAAGAAAGGAGAAAAAGCAATGAAACGTAAGTGGAACAAGGCATTGAGCTGGCTGCTTACTCTCACGATGCTGGTCGGATCCTTCACGGGTTGGAGCATTCCGGTACTGGCTGATGGGGAAGAAACGGCTTCAGTTTCGGTGTCGGCTATCACCACCGAGAGCTTCGACGATGTTGACGGCATGGACGGCAGCAGCGCAGAGAAGGCTCTCAGTGTGAGCGTAAACAAAGGTGATTTTGTAGCTGTCAGCTTCAATACCGCAGTAGTAAGCGGTAACGGGTCCGCCCTGGCTGACAAGACCGTCAGCTGGAACCTGAGCTCTGGCGGTGACGCGATCGGTACCATGACTCTCAGCGAGAATGCAAACAGTTGCACGGTAAGCGGCAACACCACCGCAGCAGGAACCGGAGCATACTCTCTCCGCGCATGGATCGCAGACGGTGATACCCTCTCGGAGAACACGATCTACTTCAAAGTCGTAGTAACCGAGCCCGAGGTAATTCCCGATCCCGAACCCGAAGCGCCCACCGTATCCCTGAACTATGCCGGATTCGATACCGTTGCAGGCAAGGACGGCAGCGCAGCCGACAAGGCTCTGAGCGTGACCGTAAGCTTCAACGAAGCTTTCAGCCTGAGCTTTAATGCGGCGGTTGTCAGCGCTAACGGAGCGGTTCTCGATGAGGAAGTCAGCTGGAAGATCGTGAGCGCAAACGGTGCCGAGGCAGTTTATGCAACAGGCATCTCCGCCAGCCAGAACGGCAATCTGTTTACCGTAAGCGGTCAGTCTGCTGTTTCCGTAAACGCTTCCTACAAGCTGAGCGCTTCCTTCAACGAGGCGGTAGAGGATATCTACTTCAACATCGTTGTTGAGGACGAGAGCGTTGAGATCCCTGAGCCCGAGCCCGAACCGGCTACAAGCATTTCCGTGAACTACACCGGCTTTGATGAAGTGGCAGGCAAGAACGGCAGCGCAGCCGACAAGGCCCTGAGCGTGACCGTAAGCTACAACGAGGCACTGAGCCTGAGCTTCAATGCATCGGTAGTCAGCGCTAACGGAGCGGTCCTCGATGAGGAAGTCAGCTGGAAGATCGTAAGCGCAAACGGTGCCAAGGCAGTCTTTGCGGAAGGCATCTCCGTCAGCAAGAACGGCAACGTATTTACCGTAAGCGGTCAGTCCGCTGTTTCCGTAAACGCTTCCTACAAGCTGAGCGCTTCCTTCAACGAGGCGGTAGAGGATATCTACTTCAACATCGTTGTTGAGGACGAGAGCGTTGAGATCCCTGAGCCCGAACCCGAGGTTGCAAGCATCTCCGTGAACTACACCGGATTTGATGCTGTTGCAGGCAAGAACGGCAGCACAGCCGACAAGGCCCTGAGCATCAGCGTAAGCAACAACGATCCCATTGCTCTGAGCTTCAATGCAGTAGTTGTCAGCGGCAACGAGATCCTGAGCGACAAGACCGTCAGCTGGAATCTGGTAAGCGCAAACGGCGCAGCCGCAGTGCTTCTGGATGGTCTGAAAGTAAGTGAGAACGCAAGCAGCTTCACCGTGAGCGGTCAGGTTGCTGTTTCCTCCAACGCTTCCTACAAGCTGGTTGTTTCCAGCGAGGGCGTTGAGAGCACCGAGTTCTTCTTCGACATCTTTGTCGGTGAGCAGCCCAAGCCGGAACCTCCCGTTGACGATGTAGTCTACAACTGGGGCAAGCCCGAGTGGAAGTGGGTTAACGTGACCGGCGATGTGACCAAGGTTCCGACCGCTGTCGCTACCTTCACCTGCAGCGCAAACGATGCAAAGCAGACTCAGGAAGTAGTGGCTGAGGTCAGCGTTAAGGAAAATACCCGCACCGGCAACAACGGCAAGGTGGTCTGGGAAGCATATGTCAAGGAGCCTGTCAGAGATGCCAAGGCACCTGAGAAGAACCGCAAGGAATACTATGACTGGAAGACCGTTACCTTCACCGTAAGTGAGGACGGCACCATCAGCAACAACAAGATCGACGACGGCATGGGTGGTCAGGAAGTCGTAGACGGCATCGAGATCATCGGCCTTCAGGCTGAGTACAACTACACCGGCGCCAAGATCAAGCCCGTATTCACTGTTGTGGATATCCGCATGGGTGAGGAGATCGTTCTCGCGGAAGGCACGGACTACACCGTGAAGACCGGAAAGAACGTTGAGACCAGCGGTACCATTTCCATCAAGGGTAAGGGCAACTATGCAGGAAAGAGCGTAGACAAGAGCTTCAAGATCGTTAAGCCGACCGTCAGCGCTGATTCCCTGGATATGAAGGGCGCAAAGATCACCACCAAGTTTGCTGCCATGACCTTCAACGGCAAGGCACAGATCCCTGCAACGCTCGACATCAAGCTTAAGGGTGCAAAGACTGCTCTGTCCTACACCTGGGATGCCGACAAGCAGACCTATGTTGACAAGTCCGGCAACGAGATCGCAGCAGTTGTTACCTTCAGCAACAACGTGAACAAGGGTAACGCTACGGTTTGCGTAAACGGCAAGAACGGAACTTACGCAAAGAAGAACTACAAGATCGGAGCAGCCGATATCAGCACCATCAGCGTGAACGAGATCGGTGAGGTTGAATGGGCCGTCAAGGCACAGCCTGTAGAGATGGAACTCGGACTCGGTGAGTACGTCCTGATCGAAGGCGCAGATTACAAGGTGAAGTACACTGCCGCAAACGCCGGCAAGGGAACCGCGAAGCTTACCGGTAAGGGCAACTTCAAGGGCAAGAAGGAGATCAGTTACACCGTTAACGCTCTGGAGCTTGACGAAGAGCTCATCGTTGTGAACGCAGTAAGCGGCAAGGCCGGCAAGGTGAAGGTTACGGTTGTTGACCGTGCCGGAAACGCACTCGGCAAGAAGCTTTACGACTTCAAGGTTCTTTCCGACGGAAAGACGCTTGGTTCCAAGGATGCGCTCCCTGAGAGCATCGACGTTGTCGTGACCAGCAAGAACGCAAACCTCAGTGCTGACAAGGAAGGCGTGACCGTAAGCGACATCGACGTCAAGAAGGCCATCAAGAAGATGAAGGTTCAGAAGGGTTACTTCGAGACCTACACCGGTCAGCCTATCATCCTGGATGAACTTGATGACAACCCGTTCGAGAACAGCGCCAAGATCAACACCAATGGACTGACGTATGGTGAGGACTTTGTGATCGCTTCCTACAAGAACAATGTGAAGAAGGGAAGCATGATCGTGACCTTGAGAGGTATCGGCAACTACAGCGGTACCACTACCGTCAAGATCCCCATCAAAGCAGCTTCTCTGGGCAACAACAAGTAAGTTCATCGGAAACGATGTCTGTCACCCCGGGTTTTCCCGGGGTGATTTTTTGCCCCCAAGCGAACATCTTCGTGACTGTCCACACCAACCACCGGCAGTGTAGTGAGCTTGCGGCTTTGCTGGATGGCAGAGAACCTGGCAGGCAGAGCAGAAGACATAAGGGCCGGGCACGTCGCGGAGGTGCCCGGACTTATGTGCTTCTGCTCCGAACCCATCACGACCCTCATCCAGAAAAGACGTCTTGCGAACGTAACAAAAGATCAAGAAACGCTTGTATTTTATTAATTGGCGTGATAAAATCGTTAGGATTACGGGGAGATGGAACAAGGGGGTTCAGAGATTCGCGGGCGGATCCCTGTTCCCTTTTTTCATAGCCTGTGATCGGGAGGAAAAAGAAAGGGAGGAAAATATTATGAAAAAGAAAGTGTTGGCAATGGTAATGTCGGCTGTACTTGGCGTGTCCATGCTGGGAGGCTGCACCGATGCGGCTTCCACCGGCGGCTCTGATGCAGGCACGAGCGGCACGACCGACGGCGGCGAGAGCGCAGGCTCTGACGCAGGCAGCAATGCAGGCGGTGAGACCAAGGAGGGGGTTGAAGAGAGTGTTCCCGAGCAGGAGAGCGTAGGCGGCAAGCTTACCGGTACCCTGAACCTGGGCATGATCGGACCTCTGACCGGTGCTGCAGCAATCTACGGAAATGCCGTAAAGAACGGTGAGCAGATCGCAGTTGACGAGATCAACGCCATCAGCTCTGATTTCCAGATCCAGTACAATCCCCAGGATGACGAGCACGATGCGGAGAAGTCCGTGAACGCTTACAACAACCTGAAGGACTGGAACGTACAGGTCATCGCAGGTACCGTGACCACCACCCCCTGCGTTGCCGTAAGTGCGGAGGCAAACAACGACCGTATCTTTATGCTCACGCCGTCCGCATCTTCTCCGGATGTTGTAAACGGCAAGGACAACGTATTCCAGGTGTGCTTCGCCGACCCCAACCAGGGTTCCGCTTCCGCGAAGTATATCAAGGATAACAACATGGCTACCAAGGTAGCGATCATCTATAACAATGCGGATGCTTATTCCACCGGCATTTACCAGACCTTCAACGCGAAGGCCGGTGAGCTGGGACTGGAAGTGGTTTCCACCACGACCTTTACCGATGATACCGCGAACGATTTCTCCGTGCAGCTGGGTGATGCGCAGAGCGCAGGCGCTGATCTGGTGTTCCTGCCCATCTATTATCAGCCCGCATCCCTGATCCTGCAGCAGGCATCTTCCATGGGGTATGCACCTAAGTTCTTCGGTGTGGACGGCATGGACGGTATCCTGACCATGGAAGGCTTTGATGCTTCCCTTGCAGAGGGTGTTATCCTGCTTACTCCGTTCTCCGCAGATGCTACCGATGATCTGACCAAGAGCTTCGTTGGCAAGTACGAGAGCGGTTACGGCGAGACGCCCAACCAGTTCGCTGCAGATGGTTATGACTGCCCTTACGCGATCTACCGTGCGCTGCAGTTCTATGCGGACAAGAACGGTGACCTGGATGTGACCGGCAAGAGCGCTGAAGAGATCTGCACGATCCTGATCTCCGTGTTCACCAATCCGAACTTCTCCTATGACGGTGTGACCGGTTCCGGAATGGTATGGACCGCAAACGGTGAAGTAAACAAGGATCCCAAGGCCGTAGTGATCCAGAACGGCGTATACGTGGGACTGTAAGAAGTGTTTTGAACGGGCTGTACCGAAAGGTACAGCCCGTATGTAAAGTTGCGGGGTATGATCTATGCTTGCTAATCTGATAAACGGGATAAGCCTGGGAAGTGTATATGCCATCATAGCTTTGGGTTATACCATGGTCTATGGCATTGCGAAAATGCTTAATTTTGCCCATGGCGATGTGATCATGGTAGGCGCGTATGTTGCCTTCTGTGCCATCACCGGTCTGGGCTGGCCGCCCATCCTTGCGGTACTCGCTTCGGTGGCGGTCTGTACGGTGCTGGGCATCATCATCGAGGGCCTGGCGTATAAGCCTCTTCGTAATGCCACAAGTCTCGCGGTCCTGATCACCGCGATCGGCGTATCTTATTTCCTGCAGAATGCGGCACTGCTCATCTGGACGTCCAACACAAAAGTATTTCCCAATATTTTCGCGGATCTGCCCGCATTGCAGCTGGGCAGCACCCAGGTGGCGCCCGTGACGCTGATCACCGTGCTGGCCAATATCGTGATCATGCTGGCACTCACCTTCTTTACTTCGAAAACAAAAATGGGCAAGGCCATGCGTGCCGTATCCGAGGATAAGGGCGCGGCTACGCTGATGGGGATCAACGTGAACCGGACCATCTCCATGACCTTTGCTATCGGCTCGGGTCTGGCGGCCATCGCAGGCGTGCTGCTTTGTACCGCTTATCCCACGCTGATGCCTACTACCGGCGCCATGCCCGGCATCAAGGCCTTTACCGCGGCCGTCTTCGGCGGGATCGGCTCTATTCCGGGAGCTATGCTGGGCGGCGTGCTTCTGGGTGTGATCGAGATCTTCGGCAAAGCCTACATCTCCACCCAGCTTTCCGATGCCATCGTTTTCGCGGTGCTGATCATCGTGCTGCTTGTGAAACCGACCGGTCTTCTGGGCCGCAAGGTCAGAGAAAAGGTATAAGGGGGAGGGGAAAATGAAAGCTTTGAAGAATCTGAAAAAGCAGACCAAGATCTCCTTCCTGAACTACGGGATCGTGATCCTCTTTTTCATCGTCGTGCAGATACTCGCAAATCTCGGGATGCTGACCAACAGCCTGAAGGGGCAGCTGATCCCGATCCTTTCCTACGTGATCATGGCACTGGCCCTGAACCTCGTCGTGGGCATATCCGGGGAACTGAGCCTCGGCCACGCGGGCTTCATGTCGGTGGGTGCTTTCTCGGGCGTGGTGGTATCCATGAGCCTGGCAGAGAACGTGCCGAACCCGGGCCTGCGGCTTTTGCTTGCGATCGTGATCGGAGCGCTCCTGGCGGGGATCGCGGGCGTGATCATCGGGATCCCGGTGCTGCGCCTGAACGGCGACTATCTGGCGATCGTGACGCTGGCCTTCGGCGAGATCATCAAAAATGTCATGAACTGCCTGTATGTGGGCGTGGACAAGGCGGGGCTTCATCTTTCCTTCAAGGATGCGGCTTCGATGGGAATGGCAGCGGACGGTAAAGTCCTGATCAACGGGCCCATGGGGGCCACGGGCGTGACCAAGCTCTCGACTTTCATTGCCGGAACGATCCTGCTGCTTCTGGTACTGGTGATCATCCAGAACCTGGTGAACAGCCGCACGGGTCTGGCGATCATGGCGATCCGCGACAACCGCATCGCGGCCGAGGCTTCCGGCGTGCCGGTGACCAGGCACAAGCTGATCGCATTTGTGACCTCCGCAGCCATCGCGGGCGCGGCAGGTGCCCTTTATGCACTGAATTATTCCACCATCGCACCGAAGAAATTCGACTTCAACACCTCGATCCTGATCCTGGTGTTCGTGGTGCTGGGCGGCATCGGAAACATGACGGGTTCCATCATCGCGGCGGCGCTCCTGACCGTTTTGCCGGAGCTTCTCCGCAAATTCTCGGACTACCGCATGCTGATCTACGCGATCGTGCTGATCCTTGTGATGATCGCAAGCAATAATCCGAAGCTTCGGAGCATCTTCGACGGCCTCGGGAAAAAAGCGAAGAAGGAGGAGGCGGCAAAATGAGCAAAGAAACTGACGCAGTCCTCAAAACTTCACATCTGGGGATCGATTTCGGCGGCCTGACTGCCGTGGACGAATTCAACATCAGCATCGCGCCTGACGAGATCAAGGGTCTGATCGGCCCCAACGGCGCGGGAAAGACCACGATCTTCAACCTGCTTACCAAGGTCTATCAGCCGAGCCGCGGCAAGATCTTCCTGGACGGCAAGGACACAAAGAACATGTCGCCGGTACAGGTCAATCACGCGGGCATCGCGCGGACCTTCCAGAACATCCGTCTTTTTGACAAGCTGAGCGTGGAAGAGAACGTCAGGATCGGCCTTCACGAGCATGTCCGTTACGGCATGTTCAGCGGGATCCTTCGCCTGCCTTCTTTCTGGAAAGAGGAGAAGCGGGCCCACGAGCGCACGCTGGAGCTTCTGGATATCTTCGGCCTGGCCGACCAGGCGGATGTGCGTGCGGACAGTCTTCCTTACGGCGCTCAGCGGCGTCTCGAGATCGTGCGCGCCCTTGCGACGGAGCCGAAGCTGCTGCTTCTGGACGAGCCGGCTGCCGGAATGAACCCTTCCGAGACCGAAGAACTGATGAAGAACATACGCAAGATCCGCGATGAGTTCAAGATCGCGATCATGCTGATCGAGCATGACATGAATCTGGTCATGGGCATCTGCGAAAATATCGTTGTGGTGAATTTCGGAAAGATCATAGCCGAAGGAACCCCTTCCAGGATACAGAACGACCCTCAGGTCATCGAAGCTTACCTGGGCGGCAGGAAGGAGGAGGACTGAGCATGGAGACGATGTTACAGGTTCAGGATCTGCAGGTCTATTACGGCAGCATCCATGCGATCAAGGGCATCTCTTTTGAGGTGAAGGAGGGCGAGATCGTTACCCTCATCGGTGCGAACGGCGCCGGAAAATCCACCACGCTGAATACCGTCGGCGGACTTTTGAAAGCCCGCAGCGGAAAGATCCTTTTTGAAGGAAAAGATCTGCACGGCATGGCCGCAGACAGGGTCGTGGCGCGCGGAATGGCTCTGTGTCCGGAAGGGCGCAGGGTATTTCAGCACATGACCGTGCTGGAGAACCTGGAGATGGGCGCTTATACCAGGCCCGCTTCGGAGGCTGCGGACAGTCTGGAAAAAGTATATGCGCTCTTTCCCAGACTGAAGGAACGCTATCACCAGATCGCGGGGACCCTTTCCGGAGGGGAACAGCAGATGCTGGCGATGGGGCGCGCGCTGATGTCCCGCCCCAGGCTCATGATGCTGGACGAGCCCTCGATGGGACTGGCGCCCATCCTGGTCAAGCAGATCTTCAACATCATCGAGGACATGAACAAACAGGGTACAACCATCCTTTTGGTCGAACAGAATGCCCAGATGGCGCTCTCCGTGGCGAACCGGGCATATGTTCTGGAGACCGGCCGCATCTCCCTGAGTGGGGACGCGTCGGAGCTTGCCAGAAGTGAAGAGATAAAGAAGGCCTATTTAGGGGGATAAAAGAAAGGGGAATATCATGGCACAGAGAACAGACATTAAAAGCGTACTGATCATCGGAAGCGGGCCCATCATCATCGGTCAGGCCTGCGAGTTTGACTATTCCGGAACGCAGGCCTGCAAGGCCCTCCGGAAGCTTGGGTACAGGATCATCCTTGTGAATTCCAATCCGGCAACCATCATGACGGATCCGGAGATGGCGGATGTGACTTATATCGAGCCGCTGAACGCGGAGCGTCTGGAACAGATCATCGAAAAGGAGCGTCCGGATGCGCTGCTCCCGAACCTCGGCGGACAGTCCGGACTGAACCTCTGCGCCGAGCTGAACAAGAAAGGGATCCTTGACAAATACGGTGTAAAGGTCATCGGCGTGCAGGTGGATGCCATCGAGCGCGGCGAGGACCGTATCGAGTTCAAGGAGACGATGGAAAGCCTGGGCATCGGTATGGCGCGCAGCGAAGTGAGCTACAGCGTGGACGAAGCCCTGAAGATCGCGGATGGACTTGGCTACCCCGTGGTTCTGCGCCCCGCTTACACGATGGGCGGAACCGGCGGCGGCCTGGTCTATAACAAAGAAGAACTGAAGACGGTATGCGCCCGCGGCCTGCAGGCATCCCCTGTGGGACAGGTACTCGTGGAAGAGTGCGTGGCCGGCTGGGAAGAGCTGGAGCTGGAAGTCGTCCGCGACAAGGACGGCAACATGATCACGGTCTGCTTCATCGAGAACGTGGATCCGATGGGCGTGCACACCGGCGATTCCTTCTGCACGGCACCGATGCTGACGATCTCCGAGGATCTGCAGAAGCGTCTGCAGGAGCAGGCTTACAAGATCGTGGACCGCATCCAGGTCATCGGCGGAACGAACGTGCAGTTCGCGCACGATCCGGTCAGCGACCGCATCATCGTCATCGAGATCAATCCCAGAACCTCGCGTTCTTCGGCCCTGGCGTCGAAGGCAACGGGCTTCCCGATCGCGCTTGTATCGGCCATGCTGGCGAGCGGGCTTTCCCTTTCCGAGATCCCCTGCGGCAAGTACGGCACGCTGGATAAGTACGTGCCGGGCGGCGATTATGTGGTGGTCAAGTTTGCACGCTGGGCCTTTGAAAAGTTCAAGGGCGTGGAAGACAAGCTGGGTACCCAGATGCGCGCCGTGGGCGAAGTGATGAGCATCGGCAAGAACTACAAGGAAGCTTTCCAGAAGGCGGTGCGTTCCCTTGAAAAGGGCCGTTCCGGTCTGGGTCATGTGAAGAATTTCAACAGCCTCTCCAAAGAGGAGCTGCTGCAGAAGCTGGTCACCCCGAATTCCGAGCGTCATTTCCTGATGTACGAAGCACTCCGCAAGGGCGCTACCGTGGACGAGCTCTTCGAGCTGACCAAGGTAAAGAAGTATTTCATCGAGCAGATGAAGGAGCTGGTGGACGAGGAAGAGAAGCTGGTTGCCGCATACAAGGGCAAGGTACCCGCGGCTGCCGAGCTGGTGCAGGCCAAGAAGGACGGCTTCTCCGACAAGTATCTGAGCGAGATCCTGGGCGTGCCCGAGGACGACATCCGCAACGCGCGTCTGGCGGCGGGCTGCGAGGAGCACTGGGACAAGGTGCATGTGAGCGGCACGCAGGAATCCTGCTACTACTATTCCAGCTACAATCTGGAGAGCCGTGGATCATCCGTCAAAACGCTTCGCGTTTCGCCGGATGAGGGCGGTCGCCCTATGGATTCGGATGAAGACGGCGAAAACGATGCGAGCGCCATTTCGCCGTCTTCATCCGATCCGCACGGCTCTCCGAAGATCATGATCCTGGGCGGCGGCCCCAACCGCATCGGCCAGGGCATCGAGTTCGACTACTGCTGCGTGCATGCAGCCATGAGTCTGAAGAAGCTCGGCTTCGAGACCATCATCGTCAACTGCAACCCCGAGACGGTTTCGACCGACTATGACACTTCCGACAAGCTTTATTTCGAGCCCCTTACGCTTGAAGATGTGCTGAGCATCTACCATAAGGAAAAGCCCGTGGGCGTGATCGCGCAGTTCGGCGGACAGACCCCCCTGAACCTGGCGGCTGATCTGAAGAAGAACGGCGTGAACATCCTGGGGACCAGCCCCGAGGTCATCGACCTGGCGGAGGACCGCGACCAGTTCCGTGCCATGATGGACAAGCTGGGGATCCCGATGCCCGAGAGCGGCATGGCAACGACCGTGGACGAGGCGAAGGAGATTGCCGCGCGCATCGGCTATCCCGTGATGGTGCGTCCTTCCTACGTGCTGGGCGGCCGCGGAATGGAAGTGGTTTACGACGAAGAGAGCATTACCGAATACATGAAGGCGGCCGTGGGTGTCACGCCTGACCGCCCGATCCTGATCGACCGTTTCCTGCATCATGCGCTGGAGTGTGAGGCGGACGCCATCAGCGACGGCACGCATGCGTTCGTGCCCGCGGTGATGGAGCATATCGAGCTGGCCGGCATCCATTCCGGAGACAGCGCCTGCATGATCCCCTCGAAGCACATTCCGGCGGATAATCTGGAGACCATAAAGGAATATACGCGCAAGATCGCCGAGGAGATGCATGTGGTGGGTCTGATGAACATGCAGTACGCCATCGAGGACGGAAAGGTCTTCGTTCTGGAGGCGAATCCCCGCGCATCCCGTACGGTGCCTCTGGTATCCAAGGTCTGCGGCATCCGCATGGTGCCTCTGGCGACCGATATCATCACCGGCAGCCTGACCGGGCGTCCTTCACCGGTACCCGAGCTCAAGGAGAGAGAGATCCCGTATTTCGGCGTGAAGGAAGCGGTATTCCCCTTCAACATGTTCCAGGAAGTGGATCCCATCCTCGGGCCCGAAATGCGTTCCACCGGCGAGGTGCTGGGCATCAGCAAGTCTCTTTCCGGCGCCTTCTACAAGGCGGAAGAGGCGGCAAATGCCGGGCTTCCGACCGAAGGCACGGTGCTGATCAGCGTCAACCGCAAGGACAAGCCCGAGATCGCGGCGGTAGCGAAGAGCTTCCACGAGGCCGGCTTCAAGATCCTGGCGACCGGAACGACCTGCGACCTGATCGAGCAGAACGGCATTCCCGTTGAGAAGGTCAAGAAGCTTTACGAAGGCCGTCCGAACATCCTGGATCTCATCACCAACGGAGACATCCAGCTGATCGTCAACACGCCTGCCGGCAAGGAGAGCGTGAACGATGACAGCTATCTGCGGAAAGCGGCCATCAAGGCACGCATCCCTTATATCACGACCGTGGCAGCGGCAGCGGCGGCTGCAGACGGCATCCGTCACGTAAAGAAGCACGGCAGGAGCGATGTGCGCTCGCTTCAGGATTGGCATTCGCAGATCAAATAAGCTTTTGGCTTTGAGAGAGAAAGCATGAAGAGAAGGATTTGGAAAACGTTTCTTGCACTCGCATGCCTCGTGAGCGTGCTCACGGGCTGCGTGGGCAGCGGATCGAACGCGAGCAGACTGACCGCAAAGGTGATCGATGCGGACCTGACGAAGGAGGAGTATGCTTTCGCGGTGGATCCGAAACAGCCCGACCTTCTGGACGAGGTCAATGCCTATGTCGCAAAGATCAAGAGCGACGGGACCTACGATGCGATCTGTGAAAGGTATTTCGGAAACGGGAAACCGAAGCCCGTTGTGCCGGCGGCGGAGGACGACAGCAAGGACCAGCTCTTCGTGGCCACCAATGCGACGTTTGCGCCCTTCGAGTATGTGCAGGGGGACGAGTATTACGGCATCGACATGGAGATCGCTGCCGGGCTGGCCGAATATCTCGGAAAAGAGCTGGTGATCCGGAACATGGACTTTGAAACGGTGCTTTTTTCCGTGAACGGGGGAGAGAGTGACATCGCCATGAGCGCCCTGACCGTGACCGAAGAGCGGAAAGAGCTTGTGAGCTTTTCGGACTCTTATTATGCCGCTTCCCAGAGGCTGGTGGTCCGCTCCGACAACAAGGAATTTAAAGACGGCATGGACGCCGCTTCCGTCGAAGCCATCCTGAAAGGCAAGGACTCTTCGGTAAAGGTGGGTGTGGAGAACGAGACCACTTCCCAGCTTTATTGCGAAGGCGATGCGGGAAGCGGCTACGAAGGCTTCTCCATGACCGTGGTGGGCTATTCGAACGGCTCCCTGGCCGTTCAGGATCTGCTGAACGGAAATGTGGACTATGTGATCATTGACGCGGCTCCCGCGAAGTTCATCACCGAAAAGATCAATGAACTGCAATAGACGGATCCTATGAAACAGTTTTTTTCACGCTATCGGAATATCTCCGTGACGGCAGCCCTGTGCTGCTTCTTTTGCTATTTCTATCTGATGATCAACGGCCATGCTGGCCCCGACGCCACCAGCGAGGGCGTGCATTTTTACCGTAACGCCGACTGGGCGACGCAGTGCGGCCGCTGGATGATACGCTATCTGAACGAGCTCTTCGGAAAGAATGCCATCATTCCCTTTATCATCGTGATCGCCTACTGTGCCATGATCGCGCTGAGTGCCATGCTCCTGTGCGAGATGCTTCCCATCCGGAAGAGATCCGCGCAGGTACTGCTTTCCGCAGCCCTGGTCAGCTTTCCGGTGATCTCGGTTCAGTTCGGCTATCTCTATATGGCGCTGAGCTATTCCTTTTCCTTCCTTACGGTGACGGCGGGCTACTATCTGCTCCGCATGCGTAAGCTCCCCGCGTTTTTCGGCGCCGTCCTCTGCTTCCTTCTGATGCTGGGTTCCTTCCAGGCCTACATCGGGGCGCTTGCGGCCATGGGGCTGCTCTTCTTTCTTAGTGATCTGCTGCGGGAAAAGGAGCTGAAAAAAGCCCTGAGCGACCTGGGAGCTGCGGTAGGGGCCGCGGCTATCGCCTGCGTCCTGAATTTCGCGGTGATGGAGGTCATGCTCCGCATCTACAAGCTGGGGGCGGCCGACCGTGTGGAGTCGTTTTCCGTGGCGGCCATATTCGAAAATCTTTCCTTCAGCCTGAAGTATTCCTATGTCTGGTTCTTTACCCCGTTCTGGGATGCCGATGTGCTCTTCCGCAGAAAACTGTATCTGCTCTTTTTCGCACTGATCCTGATCGCTGCGGGGGGCTGCCTGTGGGTATTGATCGCCGGTCTGAAGGAAACGAAGAAGCGTCCTCTGCAGGACTTGATCCGCCCCGTGCTGTTCGTGCCGGCCTTTCTTCTGCTTCCGCTCGCGATGAATGTGTGCGTTGTCCTGTTCCCGACCAACGGGATCTACGCGGTGATGCAATACCATTACGCGCTGATCTTCCCGCTCTTCTTCGTGCTGAGTGAATACTGCTCGGAGAAGCTGTCGTTTCGCCCCTTCGGGAAGGCGCTCGGTTTCGGCGGAAGCGGAGCGCTCTTTGTGCTGATCTGCACCTGGACGCTTTCGGCGAACGCGACCTGGATCCTGAACGGCCTGATCTATGACCACTGCCTGCAGCAGGCGACACTGATGATCGGGCAGGTATACGAGCTCGATGATTATCATTACCGCGAAACGCCGGTCGTGCTGGGCGGAGCCATCGACTATTCGGACCTGCGCGGGATCTACGCGATGCTCTTCCGTTATGCAAAGATGGGGGCTGGGCCGATCTTCTGGGAGAACCCCTATGGCATGACGCAGGGGCGCTATCATTTCTTCCGGGAATACATGGGCTTTGACGCACGCTGGATCAGCCAGGACGAATATCTGGCTGTTGTGAACTCGGAGGAATACCGCCTCATGCCGGTATGGCCCGAAAAAGGATCGGTCGCAATGATAAACGGCTATGCGGTGATCAAGAACAGCGAAGAGCCGCCCGGCCTGGAATAAGAAGAGCCGGCTTTGCGAAATGCTTGGAGAAAAAACAAGAGGGCGGAAGATCCGCCCTCTTTTGATGTTCGTGTGTAATTACCTTATGCAGTAGCAGTACCGCCGCCGTTGATCTCGTTCTCGTAATCATCAAAGAGTTTCTGAACGGCGCCGTAGGTCTGCTGGCTGATCTCCGGAAGGTCATCCCCCCAGGCACTTGTAGCCTGCTTGAAGCCCTTTTCAAAAGCTTCGCGCATGTCCTTCATCTTGTCCGGATCGCCGCCGGTCAGAGCCTTGGCAAAGTCAAAGATGCGTTCACTTGTTTGCTTTACGCCCCAGTAGCCATCTTCTGCGATGTCTTTCTGGGCCTGTGCTTTGGTCTCGGCATCTACCTCGATCCCCTCGAACATGCTCTTTAAGTTCGAGCCGTTCGCGATGTCGAAGGTCATGCCCTGTTTGTTGATCAGCTTGTTGACAATGTCCTGAAGCTGCGCAGTGCGGGCTTCCGCATCTGCTTTGAGTTTGGAGATCATCCCGGTGTCCTGTTTGTAGGTCTTGGTCTCCGCTGCCGCCTTTTTCTCCGATTCAGCATCGGTGCTGTGCTGATACACAACGCCTTCACTGGCCGAAGTACTCTTGGCGTTCACATCTGCCGTGGCCTTTTTGTCGCTTTCGACAACCTTGTTTGCGGGAGTATAGGTATATGCCTCGGCTGCGCTGGTTGCTACACTTCCCGTAATTCCGTTTACGCTCATGTTTCACCATTCCTTTCTGATTTTCAATGTAGCGCCTACTGATACAGAATCAATATACCATAAAAAACCGCCAATGTAAAGGGCTTGCGGCTTTTTTCATCATTTCTCTTTCCGCAGGATCACGACATGCTCCCGGCCTCCTTCTTTTATCCCCCGCCCGTTCCGGGCTTTGGCGTATCGTGGTTTTCTTTCTCTGCCGATTATAGCACAGACCGGAGGATGCGAAATACCCTTTTCAAGCGTCTGATCGTTGTGTTACAATAAAGCAGCCGGGGGGGCGTCACTGTTTTATCCTGAGCCGTGCACTCCGCGGGGGGGAAGGAAGCTTTGCCTGACTCGGGATCGTTACGATCACGGAGGTGTTCTATGCAGTACAGAAAGGATAAAAACGGCAACGATCTTTCTGTTCTGGGATACGGCTGCATGCGTTTTACCAAAAAAGGAAACCAGATCGATATCGATAAAGCCGAAAAAGAGATCATGGCGGCGTATCAGGCAGGGGTGAATTATTATGATACGGCGTACATCTACCCCGGAAGTGAGGCTGCGCTCGGAGAGATATTGGAGCGTAACGGCATCCGGGATAAAGTAAACATCGCGACCAAGCTTCCCCAATATCTCATAAAGGACGGAAAAGGGATCGACAGGTACTTTAATGAGGAACTGTCGCGTCTGCGCACGGATCATGTGGATTATTATCTGATGCATCATCTCACGGACGTTGACATGTGGGAGAAGCTGAAGGCGGTCGGGATCCTGGACTGGATCCGGGAAAAGAAAAAGTCGGGGCAGATCCGTAACATCGGCTTTTCCTACCACGGAAATACCGACAATTTCATCACGATCCTGAATGACTATGATTGGGATTTCTGCCAGGTGCAGTACAATTACCTGGATGAGGTGACCCAGGCAGGCGTGAAGGGTGTGAAGGCAGCCGCGGCGAAGGGGATCCCCGTTGTGATCATGGAGCCGCTCCGCGGGGGCAAGCTGGTCAACATGCTGCCTGCACAGGCAAAAAAACTCTTTGCGGAAGACGGCCACGGATGGTCGCCGGCCGAATGGGCATTCCGCTGGTTATACAACCAGCCCGAGGTGACAGTCGTGCTCTCGGGCATGAATTCTCCCGAAATGGTGGAAGAGAACGTGAGGACCGCAAGCGACATGAGCAGCGGTGCGCTCACGGAAAAAGACCTTGCTCTGCTGGAACAGGTGAAGAAGGCGATCCGGGAAAACGAAAAGGTGGGCTGCACGGGATGCCGCTATTGCATGCCCTGCCCCAAGGGCGTGGACATTCCCGGCATTTTTGCCTGCTATAACATGATGTATATCGAAAACAAGCGGGAGGGGCGTTTTCAGTTTGCCCAGACCGTCGGCCTGACGAAGGAGCCGGCATTCGCGAGCCAGTGTGTGGGCTGCGGAAAGTGCGAGCAGCATTGTCCCCAGTCGATCCCCATCCGTGAGAAGCTTAAGGAAGCGGATAAGGCGCTCCGGCCGCTGCCTTACAAAGTGGGCATCAATGCCGCCAGGAAATTCATGTTCCGCAAAAGGAAGGAAAAATAAGGCCTGAGCGCCGCGAGGGGCCGCGCAAAACGCCCGCTTGCAACAAACGGGCGTTCATGATAGAATATACGGGATCCGGGAAAGAAAGCCGGAGCGCATTCCGGCGGTCGGAAAGACAGGAGACAGAGATGAACGTTGGTATTTTGGTTACATTATTCGGCGGAGCATTGATCATCATCCTTGCGGTAGTGATCTCGGTGGTCAGTACTTTTGTGAGCTCGGTGGCTGCTGCGGTGGATGACGAGGACGAGTGAGCGGGTCTCGTGCCGCTTAGGCGGATGAGCGCGGTTCCGGCACAGCTGCGGTGAAACGGGTACAGTGACCCGCCAAAGGAGCGTGAATGCCGGCAGCCGGGATCAACAGACAGTCAGAGGGAACGGGCTGCGGTAAGCAGTCCGTTTTTATAAGAGAGAAAGAATGGCAGAACAGACAAAACGCACAAGCAAAAACCGGGTGGGAACAAAGTACCGTCACAAGGAGCCTTCCATGTACCGCGTGATCATGCTCAACGATGACGTGACGACCATGGATTTCGTGGTGGAGATCCTGTGCAGCATCTTTGACAAGAGCAACGAAGAGGCCGTCGATCTGATGATGAAGGTTCATCGCAGCGGACGGGCCGTGATCGCGCGCTACATCTATGACGTGGCGCATACAAAACAGAAACAGGCGACGGAAAGGGCCAGAGCTCAGGGCTTTCCTTTCCGCATCGATATCGAAGAGGATAAGTAAATGGGTTTTGACGAAACAACGGAAAAAGTGATGCAGCTGTCGCTGATGGTGGCGGCCAGGATGGAGAGCCAGCTGGTGACGCCCGAGCACATACTCTATGTGTGCACGGACATCCCCGTGTTCATCCGCGCCCTGCGCACCTGCGGCGGTGATGCCAGACGATTGAAGGAAACACTGGATGAATTCCTGCACACGATGCTTCCTGTTCAGAAAGAAGGAGATCCGGACACCCGCGGGATCTCGGAGCGCATTTCCGACGCGTTCGCGTCGACGGTGGAGATCGCCGTGGAGGAGGCGGAACGGCAGAAGAGCAGCCAGATCCGCCTGCACCATATCATACAGGGGATTCTGATGCAGAACGAATGCTTCGCCAGCTTCTATCTGGAAGAGGAAGTCGGCGAGCTGTCGGATTTCCTCTCCACGCTTACGCTGCTGGAGGAAAACGGGGATGGCGACGCGGATCTGTCCTTCGGAGACGAGGAAGACCCCGAGGAATTCATCCTGGAATTCGCGCGGCTGATGAACGAGGACGCGGCGGATTATCCGCCCCTGATCGGCAGACAGGAGGAGATGGACCGCATCCTGCGCATACTGTTAAGGAAAGAAAAGAACAATCCGCTTCTGATCGGGGAACCGGGCGTGGGAAAGACCAGCGTGGTCCGCGGCCTGGTAAAGCGCATTGTTTCCGGCGACGTGCCGGAGGCGCTGGCGCACGCCCGCATCTATCAGCTGGATGTGGCGGAACTGCTGGCCGGCACCCAGTACCGGGGCGATTTTGAAAAGCGCTTCCTGGACATCATGGATGCCCTGGAAGAGATCGAGGAGCCCATCGTCTTCATCGACGAGATCCACGGCCTGATCGGGGCCGGCGCCCAGAGCGGCAACAACATGGACGCCTCCGCGATGCTCAAGCCCTATCTCGAAGCCGGGCACATCCGCTTTATCGGGACCACGACCTATGACGAGCACAAGCGCTACATTGCCCGCAACACTTCCCTGACAAGACGTTTCCAGAATGTCGAGATCAAGGAGCCGGGCGAGGAAGAGGCTCTGCGCATTCTGGAAGGCCTGAAGGGCATCTACGAGCAGTTCCACGGCATACGCTATGCCAAAGACGTGCTGAAGCACGCGGTGCATCTGAGCCATCTCTATATCGGAGGGCGTTTCCTTCCGGACAAAGCCATCGATCTGATCGACGAGGCCGGTGCCTACAGACGCATGCATCCCCAGGATGAAAAGAAACGGCAGACGGTCGGGAAGGACGTGATCGAGACCGTGCTGTCCGAGGTGGGAAGAGTCCCGAAGCAGACCGCCGAAAGCTCCGAGCTCGGACGCCTGAAGGATCTGTACAAACGGATCACGGACAAGATCTACGGGCAGGAAGAAGCGGTGCGCCGCATCGTGGACGCGATCTGCATGTCGCGGGCAGGGCTGCTCGCAGAAAACAAGCCGATCGCGAGCTTCCTCTTTGTGGGCCCCACGGGCGTGGGCAAGACCGAGGTCGCCAAGGTGCTGGCCTCCGAGCTGGGGATCGAGTTCATCCGTTTCGACATGAGCGAATATGCCGAGAAGCACACGGTATCGAAGCTGATCGGTTCGCCTGCGGGTTACGTGGGCTATGACGACGGCGGCCTTTTGACGGATGCGATCCGCAAGACGCCGCACTGCGTGCTGCTCCTCGACGAGATCGAGAAGGCGCATGCCGATATTTTCAATGTATTGCTGCAGGTCATGGACTATGCCTCCCTGACCGATAACCGCGGCCAGAAGGCAGACTTCAAGAACGTGATCATCATCATGACCTCGAACGCCGGTGCGCGCCAGATCGGCCGTCAGGCCATAGGCTTCGGCGGGAACAAGGTCGACGATTCCGTCATGATGGAAGAAGTGAAGCGCGTCTTTTCGCCGGAATTCCGCAACCGTCTCAGCGCGGTCGTGACCTTCAACCACATGAACCGGCGAATGGCCGAGCAGATCACCGAGAAGAAGCTCGGCGAGCTCGCGCAGCGTCTCTCCGGCAGGCAGGTCACGGTACGTGTGGAGCAGGATGCCAAGGATCATATCTGCAACAGGGGCATCACGAAGGAATACGGCGGACGCGAGATCGAGCGCGTGATCGACAGCGAGATCAAGCCGCTCTTTGTGTCCGAGATCCTCTTCGGAAAGCTTAGCGGCGGAGGCGAAGCCGTGCTCACGATGGAAGACGGCAAGCCCGTGGTCCGCGTGGGAGAGCAGAAAAAGAGCGGGCGCGGCAGAAAGCGCATCCTTGAACCCGAAGACCTGATGGCAGGAAAAGGAAGAAAAAAGGCCAAAGCGCCGAGTGATACGAAGAAGAACGAAGGAGACGGGGAATGAAATACGATTTTCTGATCGTCGGAGCAGGGCTCTATGCGGCGGTTTTTGCCCATGAGGCGGTAAAGGCCGGGAAAAAGGTCCTGGTCATCGAGAGAAGGGACCATATCGCGGGAAATGCATACAGCGAAGAGACGGAGGGGATACAGGTCCATAAGTACGGTCCGCACATCTTCCACACTTCGGACCCCGAGGTCTGGGAATTTGTGAACCGCTTCGCGGAATTCAACCGTTTTACCAACTGCCCGATCGCCCGTTACGGGGACGAGCAGTACTGCCTTCCCTTTAACATGCATACCTTCCATGCCATGTGGGGCGTGAAGACGCCCGCGGAGGCAAAGGCCCGGATCGAGGAACAGAAGAGGGAAGCCGGCATCGGCGAACCGAAAAACCTGGAGGAACAGGCGATCAGCCTGGTGGGCCGCGACATATACGAAAAGCTGGTGAAGGGCTATACCGAGAAGCAGTGGGGGCGCCCCTGCACCGAGCTGCCTGCTTTCATCATAAGAAGGCTTCCGGTGCGTTTCACTTACGATAACAATTATTTCAATGACCGCTGGCAGGGGATCCCGATCGGCGGCTACACCGCGATGGCGGAAAAAATGTTCGAGGGAGCGGAAATCCTCCTCGGAACGGAATATTTTGCCGATCGCGCGCATTATGATTCCGTAGCGGACATGCAGATCTTTACCGGGCCCATAGACCGGTATTTTGACGAGTGCTACGGCACACTGGAATACCGCAGCCTGCGCTTCGAGACCGAAGTGCGGCCGGAGAGCAACCACCAGGGTGTCGCGCTGGTCAATTATACCGAAAAGAGCATACCCTACACCCGGATCATCGAGCACAAATTCTTTGATCCGGACAGGCAGGCGGAGCTGCCCTCCACCGTGATCACGAGGGAGTATCCGGCGGAATGGAAGCCCGGCGACGAGCCGTATTATCCGATCAACAACGAGCGGAACAACAGCCTTTACGAAAAGTACAGAGCCCTGGCAGAGACGAAGAAGGGCCTGCGCTTCGGCGGGAGACTGGGAACGTACCGCTATCTGGACATGGACAAGGTGATCGCGCAGGCGCTGAAAGACGTGCGGGAGTGCTTGTAGTTTTATCGCCCGTCTGCTATATTTGTTAACATAAAGCATGGAGGAAAGAGATATGGTACTCGACGGAAAAACGGTATTGGTAACGGGAGGAACAGGTTCCTTCGGCAAATGCTTTGCGCGTTACTGTCTGGAAAATACAAAAGTCAAAAAGATCATCATCTATTCAAGAGATGAATACAAGCAGTTTGTGATGCAGAATGAGTTCCGCGAGCATGCGGAGCGCCTGCGTTTCTTTATCGGGGACGTGCGGGATCTGGAGCGTATGCGCCGTGCGCTGAAGGGTGTGGACTATATCGTACATGCTGCGGCCTTAAAGCAGGTGCCTGCCTGCGAATACAACCCCAACGAAGCCATCAAGACCAATATCCACGGTGCCATGAATGTGATCGAGGCCGCTCTGGATTCGGATGTGCGGAAGGTGGTGGCACTGTCCACCGACAAGGCCGTGAATCCCGTAAACCTTTACGGCGGTACCAAGCTGGTGAGCGACAAGCTCTTCATCGCGGCCAACGCCTATATCGGTGCGGGCGACAAGGCCTTTTCCATCGTGCGTTACGGGAATGTGGCGGGAAGCCGCGGCTCGGTGATCCCCTTATTCCGCAGCCTCATGGAAAAGGGCGAAACGAAGCTGCCCATTACGGATCACCGCATGACGCGTTTCTGGATCTCGCTGACCCAGGGTGTGGAGCTGGTGATCAAGGCGCTGGAGGAATCCGCCGGCGGCGAGACCTTTATCAGCAAGATCCCTTCCTTCAAGATCACGGATCTGGCCGAAGCCATGCTGCCCGGCTGCGAAAAGCCCGAGATCGGCATACGCGAGGGCGAAAAACTTCACGAGGTCATGGTCACCGTGGAGGATTCCATGACCACCTATGAATTTGAAAAGCATTTCATCGTTTATCCCCAGATGATCTGGGATGAAAAGCGCCAGCCCCGTTCCGACGGGAAAAAGGTGGCGGAGGGCTTTACCTATAATTCCGGAAACAACACGGAGTGGCTTACGGTGGAGCAGATCCGGGAGCTTTTGAAGACGGTATGAAGCATCATTATCTGAGAAAGGCACTTCCCACGGACCGGGGCCGCTACCTGAAATGGATGGGCGATCCCGTGCTCAGGGAAAGTGCCTTCGGGATAAAAACGGATGATCCGGAAAACGACCGTGCTCGTTTTGAAGCCATGCTCGCAGACGAAAGCTGCGAGTGTTATGTTTATATGGATTTTTTCATGGCCCTCGGCGAAAAGCGCATCCTCCGAAAAGAGGATGGCAGCAGCGAGGTGTATTGGAGCGTGGCCGAAGAGTTCCGGGGGCAGGGCATTGAGGACGAGGAAGCCTTTCTGACCAAAGAGGAAAGAAGGGATGCTGCCGGAAAGCCCGCCGATGAGAAAGCATCAGGCAAGGCCGGAAAGCCCGTCGCTGCGGTAAAGCAGCGTGACCTGCGCTTTGAGGCCCTGCGTGTCTTCTCGATGCTGATGATCATCATCATGCATTATCTGCAGATGAGCGGTCTGGTGACGCTCACCCCCGACAAGGACGGTTCTGCCGTCAACCTGGCGGCCTGGTTTCTGGAGTCCCTCTGCCTGGCCTCGGTCAATGTCTATGTCATGATCAGCGGCTATTTTTCCGTGGACATGCGCTTTTCCCTGCGGAAGCTGATACGCCTCTGGTGCGAGGTCTTTTTCTACAGCGTGCTGATCGCCGCCATCTGCTTTGCAACGGGGATCGTGAGCTTTTCGGACAAGGCCAATCTCTTCGAGCTGCAATACCTGCTGCTCCCGATCGGCAACAATTCCTACTGGTTCGCCACGGCCTACCTGCTTCTGTATTTCTTCGCACCGATCCTGGGGGCAGGCTTCCGCCGGCTGAACAGGCTGCAGCACGGCTTCATCCTGATCGGCCTTTTGTGCTTCACCTGCTTTTACAAATGCGTCTTTCCGCTGGCGATCGGCCCCGACGATTTCGGCTGCGGCCTGCGCTGGTTTCTGACGCTTTATGTGCTGGCGGCTTATATCCGGCTTTACGGACTGCCCTTTGCGAAGAGCTTCCGCTCCGCGTTCGTGACCTATGTGGTCTGGGCGGCCATGCTGATCCCCTACATGTTCCTGATGGGCCCGTTGGAGCGGGGCCTGACGATCCTGGACGGGCGCTATACCCTGCACTTCCCGGACGCGACCAAGCTGGCCAGCGACTACAACAGCATCTTTGTCCTGATGGCGAGCATCGGGCTTTTCATGATGTTCGTGAACATGAAGAAAAAGGAAGGCGGCTTCTTTGCCCTGCTGGCAAAGGCGGCGCCTTTTACCTTCGGGGTTTACCTGATCCATGCGCATCTCTATCTGCACAGGGAAGAGGTCTGGGAGAAGCTTTATTCCATGAGCCGCTTCGGAGGGGCCCTGCGCATCGTGCACATGCTCCTTGTGGTGCTTGCGATCTTCCTCGTCTGCACCCTGCTGGACGCGCTCCGCGCGTGGCTCTTTGAGCTGACAGAGCGCCTGATGGACCTGTGCCTCAAGATCTACTATGCGAAAAAGGAGCTCTGGGATTACCTGATCGCCGGCTTCCTGGCAACGGTGGTCAGCTGGTTCACCTACTATATCTTTGCGAAGCAGATCCTTTCCTTCATGGAGGAGACGGTCCGTGTGCTCCTCGGGAACGCGATATCCTGGACCATCACGGTGATCTTTGCCTACGTCATCAACCGCGTGTTTGTCTTTCACAGCGAAACCAGCGGCTTCAAGGCGGTGGGGAAGGAGTTTGTCGAGTTCGTGGCGGCCAGGCTCTTCTCCTTCGGACTGGACGAGGGGATCATGTTCCTCTTCGTTACGGTCCTGGGCCTGGATGAGATCCTGGTCAAGGTGCTGATCGCCAGCATCGTGGTGATCGTGGTGAACTATATCCTGAGCAAGCTCTGGATCTTTCGGAAACCGAAGGCGGAAAAAGAAGAGGAGAAAAAGGCTTGAAACAGATCGATCTGAACGGCAGCAGCATATTCATCACCGGGGCGGCGGGCTTTATCGCGTCGAACCTGATACTGCGCATCCTGCGGGATGAGGGCATCCGTGACGTTCATGTCGTGGGGATCGACAACATGAACGATTACTATGACGTGGCGATCAAGGAGTACCGTCTGCGCCTGATCGAAGAGGCCGCGGCGGAAAGCAACAGCAGCTGGGAGTTCGTAAAGGGCAGCATCGCGGATGCCGGCCTGATCAACGGTCTTTTCGAAAAGCACGATTTCCGCGTGGTGGTCAATCTGGCGGCCCAGGCCGGCGTGCGCTATTCCATCGTCAACCCCGATGCCTACATGGAAGCCAATGTCATGGGCTTTTACCGCATCCTGGAAGCCTGCCGGCACAGCTATGACGGCGGAAAAGAGGGCGTGGCACATCTGGTCTATGCTTCCTCTTCCTCGATCTACGGCGACAGCAGGAGCATTCCCTACCGTGTGGAGGAGCCGGCGGAACATCCGGTCTCGCTCTACGCCGCCACCAAAAAGAGCGACGAGCTTCTGGCGCATGCCTACAGCAAGCTTTACGAGATCCCTTCGACGGGACTGCGTTTCTTTACCGTGTACGGCCCGGCCGGCCGGCCCGATATGGCCTATTTCAGCTTCACGAACACGCTCCGCGAGGGCGGAAAGATCCGTATCTTCAATTACGGGAACTGCAAAAGGGACTTTACCTTTGTGGATGACGTGGCGGACGGGGTGCTCCGCGTGATGCAGGGTGCTCCCGAGCGCAGGACCGGCCAGGACAAGCTGCCGCTGGCGCCTTATGCCGTATACAACATCGGAAATTCGTCCCCGGTGGAGCTGATGGAGTTCATCCGCATCCTCACCGAAGAGCTGCAGCGCGTGGGCATCCTGGAAAAGGATTTTGACCTTTCGGCCCACCGTGAGCTTCTGCCCATGCAGCCGGGCGACGTGCCCGTGACCTTTGCCGACACCACGGCTCTGGAGCGGGACTACGGCTTCAAACCCACCACGCCGCTCCGGGAAGGCCTGCGGCGCTTTGCGGACTGGTACGCCGCCTTTTATGCGGGGAAGTGAGCATGAAGAAGGTCTTTTCCGAAAAAGGCATTACGGCGCGTTTCATCCTGCCGCTGCTGCTCCTGCTCTTTTCCTTTGTCGGGTGCACCCGGGGAGCGGATCTGTCGGATACGATGTACAGCGTGGGAAACTACGCTTTTTTTGACAGCGATGCCGGAAACTGGCACTATGCCACCTACATCGCCAATCTCACGGGACGCCTCTTCTATCTGCTGGGCGGCGGGCGTCTGATCTTCGTCAATCTTCTCTGCAGCCTGGTCCCGGCAGGAACGGCTCTCGCCGTCTATTACTGCTTCAAAGACCGCGTGAACCCGCTCCTGCTCTTTCTTTCCGAGCTGGCGGCGCTGGGGCTGTGCTGGTCCCCCTCGGTGATCCTTTACCAGCAGGAGAGCTATCTGGTGCTGGTAGCGGGCTCCCTGCTTCTGTATTTCGGGATGAGCCGGGAGAAGAGGAAGCTTTTGTGCGCGGCCGGGCTCGTGCTGGGGCTGGGTGCGCTGGTGCGCATCTCCAATCTGCTCTATCCGGTCCTGATCCTTTTTGTGATTTACGAACGCCAGCGGAAGAAGCAGGCGCGTGAATTGTTGAAAGACATCGGCATCTGCGTTGCGGGTTATCTGGGCGGCCTGGCGGCGGCTTTTCTCCTGCTTCTGGCCGGAGGCGGCAGCGGCGGCCTGCAGAGCATGGCGGCCTGGATCCTGGGGCTCTTTGGCGGCAGCAGCGGAGGCGGCGGCTACACCCCGCAGGAGATGCTCCTTTCGATACTGGATAATTACGCGGGAAACCTCCGCTATTTTCTGGGAGCCCTTGCGGTGGCAGCCGCGGGCAGCCTGCTCTTTTTCCTGTTGAAGGAGAAGCTGCGGACCCTGGCCGCCGTCCTTACGGCAGGCGGGATCGCTCTTCTGATGGTCTGGTATTTCCGAAACGGCGTATTCGACCTGAAATATTACAATGTGGGCAGCATCTTCCGCATCTCGGTGGTCGTGCTCCTGGGGCTGATCCTTCTGGATCTGGCGGTGCTGGCGGACAGACGCGCATCGGAGGAGGAAAAGGCCCTGGCCTTTCTGGCGCTGCTCGTACAGCTGATCACCCCGCTCGGGAGCAATAATCATCTCTATTCCTGCATTAACAACATGTATCTGCTCCTGCCTGCGGCGCTGATCACGGGCAGCGGGATGCTTGGCCGCTGCAAAAAAGAGCGGCCGTGGCGCTTTCCCCTTGCGGCCCTGTCTTCGGCCCTTTTGCTCCTTCTGCTGGTGCAGAGCGTGCTCTTCGGCCTCTTCTTTGTCTTCAAGGAAGGAAACGAGGGACAGAAGCTGGCTGCGGTCATCACTGAGCCGGCCCCGCTTGAGGGGATACGCACGACGGAGGGTCATGCCGAAGCCTTAAAGGGCCTGTCCGCCGCCCTGGGAAAGCGTGAGGGAACGCTCCTGACTTACGGTGACATCCCGGGCCTGCATTACGCGCTGGGGCTTGCGAGCGCCGTAAGCACATCCTGGCCGGACCTGGAAAGCTATCCCCGCGCCCAGTACGAAAGCGAGCTGGCGGCCGTTTCCGGGCGGGGAGAAAGGCCTTTGGTCATCCTGAGTGCGCAGGCCGATGCGCTTCAGGGGGACGAGGCGGGCGAAAAGCTTTCCCTTTTAAGGGAATTCCTGTATAATGGAGCCTATGTGAAAACATATGGAAACGAAGAATTCGCGGTTTATGAGAGTGTGGAAGAATGAAGATCAATTTTAACGTACCTCCCCATGTCGGGAAAGAACTGGATTATATCAGGGAATGCATCGCGGCGGAGAAGATCTGCGGCGACGGCGCGTTCACGAAGAAGTGCAACGAATGGATCGAGAAGAGGACCGGCACGAAAAAGGCGCTGCTGACCACCTCCTGCACCCATGCCACCGAGATGGCCGCGCTGCTTCTGGACATCAAGGAAGGGGATGAGGTGATCATGCCCTCCTACACCTTTGTATCCACGGCGGATGCCTTTGTGTTGCGCGGTGCAAAGGCCGTGTTTGTCGATATCCGTCCAGATACCATGAATATGGACGAAAAGCTCATCGAAGCTGCCGTTACGGAGCGCACCCGTGCCATCGTGCCCGTTCATTATGCCGGCGTCGCCTGCGAGATGGATACGATCATGGACATCGCGAAGCGCCACGGCCTCTTTGTGGTGGAAGATGCGGCCCAGGGTGTGATGGCGAGCTACAAGGGAAAGGCTCTGGGCGCCATCGGCGACTTCGGCTGTTTTTCCTTCCACGAGACCAAGAATTACAGCATGGGCGAAGGCGGCGCGCTGCTCTTGAACGACGGAAAATACACGGACATGGCCGAGATCATCCGCGAAAAGGGCACGGACCGCAGCCGCTATTACCGAGGGCAGGTGGATAAGTACACCTGGCAGGCGGCCGGCTCTTCCTATCTTCCCAGCGACATGAACGCGGCTTACCTTTATGCGCAGCTCGAGATCGCCGACGAGATCAACGAGGCGCGCCTGAAGATCTGGAATACCTATTACCGGGAGCTGTCCCCCCTTGCGGAGGCCGGAAAGATCGAACTGCCGGTCGTTCCCGAGGGCTGCGTCCATAACGCGCACATGTTCTACGTCAAAACGGCGGATCTTGCGGAGCGCGGCGCGCTCAAGGCGTTTCTCGGGGAGAAGGGGATACTCGCGGTATCCCATTATGTGCCCCTTCACTCGTCGCCCGCCGGAAAGCGCTACGGGCGTTTTGCGGGTGAGGACCGCTATACCACAAAGGAAAGCGACCGCCTGCTCCGTCTCCCGCTCTATTACGGGCTCACGGAGGAGCAGAATGCGCTGATCATCGACTGTGTAAAGGAGTTTTACGCCTGAGCATGGAAACAAAGGCCGAAAAAAGGAGCAGGCTTCTGCGGTTCGGACTGCCGGCAGTCCCGGCCGCATTGTTTTTTCTGCTCCCTCTGCTGATCAGGGCGCCCCTCTTCTGCCTGAACGACGACCTGCAGCTCAGGGACATCCTGTCGGGAAATCTGGGGGGCAGCCCGGATCTTCATGCCGTCTACATGCGCGCACCTCTGTCGTTTCTGCTTTCCCTTCTGTACCGCATCCTGCCCTCCGTTCCCTGGTTCGGAGGCTTTCTGTGCCTGTGCATGGCAGGCTGTTTTTATTTTCTGTTCTGTTCTGCGGCCGTGCGTTTCCTGCCCGCGGAACGGAAGGCGCCCGAAGGCGGGGAGGGGAAGGCAGCGTTCCTTCCGTTGACCGCCGGGGTCCTGTTTGCCGGCGCGCTCTGTTTTCTCTTCCTGCTGCCGGTCCTGATCATGCCGCATTACACGCTGGTCGCGGCCTGCTGCGGGGCGACGGGCCTGTGGCTTCTGCTTCGGAAAAAAGAGGATGAAAGCCGCAGCTTGGACATCCCTGCTTTTGTCCTGCTGATCCTGTGCGATCAGATCCGCTCGCAGGTATTCCTGATGCTGCTGCCCTTTGCGGCGGCGGTCGTGCTCCTGCGCCTTTGCTTCGACGGGGCGGAGAAAGAGGAGAAGCGGCTGTTTCTGAAAAAGCTGGTCGTTTCGGCCGTGCTGTGGCTTGTGCTGCTTTGTGTCCACAAATGCGCCTATCTGTCATATCCCTGGGCGGAATACCTCAGGCTCAACGACGCCCGCACGAAGCTGTATGATTACAGCGGTGTCTGGGAGAGCGATGCGGCAAAGGAATACTACGAAAAGAACGGGATGCGCACGGAGACGACGCTGCCGCTTTATCTGAATTATGACCTTTTGCCCGACGGGGATGCCCGGACGGAGCGGCTTTCGGCCCTGGCGCTTTACCGGGAGGAATCCCGCAACCCGCAGGGCTTGCAGAAAGTGAAGAACGTGCTTTATGAGCTGCGGGTGAGGACCCTTTCCCCGGATCGGGGCGAGATTGTTTACGCCTGGCCGTATCTTTTCACGGCCCTGGCGGGGCTGGTTTTTTTCGCCCTGAAAAAGAGGTGGATCCCGTTTCTGGCTCTCCTCGGCGGGCTCTGCCTGCATTTCGGCCTTTATGCTTATCTTTTGTGGAACGGGCGCGCGCCCGAGCGGGTCACCGTCTCCCTCTATCTGATCGGGACGGTCTATGCGGCGGGGCTGCTTCTGAGAGAGCACGCCGGACGCCTTGGGACTGTGCTGGCCGGCGCTGCGGCCACGGCTTTGTTTGCGGCTTCCTTCTTTAGCGGGAGCATGGAGGACTACGACAGACAAATTACTGTAAATCAGACCGATGATGTGTTATACTCCTATATGGCGGAACACGCCGACACGCTGTTTCTTCTGGAAACCTATGCGACGGTGGACCGCACCACGCCGGTCCTTCGGGAAGACGGCAGCGGAAACGTCCTTTTGATGGGCGGCTGGCAGTACGGCAGTCCCCTGCAGGAAGAAACCTTTGGGCGCTTCGGATACACGGAGCGGGAAGAGCTCTTTGCCCCGGGCGGTGCGAACATCGTCTTTCGCGAGGGTGTGGGACTGAAGCCCTCGGAGCTGGAGGCTTTTCTGGAGGAACGCCGGCCGGAAGGCGGGCGGCTGAAGCTGTTGGAACGCCTGGAAGCGCAGGATGCGACTTTTTTGATCTACGGGATGGAATAAAAGATGCAGATGCTGAGCTTTGTGATCCCCTGTTACCGTTCCGAACGGACGATCGTGTCCGTTACGGACGAGATCCGGGAGAAGATGAAAAGCTTGTCACAATATGAATACGAGATCGTTCTCGTCAACGACTGCTCCCCGGACGGCACGATCGGGGTGCTGAAGGAGCTTGCCCGGAAGGACGGACGGATCACCGTGATCGACTTTGCGAGGAACTTCGGACAGCACTCGGCCCTGATGGCGGGGCTCAGGCAGTCGAAGGGCGATATCGTGATCTGTCTCGATGACGACGGACAGACACCCGCGGACCAGGCCGACCGGCTGATCACGGCGCTGGAGAACGGAGCGGACGTCGCCTACGCGCGCTACAAGAACAAGAAGCATTCCGCCTTCCGGAATTTCGGGAGCAGCGTGAACGAGGCCATGGCACGTTTCATGCTGGGAAAGCCCAGGGAGCTTTTTGTATCCAGCTACTTCGCGGCAAAGCGCTACATCGTCAACGACATGATACGATACGAGAATTCCTATCCCTACGTGATCGGACTGGTGCTTCGGGCGACGGACAACATCGTGAACGTGGACATCGACCACCGCAGCCGCGAGATCGGCAGCTCCGGTTACACCATGAAGAAGCTTCTGGGGCTCTGGATGAACGGCTTCACCTCCTTCTCGGTCAAGCCGCTGCGTATCGCCACGGTTTTGGGGATCATTTCCGCCATTGCGGGATTCATATACGGGATCGTGATCATCGTGCAGCATTTCCTGCTGCCGGACCGGGTGATCGGCTTTGCTTCGCTGGCTGCCCTTCTGGTCTTTTTCGGCGGGATGATCATGATCATGCTGGGGCTGATCGGCGAATACATCGGCCGGGTGTACATCAGCCTGAACCGCTCGCCGCAATACGTGATCAAGCAGATCATTACAAAGGAGGATCCGGATGGGACTGAATAAGGATACTTTGCTACTGTCGGTGATCGTTCCGTGCTATAACGAGGTGGGCACCCTCGAGACGGTGATCGACCGGGTGCGGGGCTGCGGCCTGCGCACGCAGATCGTTGTGGTGGATGACGGATCCTCGGACGGCACGCGGGAGCTGCTGCGCGGGGACCTGCGGGACAAGGCCGACATCATCCTTTTCCACAAGCGCAACATGGGGAAGGGTGCGGCCCTGCGTCACGGCTTTGCCGCGGCTACCGGTGATCTGGTCATCGTGCAGGATGCGGACATGGAATACGACCCCAACGAATTCACGAAGCTGGTGGAGCCCTTTGTATCCGGCAATGCCGATGCGGATGTGGTATACGGCTCCCGCTATCTGCGGGGCAGCAACTTCCGCGTGGACGGCTTTTATCACGAGTTCGGCAACAAGATGCTGACGCTTTTGTCCAATCTCTGCTCGGACCTGTCGCTGACAGACATGGAAACCTGCTACAAGATGTTCAGGCGTGAGCTGATCCAGTCCATCGATCTGAAGGAGGACCGCTTCGGCTTTGAGCCCGAGGTCACGGCCAAGATCGCGAAGAAGAAGGCCCGCATCTACGAGATCCCGATCTCCTATCATCCCCGTACCTTCGAACAGGGCAAAAAGATCGGGTTAAAAGACGCGTTTCGCGCATTATACTGTATCATAAGATACAATTTCTTTTCATGAGGTGAAACGGCAATGGGACTGTATGAAGAACTGCTTTCCGGGGAGGCAAAGCTTTCCCTGGTAGGCCTTGGTTATGTGGGAATGCCGATCGCGGTGGCTTTTTCCGAAAAGCTGAAGGTGGTCGGGTTTGACGTGAACGCGGAAAAGATCGCTCTTTACAAGGGCGGCACGGATCCGACCCGCGAGGTCGGGGACGAGGTGATCAAAAAATGCGCGGTGGATTTTACTTCCGATGAGAACAGGCTGAAGGAAGCGCGCTTCCATATCGTGGCGGTGCCGACGCCGGTCAATCCCGACCATACGCCGGATCTGACGCCCGTGGAGGGTGCCAGCCGCATCCTGGGAAGGAATCTTTCGAAGGGAAGCATCGTGGTATACGAATCCACGGTCTATCCGGGCGTGACGGAAGACATCTGCGTCCCGATCCTGGAAAAGGAATCGGGCCTTAAGTGCGGGGTTGATTTCAAGATCGGCTATTCGCCGGAGCGCATCAATCCGGGGGATAAAGAACACCGTCTCGAGAACATCACGAAGATCGTCTCGGGCATAGACGCGGAAACGCTGGATACGGTCGCGAAGGTTTATGAGCTGGTCGTGAAGGCGGGCGTGTTCCGCGCAGAATCGATCAAGGTGGCCGAGGCCGCCAAGGTGATCGAGAACAGCCAGCGCGACATCAACATCGCTTTCATGAACGAGCTCTCGATGATCTTTCACCGCATGGGCATCGACACGCAGGCCGTGCTGGAAGCGGCGGGGACCAAATGGAACTTCCTGAATTTCCGTCCCGGCCTGGTAGGCGGGCACTGCATCGGTGTGGACCCCTATTATCTGACCTATAAAGCGGAGCAGCTGGGCTATCATTCCCAGATCATCCTTTCGGGGCGCCGCATCAACGACGACATGGGGCGCTATGTGGCGGAGAACCTGGTGAAGAACCTGATCCGCGTTAACCTCCCCGTCAAGGGGGCGCGCGTTGCGGTCCTGGGCTTTACCTTCAAGGAGAACTGCCCCGATACCCGCAACACCAAGGTCATCGACATCGTGAACGAGCTGCGTGAGTACGGGATCGAGCCGCAGATCGCGGATCCCACGGCCGACGCGGCCGAGGCGGAGCGTCTTTACGGCGTGCACTTTGTCCCGGCGGATGAGCTGAAGGACATGGATGCCGTGATCATCGCGGTCGCGCATGCCGAATTTGCGGCATACACGCCCGAGCGCATCGATGCCTTCTTTGCCGGCGGCGGGAAAGCAAAGGTGCTGCTGGATCTGAAGGGCATATTGGACCGCGCTTCCTATGAAGCGAAGAGCGATTATCTGTACTGGAGATTATGACATGGGATACAGGGAACTGAAATTTCCGGAAAACAGCCTCTTTCTGGTAACGGGCGGAGCGGGCTTCATCGGATCGAACCTCTGCGAGGCGATCCTTTCGCTGGGCTGCCGCGTGCGCTGCCTGGACGATCTGTCCACGGGAAAACAGGCAAACGTGGATTTTCTGAAGGACCGTGAAGGCTACAGCTTTATCCGGGGCGACATCAAGGATCTCGACACCTGCATGAAAGCCTGCGAAGGCGTGGACTATGTGCTGAACCAGGCGGCCTGGGGCAGCGTGCCCCGCAGCATCGAGATGCCGCTTTTTTACGAAGAGAACAATATCCGCGGGACGCTCAACATGATGGAGGCGGCCAGGCAGAACGGCGTGAAGCGTTTTGTTTATGCGTCGTCTTCTTCCGTATACGGGGATCATCCGGTCCTGCCCAAGGTGGAGGGCGCGGAAGGAAACCTCCTTTCCCCTTATGCGCTGACCAAGCGTGCCTGTGAGGAATACGGAAAGCTGTATTTTAAGCTTTACGGTCTCAACACCTACGGCCTGCGCTATTTCAACGTGTTCGGGCGCAGGCAGGATCCGGACGGAGCCTATGCCGCCGTGATCCCGCGCTTCATCCGCCAGCTCCTGCACGGCGAGACGCCCACGATCAACGGGGACGGCAGGCAGTCCCGCGATTTCACCTATATCGACAACGTGATCGAGGCCAACCTGAAAGCCTGCCTGGCAGGAGAGGAAGCAGCCGGCGAAGCCTACAATGTGGCTTACGGCGGCCGGGAGTATCTGATCGACATCTATTACGCGCTCTGCGAGGCGCTGGGCGTGGAAAGGGAACCGAACTTCGGCCCCGACAGGCCGGGGGACATCAAGCATTCCAACGCCGACATTTCCAAGGCAAAGCGGCTTCTGGGCTACGATCCCGAATTCGATTTCGCGAGCGGGATCCGGCTGGCCATTGCCTGGTATAAAGAGAATCTATGAGAAAGATCGCGATCCGCATCGATGACATCACGCCCGGGATGGACTGGGTAAAGTTTTCCCGCTTTGCCGGGCTCCTGGACCGTTACGGGATCCGGCCGCTGATCGGCGTGATCCCGAAGAACGCGGATCCGATGCTGGAAGCAAAGGAGGGCAGAAACCCAGCCTTTGCGGACCCTTCCGCCTATGCAGCCTGGCTGAAGGAACGGAGGGAGGCCGGCTGGACGATCGCCCTGCACGGCTACCGGCATGTCTACCGGACAAAACGCTCCGGGCTTTTTCCTTTGAATTCCTTTTCCGAATATGCGGGCCGTCCCTATGAATGGCAGCGGAAAGCGCTGGAGGCGGGACGGAAGGCACTTCGCGCCCTCGGCGCGGATACCGACATCTTCATGGCGCCCGCCCACAGCTTTGACTTAAACACGTTGCGCGCCCTGAAGGATGCGGGCTTCCGTTATGTGACGGACGGCTTCGGCAGCGCGCCTTACCTAAGGGACGGGCTCTGCTTTCTGCCGATCTCGTTTTTGCGGAGCCGCGAGCTGAAAGAAAAGGACGGCGTCACGACCTTTGTGCTTCACACCTGGGAGATGGAGGACGCCGATTTTGCCCGGTACGAGGAACTGTTCCGCACGCAGCGGGAACGTTTCATTGATTATTCCGAGCTGCTCTCTATGAAGGCAGAGGAGCGCGGGGCGGCGGAAAATGCCGCGGAGTATCTGGCCGCGAAGGGCAAGCATCTGGCCAGCGTGCTGAAGGATCCGGGCAGCGCGAAAGCTCCGCTGAACGTGCGCACCCGTAAGCCTTCCGGCAACGGAAAGATCCGCGTGCTGCAGGTCATCGGCGGACTCTCCGTCGGTGGGGCCGAGAGCCGCATCATGGATATCCTGCGGCTTCTGGACCGCGAACATTTTCAATACGATTTTCTCCTGAACGAGGCGCCGGGCTTTTACGAGGAAGAGGCGAAAGCGCTGGGCTGCCATGTATACAGGACCGTGAAATACCGCTTTTACAACCGTGCGCGCTACGAGCGCGAGATGCGGGAGTTCTTTGCCACGCATCCCGGCATCGACATCGTGCAGGGGCACAGCACCAATACGGCTGCGCTCTATCTGCCGATCGCGAAGGCGGCGGGGGTGCCGGTCACCATCGCCCATGCGCGGAGCGCCGGCGTGGATCCCGGGATCAAGGGCGCGCTGGTGAAGCTCACGAGAAGGGGGCTGGCGAAAAAGACCGACTATTGCTGGGCCTGCTCCGGGGAAGCCGCGGAAGCGGTGTTCGGCGCCGAAGCCGCAAAGGCCGGACGCGTGCGCCTGATCCCGAACGCGGTGGACCTGGACCGTTTTGCGCCTTTGAAAGAACATCTGGAGGCGGGTGAGGATCTGCGCCGCACGATGAAGCTTGGTGACAAGCTGGTCGTCGGGCATGTGGGACGCTTTCATTATGCAAAGAATCATGAATTTCTGCTGGAATGCTTTGCCGAGATCCGAAAGAAGCGCGATGCCGTGCTGATGCTGGTCGGGGAAGGCGAGCTGGAAGCGCAGATACGCGAAAAGGCCCGCGCTCTCGGAATTGAAAAGAGCGTGATCTTTACCGGGCGGCAGGGCGAGCCCGCCCCCTATTACCAGGCCATGGATGTGCTGGTCTTCCCGTCCCGTTATGAGGGGCTGCCGGGGACCATCGTGGAGAGCCAGGCTTCGGGGCTTCCGGCACTGGTGTCGGAAAGCGTGACAAAGGATGTGAAGGTGACGGAGCTTGCGGAATATCTTCCTCTGACGAAGAGCCCTACGGCCTGGGCGGAAGAGGCGCTGAAGCTGGCCGACAGATACCCGCGCACGAAGCGCGCAGAGCTTTCGCGCTGCACGGAGCAGCTTAAGAAAGCGGGCTTCGATGTAAAGAGCCAGGTGCGCATGCTGGAACAGCTTTATCGGGAGATGCTGGATGCGAAAGATCGATAAGATATTATTTCATATCTACAGTCTGGGGCACGGCGGAGCCGAGCGCGTGGTCTGCACACTGGCGGAAGAGCTGGAGCGGCAGGGCAAAGAAGTGCTGATCGCCACACTGGCGGAGGAGAAGTCCGAATATCCCCTGCCTGCGGGAGTGCGCCGCATCAACGTGGGCCTGAGCGAGGCGGAGGAGAAGAAGGGAAAACTCGGCCGCATGAACTGCCGGGTCCGGCATCTGCGGGACTGCCTGAAAAAGGAGCGTCCGGATGTGGTCTTTGCCTTCATGCAGACCGCGAATTACCGCGCGATCGCAGCGGCACGTCCCCTGCACATCCCGGTGATCATTTCGGTGAGAAGCGACCCCCGCGTGGATTACGCGTCCAAAAAGCAGAAGCTTCTGAGCGGATGGCTGTATAAGAAGGCCGCGGGAGCGGTCTTTCAGACGGCGCAGGCCAGGGATTTCTTCCCGCCCGCGGTCGCGCAGCGCGCCACGGTGATCCTCAACCCGATCAACGAAAAATACCGGAAGTCGGAAAAGGCGCTAAGCAGGCGCAAAGCCATGGTCAGCGTGGGACGCTTTCACGAGGCCAAGGATTACATGACGCTGGTGAAAGCCTTTGAGCTGTTCCTGGAGGAGCACGGCGATTATGTGCTCGAGATCTACGGCGGCGACAGCGGAGACAACACGATACACCAGGTGAAGGAATTCGTTCACGCGCACGGCCTGGACGAAAAGATACTCTTGATGGGAAACAGGGATGATGTGGAAAGCTGCATTCACGATGCGGCGGCCTACATCCTCTCTTCCAAATACGAAGGCATGCCGAACGCGCTGATGGAAGCCATGGCCATGGGCCTGCCCGTGATCGCGACCGACTGCCCCTGCGGCGGCCCGGCGGCTCTGATCGAAGACGGGGCAAACGGCCTGCTCTGCGAGGTGGGAAATCCGAAGGAGATGGCAGCCGCCATGGGTAAGATGGCGGAATACCCGGAGGAAGCGGAGCGCGTTGCAACGGAGGCCATGAAGATCAGGGAGCTTGCCTCGACGGAACGCATCGCCGGGGAATGGCTTGCCTATGCGGAAAGGATTTGATCCATGTGCGGGATAGCCGGTTATATCAGCAAAAGAAAGCTTGACGCCAGCGTGATCCGCGGCATGACGGACGCACTGACCCATCGCGGGCCGGATGCGGAAGGAAGCTGGGCGGATGCGGAAAGCGGCGTGGTGCTGGGGCACCGTCGTCTTTCGATCCGCGACCTGAGCGCGAACGGTGCCCAGCCGATGCCCAGCCATGACGGCCGTTTCGTGATGGCTTATAACGGCGAGATCTACAACGCCGCGGAACTGAAGGAAGCGAGCGGGGAGACAAAGTGGAACGGCAGTTCCGATACCGAGATCCTGCTGGAGGCCTTTGCCGCGCTCGGCGTGGAAAAGACCCTGCAGCTGGCCAAGGGGATGTTTGCGATCGCTCTTTATGACAGGGAGAAAAAGACCCTTCTTCTGATGCGGGACCGCATCGGGGAAAAACCCCTGTATTACGGGCGGATCGGCGGGGATTTTGTGTTCGCGTCCGAAGTGGGCGCCCTTGCCGCGTTTCCGGGCTTTGACCCCGAGCCGGATGCTTCCGTGCTGCCCCGTTATCTCCTTTACGGCTACATCCCGGCACCGTATTCGATCTACAAGGGAATACGGAAGCTGATGCCGGGCGCGATCCTGAAGATCACCTGTCCCTTCGGGGAAGGCCGGCAGAAGATGGGGCGCTGGTACGACCTGAAAAAGAAAGCGGAAGAGGCGAAAGAGCATCCCTTCCGCGGAAGCTTTGCGGAAGCGGCAGACGAGCTTGAGCGGCTGCTCACCGAGAGTGTGCGCGGGCAGCTGGCCTCGGACGTTCCTCTCGGGGCGTATCTTTCCGGCGGCGTGGATTCCGCGACCGTGGTCGCGCTCATGAGCCGCCTGCGCCCGGGTGACGTGCGCAGCTTTTCGATCGGATTCACCGAAGAAAAATACAACGAGGCAAAGGAAGCGGCAGTGATCGCGGAATGTCTCGGCACGAAGCATACCGAACAGATCGTGACGGAAGCGGAGCTGAAGGAAGTGATCCCGGGGATCTCCGGGGTATATGGCGAGCCTTTTGCCGATTCTTCCCAGATCCCGACCTATCTGGTCAGCAAGCTGGCCAGGCAGCAGGTGACGGTGTCGCTCTCCGGCGACGCGGGCGACGAGCTCTTCTGCGGCTACCGCACGTATCCGCAGATCGCCGGGCTTTGGCGGGGCGTGCGCATGGTCCCGCATCCGCTTCGCGATGCAGCCGGAAAACTCCTGCAGGGTGCGGGCATCCCGCAGATCCACAGGGCGGGCTTCTGCCTGCGGGCCTCAAACATCCGTGAGCTGAAGGAAGCCGTCTGGCACTACGACCCTTATATCGAGAGGCTTTGCGGAGAGCGGGTTCCGATCCGCCATGAAGTGCTTGCGGGAGACGATGCGCAGCAGATGCTGACGGATGACATCCTGTGCTATCTGCCCGAGGATATCCTGGTGAAGGTGGACCGCGCCGGCATGGCGGTATCCCTGGAGAACCGCATTCCGATGCTGGACCGCGATGTGCTGGAATTTGCGCTCAGCCTGCCTTCCGAATACAAATACGACGGCAGGACACAGAAAAAGATCCTGAAGGAAGTGCTGGGGCGCTATGTCCCGCGCGAGCTTTGGGAACGTCCCAAGAAGGGCTTCGCGGTCCCGCTGGAACGGTGGCTCCGCGAGGGCGACACCGCGGAATGGGCGGCCGAACTGATGGAGCATTCCCATGCGGCGGCGGACGGCCTTCTGCGGAACGGAGCGGTGCGCGGCCTGTGGAAGGACTTTGTCGGCACCGGTCGTGCTCCCAGACTGGTCTGGAACGTGCTGATGCTGGAGCAATGGTACAGGGATCAATATGAAAAAAACAAAGATCGCGGTACTGGGACCCGTCTATCCCTATAAGGGCGGGATCTCGCACTATACGGGACTTCTGATCCGGGCGCTTCGGAAAAAGTACGAGGTGCTGTGTTTTTCCTATTCCCTGCAATACCCGAAGCTTTTGTTCAAAAAAGAGCAGAGGGATTACGCAAACCGCGCGTTCGAGATCGAGGACAGCCGTTTTGCCGTAAACACCGCCAATCCCTTAAGCTGGGCCCGGGCGGCCGCGGCGATACGAAAGGAAGAGCCGGCGCTTCTGATCGTGCAATGGTGGCATCCCTATTTTGCGCCCTGCTATCAGGGGCTTCTGCGCCACCTGAAGACGATACCCGTATTTTTCACCTGTCATAACGTGCTCCCGCACGAGCGTTTTCCCCTGGACCGTTTTCTTACAAAGAATACGCTGAAATATGCGGCGGGCTGCATCGTGCATTCCTCCGAGGACGAGGAAAACTTAAAGAAGCTTCTGCCGGCCATGCCTCACAGAAAGAATCCGCACCCGAGCTACAACGCCTTCCGCCTGAAGGGGATGAGCCGGGGTGAGGCCAGAAAGCAGCTCGGGATCGGGGAAGAGGAAAAGCTCCTGCTCTTTTTCGGGCTGGTGCGGAAATATAAGGGACTGGATCATCTGATCGCGGCCGCGCCGCGCCTGGTTGCGGCGGATCCTGCGATCCGCATTGCCGTGGTCGGGGATTTCGGGGATAAAAAGGATGAATATGCAAAGCAGATCCGGGAGAGCGGAGCGGAAGAGCGCTTTCTGATCCGCGACGGTTATGTGCCGGATGCGGAGGTGGAACCCTATTTCGCGGCGGCCGACCTCTGCGTCTGTCCTTATCTTTCGGCAACGCAGTCCGGCATCGTGCAGATCGCCTTCGGCTTCGGCCTGCCGGTGATCGCCACGAATGTGGGGGGACTGCCCGAGGCGGTGACGGATGGGAAAACAGGCTTCATCGTGCCGCCGGCCGATCCGGATGCGCTCGCGGCAGCGATCCTCCGCTTTTTTGAAGAGGATCTTGCGGAGGAATTCCGGCAGAATGTGGATGCGGAGGCGGAGCGTTTTTCCTGGGACCGCATGGTAGAGACGATCGGGGAGCTGTATGAAAGCAGTTGTGATCATTCCGGCTTATAAGCCGCAGTTTGACGCGGACGAGGAAGCCTGCGTGCAGCGCTATGTCAAAGTCTTTTCCGAAAGGGAACTGGTCTTTGTGCTGCCCGAAGGCCTGAACAGCTCGTATTATGCAAAGCGCTTTCCCACCGTGGGGCAGCGCCGTTTCGCGGCAGAATACTTCAAGGGGATCAGGGGCTACAACAGGCTCCTGCTTTCGGACGCTTTTTACGCGGCTTTTGCGCGCTACGAATACATGCTGATCGCGCAGCCGGACGCCGTGCTCTGGCAGAACGAGGACCGGCTGGACGAATTCATGGAGCGCGGCTACGATTACATCGGTGCGCCATGGGAGCCGCCGCGGCGGATCTGGGAGTGGACCTTCCCGAAAAAGAAAGGCTTTCCGGGCTTCCGCATCCGCTGCTGCAAGGGAAAGAACGACGGCATCGTGATGGGGAACGGAGGTTTCTCTCTCCGCCATATAGCGCATTGCAGGGAACTGATCCGCGAATTCGGGCACCGCAAGATCTACTGGTTCTGGAAGCGCAACGAGGACATCTTCTTCGGTGTGTTCGGGCGGGACAGCCGCCGCGGTTTTGTGCCGGCTCCTCTCGCGGACGGAAGGGCCTTTGCGGCCGAGTATCATCTGCGGGACCGCGTCAAAAACGGCGACATTCCCTATGCGGTGCACGGCTGGCAGAAGGATTTTGCGGATTACGGGGAGATGCGGGAGTTCCTGAAGGGGTACGGGATTGAGATATAAGAGGGATGTGTTCGTTCCGGGGACGCCCGTCTGAAGGGCATAAGTGTCCTGCTACGAAGTATATGGAGCTATCTGCCGAGACATGATATAATAAGCAAAATAACTGCCAGAGCTGCCACGTTGTTTCGGATCCGAAAGGAGCCAGTTTATGAAAAAAAAGATCGCAGTCTTTACAACCGGGTGGTGCAGTGAGATCCTGTCCCAGTTCCTTACCGGCATGCAGCATGCGCTGGAAGGGGAGAAGGCGGATATCTTTCTTTTTCTCTGTTATCCGACGCATGTTGATACCCATGCCGTGAAGAAGGGGGAGATGAATATCTACAATCTTCCGGATCTTCATGGTTTTGACGGGGTATTCATCTTCGGAAGCGGTCTGGATTTTCACGACAGGGTCGAGGATATCCTGGCGCGCAGCCGGGAAGCCGGCATTCCCGTTATCATGCAGGGGGCAACGCACGAAGGGGTCTGCTATGTCGGCTCGGACAATTATCAGGCTACCAAGGCTATGTGCGAGCATCTCTGCGACGTGCACGGAGTCCGTGCCATCACCTTTTTTGCGGGCACGACCGATTCGGCGGATTCGGAGCTGCGCCTGAAGGCCGTGCGCGACTATCTGGAGGAAAAGGGCCGTTCGGAGGATCTGAAGGAGGTTTTCTATACCAGATGGGAAAATGCGGCGGTCACCAGGCATATAAAAGAGCTTTGCGCGGAAGGGCGTGAGCTTCCGGATGCCTTTATCTGTGCGAACGACGGCCTGGCTATGGAGACCTGCATCTCATTGTCCAATAACGGCTATGAGGTTCCGCGGGACGTGCTGGTCTGCGGCTACGATTTTATCGATGACAGTCAGGTCTTTGACCCGTCCATCGCTTCGGTCGACCAGTGTTTCACCGAAATGGGCAGTGCCGGTGTAAAACTCTGGCTGGATAGCCTGGCCGGAGCGGAGCCCGGAGCTTCCCAGATCATTTCCTGTCAGTTCATGCCGGGGGACAGCTGCGGCTGTTCCGAAGTGCGGAACAGCGACCGGATGCGGAGGCGTAAGGGGCGCGAGGCGTTTTCCGTACGTGCCATGACGACCTATTTCAACCGTAAGCTGAACCTGATCGATTCCACGATCCTCTCCTGTCTGACATATGAGGATTTCAAGAGGAACCTTCGCCGGCTCCTTTCGGAGAATCATGACTATGAGGGAGATTCCTTTCATATCCTGCTGGAACCCAATTTCGGTCTTTCCATATATGACCCCGGTATCCGGCTGAAAACAAAGGGCTACAGCAAACAGCTGGAGGTGATCTATTCCACGGAGGACGGTGTCCCTTACCGGAATGACCGTTTTTCCACATCGGAGCTGATCCCGAATTATGACTGTGAAGGAGCGAATCATCTCTATGTCTTCCTTCCGCTGCACGAAGCGGATGAGGCGTACGGATATATTATCTTCCGGGATTGCATGGAGAAGGTGGAAAACCATTTCCTGCATACCTATCAGAGCCGCATGGGGCTTGTCTTTGATAAGTTCCGTCACGCCCTGAGCCTGGATCTGATCAACAAGAGGCTTCTGGATCTCATGCGCCGCGACCCGCTCACGAATGTGAGCAACCGGATGGCATATGAGGATAAGGAAAAGTATTTGCAGTCCAAGATCAATTCCGAAACCGTGGAGCCCTTTGCGATCGCCATGTTTGACGTCAACAATCTGAAGCTCATCAACGACTCCCTCGGGCATGATGCCGGAGACGATTATCTGATCCGCTCCTGCCATCTGATCTGTAATATCTTCAAGCACAGTCCGGTATTCCGTGTCGGAGGCGATGAATTTATCGCGGTCCTTTCCGGCGGTGATTTTGAAGAGCGGGAAGAACTCCGGGAGGATCTGAACCGGCACATGAGCCCCTATTCCGCGAAGCTGCCGCTTCCCTCGGACTATGTCTCCATTGCCTGCGGGATCTCGGTCTACCGGCCGGGGGAAGATATGTCCGTGCAGGACGTGGTCAAACGTGCCGACGAGGAGATGTACCGCATAAAAGCGGAAATGAAGAAAACAAAGCAGCCGGGAGCATAAGGCTTTACGCCATCCCGCTGCGGGTCGGATTTGACAGTGTTTTACTATATTTTATATAATGATGCGTGGGTCGGATGGTATTTACCCCTGACTTGATATCAAACATGTCCTTTGCGACTATTTGACCCCGATATCACAGTTCGGGAAAGGGAGGAGAACGATTATGGATGGATCGGATAACATGAACGGGAATGTGCCCGGCACGCCGCAGGGAAACGACCCTGCAGTGCAGCCGGGACAGGATAGCATAAATGTGCCTTCGCAGGAAGCGGTGAACATGCCGGCGCAGGATGGCGGCAGTTTTACGCAGCCGGCCCAGGATGGCGGAAGCTTCGGCCAGTCCACCGATGGCAGCTTTACACAGGATAGCGGCAGCTTCGGCCAGCCTGCCGACGGAGGCTTTGCGCAGGACACGAACAGCAGCTTCACGCAGCCGGCCCAGGATAGCGGCAGCTTCGGCCAGCCTGCCCAGGACAGCGACAGCTTCAGCCAGCCGAGCCAGGATATGGGAAGCAGCTTCACGCAGCCGACGCAGGATATGAGCGGAAGCTTCGGCCAGCCTGCCGACGGAGGCTTTGCGCAGGACGCGAATAGCAGCTTCACGCAGCCGGCCCAGGATGGCGGCAGCTTCGGCCAGCCTGCTGACGGCGGATCTGCGCAGGGTGGCGGCGGCTTCACGCAGCCTCCCCAGGGCGGGGATCAGGGTGATCCCAATTATATCCCCCGCGAGGGTGTCATTTCTTCGGCATTTGCGGCATCGCATCCCGAAATGCCCCAGCCGCCCGCCAAAAAGCGTCCGATCCTTCCGCTGGTACTGGCGCTTGTGGTCCTTCTGCTGCTGGGAGCCGGCATCGTATGCTTCCTGATGCGCGATACCATCGCAAACACCTGGGCAAGCATGACGATGGAGCCGGATGAGTATTTCCGTTATGTGATGAACAAAGAGCTCAATATCAGCGAATGGATCGGCGAATACGACAAGAGCACCTCGGAGCTGGGCAAGATCAAGGACATGAAGACCGAAGGGGAAATACGTCTCGAGCTCAACGACGATCTCCTGGAGTATGCGGAGACCAATCTTTCGACTGTTTTCAACAACTATAAGTACCGTATCGGCATGTACGGCACGGACGATGTGGAGCTGGATCTGAGCGCGTACGAGAATATCGCGCTGAACTGGGAAATGGAGCGCACGGAGGAGCGCCTGCGCGCCAGCCAGAACCTGCAGCTCAAAGACAGGGATCCGATCCTGAATGCGGAGGAGATCTACGACATTGATAGCCGGACTCTGTATGCGAAGATCCCGGAACTGAACGAGGATTATGCCGGCATCGATTTCTCCGGCTTCCTGAAGGACGATGAGCTCGAGCAGCTGGACAGCATTCTGGGTAACGGCGGAAATGTCCGCGAGATGCTTCCGAGTTCCAAAACGATGCAGACGCTCTACGACCGCTATTTCAAGCTGATGCTCGATCAGATCAAGGATGTGGAGAAGGACAAGGAATCCGTTGAGGTGAACGGGGTGAGCCGCAGCCTCACGACGCTCAGGTTTTCGCTGGATGAGGATACCCAGCGGGCCATGACCGAAGAACTCCTGAATACGATCAAAGAAGATGACGAGCTGGAGGACCTGTTCTACAATTTCACGAAACAGAGCGGATCCGAGGACATGGCGGAGGAGCTTTGGACGGAATTGACGAAGGGCATCGACGATGCGCTGGACAAACTGGATGACCAGGTGTTTGATCATGAGCCTGATGTGACCGTGTATGTGGCTTCCGACGGCTCGATCGCCGGCGTGAAGGTCGAAGAGGGCATGGATTATTTCTTCGGCGCATGGATCATGAAGGGAACAAAGCTTTACAGCGAGATCAGCTGTGTGGAAGGTAAGGACGAGTTCCTGAATGTGACCGGTGTCGGTTCTCTGGGACTCAAGGGTCTGAACATGGACTTCCATGCGGTGATGGACGACGGAGATCTGGAACTGGACGGCTCGCTGGAAAATGTCGGCCTGAAAGGCGGAACCTTCCGCATGGACATGGAGCCGATCTTTGACAAGATCGTGGAAGCAAACCGGAAATCCTCCGATTACAAGGAGATCAAGAACCTCATGAACATGCTGGACGGTGAGCTGGTGATCCGTTCCGAGCTTGACGGGCTCAAGAGCAGCACGACCTATGCCCTTGAGGATAACGGTTCTCCGATCGTCAGCCTGTCCTATGTTGTGGCCATGTCCGAGTCGAAGGGGATCGATCTTCCCGCCAAGAAGAACGTGACAAAGATCAAAGGCTCGATGGATTTCCTGAGCTATGCGCAGGATTGCGAACCGGATAAGTTCCTGGATGCGGTCCAGACGCTGGGACTTCCGAAGCAGACCGTGGATGAGCTCCGCAATGAGCTGAAAATGCTGAAGAATTATTAAGCACGGCGCAGGCATTTCGGGAAAGGCCGGAACGGAAAAAAAGGAAAACTGTTGCGGTTTTTCTTGCGGTAAGACGACGAAAACGGTATAATATTAAGCGTATGAGCCAAAACAGGTTCGTCAAAACAGGGGGGCGGTCCTGAGGGATAGCCGGTGTATATCCTTGAGGGGATAGAAAGGGGAATAACATGAAACACGTTTTGATCGTGGATGACGATACCGTCAATCTTGACTGTGCCAAGATCGTGCTGGGAACGCAGTACAAGCTGTCGACCTGCGCATCTGGTCTTCAGGCGATGCAGTTCCTTTCCACAAGCATACCGGATCTGATCCTCCTGGATCTGAACATGCCCTTCATGGACGGCTTTGAAGTGATCAGCCGCATCCGTTCCAATCAGAGTACGGCCAATATCCCGGTGGTGGTCATGACCGGTGACCGCAATCCCGAGATCGAGCGGAAATGCAAAGAGGTCGGTGCTCTGGATTATATCGTAAAGCCTTTTATCCCCAGCGATCTGCAGATCCGCATGGAGCAGGTTTTCCTGAATCTGGAAAAAGCCGGATTTTATGCGGAATCCGAAAGAAATGCGATCCCCGATGGTGTCGGAAGGGACCAGCTCACGGGTCTGATCAACGGTGAATACGGCTGGCAGCTGATCGATTCGCGCATCAATGCCGGCAGCATGGGTGCCCTGATCCTGGTGGGCATGGATAACCTGAAAGTGATCAACAGCTATTTCGGCATGACTGCAGGTGATAACCTGCTGAAGGTGCTTGCCGAGATCATAGGACATTATACCGATTCCGATGACGTGCTCTGCAGGATCGGCGGCGACCGTTTCCTGGCTTACATCGCCGGGGCGACCGACAAGGACGGTGTGGGGCGCAAGGCGCGCGGCATCATCCAGGACATGCAGGCCCGTCTGACCGAGTTCCATCTGGAAGGCAATTCCTCCGTTTCCATCGGTATCGCGATGTGCCCGGAGGACGGCGACAATCTGCCGCTCCTTTACAATGCGGCGGACAAGGCCCTGTACCATGTGAAGCAGAACGGTAAGAATTCCATGCATTTCTACAGCCAGGCGGCCGTGGAAGGCAAGGGCGGGATCGCCGGACTGGACGATCTGTACGAAAAGCTCCGCCGTTCCGATGTGGAAAAAGGTTCGTATGTTCTGGACTACTATGCATTCCAGTATGTGTTCAATTATCTCTGCCGTCAGGCGGAGCGCGGAGAGATCCGTCTGGCAGCCGTGCTTTTGAACCTGCTTCCGGAAGAGGGATATCTTCCTTCGAGCGAAGAGATGGAAAAGGCGATCGCGGTCCTGGACCAGAGCCTCTTCACCTGCCTGCGCCGCAGCGACGTGTGCTCCAGATATTCCAACCGGCAGATGCTGCTCGCGCTTCCGAATACCAGCGCGGCGGAGCTGCAGCCCGTTGTCGAGCGCATCAACAAGGATTACGAAGGCAAGATGGGAAGCGGAAAGATCCACCTTCAGATCTATGTGAAGGATATCCGCGGGTAAGTCTTTTGCTGAACAATAACAGGATTCAGAAATACACCCCATCCGGGGTGTATTTTTGCAGAAGAAGAGGGGGAGAAAAATGAAAAAGAATGTTTGCCGGACGGCCGGTGTCTTGATCCTTGCGGCGCTGCTTTGCGCCTGCGCTTCAGAGGGGAACGCTCCGAAAGAGAATGTCACTGCGGAGAGTACTTCCGGCGATGCGGCCATCACCTCGGCCTGGGAGCTGGAAGAGTTCACGGTAAACGGGGAAACAACGAAGGCGGAGGATCTGCTTTCTGATGTGCGCGAGAAAGCGCCGACCTTCAGCTGCACCGACGGAAGCAGCTGCGTCGTTTCAAACAACGGAAAAGACCATGAGGGCGTGCTTGAGAAGACGGATGATACACATTATCTGATCCGTTTTGACGATACCGACCAGACCATGGACGCCGTCATCGAAGGGGACAAGCTGACTCTTACAAACAACAAGGGAACGGTGACGATGGTTTTCAGGGCGGAATGAAGAGGGAATTGACAGCATAGGGAATAAATGATAGAATAGCTAAGTGCGTTTGAGAAAGGGCCACTAGCTCAGGTGGTAGAGCACTTGACTTTTAATCAAGTTGTCGCGGGTTCGAGTCCCGCGTGGCTCACGGAAAAATGGGATGAAAAGCCGATTTCATCCCATTTTTTTATGCCTGTATTCCGCTTAAAAATCCCCAAACGAACACTTTACCAAGTGTCAAGTGGTCGCGCTGATAATCTTGGCTTGCATGCCCCGCTCCATATTGACGATGTTGCCGTTCTCTTGCTATATTGTGAGAAAGAGGTGATGGTATGAGATGGATATGCATAAACTGCGCCAAGCAAATAAGCCCCGAAGATTTTAACTGTCCATATTGCGGATACCAACAGTATTTGGATGGTTTTAACCCGAAATTTTCTTCCGATCCGATCAGGACAACGAAAAAAAGATAAAGATATCGAAGGGGAAACCTGCGTTGAGCAACGCCGAACTGCTTACGGGGTACATGAAACGAGACGATTCCGGATACCTTGCGTATCTTTTGTCAAAGCTGTTCGGGGGATGATCACCATGATTTCAAAAAGATGAAGGATGCCGTTGGCATCCTTTTTTATGTGTAAATGAGATAGAGGCCGTCGCTATAATCTGTCATCATTTGCATTTTTCGTCTCTGTGACGAAGGATAAGGACTTGTCAGACCCGTATTGGACTTCTGACGAAAGAGCCACTAATGAGGCAGTTAACGAGGCTAATGATGTAGTTGGAATGGAAGAACTGCAACAGGCCATCGAAGACGGGTTTACACATAAGATATGGAAGACCGAGAATGATGCCCGTGTAAGAAAGACTCACAGAGCGGTAGAGGGGAAGAAAATACCGATTAGGGATATGTTTGAGGTCGGGAACGGCCTTATGCGATATCCTCACGACTGGTATTATAATCCGAAAGAGTGTTACAACTGCCGCTGCGCACTTGTTTTTGTTGATAAAGACGGGAAAGTAAACAAAACCGACGAAAAAGTTCAGTATACAAGCGAAGAGAATAGTGGTATATTGAGATATGAAGAAGAGAGTTCTTTACTAAGTCGTTTTGATAGAAGAGCGTCTGAAACATTTGGCGGATTTCTGTCAAATAATCGCGGCGGAGCGATAAGCAACGAAGAACAACAGCGACGTGCAAGAATAGAAATACGAAATCGTATAGATAGTGGAAGATATAGCTTGAGGCTTCAAAAACAAAAGTATTTGGAACACGTTGAAGGAACGCCTCAGTATAAGATTACAACTGCTGTTAGAAAGGGACGAGAACCAAGTCGATTAACTATTAGCTATGATGAAACACAACAACTAATAGATGAGTTATCTGCAACGGGGCGTATAGAAATATCACGATTTGGTATTCCTGGTGATGTTGAATATATAACTCTTGACCATACTATCGGAGATATATTTGTAAATGGAGAATGGAAACCTACTAAAAGAATAGCAATTCATCACGGGAATGAGGGTTCCCATATAGTTCCAGTAAGGGAGAATCCTAAGTATGGATAAAATAACAGATTTTGATATAGGAGACGAAATTCGGCTTACAACGATAGATGGCGAAGAGTACGAAGGGCAAATAGATGTGATTCTTTGGGAAGATGAAACGGATGGAGAATCACATCTATCACTTGATGTTGGAGATAGGTTGATTGGTTTCGATCAAAACGAAATACAAAAGATAGTGAAACTAAGCGCATAGAAATATTGGCTTTTCATTTGATAGGAGACTTCGGTCTCCTTTTTTGTTGGAGAAAAGATGGACGTAAAAGAAGCCATAAAGGCTATCGGAGAGAAAATCGAGAAGAACTCTGATTACTACGCTAAAACGCTAAAGAAAGACACCATTGATAGTGCCAATCCGACAGATAATGACTTTACTCCATTCTTAAATATTTTGAATGAATGGTATGCAAAGGACACGAGTAAGAAAATCAAGGCAGTATTTAAAGCTAGAATGCGAGACGGAAAACGTGTCAGCGGTGCTGTGCCTTATGGATATTACAGAAAGCCTGAGGATAAGCAGACTTTGTATGTTG
>JAILHF010000071.1 GCA_024696005.1 Lachnospiraceae bacterium | reverse complement strand
ATTTCAACTCTTTTTATCCCCTGACCACCAGACACACGCCCCCCGCGATCACGAAGCCAAGCCCGATGACAAGAAACAGCTTCATCCGCTTGCGCAGCCTGCCATAAAGCTCCGAAGAACCGTCAAGGGCATGGTAATAAGCATACCTGTTCAGCGCAGCAAACAAGAGCGAAAGTATGCCGGTGATGATGCCGATTATTCCGATGATCAACAACAGATTTCTCACGACTCAATATCCGCCTCTGCGTCCGTTAAAGTATACCTCCACCGTATCAAAGCCGCAGTAGGATTCCATCTGCTTCGACAGTCTTGCTCCGGGCTTCAGCTCGCTGTCGTCATCAACGATGTAGCCCCAATCCTGGCTGACCAGGTTTCCGGCCTTGTCAAAGAATAACGCGTACACTTCCAGGAATCTGCTTGCCTCAGTTCCTTTGTTTTCCACCGTCACGATCACATTTCTTCCATTGACCTTCGTGGAAAATTCCAGATCCGTCAGACCGGATTCATAAAAGGGCGAATCATCATAGGTGACCGTATACTTCACATGATCGATCCTTGTCGCCGAACCAAAATAGAAGTTCGCGATGGATTCTTCACCCGGCCCGATCGCTTCGATGGAACCGTCGGCCGAACCGAGCACGCTTCCGTCAGCACCAAAGGCAGTCATGTTTGCTCGCACTCCGGCAGTCTTTTCACTGTTATTCGTGAACACCAGATAATAGATGCTGTCCCCGATGCTGTTCTCGAAACCGTATTCTTTTATGGCAAAGTCATTACCAAGATCATCATCAGAAGGGACAGATGCTTCTCCATTCGAGTATCCCGTCAGGAAGCATTCCACATGATCAAAGTCCTTGTAAGAGACCAACTGTCCCGAGATCGTGGCGCCGGGCTTGATCTCGCCGTCCCCGTCCGTCAGGTAATCGGAATCGTAGGAAACGACCTTTCCGCTCGCGTCAAAGAAAAGTGCGTATGCTTCAACATACTGGGCGTTGATCTCTCCGGTGTTCGTGGCCAGGATCGTCACGTATGTGTCGTTGACCGTCTGCTTCAGGGCGATATTGCCGATGACGGGCTGGTAAAAGGGATTGGTGTCATACAAAAGAGCGCAATCCACATGATCGATCCCGATCACGCTGTCGAAATAAAACAGCATCACGCTCGTCTCTCCCGGAGCGAGCACATCGATCACCCTACCGGATGCACCGAGTTCATTGTCCGCGGCATCATAAGCAGTGGCACTTCCGTCGATCTCAACGGTTGCCTTGGAATTGTTTTTCACAACATAAAAATACAGAGAGTCGCCGATGGAGTTTTCATACAGGTAGCCCACCTGGTCAAATTCCTCATCGCTTGCCGTGGCCGGGGGAGCAGGATCGTCTTCCCTTTCTCTCATCTGCTCAGTGCTCACGTCCTCTTCGCTCTCTTCTACGTCTTCATCATCTTCGACTTCTTCCGCGCTGCTCTCGAGCTCGCGATACGTGCCCCTGGATCCGCTCCGGTCCGCGTCCCTGCTGCATCCCGCAAGCAGCGTGAGCATCATGATCAATGCCAGGCATCTCTTCTTCATTTCAGTTTCTCCTTTTTCTTCTTCAAAGTGATCGCAAACAAAATCGCGCAAACGATCGAAAGCACCGTGATCAGGATCATGTTCCTGAGTTCCGTCTGCCGGTAAACGTAATTCAGGAAAGCGCCCAGGATCAGGCCGATCGTCGTGATCCCGAAAGCCAGAGCCGCCGAGTCTTTCAGCACGCTCACGCCCATCGCAAAGGATATGCCCATCGTCATGGAAAAAAGGAAAATGCCGAACACGGAAACGAGCATGTTATTGTTCCCGAGCACCAGAAAGGGGATCGCGCAGAGGGTCGTGAAGATCCCCACGTTCCGATAGCCCCATCTGTCACAGGCATAACCGCCGAACACCTTGCCGCTTCCCATGAAGAAATAGAGCGCGCAGATCTCCCAGGTTTCATCACACCAGGCGGTCGGTATCGTATAGGCCGCAAAGCCTCGGATCACCGTGGTGATGAACACGCAGAAAAGCACAAACATGAGAGGGATGCGCGGATTCACGATGTCAAAATCGGGATAGCGAAAATCCGCTTCCCGGAATTCCTTCGCCCGCAGACGGTCGGAAAGAAAGATCAGAACAAAGCCGATCCCGGCCGCGATCAGCAGCCAGAGCAGCTCGTCGCTCAGGTAATGATACATCTTTCCGAGGCACAGACCGAAAGAGCCGCCGCCCACAAAGATCGTGCTCGCAAAGATCTTCGACTCCGAATTGGATATGGTGTCGATCGCACCCAGCACATGCAGCAGTGCATTGCCGATCCCCAGAAAAACGATGCCGAAATTGAACCAGAAGGAATCGCTGATGCTGCACAGAATGACGGACACCGCAAGGAAAGCCATTCCGATATAACCGATATGGATCTTTTTGTGTGTCTCGAAGAATCTTCCCAGGAGGCCCTGCGGCACAAAGGCCAGGAAATCAAAGAGCATCACGGTAAAAACCACCTGTGTTGCCGCAAAGCGGGAAGAAAGGATCGCAAACGAGATCAGTTCGATGACGAAGTGCACGAAAAAATAGAGCACACCCGTCTTTATGTTTTTGCTGCCGTACTTCAACATATGTTCATTCGAAGTCGGGCTTTCCGGAGCCGTCAGCCGGTTCTTCGGATCCCAGCGTCTCGGATTCTCCGTCAGCTTCATCCGCTTCCGTCTTTTCGTCCTCTGCCGTCTCAGCCTTCTTCTTCAGCCACGCCTGCCGCTCTTTTTCCCACTGTGCTTTCTCGATCAGCTTTTTGCAGAAAAGGCCCGAAACGACCAGAACGATGATCAACGCCACCAGGATGCCGACAAAAGCCCCTTTCGACGTATTCCCGTATCCCACTCCTCCTACATCCAACAGCATTGTCATCATGTCATCAACCTCCGATCCGCCTATCAGATCATGAAAAATCCTATTAACAGCAAGGTACCCAGAACACCGGACAGAATATTCGCGATATAGGTATTAACGACGATCCTCACGTTGCTGAGCCCGAACAGATTCGTTTTTTTATAAAAGCTGATCTCGATCCAGGGAACGATCACAAATTCAAACAGGAGCCACGTTAAGTCAAGCCCCAGCCCGGAGTGGAACAAAAAGATCAGGGGCACCGTGAAGATAAAAAGAACGGAATTGAACAGCACATTGGAAAAAACATTGATCCCGATGATGCCCGGTATGGATTTGTATCCCATGATGAAATACACATACGGGCCTTCGAGTATCAAAGTAATGATCACCGCACCGAGCAGGATCTTGACAGCTTCCATAATCTTTCCCTCCGGCTGCAGCACAGCGGACACAGACCCGCTCCCTGCGCTCAACTTTCTCTCCGCACAGACTACCGGTCTGCCGGCGGAACCCTACTGCGGCACGATGATGCCCCCGAAATACTCCGGATCCCCGTTTTTGTCACTGAGCACAAAACCTCTGGTCGAAAGCGTGACATAAGAGCCATCCGCAGTTCCCCCTCAGCCATGCAGAAAAATGCCATCGCTCCGCGCCGTCCCGTAGTCTCCGCAAGATGTCCCATCGGCTTATATGGGATATTTTATCAAAAAAAGGGCCATTCTGCATAGCCCCAAAATAAACCTGTTCTTTCGCGGAAGGAAGCTTTACGCCGCTCAGTCCACCTCGCTGAAATCGATGTCCATCGCCGCAAGGACCGTGTAGTCGGGAAACGCTTCCTGCACCTTTGCACAGACATCACGGTAGACCTGCGCGCGGTCCTTCGCGTCAAAGCTCACGACCATGTCGAAACGCATCAGCTTTTCTTCCCTGTCCAGGTAAAACCCGTGCATCTGCAGGACATGCTGATCCGCCGTCACGATGCGTGCCACCTTGTCGCGGATCTCCGCGGCCTGCGGGTCCTTGGTGTTAAACGAATATACGCCCACACCGGTGAGGATCACGTTATGCTTCTTGTAGACCTGCCTCTCCACCTTGCGGATCAGGCGGTCCAGATCGTCCGCCGTCAGCGTGTCCGGCACTTCCACATGCACCGAACCGTTATATGCGTCCGGCCCGTAATTGTGCAGCACCAGATCATATGCACCCCGCACCTCGGGAAAGCTGCGTATCGTCTCCTTGATGTCGCGCACCAGCTTTGCATCCGCACGTTCCCCAAGGATCTTTGATACGGTCTCGCCGAGCATCTCGAAGCCGGATTTTACGATCACCAGGCCGATGACCGCGCCCAGCCAGGCTTCCACGGAAACGCCGAACGCAAGAAAGATCGCTGCCGCGATCAGTGTCGATGCCGAGATCACCGAATCCAGCTTCGCGTCCTCGCCGGAATTGACCAGCGAATCGGAATTCACCTTCTTCCCGACACCCTTTACATAGGTTCCCAGGACGATCTTCACGACCAGCGCCGCTCCGACGATGATCAGCGAAACTGCCGAATAATCGGGCGTGTCGGGACGGATGATCTTTTTGACGGACTCAACGAACGCCGTGATGCCGGCATAGAGCACGATCATCGAGATGACCATGGCGCTGAGGTATTCGATCCTGCCGTAACCGAAGGGATGCTTGCGGTCGGCCTGTTTGCCGGCCAGCCTGGTCCCGACGATCGTGATCACGGAACTGGCCGCGTCCGACAGGTTGTTGACGGCATCCATGACGATGGCGATGGAATGCGCGGTGATGCCGATCACGGCTTTGAATGCCGCAAGCAGCACATTCGCAAGTATGCCCAGGATGCTTGTGCGTATGATGATCCGGTTACGGTCCGTGCGTTCTTCCATTTTTTGAGTCCTTCCTGATCTTGTTTTATTTTATTCCGACGCGAACCACAGGGCCGTGTCGTCGATGTCGGCGGGTACGGCAAAACCGGTGGAGCTCATCACATAGCGCAGCTCGTTTCCGATCCCTCGGATAAAGTCGCACACGCCGCTCACGCCGCCCTTTTCCAGGGCAGGGAGCATGGACCTGCCGACTGCCGCCGCATCTGCGCCGAGTGCCAGAGCCTTGTACACATCCGCGCCGCTTGCGATGCCGCAGTCCACGATGATCTGCACACCGCTTCCTTCCAGCGCTTCCTTTATGTCAGGCAGCACCAGCATGGGCGGGATCGCATAAGGAAGACGTCCGTGATGATGGCTCACGATGATCGCCTTTGCGCCGATCTCTGCGCATTTCTGCGCGTCAGCCACACTCAGCACGCCCTTCACGACAAAGGGAAGCTTTGTGGATTCCACATAGGAACGCAGCATGTCCGTGGTCTGTGCTGCCATCTCTTCGCCGATGACCACGTCATAGCCGTTTTCACCGAAGATGTGGTCGATGTCCATCCCCACGCCGAAAGCCCCTGCCGCCTCGGCAAACGCGAGCTGGTCGCGCACCTTGCCGTTATCCGCATAGGGCTTTACGATGCGGACGGTCTTCGCCCCGGTATCGACGATCTTTTGGAACATGTCGTTTTCCATCATGCCGCAGAAGTTGAGGATGTTGAGCTCCTTTGCCGCCAGGGAATATTCCTCCAGACCTGTGGCGCTCCTGCCTTCATAGCAGCCCAGATGCGAAAACGCCGGCGTCATTACCGGCATCGAAAATGTTTCGCCGAGAAATTCCGTCGACAGTTCGGCCTTCACCGAATCGATCAGCCTCTCCTCGATCAGGATCGAATCCATGTACTTCGCGGTGATCTCGTTTGCGTCAGACAACCTTGTATAAGCCATTTAATTCCTCCTTCAGATAAGCCATAAAGCGGATGTATTCCTCATCCGTGTGAAGATGCTCCAGGATGACCGGCATGTCCGGATCGATCGCGTTCATCGCGGAAACGTAGTGCCGCAGCGGGAACTCGCCTTCTCCCGGGCCGCATTCCTCCAGCCGCAGGGTATAGCGCGGATCCAGGTGCACATCCTTGATGTGGCAGCTCCGTATCCGCTTCCCGAGGAGTTCCGCGCATTCATCCGTGAATTCTTCCGGATGGAAATAACGCTCCGCGGAATTGATCATGTTGATGATGTCCATGTGCACGGCAAAGCGGTCGCGGTCCACGGCTTCCAGAAGCTCCAGGTATTCCTTCGGTCCCGTGGGGATCATCCAGGGCATGGGTTCGAGCGTGAAATATGTGTCATGCACGTCCGCCCTGTCAATGATCTCGCGGACCATCGCGACGGTTTTGTCCCGGGCCTCTTTCGTGAAGTTTTCCCGATAGCCGCCGTCCCAGACGGGTCCGAAGGCGCCGGCCACATTGACCGCGCATCTTGCGTGAAGGAAATCCGCAAGCCGCAGCTGCTCCACGCAATAATCCATGTTCGCCCTGCGCTCCGCCTCATCGGCGGCAAGGGCGTTTCTCCATATGCCCACTTCGGCGATGCTCAGCCCGCCCTTTTCGGCGGCTTCCTTGTACGCCAGTATCTTCTGCTCCGGCTCATTGCTCTGCACGGGAAAGACCACCGTTGTACAGCCCAGTTCCCGCTGCTTCTCGACCCATTCCTCCGGCGATTCGTGCCGAAGCGGCGAAGAGGTACCCAGTCTCATTCCGGCCTGCCCTCCTTATCTCGTGAAATTGGTCCAGACGCGCTCCTCGGTCTCCGGAACGCCGATCTCTTTTTTCCCGTATGCGATGCTCTTCATCAGGAACACCATGTTGCGGGCAAGCACCCGCATGACCTGCTTTCCCTCGTCATCCACGTTTCCTTCGCCCGGTTCCCAGCCGTAGATGTTGTTCCAGTATTGGCTGGTGGCGACCGGCATGTTGCAGAGGGTAAAGAACTTGTTCAGCTCGTCAAAAGTGGCCGTGCAGCCGGAACGCCTTGCACTCACGACACTCGCGCCCACCTTGAGGCTTTTGTCGAATGATGTGCTGTAAAAGAGTCTCTGCAGCGCCGACATCAGCGTGCCGTTGGCAGAGCCGTAATATACGGGTGATCCGATCACCAGCCCGTCAGCCGCCTCGAATTTGACGGCCAGTTCATTGACGATGTCGTTAAAGACGCATTTGTGATTGATGCGGCAGGTTTCACAGGCGATGCAGCCCCTGATGTCCATGCGTCCCAGCTGTATTGTTTCAAATTCCACGTCATTCTGCGCAAAGATCTGCTCCATCTCATGAAAAGCAAGGGCGATGTTCCCGTTTTCACGAGGGCTTCCGTTGAGCAGAAGAACCCTGAGTTTTTCTCCCATATTCCATCCTCCGTCCCTTCGTTCGTTACCGTCCCTGTGTTCCCGTCAGTCCAGATAGTACACGTAGTCGTCTTTTCTCGGGGCGGGGGCTTTTGCGGGTTCTGCCGCATATCCCAGCGCACAGTGCCCGATGCCTTCGTATTCGTCCGTGATGCCGAGCTTTTCGAGGATCGACTTTCCGAAATCGGATTCGAATTCTTCTTTTGCCCTGTGGATCCAGATGCTCGCCACACCCAGGCTCTCGGCCGCATTCATCAGGTTGCCCATCACCAGGGCACCGTCATATACATGCGTGGCCACGTCCTTCTTTGCAAGCACGATCAATATGACCGGAGCGCCGTAAAAAGGGTCGATCCCTTTGTCCCAGCCGCCGATCTTTCTGTTTTCTTCCGAAATTTGGTCACGAAGCTCTTTGTTCGTCACCGCAATGATCAGGGGACTCTGCTTTCCCATGCCGGTCGCCGCATAGGTCCCGGCCCGGATGATGGCCTTCAGGTCCTCTTCGTTGACCATGTCCTTCTTGAATTTCCTGCAGCTTCTCCTGCTCTCCAATACTTTCAGTGTTTCGTTCATGCCGGCTACCTCCTTATGCGATGCTTTGTTTTTTCTGCCAAACCATAGTATCACTCGTTTTCCCGGCCTTTCTTCTTATATTCCGAAACGTCATATATCATTTTTTGTTGCCCGCAGACTGCTAAAAGACCTGCCGGATGTCATTCCCGGCCCGTCGGATGCGCTTTATTCCGCATATACGATGAGGGCCACCAGCTCCACGGTCTCGTCAGAACAGTTCTCGATCCCGTGTCCGGTGCCCGGCGGGCAGATCGTCACGTCTCCGGCCGTGACCGTTTTGATCTCGCCGTTGTCGTTGTATTCCGCAGTGCCGCTCAGGATGTAGAAGAGCTCGCTCTCCTTTTCATGCATGTGAAAGCCGATGCTGCAGCCGCTCTTTAAGGTGATGCGGGAAAAGAGACGCCCCTTGCCGCAAAGCTCCTCCGCTCCGGTGATGAAGTTCGTGATCTCCACGGTCCCCTTCCCGTCCCGCATGTGTTCCTTGAAATCCTTTTTGCACTCGTCCTTTTTTCTGATCATGGTTCAACCCTCCTTGTACGGTCCTCTGCTTTAGCCCCGGGAATGCGTTCGGCATCCGTCAAAGATTATACCTTATTTTTTCCCGCTTTGCCAGTTCCGGCCGAAACCTATGCCTCGCCGAAGCTGATGTTCAGATAGCCGTTCTCGAACCGGGCGCCGGTGATCGGCCTGCCCGCGGTGCCGGGAGGCATCGGGAATTTCCTGTGCTCGTTCCGCACGCTCAGCACCAGTTCGTCCCTGTCCTGGCGCAGATCCAGCTCTTTCTTGTGCGCATGCGGCAGGTAGACCTTCAGGCAGTCCGTTTCTTTGTCATAATTGTAGATCTCCTTTTTGAACAGCACCTCATTGGGGTCGCTGTCGCCGTAGATCTTATCGCCCATCTCCTTCAGCACTTCCTTCGTACGAAGCTCCACCGGCTGCAGCTCCACATAAAAGCGCGGAACCTCGCTGAAGCTTTCGGCGATCTCGGCAAGAGCTTCCTCCTGCATCTTCACCCACTTGCTGAAATAGCCTTCCATTGCCTGTTCCGGATAGATGTGGTTCACGATGATCGCATCCACGTTATAGTGATACAGATACAGGCAGGTGAAATTGCGCTTTGCCTCGTTGATCACGATGCGCTCCGGTGTGGTCACGACGCGGAGGCTCACGATGTCCTTGTTCAGAAGCAGCTCCTGCAGGCGTTTCATGCGGTCCATCAGGTATTCGATGTCCTCAAACACGTTATCCTCGGGCATCGGGACCTTCATCACCTTTTCCACCACGGGGCCCAGCGTTCTCACTCCTGCCCGCTTGACCGGCAGAACGCGGTTGATCATCTCCGAGAAGCGCTCCGGATATTTCAGAAGGGACAGGGTCTCGCCGGTGGGCGCGCAGTCCACGATGATCGTGTCATACAGGCCGCTCTCGTAAAAATGCAGGATCTTGAACATCGAGAAGAGCTCTTCGAGGCCCGGGAATACCAGCAGCTCCTCGGTCGTGATGTCGTCCCCGCCGCCCTTGAAGCTGAGGATCTTTTTGAAGTAACCCTTCAGATTGCCCCAGCTCTGCTCGCTCTCGTAAACGGTGTCGATCTCCACTGCGTCCAGATTGTCCGTGATCACGGTCGGCTCCCGCCCGATGGGGCAGTCAAAGGAATCGCCCAGGCTGTGCGCCATGTCCGTGCTCATGATCAGCACCTTCTTGCCGCTGCCCGCGATCCGGTATGCCGTGGCTGCTGCCATGCTGGTCTTTCCCACTCCGCCTTTTCCCGTATAAATGATGATCCTCATACCTCAGATTCCTCCTTTTTGAAGCTGACCCTCAATACCCCGTCTTCGAATGTTGCTCCCGATACCGCATGCTTGCGCAGGGTGTTCGGGCAGGGGATGCAGCGTTTGAAGTTGCCCATCCGGATCACGATGTCCGACGCGGTCTGGAACAGATCGATCTTTTCCTTTTCGGCGCCGGGGATACTGATCTCCAGACGGTAACCGTCCTCCGTGCGTTCGAAGCGCTCCCTCTCGTTGGTGATCACGGTCGTGAACACCCGCTCGTTCACCAGTACATCCCTCACGATCCGGCGTATGTTATCCGCGCCCTTTAGCTCCTCGTCGTACCAGGGGATCTCGTAGATCGGCAGCGCCGAAAAGGTTTCCTTCAGGTTCTTTATGTACTCCGCCTGCAGGCTGATCCAGCGGTCGAAGAAGCTGTTGCCCAGATCCTGCGGAAGGATGCGGTTGATGTAAAGCCCGTCCACGTTGAAATCGTAGAGGTTCATGTACATGTAGTTACGCTTGGTCTCCTCGATGACCATCTTTTCGGGCGTGGTCACGATCCTTACCGAGGTGACTTCCCTGTTCTTCAGAAGCTCCTGCAGCTGCACCAGCTTCAGGTACATCTTCTCCATGTCGTTCATCGACTGCTTGTTTGGCATCTCGATGCGGAAGAATGTCTTGGTGACGGGTGCCAACACGCGCATCGCCACCTTGCCGATCGGGAAGAGCTTTTCCATATACCAGGACAGAAGCTCCGGAAATTTCAGCAGCGAGAGCGTCTCGCCCGTGGGGGCGCAGTCCACGATGATCCTGTCGTACTTCCCGCTTTCGTGCAGGTCGGAGATGCGCATCAGGGAGAAGAGCTCCTCCATGCCCGGGAACATCCCCATGTCCTGCAGGCTCAGATCCTCCGCCTTGCTCATCAGGCCCGTCAGGTACTTCATCATCTCGGCGTAATCGTTTTCCATCACGAACTGGGGATCGATCTCGTAGATGTCCAGTTTCGGGAGGACGTTCACGATCTCCTTGCCCGGGTCGGTCTCGAAGATGTCGCCCAGGTTGTGCGCCATGTCGGTGCTCACCAGGAGAGTCTTCTTTCCGCTTTCCGCGCTCTTCACCGCGTGCGCTGCTGCCACGCTGCTCTTTCCCACTCCGCCTTTTCCGGTAAAAATGTAGATCCTGCTCATGCTTTTGCCTTCCTTTCCGTGTTCGGCCTGTTTGTTCTCTTTCCTGTCGGTTTTTATTTCGTTTATTGAATAGTTCCGTCCTCGAAGTATTTGGGCTTAGGGAAAGGCAGCTCTTCTGCTGCCCTGCTTTTTTCCCGTTCCTGCTGCCGTTTCCTACTCGATCATGATCCGGCGTACCTGCGGCTGCGCTTCGACTTTCTTTTCTTCCTGCTTCTTCTGCGCCAGCACGTCTTTTACCTTGCCCATCATGCTCTCCAAGAGCTTGCGCTCCTCTCCCGAGAGTGAGCCGAGGATCTTTACCCCGTAGGATAACAGCTCGTCCATGAGCTTTTTGAACATCTCCCGCCCGCTTTCACTGAAGCTTACCAGCACGATCCTCTTGTCCGCATCCGAGCGTGCCCGCCGGACCATGCCGCTTTTTTCCATCCTGCCAACGATCCCTGTCGCGGTGTTCAGCGGCACGTGGATGTATTCCGCGATCTCCGACATCTTCGCTTCCTTCCTTCTGTACAGGAGCCAGAAGATCAGGACTTCGTTCTTCGTGCAGTTAAAGAATACGTTCTCCCACAGCTCATGCGAAAGCAGTTCTTTGATGTTTTCGATATAATCGGCAAAGCCGTTCAGGATCTCCTGTGATCTGTCGCTTTCCATGACTGCTTCCTTTTCCGGGACCGGCTGCTTCCTTGCCGGAAGCCCCTTTTCATCCCGCCTGTTAATTACTTCGTCCTTCGAAGTAATTTAATTCTACATCCGAAGTATTTTTCTGTCAAGACTCTTTTTCAAAACCAGTCATATCTGCCTGACCTTCTCCAGATAGTCCGCAAAACTTTCGCATTTCGAAAAATAGAACAGTTCGAGCTCTCCGATCTTTTCCCCCCGCTCATCGCATATGTCCTGTCCTTTCAGGATGCGCACGCCCTCTTTTCCGCTGACCCGCACTTCGATCTCTTCTTCCGTGTGCTCCTGCATCCATTCGCTTCTCAGGATCTTCCGGTAGGTATGGAGATTGCAGAAGCCGATGGTATCGACCAGGAAGCGCTCCTGGGTCGCGTCTCTCGGCTCCTCGCCCTCCAGCCACTCATAGCTTTCTTTCAAAAGATGGCTCAGTGCGATAAAGATGCCTGCGCGCATCATGTCCGAGGGTGTGCCTTTCGACTGTACCCGGAAATCATGCTCACGGATGTCTCCCAGATGCAGCTCATGATAACGGAAACGCATGACCACGCACTTTTCCTTATTCAGCAGCCATTCGTGATCCTCGTCTTCGCTGTCGAAAGCAAAAGTCGCCTCCAGGATGAAATGCGGCGATGCGTCCAGCCGTATTCTGCTGTTTACTTTTACTGCTGCCGGTTTTTTCATATATTCTTCACCTCCATCCGCTCCAGATCGAAACATTCGCAACAATCCCTAACCCGGACGATCCGGTCCTTACAGTCTTCAAAGATCTTCATGTTCTTCATCTCATCGGCCATTTCCGTGTGCATCGGTACGATCACCTCCGGGTCGGTCATCTCGATCACTTCCCGTATGGTCTCGGGATAAGCATGGCCGCTGACATGCAGCGGATGAATGGCATGCCTGCCGATGAAAGCCGTGATGCTCTTGTCTTCTTTTTCTCCCGACAGATAGCCTTTCCACATCGAATACACGATCGTCACTTCTTTTTCATCAGGTTCCGAGAAGTGATCGAGCGCTTTTTCAAATTGGCTCCTGCCGTTTTCCGGAAAATGATTGGGCCGCACCAACATGACAAAACCGTTTTTCAGATCCGCATATCCGTTCGCGGGCCCGACAGGCTGAAGCGGCAGGAACAGGCCGTTTTTCTTATTGTCCTCGATCAGCTCCCCGATCCGGTCATCTCCTCTCTCCATCAGGAGGCAGACGGGTTTGACCTGTCCGTCCGCCGTCTTTTTCGGCTGATACATCCGTATCCCTTTTCTGCCCTGCATGGCTTTTGACATCAGCCGCAGCTGATACAGATCGCAGACAAAGGGCATGTCATCCGGCGTGTTCTGATAAAACTCCATGATGCTGTCAAGATTGGTCGAGCTCACCAGGACAAAGTTGTATTTTGTTTTTCGGAAGATCCCTGCTGCCGCGGCACCAAGTTCCGCTTCGGTGCGCACGCTGTTTTGCGCCGCCTCCTGCGTTCGCGAAAGCATCGTGCCCTCCGTGATCAGGATGTCGATCTTTGCGGGGATGAATTTATCGGATTCGAGCAGGTTCCGGAAACGCCCGTTCTCCGCATAGATCCCGTGATCGCGGAAATCCCCCGTGTACAGGATCCGTTTTCCCGCCATCTCCATGTAAAACATATAGGCATCCAGGGCAGAATGATCGACGGCCAGCGGAACGATCTTCATGTTGCCGATCCCTTTGAGCTTCAGTTCCCTGCCGGGCTCATAGCACTTCATCGCATCGATCCGCTCCGAACCCTTTACCGGAGCGTTCCGGTCGATGTATTCGGTCACGATGCGAAGGATCTCCTTCGCGGTCTTTCCGATATAAAGATCCGTTCCCTGCGGTATGTCCCTGTACAGCCCGTAGTGGTCGCCGTGATAATGCGTAAAGAGCACCGCCCCGTATTCTTTTCCGTCCGAAAAGACGCTTTGTACCAGCTGTCTGTCCGTGATCGGGCTTTCTTCATCACTGCCGGGCAGATTGGCCCCGAAGTCGATCAGGATCCGTTCTTTTCCGCAGCAGAATTCGGTGCAGCAACCGCCGATCTGATCGGAACCCCTGTGAAACAAAAAGTATGACATGTCCGTGCGGATTCCTTTGTCGATATCCTCTTTCCTCACGCTTTCGATCAGTTCCTTTATCTTTTCCCAGGTGCTGCCGTTCACTCTTTTCTTCGCCGCAAAATCATCGCCCAGTTCATCCAGGGCGGCAAAGCTCACGCGATCCCTGTTTCTTTCGTACAGCGCAAGGGATTCCGCATTAAGCATGTTTTCCGCATTCACGGAAAAGAGGGTCAGATAAATGAGCTTGACGCTCTTCTTCTTTTTCTCTTCTGCCCTGCTGCGCAGTTCCCTGTCAAAAGCCTCCCTGTTTTTGATGCCGCCCATGTCAGAGCCAAAGACATGCTGCAGCTGTTCCATGTATTTTACATGTGTAAGGTAGTTCGCTTTGGAACGATCTTCCCGTTTTGTTTCTTCCAGGTATGTTGTTTTCACGTTTTTAGCGATGACCTGCAGGTAGAAATCCCACATGTCTGCGCCTTCCGCATATCGGCAGTATCTCGCAAACTGCGCATCATCAAAGCTCGAATCCGTGGTCTTCAGCTCCACAAGATACAGGCATTTCGGCCCTTCGACCAGATAATCCGCCTTGGCGTTTGCAAGGGAATTCTCTTTCTTCCCGCTGCGGAGCGGGAATTCCTTTGCCAGGATGCGGTACCCTTCACAGCCTTCCTTTCCCGGCTCCACGCAATAGCTCACGATCTCCGGAACATACTCGGACAAAAGCATGTCCCAGATCACTTCCGCCTTGATCCCCGGGTTGAAATGATCCCTGACGGTCCAATGCCGTACCAGTTCAAAAAAGTCGTTTCTTCTGTCTGCTTCACTTCCCATGTTGCAAAACCTCCGATTGCAAGTATAGCATCCGCTCTGCGCATTATCAAACGCTGGCAAAGCCGATCCGCACTTTTTCGCTTTCCTTCCTCTCCGGCATTTCGATGTCCTCTGCCGCAAGCGTGCCCAGCTCCCCTTTGGAGATGATTTCGTAACCCGCATCAAAGAGCCGTGTCATCTGCTTCATCCTGGCTTTTTCCACCACATTCCGCACATAACGTCCGTTTCCGAAATTGCGGGTCCGTCGTGCAGCCTCAAAGATCTCCCGCAGTCTTCCGCGGGCGTCCTCCGCAAAGCGCAGTCCCATCCTGCCTGCCGTGAGCTCCGCGATCTCGCAAAGCTGCGCCGTGTCATAATCCGGAAAAGGCACATGAAACGCGATGCGCGAACGCAGGCCGGGATTCCTTTCCAGGAATTCCTCCATCCTGTCCGGGTAGCCGGCAAAGATCGTGATCACATCTTCCCTGTGGTTTTCCAGCTCCTGCACGATGGTGTTGATGGCTTCATCGCCGAAGGAACCGCTGCGGTCGTCCAGCAGGGAATAGGCTTCGTCGATGAACAGCACGCCCCCGGCAGCATCCCGGAATTTCTTCTGAATGATCTTTGCCGTCCATCCCACGTACTTGCCGACCAGGTCGCCCCTTCCGGCCTCGATGAAAGCGCCGGTCTCCACCAGGCCGTTTTCCTTCAGGATCTTTGCGAAAAGCCGGGCCACGGTCGTCTTCGCGGTGCCGGGGTTTCCGCTGAAGACCATGTGCATGGAAAACTTCTCTTCCCCGACACCCGCACCCGCAAAGTATTTCTGCGCCCTGCGGCAGTTAATGGCCGTGTTGATCAGCTTCTTCGCCTCATCGATGCCGCACATCTCCATCAGTTCTTCGTAGGCCGTGCCTGCCGCTTTCTTTTTCCGTTCACTCTTGCGGTAGATCTCCATGGCGCTGTACTGCGGATACCGGCTCTTTTTCAGTTTCACGTCGTACCACTCATCAAAGATCCGCTGCAGATCCTGCGCATAATAGCCGTCTTCCTGTTCCAGCAGGGCTTCGATGCGCCGGTCCGTTTTCACGCCGTATTCCTTTGCCAGATCCCGGAAATACGTCATCGCGCGCTCCCGCGGCACGGCCTCTTCCTTCACCTCGAGGAAGGTCATGTTTTCAAGGTACTCCCGCAGCAGGCTTTCCGCCTTGCGGTTTTTCGCGGACAGGCTGATCAGGGTCAGCACCTTGTTGCGGTAGCGCCTGATCACCTCGCTGAGCGCTTCAAGGTATTCCCTCTGTGCGGATGCGAAACCGTCCTCTTCCTCTTCATCGCACTCGTGCAGGAAAAAGATCTGCACGGCTCCGCCGATGCAGCTGCGGTACAGGCTGTCATACGCTTTGTTCTGCGGCCCTCTCCGTCCGATGCTGATGTTCATTGTGCAGCTGCGCCTGTTGGCGATCCTTCCGTTCGCATGCAGCGCCTGCAGAAGGATGCGGCCGATATCCTCGTGGTCCCTCCTGCTGTCCGTAAGGAGCATGTAATGCACGGGATGCCCTTTGACGGCGCCTTTTCCCTTTTTTCCCTCATAGATCCTGTCAAGCTCTTCAAGCAGCGTCTCGTTGGAGATGATGGCTCCGGCTGATTCATATACGCTGTTTTTGCCGCACTCCTCGATCAGATCTTCCTCAAAATCGACGCCGTGGCCGAAATGGTCGTTCAGCAGGGAAAGGTCGAACTTGCGAAGGACTTCATCCGGATCCCGGACAAAATCGCGCCGTTCCCCGGCGACCAGCATGTTCAGCAGGTTTCCGAAGGTCGTTTCCTCACAGCGGAATTCCTTCAGGCAGATCCCCACGCTCTCCATGAACGCATGCACAAGCTTTTGCGGATCCTGTGCGGAATGGAGGATCATCCCCGCCGTGACCACCGTTCCGGTGATCTCGGAAACAAATGCATGCACCTTCCCCTTGAAGCCCAGGTTGAAGGCTTCGCCCTTGATGCCCAGATGCCTGGCCGCTTCCCTGATCTCATTGCGGTTATGATCATCCTTGAAGCACTCCACGCCGATGATGCTCTCCGCGCCCCCGTCGATCCTGTAAAATATCATGCTGCCACCTCCGTTCCTTCTCCCTTTTTCTCTTCGTGGGATCAGTCTAGCACAGGGGGCTGACGCCCGACGACACTATGGTGTCGCATGCCCATGGATACTGTGTTATAATGGGGTTCAGAGAGGTGTTTGCCATGCCCGGGACTTCAAAGATGACAAGACAGCTGATGCTTTACCGGAACATCTGCCGGACGACATTTCACGGGCCCGAAGAGCTCATGCGCCGCTTCGGGATCGGCCGCCGCATGCTGCAGCGTGACCTGAAGGACCTGCGGGACGCAGGCGTGATCCGGCTGGAGCTCGACAAAAAACAGGACAACTATGTCGAAAGCAAAAAAGATGCCGCATTCGATGAAACGGCTGTGGGCCGCCACCGGCAGCATCTCGCGCGTTTGAATCGTCTTGCGACTCTCATGGATAAGCTGGAACGCACGGACATGGAAGCGCTGTTTAGCTATGAATCGGAAGCGGAGGAATACAGCTGGTACCTGGAAGCCATGGAAGAGGATCCGGAGACGTTTCCTCCCGAAGATCTGGGGGATCCGCCGCTGATGCCGCCTTTGGAAGACATACGGGCATCCTATTACCTGCTGTTTCCGGACAGCAACGAAAGACAGCGCCAGCGGGACTTCAAAGCGCTGAATGATGCGGGGTATCATATCTATTATGACCACAGATACCGCCGCATCATCTTTGATGATCCCTGGTTATATGAAAGATAAGGCGTTTTATTCGCTCTCTTTGATCGCAACGCGCGGGAAGCCGCCCTCGTTGGCGGACTTTTCGCTCCAGGTTTTGAAGAATTCCCAGCTTTCCTTCGTCTGATCCACGGTCACGCTCAGGCCGCTCGTGTTGTCAAACATCCCTGCGGCATCTTCCAGCTTTGAGAAATCAAAACTGCTCAGATCCAGCGATGCAAACTTTGCGCAGCCGGAGAACATTCCGTGCATGTCGCTCACCTTGGCGGTATCAAACCTGCCCAGGTCCGGCTCCTGCAGCTCGGGATCGTCGGCAAACATCTCGCTCATGTCGGTCACATTAGCCGTGTCAAAGCTGCTCAGATCCACGTTCGCCAGGATCGCGCAGGATGCAAACATCCCCCGCATCGTCGTGACGTTAGCCGTATTCAGGCCGCTCACGTTCAGAGCGGAAAGCGTGCTGCAGTCCCTGAACATCTCCGCCATGTCGGTCACATTCGCCGTATCAAACGTGCTCAGGTTCAGGCGCGTCAGGCTGTCGCAGCCTTTGAACATCTCTTTCATGCTCGTCACGCCTGAGGTGTCAAAGGAGCTCAGATCCAGTGATGTCAGGGCGTGGCAGCCGCAGAACATCCTGCGCATCTTCGTGACGGCGGAGGTATCAAACGCGGACAGATCCACGGATGCAAGCGAGCCGCATTCCAGGAACATGCCGCTCATGGATTTCACCTTGCGGGTATCCACGCAGCCGCCGAAATCGATCGAGGTGAGGTTGTTGCAGCCGGCAAACATCCAGCTGCTGTCCTCCGGCAACAGGATGGTCCCGTCTGCCGCAAAGGTCACGTCATAATTTCCTTCATCGTTCTCGTCAAACCAGACAAAGACCTTTCCGCGGCGTCCTTCCGAAACATCGGTCGCGTTCTTGTCCTCCGTCGGAAGGGTGGGCCGGAAGGTCACCGTGCTGATCTGTTTTCTGGCGATCTTTGTGCTGTAGAAACTCAATTCGGGAAGAGTCCTGGTATAATCGGGGCTTTCCTCCACATCCTTCTTCACAACGCCGTTGGCGCTGTCGAGCGCAGCGCCTTTGATCTCCGGCTCCGGTGCAACGGTCGGCTCAGGCACCGGCGTCGGCTCGGCCGGTGTAGGTGTTGCCTCTGCAGCCGCAGCCTCCGCAGCAGCCTTGCGGGCATCCGCCAGGCTCTGCCGCTCCTGCGCGAGGCTTTCCGCAAGCTCTTTCGCATTCGCCGATCCGTCCAGCGCCAGGAAGAACTGCTCTCCTTCCGTGAGGATCTCGTCGGCCCTGGCCGTGTCGTAGGCTTCCGCCAGCTCGGCGCGGGCGATGGTATTGTCCCTCAGCCCGTCCCTTGCCCTCTGCTCCGACGGGTCGATCGCAAGAGCGGCTTTATAGCAGGCTGCTGCCTGATCATGATCGAAGGTGGCCTCGTATTTCTCTGCCTGAGCGATCTGCTCTTTCACTTCACGTTTCGCGACGGCTGTCGGCGAAAGCACGTTGAAATACAACAGCACGCCCCCGACCGCAAGGACCAGCACGATCGCTGCGAGGACCGGCAGCGGGATCGGCAGGCTCGAGAAGAAGCCCCGCACCCGCAGTCCCACCGAGCCCTTTTCATCAGGCACGGCCGTCTCGATGGTATTTCCGCAGATGGAACAGAACCTTGCCCCGTTTTTGACCTTGGCTCCACATTTTGTACAGATCATATGTATTCGCCCCCTTTATACGGCTGAAAAAACTCTTTTTCAACCCTATATTATACTGCAAAAAACGCCGGCTGTCGAATGGGGGTCCGGATCCCGAGGATGATTGCTTTTGCAGCCCGTTTTTGGTATAATTTATGATAGTTTTTTGTACACTTTTATCGGAGGTAGCAGGATGAAAATGAAGCTCAAAAACAGGATCCTGGCGGGTCTGCTCTCCCTGGCGGTGGTAGCGGGGGATCTGATGCCGGCCTATGCCCTCGGATCCGAAGACGAACCCGTTGTAGCGGTTGAAAGCGCGGAAGAACAGGAGGCTGAAATGACGGTACCTCTTGTCCGCGAGGGTGCTTTCCCCGAAGCGGAACGCTTTACACCGGACGCCACCGCGCTGGCAACCTATTTCACGCCGGAAGCGGAGGCCGCCGTCATCAGCGCGCTGAAATCCCGTGCCACGACGATCGACATCAGCGCTTACAAAGTCCCCAAGGCAGATGTGGGCAAATTCTATTTCGGGATCCTGAATTCCCATCCGGATCTCTTCTACGTGGATGGCGGTTTCAGCTACAATTACAACGATACCTACGCAACAAAGATCTTGCCCCGCTACTCCACGGAATACTCCCAGGCGGATATCGATCTCTTCTACGAAACGGTGGACCGCATCATCGACTCGATCGATTCGGACTGGTCCAAACTGGAGAAAGTCCTTTATCTGCATGACTATCTGGTAACGCACTGCGATTACCAGAAGACCCAGCCGTACACCAAGTTCAACGCCTATAACGCACTCGTGGAAGGCGACAGCGTCTGCCAGGGTTATGCCGAGGCTTTTGAATGCCTGCTGCAGCGCATCGGCGTGGACGGGCAGGTAGTCACCAGCGAAGGCATCAACCATGCCTGGAACGTGCTTTCCCTGGACGGCAAATGGTATTACATCGACTGCACCTGGGACGATCCTCTCGGCCGCTGCGGCCCTTATTGCGGGCACAGCAATCTGCTGCGCAGCAGAGAGGGAATGACGGAGACCGGACACACTTCCACCGACTGGGTCGGTGCGGAAGACAGTTCCAATATCTACGGAACCATCCCCGGCGCGACAACCTATGACAGCTATTTCTGGAGCGAGATTGACTCCGTGCTGCCTCTCGTAGGGCACAAAACCATGATCGTCACGGAGACCTCCGGCATGTTCTATGATTTTTCAACAAAGAACAGCGATGTCTTCTCCATCACGACCAGCAGCTGGCCGGTCAAGGGCAATCCCTACTCGCATTGGGTCGGGACCTATTCCAACGTTGTTGCCGTGAACGGTGTGTTTTACTACTCCACCTGCGACAGCATCTATTCCTGCACCACCTCGAAGGAACAGGAAAAGGTTTATGAGCTCAGCAGCTCCGAACTTTCCAAAGGATACATCTACGGCCTCAGTGCCGAGGATCCGTATGTAAAGTACTGGCTGAAGACGAGCCCGAACGATTCGGAATATGCCGCTACCGGAAAGACCAAGGTCTCCAGCAGCACGCCGAAGACGAAAGCAGCCACGCCCACGGCCAGTCCCGCTTCCGGCGCAACACTTGAAGTGGGCGACCAGATCAGCTTAAGCTGCGCGACAAGCGGAGCCCGGATCTACTATACAACGGACGGGAGCGCTCCTTCCACGAGCTCCACGCTCTACACCGCAAAGATCAGTGTGCCTGCAAGCTGCGCCGGCGACAGCTTCACGATCAAGGCCATCGCAGTGGCTGACGGCTATCTCAACAGTGCCGTGGGCAGCTTCACCTATACGGTCGAAGAGCTTCCCGTGCTTGAGCAGGCTCCGGCTCCTGCCGCAAGCCCCGCCAGCGGGACCGTGCTGAAGGTCGGCGATACGATCCGCCTGAGCTCCACGCTTGAAGACGCACAGATCCGTTACACCACCGACGGAAGCAATCCCACCGAGACCTCCGCTCTTTACGGCTCTGCGATCATCGTTTCCGAAGAAAGCGCAGGTTCCGTCTTTACGGTCAAGGCCATCGTTACCGCCGAAGGCTATCTTGCAAGTGACGTAGCCAGCTTCGCATACATCGTCGAAGAAGAAGAGCCGGAGCAGACGGCTGCACCTGTGGCCTCGCCCGTTTCCGGCACGACCCTTTCGGCCGGCGATGCCGTCAGCTTAAGCTGCGCCACCGAAGGTGCCGTGATCCGTTACACCACCGACGGAAGCTCTCCCACCGCAGCTTCCGCTCTCTATGAAAGCCCGATCATCGTGCCCGCAAGCAGCGCCGGCACGAACTTCACCATCAAAGCCATCGCCTACGGGGAGGGCTGTGTTGCCAGCGAAGAAGCCGTATTCATCTACCCCGTGCGGGAGGATCCCGTCGAAGAGAAAACAAGCGCTCCCACGGCCGATCCCGAAAGCGGGACTCTCCTGGAAGTGGGCGATTCCATCAGCTTAAACTGCGTTTCCGAAAACGCGCTCATCTATTACACCACGGACGGAAGCGAGCCGGATGAGAGCGCAACAGTATACACCGAACCCATCGTTGTTTCGGAAAGCTTCGCCGGCAAAGATCTCACGATCAAGGCTTTTGCCGTCGCAGAAGATCTGCCCGCCAGCAACATAGCGATCTTTGTCTATTCCGTAAAGGCCATCACTCCTTCGGAGCAGACAGCCGCACCTGTGGCGACTCCCGCCTCAGGGAGCAGCCTGATGAGCGGCGATACCATCACTTTGAGCTGCACCACTGCAAACGCAAAGATCTACTACACCACGGACGGCACCCTGCCGACCGAGGCTTCCACGCTCTACGGCAGCCCCATCGAGATCACGGACGAGATGGCCGGCACCACCGTAAAGATCAGAGCCATCGCGGTGGCGGAAGGGTATCTTGCGAGCAATGCCGTGATCTTTGTTTACACGGTGGAAGCAAAACCCTCGGATGAAAAGACGGCCGCACCCAAAGCGGATCCCGCCGACGGCACCGGCGTGGCAGCCGGCGATGAGATCGTCTTAAGCTGCGCCACCGAAGGCGCTAAGATCTACTATACCACGAAAGAGGGTACGCCCATCGGAAAATACACATACTACATTGCCCCGATCACGATTCCCGAAAGCTATGAGGGCAAGAACTTTACGATCAAGGCCTACGCGGTAGCGGATCCGCTTCCCGAAAGTGCCGTGGTCAGCTTCACGTATCCGGTGATCTCCAAGACATCCGCACCTGTAGCTGCCCCCGCAAGCGGAAGCAGGCTGGGTGTCGGCGATACGGTCAAACTCAGCTGTGCCACCGAAGGCGCTGTCATCCACTATACCATCGGCGCGGACAATGCGGTCTCCGAGACCTCTCCCGTATACAGCGAACCCATCGCCGTTACCCTCGACATGATCGGAACGACGCTTACGATCAACGCCCTCGCCGTCGGCAAGGATCAGCCGGCCAGCACTGCCGTTTCCTTCAGCTACACGGTGGAAGACCGTTCAAAGATCGAGCTGGACAAGAAGAGCATCCGTTTCACTTCACTCGATAAGACGGAGATCCTGACGGCCAAGGTGTACGGTCCGGACGGAAAGATCGATGACAAGGCGGAAGTAACGTTCGAGAGCAAGGATCCTTCCGTTGCCACGGTAAGTGCCAACGGCACGGTGATCCCCGTTGCGAACGGCAAGACCGTGGTCACGGCCAGAAGCGGCAAGCTGAGCGCAGATTGCGCCGTTTCGGTATTCCTCACGGGGATCGAGGAAGAAGAGATACCCGTATACCGTGTGGATTTCTATAACGACAAGCTTCTGCTGAAAAGCTCGGATGTTCAGCGCGGCAGCTATGTTAAGGACATCCCGGAAGTAGACAATCTGGCTTACTGGTACGACAACGATCTGGGCGCAGTCTGGAACGCCTCGTCTCCGGTCACAAAGGACCTGACGCTCTATGCGAT
>JAILHF010000050.1 GCA_024696005.1 Lachnospiraceae bacterium | reverse complement strand
GAGGCACATCTTGTTATGCCCGGGGGCCGGCATGGCATAGAAGCCGTATCCCGCCGGATTGAATATGCCGCAGAACGGCAGTTCCGCCGGCGTGTCATCGTATATGCCGTCCTGCGTGTAAACGCTGAAGTTCAGCATGTGCACCCAGCTCAGGAATTCCTCATCCAGCGCCGCGATATCCGTGCCGGGAAGATAGACGATCAGCTCATGGGTGCTGTCAAGCCCATAGGGGCCCGCCGTGACATAACGGGTATCGTCCCTGACCGTCTCCACATTCGGGGTATCGTAATTGATGCTGTCGATGTCCACCCGGAAGATCCCGGGGGCCTCCTCGGTATAGATGCCGCATTTCCCGGAAAAATCGCAGACATACATCGTGCCGTTCGCGTATCCGGGACCGATGTCCCCCATGTCCGAATCATAATAAGAGCCGGAAAAGCTGCCGTCCGGATAAAAGCTAAGCCCGGTCTGCCAGCCTCCGACTCCCGAGGAAAAAACATATTCCCATTCGGACATTTCCCGGTACAGATCAAATTTCGCCGCCGGTGCCTCCGTGGGCGTCACTTCGGGTGTCAGCGGAAGTTCCGCTTCCGTGGGCGTTGCCTGCGGCGTCGGCTGCTCATCATCGATGCTGCCCCGCCCGCCGGGATCTTTGCCCGCGGTACAGGCCGTAAAGCAAAGCAGCAGTGTTCCCGCCAGTCCCGTCACCATTCCCGACAGCCGTCTCTTTTTCACGATCTTACCTTCCTCCAAATCATCATCCGCCGGCCGCTTCTCCGTCATAAAAACAGAGCGCGCGGACCCGCGGTCCTTACGCAGCCTATGCCGGCATCTCCACGTCCTTTGCGGGCACGGTACGGTTTTCATCGCCGATCTTTACGCTCATGTAGCGCTTCCCGCTGATCAGGATGTTGCTGTTGAGCACCAGGCAGGGGATCTTCTTCCCCGTTTCCTCATCCGTATAAAGTCCTTCCACGGGTTTTGCTTCCTGCATTTTCGTTCCTCCTTCGACTAAAAGCCTGCCGGCCGGTCCACGCCCAGCAGTTCAAACAATCCCCGGATATCGTATTCGGAACAGCCCGCTTCCGCAGCCCTGCGCAGAAGCTCCCGGTGATCCGGTTCCGACCGGAGAAATTTTCTCTCATAAAAATCGTATTTCACGTATGCCCAGAAATAGCACCAGATCCCGCGCTCTTCGAGCATCAGCGCCGCATTCATATAAGTATCGATGCGGTCAATGACGTCATGCTTTGCGAGAAAGGCCTTCTTCCCGCCAAGAAGCGCCACCGAGGCGTAAAAAAGCAGTTCCGGATCATCCGGCTCCTCCTCGATGGCCTTTTCAAAATAGGAGAGAGCCTTGTCCCGCATCCCAAGCTTCAGGCAGCAGAACGCAGCCGAGCGGAGCAGCTCTCCGTTTCCCGGCTCCTCCCCCAGGGCCTTTTTATAGACAGCTACATGCTTGTTCAGCTCTGCAGGCGCAAGGGATGCGATCCCGCTCATGGCCGAGATCACGATCGGCCTGCCGCAGTAGGGACAGCTTTTGCTCTCCGTCGTCAGCGCCGCGTCGCAGCCCGGACATTTCAGTTCCACGATACGATAGCCCATTGGTCACTCCCGAAATATCAGTTGCGCTTCTTGTTCCGAAACAGCGACTGCATGCCGTTGATCCGCCGGTCCGTCTCGGGCGAAGCCATGAACATGTAGGAACCGGTCTGTCCGCCGGAAAGCGAGATCTTCAGCTCCTTCAGCGTCCAGGATTCATCCTGCCTGGCCTTCCCCATGTTCAGCTCGGTCTCGGCCACCGAAACGATGTCGGAGTAAAAGATGGTCCTCTTTTCCTCCTTGGTGACCGTATCGACCATCGAAAAGATGTAACGATAGATAAAAAGGGTATCCTGCGTAAAATAGAAGACCGTGGAAACATGCTCCGAGCAGCGAAGCCGTCCGTCTTCCCCGCGCTTTTCCTTTCCGCCTTCCCGGTACTGGTGCAGGATCAGCGGAGGCGCTTCCTTCACTTCATCCTCATCCAGGTTCATTTTTTCCAGACCGCGCTGCATCACGCCCTTCAGGACCTCGGCCTCCATGGCGTCGAATTCGTCGTCACTGACCTCACGGGTCTTCAGCTCCGCTTCGATCCTGTCCGCGTGCTTGCGCGCCAACACAAAGATGGCGATGCCGATGCCGCCCCCGAGGATGCCCAGAAGCATCAGCCACCAGGGGAATCCGTGGAAGATGATCTTGATCGCAATGGAAACAACGATGGCGACGATCCCGATGAGCAGAAGACGGAGCGCCTCGTCACGCTCCTCCTTCACCATGGAGAGATCGGGCGGATTGAAGTAATTGTATATCTTGACCCCATCCATCCGCTCGTCGCATTGGTATTTCAGCTGTACAGGCATTCCCTCAAACATAGTTCCGTACCGTCCTCCGTATTCCTTCCTACATTACCGTATCTATTTTACTCTTTTTGCATTTCGCTTTCAACCGAAATCGGGGCCGCACCCTCCGCCTTTTCCCCTCTCTGCTTCCCGCTTTTGTACCACTCATTCACCAGGCTTCTGTAGCCCCAGGCTTTCAGCTCGGGATAGCCGATCCGGTAATTCCCCTTGTAGTGCCGTCCCGTCACGCAATAGCGCGCATACTGCTGCAGACAGGCGTCCAGCTCCCGCAGCCCCTCCTCCCTGCTCAGATAAGGAAAGAACCAGCGGCTCCAGGAGAATTCCCTGTCCCCGGCCGCATAAAGTTTCCGGTTCATCGCGCGCACAAAGCCCTTCGCCCCGCGCTCCGGCGGCAGCTTCTTTCCCGCACACCATCGCCTGAGCGCATGCGCTTTGCGGCGGATCTTTCCCTTCATCTTTTCGATGGTGGCATCGGACAGGTCGCAGATCCCGCCGCCAAGCTTAAAGCCCAGGTACTCCACCTCTTCCCCGGGGGCGTAGAGATGCAGCTTTTTTTCGTTGATCCCCAGACCCAGCGCATCCAGGGCCGCAAAAAGCTCATCCCGCAGCTTTAGAAGCCTCTCCCGGTCTTCCGCCAAAAGCAGGATGTCGTCGGAATAACGGAAATACTTCTCTTCCGCAAACAGAAGGTCCACATCCCGCAGATACACGTTCGCAAAAAAAGGCGCCACCGGGATCCCCGCCATGGCTCCCCGTTTTCCCTGCCTTTCCTTTCCGTCCGTTCCGATGCAGGCATCCTGCAAAAGCATCTTCTCAAACAGGCGGTACAGGCGCAGGTCGTTCTCTTTGAGAAAATCCAGCTTTTCCAGAAGGATCCCGGTGTCGATGGAATTGAAATAGTCGCTGATGTCGGCCTTCAGGCACCAGAACTCTCCTTCGCCGCACAGGGCGCGGAAGCCTTTCAGCGCATCCCCCGCGCTCCTTCCTTTGCGGAAGGCATAACAGCTGTCGCAGAAAAGCCCGTCATAGGAATAGAGCAGGAACGCCGCCCCCTTCAGGATCGAATGGAAGGGCTCGGGATAGGAATAGATCACGCGCTTCTTCCCCGATGCGCTCTTGCTGATCTCCCTGCGGAAGGGCAGCGGAAGCTCTTCCGGCGAGGGGATCTGTCGGTATCCCTCCCCGTCGATGAAGGCTCTCCAGGCCTTTTCCTCCGCACGGCCGAGACGTCCGTGCTCCCGCCTGTATGCGAGCAGCTCTTCCCAGGTTTTCTTTTCCGATAATCTATCCAGGATATCCATTTGCAGAAAGCAGCTGTCAGGGTCAAATGCCATTTGCCCCGGTATCACAAAAAAAAAAAGGGAAGAGAAAAGACTTTGAAAGAAACAAAGCTTGCTTGTTTCTACCGGATGGTACGCACCGCGGCTGCCTGCAAAGCACCGATAGCGATACGCTGCATCCGACGCAGGCGTGATCACTCACATTTCTCTATCCCTTTTTTATCGTTAAGCCAATGCCGATGCGATACGCTCCTGCATGTACGTCAGGGCGTTCGGCAGATAGTCGAAGAAATCCAGCATCAGGATCCCGTTCAGATCGCAATACATCTTGATCTGACGGTTCGCACAGTGATCGTAAACCGCGTAGTCCTTCCAGAGGCGGATGAACAGTTCCTTTCCGTTCACGAGGATGCGATAGCTGATATCCTTCGGCTCGCAGCGGTTCCCCCCCCGCGCATAGATCTCTTTGCCGGCCCGCAATTCCAGCGCATCCGCCGGGATGCCGGTCTCGATCACCGCACCGGGATAAGCCGCGATCACCTCGCGAAGCTTCACATCAAAGGGACGGCCGTCCCGCATGACCTGTTCTTCCAGCTGCCTTGTCGACGGCTCGTTGTCCGTTCCCGGGGCCTCACCGCCGATCGCTTTGGCCGCACCAAACAAACGATCCAGTAATCCCATAGTAACCCTCCCATAAAACGCCGGATACCAATACCTACAGCTATTACTATAGGGTATCGCCGCGCATCTGTCAATCGGATCGGGCAGGGTCCCGGACTACACACCGGCTGCGTGGCTGCGGCCGATGCTTGGGCCGGCAGGCTCTTAGGACAACCCTTTCACAAGGGCGCGCAGATGCTCCCGCACCTCGAAATCGTACACTTCCTCGAGAAGGCCGCCGGATAAGAGTTCGTCGCGTTCTCCGAAGGCAACTGCCTTCCCGTCCCGCATCATCAGAAGCTCATCTGCCAGGGAGAGGGCCAGCGGGATGTCGTGATACACCCCGATCAGCGTATGATGCGGCTCCGAGCACCATTCTTTCAGGTACTCCGCCATGCCGGCCACCACCTTCAGGTCCAGATGGTTGGTCGGTTCATCCAGGATCAGAACAGGGGTATCCTGCGCAAAGGTCCTGGCCAGAAATACGCGCTGCAGCTCGCCGCCCGACAGCTGTGAAAGCAGACGGCCGGTGAGGTTTTCCACGCCGGTCTTTCGCATGCATTCGCGCGCGATCTCCCTATCCTTTTCCGTATAGGAAGAAAGGCCTGCCCTGCCGTGCAGATAGCGCCCCATCAGGACGGTCTCGAACACGGTGTAGGAGAAGAAGACCTGCGACACCTGCGTCATGTAGGAGACGCGCGACGCGATCTCCCTCCGCTTCATGCCCGCGACCGGATTGCCGAGGAGCTTGATCTCGCCGGAGGTCGGTATCATCGCGCACAGCGCCTTCACGAGCGTGGTCTTGCCGCTCCCGTTGCTGCCCAGGATCGCAAGCCGCTTTCCTTCTTCCAGGGAAAAATCGATCCCTTTGAGGATCTCGCCCGCGCCTCCCAGATCTCTTTTGTCATAGGCCGCATGAAGGCCCTTTACTTCCACTGCCTTCATTTCTTTCTCCCCGCTCCGAAATAGACCCACAGGAAAAACGGCGCTCCGAGCAGGGCCGTCACGGCACCAACCGGGATCTCCTGCGGCGCGAGTATCGTCCGCGAGATCAGATCCGCCAGCGCCAGGAATGCTCCTCCCAGCAGAGCGCTCATCGGCAGCACATAGCGGTGGGACGCACCGAAGATGCGCCGCACGGCATGCGGTGCCGCCAGATCGATAAAGCCGATCACGCCCGTGAAGCAGACAGCAGCGCCTGTCAGTATCGAGGAGAGGATCAGAAGGATCCTGCGCGCACGCCGGCAGTCGACTCCGACGGCCTGCGCTTCCTCTTCACCGAAGCTCATCAGATCCAGCTCCTTATGAAAGAGCATGATCGCAATCGTTCCCACGATGCAGACCCCCAGAAGGATCGCAGCATGCTCCCAGCGCCGTCCGGCAAACGAGCCCATCTGCCAGAGGATCAGCCTCTGCATGTGCTGGGAATACGCCGCGCTGAGCATGGTCAGGATCGCGTTGACAAAGAGGGAAAGGATCATGCCAAAGAGGATGATCGTATGGCTGCGGAGATTTCCGTCAAGCCTTGCCGAAAAGAAGAGCACCAGAAGAACCGTTGCCAGGCCGAACACAAAGCCTGTCACCGGGAGCAGGAAAAAATGCAGCGCCGGGATCGTGATCCCGCAGACGATGATGATGGCCGCTCCGAGGGACGCTCCGGAAGAAACGCCCAGCGTGTAGGAAGACGCCAGGGGATTCTGCAGAAGCGACTGTACCACCGCGCCACTCAGCGAGAGCATGGCCCCCACGATGAACGCGCAGCAGGCCCTGGGCAGACGTATGTCCCAGAGGATCGATGCCATCGTGGGTATGATGTCCGGCGAAAGCTCTTTCCCGAACAGCTTGTGGGAAAGGATCGAAAGGATCGCGGAGGGCGAGATGAACACGCTCCCCACGCCGACGGCCAGGATCATCACGATCACGGAAAACGAGATCGCCGAAAGGATTTTAATGAAAGCGGCTTTTTTTGTCATGGTCACTCTCTTTGATAAGGAAGCCATGTATGAACGGCATGGCTTCCGGATGGATCGTTACAGGCTCGATACAGCCCGCAGCCGCGCAGCGCGGCCCGGACTGATCAAAAAGTTCTTATGCAGCCGGGCGAAGCTCGTCCACGCTCTCATCAAAATACTCCGGATAGATGAAGCCGGCCATGTCGATCATCGCATCGATCACATGATGGTTCGGCTGGTTCACCTGGTCCGCATTGAGCTGATACACCGCACCGTCCTTGATGGCTTTCACGTTCTCCCAGCCCTTCATGGTCAGCAGCACGTTGATCACATCGGGGGTGTACATATCTGCGGTAAGGATCACTGCGGGATCAGCTCCCACGCAGGCCTCCTCGGTAAGGGCAGGCCACTGTTCGGTCTGGTCGCCGGCAACATTGATCGCGCCTACCGTTTCCAGCATCTCATTGATATAGGTTCCCTGTCCGGCCGTGTAGATCGTGGGATAATCCGCAGACGGCGTAAAGAGCTCGAACAGGACAGTCTTCTTCTCTTCCTCGGGAATGGTCGCCGCGATCTTTGCGATCTCCGCAATAGCTTCTTCCATCTCATCCACAAGCTCCTGCGCTTTCGCTTCCGTGCCCACGCAGGTTCCGATGAAGATCAGGTCTTCTTCGATCGCCTTCAGGGATGCGCTGCTGGGGATGTCTGCCACGCATACGCCCGCCGCACGAACAGCGCCGAATGCATCGTTTCCGTCCACAGAGCTCATGCCGGACGTAAAGATGATGTCCGGTGCCATTGCGGTCAGAGCCTCCTGATCCGGAGCCATCATGTCCATGTAGCTGACATCCGCTCCCAGCTCACTTCCGTAGGATGCCTGTGAGTTGGTGTCGGACGCGACGATCTTGTCTGCAAGTCCCATGTCGATCAGAACGCGGGTGATGGAAGGTGCCATGGACACGATCGTGTTCACCTCTGCCGGCACAACAATGTCATTGCCGCTGCGGTCCTTCATGGCAGTGCCTTCCGCAGCAGGTGCTTCTTCATCTGCGGGAGCTTCCGTCGGTTCTTCCGGCTTTGCTTCCTCCGTGGGTGCAGCTTCCTGCGTCACTTCTTCTGCGGGCTTGATCTCCTGCTCGCTCACCTTGGTGCAGCCTGCCAGCAGGAAGAGCGCGCAGCCCACCCCCGTCAGTGTTTTCAACAGCTTCTTTTTCATCTTCTTTTCCTCCTTTTGTGTGTAAATGAAAAAAACCGCTTTCGCGGCACACAAAAACCGGGAAACCACCACGTTCCCCCGGCACGTCTTCCCTGATCCCGGGGACGACCGTGTGCCTGTTTTCGGGCTGGTATCTGGCTCAAGGCCCCATCCTGCTGACTTCTCTTCCGGCGCTGTCCGCACGCCTTCCGATGATCACAGGGCCTTACACAGTAGCGGCACTGTCAGGGATTCCCACCCTGTTCCCAATTGAGCGATCCTTGTCCGGACTGACACGACCGCACCCGTAAACAGAGGGAATATATCATAAAGAAACGGAGGCGTCAAGCGCCCCCGTTTTTCAATAATTGTGTTCGGCGATATCCCGAAAGCACTGCGCCCCGAAATCCGGAAACTTCAGCCAGTAATTATCCAGATTGTTGTTCCCGTTATTGTTCCGGATATATCTGTCAAAATCAAAGCGTTCCATTCCGATGGCCCGCAGATGCTCCTGATAAAACATACAGCCCTCTTTCATGGTACGCCGCTGAAAAAAGGCATTGATATTTCCGTAGCTGATCCCCCATACCGCCAGCTCCGGCGGGAAATATCTGCCGCCGCTCAGATCCACGGCCCGGATCAGCTCCCGCTCCCGGATCTCAAAATCCAGCAGGGGGGTATCCAGATAATAAAGGATAGCCTTCAGGTTTTTGATCAGCCTAACTTCCGCCATGCTTCCTTCATCCTTTCCATGTATTCCAGGGCGAACGGCGTTTTGAGCAGCTCTCCGTAATCCGGCTCCTCTATTCCCGGATAGATGCTCTTCAGCCCGAATTCCCCATCCAGCATCTCAAGCAATTCAAAGGGATCCTCCCCGTAAGGCGAAACATAAACATTGCGCATCGCTTCATCATAACTCCCGTAGCGGTCCCTGTAATGGTCATGCTCGAACAGGCCCATCCCGCTGTCAAAGACAAGGGGGATCTCAAACTTTCCCGTATCACTGCGGTAAAACAAACCGAAATTTCTCGTATGACGGTCCACATTCCCCAGCAGGCAGTCCAGAACCGCCAGGTCCAGCATGTACCGTTCCGTTTTTTCATAAGGCAGCTCCCCGATTTCCGCCAGCTGTCCTGCACACCATTTCAGTTTTGCGATAGCATCCAGGCGGATAAAGGAATCCTCTTCGGAGGAGCGGTTGATCCTCCCCAGCAGGCTCTCAAACGAAAGAAACGCATGTCCGTCCAGTTCAAAATTCCGGGAATACACAGCGTCGTGCTCCCGATGACCGTATGCAAACCGGCAATGCTTTTGCTCCACACAGGGAATCCCAAACTGCCTGCACAATCCCGATGCGATGATCTCGACTGCCCAGTCCCTGAGCCTTACCCCCGCCATGACAGCCTGCGCTTTGACAAAATACCTGCGGTCCGCGCTCATCGCTTTCAACTGATATCCATCCGTATCACTCCTGTACAGAAGCAGGTCCTTTCTGGAGAAACGGAACACCGGAACCGTTCCCGCACTGTCCGGCTCATAACGCAGCCCCCAGCCGACATTATCTCCCTCCAGTTCAGAAAGCGAGAATTCTCCCCCCTCTTCCCTGAGCAGGTAAGAACAGCTTTCCGTCATCCCGTCTGCTCTCAGGCAGCAGTCCTCCAAAAAAGCAAGAAATTCCTCCCACTTCGGATCGTTTTCATATCCGAATGCCCTCCCGGACAATTCCGAAGCGTAATTGATGACCCGGACCCGTTCTTTTTGAAAATCCGCTTCAATGAGGGTACTCAACTCGCCATCGACATAAAACCCGATCCGCGCCGGTATATATTCGGATCTTTTGAAATGCCGATACAAAGCCTGGCGGCTGATCCCGCACTCCGCAGCCAATGCCGCCGCACTTTCCCCCGCCTCCCATCTCTTTTTCAATCCCCCAACCTGCGCGGAAGTCAAAGCCGCTTTTCTTCCCGCATCCCTGGCATTTTTCATGAAAAAAACCTCCATACATACAGTATAGAGGCTTGGATGCCGACTGTCAATTTATTAATTTCTTTACACCGGTCATCTACAGCAATTGCAGGATGCCCTGCTGGCTCTGGTTTGCCTGGGCCAGCATTGCAGTGCCGGCCTGCTGAAGGATCTGATGCCCCGAATAGTCGACCATGGTCTTTGCCATGTCCGTGTCACGGATCTGGGACTCTGCTGCCGTGGTGTTTTCCACGATATTGTCCTGGTTATGGATCGTATGCTCCAGACGGTTCTGCACGCCACCGTAATAGGATCGGATCGCCGAAACACGGGTATCGGCTTCCTTGACCAGATCCATCGTAGCCTGCGCACTCTGAACCGATGCCACGCTCATCTGCTGGTTTCCGAAGAGCGCCTGGGACGAAGCATTAAACTGATAAACCTTCAAAAGCCGGCCCTTCTCGGCCCCCACCTGCAGCTCAAAGCTGGCACGCCCGTTTCCCCCGCCGGCTCCGCCGCCTGACGCCGGAAGATTCTCCGGGAAGGAGAAATCGGTCCCGAAGGCATTGGAATACCAGGTATTGTCTTTATTGATCTTGTAGTTCGAAGCCGAACCGGAGGGATTTCCGAAGATCGACGCCTCGGAATCACTCAGCTGGCCGAAGAGGGAACCCGCTCCGTTCGCGCCTCTGGCCGTGATGAAGTCCTTCATGAACTGCAGCTCCTCACCGCTTCCGGCCGAGAACTTATTCACAAAATCCGACACACTGCCGTATTTGTTATTGGTCGCATTTTTGATCGCCACATTCAGGATATTTGCGTCCGAAACGGAAGGGTCCTTGATGTTCTTTGCGATCTCGGTAAAGACCTTGTCCAGCCCGTTCGCGATCGTGGACGAATTCACGGCCACGCCGCCTCCGGCTACATAGCCCAGATACATGGATGCCGCATAACCGGCGCCGTAGGGCATGGTCTCGATCTGCTTCATGTATTTTTTGATATCCGCATCGGAAGATGAGGAATTCAGATCAAACCAGCCGTTATCGCCGCTGCTGGTCTGCGCCGTGCCTTCCACGAACCAGGACGGGAAAACGGATTTGCTCAGCATGCCCTTGGTCAGGGTATCGTACATCACCAGACTGGTCATTTCGTGGGCAACCGTGGCTGCCAGATTTGCCTTCCGGGAAGAATCGGAGATGTCGAGCGAGTAATCCGCCGTATCAACCCACATCCGGTAGCTCATCACCGTCGAAGTGGAAGTGCCCTGCATCGAAAGGGATGCCGTGGCCAGCGTGCCGTTTTTAGCCTGCGAGCTGAGCTCCAGGCCTACCTGGATATTTCCCGAGGATGCCTCGAAGAACAATGATCCGTATAACTGGCCCAGCTTCCCCGCTGCATCGCGGCATCCCTTCCGCATTTGGGGCAGGTGATATGGCCCGGGAGCTCTTCTTCCGTCAGCCGTATATCCGATGATGCATACCCCTCCGGGCAAGCCCCGATGATGCGCCCTTCCGGAAGAGCCGGGGACGCGAAAACCGGGACAGAATAATACTCACGACAACCTGCGCAAAGACCGGGCAGCCTGCGAAAATCCCAGGTCTTTCCGCTCTCCGCCGCCTTCAGGACGCGTTCCTTCGCTTCGCCTTCAAAGGCTTCCGCCACGATTTCGATCCTGTGATCCAGCATTCCCTGTCCGATCTGAAGCTCACGGGAATAACCGCATTTATCGCATTTGATACTGATAAGCTGTCCCAATCTTCCCTCCGCCCGGCCGTCTTTTCCATGCGCCGGTTGACATAAGCACAAGATAATGTTTACATAATGGCATAATGGTACTATATCTTGTTTTTCGGCATATGAGGGGGAAAGTTTATAGCAGATCAGCATTTTCCGGTGCGTAAAATAAGAAATCATGTGAAAGTGACACGTACGGTGGCCGGGTATCAGGTCTGAGGCGTTTCCACTATTGAAACCCCCCCTCATTATTCTTATAATGAATGAAAACAAGCATTCATAGCGAAAAGGAACAAAAATGAAGGGCAGTCATAAAGTAATCGTCGAGACCGAACGAATGAGATATACATTTACCATACGCCGCAACATCACCGTGATACTCGGGGATAGTGCGACCGGGAAGACTACCCTTGTCGAGTTTCTGAACATGTATTCCCGTCGCGGTGAAGGCAGCGGGGTAAGCGTGCAATCCGATGTCTCCTGTGTTGTGTTTAATGATGTTTCCGGGCAGTGGCAGACCATTCTGTCCGGGATCACACACAGCATTGTGTTTATCGACGAAGGTCAACCCTTCATTTTTTCAAAGGAGTTTGCCGAAGCCATACGCGGCTCCGACAACTACTATGTTTTGATCACGCGGCGTCCCCTCCATAATCTTCCTTACAGCACCAAGGAAATCTATGGCATACGCACCACCGGGAAATACCATTTCCCTGAGAAAGTATATCAAGAGTTTTACCCGGTTTATGAGGATGTCTCAAAAGGCCCTTCCGATGCCGGCACCATTCTTTAGTTGGAAGACAGCAATGCCGGTTTCGACTTCTTCCGGCGTGCTCTTCCGAACATCCGTTGCATCAGCGCAGGGGGAAATGCCAATATCATAGCGCGCTTGAACTCTGATGAATGCAAAGACCGTGTGATCATCCTTGCTGACGGTGCCGCTTTCGGCGCCTATATTGAAAACATCATCTCACTAAAGAGCATACGAAACGATATCGGCGTATATCTTCCCGAGTCTTTCGAATGGCTGATCCTGCGCTCCGGCATACTCAACGCGACCGAGATCCCGGACATTCTGGAACACCCGGAAGATTTCATAGATAGCTCAATATACTTCAGCTGGGAACGCTTCTTTACCAAACTGCTTGAAGACAAGACCGGCAGCGATGAGAAAATGCACTATAGCAAGGCCCGCCTCAGTGACTATTTTCTCACAAACAGAAGCATCCAAAAGATCATGGATGTAATCCCGGAAAGCATAAGGGGCTGGTTGGAAACAAGAGAATTGTTTGTTGCATAATATAAATAATAAAAGTTGCAAACAAGTTTTAATGAAAGTTGCATCATCAAAATGATGAAAATTGCAAAGTTCTGTATAAGGGCTCTGGAAAGGGTAGCACCGGAATGACCGGAGGCTCCCGAGTGA
>JAILHF010000017.1 GCA_024696005.1 Lachnospiraceae bacterium | reverse complement strand
AATTACAGGAATCTGGAACTGCATAGCTTACTTCTCCTCCTCGGTAACAAGGAGTATTTTGCTATGCAGACTGATTTCGGTATATAAGAGACATAAACAAAGGATGTTTCCTAAGACCGTCTGCATAGCGCAGGCGGTTTTCTTTTTGCCCTGATAGCAGAAATGGTATATGCACCTGACTTAGGATCAGGAATCTGGGGGTTCGACTCCCTCTCAGGGTACGCGGGGTTGGCGGAACGGAAGACGCAGGAGGCTCAGAACCTCCGGAGGGCAGCCTCATATGGGTTCAAATCCCTTATCCCGCATTTAAGCACCAGTGGTGGAATGGAATACACGCAGCACTAAGAATGCTGTGCCTGAACTGGCTTGGGAGTTCGAATCTCCCCTGGTGCACTTGGCGGGATTGCCGGAACTGGAAGACGGAACGGTCTCAAACACCGAGGGTAAATCCCAATGAGAGTTCGAATCTCTCATCCCGCACGTTGGCTGTAGTTTAATGGGAAAACATCGGATTGGGGATACAAACCTCCGAAGGGGGGTGCGACAAGAAATCTGAAGGATTTCCGATTTTCCGATTATGGCGGTTCGATTCCGTTCAGCCAACATTAATAATATACCCCTGTAGCAGAATGGGAATATGCACGGGATTTAAGTTCCTGGATCTGAGGGTTCGACTCCCTTCAGGGGTACTGATGATAGCATAAGAGTAAGGAGGCTTTGATAATGGCTACCATAGACATGAAAGCAACCGGCGAGAAGATCCGGATGTATATCAAAAACAGTAAGATGAAGATAGCAGAAGTACAGGCAGCTTTTGGCTTTAACAGCCCTCAGGCCATTTACAAATGGATGCGGGGAGATTCAATGCCTACTATTGATAACTTTGTGATATTGGCTGATATTTTTGGCGTGGATATCGGAGATATAGTTGCGGTCAGCAGGAAATGAGGCATATCAGCCGGTCGTCTTCCATAGCATACTGCGCGGGTTAAAATAAGTATCGTGATAAAATTATCCGCGGTACTTGTTTTTTGGCACTGACAGGGATTCGTGATATAATCCTTTGAGGGGAAAGAAGATCAAGAAAGAGAGTATAAAAGTATTCCTGCTGACGGATTGCATGATCAACAAGGATAATATAGATGGCTATTTTCTTTTTTATGGTTGACAAAAGAACTAATGTTCGATACAATAAAAATATCGAACAAGTGTTCTCTTGAGGGCCGCGCATATGTCAGAACTGAAAGATGTCATAACTTCATACAACAGCCTGTCATTCAGTGACCGTATTGTGTTTTATACTACCATCTCTAATGATATTACGATCTCAGATGACACGCAAGTGGGACCAGTTATCTCGATGGCGAACGCCCTGAAAAGATATTTTACGATGCTACACGCCGGGTAAAAAGAGGGATATTCAAAAGCAACAAGGGAAGATCAACGCCGATGTAAACGCTGCCTATCAGATCATAAAGGCAGGGGGATACAAAGATCTTGCGATCAAAGAAAAAGAGAAAGTCGTAAGACTGAATGTAGCCTGAATTAGATCAGGTAGAGGTATCAGGCTAATGCCATTAAAAGACCGTGGCCAAAAGCTTCGGGAATTTATAAATATCAACCACAAGTTGGTAAATAGCCACAGAGTATCATAATCCAAAAAGATACACAAGTGAGTAAATTCAAGAGGGGTGATTCATGAAGGTAGTCATCATAAACGGTAGTTATCGGAAAAGCGGGATTACGGCATCTGCGCTTCACATGATCGAAGCGGGATTGAAGGAAGAAGGCGTGGAGACATCATTTCATGACCTGGGTGAGATATGCATGTCGCACTGCACAGGCTGCTGTTCCTGTTATAAGACCGGGCATTGCTGCATGAAGGATGATGCTGAGCGGATATCGGAGCTGATCGCGGAAGCAGATGGTCTGGTCCTCGGAACACCTACCTATGCAAGCAATGTATCGGGACTGACGAAGGACTTTATTGACCGGGGACATTTTGTGATAGAGCAGTTGCTCCGTGACAAGGCCTGTGTTACCATCGCGACAGGAGAGAATTACGGAAGCAGGGATGCCCGGAAGGTACTTGATAAACTGGTGATCTATTCCGGAGGATTGCTATGCGACAGCTTTGCGATGAATGCTCCATTTAACGGCACGGATATGGTAAGAGAAGAACTATCCGAAAAGTGTCGGAGAACTACACGAAAAATTATGAAGGGATTGCAGAAGAAGTCGTTTCATCCGATACAGAAGATGATCCATTTTGTAGTGTTGAATGCCGGAATCGCTGCGGCCGAAGGCCGGATCATCGTCACGATTGATGCGGACAACCGAATGACGAAGAAAACACTTTGCGAAATATACGGTCTGTTACGATCCGGGAAGTTTATCGGCGGCGGTGCGCCGATACGCTTTGAACGTTATTCCTTTCCCCTGTGGTGCAATGACATGTTGTGCCGGGTATCATTCGGCTTGACCGGGTTGTACAGCGGCATCTTCTGGGCAAAGAAGGAGACCTTTGATGCGATAGGCGGCTTTGCGGATCTTAAGGCAATGGAAGATGTGGCTACCGCAAAGCTTCTGAAAAAATACGGAAAACAGCATGGAAAGAAATATACGACCCTGCGGAAGAATTATCTGATCAATTCCACGCGGAAGTATGATGATCTGGGCGACTGGCTGTATTTCAGGTTGATGATCGAGAATGCCGGCGTTCTGATCCGGGCAGCTCTCGGAGACAGATCCGGGATGGATTCTCTGCTGGACAGAATGTTCTACGATTACAATGATGAACATTGACACGCGTCCTTTTCTGAAGCACCACCCCGGATCGGCAGATCAAAAGATCATGAATGCTGCGCAAGCTCCGGAAAAGATGTTTGCGATGGCGTGAATGATCCAGCCGGGGATGATCGAACCGTCAGCTTTCTTTTCGTTGACGTATCCCGTAAACCAGGCGATCGCGCCGGTCAAAGCCAGGATCAGGATCGATCTTGCCGTGCCGACAAGATTGAAGAACATGACTGCATGCAAAGCTCCGAACAGCAGTGCCTGAGCGGTATTGGCGATGGCAAAGCCAAACTTTTTGCTCAGTCTTTTCAGCATGAATCCCCTGAAAAAGAACTCTTCCGGAAAAGAAGTGTTAAAGATCGCATACACAAGGATGGCCGGAAGTGCTGCGACCCCGAGGCCCGAAAAATCGGAAGCTGCGGTTTCGATGTCTTTTACGATGTAGAGCGAATAGCCGCCGAGCAGAAGGAATGCTGCCGATATGATGAGGATTGCCAGAGCGGTTTTCATGCCTCCTGCGGGCTTTTTTACACCGATCCAAGCGGCAAATCTCTGCTCTTTTCTTGCGCTGACGAGCCACCAGAAAAAGGGGATGGCTGCGAATAATGCGATCTCTGCCACGCTGCTTATGATCTTGCTGATGAAAAGTTCCATGATACACCTCCGTCATATGTCGATTTATTAAGCTTTACGCTTTCTCTTTGTTATGACGCAAGTATATCCCTCGCGGTTTCAGATAATATAAACCCAACTTAAAGATAAGCTTAAGATTGCGAGCCGTCCCCTCACCGGCAGATTTGTGTTATAATGCGGGTAAAAAAGCAAAAGGAGCCGAGACATTGAGCAGGACCTTATTTTTTGACCTGGACGGGGTGTTGTTGGATACGGAGCCGTTATACCGGCGTTTCTGGATGGAAGCGATCGAAAAATGCGGCCATGAGATGCGGGAAGAAGAAGCATTGGGCCTGCGGAGTCTGGATGCATCGCTTTCGAGAGCCTGGTTTGCGAAGCGCTACGGAAGCGATATCTATGACACGGTGCGTGAGACCAGAAAACAGCTGATGGAAGCGTATCGCGCGGATCACAAGATACAGGCGAAGAAGGGGGCTGCAGAATTATTACGGGAAATGGCTGAGAAAAAGATCCGCTATTTCATCGTGACGGCATCCCCGCTGTCCCGCGTGGAGCGGTATAAGAAAGACGCGGGACTGGAAATAGATCCTGCACTTGTGATATCAACGAAAAGCATCTCCCGCGGGAAACCTTATCCGGATGTGTATCTGGAGGCGCAGAGGATCGCGGGCTGCGATCCGGAGGAATCCATCGCGATCGAGGATTCCCCCAACGGCATCCGCAGTGCCAAGGCCGCCGGCTGCTATACGGTGATGATCCCGGATCTGACCGAGCCCACGGAAGAAGATCTGCAGTATTGTGATAAGGTGTTGAAGGATCTGTCAGGGATAATCGATTTGATTTCATGACGGATGCTACCCTTATCAGGCCTCCGGCATCAGATCCGTGAGGCTCTTCAGCCCCAGCGCCACCGTGGAGCCGTTATGCAGCATGGCCGAGGTGGACGGCGGCAGGATCCCCGCGATGCCGAGCGCGATCAGGACCGTATTGAATCCGACTATGGTCCTGTAATGAAAGCGTATGCGCTTCATGAGCAGGGCAGAAAGCTCCCGCAGGGTGATGATGCTTTCCAGATTCCCGCCGCTGATCGTGATGTCGGCGATCTGACGGGCGATCTCGGCCCCTTCACTGATCGCAATGCCCGCATCGGCGGCAGAAAGCGCGGGAGAATCATTGATGCCGTCTCCCACCATGATCACACGGCGCCCCTCTGCTTTTGCCCTTTCAATATAGCCGGCCTTATCTTCGGGGAGCACCTCGGCATGGTATTCCTCTATCCCTGCCGAAGCGGCTATGGCAGCCGCAGTCCGTTCACTGTCTCCCGTCATCATGACGACATGCGCAAATCCCAGCCTCCCAAGCTTTTCCACAACGGCAGCACTCTCCTGCCGCATGGGATCCTCGATCAGGATCACGGCACAGAGTTTTCCGTCCTTGGCAAAATACAGATGGGAACACTCCGCCGGAAGCTCATCAAAGCGCTGTCGGTATTCCTGCGGTATCACCACACCCTCGTCCTCGAACACAAAGTGGTAACTGCCGATAAGCGCTTTTTTGTCATCGATGAAAGACGCTATCCCGTGCGCGACAATGTATTCGGCCCTGGTATGCAACTCATCGTGCAGAAGGCCTTTTTCGGAAGCGGCTTCCACGACCGCCCTCGCAACGGAATGCGGGAAATGCTCCTCCAGACAGGCAGCCTGCCGGAGGAGTTCGTCCTCTGATTCTTCACAAAACGAAATGACCTGTTTTACCGTGGGAGACGCCTTGGTCAGGGTACCGGTCTTGTCAAATACGATGGTATCCGCATCCGCCACCGCTTCGAGGAAACGGCCGCCCTTTACCGTGATGCCGTGATCCGCCGCTTCCCGGATTGCCGACAATACCGACAGGGGCATCGCCATTTTCAGCGCGCAGGAATAATCCACCATGAGCACCGATACCGCCTTGGTCACATTGCGGCTGAAAAGCCAGGTCAGGCCCGAAGCCAGAAAGGTATAGGGAACCAATCTGTCCGCCAGTCTCTCTGCCTTGCTTTCCAGGGAAGATTTCAGCTTTTCCGATTCCTCGATCATCTTCACGATCTTGTCGAAACGCCCGCAGCCCTCTGTCTGGGTCACGCGTACCGTGATCTGTCCTTCTTCCACCACGGTCCCCGCAAACACGGCCGATCCGGCATCCTTGCGCACGGCCGATGACTCCCCGGTCATCGAGGCCTGGTTCACCATCGCTTCACCGTCACACACTTCACCGTCGAAGGGGATCATGTTTCCCATCTGAACGACCACCCGGTCGCCGCAGGCTATCTTCCCCGAATCCGCAAGCACTTCACCTGCATCGGTGACGAGCCAAACCTTATCAACGTTCAGGGACATCCGTCTGGCCAGATCATCAACCGAACGTTTGTGGGTCCACTCCTCAAGCGTATCGCCGATCTTCAGCAAAAACATCACGCTTGACGCTGTCTTGTAATCCCCGATGATGATGGCCGCCGTGATCGCCACAGCATCCAGCAGCTCCACGCGTATCTTCCCTTCCTTCAGGGAGCGGAGCCCCCGGAGAATGTATCTGACCGCCTTGACCCGCTCCCATATCCTTCGGACGGACCAGGGAAGAACCAGGCGTTTTGCGTAATGAAGCATGATATCGCAGGCGATCCTGTCCCGGTACATGGCGGAAAGCTCCCGTCCGGAGCTTTCGGAGCCGTCACTCCGGGCCGGCAGCTCCTCAAAAGAAAACGAGCGGAGTACCTCCAGCACACGCGCTCTGTCGCAATCGTAAGTCACAGCCACATCCGCGGTGCGTTCATAGATGCATGCTTCTTTTATTTCCGAAAAACCCTGCAGATAAAGATCAAGGGCATCAGCTTCCGCAAAGCTCATGCGCTTCATCGGAAGATGCACCCTTAATCTGGATCTGATCTCATGCCTGATCTGTATTTTCATTGTTGCCTCTTTCAGAGCTTAATCTTCACTCTCTTCCTCTTCCGCCGCAGCCCTGTCTTCGTTGATCTGCTTCGCTTCCGCATAGATGTCGGAGCAGTTTTCACGAAGCGTGCTCACCTGATCCAGAACCGCATCCTTCGCCCTCAATACGCCCGCAGTGCAATGAGCATACAGCTTTTTTGCATCTTTGGACGAGAGCAGCTTAATGCCCTCAAGTCCAAACATCGCTCCGAGTGCAAACAATCCCAATCCTTTCCATTTCATGACCATTCCTCCTTTTTCATAGCCTTTATTCCGTCTGCATGGTTTTTTCGTAAAACCTGTTCAGACACTCATAAGTTTCGTCACTGATCGCATGCTCGATCTCACAGGCTTCTTCATCGGCTGTTTTTTTGCTGACGCCGATGCGCCGCAAAAACCTGGAGATCAGCAGGTGCTTTCTGTAGATCTTTTCGGCAAAGATCCTTCCCGCATCGGTAAAGAAAATGCAGTCGTTCTCTCCGAAATAGACCATATCCTGCTGACGCAGCTTTTTCATGGCGTTGCAGACACTGGGTCTGCTGACGCCCATTTCATCCGCCAGCTCGGAAGACCGGACAGATCCGTTCCGCCTGTGGAGTATCAATATGCTCTTCATGTAATCTTCTGCGGAATTGCTCTTCTTCATCCGGCCAAACCTCACGGGCGGCAGTACTATTCGATCGACACAACCTTATATCCCAGATCCGTTATCACTTCACGCAGCTTTTCATCATCGATATCCCTGCCGAGCCTGACCCTGGCCATGGCTCTACTGCGCGTCACCTTTGCGTTGACCCCGTCCACGGAATTGAGCGCATTGTGTATCCTTGCCGCGCAGTGATCGCAGGTCATTCCTTCGATGTGTATCGTTTTCACCGCCACGATGTGATCGAGCTTCCGGGGCCTGACAAGCTTCAGCTTGCCGCCTCCGCCGCCACAGCAGGCACCTTCGCCCTTGAAATGCGGTATCGAATACTTCACCGCAAGGAAAAGGATCGCTGCGATCACGATCAGGCAGATTATGTTGGAAAGTGTCTGGCTCAATTTGCTTTCAACCTGTATTCAGCAACTATCTTTCTGTTATTCACTATGATGATACCGGTGATCACTGCCGCGAAGCAGAGCACCGCTATCAGTCCACCCGCAAAGCCGGCGCCAAGGCTGCCCGTGGTAATGAGCGTGCCGATCTGATATACCAGGAAGCCCACGGTAAAGCCGGTTGCCAGCTGGAGACCGATCGCTCCCCAGAGCCACTTTGCCGATTTCATCTCGGAATTCATTGCGCCAAGAGCTGCAAAGCAGGGCGGCGTATAAAGGTTGAACATAAGGTAGGCAAGGGCTGCCACCTTGGTGATGCCGATGACCGCCGCGACCGTGGTGCCTTCGCCCACGAGCTCCAGCTCTTCCGGATCAACCAGATTGGTAATGGAGTAAACCGTAGCGATGGTACCCACAACGTTTTCCTTAGCGATGAAGCCCGTGATCGCTGCAGCCGCAAGCTGCCATGCCGCCACACCAACGACAGGGACAAGCAGCACGGAGAAGGGGCCGGCAATGGATGCCAGGATGGAAGTACTTTCCATTCCCTCTTCCACTTCTTCAAAGTTCCAGTTGAAGGCCTGCATGATCTGAACAACGGTATTGCACACGAGGATGACCGTTCCTGCTTTCACGATGTACGCCTTTCCGCGTTCCAGCATGGACTTGAGGGCAAAGAGCAGGCTCGGTCTCTTGTACTCGGGCAGCTCGATGATGAAGAAGCTCTTTCTGTATTTCATTCCGGTGATGGCCTTGATCAGCAGCGCGCCCAGAAGGATCAGCACAATGCCCAGCATGTAGCACACAAAGCTTACCCAGGTCGCCTCGGGGAAGAATGCGCCTGCGAAGAGCGCGATGACGGGAAGCTTGGCACCGCAGGGCATAAAGGTTGCCAGCATGGCGGTTGCCCTTCTTTCCCTTTCGTTACGGATGGTGCGGCAGGCCATGATCGCGGGAATGCCGCAGCCCGTTCCGATCACCATGGGGATGACCGATTTTCCGGAAAGACCCACACGCTTGAAGATCGGATCCAGCACGACCGTTGCTCTGGACATGTATCCGCAGTCCTCAAGCAATGCGATCAGGAAATACATGACCATGACCAGAGGCAGGAAGCCGACCACGGCACCCACGCCGCCGATGATGCCGTCAACCAGCAATGCGTACAGCAGGGGGTTGGCATCTGCCATCTGATCGCCCACCCAGCCCTGGAAGGCCTCGATGCCGCCGGCCAGAAGGTCGGCCACCCAGGTTCCCACGGTCGTCTGGGAAATATAGAATACCAGGAACATGATCCCGGCAAAGATCGGGATGCCCAGGATCGGGTGCGTGATGAATTTGTCAATCGTATCGCCGAAATTCTTGTCTTTCGTGAAGGTCTTTCTTACCTCCACTTCTTTGACGATGCCGTTTACGAATTCAAAACGGCGTCTGTCGGATGCTTCCACAGCTTTTTTGTCCGTAAGGTCCACATCACCCTCATCAAAAGGAGCGCTCTGTTTTGCTCCCTTGAGTCCCGCGGCCGTGCTCACGACCGAGGAAAGCCCTTTGCCTTCGGTGGAGACCGTTTCGATCACCGGGCATCCGAGCTTTTCGGAAAGCTTCTTCACATCGATGCTGTTTCCCTTCTTTCCGTTCACGTCGCTCTTATTGAGCGCGACCACAACGGGAATGCCGAGCTCCAGAAGCTGCGAGGTGAAGAAGAGCGAACGGCTTAAGTTGCTGGCGTCCACGATATTGATGATCGCATCGGGATGCTCGTTCTTTACATAGGCACTGGTGATGCTCTCCTCGGATGTGAAGGGCGACATCGAATATGCGCCCGGCAGGTCTACCGCGATGAGCTCACTGCCGCTGTCATTGTAATTCTTTTTGATCGGGCTTTCCTTCCTGTCCACCGTAACGCCGGCCCAGTTACCGATCTTTTCGTTTCTTCCCGTCAGCGCGTTGAACATCGTCGTCTTTCCGCTGTTCGGGTTCCCTGTTAATGCGATCCTCATGTTTCTTTTCCCTCCCTTTTTGTGATCCTTTCCCTTATTATTCTTCTTTGCTGATCAGATATGTATCGCCGCTCCGAGTTCCGGGTCAATGTTGTACCTGGCATCCTTGATCGAAACCACCAGATTTCTCTTCTTATCAACCACCGTGATCTTTTCTCCGCTGTAGCAGCCCAGCGAGAACAGAAAACTCTCCATTTCCTCATCGCCGCCCGTATCCACTCCCGTGATGAGATATTCCTTTCCCGTTTCCGCTCCGTTAAGATCCATGGAACTGATCACCTCCGATCCCCTCTAATTAGCACAAGCTAACATTTTGTTTCAATTAAAAGCCGGCATTTGCCAACTTCCAAAGAATAATATTAGCACCCTCTAACCATTTCAGAGTATAATTAGCTTTAGCTAACTTGTCAAGCATATTTTTCAAAAACGCATCAAAAGCCTGTGATCATTGAATTTCGGCCCGTTTTGTGATATGGTAAATAGCAGAATGCAAAGGCACCGAGACTATTTAATGCGGAGGAGATGATCCCATGGCACTTCAGGAATCCGGAGAAATGTATCTTGAGACCATATATGTTCTTTCACTGGAATCGACGGCGGTACGCGCCATCGACATCGGCGAACACATGGGCTTTTCCAAGCCGTCGGTAAGCCGTGCATTGGGACTTTTAAAAGACGAAGGACTGATCCGCAAGGACAAAAACAATCACATCACGCTGACCGCAGCCGGCGAGATCCTGGCAAAGCGCATCTATGAACGTCACACCGTGCTTTCCGGCCTGCTCATGGGGCTGGGCGTGGATGAAAAAACGGCAACCGAAGACGCCTGCCGCATTGAGCATTATATCAGCGATACCACTTTTGAAGCCATCAAAGCACACATGAAGAAGTACGGGAAAAAATAAACACGCTTCTGCATGAAAAAACGGAGCTGCCTCATCGGCAGCTCCTACTTTTATTCCGCAAGTACTTCGATCGGGGTGGCCTCATACACCAGGATCATCGCGTCATACTTTTCCGCCGGTACCTGTCTCAACTGATAACCGCCCTTGTATACGGCGTAGATGGGGCTGTACGCCTCTCCCACCGTCCCCAGAGGGATCCTGCTGTGGATCTTCTTCCCAAGCGCGCTGTTTTTGTCTGCCTTCGAGAAATCAAGATAATACATCTTGCCGGGAAGATCCTTCAGCTGATAGGCCAGCGGATCGTCCGAGCAGAGGGTGTGCAGCTCGCGTCCGCTGTTCCCCCTGATATTGTCCTCCGTGATATAGAAATCCGTGCCGATCGCGAAATACGCATCCCCGTATTCTTCCTGCAGATATACACCGAGGAAGGTAAAGTTCGTGGCCTGCGCGCACGACATGTGGTCGTTATGGCAGGAAAGCATCAGGCCGCTTCCATAGGAGCTCTCCTCGATCCCGAGAGCCCAGTCCACGTTGTCCTTCGCCATCCGGTCGCGGTATTTCGCCGAATACTTTTCGGTCTCACGGTAATGCAGGTAGTATTCCAGATTATCCAGCGCCTTCGCGAAGACTTCATAATCAAAGCTTCCCAGCACTGCGCTGTACGCTTCTTTGTTATCCGCGATATCCTTTTTCATCGCCGCGGTAAAGGCCAGGATGTCGTCCAGCTTCGAAGGATCATACTGATCCTCCTCCGTGCCGAAGTGCTGATCCAGCTGCTGCGAGTACTCCCGGTACTTCGCATCATCGATCCGTTCGTAGCCGTTCTTCAGGATCCTGATCACTCTCGTGCAATACTGGATGTCATTTCCGTACAGGCGTACTTTGTCGTTTTCCGGAGCCTTCGCGTTGTATTCGCGCATCCAGTCGATCAGCTCGCACATCTCTTTCGTATTGTAGATCTTGTAACCGAGGTAGCCGCACATCTCGCGCGCCGTGCCTTCTCCGCCCTGAATGTATTCGTTGACAAGCGCACAGCCGCCCATATCGCCTTCCAGGATGAATCCGCGGATGTTCGTGCTCTCCACCAGCCTCCGGAAGACATCCAGCTTCAGCTGCTGGAATTCGCTGTTCCCGTGCGTCGCCTCACCCAGGCCCACGATCCTTGTCCCTTCGGGGATCGTGATGGCGGAGATCTCGGTCACTGCCTGCTCAAAGCCCTCGATCTTTCCGGGCTTGATCAGCTTTGAGATACCGAGGGTCCACAGCAGACAGCCTGCGACCACAGCTGCCAGGATGATCAGGGTGATCCTGTTGCGCTTTTTTCTCCTGCTCTTCGCGGCTTCCTTCTTCGCGTCCTTTGTTTCGGCTGTTTCGTTGTTCTTCATGATCTTTTCTCCTTATCGACTGTTTCGTCATTTTCGTGATCGCTTCCCCCCGCGGGGTCCGCGTATCTCTTTCTGACTGACATGATTATACCTCTGCGCGGGAGCGCAATTCCATTCAGGCGGCTTACAATATGCTTACATTTTTGTAAGGAAAAAAAGAAAGGCCGGAGCCTTTCTTTCGCATTCAGGATCGTATTTAACTCAGGATGCTTTCCTGTCGGAATCCTTGCCTGCCTTCTTCCCGAAGGGATCCGCCAGTGAGAAATCCATCACGAAGCCCATCATCTTTTTCGGCAGGACCTTTTCCAGACAGCGCGTATAAAGGAAATATGCCGCCGCTCCGGCGATGCAGCCGACCACCATGCCCGCCAGCACATCCGTGGGCCAATGAACACCCACATAGAGCCGCGACAGCCCGATGAGCACCGCCACAACGATCAGCGGAATGGCATAACGCTTTTTCACCTTCATCCAGGGAAGGGTGGAGGATACGGCAAAGGAAAAGCCCGTATGTCCCGAAGGGAAGGAATAATCCCATTGATGCGGCACGATGCAGATGAGCTGCTCGATCATCTCGTAGGGCCGCGGCCGTGCAACGATATTCTTCAGGATCAGGTTACAGACGATCACCTCGATGACCATGGCAAAGCCCACCACGATGCCGATGCGCCTCGTGTCTTTTCGCGCCAGAAGGAAAAGCGTTACCAGGATCCAGAAGATCCCGGCTTTCGCCAGATGCGTGATGAACACCATGATCGGCGTGAGCCATCCCTGACGGATGTATTCCTGAATGTCTAACAGAAGCTGCCCTTCTCCGGCAATCCAATCTCCCGGCATCTCTTACGCCCCCAGATAAGCAAGTACAAAGACCAGAGGCGAATTCCAGTAGATCGTGATCTCGTTCGTACTGTAGCTCCTCCAGTCGTCCGCGTAGCAGCACATAGGTGCCTTTCCCTTAAGTGTCTCGCGGTTGGCAATGGTATCGCCTCCGTGTGCATTGGGTCCGCCCGAAACAAAACCGGGAATGACCTCTTCGATCCCGTCCGCCACCGTGGGCCGGTTATGGGGATCCTTAAAAGCGCGCTCGCCGTGTCCCGTTACATAACTGATATCAAGGGCATTGCGTCCCAGGATGTAGTCCAGCTGGAAGCGGGCGTAGTCGGCGTATTTTTTATCCTTTGTCAGATGATGGGCAAAGAGCAGCACCATCGCATTGCACAGCACCTGCATGTTGCTGCCCCAGTGGAATTCATAGGGGCGGAAGGCCAGCTCATAAGGATTCTCGGAAGCTATGGTGACCAGGCGGTCAGCTCCTTCGATCCAGAGCTCCTTAAATCTCGTGCGCAGGTCTTTCGGGAAGGTCCCCGCAGGCGAAAGAAGCACTGCCATTGCAGCCAGGCCTCCCACATCGGCCCAGCCCAGCGCGGTGGTATTGACACGGATCTCCAGGATCTGCCGGATCAGCCAGATCCATTCATCCTTTCCGTCCAGCAGATAAAGCTCTGCAGCCGCCCACAGACGCTCGTCCGCATCACAGCGGTCTTCATAGGTTCCGGTGTGCACATCGGAAGGATTCTTAAAGAGGAAGTCCGGATTGGCCTGCAGCCATTTGGCTGCCAGCAGGGCGGACTTTTTATACTTTGCCGCGCGCTTCTTATCGTAAGGCTCGTAAATGCGGGAAGCCAGCGCCATGACGGCTGCCTGATCCGCGGTCGCCAGCGACGAGACCGGTGTCATCACCGGCACCAGCCTGTCGTCTTCGGGCATGATAAAATCGGCAAAGTGCATAGATGTGGCCTTGTGGTGCACACCGCCGTCCTTTTCCTGCATCTGCAGCATCCAGTCCAGCTCCCAGGCGCATTCGCTCAGGATGTCCGGAATGCCGCTGCCGCTCTCGGGTATGTTTAAGGAAACATCAAAAGCCTTCGGCTTCATCTCAAATGCATAAAGCATATGTGCAAGCGCCACAGCACCTGCCGTCACGTAACGCCCGTAATCACCGGCATCGTGCCAGCCGCCCAAAAGTTTCTGCCTTCTGGCAGGGCGGCTTTTCAGAACCCTGGCCTCCATGCAGTGGCAGGCCTTGTGCGCGAACTTTCCCGCATACTCCGGCGTCAACTCCATGCCGCAGCGCTGGAAATAAAACATGCGCATGGCATCCCTGTAAAGATCCCCGTACGGCTTGCGGCCGATGACAAAGCGCGCGCTCTGCGAGCCTTTTTCATCGGTAAAATAATAGGTACCGGCCTTTTCCACTTCGGAAAAATCGATCAGCCCCGCTTCTGCTCCGCTGTTTTCATCATGTATCAGTTTGACGTCGCCGGACAGCACCACGCTGCCCTTCGCGTCATGAAGTTCATAGTGCTTCGCGCCCGCTATCGTAGCGTGCTTCACCCCTTTCGTCACATACCCCGACTGATTGACCGCTATCATAACCCTCTCCTCCGTCTCTTATTCCAGAGACTCATCATATACGGCACGACTGCCACCCACAAAGCGGGGACGGTGTCTGGCCGCGATGATCCTCGCCTCTCCAATGGTATTCTGCCTTAGCTTGAGCGGAACCACGACCGGCTTTACGTGCATGCCGATCAATACGCCGCCGATGTCCATTCCCGCAAGCGCCTGTGCGCGGATGTCCGCCACAAGCACCGGATCCTGCAGATTCGCGTACGCCTGCGTGGCGAAAGAACCGCCGGCCTTGGGCTGCGGGATCGCATTTACCTGTTCAAAACCATATCGTTCCATCGTGGACCATTCCGTGACCAGCGCGCGGTTGAGATGCTCGCAGCACTGCACGGCAAGCAAAAGCCCCCATTCCTTCACGGCTCTGTCCGCACCGGCCCACAGCTCCGCGCCGAGCTCCACGCTCGAATGCGTTCCGATGAGCTCGCCCTGTACCGCACTGGTCGAGCAGCCGATCACAAAAAGATCGCCGGCCTTGAGCTTTGCCAGCTCCGCGATCTCGCACACGCAACGATAGGTTTCTTCTCTGATCTCCATAATCCGGTCCTTCTGTATCCTAAAATACCGTCATTTATTCCGCATTTCCGGGGCCGGATGAAGCCGGTTCCGGGCAAAATTTATGTCAACCCATATTACCATATCCGCCGGTCATTGACAAGAGAAAGGGCGATGTCGACAGGCTTTATTCGCGGGGATCCCGCCCCTCAAAGTCTTCGCGGAAAACCCTCCGTCTCAACAGGATCAGGAAGGATTCGTAAGCAAAAGCAAGCACCACACCTGCCGCCAGGGCTGCTGCCGAAAATAGCAATATGGCCGGAAAGGTCGCGGCTTCAAAGGGAAGCGCTTCCCGAATGGCTTCCGTCACGTTGCCCACCAGCAGCTGATAGAGCACAAGGGCCGATGCCAGAAAAACGATCCAGGCCGCCATCCTTATGATCCAGGCCGCGACCCGCCCGGGCGCTTTATCCTGCCTGCGCCGCATCGCCAGCCACTCACAGACCTGCACATAGATCCCCGTTCCCAGAAACGTCAGGCACTGCAGTTTTTCGGGAGATAGTATGAGAGCAAGCAGAAATGCCGCCACCAGGGAGCTGCAGCCATAAGCCATCCCGCAGCGTTCCGATGCCGTCCCGCAGAGAAATGCCGCGAGGGCGATCAGAAACAGGGTATTGATCCGGATATAAGCGCCGCCGACGACAGCCAGCACCGCCAGTGCCGTGCAAAGTCCCGCTACAGCCAGTCCCGTTGTCTTTCTCATCTCTTACATGCAGTTGCAGAGATCTCCGCCCATGCACTCGCAGAGCGTATCGGCGATCCACAGATCACAGCAAAAGTTTCCGGTGCCGCAGCCGTCCCCGCCCCTGTAGCGGGTGGGACGTCCGTACATGTTCCCGTAGTTCTGGTAGTTCTGCTGATAGGACTGCTGCTGCCATGTCCCGCTGTTCGCGCCCTGGTCGTATCCGCCGTTGTTGTAGCCGGACTGACCGTAAGGGCCCTGCTGGTAGCCGCCGATGGGGCCGTAATCCCCGTGAGCACGGCGGTCCATGATATCCTGGTAGGCTTCCTGCACTTCCTTGAACTTTTCCTCCGCCAGCTCTGCCAGGGGATTGTTGGTCCCGGCATAGTTGTCCGGATGGTATTTCCGCAAAAGCTCCTTATAAGCCCGTTTCACTTCATCGTCCGATGCCGTATAGTTCAGGCCCAGGACTTCGTATGAATCCTTCATTTTACAATGCTCCCTTTCTCAGGATAGTTCCGGGATCGCTGCACTTCATCCCGTTTGACAGTCCTCCGCCGGAGGTAAGCGTCCCTTACCAGTCGGAATCCCAGTCGCTGCCGGAATCCCAGTCCCAGTCACTGCCGGAATCCCAATCGTCATCATCGTCCCAGGAACTGCTCCAGCTGCTGTCATCATCGTCATAGGAACTGGAAGTCTCGTAATCCGACGGGTCATAATATTCGGAGTCCGAAAAATTCTCAATGCCGTAGCTGCTGTCGTAAGAGCTCCCGGACCAGTAATCCGACATGTCATCCGTCGGCACGGCTGAGGGTTCCCAGTCATCCACCAGCGTATTGTACAGATACCAGCTGCCGTTCGGCCGCTTGTAGTAATAATTGTCCTCGTAGCGGTAATAACCGCTGCCGTCATCCGAACAGATCGCGATCAGGATGATCAGCGCCACCACCACCAGAACGGCGATCCACGTCGAGGAAAGGCCGCCTCTGCGCCTCCTTTTATTCGATCCGTGGTTTCTTTGAGGCTGGGCATGCTGGGGCGGTCTGGAGGCATTTGCCTCTTTGTGCCCGTTGTATTCGGTCCTGAGCTTCTGGTAGATCTCGTTTACGGCATAGGCTTCGTCCGTTCCCGAATAACGCACGGCTCTGGTGCCGTCCGCCTTGTTCTTGTAGACGATGACCTTGTCCCCGTCACGGTAAATGCCGTAAGCCTTGGCGCCCTTGTAGTCTTCCCCGATGTGGAAACGCATCGGGACCAGAGGAACGTTGTGATCGGCGCAATACTGCTTCAGTTCCTCAATGGTCGTCGGCACTCCCTGGGAGATCCGGCGGATGTTGTTGTTCGTGGCTCCGCAATTGGGACACTTTTCCAGGGTATCGTCATAAAAACTGCCGCAATACTCACATTTTGTCTGCATACTTTTATCCCCTTAACTGCCTGAAAACTTCACCCACGGGCACCTCTGTCATTTTACCTTGCCACCCTCTGCCCGTCAAGCTTTTTGAGCCATTGCGGGGCAGCGGGACAGATGATATACTGAGCTAAATACCGGCCCGCGGTCACGCAGCAGAATGCACGGCCCGGAGTCTGATCCGGAGGAGCATGTAATATGAAGATAAACACAAAAAGGATGCTGGCCGGCCTGCTGAGCCTGCTTCTGCTGCTGTCCCTGGCAGGAGATCTGCTTTGGGGCGGACAGGTCAGCGCCGCCGGGGACGAAAACGATTACGCGGCGATCCTTGCACTGGCTCTCGATTTCTTTGACGAAAACGCCTGCGGCTGTGATGTCGGCAGCCTGGGCGTGAGCTGGCGCGGAAACTGCCACACATATGACGCTGAGGCCCTGCTCAGCAAGGCCGACAATTTCCCGGAGGAATACCGCTCCGTCGTCGATCCGGACGGTGACGGCAAAGTGGATGTTTCCGGCGGGTATCACGATGCCGGCGACCATGTCAAATTCAACCTGACCATGGGCTTTGCCGGGAGCAGCCTGGCCCTGTCCGAATATCTGCATCCGGGCATCTATGAAAAGGCCGGTGCGAAGGAGCACCTTCTGGCCATCGCGAAACGAAATGCCGATTATCTGATGAAAACGACCTTCCTGGACGGAAGCGGGGAGGTTGTCGCGATCTGTCATGTGGTCGGAAACGGTCATGTCGATCACGACATCTGGACCGCGCCCGAGACACAGGATTACGAACGCACCACCTACTGGCTGAAGGCGGATGCCAACAATACCGCTGTCTGCGGCGAGATGGCAGCGGCGATCGCCGGCACCGCCTGGCTCTATAAGGATGCGGATTCTTCCTATGCGGCAAAATGCATCCGATACGCGAAAGCGCTTCTCAAATTCGGGAAAGAGCATCAGGGCAATGACCTGGGCGGCTTGAATTCCTTCTATAATACAGCCGGATACTACGGCAGCGAAACGCATTACGCCCTGGATGAAACGGCCATGGCCGAAGCCTGGCTCTGGGTCCTCGGTGAAGGAGACAAGCCCGCATATGAGCCGTCGGAAGGCAATTACATTTATCAGGGAGCTTATTACGGCGATTACGATTTCTACACCTGGGACAAGGTCTGGCAGGGCTTTTCGGCTCTCATGTACAAAAAAACGGGCGAGAGCGCTTATGAAGGCGCCCTGCGCTTTGCCTACACGAACAAGCTGGGGCTGTCCGACAGCCATTACAACGACTTCAATGTGACCTGGGGCGTCTCGCGTTATAACTGCGCCATGCAGATGACGGCACTGGTCCTGGCAAAAGGGAAGGCGGATTCCGCATACGCAAAGGCCTCGAAATACCAGATGGATTATATCCTCGGGAACAATCCCTACCATTACAGCTTTCTGATCGGTTACGGGAACAACCCGACGCACATCCATCACCGCGCTGCCAATCCCGACAAGAACAACGCAAAATACACGCTCCGCGGGGCTCTGATCGGAGGGCCGGACGCCAACGGTTACGTGGATGACGTCAACAGTTACCAGTATACGGAATCAGCGCTCGATTACAGCGGCTGTTTCGTCCTGGCCTGCGCGGGACTGGCGGAACTGTACAGCAACGGTGCAACGCCCACGGATCCCACACCGACCACTGAACCTACACCGACCGTTTCCGCGGACGCGACGCCGACTGACGGCCCTTCGCCTACCGTTTCCGCGAATGTATCACCGGCCACATCTCCCACGCCTACCGTTTCCGCAAACGTGTCACCGACCGGTACCGCTCCTTCCCCGGTCCCCGATGAGCCGCCTGTCATCGTCGATGCCGGAAGCTGTTCGATGGTCGTGAAGCAGAAAACGGATATCACGGAGATCATCCGCTCACGGGTCGGAGACGGCATGATGCCGACAAAGTACAAATCCGACGCAACGCGCCTGGCCTCCGTCAACCGGAAAGGCATCGTGCGGGCAAAGAAAGCCGGCACGGTGACCATTACCGGGTATCGGAAAGCAGGAAAGAAATATGTTCCCTGCGTTTCCTTCAAGATCGAGATCAGCAAACCCGTATTCCGTTTTGCGGACAGCAACGGGAAGCGCTTTGACCTGACCCACGCCGGACAGACGATCGATGCAGAACTCTTCATCAGCGGCATTCCCGCCCGGCTGCCCTACAGCTGGCAGATCCCGGCAAAATGCAAAGCTGCCGAATTGAACGGCTCGACCCTGCGTGCCGTGGGGAACGGAAACGTCACCGTCAGCTGTGTGATCGGGGATGGGAAATACGCCGCGAAATACAAAGCCACGATAAAAGTAAAGATCCCGAAGATCGCCGAGAGCACACGCATCAGAGCAGGAAAGACAAAAACGGTCACTCTTAAAAATGTGAGCAGCTACACCGCGGTGACCTGGGACGCCGGCGGCGCTCCGCTGACACTCACCCCCGTCAAAGACCTCCGCAAGATCAAAGTCAACGGACAGGTTCCGGGAGAATACGAATTGAAAGCCATCGTTGACGGCATTGAATACAGAACAAAGATCGTGATCCAATGATGCGCTTCCGAAATGCCACGGGGACAAGCCCCGTGGCATTTTCGTTTCAGCGGTCTTCGTAGTCAAAATATGCTCTTTCACGGAGCTTCCTGCGGGCGCGGCAGAGACGGCGGTACGCGTTCTCCGGATCGCAGCCCTGGATCTCGGCTGCCTCCGATCCGCTCAGCCCCTGCAGATTAAGCTCCATCGCCTCCCGCTGCACCCAGGGAAGCTTTTCGATCGAACTTCTCAGATATTCCATGTCCTCCCGGAGCATCACCTCATCCTCACAGGAGGGGGCAGACAGGTACAGATCGACGATGCTGATCTCTTCTCCCGTCTCCGGATCGGGCACGACGTCGGGAACCGTGACCAGCTTCTTTTCGCGTTTCCGGACATTGAAGTAGATCCCTTCGGCCAGCATTTTTACCCAGGTGCTGAAGTGCGCCCTGCTCTCATCGTAGGATGCCGCATTCCGGTACACGCGGGTGAACACCTCCGACTTGAAATCCTCTTCGTCCCAACTGGGCCAGAAGCGGAAGTTCTTTGCACGGATCAGTCCGTCCACGCAGCTGTAAACCGGAGCTTTCAGCTTCGCAAGGCTTTCCTCCTTCCCGCTCTCCGCAACTTCCGCCAGCAGCCTTACCATCACTTCATTTTCCATGTTTTCTCCTTTCCCGGCAAGACCACAGCCCAAAAACAGGTACGAAAAGACCTGTCGGGCGTGGTTTGCCAAGCCCAAAAAATAACGACAGTTACTTTCTGATCGGATTCGTTACGCTCCGCACCGCAAGGCACGGAAACGAACATGGATTAAATGTGGGGTCCTCAAAAATGACTTGACATCTGATGAAGAAGCGTGATAAGCTTTTTTTGTCAGATGATGATCCACCCAGGTTTGTCATTCTGATAACGCGAGTTATTCAAAGGATCCACATTCAGATCCGCAATAGCAACCGATTGCCGTCGGTTGCTATTTTTTTGTTCCGTCCGTAATCCATCCGTTCAAAACAATTCCGATAAGCTTTTTCTTGTTTCCTCCATTTCTTCTCTCAGGCGCCTGGCTCTGTTTACCAGTTTACGATACTGCTCCGCGATCTCTTTCTGCTTTGCAGGGCCGGGGAGCGGGATGACCAGGCTTTTCAGCTGTTCCACGCCGATATTCGGGATCGAAGTCCCGACCGTTATGCCCTTCAGAAGATCGGCTCCCCTCTCACTCCCCAGGAATGCCGCGACATAATACGGGTCTGCCCTTGTTTCATCAAGCTCGATAAGGTAGATGTTTGCGCTCGCGAGGATCTTCTCCCCTTCCTTCAGTTCAGCGACTGCTGCCCGGTACGGAAATCCGTTTTTGGACAGGAGCAGGCAATGCTGCGTAAGGCAATACTTTTCCTGTTTTTTGTCGAGCTCGGTCAGAAACGCCATTTCTCCGTCGATCATCCCGTCCTGCAGGTTTGCCACCGTCAGATAACGCACATCCGTCGCTTCCTGTGATAAAAGACTTCCGAGCTTCTTTGCATCCATCGACGTCCCTCTCGTGATCCTTTTGATCACATCCGAAAACGCCACAACATCCTCACCGCTCACGCCCGAGAAATAGCGTTTCGGATTCAGCGAATACTCGTTTTCCCGCAAGTCTTCTGTTGAAACAAAGCTGCCGTCCCCGTCATCCCGGATCTCCTCGAGGATCGCCTCGACGTCCTTTGCTGTCATGATGTTGTAACGCCGCCCTCTCAGGTAGCGCTCTGACGCATCGATCAGGCGCACGCCCTTGTTCCCGTGGCTGAAAACGACAAGCGAAACTCCGATGTTGTTCGCGTAGAGCAGCTTGGGCGGCATGATGATGACGCACTCGATCAGGCCGTTTTCCACAAAGTACTTCCGAAACGGGATATCTGCCGTATTCCGGGCACAGCCGTTTGTCATGATCCCCACGCCCCTGCCCTTCTCATCCAGCAGATCCGTGATCCGCAGATTATAGATCCAGTCATACGAAACGTTCTTCGGCAAAGGCGTGATCTTCTCCCCTGCCATCTCCAGGATCGTCCTGTCGCTCACGGCCGAACCCAGACGATCTTCCGGCGGTCTGGAAAAGATCCTGTCCGCTTTGGTCTCGCTTCCGTCCAACGCATCTGCCAGCGTGATGTCCGCGTTTTTCATTCCGTGATAATCCTTCAGAAGATCATCCCTGATGGCCCGTTCCCAGCCGCCTTCACCGTAGAGCTTGTATCCGCGGGTCTTTACCCCGGGGTAGTCTCTTTTGATCAGACCGGCCATTTCCCAGTCATCGCAGCAGAATTCCAGATAGCTGTCATCCTCCCCGATCTCCAGGATGGTCCGGACCAGCCGGGAAGACGCTCCGTCCACCACTCCGAATTTCCGAAACAGCCAGGACTGTGTCGCGTATGTTATGAAATGAAAGGTACTGTGGCTGTATCGGTCCTTCAGCTCCCAAAGGCGCTCCCGCACGTTTTCGGGAAAACCCTCCAGAAACTGCGCAACGGAAGTCTCCAGCCCGGTCCTCACCGCTTCGAAGTCGTCCGGCTGCCCCTCTTCCTGCTCTTTCGCCTTCATCAGCAGATAGGAGGCGCTCATCAGTCCCAGAGGAAAGGGCCATCCGGGCCCGAGCTGCATGGCGGACAGGATCTCTTCCTGCCGTTCCACGCATTCCGTCACTCTTTTCTGAAGCTCTTCATCCGGAAGATGATACTCCGGGTCATTCGTAAGCCGGTAGAAGTCGGAATAGTAGGTAGCTGTCGTAAAAACAGTGTCCCGTCCCTCTTTCAGTTTTCGCAGATCGCTGCTGCCTATGTTTACGCCATTCATTTTGGTATTTCCTATCCGTGTATCATTTTATGGTTATAGAATACCAAACTTTTCGGCAGGTGTCAATGGGAATTTCATTTTTCTATTCAAAAGTTGGTTTCTGCATGCAGATATAGTCCGTGGCGCCCGATTCCGTCGCTAAGCCACTCGACGAAACTGCCTTGACCGGATTCAAACAGTACGAAACCGGTCGATATTCGGCATCCATGCCTCATATCTCCCTCGCTCAGCCATCCGGGCTTCGCATTTCTGTGTATTTATGCAGTTTCGAGAGTGGGCAAGGATCCAGGCAGAAATAACTTGACGGATTTGCGCGGGATGGGTTTGCAGTTGCAAGGCGGAGGAAGGAGTCGTAGCGGGCTACGACGACTGACGACAACGACGCAAATGCAAATCCAGACAAGCAAATTGGTAAGTTATTTCGGCATGGGTCCGGGGCTCCTCCATAGGTTGCCACGGACATATATCTGCCTGCCGGTCCAATTGGCTCAGCAGCCGCCACCGATCGCCGGAAACAGAAAAAGAGGCCCCGGAAGAAGCCCGGGACCTCCGCACGCCGGAATCAGCGGCTGGAATCGTTGTTGTTCATGTGGTAGAGATAATACGGGTCTGACAGTGTCTGGTAGCGCCGGCCGATATACGGATCCGAGCCCCTGCGGAATACCATCACCTGCTCCAGAGGCATCGACATGATCCTGTGAACGGGTTTGTTCAGCCTGTGTGCCACATTGCTGCAGGTCTGGTGGTCCATCCCACCCATGTATACGTAGGTGTCGCAGTTATTGATGATCGTGGTTGCGGCGTGTTCGCCATACATGCTGCTCAGCTGCGATTCGGACTGCAGCATGATCGTCACGCTGATACCGGCCGCCCGGAAAATGCTGATGTAGTCCTCAAAATCCGGGATCCTGCTGCCGCAGGCGAAGTCGTCACAGACGATGTGTACGGGTATTGCCAGACTGCCTTCGGCCCTGCCCTCCGCTTCCTCAAACAGGACGCGGAACATGTCCGAGTAAAGGATATCCAGGTAGCGGTGAAGGGTCTTAACGACCGGTGATGTGGTTATGAAAAGGGCGATTTTCCGTCTCCCGAGGTCCCGGAAGTCGATGCGGTTCTTCATTTTCATCAGCTCAACTACTCTCTCACTGAACATCTTGTCATAAGCGCTGTTTACGATGGAAAAGATGCAGGAAGCCGTTCTTATGGACAGGTCCTTAACGGTTTTCCAGAGTTCCGTTGCCATGTTGCCGGGGAACTCGAAGCCCAGCCTTTCGAACTCCTGATCCAGGTTGGTCGCCACCTGGCCTCCCGCATTTTTGTAACTCAGTGAGCGGTGCAGTGCGATCACGTCTGCGAAGGACGGTCGTTTTCGCTTCTTTTTCGCCCGGAGCCTGATCATCTCGATCTCCGCTCCGGCGATGCTCGTGGCGGCGTGGTTCCAGTAGGGATCATAGTTTCCGTGCATGTCCCTGCTCGGGTCCTCGCCGATCAGCCCTCCCGCGAACTGGATCATGTCTTCACTGCTGTCGATGAAATCCAACGGGTCGTAGCCGATGTCACTGTTTTCGGGATGCGCGAAATCCAACACATGTACTTCGAATCCGCGATCCCGCAATACCCTCGTGAATTTATCTTTCGCCTCCTTTTTGGCGATCGGTATCACGATGCTGGAGTGGTAGGTATACATGATCCTGGGAAACGATACCGAAACACTTTTTCCGACTCCCGTTGTCCCCACGATCATCTGGTTCAGGTTCAAGCCTGTCTTCCGGAAGTCGGCCTCGACTACCAGCCCCTCCGCCAGACAGCTGAGATCCGTTTCCGGATAAACACTCTCTTCACTCATGCTTTCTTCCTCCTTTCGTCAGATGCTGTTGCAGACCGCGTCGCAGATCCCGAAGGTGATCGCTTCCTGTGCATTCATGTAGTTGTCAAAGGACGTGGCCCGGTCGATCTCTTCCACGGATTTTCCCGTGTGTTTTGCCAGGATGCTGTTTGTGAGCGCCTTGGTTTCGAGTATCGTTTCGGCCGTTTTTTTGATGGTCGTTGCCGATCCGCCCACCCCGTTCGAGATCAGGGGTTCGTGGATCATGACCTTGCTGTGCGGAAGGATGAACCTGTGCCCTTTTGGCCCGCCGGCCAGGAGCACCGCTCCCATGGACGCCGCCATTCCGGTGCATTTCAGATCGATCGCGACTTCTTTGGAGCAGATCTGTATGGTATCGTAGATCGCCAGACCCGCATTCACCGATCCGCCCGGTGTGTTGATGTAGACGGTGAACGGCTGCTTCCTTTCCGCCAGGTACGTGGCCTGCAGGATGAAGTCATTCGCCATCTCATCCGTCACCTCACCGCACAAAAAGATCTTTCCGTTCGTGAGGTGCTTCGTCCTTAGCAGGACCATGTTCACACCGTTGCAGCTCTCTTCTTCCACCGATGGCTCCCAGCTCTTTATGTAAGTGCCGGAGCGGGATTCCCCCATTACCAGATCCATGTCTGCCTCCTTTCGTTCTGCTGTGTTTTCGTGTTCCTCTGTAGTCTTATACAACGAAAACGGGAAAATCTCTCTCTGTTTTTGTAATTTTTTTTGATCGCACCAAAGCGGAGCGGATTTGGAAAGGAAGATTGGTAGAATCCGGAGCGGGATCATATTATGATGGTATCAGTTCGAAACCATGCGGGGCTTGCGCAGGCATCGTCCGGAAACCATGCCGTCGCAAAAAACGCACCACCCCGCATGGGAGTTCGAACAAGAACCTGGGATATCAAAAAGAAGCGGCAGGGCCCGTCTTCGGAAAGGAGCGTTCCGATGAACATGAAGAACCCCATCCATACACAGAACTTTATCATGCTGGCCATCAAAGCAGCCAAGGCAAACGGGATCGTGGTAAAAGAAGAAAAAGAACTGATCCGCAAATATTGCAGAAACATCGGATGCGACAAAATGGTCCTTTCAGAAAAGGATGATTTTACGACAGACGATCTTGCCGATTTTTTCATTTCTTTGGAACCCGGACAGAAACAGCTGGTGCTGGAGGAGATCCTCCGGGTGATGTACGCCGATCACTGCTTCGACGAAAGCGAATGCAATTTCGTATATGACCTGGCAGAGCGCATCGGCATTGCCGAGGAAGATCTGAACCGGATGGTGGCAACGGTCTGAATCCGCTGATCGATCAGCTTTCTCCGCTGTCTTTTGCTTCAGCACTGTCCGCGTTTTTCCGGTCAAAGCGGTTCCATACCCCCGCATACAGGATGTTTCGCAGAATATCCGCGTACTGCAGACAGGGAAGCTTTTCAAAATAGTGACAGCATTTGGCGATCTCGTCCAGAAGAAGGGCCTCTACATCCTCTTCTCCGTCAAGAGGATTGAAACGGCCTTTTTTGATGTCCTCTTCGCGGTCCTCGGCTGCATCGGAGATGTAGATGAAGCGCCCCAGGTGAAAAGCCATCCCGTCCAGCTCGTGCTGCAGCGGATCATTCTCACGGTAGCGGAAGAGCCTGACCATCAGCCTGCCGAAGCAGTCGGCGGCCTCCTCCAGGCAGGGGCGTTTCCCGCTCTTCTCGATCACTCGCAGATGCCCCAGCTCCCGCGCGATCCCGCGGCTCTGCTCAGGATAGTTCTCACGCACCTCGCGAAAGTTTTTGCGGTACAGGGAAAGACCCGCTGCGGCCGGCAGACTCCCCTCATCCCTGACGTCATCCAGCAGATGGTACGCCGTCAGCAGGAGATTCATGTCCGCTCCGTAGCGGGTCGCGTCGGTGATCCTCTCGGCATGCTTTGCTGCGGGATGTACCACGCAGCGCGCACGCCTGCTCTCCACCGGCATGTCATAATAGGAAGAAAGCAGCATCACCAGAAAGGTCATGTCATAGCTTAAGCTGATCTGCCCCTTCAGGCCGTAGCGCTCACGCAGCACACGGCAGAGCCCGCAGTAAAAGCTCTTATACAGCACAAAGTCTTTGACTTTCAGCTCCGGCTTGCGGATCTGCACATAACCGAACATTTCTGCACTTCCTTCTGTCCCGGGAACCGGCTTACTGTTTCCTGAACACCGGGATGTATTCAACGGGTGCCACAACCGTGAGACGACGGCCGCCCTCCACTGTTTCCTTCGTAAAGATGTTTTCCCAGCGGCCTGCGGGCAGGTAGACCTCGCGCTCTCTTGCCCCAAGCGTAAAGACCGGTGCGACAAGGTAATCCGGGCCGAACATGTACTGGTCCTCACACTCCCAGCACTTCGCGTCCTCCGGGAATTCGTAAAACATGGTGCGGATCACGGGTGAGCCGTTCTCGTGCGCTTCCTTCATCAGCCCCGCGATGTAGTCCTTCATCGACTGGCGCAGCTCGATATACTTCTTCATCACCGCCATCTCGGCCTCACCATAGCTCCAGATCTCGTTGTCCTGCCCGGTGTGAAGATAGCCGCCGCCGAAATCCCTGTTGTCCAGAGGCGGGATGTCGTAAGGCCCGCGGTCGCCGTGCAGGCGCATGATGGGACTGAAGGTACCGAAGCCGAACCAGCGGAGCAGGAGCTCCTTGAAATCGGGATCGTTCACATCATCGGTCATGAAGCCGCCGATATCCGTGTTCCACCAGGGGATGCCCGCGATGCCCGCATTCAGGCCGCCCACCAGCTGGTCACGGAACGCTTCGAAGGTACTGGGCACATCGCCGCTCCAGAGGATGGCTCCGTATTTCTGGCTGCCCACCCAGGCGCTGCGGATCAGGGAAGGACGGATCTCGCCCTCATCCTCCAGGAAGCCCTCTGCCACGGTGCGCAGGTAATACTTTGGATATTCCAGGCCCACCTTTGCGCTGCGGCCTTCGTAATAACGCATGTTCTCGGACTGGTAGACCGCGCTGTCGGGTTCCGCATTGTCGAACCAGAACAGGTCGATGCCCAGGCGCCGATAATTCTCGCGGCACTTGTTCCAAAGATAGGCGCGTGCACCCGGATTGAACACATCGATGGTGGCGCACTCGCCCTGGTAATCATAGGTTTCGATCACACCGCGCTCACTGCGGACCAGATAGCCCTTCGAGAGCATCTCGCCGTAATTCTCCGAGCGTTTGTCCACCGAAGGCCAGATGCTGACCATCACCTTCGTGCCCATTTCGTGCAGTTCATCCACCATGGCCTTTACCTTGTCCTCGGGCCAGTAGGTTTCATCAAAACGCCAGCTGCCCTGGTAAGGCCAGTGGAAGAAGTCGATGATGATCACATCCAGATGGATCCCCATCTCCTTATACTTCCGGGCGACGCCCAGGACCTCTTCGGGGGTGCGGTAGCGCAGCTTGCACTGCCAGAAGCCCAGGTAATCCGGGCTGAGCACGGGCGCGCGTCCCACGACAGCCGTATAGTTCTCCACGATCTTTGCCGGAGTGTCGTCGACGGTGATCCAGTAATCCATCTCGTCGGTCTCGTCCGCGATCCATTCCGTCAGGTTCTTTCCGAAGGATACGCGGCCCGTTGCCGGATTGTTCCAGAGAAAGCCGTAGCCCAGGCTGGAAAGGGCAAAGGGGATCGAAACCTGCGAATTCTTCTGATAGAGCTCGAGCATGCAGCCCTTCAGATCCAGATAGGGATGCTGGTACTGGCCACAGCCGTAGATCCGCTCCCCTTCGTTGCGTTCGAAATTGACCACCAGGCGGTAAGAGCCGCTGGACAGTCCCGTGAATTCGCGGCCTATGGTCTTCAGGCAGCGGCTCTCCTTTGTCAGCGGCGTGCCGTAACAGCGGTTATATTCATACAGAACTCTTGTGTCATCCTTGAAAAACGCGATGATCCCCGATTCGTTCACTTCGGCACGGATCCGTCCGTTGGTGATGGAGGCGAGCTTTTCGTCGATCTCGATGCGGGCGTCTTTCTGGACCACATCCTCCGTCAGTCCCCGCTTCAGACCGCTGAAATCCGGGAGCATGGTGCTGCGCACCCGCAGGGCATTCTTTCCCCAGGGCTCGATCCGCAGTGTTTCGTTGCCTTCCTGACAGATCAAAGCCTGTCCGTTCTCTTTGTCGATGTCAAAAAACATTCCGTAACCCTCCTTTTTCTCCGAAGCCCCGCGCACGCATTCCGCCGCAAAAGCCCTTCTTTCATAAAAACCCCGGGCACACTCTGCCCGGGGTCATCACGTAAAATATGTCTTATTTGTTCTTCAGATCCACCTTATCCAGCTTCCAGATCTCGTCCACATACTCCTGGATGGTACGGTCGGAGGTGAACTTGCCGGAGCAGGCCGTATTCAGGATCGCGCTCTTTGCCCAACGCTTTTCATCCTTGTAAGCCTCTTCCACTCTCTTCTGCGCCTCGGCATACGCCTTGAAGTCCTTGAGGATGAAGTAGGTATCGGCACGGGAGGTGTTCTGCGTGTTCAAAAGCGAGTTGTACAGCGGACGGAACAGATCGGGATCCTGCGGAGCGAAGCTTCCGTTGATCAGCTGCATCAGCACCTTGCGGATGTCCGGATCGCTGTTGAAGATATCCATCGGATTATATCCGCCGTGGTTCTCGTACTGGATGACCTCGTCCGAAGACAGACCGAAGATGAAGGCGTTCTCTTCGCCCACTTCTTCCACGATCTCCACATTCGCGCCGTCCATGGTTCCGATGGTCAGCGCACCGTTGAGCATGAACTTCATGTTACCGGTACCGGATGCTTCCTTGCTGGCAGTGGAGATCTGCTCGGACACATCCGCCGCCGCAAAGATCATCTCGGCGTTGGATACGCGGTAGTCCTCGATGAAGACCACCTTGATCTTGCCGCCGATCGCAGGATCGTTGTTCACGACGTCCGCAACGGAGTTGATCAGCTTGATGGTAAGCTTTGCGTTCATATAGCCGGCAGCCGCCTTGGCGCCGAAGATAAAGGTGCGGGGGAAGAAATCCTTCTCCGGATGCTCCTTCAGCTCGTTATACAGATACATCACATGAAGGATGTTGAGCAGCTGGCGCTTGTACTCGTGCAGACGCTTGACCTGCACGTCAAAGATGGAGCGGGGATCCACCTCCACGCCGTTGTGCTCCTTGATATAAGCAGCCAGACGGACCTTGTTCTGGTACTTGATGTTCATGAATTCCTGCTGGGCCTTCTCGTCATCCGCATAGACGGCCAGCTTTTTGATCTTGGGCAGATCCGTGATCCACTCGTCGCCGATGTGATCCGTCACCCAGTCGGCCAGCAGCTGGTTGCCGTGCAGCAGGAAACGACGCTGGGTGATGCCGTTGGTCTTGTTGTTGAACTTGTCCGGATACATCTCGTAGAAATCCTTCAGCTCCTGCTTCTTCAGGATCTCGGTATGCAGGCGTGCCACACCGTTTACGGAGTAACCTGCGTGGATGGCCAGATGTGCCATCTTGACCTGGCCGTCGTAGATGATGGCCATCTTGCGGATCTTTTCCTGGTCGCCGGGATACTTGCGCTCGATATCCAGGATGAAGCGGCGGTTGATCTCTTCGATGATCTGATAGATACGGGGGAGCAGACGGGAGAAGAGCTCGATGGGCCATTTCTCCAGTGCTTCCGCCATGATGGTATGGTTCGTATAGGCGCAGGTCTTGGTTGTCACTTCCCATGCCTCGTCCCAGGTCAGGTAATACTCATCCATCAGGATGCGCATCAGCTCGGCGATGGCCACGGTAGGATGGGTATCGTTGAGCTGGAAGGTGACCTTCTCGTGGAAGCGGCGCACGTCCTTGTGGTTGCGCATGTACTTGGCAACCGCTTCCTGGACGCTGGCGCTGATGAAGAAGTACTGCTGCTTCAGACGCAGCTCCTTTCCTGCATAGTGATTGTCGTTGGGATAGAGCACCTCGACGATGTTGCGTGCCAGGTTCTCCTGCTCGACTGCCTTCTGGTAATCACCCTTGTCAAAGGAATCCAGGCGGAACACATCGATGGGCTCCGCATCCCAGATCCGCAGGGTGTTGACGATGCCGTTGCCGTAACCGACGATGGGCAGGTCATAGGGAATGGCCTTTACGGCCTGATAGCCTTCCTGATAGTAATTGTTGCGGCCGTTCTCGTCGGTACGTACGTTCACGTAGCCGCCGAAACGGACTTCCTTTGCATATTCCGGGCGGCGGAGCTCGAACGGATTGCCGTTCTCCAGCCAGTTATCGGGCACTTCCACCTGATAGCCGTCGCGGATCTTCTGCTTGAACATACCGTAACGGTAACGGATGCCGCAGCCGTACGAGGAATATCCCAGGGTTGCCAGGGAATCCAGGAAGCAGGCAGCCAGACGTCCCAGACCGCCGTTGCCCAGCGCCGCATCGGGCTCCTGGTCTTCCACGACGTTCAGATCCAGTCCCAGCTCTTCCAGAGCGGCGGCCACATCCTTGTAGGCCTTCATATTGATCATCATATTTCCCATGGCGCGTCCCATGAGGAACTCCATGGAAAGATAATAAACGGTCTTCGGGTCTTTCTTCTCGTACTGCTTCTGCGTCTCCAGCCACATGTCCACGACCTGATCCTTGATGGCATAGGATACTGCCTGGAAGATCTGCTGCGGAGTGGCCTCCTCCAGCGTCTTGCGATAAAGCGTCTTTACGTTATAAAGCACGCTTCTCTTGAAAAGCTCCTTGTCGAAGCTGTCCCTGATGGTTGCTCCCGACTCGGACGTTACCGCATTTACCGTCTTTTTTGCTGCCATGAATTCTCCTCCTTCGGTCCGGTCTGCCCCCCCGCATCCATGCGGGAAGCATTCCCCTTTTTTCCGCAAATACCACGTGATATTATACTATATGACGGGGCATAAATAAAGCCCTTTTTGCGCCGTTACTTTAGCCGTTCTGCAGGCAGATATAGTCCGTGGCGCCCGATTCCGTCGCTAAGCCACTCTGCGAAACTGCCTTGACATAATTCAAACAGTACGAAACCGGTCGACATTCGTCATCCATGCCTCATGTCTCCCTTGCTCAGCCATCCGGGCTTCGCATTTCTGTGCTTTTATGCAGTTTCGTGAGTGGCTAAGCTCCTCCATAGGTTGCCACGTCCTATATCCTGCCTACCAGTGACAATATGATTATGGCAGAATGGAATCTCCGCGCCGTTTCGTTGCACTTGTTCCACATATTATGTCTTGACGTATACAGGGAAAAATAGTATCTTTGACTGGAAAGGACGCAGAAACGTCCGCAAACAAAAAGGAGGGAAAAAGTATGCCTATCAAGAACAGAAACATTGCAGTGTGCATCATCCTCACGATCGTAACCTGCGGTATCTACGGTCTGTACTGGGAGTACATGATGATTCAGGAGATCGACTCGCTCACCAACAACCCGAACCCGCAGAACCCCATCGTTGTGATCCTTCTGAGTATTGTAACCTGCACGATTTATCTTTGGATCTGGCTGTTCAACACCGGAAAGCGCATCGATGCACTCAACCAGAACGAAGGAAAGCCCGCTTCCAATTACGGCACCCTGTTCCTGGTTCTTGCGATCATCGAGCTGAGCATCGTGGACTGGGCACTGATCCAGAACACGCTGAACGAGCATTCCAATTGCTGATCGGCCTGATACAGAACTGCCGCCCGGATGGGCGGCAGTTTTTTTGTGCTCAGAATGCCGTTTTTATTCGTAAAACTCCCCCGCAGGGGGAAAGCCATGCACGACCTTATGCCAGATAAGCCTTGAGGGCATCCGCCTTGTCGGTCTTCTCCCAGGGAAGATCCACGTCCAGGCGGCCGAAGTGTCCGTAAGCTGCCGTCTGCTTGTAGATCGGGCGGCGCAGATCCAGCATCCTGATGATGCCGGCGGGACGCAGGTCGAAGTTATCGCGGATGATCTCCAGAAGCTTCGTCTCGGGAAGCTTTCCGGTACCGAAGGTATCCACGCGCACGGAAGTGGGATGTGCCACACCGATCGCGTAGGAGAGCTGGATCTCGCACTTGTCCGCCAGACCGGCAGCCACGATGTTCTTGGCCACATAACGGGCCGCATATGCAGCGGAACGGTCCACCTTGGTGCAGTCCTTGCCGGAGAACGCTCCGCCGCCGTGACGGGCATATCCGCCGTAGGTGTCAACGATGATCTTGCGGCCGGTGAGGCCGGAGTCGCCGTGAGGGCCGCCGATCACGAACCGTCCGGTGGGATTGATGAAGATCTTGGTATCCGCATCCACCATTTCGTCCGGCAGGACCGGATCCATCACGTACTTCCTGATATCCTTGTGAATCTGCTCCTGGGTCACGTCCGCCGCGTGCTGGGTGGAGATGACCACAGCCTCGATCCTCTTCGCCTTGCCGTTTTCGTCATATTCCACGGAAACCTGGCTCTTGCCGTCCGGACGCAGATAGGAAAGGGTACCGTCCTTGCGCACCTTGGTCAGCTGCCTGGTGAGCTTGTGAGCCAGGGAGATGGGATAGGGCATATATTCCTCGGTCTCGTTGGTGGCAAAACCGAACATCATGCCCTGGTCGCCGGCACCGATGGCATCGATCTCGGCATCGCTCATCTTGTTTTCCTTTGCTTCCAGCGCCTTGTCAACGCCCATCGCGATATCGGCACTCTGCTTGTCCAGCGCAACGATCACGCCGCAGGTATCGCAGTCGAAGCCCTTGTCGGAATGATCATAGCCGATCTCACGGATCGTCTCGCGCACGATCTTCTGGATGTCCACGGTAGCCTTGGTCGTGATCTCGCCCATCACCAGCACCAGGCCGGTCGTGATGGCGGTCTCGCAGGCCACACGGCTCATCGGATCCTGCTCCATCAGCGCATCCAGCACCGCATCGGAGATGTTGTCACAGATCTTGTCGGGATGTCCTTCCGTCACCGACTCGGATGTAAATAAGATTTTTTCCATTTCGCTCCTCCTTCATGGAAAAGATATGAGGAAGCTCTCCCGAAGAGATCCGTATGATATGAAAAAATCCGCCTCGAAAACAAGCGGATCATACCTTACCTGACCCTCTTATTGTTCGTTCATGGGCTGTGCCCGTTCACGCTCAGGTTGGCACCTTCCTTCCGGTCACCCGTCCGGGGTTGCCGTGGCTTCATCGGTCCTATGTACCTCCACCACTCTGAATAAGAGAACTTCGCAATATTTATCTGACAGAGTTAGTTTACTCTATCCCCCTGCCCCTGTCAAGAGCGAAATTTTTTTTGACATTTAGGGACATCTGCATTATAATAACCCCGACTAAAAGATTTGGAGTCTTTTTTTATGGACAGATATGCCATTATGGGCGGAACCCGGCTTCAGGGCGAGGTACCCATCGGCGGCGCGAAAAATGCCGCTCTTGCGATCCTGGCCGCAGCCGTGATGACAAACGAGCCTGTCAGGATCGAGAACGTTCCGGATGTGACAGACATAAATGTGCTCCTGAAGGCAATGGAACGCATCGGCGTCAAGATCGAGCGTCCCGAACGGCACCTTGTCATCATCGACGGTTCCAGGATCGAAAGCTGCATCATAGATGACGAATATCTGAAACGCATCCGTGCTTCCTATTATCTGGTAGGCGCGCTTTTGGGAAAGAACAAACAGGCCGAAGTGCCGCTTCCCGGCGGCTGCAATATCGGCGTGCGCGCGATCGATCAGCACATCAAGGGTTTTTCGGCGCTGGGCGCCAAGGTGCGCATCCTGCACGGCAGCATTGCCGCACAGGCCGATGAACTGCGCGGAAATCATATCTTCCTGGATAAAGTCTCGGTCGGAGCCACCATCAATATCATGATGGCTTCCAGCCTTGCTTCGGGCAAGACCATTATCGAAAATGCGGCCAAGGAGCCCCACGTGGTAGACCTGGCCAACTTCCTTAACAGCATGGGCGCCAACATCAAGGGCGCCGGTACCGATGTGATCCGCATCCGCGGCGTGGAAAAGCTCCACGGCACGGACTATGCCATCATTCCCGACCAGATCGAAGCCGGGACCTACATGCTGGCATCGGCGGCCACACACGGCGACGTGCTGGTGCGCGGCGTGATCCCCAAGCATCTGGAGTGCATCACCGCCAAGCTTTGCGAGATCGGCTGTCACATCACCGAATATGACGACGCCGTACGGGTTTCGGCACCCGAGCCCTTAACTTCCACCCAGGTCAAGACCCTGCCCTATCCGGGCTTCCCGACCGACATGCAGCCGCAGATCACCGTGGCTCTCGGTCTGGCACAGGGAACCAGCATTGTAACCGAAGGTATCTTTGAGAACCGTTTCAAATATGTGGACGAGCTCATCCGCATGGGCGCTTCCATCAAGGTGGAAGGTAACATGGCCGTGATCAGCGGCGTGCCCCGCTACAGCGGCGCGAGCATCACCGCTCCCGACCTGCGTGCCGGAGCCGCACTCGTGATCGCCGCAATGGCTGCGGAAGGCGAGACCATCATCGAAGATACGCGTTTCATCGAGCGAGGCTATGAGGATTTCGAATTGAAGCTCCGCGCGATCGGCGCAAAGATCGAAAAGGTCAGCAGCGACCGCGAATTAAAAAAGGCCCGCCTGCGTCTGGCATAAAGACGGGCGGAGCCGAAGAACCGCGACAGGCGGCAGGAACTTTCGAAAAAACGGGTCCCGGACAACCGGGGCTTTTTTATTTCTCTCCTACAGGATCTTCACGATGCTGAGCCCGCTGCACTTCGCGAGCTCCACAAAAGTGCCGTCGGACATCTCGAGCATGGGCTTGGACAGGCGCTGCTTGTTGATCCAGCGCACTACGCCCATGCGTCCGTCACTCAGCAGCACACGGTTATCGATGTAGGTATTTACAACGTTTTCCAGGAATTTCATGATATAGGAGATCTCGTACTTCTGCAGCCCTTCCTCCTCGAAGATCTCGATCACGCGGAAGGGGCACAGGCCCTCACGATAGACGCGGTTCGCCGTCATCGCGTCGTACACGTCCGCGATGGCCACGATCTTGGCATAGCCGTCGATCTTTTCACGCGTCAGCTGCATGGGATAGCCGCTGCCGTCGCATTTCTCATGATGCTCGAGCGCTGCAAGCTTGATGTGCTCATCGATATCCTGGGGCTTTAAGATCTTATAGCCTTCCAGCGGATGCGACTTGATCAGGCGGAATTCCTCCTCCGTCAGCTTCCCGGGCTTCTTGATGATCTCGTCGGGGATCTTGAGCTTCCCGATGTCATGCATCATGCCGCAGGCCGTCGCCAGCTTCACCTGTTCCTCGCCGAAGCCCAGCCATCTCGCAAAGACGTTGCAGATCATGGCCACGTTCATGCTGTGGGCATAAGTCAGGTCGTCAAAATCGCGCATGTTGTGCAGCATGTCGAAGACACCGAAGGTGCTTCCCTGCGTGCTGATGATGCGCATGGTATCCCCGATCATGTTATCCACGTTGATGGGGGTATTCTTTTCCACGATGTCATTCAGATTGGCGCGCAGGCCATCCACATTCTCGGCGAAAGACTCCTTGAACGCCTGGAATTCCTTGCTGGCCTTGAGCTTTTCGAAATGGGAGGGTTCCTCCTGCTGCTGAACGCTCACATCGGGTGCTTCGATGTTCATGCCGGTCAGGGCATTCAGGACCGAATCCGCCCCCAGAAGGTCGTCAAGACCGGGTGTGGAGCTCAGATCCGGCTCATCCTCGGGGATCTCCTCGACCTCGATGTCGACCGGATCCTCGATGCGGATGTCCATGATGTCATAGGCCTCCAGACGACCGATGGCACGTTCCGTCAGAACGGTCCCCTTGGGAAATACAAGCTGGTTGCCGTTCGCGATCACATCCGTCGCTACGATCATTCCCGGTTGTAAAACGCTGGTTCTGACGTGTTTCATCCTTCGTCCCCCCTATACACTAGTAGAGATTGACGTACGTTCTGGGATCGATCGCAACCCCGCCGATGCGGAGCTCGAAATGCAGGTGCGGTCCGGTACTGTTTCCGGTGGAACCGCTGGCTGCGATCACCTGTCCCTGGTTCACATACTGTCCTACGGACACATAGATCTTGCTCAGATGGGCATATCTGGTCTGCCAGCCATCCGGATGATTGATCGTGACCAGATAGCCATAGCCGCCGCTCCAGCCCGCATACCCGACCGTGCCGCCGCTGGACGCCCAGATCGACGTGCCGGTAGGTGTGGCGATATCAATACCCTGGTGGTTGCTGGACCCGATGCCGCCGGGCGACTGCCGTCTTCCGAAACCGGAAGAGATGCGTCCGCCGCTCAAAGGCTTGATATAGGTCGGAGGCACCTTGGTGCCCACTTCCACGACCTTGCCAACGGCCTCGACACCCACCTCTTCGTAAAGGACCTCTCTCGCCTCCTCGTCGGTATTGCGCCGCGTGATCAGCGATACGGTCTCGTGGTAGCCCGCGGAGGGCTGCTGCAGGGTGACCGATTTGGTCGTGTACCATTCGTCGTTGTAAATGTACTCGGTCGGAAGGTCAAACACCTCGTCCGTCCGGCAGGTCTCGGTCCAGAGCACCGACAGCTCGGGCTCGGGCACCGTGATCAGCAGCTCCTGGTCCACGTTGATGATCGAATTCTCGTTCTCCAGCGTGTCGTTCAGGGCTATGATCTCGTCAAGGGGAAGCCCCACCTCCAGTGAGATCTTGGACAGGGTGTCCCCGGATTTGACCTTGTAGATCTGCTGCAGCTCCTGCAGCTCCGTCAGTCGGTTCTTTGCCGTCTCAAACGGCTGTATGCTGTCGTTCGGCAGATAGGCCTCCGCGATCTCGACGCTTTCCGCAAAACCCATCTCCTCGATCCCGTAATCAAAGCTGTCAAAGCCGATCTCTTCCTCGTCGAAATTCCATTCCCGGCTGTCGTCCGTGTTCAGCGAAGCGCCGGCCAGCCCCAGCAGGAGATCTTCCTCCTCCTCCACGTCATCCCGGCGGGTAATGCGCGGGACCAGAACGTTCAGCTCACGGCTCAGATCCCCGACCAGTTCAACCTGGAATTTCCCTTCGGTATCATAAGTATCGATGGTCTCCTGCAGAAGCCTGGTCGCCTCCTCGGCTCCCGCCACGTTCACCATCGTGTCCTCCACCTTGATCGTATACGCCTTGGAGATCTCGCGGCGCAGTTCCCCGGAGATGGCATCCCGCATGCGCGTCTTGACGTCCTGCTCGTCATCCACTTCCCTGACCAGCAGCTCCTGTCCGCTGACCGTCAGCTCCTTCATCGGCAGAAGGCTTAAGCCCTGCTGCTCCGAAGCCAGGTCGCTTCGCACCTCGCGGTACAGCTCCTCAGCCCGCTCGGCATATGCCACGCTGCCCATTTCCTTGCCATCCAGGTATACGGTGAAGAAGTTGTCACCCTCCGGATGCCACCAGTTCAAAACCGGCATGCCTAACGCAAAAAGGCCGCAGACGAACAATGCCGTCCTCAGCCTTGCTACGATCGCGATCTTTTTCAGTCGCGCGCTGATCAATGTCCCCCAAGAAAGCCGAAGATATAAAGGATGATGGTCGTCAGGTTGATCAGGGTAAATACCATGTTGATCACAACCAGCGCCTTCACCTTTCCGACTCTCTTCTCCACGGAAAGACTTGCGTTCTCAACGCCCTCTTTCTGCTTGTCATTCTTCTCGTTGATCACGGCCTGGACGTTCCGGTAGACCTTCACGCTCTCTTTGTGCATGAAGTCTTCCACCTCTTTGAAACGTTCTTCCAGAATCTGTTTGGATTCCTCGTTCTTGGCCTGTGCTTCCGTCTCTCTCGCTGCCGCGCGCTCCGCCTCTTCGCCCTGTTTCATCAGGTTGGCGTTCATGCGCTGCATGAATTCGACGATCTCTTTATTGTCCTGCTTGAGTCCGTAAATGCTGCTGTTGATCTCGGACTTCAGCGTATTCTTGTTCTCATCCGTGGCTGCCTTGAGTGTGCGGAAGCTGGACTTGAGCTCGTTGTTCGACGAGGTCAGGTCGGCCAGGGTCTGACGGAGCTCTTCCTCGCCTTCGCCGCGGCCTCTCTCCGCTTCGGCTGCACGGATCTCGCCAAGGGTGTTCCTGGTCGCCACAAGGGTATCGAAGATCTCCTCCATGGCTTTGCGCTGTTCCTGGTTCTCATCCTGCAGCGCCGCAATGGCGGTCTTGGTCTCCGCATGTGCTCCGCGGATCCCGGCAAGCTCCTCTTTGTTCTTTGCGTCGGCCTGCTGCAGGCCCTTGAGCATCTCGCCGTTCTGTTTGCCGGCATCCTGCAGCGTCTTGAGCAGGGTCTGAATCTCGTTTGCGTTCTCGCCCTCTTTCTTTTCGTTGCTGTCGCGGAGACCCGCGATCACGGACTTGAGCTCCGTCAGGGAATCCTGCGTCTGCGCGTTGGACTGGGCCAGCGCGGAGAGCGTCTCCTGGGTGAGCTCATCGATCTGGGACTGCGTCTTCAGCTCTTCGATCAGCTTCGAGATCTGCTCGTCGTACGCCTTCCTGTCTTCCGCTTCCTCGTCCGCATTCTTTTCCTTCAGGCCTTCGATCGCCGTAGAAATGGCTGCGAGGCTCTCTTCGGTATTCGTTCCGTTCTGCTGGATCGAGAACAGGCGGTCACGCAGATCGCCGTTCTCCTCGCGCAGGCTGTTCAGCTCATTCTGCAGCGCAAGCAGAGCCTGCAGCGCCTCCATTCCGGTGCGCAGACGTTCCGCCGTGGCGCTGATGTCATTCAGTTTGTCGGCTGCCTCATCGGCCGAGCTCTTCAGCCCGTCCAGCTTGCCGTCGATCCCGTCGGACGCGCTCTGAAGCCCGTCCAACTTGCTCTCTATTCCGTCGGATGCGGCCTTGATGCCGTCCAGCTTGTCTTCCAGGCCTTCCGGCGAGCCCTTCAGGCCATCCAGCTTTGCTGCCGTCTCATCCAGCTTCGCAGCTGTCTCTTCGGTCAGGCTCTTCAGCTCTTCCAGACCGAGCTCCACATTCTCACCCGAGTTCTTCAGGCTGTCCAGTTTGCTTCCGACTCCGTCAGCTGCGCCCCGGATGCTATCCAGCTTTTCTTCCAGACCGTCCGGCGAGCCCTTCAGGCCCTCCAGCTTTGCTGCCGTCTCATCCAGCTTCGCAGCTGTCTCTTCGGTCAGGCTCTTCAGCCCGTCCAGCTTGTTCTCTATCCCGTCGCTTGCGCTCTGAAGCCCATCCAGCTTCCCGACAAGCTCGTCGTTCGACCCCATCAGATCGTCCAGGCTTCTCGACGGCACTTCCGCGGCCGGTGCCGCAGCCGATAAACCGGCGATCGCCGCAGAGATGGACGCCAGGCTCTCCTCTGTATTCGTTTCGCTCTGCTGGATCGCGAAAATGCGGTCACGCAGCACGCCGTTCTCATCACGCAGATCACTGATGTCGCTCTGTATCGCGCTCAGGCTGTCACGAACGCCATCCGTCGAATTCCGCACCGCATCGATGCTCTCGGATACCATTTCCGTCGAGCCCTGCAGCACATCCAGCTTTTCCGAAATGCTGCCGGCTGCGCTTCCGATCTCATCCAGTTTTCCGGTCAGGCCCTCGGTGGAGCTCTGTACCGCTACCACGGATTCCCGCACATCCTGTGTGGACTGCCGGATCTCCTCAGTCGGCTGCTGCAGTGCGTTCTGCATCGCTTCCTGCAGGGAGCGGACCATGGTCTCGTCCATGTTGCTGACTGCCTCGCTCACCGCGCGGCTGACGGCATCCGTCATCTCACGGGACACAAGTTCCGTGTTGGCACCACCCTGGGCTTCGATCTGGAGAGTGTGTACCCTTTCGATGCTCTCATCGACCAGGGCATACATCTTTTCCGTCAGTTCGGAATTCCTGTAGTTGAGCTTTCGCATCTCCTGCAGGACCGCTTCATAAGCCTCCACCTGCTCCTGCAGGTTCTGCATCTGCGCGCTCTCCGCCTGAGCGTTTGCACGGATCATGTCCTGTGCATTATATTTCTCTGCCAGTTTATCCATAAAATTGTCCATGGTAACCTCCCGCACCTGTGATCAGGTAGTCCGGCTGCGTTTCGTTCAATGGCTGAACAGCAACCTGCATACATCATTCATAGTACCAAATAACAGTGCTTTTTACAAGCTTTAATCTTCATAAATGCCCGCTTTTTTAACACGAAATTTATGGTCCGTTCATAGTCTATTCATAATTCGGCACTAATATCTAATACAGAGTCACAAATGCTTTTTTCATAGTTTGGTGCCCGGCGACGGGCACACCTCCTTTCTAGTTTTACAATACACGGAGAAACCCTGTTTCCGCTCACTCCTCAGAGCATAACAGGGTTTTTTCGTTCCCGGGTTTACCGGCTTTATTCTCGATACGGGGAATCTGAAAATCAGTCTTTGTTTTTGTCCCGCTTTTCCTCTTCTTCCAGCCTCTGGATCTCGCGGTTCAGCGCCAGCATCTCATCGTCGAGGTTCGAGACCATCGAAGCGCATCGCACGAGCGCCTTCCGGATGTGCTCGGGGGCATTTCCGGCGTATTTGTAGCGGATCTTGTGCTCAAGGCTCGCCCAGAAATCCATCGCGACGGTACGGATCTGGATCTCGACCTTGACATCCACCACACGGTTGGACAGAAAGACCGGCACCGTCACCAGCAGATGGTAGGACTTGTAGCCGCTTTCCTTGGGATTCTGGAAATAATCCTTGACCGACAGCACCGTCAGGTCGTTCTGCTCCGTGATCATCTCGGCAATGCGGTAGATGTCCGAGGTAAAGGAACAGATCACGCGGACGCCTGCGATGTCGTTCACATATTCCACCATGTTCTCGATCGTGGATTCATAGCCCTTGCTCCTGAGCTTCTGCACGATGCTCTCGGGGCTCTTTAATCTGGATTTGATATGTTCGATGGGGTTGTACTGGTGTACATGCTGAAACTCATCGTTGAGGATCTCCAGCTTGGTACCCACCTCTTTGAGCGCGGAGTTATAGACCAGAGTCACCTCTTTCCAGCGGTCCACTTCCTCCCCGTTAGCGTCGGGACGATATTCCATCTCATTCTCCTTCCGTGCTGACCTGTCCGGCTTCTCCGTTCAGCATCTTCTGCATGGTCTTCCAGCCGAGCGTGGCACATTTTACCCTGGCCGGCATGTGGGAAATGCTCTCCAGGGCGGCCGATTCATCCAGGGCTTCGATCTGCTCCGGCGTGGCGGTACTGCGCACCATGCCCATGAAGCCTTCCGCCAGTTCAAGCGCTTCGCTGCGGCTCTTTCCGATGATCAGATCCAGCATCATGTCTGCCGAAGCCTGGCTCACCGCGCAGCCGGTCCCGTTGAAAAGCCCGTCCGTCACGATGTCGTTCTCATCCAGCTTCAGCTGCAGCGAAATGTCATCCCCACAGCTGGGGTTCACCCCCTGCAGTACCAGCGTGGGCGCTTCCATGTCCCCACGGTGCGCAGGATGCAGATTATGTTCATTGACGATCTCACGATACAGATCCTTAATCTCCAAAGCCAAGCCACCTCCTGACTTTTGCCAGCGCCTCCGTGAAGCGCACGGCCTCCTCTTCGGTATTGTAGAACGCGACGCTCGCACGCGCCGTCGCGCGGAATTCCATGCCGCATTTTTCCTGCAGATGTTCCATCAGCGGCTGCGCGCAGTGATGCCCCGCCCGGATCGCGATGCCCTCTTCGTCCAGCACCGAGGAGATGTCGTGCGGGTGGCAGCCGTCGATATTGAAGGTCACGATCCCGTGATGCTCCGCCGGATCCTCCGGTCCGTACAGATGCACATGAGGGATCTTCCGCATCCCTTCCATCAGGATGCCGACCAGCCGGTCTTCCTGCGTGCCCATCGCCTCGTAGCCCAGCGCATCCACATAATCGATGGCCGCAGCCAGACCCACGGCGTCGGCCGCGTTGACCGTGCCGGCTTCGAATTTATGGGGCAGCTCGGCATAGGTCGCACTGTCCCTCTTCACATATTCTATCATCTCTCCGCCGCGCAGAAAAGGAGGCATTTTCTCAAGCAGCTCCCTTCTGGCGTAAAGCGCGCCGATCCCCATCGGTCCCGGCAGCTTGTGTCCGGAAAACGCGTAAAAGTCGACGCCCAGCTCGCGCACATCCGTCCTGACATGCGGCAGGCCCTGCGCCCCGTCGGCAAGAAGGACGCCGCCCCGTTCGTGAATGAGCTCTGCCGCCCGCTTCAGGGGCGTTGCCACGCCGAGCACGTTCGAAACCTGCGTCAGTGCCACAATGCGCGTCTTCTCTCCGATGGCTTCCGTCAGCATCTCCTCCGTAACATGCCCGTCCGGTCCGGGCTCCAGGAAACGGAGCACGGCTCCCTTTGCCTGCGCGACCATCTGCCAGGGCAGCAAATTGGAATGATGCTCCATCACGCTCAGAACGATCTCGTCCCCGGCCGAAAGCTCCGAAAGCGCATAGCTGTAGGCCACCAGATTGATCGCCTCGGTGGTGTTTCGTACAAAGATGATCTCGGCATCCTCCGCAGCGTTCAGAAAGCGCGCCACGCGGTGTCTCGCCGCCTCGTAAGCCTCCGTTGCTCCCACGCTCCAGGCGTAAAGCCCGCGGAGCGGGTTGGCGTTGGTCGTCCTGTAAAAGTTTTCGATCGCATCCAGCACCTGCACGGGACGCTGCGCCGTGGCCGCGTTGTCAAAATAGATCACTTTTCCGTCCCGCAGGATCGGGAAATCCTCCCGGATCTTCATCACATCCATATTTTTCTCCTTATTCCACCAGATAGCCGTCCGCGCCGAAATGACGGTCCGCGCCGTCGATCGACAGGATCCCGTCCCGGACAAAGCTTCCGTCCGGCCGGCAGTAGCGCACTCCGTGGTCATCCACCTTCCAGCCTTCCGAGGAAAGCCCGTTCACGACCACGGAAGGCTTCTGCGCCTCCATCACCTCATCATCCTGGAAATGCCACCACTCGCTGACCAGGCCCGCAAAGCCCACACCGTACATGTAGTCCTGCAGCAGCTTGGCTTCGCCGTTATTGGAGCTCTGCGACGAATGATAGCTCAGGTCGTGCATCGCGGTCTGCATCTGCAGTTCTTCGCCCGTGTCCCGGCGCTCCAGCGTCAGATCCACCGCCACGCCGTAATTGTGTCTCGAATAGCCCTTCGCAAGGAAATAATTCAGGCCGAAGCTGTCGGTCGTCATCAGCTGACGGTAAGTAAAGGGCGAGAGCGGCTCCTCCTCCAGCGGATCGGGCGGGAAGTACTCGGTACCGTCCAGGTTATAGTAGTGCGGATTGCCCTCCGCATCGGGGATCAGGATCGGTTCGGGCGTGGGCGATGCAAGCAGTGCCGTGAGCGCCGTTCCCGTCAGTCCTGCGGTCAGCCCCTGCTCCCTGAGGCTCAGATACTCTTCCGGCAGCATGCGCTGCATCGGCTCCGCAGGTGCCTGTGTGTCCAGCTGGGCTTCGGTATTCTCGAAGATGAACTTGGTCGTCACATAAGGCCGGAAGCTGTCGTAGATCTTCAGACGGTAGCCGTCCGCATGGGTGCGGTCCGCCGCAAGAGCCAGGCGCTTCGCGACCGGATAGAGCAGCGGCACCAGGAAGGTCCCGTCCGCCTGCAATACATTCTCATATCCCGGACAAATGGTGCCCGTGATACCGCGCAGCTCGTAATCATGCGCCATGTAGATCGAGAAATAGCTGTTCGTGATATCGTAATCGCAAAGCTCGCCGAGGTAATCCGTCAGGTTGATCAGGCAGTCCCTGCTGTCCACAAAAGCATCCCCGTCGGGACGGTAGACCCGGAAACGGTCTCCCTGCTCGGCCGTGACGCAGAGCGCCGTGCCGGCGCCGACCCTGCCGATCTCGCTTCCTCCGTCGGCCGCACTGTAGAGCGGGATCTCCTTCGAAGCCCAGACCGTCGCAAACACGGCACTCCAGCCGCTGCTGACCGAAAGCTCCGACTGCGCGCCCACGGTGCTGCCGTCGTTGATGCTCATCACGCGGTAACGGTACTCCCGTCCCGAGAGCAGGTGCTCGGTCTCGTAGATGCGCTCGTCCGAAGTTTCGTATTCCGCGATCGTCTCCCAGATGCCGGTCTCGTCATCCAGGCGCTGCACGCGATAACCTTTTCCGGCCGCCTCGCTCCAGCTCAGGCGGTAGCGGTTGTCCCCGAGTGCCACCTGATCCACGACCAGACGGTTGCTCAAAAGGTCCGTGCGCCGCACCGACATCAGATCGTTCAGTTCTTCCCAGATGCGAAGATGCTCCTCCACGCGCTCTGCCCGAAGCAGGAAGGTATACTGCTCCCCGTCCGCGGGCAGCGGGAAATCACGGTCATCCCCGAAGCTCACGACCATCTCGCCGTAGCCCCGGTCCTTGTTGTGTATGCTGGTGTAATGCATCTCCGAGACTTCCTCGAGGAAGTCGCCGCTGCGCACCATGTACAGATGGTAGATGTCACTGCTGCCGCCGCTGCAGCCCACCGTCAGCGTGCGCCTCTCGGCGTCCACGCGCCATTCCGGCACATAACGGTCCGCTTCCCGCAGGCAGCTGGAGAGGCTGAAGCTCTCGCCGTCCACTTCCCGCAGGCGCCAGTCAAACAGATCATAGTATTTCTTCGGTGTGATCCGCAGCGTGATCCGCGCGTTTTCCGGAAGATCCGCCGGCAGAATGCACTCCGCTTCCGTGCAGACCCTGCCGAACACCGGCGTTCCCGATACGTTTTCGCCCGGATAGACCTCCACCAGATAGGCCGAAGCGTTCTCTCCGGGTGTCCAGCTCATCTGCCAGCCGGGTTCCTCGCGCTTTAAGCAGATCTCGGTGTCGACGGGCTGCGCGGGTATCACGCCGCCCAGATAGCCGCTCATGCCGAGGAAGAACAGCAATACCACCAGCGCCAGCAAAAGCGCCATCGTGATGCACAGGGCGATGATGCGCGCGCGCCGGATCTTCTGCCAGCGCTTGAGCTCCTTCTTTTTCGGCTTTTCCGGCTGTTCTGCCTGCTCTTCGCTACGGGGCCTTTCCGCCGGCTCCATTCTGTCCGTCCGGCCTGCACGCTCCGTCTGCCGCGTTCTTTCAGGCCGCTCCGCTTTATCCTTTTTTTCCGTCTTCTCTTCTTCGCTCATAATATCCTCTTCATGCCCGGGATCAGCCGCAGGATCGCCGTGATCAGCGCTGACGCCGCAAAGCAGAGCACGATCAGCACGGCAAAGCTCCATGCTCCCGCGGCATAGGGATCAAAGCCCGCGTAACGCAGCACCAGACGCAGCAGGATCAGATGCACCAGATAGATCCCGAAGGTCGTCGCATCCAGCGAGCGCAAAAACTTCCCTTCCTTCTCCTTTGCCTTGGAAGGCCACAGCAGCGCAAAAAGCCCCGCGGACTGCAGCACCACTGCAGGAGACGAATAGGACGACAGGATCTCCGTCATCCCCTTGTTCTTTGTCGCAAACTGCGCCGCCGACAAAAAGACCGTCAGCAGCACGCCCGCCAGGAACAGCAAAAAGCCCGCCCCGCGGCCCAGCTTGAACTTTTCCGAAGCAATGCCGTATCCCAGGAAAAAATACAGAGTATAAACTGCGGGGATCTGAATATGGAACGCGCTCGTGACGTCCCAGATCCCGGTCAGCGTCAGCAGTGAAAGGAATACAAAGCCCACAGCCATGAGATAAACAAAGACAGGCTTTTCGCAGTGCTTTGCCACCGCACGGTAGGCCGGGAGCAGCAGATAGAGCCCGATCAGCAGATACAGATACCAAAGGTGCGACCAGCTTCCGCCCGTAAACAGAAGCCTGAAGCCGTCCGAAAAGATCGCCGCAGGGCCCGCATCCTTTTCGGGATCCATCAGACCGTCAAAGGTCCTGTAGAGTAACACAAAAAGCAGCAGCGCCAAAAACACCCGCAGCACATAGCGCCCGAAGATCTTCGGTATGCCGATCTCGCGCTCCGGGTCCAGAAGCAGCGCCCCGCTTACCATTACAAAGACCGGCACCGCCCACATCAGCAGATATACGATGAGGAGCGAAAGCCAGTCCGCTTTTTCGCTGATGCGATCCCGGTACAGGATCTCCGATACGTTCATCGTGTGGAGTGCCACGATCGCCAGGCTGGCCAGGATACGAAGGCGGGATGCGCCCGCACTCCACGTCGTTTCCTTACCAGACAAGCCCGTCATCTCCTATGCAGCCCTGGTCCTCACTGTTTTCCTCCGCCGGCGTGGGTGTGGCGGTAGGAGCTTCCGTGGGTGTGGCCGCCGTGGTATCCACCGCAGCTGCGGGAGTAGGTGTTGCCGTTGCCACAGGCACGTCTCCGGCCTCTTTTACCTCGGCCCCTTCCGTGCTCGTGTCCGCCGTGCTGCTCGCTGCAACGGGAGGCTCGGGCTGCTTTGCCGCGCCCTGCTGCTCACCCGCTCCGAAAACCGTTTTGACCACCAGGATGATCGCCACCACTACGAACAGCGTCATCGCGGTGCAGATTGCTATGATTACCTTCTTGTTCATTATCCTAAACTCCTTATTCGCTCATCGGAGCGTAATTGCAATATTGCCAGGTTCCGGGAGTCCCGTACTTTATCATGAAGCCGTTCTTTCCCGTGGCGTGATGAAACTCCGGATCAAAGACCCAGGTCTCGCCGTTGATGTCCAGCTCCACCCAGGAATGCGGGGTCAGTCCGCCCACCCGGGCCGGGACCATGCCGTACATCTGCCTGCCGGGATAACCGAGCAGCCTAGTCATCTCGTAAAAAGTGGCCGCGAAAACAAAACAGTTTCCCTTCAGGTTCTGAAAACCGAAATCCGCAAACCATCTGCTGCCGGGCGAACCGTCCTCCGGCATGTCGGGCTTTCCGTGGCCGTAGTACTTCAAGGTTCCCACGGACCAGTTATAAGCCGCGGCCAGATCCCAGCCCACCGCATCCAGCACACCGGCCGCGACCGGATAGCTCTCACGATCCGTCGGATGCAGAACGTCAGGGATATAGCTCTGGGGCTCCACCGGAGGGGCTGCCTTCGGCGCAGCCTGCGGGGCCGGCTTTTTTCTCGGATTGGCCGTTGCGGAATAGCCTTCGTCATCCGGACTGTTGTCGTCACTGCTGGCAGGGGCGGCCTGTACCGGAAACGAAGACGGAAGCGCAGTCAAACTGAGTGTTGCCGCAAGAAGAAACATCACGATCCTTTTTTTCATGACAGATCTCCCACAAATTCATATCATTCCCGCACATTTTAGCAGATAATGTAGGACCTTGCAAGAAGCAATACAAGATGTAGTTATGTAAACCATATTCAATACACCAGCATCTCGCTCACGCAGGTATCCTCGTATTTTGCTCCGGCCTCGGCCTCTGTGATCGTGACGACTATGGTGTCGGTCATCACCGGCACATCGGGCCTGAAAATGAAACGGTTGCCGCCCGCAAGATCTTCGGAGCTGAAATTCTCCCCGGCATAACCGTCGAACTGTCCTACCACGACATTACCGTTCCCGAAGTCCACCCGCACTTCCTTCAGCAGGCCGTTATCGTGAAACAGCCCGTAATCGGCGGTGTAACCGTTGACGATCTGCAGACCGCTGACCAGCTGCGTCCCGGCCAGGCGCAGCGTGACGCTCTCCCCGACTCCGGTCCCCTTTGCGCCTTCCGCCCATACCGTGGAAAGATCCCCGTCCGTGAGGTTTTTCCCCGAATAGGTCTTCCCGGAAGCCGGTGCAAGCTCCGAGGAAGTCTCTACCGCCGCGATCTCTATCTTTTCATCCCGGCATCTGCCGTACAGAAGCGTCGCGCCCAGCAGGCTGTCCTCCTTTTTTTCAAACAGGATGTCGGCATAGCCCAGGAAACACTCGCCTTCCCCGTTGCTCTCATACAGCATCGGGCCGGTAAGCAGATAATACGATCCGTCCCCGTAAACGCGGAGCCGCTCTATCATGTCGACCGGTTCCCCGTCTCCGAAGGGATGGATCAGACATCCGTTCTCGAAACGCTCATGTGCCCCTGGAACCAGCTCCGTTTCCCCGTACACCTCTCCGAACAGTTTCAGCGCATCCTCCGCCGGGATCCCCGCATCCACATCGTATTTTACACCAACGACCCTTCCGACAAGCGATTCCGTCCAGGTAATGCAGGAAAGGATCACGCCGCGCAGTCTCTCCCTGTCGTTGTCATCCATCTCCGCAAACAGGACATCCTGTTCGTCCAGAAGGCGCGCATAGGTGACGAAGGATGCCATCTCGGCCAGGAGCAGCGCATCCTCCGGTTCTACCTCCTCCGTTGCGGCAAGCTCTTCGATCTTTTCCCTGCACTGCGCAGCCGTCAGCTTCGTGCCTTCCGCTTCGGCCGGATCCGGCTTTGTCTCCCCGCCGGCGTTGCCGCTTCCGGCCGCATCCGCTCCGCCTTCCCCCGCGTCGGCCCCGCCTTCTCCCGCAGATGCATTTCCGGCCGGGGTGCTGCCCTCATCCTCCGCCTGTTCCCCCTGCTGTTCCTGCGTCTCCTGCTGCGTGCCGCCCGCGTTTCCGTCCGTTCCCTGCGCCCCCGATGAAGTGCAGGCCGCAAGCTGCATGCAGCATGCCGATGCCGCCAGCATCAGCGCTATCTTCTTCTTCATGTCTTTGCTCCTTTTGTTCCGTATGTATTCTCGTATCGTTTCTTTGCTTTTGACCAGGGCGCGAGCAGATGGTAATTTTCGTCATGAACCTCACAATACGGCATGGTATAGTAATCATCATCCGCTTCGAACAACGCCCGCCCCTCGCCTATGCACCTGCCTTCACTCCCCTCTTCCATCGCAGGGGTCCCCAGCCTGTCATAGGTTTCCTTATCGATCTCACAAAGCTGATAAAAGCCGCGCCAGCTGCGCTCCGCCGTATAAAGATCCCGTTTGACGTCATGACAGGCTCTCCAGCCCTTGCCCAGCTTGAAGAGAAGCCCGTTGTCCTCTTCCGGCGAAGCCTCTTCGCCTTCCGGTTCCCTGCAGCGTTCGATCAGGCCGGCAAGCCGGTCAAGCGCCGGATACACCACTTCCGTATCCGGATGCATGTAGTTCTTTCCGGGTGCTTCCGGATCTTTTGCCAACTCCGTGAGCTTCCGCAAAAACTGCCTGTCTTCCGAAAAGGAAGATTTCCGAAAAGGCAGCTCATCAATATCCAGGAATACATCGTCATCGCTTAAGATGACCATGTTGCTTTTTTCCAGAATATGATCACACAAAGCCAGCTGGGACCCTGTCATCTCCAGCAGCTCTCTGCCATACAGGAACAATGTAACAAGGCACTCCATTTCATAATGCGGAAGGGCTATCCGTTCTTCTTCCGAAGCGTTTTTATTCAATCTGATGATCATGGCCATGCATCCCACCTCCTCCGGCCGCGTTTTCCCTTATGCTCCGGTCTCCGGCCCGCCTGCGGGACGGGGTCTGCCGCATTCGGGACAAAATTTGCCCGAGAAAACATGACCGCATTCGCAGCGGACCTCCCCTTCCTTCAGGGGAACGGGGACAGTTCCTTCGCGGCATAGCGTCAGACTGAGCTTTTCGCCCGTGGAAAGAACGCTCAGATCGAAGTGGAGCCTGTCATAAATGTCATGCCAGGCAAAATCGATGTTGTATATCGCCTGATCCTCTTTTTTCAGGGCTTTTTCAGCGAGAGATAATTGAAAATCTTCGCTTAAGTCATGCTGATAAATGAAGCCGTCCGCCGCCTGCCCCATTCCCGCATTCATCATCGCCATGCCCATGAAGCCTGAAGTCACGGGCGCCATGGCAATGCCGGTGGGGTTCACGTCACAGTAGCCATCCAGCATGGCCTCTCCGTACGTGACCGTGATCTTCACCGAATCCGCAAAGACGGCTTTGCACGCTCCGTCTTCACTTACCCATGTGCCCGCAAGCTGTCTGCGGTATTTGCCGTTTGGATTTTGTACCTGCATGTGTCTTCTCCCTGATCATTCCCCGGCAACAAATCGGATGTCGATCGATCCGCTTACGGTATTCACAGACAAGCTCCGGCTTCCGCCTTCCGAATTGTTCAGATTATTACTTCCCGTCACTGTACCGGCCGATACTGCATAATCTCCTTCCCTGCCGATGATCGTTCCCTTTACGGAACCGCTGGTCGAGGATAAGCCGATGTCGCCGCCTGTCCGGAGGGACGCGCAATGAATGCTGCCGGATACGGTTGAAGCATTCAACGAAGCTTCTGTACTTACGCTTTCCAGCTTTATCCCGCCGGAACGGCTATCGACGCTCACATCCCCCGCTGCGCTTACATTTGTCATGCTGACGGAACCCGAAACGAGGCCGCTTTCTATCCTGCCCAGAGCTCTGATCCCATCCATGCGGACGGCTCCGGATTTCCCCGATACAACGAAATCCGCTCCCGTGACATTTTGCAGTTCAACGGCTCCGGAAGACGTGCCGATGTTCACTTCACCGCGGCAGCTTACGTCCGCCACACGTACCCTCCCCGATGCGCTGCCGATCTTCAGCTTATCGGCATTTACCACGTTCAGCTCCGTTTCCCCGCTGGCACAGCCCAGATCCAATGATCCCGCAAAGGACGCCGGCAGGATCATTTCGATCGGGGTCTGCCTGAATATGTGATGCATCCCGTCCAGGATATTTCCGCCGTCCCTGAATGCGAGAACCAGTTTTCCGTCAGCTTCCCGCAGATCATATTCATGCGTTCCGGGGCACTCCCAGTACGACAGTGTAACACGCGTCACATCTCCTGACGTAACGTAAATCGCATCCGATGCGGACACGATCTCGACCTGCTCAACGCTTCCCGTGCATTCGTATTCTCTTTTGACATACTTTTCTTCAAATAAACCCGGCATGCAAAATACCTCCTATCCGGTTTCTATGCATTGCGCAACAATGCAAACCCATTTCATTTCCCTTTGATAACGATACCGGGAAACTGAACGCCCTTGGATTATACCACAAAACGTTCATGGAATTCACTGATATTTATATTCCCATCGTCACACACAAAGCAGAAAAGAGGGCCGCCCGCAGGCAGCCCCCTTCCTTAATGATCCTTCTGATCTTTACCGCCTCCGCACATCAGGGATTCTTGACCTTGATCGTCACGGTCTTGCTCACATCACCCGGATAGGTAAGCTTCACTTTCACGCTTCCGCTCTTGGCATCCATGCTCTTGATGTCGATCTCGGTCATGTCGAGGGCGTTCTTCTCGGCTACCGCCTTCTTCTGGTCCAGGATCGTCACTTCCTTGGGCGCGATGTTGTGGAAATGCCCCGAAGCGTCTTTATAGGTGCTGATGATGTTCACGCTTCCCTTGATCTCTCCCGTAGCCGAACGGCTGAGGTTGACCACGCCGGCCTTCACCTTGGGTGCGCTCTTCTTTGCCTTTACATTGCGCAGCGTCACGGTCACGGGATCGGCCACGCCGTCCAGTTCCAGCGTGAGCGCGATGTCACCGATCTTCAGCTGTTTCGCGTTCAATGCGGTCCCGGTGTAGTCGATCACGATGTTGCCCGCATCGTTGAGCTCGGCTTCAATGAAGGACGTAGAGCTGCTCACATCCTTGATCTCCATTCCGGCCTCCTTGTAGACGGGCACCACCACCATCTTCTGATGGGTGACCACGTCGTATCTGCTCTGGATCTTGAAGCCGATGGCACTGTCGAGGCTCTTGTCGCTCACCTTGACCTTCACGCTGGCTTTGGCTTTTCCGTATTCCAGCTTGATGGTGTACGTGCCCTTCTTTGCGCCTGCTGCAGGAAGACCGATCTGAAGCCAGCCGTCCGTATCCAGTACCGCAAGGCCCTCTGCCTTCTTGCAACTGACCTTCACGCCGTCCGCAGCCGTCACATCCTTGCCGTTGAGCGTGACCTTGAAGGAATAGGTCGCATCCGGATCCTGGGTATTGAGGACCACGTTCTTCGCGCCCTTCAGATCTACGCTCAGCACATCCTTGTCCACTGCCTTTACGTTGAACTTCAGGTCGACCGCGCTTTCCCAGTCTTCCTCTTTCACGGAGATACCGCTCATCGCCATGTTGGTCGTGATGCTGATCTCTCCGTCGGCATCCCCGATCGCTTCCTGTCCGCCGACCTTCACGGTCGCATAGGTCAGGTCATAAGGCTCAAAGTTGCCGCCTGCGGTCTTGTACAGAAGCTTTGTTGTCACTTCGCTGTCTGCGCCCTTCCGGATCGTGACGTTGCTGATGCTCAGCTTGAACACGGGCTTCACATACTGTACCGGCATCACATAAGTGACCGCACTTCCGTTCGGAAGCCGGAATTCAAGCACGGTATTTGCGGGCTTGGCTGCTTTCTTGCGGTCCACACCGTTCTTGAGCTTCACACTGATGGTGTTTCCGTTCAGCACCGCATCATAGAACTTCGCGGATTTAACGTTCGTGTTGACCGTGTCGCCGCCTGCGCTCAGTGCGCTGATCTCGAAGCTGTATTCCGCATCCTCAAAAAGGTTCCACAGATCCTGCTCATCATCGGGGATCGGAGCAGAGCTGTCCTTCACGACTATGTTCTGCGAAGCGGTCTTCGTGATGCCGCCCTCGGAATAGCTGATGATGATCACCGTATCGCTGAGTGAAAGCGCACCGGAAGGACTCCAGTCGTAATCCGTGACCAGTCTGTTATCCTTGCTGTCCGAATAGTTCGCGCTCACCGTCATTCCCGTCGGATCAAAGCTCTCGCCCACTCTGTAAACGGTCTTCGACGGTGCTTTGTTAATGGAGATGCTGATCAGCTCGGAAGCCGCATTCTCCGTCCACTTTGCGTAAAGCATCAGATCGGAGGTGACCGGTGTATTGAAATCATAGAGCTGTGCGTAATCCGCCGAAGTATACCAGCCGCGGAAGGTAAAGCCCGCTGCCGAAGGTTCGGTGGGTTCCGCAACCGTCTCTCCCTCGGGAACGGTCTGCGGCTCGATCGCCGTACCGTGTTCGCACATGTTAAAGCTTACGGTATATTTGACACCCTTCTTCTCGATCTTTACGACCTTCGTCGTTGCATCATCCTTGGTGACGATCGACTTGCCGTCCGCGCTGATCTTGCCTTCGACGGGATCCGTGATCTCGTGTGTATCCTCGATCGTGATGCCGCCGTTTGCCACAAGCGCGCTGCCGCTTTCCGTTGCCGCACGCAGGGTGCCGCCCTTCATGGAAAAGGCACCGCTCAGATTGATCGCTTTATCCGTGGCGCGCACATCGATGTTGCCGCCCTCAACGGTAAGAGTTGACGTATCGAGCGCGTCTTTGCCGCTGATCTTTACGCTTCCGCCCTTCACGGTGATCAGCGCGTCGCTGACGGCCCTGGTGCCCTCTGCTTCCACGACGAGCTTTCCGCCGTTCACTTTCAGATTGTTGGTTACGATCGCTGCGCAGGTCGTCGCGTTCGCGGCACTTACCGTCAGGGTACCGCTCTCCAGAATGAGCGAATCGGATGCATCCAGGGCACCCACGGTCGCGTTTCCGCCGCGTGCGCTCACATTGCCGCTCACGGTTACGGTTCCCGTGCTCATGATGGCGCCTTCCTTGCCGAACGCATCAATGTTTCCGAGAATGGTAAGATTTCCGTTGTATACCTCTATTCCGGAAAGCGCATCTTCATTAAGAAGAGAAGCCGTTCCGCATACCGTAAGATCCTGATCCGATGCAAAGATCTGGTGGAACGACGCATCCATTTCCTTCACGCCGCTCACGCTGCCGTTGAAGCGCAGGGTCTTGCCGGCCGGATCATAGCTGACGCTTCCGCCCTCAACTTCGATCCCGCTCTTGTTAAGATCCGTCACCTGCGTGCTGCCGACCCATACATTATACTTTGCCGGGGCATACAGCAGGACCGAGGAGGCCACTGCATCACCGCTGCCCACGACCGTGTAATACTCGGGATCGGGAGCCGTTCCTACTTTTTTGATCTCCCCGCCTGCAGGTTTTACGATCTCGACTTCGGCTGCTTTGGTCGCCATGCCCGTAGCCACGATGGCAGCCGTCCCATCCTTCGCATCGGCCGCAAAGGAACCGGCCGAGATATCGAAGTCTGTGCATTCCACGGCCGTTTTACCGGCGTCCACACTCACCTCGCCGCCGCTCTGCATGTACAATGCACAGACAATGCCCTTCAGGCCGGCACTGACATTCACGCTTCCCGCATCCATGACAAACTTTGAGCACTTGATCGCCTGCGTGAGCTCGCTGGAAACGGTAAGGCTTCCTCCGTGCACATCGAGGTTGATCCCGTTGCTCGAAATAGCCGTGCAGGCCATTCCTTTCACCGTGATGTTGACACTGCCGCCATTGACGCAGAGGAAGGAATCCTTTATCCCGAAGGAGGTATAATGCTTTACACCGGCACAGATGATATCAAGGCTTCCGCCTTCCACGTAGATGCCGTCAAAGCTATAAAGAGCGGTTCCGCCCTTTTCCGTCTTTTGGATCAGCATGCTGCCGCCGGTAATGGTGACCTTTCCGCCGGCATTGATGCCGCCGGCTTCTTTTTCCGCACTGCTGAGAGCCGTGATGCTTCCGCTCTTCAGTTCCACATCGCCGCTCGTCAGAATGGCATCGGACTTCGTGTAGGCATTCGATACGTTCGCGCTCAGGCTTCCGCCGTCGACCACGAGCTTTTTCGCGGTGACAGCCGCCTTGTCGCCCTTTGCCACCAGCTTGCCGTTCACATTGAGATCCGCGTCACCCGCGTAAACGCCGTAAAAATCAGCCTTCGCCGTGACCGTTCCGTTCACGGTCAGTTCGCCTTCCGTGCGGAGCGCATAACTGCCTTCTTTCTCGGAAGTATCGATCGACACATCACCTTCGATGATCAGAGACTCGCCCGAATAGATCGCTGCCTTGTATTCATCGAGCTGATCCTCGATCACCGCACCCTTGAATGTCAGGGTATGCGTTGCCGCGTTGTAGGAAGCGCTTCCGCTCTTGAGGCCGGGAACGTTATCCTTGTTCAGACTGGTGACAAGCTGGCCGCCCACATACAGATCGTATTTATCAAGCTTCTCGAGACGTACCTTCTTCGCAGGCACATAACCCTCTCCGGGGACATATTCATCCACGCTCTTTTCATCGTCCGAATACCGCCCATTGTCGGGAATGACCGGCTCATAGCCTGCGGAATGATCGATCGTTCCTTCCGCCTGGATCGCTTTATCCTTGCTTTCCGCTTCCAGCACGCCTGCCTTGAGGATCAGCCGGCCGTTCGTAAAGATGGCCTGACCCGTCCCGCTGTTTTTCGCATGCAGGCCTTTGCCGTTCAGCGTCAGGTCACCTGCGCATTTGACCGTTTGATTCACGCTGTTGTTCGCTGCCGTGACCTCTCCTTCGATCAGGATACCGCCGCTCGCATTCACGAGTGCCTCATTCTTTGAAGAAATCTCGACATCGTCCTTTATCGTCAGCGTACCGCCGTCTGCAAAAATGCCCATGTCCGCATCCGCGTTCTTCAGCGCCGCGTTGCCGCTGATGACCAGACCGATCGGATCCAGAGTGTAGATCGCGACCTTGGTGCCTGCCAGATCGTAAAGTCCGCTGACACCGCTTACATTCCCGCTGAACGTGAGCGTCTTGGTGACGTCATCATAGGAGGCGCTTCCGCCGCCCTCCACGGGAATGGCATCTTTGTTGTCCATGTTTACCTGCTTGCTTCCGACCCAAACGGGATAGCTGACTTCCCCTTCGATCCGTACCCACTTCGCGCGGGTCGTGTTATCCGACTCCAGAATGGTATCTCCGACAGCCTTGCCGTTCGCGGGAATGGTGATCTCGGCCTGACCGGGCTTCAGGGTGATCGCCGTTGCTGCCACGAGCGCCTCGGCTTCTTCCGATCTGGATTCCAGAATGCCGGAATCCATGGAGAAAGTGCCCGTGCAGCTGATGCCGGCCTTTTTCGAGACTACATTCACAACGGCCTGGGCAATGTACATGTCCGCGCAGGAGATGCCGCCTCCCTTTTCCGACGTGACGTTCAGTCTGCCGCCGGTGATCTCGGCTGTGTGCGCGATGAAAAGGGTAATCCCGTCCGGCCTGCTTCCGATCAGATCCACCTGTCCGCCATCCAGCAGGAGGGTATCTCCGACATGAAGCGCGTAACCGTAGCTGCTGTCGGACCACAGCGTGCCGCCAAAGATGTTGACCGTCCCGAAGCAGTTGATGTTCTTGCCATCCGGGATCGACGAAGCCGGCACCGTGTTGTTCACGCTGATGCTGCCGCTCATCATCGAGATCTCCATGGATACTTCCAGGACATTATCGTGCGCTATTTTTCCGTTGATCGTCAGGTTGCCGCCCTTCACAAACAGCTTCTGGGCTCTCACCGTATAATCTGCGCTGTCATCGGTGTTCGATGCGTTCAGGGTACCGTTAATCGTCAGCTCACCTTCCGAATAGACCGCGCATTTCGCTGCCTGGGCGCTGATGTTTCCGTTGATGACCAGACTCGCATCCGTTCCGCCCGCGCAGATGCCGTAAACGGCATGCTCATCCGCAAGCGCCGCATCTCCTTCAATGGTAAGCGGGAAACTGGAATACAGTATGGTCTTTCCGTAAATAGAATCGTATAAACTCTCAACACCCGTCACATCGCCGTCAAAGCGAAGGGTATAGGTGGCAGGATCAAAGCTGGCATGTCCGCCGCCGGTGAGCCCGGGGATGTCCGTGCAGTTCTCGCTGTTGATCTCGGTGCCGCCCAGCCACACCTCATAACCCTGAGGGATCACGATGTGCGCCTGCGTCACCACATTGCCAAATTTGTCTACAATGTTCTTTTTATCACCGCTCACGCCGCCTTCGTAGGGTGCCTTGAAAATGGCCTTGTCGGAGACGACCAGCTCCTGATCGCTGTGGATGGCGTTCTCGTAGGAGCTGACCATGATCTCACCGCCGGTCATGGTGAAACGGCCCGTCGTAAACAGACGGATGCCGTATCCTCCCTCTCCGCTTGCGGAAAGGTTTGTCTTTCCGCCGGTCATGTAGATGTCGCCCTGTTCGGAGCTTTTGCCGCCGATGGCGATGCCGTTCTTGCCGTCGGCGCAGACGAGCGTCTCACCGCCGCAGATGGTCAGCTCTGCGCCCTGGTGGATCCCTATGCCGCAGGAATCATCCATGTTGGCCTTTACGGTCAGCGAACCGCTGTTCATGAGCATCTCTTTTCCCACTTTGATACCGGAAGCCCAGCTGCCGGCCATGTTTACGCTCACGCTGCCGTCCTGCACATAGATCTTGTCCGCCTCCATGCCGGATCTGTTCGTGGCTCCTTTTCCGGCCGTGACATCCAGCTTTCCCCGTACGTATATGCCCGCGTCTGTCCCCATGCCATAGACGCCGTATTCGTTCATGTCCACGCTTATGTCCGCATCCTCGGAGAACGTGATGTCGCAGGCATACGCATAAATGCCGTATTGCGCCGTATCATCACCGCTGATCACAGCCTTGCCGCTCAAGGTGATGTCCCGGTTCGTATAGATCAGACAGTCATCCTTTTTTCCTTTGACTCCCTCAAAATCATTGAAGGTGACCGTCCCGGTCACACTGTCAAAGGCAGCCGTTCCGCTCTCGCCCTCTATGACAAGATCATCCGAGGTAAACTCGGTATCTCCGATCCAGACACCGTAGTTTTCCGTCGCATGCACCTTGAGTCCGGGCACCGGAAGGCTCACCAGGACCATGAGGAAAGCCATCATGCTGCTCAAGAAACGCCTCATCCTTTTTTTCATCTCCGCCTCCTTTATGTTTGGTAGCTGCAAAATAAAAAAGCCGAAAAAATCATACCATTTTTCCGGCTTTCTTACAAGACGTGCATCAATTTAACCCGCGGACCCGAAGACACGCAAATGATCACGCGGCCGGGAATACGGCTGCCGAAGCGTCCGCCCGATCAGGAACTAATCCGCGCAGGGCGCGTCGCAGTCCTCGCGTTCGCAGAAGATCCTGTCCACATAGCGGTCCGCAGCCTCCTGCAGTTCCCTGTCCGGGATGTGCTGCGATACGCGGTTCACACTGGCACGTACCATGAGCTGCTGTGCCGTAAGTGCGTTGATCCCGCGGCTCTGCATATAAAAGAGCATATCCGGGGAAAGCTTGCCGATGGTCACGGCATGGCGCCCGTTCATGTCCTCCTCTTCCCCGAGGATCATGGGATTGGCGCGGTCGATGGCGTCCTCCCCCAAAACCAGCATGTTTTCTTCCTCATCTCCTTCGGAGCCCGTGCAGCCGCGCCGGAAATCCAGTGTCTCACGCGACACCTTGTGGGCATTCTCCAGGAGCACGCCGTGAAAGCGCATCACGCCCTCGTTCTTTTTGCCGCGGTAGGTATCCACGTGGTTGTGGTCGATAAAGCCGTCCTTTGCGCAGATATAGCCCAGACGGCTGTTTAAGCTGCTGCGGTCGCCCCAGTGGTCATACAGCGCCCCCAGATATACCGTGCCGGCACCAAGCTCCAGCTGGGTCACTTCCAGCTGCGCGTCCCTCTCCAGCCGTGCGCCGCTGTCGTCGAGAAAGACCGACTGCTTCGGAAGCATCTGCAGCTTGACCAGATGCAGCTTCGCGCCTTCCTCCAGATAAACGCAGGTGGAAGTGCCCGCAACGATGTTCGCCGCCTCTTTTTCCGCCTTGAAATACTGGATCAGCGTAAGCTCGCTGTACTTTCCCAGGTGGATCAGGATGCGTCCGGCCGACGCCGCAGCATCCGGGTAGAGATAATCCAGCCGCACCGGAGCTTCCGGCCGGCAGCCTTCCTTCAGTTCATAAAGCTTTACGGGCGCATCCGCCTCATCAAAGAGCCGGTCGGCCTCCTCTCCCATACCGGTAGGGAAGCTCTGTCCCGCCACCATCGGGTATTTGCAGGCGATCACTTCTTCCTGCGCGGGTTTTCCGCCGTGGGCGGCTACCCATTCCTCCAGCGCCGCCGCATCCGGAAGGGTTCTCACGCTCATGCCTTCCGGAAGCGTGACTTCCCTGCAGAAGTCCTCCGCGGAAAAGGCCGCGTCCGTTTTCATTTTTGCCACATTCAGATCCAGCCGGTTCCAGGTAAGCACCGGCAGGGGATTGACCTTGTATTCTCTCTCCATCAGCCTGTCTCCATCTCCAGTTTGATCAGATTGTTCATCTCGGCCGCGTACTCCAGCGGCAGCTCCTTGCTGACGGGATTGGCAAAGCCGCTGACGATCATGGCTCTTGCCTCGGCCTCGCTCACCCCGCGGCTCATCATGTAAAAGACCGCGTCGTCACTGATGCGTCCGATCTTGGCTTCGTGCCCCACATCCGCCTTGTCGGTGCGGATGTCCATGGCCGGCACCGTATCCGATCTGGACTCGGAATCCAGCATCAGCGAACCGCAGTTGACACTCGCCTTGGCCCCTTCCGCGGAATGCCGTATCTCCACCGAGCTGCGGTAAGTCGAGATGCCGCCGCTCTTGCAGATCGACTTCGTATCGATAAAGGAAGAAGTATTCTTTCCGATATGGATCATCTTGGCGCCGGTATCCAGGTTCTGTCCCTGTCCCGCAAAGGTCACACCGGTGAATTCGCCGTGGGAATGATCGCCCTTCAGTACCGAAGTGGGATACAGATAGGAAACATGCGAACCGAAGGAGCCCGAGATCCACTCGATCGTGCCTCCCTCCTCGCAGATGGCCCGCTTGGTATTGAGGTTGTACATGTTCTTGGACCAGTTCTCGATCGTGGAATAACGCAGATGCGCATTCTTTCCCACAAACAGCTCCACGCAGCCCGCATGCAGATTGGCGATGTTGTATTTCGGTGCCGAGCAGCCTTCGATGAAGTGCACGTCCGCGCCCTCGTCGATGATGATCAGCGTATGCTCGAACTGTCCCGCGCCCGGAGCGTTCAGACGGAAATAGGACTGCAGCGGGATCTCCACCTTTGCTCCCGGAGGCGCATAGACGAAGGAACCGCCGCTCCAGACCGCTCCGTGCAGTGCTGCGAACTTGTGGTCCGTGGGCGGCACCAGCTTCATGAAATGGCTGCGTATCATCTCGGCGTATTCGCCGTGAAGGGCGCTCTCCAGGTCGGTGTAGACCACGCCCTGGGCCTCCACGTCCTTGCGCAGGTTGTGATAGACCAGTTCGGAATCGTACTGGGCTCCCACGCCGGCCAGGGCTTCACGCTCCGCCTGCGGGATGCCGAGCTTTTCAAAAGCGTTCCGGATATCCTCGGGCACTTCGTCCCAGCTGGCCGACATCTTTCCTTTGGGCCTGACATAGGTCACGATGCGGTCCATGTCCAGGCCGTCGATGGGCGGCCCCCAGTCGGGCACCTCAAGCTCACGGTAGATCTTCAGGGACGCAAGACGCAGCTCAAGCATCCATTCCGGGTCGTTCTTTTCCTTCGAGATCTGACGGACGATATCCTCGGTCAGTCCCTCGTCCACCCGGAAGAAATCCTCGTCCTTCTCTTCTTCCCTGAAATCATAGAGCCCCCGCTCCACGTCGGCCAGCAGTTCTCCCCTGCCGTCCTCCGCGAGGTCGATGGGCGAATCTTTTCTCTTCTCCATCTGTCAGCCCTCTGCTTTCGTGTATTCGGAATAGCCGCCGCTGTTGATCCGGTCCACAAGGGAGGCGTCGCCGCTCTTTACGATGTGGCCGTCCACCAGGATGTGCGTCTGATCCACGCTCAGGTTATCCAGAATACGGGTGGAATGGGTGATGATCAGAAGGCTTCCGCCGTTCTTTTTGAAGATGTCGATGCCCTTCGAGACAACGCGGACCGCATCCACGTCCAGACCGGAATCGGTCTCGTCGAGGATCGCGAGCTTCGGCTCGAGGATCAGAAGCTGGAAGATCTCGGCCTTTTTCTTCTCACCGCCGGAAAAACCGACGTTCAGATCGCGCTCCACATAGGCGGGATCCATGTCCAGAAGCCGGCAGGTCTCTTCGATCTTTTTCTTGAAGGCAAACACCTTGACCGGTTTGCCGCTGCGCTCGCGGATCGCGCTGCGCAGAAATGCTTCCAGCGACAGTCCGGGAACCTCCAGGGGGTTCTGAAACGAAAGAAAGATCCCCCGTTTCGCACGGCTGTCCACGCTTTCACCCGTGATGTCCTCACCGTCGAAGAGGATCGTTCCCCCGTTTACCTGATATACCGGGCTGCCCATGATCACATTTCCCAGTGTGGACTTGCCCGCCCCGTTGGGGCCCATCAGTACATGTGTCTCGCCCGGCCGGATCGAGAGATCCACGTTGTTAAGGATCTGCTCCTCCCCGATCCCCGCACTGAGACCTTTTATTTCCAAAATATGTTCAGACATGACTTTCCTCCCGTTTTCCCGCTCTTTTGCGGGTTTCCAAACAGGAAGAGTGTAACACAAGTTCGGTGAGAGGGCAAGAGTAAGTTTTGTCTAACCAGATTTTGTTATATCAAACCTATAACTCGCGGATCGCCGTGGTTATGGACTTCACATACTCCCCGATCTTTTCCGGAGCGTCTTTTCCGTAACGCTCCAGCAGGCGGATGATGGCGCTGCCGATGATGGCGCCGTCCGATATGGCACTCATCTTTGCGGCCTGCTCCGGCGTGGAGATGCCGAAACCGATGGCGCAGGGCGTGTCGCTGTTCTCCCGGATCAGCTTCACGATCGAAGCCAGGTCCGTGTTAAACTCGCTGCGCTCGCCGGTCACACCCAGGCTGGATACGATATAGATAAAGCCCTCGGCCTCCTTCGCGATCATGGCGATGCGGTTTTCGGAGGTGGGCGCGATGAAGCTGATCAGGTCCACGCCGTATTTCCGGCAGACCGGAAGGAACTCCTCCCTTTCCTCAAACGGCACATCCGGAAGCACCAGACCGTCGATGCCGATCTCGGAACAGGTACGGATAAAGGCTTCGGCCCCGCTGTCGCTGCCGCTCTTCACGCCGTAGGAATAGACCACGTTCGCGTAGGTCATGAAGACCATCGGAACGCTGAGCTCCTCCCGCAGCTCACGGACCATCGCAAAAACCTTGTCGGTGGTCACGCCGCCCGAAAGCGCGCGCACGTTGGCACCCTGGATCACCGGGCCCTCGGCTGTGGGGTCCGAAAAGGGGATGCCCAGCTCGATCAGATCCGCTCCGTTTTCAACCATTGCCTTCACGGCCGCCTTTGTGGTCTCCAGGTCGGGGTCCCCGCAGGTGATAAAAGGGATGAAGGCTTTCCCGTTCTTAAATGCCTCTGCGATCCTACTCATTGATATCCTCCCCTCTGTAGCGGGCGATGGCCGCACAGTCCTTGTCGCCGCGTCCGCTGATGGTGATCAGAATGATGCTGTCCTTCCCCATTTTCGGCGCCAGCTCCATGGCATGCGCCACGGCATGGGCCGACTCGATGGCCGGTATGATGCCCTCGGTACGGGAAAGGTACTCAAAAGCGTTTACCGCCTCTTCATCCGTCACCGGCACATACTGCGCACGCCCCGTGTCATGGAGCCATGCGTGCTCGGGCCCGATCCCCGGATAATCCAGCCCTGCGCTGATGGAATAGACCGGTGCGATCTGGCCGTATTCATCCTGGCAGAAATAGCTCTTCATCCCATGGAAGATGCCCAGCCGGCCCGTATTGATGGTCGCTGCGGTCTCGAAGCCGTCGATTCCGCGGCCGGCAGCCTCACAGCCGATCAGCTTCACGTCTTTATCTCCTATGAAATGATAAAAGCTCCCGATCGCGTTGGAACCGCCGCCCACGCAGGCCAGCACCGCATCCGGCAGGCGGCCTTCCTTTTCCAGGATCTGCGCGCGGCTCTCCTTCGAGATCACCGACTGGAAATCACGCACGATGGTCGGGAAGGGGTGCGGCCCCATCACAGAACCCAGGCAGTAGTGCGTGTCGCTGATGCGCGTTGTCCATTCCCGCATCGCCTCGCTCACGGCATCCTTCAGTGTGGCCGTGCCGCTCTTTACCGGGATCACCTCCGAGCCCAGCAGGCGCATGCGGTACACATTAAGTGCCTGGCGCTTCGTGTCCTCTTCGCCCATGAAGACCACGCATTCCATGCCCAGCAGGGCAGCTGCCGTGGCCGTGGCCACACCGTGCTGACCGGCGCCGGTCTCGGCGATCAGGCGCGTCTTTCCCATCTTTTGGGCCAGCAGCGCCTGCCCCAGCACGTTATTGATCTTGTGGGAACCGGTATGGTTCAGATCCTCCCTCTTCAGGTAGATCTTTGCACCGCCCAGGTCCTTCGTCATCTTTTCGGCATAATAGAGCCTTGAGGGACGGCCCGCATATTCATTGAACAGGGTCTCCAGCTCCCTGTTGAACTCCGGATCCTTTTTGTATCGCTCGTAAGCCTCTTCCAGCTCGATCACGGCATTCATCAGTGTCTCGGGTATGTACTGCCCGCCGTGAACGCCGAATCTTCCTTTCTCATTTGTCATGTTCCTCTCCTTATCCGGCAGTCCCGCTGCCTGTGTATCTGTCCGTTCCCGTTCAGCGGCCTGCCGGCTGAACGCTGCACGCTTGCCGTCGTACTGTGCCGGTGCATTCGGGTTGCCGCGCAATTCCATCCCCGATGCCGCACTCCCGCCGCAGCCCGCAGGATTTTACCGCCGGGCCCCTCTCAGCTCGGCCAGCCTTGCCTTCTTGTCCGCCGCGCGCATCAGGGCCTCGCCGACCAGCACTGCATCCACCCCGGCTTCCCGCAGGGCCTCCACATCCGCCGGGCTCTGTATGCCGCTTTCCGAAACAAAGATGCGGTCCGCGGGTATCATCTCACGCAGCCTGCGGCTGTTTCCGGTATCCACCGAAAAATCCTTCAGGTTGCGGTTGTTCACGCCCACGATGCGCCCGCCGGCGTCCAGGGCCGTGAGCACCTCATCCCCGTCATGGGCCTCCACCAGCGCCGACAGTCCCAGGCTGTCTGCGATGGCGATATACTCCTCGATCTGCGCCTTTTCCAGGATGGAGCAGATCAGAAGCACTGCCTTCGCACCCAGGAGCTTTGCTTCGAAGATCATGTACGCATCCACCGTGAAATCCTTGCGGATGCAGGGCAGCGATACCGCCGCCGCGATCTCTCTCAGGTACTCGTCGCTTCCCAGAAACCACTTCGGCTCCGTCAGCACCGAGACCGCATCCGCCCCGGCCTCTTCGTACTCCTTCGCGATCCGCAGATAGGGAAAATCCTCCGCGATCAGCCCCTTGGAGGGGGAGGCCTTTTTGCACTCGCAGATGAAGGAGATGCCCTCCTTCTTCAGCGCATCCTCAAAGGTGAATGCGCCCTTCGGCAGCTCTTCGGCGAGGCGGCGCAGCTCGGAAAGGCTTCTCTTTTCTTTTGCGGCCTCCACGCGCTCCCGCGCGTGGTCCGCCAGTTGATCCAGTATCGTCATCTGTTTTTCACTCATGCCCTGTTGCTCACTTCGATCAGCTTCTCAAGCGTCTTTGCCGCTTCTCCGCTGTCGATGATCTTTTCCGCCAGCTTCACGCCTTCTGCCATGGTCTCCGCCTTGCCCCCGATATAGAGGGAGGCACCCGCGTTCATGAGCACGGCATCGCGCTTCGGTCCCTTTTCGCCTGCGAGGATGCCGCGGGTGATGGCCGCGTTCTCCTGCGGCGTGCCGCCCTTCAGATCGTCCTTCGTGCAGCGTGCCAGGCCGAAATCCTCCGGCGTGATCACGGTCTGCCGGTACCAGCCGTCCTTGATCTCGCTCACGGTGGTGGGTGCACTCATGGAGATCTCGTCCAGCTTGTCCTGCCCGTACACGACCATGCCGCGCTTCACACCCAGGCTGATCAGCACCTGTGTGAGCGGCGCTACCAGATACTCGTCATATACGCCCAGAAGCTGCATGGACGGACGTCCGGGATTGGTCAGGGGACCGAGGATGTTGAACACGGTCCTGAAGCCCAGCTCCTTGCGGATCGCACCCACGTATTTCATGGAGGTATGGTATTTCTGCGCAAAGAAGAAGCACATTCCGGCCTCCTTCAGCAATTCCACGCAGCGTTCCGGGCTCTGGTCGATGTTCACGCCCAGCGCTTCCAGACAGTCGGCGGTTCCGCAAAGGGAAGAAGCCGCGCGGTTCCCGTGCTTCGCCACCTTCATCCCGCCTGCCGCAGCCACCAGTGCCGAGGTGGTGGAGATGTTGAAGCTTCCCGCATTATCCCCTCCGGTCCCGACGATCTCGAACACATCCATTCCGGTCTCCACGGGAGTGGCATGCTCGCGCATCGCAGCCGCACAGCCCGCGATCTCGTTCGTGGTCTCTGCTCTCGCGCTCTTTGTAGAAAGCGCCGACAGAAATGCCGCGTTCTGCGTGGGGGTCGTTTCGCCGTTCATGATCTCGTTCATCACGGCGTAAGCCTCATCGTACGTCAGATCTTCCTTGTTCACAATCTTTACGATCGCTTCCCTGATCATCTTTTCTTCCTCCTTAAACTCTGCTGCTCCTGCCCGGTAACCGGAAAATAAAAAGTCCCTGACAGAAATGATGTTTTTCTGTCAAGGACGAATAAGTTCTTATCCGCGGTGCCACCTTGATTCACGGTAAAGCCGTGCCCTTTTAAGGATACCAGCATATCCCCGGCAACTGACGTATGCCCACACGTTGCAGAATACTCTGCGCCAAGCGCATTTCCCTGCACCCTCCGCGGCCCATTATGACGGCTTGTTTCCCATCCGGATCCCAGCATCCCGGACTCTCTGTGGAGGCATCCCCGCCTTTACTTCCGCATCACAGGTTTCTTAAGTTGTTTGGATTTTAACACCGCTCCTACGTCTTGTCAATCTTTTTTCGGAAACGGTAACATCATCCTTGCTTCACCGTTACAATGATCGTCAGGCTCTTGCCGTTGATCTTCGCCGTGATCTTCGCTTTGCCCTTGCTGCGGGCATGGATCAGGCCGCTGTCGTCGATATAGGCCACCAAAGGCTTGTTGCTCTTAAAGATCACAGTCTGTTTCACGCCCAGTAGTTTCACCGGCTTCTCCGAGACCTCCCCGGCCTTCATGTTGATCGTCATCTTGCAGGGCTTCGCGCTCCCCTCCAGGACCGGGTCCTCCACATGGACATTCAGCACATAGCCCTCGCAGACCAGCTTCACATCACCGGCCTTCAGCCCCTTGAGCTTGCTGCCGCTTACTTTCACGATCTCCTTGCCTTCCGCTTCGTTTCCGGAGATGGTCCAGACCGTTTTCTTAAGCCCCTTGATCTTTACATTCTTGGCTTTCTTCACGTTCAGGTACAGATCCCGTTCCGGAAGGGATTTCTCTTCCGTAACCTTCACCGAGCAGATATAGGCTTTTCCGTTGATCATCGCCGTGACCTTGGCCGTTCCCTTCGAAAGCCCCGTCACATGTCCCCCCTGATCCACTGTCGCGATGTTCGGCGCGGCGCTATACCAGAGCACCGGAAGGTGGCTGTCGCAGTTCAGCGCAATTTCCTGACTCGTACCCACGGGCAGCGAAGAAATCCTGGAAGTGATCGTGGGAGCGGTGATGCTCACATGGATCGTCTTTTCGTTATCTCCGTAGACCAGCGTGGCCATTCCGGTATTCTTTGCCTTGGCCACACCCGTTTTGCTCACGCTGAGGATCCTGTCCCTGCTGCTCCAGCCCTTTGCCAGTGTAAAGCTTTGTCCCTTCACGAGATAAAGTGTTTCGCCCTCCTCGATCACCGGCTGGGGATCCCTGGCCTCGCCGCTGCCGGGGATGGGTTCTGCCGGAGACGGAGACGGAGCAGGCTCATCCTCGCCGGCTTTTTCGACCGTGACCGTACAGGATGCACTCACACCGCTGCCGTCTTTTGCCGTTACCATGATCTTTGCGCTACCTTCGGCCACCGCCGTAACATTACCGCTTGCATCTACGGTAGCAACCGGCGTATTATCGCTGCTCCATTCCACGCTCTTGTCTTCTGCATCCTCCGGAAGGATCGTTGCCGTCAGTTTCCCACTCTCTCCCGCTTTCAGCTTCAGTTCCGACTTATTCAGGCTGATCGAGGCGACCGGTTTCTTTTCCCCTTCCGTCGGAGTGGGGCTCGGGTAGATCTGCTCGTCTCCGGAGAAAACATAGCCGCCATGATACTCCAGCTCCCCGTCCATGCGTTTGTAGTCTTTGATATTCAGCCGTCCGCCATACATCTGGATCTTGGATTCGCTCTCGATCGTAGTGAGGGACACATCACCGTCGTTGATCCTGACGGTGCTGAAATGATCCACGCCATTTTTTACCCTTACCGTTCCGCCATTTACCTTCAGGTTCCCGAGGGAATCCGTTTCCAGCACGCCGCCGTTGATCTGGAAATTGCTGCACCCGCAGTTTCCGAAGCTGCTCTTTACCGTACCGCTCTCGATCGTGATATTGTGCGAATGATAATAGCGGTTGCCGTATTCATCCTGCGGACGGTTTCCGCTCAGATCATCGTAGCCGATGCCGTTGCAGCTCAGCACATCGGCATCCGTACCGCTGTCTGCCACCAGCGTAAGCTGCCCGGCAGAGCTTCTCGAATACTTCATGATGCCGATCAGCGAGCCCGAGCCCTTGACGGTATTCGTCCCCTTGAAGCGGATCGTCACCTTCGCGCCGGAATTGGTCGGGATCCATATGCCTGCGAAACCGCCATAGGGCCAGTCGGGATTGCCGTAGTCCTTCTTCGAGTCCGTCCGGATGTCTACATTATCAAGCTCGATCGTACAGTCGTTGCCGACCACGATGCAGTCTGTAGTGGAGCTTACTCCTTCTTTCATGGAGATCCTGTATGTCCCCTTTCCCAAAAGCTTCAGGGTATTTTCCTCATAGGAGCACAGAGCATCTCCGTCCGCCACCACATTCAGATCCCGCTCCGTGATGCTTATCTCATAGTCATCGGGAGGAGGGTTCTTTGTGCAGTCATAAAAGGTCAGGTTGTTTTCCCTTGCCGTTTCCTCCAGTGCCGTACCGGACTTTCCGTAAATGATATATTGCGGGATATACGTGTTTTCGGCAGCTCCTCCCCAGATCACCTCGCTTACATCTCCCTCACAGACCAGGATTCTGGGGATGCTGTCCTCATACTTAAGTTTTCGAAGAATACCGTCGATCTTCGTCAGATTCTTCGGAAGCCGCAGATAATGCAGATCCCCTGCCAGACTGATCACATGCTCTCCGAAATAGTCCACGGTTTCGGGCAGGATCAGCTTCTCGATGCTGCCGCCCGCAAAGGCTTCGTCTCCGATACTCTTTACACTGTCGGGCACCACGATCCGGATCGGCTTGGAGTCATTTCCGGCCACAGCAAAAGCTCCGGCACCGATCTCTTCCAATCCCTCGTTCAGCACTACATTGAGGAGCCCGGCATTGAGCTCATCGCAACGGAAGCTGTCTTCCGGTATCGTTTTAAGCTTTTTACAGCGGGACAGATCGACGGATGCGATATCCGAATAAAGAAAAGCTCCCTTCCCCAGGCTCTCCAGCCCGCTCCCAAAGCGAACATACTGAATATCCGCACTTCGAAAGGCATTCTCTCCGATCACCTTCAGACCGTCGGGAAAGTTCATATTGGTATGATTTCCCACGGAGGCTACGGAGCTGTCATTAGCATCAGAGAAGCCATCATCAAAGGCGTGAGCCTTGATCTCTTCAAGCCCTTCCGGAAGCAGAACCTCAAACAAATATTGATCATGAAAAGCATATTCTCCGATGGTCTTCAGCTGCGAGGCCGACGGATCATTAAAACGCACATAAGTGAAATCCTTTCTCTTATACTTATCCCCCTTTCCCTGTATCTCGCCATCGAAGCAATGATCCGGTATGGTCTTCAGCGTGGAAGGAAGATGCAGATACCAGATCTCCACGGAGTTTAAGTAAAAATCCGGATCCAGCTCCTCTACCCCCTCAGGTATCACGACGATGTGATCCTCACCCTCATAGGAAAGAGCTGTCTTCCCATCTTCGGAAAGCTTCAGGCCCTCCGAAGCCGGAAGCACCTGCCTGCTGTAATCCACGCGAACCGGCATGGGGGCCGCATCCGAAAAATCATCCAGGCCCTCATTCGTTGTAGTACCCGCAAAGGACCAGAGATCCGTTTTGCTCAGATCCAGCCTGATCCTGGCCACAACCCCGTGTGCTTCATTTTTGTAATAAATGACGTTGTTGGCTTTCTGTTTGATCTCTTCATCCGACGTCCAGTAAAAGGCTCTCCCAAGTTGTTCGGTATATTCGATCGTGCTTTCCTCATAATAGTTCCGGTCATACATCATGCGAAGCCAGTAACGCGGCAGAGCACCGGACTGTACCAGGACATAGTTGCTGGCCTTTTGACGCATGTTCAGACTGGCAGTACCTCCATACCTATTGAACAGACAATAGGATTTCTCATTGATCTCCGCCGGTCCGATCAGGCCGACCTTATCAAGCGTATCAGGTTCACTTATCCTCTCCTTCAAAAGGCTGGAATACCCTTCCTCACCCTTTTGTGTATCAGGGATCAGAGCTTCCCGTTCCGCAGTCGTAAAGGCCTTTGTGATAAAGCTGTCCCCTTCCCCGCTGTAGTCTTTTCCAGCCCGGTTCTCCGTAGCGTCGTATCCGTTCATCCAGGAGCGCAGGGTAGAATCATGCCACCAGGCATCCATGGTATCCGCCCTGTCTTCCACATCGTGAAAGGGCTGCACATCCAGGATGGAATCCGAGACCAAGAGTGCCTCGTTACCGCTCACATCCAACACCCGCCAGCGAATGGAATTCTTCTGCTCGCCCGTGATATCGTCCTGCACATAAGAGCCAAACCATATGGTGTCGAATTCATAGATCTCATCCCAGCCTTCACGGATCAGCCGCGGATCTTTCAGACCGTAAGCTTCCTCCGAAGATGCATTCTCCCACTCCCCGGCCTCTCCTTCCGTCTCCCCTTCCGCACGTACCGGAACATACGGAAGCAGCAGGGCCAGACACAGGATCAGACTGATCACTTTTTCCATCTTATTTTTTCGCTTCATACCATACCTCCATGGGGTACCAGATTGAAATATCTTATATTATATCAGAACCGGATCTGAAGAAAAATAGGGCAGATTACGAACAACAATGTAAAATCGGGGCTCCGACTTTTCAGTCAGTGCCCCGTGATCAGATAATGAGCTGAATGAAAACAGGGCGTGTGCGGAATGCAACACGCCCTGAATGACTGTGAATGGCCTGCTTACTTTGCGACCACGTTTACGGATACTTTGGCGCTGCTGCCGCCGGGCAGGGAGCCCTCGATCACGAGGTTTCCGCTCTTGCCGGATCCGGCAAAAGCACTGTCGAGCTTGATCGCGAACTTACCGGGTGAAAGCTGTTCCACCTCGGCAAAATCCATTGCACCGCCGCTGCATTTCCAGCTGAGCATGGAGGCATCCGGCCCGCTGACCTCGACCGTTACCGGAACGGGAACGCTCGTGTTGGCTGCGGTAAGGACCACTTCGTCCGTGTTCGCGCTCATGCTGAACTTGCCGCACTTGATCTTGAAGCTTGCGGAAGCGGTGGTCACCAGGCGGCCGGAAATGTAGAAGCCGACTTTGATCGTGTACTTGCCGGGCTGCACATTCCCGTTTTGGAACGCATAACCCGAAGGATTCAGGGTCAGTCGCGCTTTGCCGTTACCCAGGTTGGTAAGCGTCAGGGAATCATAGACCGAAACCGTCCTATAGCCGTACTTCGCGGGCACCTTCCTGTAAGCGGAAGAGATCTTGCAGGACAGATAATTCTTGTCATACGTAAAGCCCTTGAGCTTCGTATCCAGCGTCACATGGGACGTTGCCGGCTTTGCCAGATCGATCTCACCCGATGCCTTCAGCTTGCCCTTTGCCTTCTTCGAATTGAGGGTAACGGAGATGATCTTCTCCAGGCTGCCGTCGTACAGACGCACCCTGTACTTGCCCTTCTTGCTCGTCGTGTTGGGTCTGATGGTGATCCTGTTTCCGGTCAGGGTGACGGAGATATCGCTGGTCTCCTGGTTGCCCTTGGTCGTTACGGCCTTCACCTTGAAACCGGAGATATCATAGTCGGCGGGGTTGACACTGAACTCAACAGTCGCCACCTCGCTGCTCGTGAACTTGGAACTGAACTTGATGCTCGACTTGCTGGTCTTGATCTTCGCCTTGCTGACAACGCTGACCTTCAGCGGCAGACGGATGACCTCCGAAGAGTCATACATATTGACCTGCAGCAGCAGGGATCCGCCGGCAGCACGGCTTCCGAGAGGCTTGAGCATAAAGCTGCCTTCTTCGGGATCGAAGCCGTAAACCGTGTACTTGTCGTTGATCGTGTGCTTCTTCTTCTCAGCATCCGTCATCTCGTCCGGAGCCACCAGACCGATCCCTGCCAGAGGATAATCGCTCAGGCTCTCGCTCTTGCTCTTTGTCTGCAGATAGACCAGCTGTCCGCGGTTCTTCGAGACATCCCCGAAAACCTTGACGGTAGAGGAGGAGAAGCGGAATGCGGGCTGGCTGTTGAGTACCTTGACATTGACTTTGACATCCACGCCCTTGCGAAGCCGGTCGGACTTGGCGCTGAGGGTAGCCGTGACCCCTGCCTTCGGGAAGGAGGTGGTGCTGCCGTCCAGGCGAAGGGACATGCCGTCCAGAACGATACCGGAAGGCATCGATGCCTTTTCCGAAACGCTCACGGAAGTGATCTCGCCGCATTCCGACGTGAATTCCAGAGGAGCGGAATCGTTCTTAAAGAAGGCGTTCAGGGTAACGTTTGCTGCTTTCACGGAAGGAACAGTGGTATCGACATTGACGGTCACGCTTTCCTTCGTCGTATAGACAGTCCCGTCGATCGTGACTTTGACCGCAGAGGAATAACTCTTCTGCAGGGCCTTGATCGCGCTGTCCGTAAGCTCGCAGCGGGGAATGATCTTCAGGCTGCTGTCACCGGTAGGTGCCAGCGCAAATACGGAAGCGGTCGCGGCATCGGCAAATTCCGCGCTGTCGACCATCATGGCGATGTTGTCGAGGCTCACATCATAGGAAGAGGTCCCGTCGCCCGCAAACGCGATGCTGATCATCACTTCACCGCTCTCGTTGTAATAGACGTTGGACTTTACCTTGTCACTTGTCACACGCACGCTCGAGATCACATCGCTTGCAGAATCAACAACACGCACCTGCAGAACGGTGGAGACCTTTTTGCCGTTACGAGCCCCTTCAAGGGTGATCAGAGCATTGCCTCTTCCGCTTGCCGTGACCATGCCGGTTGCACTGGCCTTTGCCACAGTCGCCGCGGTGGAGCTTGTGCTGCTGACGGGATAGTACACGCCGTCCTTCTCGAGAACAAGCTGCTTCTGCTCGCCGGGCTTCATGATCATCTGGCGGGTAGCGTCCACATTGAGGATATTGCCGACCACGATGGTGGCGTCATCGTTATAGGAGCCGTCATCACTGATGGCCGAAAGCTGGGTCACGCCTTCCGCATGTCCCACGATGGTGCAGGAATTGTCCGCATTCAGGGTAAAGGTCGCGACGCTCTCGTCGGCGATGTTCCAGGTCACTTTCTTGTTAAAGGCCGTTTCCGGAACGATCCTTGCAACAACGGTGGAACTCTGGTCCTTACCAAGCACGGCTACGCCGGGATCGATCGAGACTTCATCCACATAGAGCGAATCGGTATTGCGAACGGTCACAAAGAAGGTCGTTGCGATGTTGTTTTCGGTGCGGCCGGTGATCTCGGCGATGCCTTCGCCGACGGCCTTCAGGGTATTGCGGTTGATGACCTTTACAACACTCTGGTTGGAGGAGCTGAAGCTCATGCCGGTGATGTTGGTATTGGAAGGCGTAAACACAGCCTTGGGCCGGATGCTCTTGCCGACGATCATCGAGAAGTCTTCGATGTAGACAGCTGTGGGATAAACGCCCACGATCACGTGGCAGGATCCGGACTTGCCGCTTCCGTCCGTGGTATTTGCATAGATGTAGGCATCGCCGTATCCTTCGGCGGTCACAACGCCGCCCGCAACGGATACCACGCTGCTGTCGGTGCTGGTCCAGTTCAGGGATGCGGGATCGATCTTATCCGCATCGTCGCCTGTGAGCGTGAGGGTATGGCTCTCGCCGATCTCGTTTAAGATGACCTTGTCTTCCTTGATCGTCCAGTCGGAGACGCCTTTCTTTTCATTCCGGTAGGTCAGGCCGCTTCCGCTCTGGTCTGCCAGGGTCTTGATGCTCTCGTCGTCCACGCCGGCAGTCATGTCGATGCGGGCCATGGCACTCTTGATCTCGTAGAGCGCGGTGACCTTGCGGAAACCGCCGCGGTCCAGGGTAGCAGCCGCAAGGTTTGCGCTGACGGAAGAGCCGGGAGCGGAAGCCGTGATGGTCACAACATAGCCGGTCTTCGGCACCTGGATCTGGTATACCACCGATCCGTCCGAAGCCGGGATCACATCGTAGGTGAAACGGTCAAGCTGACCGAAGCCCGCAACACCGGTGGGACCGGCCATCGCAACGACGGTGCCGCTCTTGTCCGTCACGGTAAAGTTGAGTTCCTGCCTGCAGTTGACCAGGAATTTCACGGTGTCGGCCATGCCTTCATCGGCAGCCGCGTCCACCGCGTACACTTCGTCCTCGGCCCACTCGATCTCGGTGGAATAAGACGCCATGGAAGAACCGTCGTCCTTGATGGCTGCAAGGATGGCACTCAGGCCTTCGGGCTGTGTTACCAGTCCGCCGTGATCCAGGTTCTTTGCATTTGCGGAATTTCTGAGGTCGACACGCTTGATGCTGTCCGCCTCACCGCCGTAAGCAGGCTTCAGCAGGGCGCTGACACCCATGACGGTGCTGTCACCTTCGGCCTTGTAAACGGTCTCGGTGAAGGCTGCTCCGGCAAAAAGTCCGGTCTGCAGCACGCCGATGGCGGGTGTTGCCTTGCCTTCGGAGTTACCGATCAGGGTCGTATCCACCATGTTGAGCACGCCCGCCACATCGCCGTAAAGGCCGGTATTGCGGAAATAGCTGTGGCTGTTTGCGCTTCCGCTCAGGAGTGCGGCATTGAGACCGGCTGCGCTGCTCAGGTATGCGTAATATTCGGCTGCGGAGGTGATGGGGGCGTTCTTTTCGCCCTTGTTCATCTGGGGCAGCATTCTCAGGTATTCTTCGCTGGGAAGAAGCTGGTAGCTTGCGGGAGAGTTCGCCACAACGGCGCGTACCCAGCTGTGGAGCGCGCTGATGTTAACAGTCGCCGCCGTGGAGGAGGCGATGGCGCTCAGCATACTGTCAAAGGTTGTGGATTTTCCGATCGTAAGCGCTTCCGCTGCGGTATAGGTACCGTACAGCGGCGCAGCCACCAGAACGGCCTTGTCCACTTTCGCGCGGTTCAGTTCCGAATCCGCGATGAAGGCGGAAGCAACCAGCCCGCCGGTGCTGTGGCCCACAAGGATGACCTTGTCGTAACCGGAGGCTTTGATGTCGGCGGCGAGCAGCGCCTGCGCGTCGTCCAGATCGCCGAGCCAGTCATAAGGGAAGAAACGGATGGTATGCGTATTCTCGTCCAGGTTTGCACTCAGGAATTCCACAAGGGGCCTGTACTGGTCCAGGGTACCGTAGATGTCCTGCTCCGCATCGGGATGCACCCTGGCTCCTTCACCGCCAAGATCACGCGCCAGGGCACCGGGATCGCTGCCGGTAAGATACGCGGTGGCATCGCTGACCAGCTTGACGGGATCTGCCCAGACAAGGCTGTTGTCCTCATTGGAATAGAGCTGCGAGCCCATGTATCCCGGAAGGATGTAAACACCTACCGAGGTCTTGGCCGCGGCATTCAGGATCGTGTCGGCCATTTCCTGCAATACGATGAAGAAATCGCCGGTGATATCCCCCAGGATCCCGCCCGTGATGCGGACAAGCATCTCATAATCGGGATAGTACATGGGAGAGGTGATGACGGAGGTAACGATATTGCGCTTGAACAGCTCCTCGGCCAGTTCCGTCATGGCCGTGTATCTGTCGGAATCCGTGGGGCTTGCGATGGCTCTCGGATAACCCCAGCGGTTCGTCACATGATAATCCGCATCCGTCAGAAGGATCGCGCATCTGGTGGCATTGCTGCTCCAGTTATAGGTATTGTCATCACAAAGATAACCCAATGCATCGATGGGCATTTCGGGCGTGTCCCCGCCACCTCCGACGGTAAGACTGCTCAGTTCCTCGATGGTTCTGGCTGCGCTGGTATACCAGGGCGAACCCGACAGGCTGTCCCGGTGGATGATCGTGGAGTTGATCCCGTCGGATTTGGTGTCGCGGTAGGAAACGATGCCGAAACGAAGGGTCAGTCCCTTATCCGCCAGATAGTTCACAAATGCGGAAAGGTTTTCCTTGACGGCAGCGATCTCATCGCCCATGGAGCCGGTGGTATCGATGACAAACACCACATCCGCCTTGCGGGACATGCCGTTCCCGTCGGGTGCGGTCGCTGCATCAATGGCTTTCGCTTCCGCCATGAGCTTTGCGAGGACCTCCTCGCTGATGTCTTCAAATTCGGTCACTTCGTTCGGATTAGCGTCCTCACCCTCCTCTTCGGGCGGGACGATGTCGTTGTCCGATGCTTCTCCGCTCTCCTCGTCCCCGGCTTCGTCGGTCACGACGGTCTCGGGAAGCTCATCATCGCCGGCCATCGCGGGCAGGACGTTGGTGAACAGGAGGATAAAGGTCAGAAGCATTGCTGTAAAGCGTTTTCCGGCTTTCATTCGTGTCTTTCTCCTTTCTTGTCTGTTATGGGAAACAACAGGTAAATCATAGCACTTTTACAGTGTCTTGTACATAGTTTCGTTTGACCGCATGACGTTGTAAATGAAAAAGCGGGGCTTTCCGAAAAGCCCCGCCCGGGAATGCACTGTTCATGACCGAAGCCGGTCTATTCCGTTTCACCGATCGTTGCAATGCCGTATCTTCCCAGCCCGATGAAGAAGAAAGCCGTGGCGCCGGCCAGAAACGGTGTGGCGACAAGATTAAAGCCCTGCGTGACGGAACTGTAGACAATAAGCTCTTTCTCACCCTTCATGGCAACCAGCCGCGTGGAAAAGGCAGCAAGATACGGCGCTGACAGCATGAAGATGCATCGCAATACGGCAAAGACGGCCGCAATACCCCTGCGTGACTCCCCTTTGTAGGAATTCGCGATCAGAAGCAGGATCAGACAGAGGGCAAAATAGACCACCCGCAGACCGAGCTCGACCACGGGAACGACATGCGGCAAACCACCGGTTCCGGGAGCTATCATCAGGGCACAGATCTGTTCCTGCGCCGACACACAGCTTATGAACACCAGAAGTGAGATCCCCTCCAGGATCGTGGCGATCAGCAGAGGGACGCGGTAAACGTTTTGGGTCATTTCACACCTTCATTAAACGCCGGCCCTCGCCGTTATGATCCAAGGGGCAGGCTGATTTTCAAACATATTATTGGACTTGAGCTTGGAAACGGCGATCTGGATGACGGTCACGTCCGTGATCCCGAAACGGGCCAGGATGTCACGCATGCCCGCCGCCACCTTGAAGTCCAGGGTATAGATCACAAAATCCATGTTCGGATTGATGCCGGTCAGGTATTCCAGCTCGTGCTCCAGGCTGGCGCTGGCCACCAGCATCGTGGTATCGGGGATTGGCAGTCCCTCCATGGTATCCGGGCCCACGTGATCGATGATGTCCACGTTGTGCAGTCCGAACTGGTGCACGTTCTCTTCCATTGTCTCGCGGTCGCGTTCCTTGTATTCCACCGCGATCACCGTTCCTTCGCCGGCGATCATGGCCGCTTCCACGGCAATGCTCTCGCCGCTGATGATGCACAGGTTCTTGTGCTCGTCGATCTGCATGCGGGAAAGCAGCACGGCGCGGATCTCGCTACCCACATACTTCACGCTGCCCGTGGCAAAGAGCTTGTTGTCCATGCCGAATTTCACGGTGCTGCGCGCGTTCGGGTTCAGCACGATCATGCCGGCGCTGGCGTTGATGCCGCGGTCGATCATCGCCGACACCTTGTCGCGCTTGATCGGGCCTTCGGGCTCGGAGCCTTCGTTATAGATGATCTCGCAATCGCCCAGTCCCACATCCCACATCTTGTAGAAGATATCCGGGTTTCCGGCCTCGGTAAAGACCAGAACGCAGCGGTGCGCTTCCACGGTCGGGATCAGGTTCTTGTTCTTGCGTGTGATATCGAGGATCTTTACATGCTCCAGGTCGATATCGGTATTGGCCGAGAAATACTGCAGCCAGGATAAGATATTGCTGTTCGTGAATAATTTCTGATCCATGCGTTAACCCCCTTTTTCACTCTGCTCACTTGCACTTGTTCAGCAGTTCTTCCCACTTCTTGTCCACATATTCCTGCGCGGCTTCGATGGTCCACTCGTTGCCCTTCGCGAAGCAGTGCTTGAAACGGCCCTGCCTGCGCATGAACTCCTCTACCGGAAGCTTCTTCTTCGGTTCGTAGGTAAGGCGGTACTCGCCGTCCACCACCTCGTAAAGCGGCCATACGCAGGTATCGATGGCGGCCCTGCAGATCGCGATCAGATCCTCCGCCGGATACTGCCAGCCCCGCGGGCAGGGCGTGAGCACATTCACAAAGGTAGCGCCCTCGGTATAGATCGCGCGCTGCGCCTTTTCGTGAAAGTCCTTCATGTTGCCGAAGAGCGTGGTCTGCGCGACATAGGGAGAGCCGTGCATGACAACGATCTGCGTAAGGTCCTTCTGGTTCTGCTTCTTGCCCACGCTCTCGATCCCGGCAGGGGTGGTGGTGGCAGAAGCGAAACGCGGCGTCGCGGAAGAGCGCTGCGTGCCCGTGTTCATGTATGCGTTGTTGTCATAGCAGAAATAGGTGAAATCGTGACCGCGTTCCAGTGCACCTGAAAGAGACTGGAAACCGATGTCATAGGTGCCGCCGTCCCCGCCGATGGCAAGGATCTTGATCTTTTCCTCCGGATCCAGACGGCCCGTGCGCTGCATCACCTTCATCGCGGCTTCCACACCGCTGGCCGTGGCCGAGGCGTTTTCAAAAGCCGTGTGGATGTAGCTGTCTTCCCATGCCGTAAAGGGATACTGAAAGGACGATACCTCCAGGCAGCCCGTGGCGTTGCAGATCACGGCACGGTCCCCTTCCCTGACCGCGCGCATCATCGCACGGCAGACGATGCCGGCGCCGCAGCCCGCGCACAGACGGTGACCTGCATGAAAGCGCTCGGCTTTATTCATTTCCGTTTTTAAATTGTATGCCATTGTTCAACCCTTCTTTATTCACTGATGCCGCAGATACCGGAGCATTTTCCGGTGGCGCCGCGCTCTTATCTTTCCCTCTGTCCCATGTGCGTATAGACCGGACCGAGCTCTCCGCCGGCAGCGATCCCCTTCAGGCGTTCGAAAACGCCGCGCGCCGCTGCAACCGTAAAGTCTCTTCCGCCCAGGCCGAACACGATGTCGATGATGCGGGGACGCTTTTCCATGTTGATGCAGGCACCCGCCGTCTCGGCAAAGAGCGGACCTCCGCAGGCGGAAAAGCCTTCGCTCTTGTCCATCACGGCCACAGCCTTGCAGCCGGCCAGTGCAGCCGCCAGTTCCTCTCCGGGGAAAGGACGGAAGACGCGCAGCTTGATCACGCCCGCCTTCACGCCTTCGCTGCGCAGCTGGTCCACGGCAGCGCGTGCCGTGCCGGCACTGCTTCCCATGATCACCATCGCGATCTCGGCGTCTTCCATGCGGTATTCCTCAAAGAAGCCGTACTTTCTTCCGAAGGTCTTCTCGAAGTCCGCTGCAACGTCCAGGATCACCTGCTTCGCATTCTTCATGGCCTGTGCCTGCGCCACGCGGGCTTCCATGTAATAGCCGCTCACACCGTAAGGTCCCACGGCCAGAGGCTCATTCTTGTTCAGAAGGTAATGCTCGGGATGATACTCACCCACAAATTTCTTTACGGCATCATCCTCTTCCAGCTCGATGTTCTCGATGGCGTGGGAGGTGATGAAGCCGTCCTCGCAGACCATCAGCGGAAGACGCACATCCGGGTGCTCCGCGATGCGGTGCGCCTGCAGATAGTTGTCATACACTTCCTGGTTGTTCTCGGCGTAAAGCTGGATGAAACCGGAATCCCTCTCCGCCATCGAATCGGAATAATCGTGATTGATGTTGATCGGGCCCGTGAGCGCACGGCAGGCCACTGCCAGCACGATGGGCTGACGCGCCGAAGCCGCCACATAAAGGACCTCGTTCATGTAGGAAAGCCCCGCGGAAGACGTGGCCGTTACCGCACGGCAGCCGGCAGCTTCCGCTCCCAGGCAGGCGGAAAGGGAGGAATGCTCACTCTCCACCGTGATGAATTCCGTATGTACCCTGCCGTCCGCCACATACTGCGCATAGTACTGCGGGATCTCGGTAGACGGCGTGATCGGAAACATCGCGAACACATCCGGATCGATCTGGCGCATCGCAGTCGCGATGGCCTCATTTCCGGAAAGTCTTTCCCTGATGCTCATGCCTCGTCCTCCTTCCAGTGGATCGCGTCGAAGGGACAGGCATTGATGCAGATACCGCAACCCTTGCAATGATCGTAGTCAAAATCGCCGCGTCTCCCGTCTTCCACGGGGATCGAAGCATCCGGGCAGAAAGGTGCGCAGAGCACGCACTGCTTGCACTTTTCCTTATCCCATACCGGCGTGCGGCTGCGCCATTCACCGGTCTTTGTCAGACGCGAGGTGCCCGGCTCGTAGATCTCGCATCCCGTTGTCAGATCCTGCCAGGGGATCTGCTCATTGATCTCTGCTGCTTTTTTCATCCTTTTACCTCATTCATAGCTTCCCGCAGGCACTTGAGGTTGCCCTCGACCACCTGGGGTTTTTTCGCGAATTTATGCCGGTAGGAGCTCTCCATGTCCTGAAGGAACTGTTCACGCTCCACGCAGCCGCTTACCGCCACCACTGCCGCAAGCATCGGCGTGTTGGGGAAATAGGCCCCGAGGTTGCGCATCGAGATCTCCCTCGCGTTGATCGTGCACACTCTGCCGCAATAGCCGCGCAGGTGCTTAACCAGCTCTTCCGGGCTTTTCTCCGAATTGATGATGACGGCACCGTTCTCCTTCAGGCCCGCGCACACATCCACACTCTCGAGCAGCGTCTCGTCCACGACCGCGACAAAATCGGGATCGTAGATATTGGAATGCACGCTGCAGCGTTCGTCCGAAATGCGGTTGTACGCCGTGATCGGCGCACCCGAACGTTCCGGACCGTACTCCGGAAAGCTCTGTACAAATTTTCCCGCCATGAAAGCGGCATCCGCAAGCAGCTGGCTTGCGGTCTTGGCCCCCTGGCCTCCGCGTCCGTGCCAGCGGATCTCGATCATATCACTCATTTCTCTTTCTCCATCCGTTTAATCATTGTTCCCGAAGTCTTCGGGCGGGCCGTAAACGACCGGCTGCATGTTCTGTTCGAGCTCAAGGCCTTCCGTCTCATTCACGGCATCCTTCTGCTCCGCTTCGTTTTCGGAGACAGCCTCGTTTTCGGAAACCGCGTCCGGATCATCCGGCTCATCCTCATCTGTCCCGTCAAACCATTCGGGCGGGCCGTAGACATCTTCCTCCACATTGTTCTCGGGCTCGAACCACTCGGGCGGCCCGTAGACCGTATCCGGCGCGTTGTCCTCAGGCTCGGGCTCGGTCCACTCGGGAGGCCCGTAGACGTCGTCATCCATGTTGTTCCCGCTGTTGAACCACTCGGGAGGGCCGTAAACAGCTTCTGCCCTGTTGCTCTCACAGCCGCCCGCCTGAAACAGCGTTGTGGCTGCCAGTCCCAAAAGAAGTGCTTTTCTGCGCGAAATCTTCATGACATCACCTCTTTGCTTCCACCCATACGCCTACGACAGCATTGTAGATCAGGATCAGGCCCGCGATCCGTATCACCAGGGCTCCGAAAACGCCCGTGATGATGAGGATGCCCGCGATGATGCCGATGATCGAAAGCAGCAGAGGCGCCTGCCACTTCTGATCCAGCTTCCGGATATCCAGCGCGCCGAGAAGGTTCGAGATGCTGTGCCAGATGACCAGCACGCCCAGGACCAGATTGAAGAGCCCCGTTACCGTTCCGGGACGGAAGAGGCAGATCAGTCCCACCACCAGCGCAACGATCTTTCCCACCAGATCCGCGATGTCGGAAGCTCCGAAACGCTTCTGCATCACGGCCGAGATCAGGCCGACCGCTCCGAAGATCAGAAGACCGATCCCCAGGATCTTGACGACCAGTTCCAGAGACCAGCCCGGGAAGAGAAAGAGCAGCAGACCCACGCCGCCCATTACGATAAGTGAGATCAAAGAACCGGATTTCGCTGCTTTCATTTCTTTACCTCCCTAAATGCGGGCTACCCCGCTCTCGATGGCAGCCTTTGCCGCTGCCGCCGCCACGGCATCCTTCACCCTGGGATCAAAGGCCTTCGGAAGGATGTTTTCCGCCGAAAGCTCGTCATCCGGGATCAGGGAAGCCAGTGCCTTTGCCGCCGCGATCTTCATCGCGTCGTTGATATCGCTCGCACGCACATCCAGCGCCCCGCGGAAGATGCCGGGGAAGCAGAGCACGTTGTTCACCTGGTTGGGATAGTCGCTGCGTCCCGTGGACACCACAGCCGCGCCGGCTGCCTTCGCCTCGTCGGGGAAGATCTCGGGCGTGGGATTCGCGCAGGCAAACACGATCGGATCCTTCGCCATGCTGCGCACCATGTCCTGCGTGAGCGTTCCCGGAGCGGATACGCCGATGAACACGTCCGCGCCTTTGATCACGTCCGCAAGCGTTCCCTTTTCCATGTCGCGGTTGGTGATCCGCGCCATTTCCTCCTTGATCGGATTAAGGCCGTCACGGCCTTCATAGATCGCACCCTGACGGTCAGTCATGATCACCTTCTTCAGGCCCATGGCCATCAAAAGCTTTATGATCGCGATGCCCGCGGCACCTGCGCCGGAGGTCACGATCTTTACATCCTCGATCTTCTTGCCCACGACCTTGAGCGCGTTCATCAGGCCGGCCAGCGTGATCACGGCCGTTCCGTGCTGGTCATCGTGGAAGATCGGAATGTCGCAGCATTCCTTGAGCTTTCGCTCGATCTCGAAGCAGCGGGGCGCCGAGATGTCCTCGAGGTTCACGCCGCCGAAAGAGCCCGCCAGCAGACGCACGGTATTAACGATCTCGTCCACATCCTTGGAACGGATGCAGAGGGGGATCGCGTCCACATCACCGAAAGCCTTGAAGAGCACGCATTTTCCTTCCATGACGGGCATGCCTGCTTCCGGTCCGATATCACCCAGGCCCAGGACCGCGGTGCCGTCCGTTACCACGGCCACGGTATTCCATCTTCTGGTCAGCTCATAACTCTTGTTGACGTCCTTCTGTATCTCCAGGCAGGGCTGCGCCACACCCGGGGTATAGGCGATGCTCAGGGCTTCGGAGCTGTCCACCGCCGCGCGGCATTTGATCTCCAGCTTGCCCTTCCACTCCGCGTGTTTCTCCATTGCGATCTTTCCGTAATCCATTTCTTTTCCTCCGTTCATTCCTGTTTCTTGTTTTCCTGATCGATCTTTTTCCAGGGCCTTGTCAAAAGCAGAGGAAAGATCGGTATGAATGCCACCAGATACAAAAGTTCCGAGGGCTCAAAATGCCCGATCATCCGGATCAGGCCGGCCAGCATCGCGATCACTGCCAGCACCGCGATCGCCAGTGAGGAATTCCCCATGCGCTGCAGACTGTGGTCATATTGCCTCCTGCTCAGCTCCATCCCGCTCGACATGAATTCCAATGCGCCGAAGATGTAATAAAAGCAGGGAAGAAAAATGCAGACGTACGGCAATGTCACCCAAAGCACGAGTGAGGAAGGATGTTCGACCAGGCCGGGCAGCACCGCCGCCGCCAGCTGCAGGATGCCCGTGATCAGGCATGTGCGCGCCTTCTTCTTCTTCTCTTCCTCCGGAAGCGTTATCTTATGCAGCTCCCCTTTGTAAAAAAACTCATCGCGAAACCGTCCCTTTTTGTCTTTCGAAGGGCGGTGGTCATAATCATTTTTGTAAGGGTCGTTAACGATCATATAGTCACTGTTCAGTCCCGAGCCACGCACTCCGCTGCGTGGCTACGGGCCAGTTTCTTGAGTAGCAAGCTTGCCGCCCATCGGCGAAGCCGATTCAGCATGGCGGCAAGCATGCTTCGTTCTGCGGGTGATAAGCCGCTGAACGAAGCATTATTTATCGTAAAGATGGCAGCACACGCAGTGTCCGCCGCCCACATCCTTCATCTCGGGCGCCACGTTCTTGCAGCATTCCATGCAGTGCTTGCAGCGTGTATGGAACTTGCAGCCCGAAGGCGGGTTGGCCGGGGACGGGATGTCGCCTTCCAGTATGATGCGCTCCTTTTTCGCGTCGGGATCCGGCATCGGGATCGCCGAGAAAAGCGCCTGCGTATACGGATGCAGGGGCTCGGCAAAAATGTCGTTCGTCTTGCCGGTCTCCACCATGCTGCCCAGGTACATGACGCCAAGCGAATCGGAGATGTGCTCCACCACCGAAAGGTCATGCGAGATGAACAGGTAGGTCAGGTTTCTGTCCTCCTGCAGCTTCCAGAGCAGGTTGATGATCTGCGCCTGGATCGAAACGTCCAGCGCACTCACGGGCTCGTCGCAGACCACGAAATCGGGATTCACGGCCAGTGCCCTCGCGATGCAGATCCTCTGGCGCTGTCCGCCGGAGAACTCGTGCGGATAACGGTCCTTGTGGTAATGCTGCAGGCCGCAGTCGTTCATGACGCTCGTGATATAGTCCTGATACTCATCCGGCGCTACCAGCTTGTGCTCGCGCACGGCTTCGCCGATGATCTCGCCGACGGGCAGACGCGGAGACAGCGAGGAATAGGGATCCTGGAAGATGATCTGCATCTTCGTGCGCAGTTCCCGCAGTTTCTTCTTGTCCATCGCCGATACATCCTCTCCCTTGAAGAGGATCTCTCCGTCGGTCTTTTCGATCAGGCGCAGTATCGTGCGTCCGGTCGTGGACTTGCCGCAGCCGCTCTCGCCCACCAGGCCCATCGTGGTGCCCGCGGGGATCGTGAAGCTGATATCGTCAACGGCTTTCACTTCGCCGGTCACCCCGCCGAAGAAGCCTCCCTTGATCGGAAAATATTTTTTCAGATGTTTTACTTCGATCACGTTTTCCATGATGTCTCCATATCATCCGTTCCCGAAGGAACAGTTACTCCCAATGCTTCCTTATTCCGTCTTTTCGTCCGGCAGATAGCAGGACACATAATGCGTATCGCTGAGCTTCACCATCTCCGGATAGGCACCGCGGCATTTCTCCCCGCAGCGTTCGCAGCGGTCGCGGAAATAACAGTAATCCGGCATGTCCACGGGGTTAGGCACGCTGCCCGGGATCGAGTACAGGTGCTTCACATGCTTGCCGACAACGGGCTTGCTCTTCATCAGGCCCACGGTGTAGGGATGGCGAGGATCCTTGAAGATGTCCCTTGCGGTCCCGCGTTCCACCACGCGTCCGGCATACATGACCACCACAAAGTCCGCCATCTCGGCCACCACGCCCAGGTCGTGCGTGATCAGCATGATCGAGGATCCGATGCGGCCCTTCAGCTCGCGCAGCAGGTCCAGGATCTGTGCCTGTATCGTAACATCCAGCGCCGTGGTCGGTTCGTCGGCGATGATCAGCTTGGGATCGCAGGAAAGGGCCATGGCGATCATCACACGCTGCCGCATGCCGCCCGACAGCTCGTGGGGGAACATGCGGTATACGCCTTCCTTGTTCGCGATGCCGACCATGCCGAGCATCTCGATCGAGCGCTGTTTCACTTCCTCTTTCGAAAGCTTCGGAAAATGCAGGGCGATCTCCTCATCCAGCTGTGCGCCGATCCGAAAGACCGGGTTCAAGCTGGTCATGGGCTCCTGGAAGATCATGGCCATGTTGTTGCCGCGCAGCTCGCGCATCACGCTCTCGGGCGCATTCACTACATTGATGACCTTCTCGCCGGTGTTGAAACGGATCTCGCCGCCCACCGTCTGTCCCTGGGGACGCTGCACCAGCTGCATCAGCGAAAGCGAGGTCACGGACTTGCCGCAGCCGCTCTCACCCACGATCCCCACGGTCTTGCCCTTCGGGACCGAAAAGCTCACGCCGTCCACCGATTTGACGGTACCGATGTCCGTAAAGAAATAGGTCTTTACATCATCGAACTCCACGCAGTTTTCCGGATCCTTCATCTGCGTGACATACTCGCTCTCGGGAATGTGTTTGCGCTTGCGCTTCTTTTCGATCTCGCCCGTGATCCGCCGGTTTTCGCGGCTGATCCTGCGGGATTCCTTTGCCGAAATATAATTTGAACTCTTAGCCATATGTTTCCTACCTCTTCATCTTCGGGTCGAAAGCGTCGCGCAGACCATCGCCGATAAAGTTGAATGCCAGCACCGTCAGCAGGATGAACATGCCTGCAGGGAGCCATACAAAGACGTAATTCGTCATGACGTTCACATCGTTGACAGCATTGATGATGCTGCCCCAGCTGGCTGCCGGGTACTTGATGCCCATGCCCAGGAAGCTCAGGGTGGCCTCGGTCAGAATGACATCGCCCAGACCCATGCTGGCGAACACGATCAGCTGCGGGATGACGTTCGGCACCAGATGCCTGAAGATCCTGCGGTGCGTGCTCAGGCCCAGCGCTTCGGTCGCGATCATGAATTCCTGCTCGCGCAGGGAAAGGATCTGGCCTCGCACGATACGCGCGATGCCGACCCAGCCGATCACGGCCAGGACCACGCAGAGGGTGTAGATACGGACCTTTGCGGGCAGCTGGTAATAATCCATAATGGAACCGAGGATCAGGAAAAGCGGCAGGGACGGGATGCAGTAGATCACGTCCACCAGACGCATCAGCAGGTTGTCGATGCGCCCGCCGAAGAAGCCCGCGATGCCGCCGATGATCGTGCCGATCACCACCTCGATCGCAATGACGACAAAACCGATCAGCAGGGAGATGCGTCCGCCGTACATCAGACGGGCCATCAGATCCATGCCGTTGCCGTCCGTTCCGAAGACATGCTCCGGCGAAGGCGCTGCATAGCTGTCGATGATCCTGGTCTCCTGGTTGCGGCGCACCAGATACTGTCCGTTCTTGTTCTGAAGCAGATAGGTCGCCTCGGTACCGTCATCCTCGGTAACGCTCATGCTGTCCTTTTCCTGCTCGATCATCTCGATCAGAAGCAGCTTGAAGCCGGGGCTTAAGTAGGTACCGGAATTGACCGGGTTGATGTTCATGTCGGATACAAAAGCCGTCTCTGCTCCGGACGCATCCATGATCAGCGCGCCGTGGTTGCCGGCCGCTTCCATCTTGTAATCCGCTCCGTCCGCGGAAAAGCTCTCCTGTCCGGACGCAAGCGCACTCAGCGCACCTTTGCAGAAATCATAGGAAAGCTCCATGTCGGCCGATGCCGTCGTAAAGCTCTTCAGGGAACCGATCGCGATCTCAACATCTTCCACATCCTTCGGCTTGGGGCCGGTCTGCACCCTCGCGTAAAGGACATAGACCTCTTCTCCCAAAGGCTCCAGGCGGTAGTTGTTGCCGTCACGGGAAGTGAACTCAAACTTGTTTGTGCTCGCGGCGATCATGGTCTTGGAATAGATGTCCTTCGGAAGGGCCTCTCCGGGCTTTACCACGAACAGATACTGGTCAATGGCCGTGGCACCGGCGTAGTCCTTGAGCATGGTCTCGCTGGTATAGAACACCTCGCTTTCGGAGTAAGGGCTCAGAGCCCCTCCCAAAAAGGAGAACAAAAACATGCAGATGATGATCACCATGCCGACGATCGCAAGACGGTTGCGGAAAAAGCGCTTCGCAACCATCATTCCGGGGGAAAGCACCTTTACGCGCGCCGCATCATCGAGCTGCATCTCTTCGGGTTTTATCTCTTTTTCTTCCATCTTCTCTTTCGCCATGATCAACCCACCCGTACCCGCGGATCGACCGCGGCATAAAGAATATCAGCGATCAGGTTGCCCAGAAGGGTCAGGACCGCCAGAAATACCATGTAGAACATTACAAACGGAATATCACCCTGCATAACGGACACGTATGATGTGTAGCCGATGCCCGGGATCTGGAACAGCTGCTCCGTGATCATCGCGCCCGAAAACAGGCCCGGAAGGGAGCCGCCCAGAAGCGTCACAATGGGGATCAGGGTGTTGCGGAATGCGTGATGATTGATCACGCGCTTCTCCGAAAGGCCCTTTGCGCGGGCCGTGCGGATATAATCGGAATTGAGTACCTCCAGCATATTGGCACGCACATAACGCATCATTCCGCCGATGCTCACCACGGTGATCGTGATGACCGGAAGGATCATGTGCTTGGCTATATCCAAAAACTTCTGGGCGTCCGTCATCGTCTGATGCATGCGCGAGACGGTACCGCTTAAGTCAAACCATCCGAGTTTAATGGAAAAGATATATTTCAGGATCGTCGCGAAGAAGAAGCTCGGCAGGGAAATGCCGATCAGGGCGACGACGGTGACCGTATAGTCGGTCATGGAATACTGCTTTTTGGCTGCCGCAATGCCCAGAGGGATCGCGATCAGCATCTCCAGGGTGAAGGATACCAGCCCCAGGAAAAACGAATACCAGATAACAGACTTGAACTTGTCAAGGATGGGCTGGTTCCAGTACCAGGAATCTCCGAAATCCAGACGGACCGCACCGGCCAGCCAACGGAAATAACCGCGCAGCACGCCTACATCCAGACCGTAAGCGGCATTCAGCTGCGCCACCCATTCCTGATAACTCTTGGCGCCCGGACGGGTCGCCAGCGCGCGTGCCTGGTTCTCCACGTAGGAAGTGGGCAGACAGCGCATGATCGTATAAATGATCAGTGATACGAAAAAGAGCAGTACCACCGATATCAGGATTCTCTTCAGGATAAATTTCTTCATGTTGTTCCTTAATCTTGCTTCCTAACTTTATAAGGATGCATTTTTTTGCTAAAAAGCACGGTCTTTCCCGCAGTGCGGGAAAGCCGTGCGATAAACATTTCGATCAGCGCATCTTCATCTTGTGGATCTCACGAGCCCAGCCGTAGAAGGTGGTCATGTCCTTCGCGATCGTGTCGGTGTTGACACGCTCTGCGGAGAAGAGCACGCAATCCTGTCTCTGGTATACAGGGATCTCAACTGCGTAATCCACGATGTAATCCAGGCACTCCTTGTAGATTGCCTTACGTACCTTCTGATCCGTGGTGCTTCTTGCTTCCACGATCATCTCATCCAGCTCGGGCTGGTTGATGCGATACATGTAAGCGCTGCCGCCCTCGGTGTGGTAAACCTGGAACATGTCGGGATCGATGGTTGCCTGCCAAGCTGCGCACCACAGCTCAGCCGTGCCGCCCTCGGTGCTGCTCCAGAGGATGGACGAATCGGAAAGGTCGTTGATCTTGAGCTCGAAACCGATGGTCTTGAGCGCTTCGCTGGCCTGGGTCAGGATACCGAAGGAAGGATGGTCACCCTGTCCTGCACCGCCCACCAGGATCTCGTAGGTAAGCTTTGCGCCCTTGGGTGCTGCGGTAAGCTTGCCGTCTGTCACGGTGTAACCTGCTGCCTCAAAGAAGCCCAGAGCCGCGTTCAGGGCAGCCTTATACTTCTCGTCGTCGCTCATGCCGTCGCTGTAGATCGGATTGCCGTCCACATCGGTGGAGAAAGCGATCGCATAGTCGGGATCGGAAGGCTGCGGTGCCGCCCAGCTGGTGTTGGAGATGGGGTAGTTGATAACGGAAGCCGCGTCGCCGTAGTAGGAATCGATGTTCACGTCACGATAGACTGCCAGGACGGTAGCGATGGCCTTACGCAGGTCCTTGCTCTGCTCGCTGGCGGGATCGCTGTTCACGCACACATTTTCGCAGTTCATGCCGATATAACCGTAACCCAGAACGTCCACGAGAGAGGTCATGATCTTGTCGCCGGTAAGCTCGCCGTTGGAGTTCTCACCCTTGACAACTTCCAGACGCTCCTTGGAAGCGGAAGGATCGGAGATATCCAGGGTACCCTGTGCCACACCGGGCTCCTTATCGGGATCCAGGGTCACACGGAACTGCAGATCCTTGATGTAAGGAGCGCCGTCCCAGTAATTCTCGTTTGCCTTCATGTAAACGATCTTGGACTCAAGCTTGTCGAAAACATAGGGGCCTGCACCAAGGGGCTTCGTGGTCTTTTCGCGGATAACGGAAAGGTCGCCCTTCGGGAAACCGAACTTGTTGTTCTCGTAATCATACTGGGACTCGTCACCATAATAGTGCAGAGGGATGACATAGCCGCCGATCTGATAGATCGCGGTGGCATCCAGCGAATCCAGGGTAACGGTGAAGCTGTAATCACCGGTCTTTACGATACCGGCAATGTTGGGTGCGCTCTCACCGGTCTCGATAGCGTTCTTGTAAACATCGGGCAGGAAATCGGTAATGCCTGCCTCAGCCTTTTCCGTATCGGAAAGGGTGAGCACGTCGCCCTCATACGCTTCCATCAGCATATCCCAGAAATCGGCAGCCGTGGGATCGTCCTTATCGGATTCGTAGCCCCATGCAGCCATGCTGTCCTTGGCATTTTCGGCATAGCCGTTGGCGATGCAGTAATCAATGATGCTCTGTGCAAACTGCTCGCCGGCAGCGGGCAGATCCTTCTCATAGAAGTCCTTCTGCTGCTGCTCCGTGTAATAGGTAAAGTCGGTATTATCCTCGCCGCCCTGAAGGATCAGGGAAAGCAGGGTCTGGCTGCCGTCGCGGTATTCCTTCATGCCCTTGATCGGCAGGGAATACAGGGAAAGTCCGCCGTCATAGGACGGATCGCAGATCGCATAATAGGTAAAGATGACATCGTCGGCGGTAAGCTCCACGCCATCGGAGAACTTGACGCCCTCACGCAGCTTGAAGTCGTATACAACGGAACCGTCCGCATTCTCCGTCACATCGCAGTCGGAGATGCCGGTGTAGGTGTAATCGGTGCCGTTGTAGTTCTTGGTCTCGCCCTCGATGCCGTGATAGATGACATCACCGACACGGTCGGTCGTGATCAGCGATACGGAAACCAGGTCCGCAACAGACTGATCCGGCACGCTGGCCGAAAAGATGGAATTGAATTTCTCGGAAAAATCGTCGCTCGCCACTACCAGGGGCACATCCGAACCCGGATCGTCCTCAACGGGCGCTGCAGGTGCTTCCGTGGGGGTAGCATCCGCTTCAGGCGCAGGTGTGGGTTCCGTTCCCGCATCCGGCGTCTTGGTGCAGGCACTGAGTGCAAGAACTGCCGTCAGAGCCATGGCCGTGATCTGTTTCTTCTTCATATAATGTTCCTCCTCCCCGACAATGACCCAAAACCCTCTGTCATTGCCATTTTTCTATAAGACGGCAATTATTTTATCAGATAGTTTTGCATTGTGCAATGCTTTTAGACGATTTCCCACTTGTTGTTACTCCCGTTTTGTGGTTTAATTTGGGTTATGAAGACTTTGGCTATCATCACGGCGCGGGGCGGAAGCAAACGCATCCCGCGGAAAAACATCCGCGAATTCTGCGGAAAACCCATTCTGGCTTATTCGGTCGAGGCAGCTCTGGGCTCCTCTTCTTTTGATACGGTCATGATCTCGACCGATGACGAAGAGATCGCGGCCATCGGGAAGAAATTCGGCGCGGAGGTGCCGTTTTTCCGGAGCGCGGAGACCTCCTCGGACCATGCCACCACCAGCGACGTTCTGACGGAGGTGCTCGCGGAATACGAAAAGCGCGGGCAAAACTTCGAGATCGCCTGCTGCATCTATCCCACGGCCCCGTTCATCACGGCACAGAGGCTCCGGGAAGCGGTCGCGGCCCTGCGGGATTCGGACGCGGACACCCTGCTGCCTGTGGTTTCCTTTTCCTATCCGCCCCAGCGGGCTCTCGTCATCCGGGACGGCTGCCTGGTCTTTAAGCATCCGGAGCATCTGACCACGCGCTCCCAGGATCTGGAGAAGCATTACCACGACGCGGGGCAGTTTTACACCTTCCGGACCGCCGCATTCAAAAAAAACGGCAACATCATGCAGGGAAAGATCCTTCCCCTGGTGCTGGACGAGCTCGAGGTGCAGGACATCGACACCGAAGACGACTGGCGCCTGGCTGAGATGAAATACGCCCTGCTGCATGGGGAGAACGAAGACGGCTCCTTGCCGGCACCGCGCATCGTGAACATCCCGGCGGAAGAAAAGAAGGAATTGCTCAGACGGGGGGTACTTCATAATGGAAACGATCAGACTTGAGGGGGAGCGCACCGTGCTGCGCCCCATCACACACGAGGATACGGATCTCATCGTCAAATGGCGCAACCAGGAGAACGTGATCCGTTATTTCTTTTACCGCGGGGAATTCACCCGTGAGAGCCACGAGCGCTGGCTGAAGGAGCGCATCGGCGGCGGGGACGTGGTCCAGTTCCTGGTCTCCTTAAAGGACGGAGAACGCCCCATCGGCTGCACTTACATACGTGATATCGACTGTGGCAATAAAAAGGCCGAATACGGCGTTTTTATCGGAGAAGAAGACGCAAGGGGAAAGGGCATCGGGAAGGAGATCTTAAACCTCACGGTGGATTACGCCTTCCGGGAGCTTGGGCTCCACCGGATCTACGCCAGGGTGCGGGAAGACAACGGTCCCTCTCTATACAGCTTCCTCCATTGCGGTTTTGAACGGGAAGCCCTGCTCAGGGATTCGATCTTCTGTGACGGGGAATTCCTCAACGTGGTGCTGCTCTCGCGCATCAATCCGGAATAAGGAAGCATGGGATGCAGCCGGCATACGGCTTAAGGGCGGTAAACAAACATGAACGGATCGAGCGGAACAGAAGCAAAAGAGAAAAAAACACGCAGGGCATACCCTGCCCTGTGGTTCGTCGGGATACTCTTCGGGCTGCAGGTACTGATCATACTGATCTTCCGGGAAGGGAGCTATGTCCAGGTCCACGACAATCTGGACCTGTTCGTCCCGCATTTCAGGATGATGAGGCTCAACAACGGCTTTCACGCAAAGAACGCGCTCATGCCCATGCTGCACGGTGTGAACCGGGATCTGCTGGGCTCCGAGTTCCAGCTCTATCCTCTGCTCTTTAACCTGCTTCCTACCAGCATGGCCTATTTCGCCGGCTATCTCTTAAAGATCCTTGTCGGCTTCGGCAGCTTCATCCTGCTTTCCCGCGAGATGCTGGGCAAGCGCTTCAGGCGCTACCGCGCCATCATCATCCCGGTCGCAGCGGCTTACGGCATGCTCCCGGTCTTTCCGGCATACGGGATCGCCTTTACCTCGGTCCCTCTCATCATCTGGCTGCTTTTGCGCCTGTATAGGGCAAAAACCCCGAAGGAACAGCTCTTTCTCTATATCGGGATCTTCTGCTATCCGCTGCTGTCCTATTTTTCCTATCACGGCTTTTTCATCCTGGCCTACATGGTCGCAGCCATCCTCATCATCTGGCCGGTGAAGACGAAGTTTCCCTTCCGCATCCTGATCGCAACCTGCATCCTGGCCCTGGGATACATGGCCTGGGAATACAGGCTCTTCGGCGCCATGCTCTTTGACGATACCGTGACCATACGCTCCTCCATGGTGCATGCGCAGGCCTCGGCCCCGGAAGCCCTGGGTTATGCTGTCTCAGAATTCTTCATGGCTTCGTTCCACAGCCAGGACGACCACACGTACTTTATCCTGCCCATTGTCCTGATCGGCCTTGTCCTGATCAACGCGGGCCACATCCGGAACAGGAAAGCCAAAAGGATCCTCACGGAGCCGGTCAATCTGCTCCTCGGCTGGATCATCTTCAACTGCCTGATCTTCGGCTTTTACCAGAACGCGGCTTTCCGCGGCCTGGTAGAGACCATCGTCCCGAAGCTGACCGGCTTCGAGTTTGCGCGTACCGCCTATTTCAACACCTTCCTCTGGTACGCCGAACTGCTTCTGGTGCTGATGCGCCTCTTCGACCTTGGGAAAAAGCCGCTCAAAAAGCTCGCCTGCGCGGCCGCCTGCATCGCGGCCCTGATCGTGATGTTCGTCCCGCAGGTTTATAACGACTTTTATTCCACCTGTTACAATTATGCTTATCAGTTCATAAAGAAAAAAGAAAGCAGCGGACTGAACTACCGCGAATTCTACTCCGAAGCACTCTTCGGACAGATCAAGAACGACCTGAACTATCAGGGGGAATGGGCCGCCGCTTACGGCCTGCACCCCGGCGTGCTGATCTACAACGGCATCTCCACCGTGGACGGCTATCTGGGCATGTACCCCCAGAGCTACAAGGAGACCTGGCGCGAGGTGATCTCGCCCGCACTGGAAAACTCCCCCTCCCTGCGTGAATACTTTGACAACTGGGGCGCCAGGGTATGCCTCTATTCGGGCAGCGACGAAAACACCTATGCCCCGCTGCGCGAGCTGAAGCTGGAGGATCCGAGGCTCTGCGCCGATACATCGAAGCTGCGGGAGCTGGAATGCCGCTATATCTTCTCGCGCATCGAATTTTCCAACGCCTACGCAGAGGGGCTCACGCTCGTGGGATGCTTTTCCGGTTACGACAGCCCCTATACGATATACGTTTACAGCTTATGAAGCGCCTTTATATCTGCCATACATTCTATCATTCCTATATCGCTCTGCTGCGGGAGCTCCTCGGAGACGCCCGCGGGCAGGCCACGCTGCTGCTCAGCACCATGAGCAACAACTTTAGCGGGATGAAGGAGCGCACGGAAAAAAGCGGCATCTTCCGGGATGTGCATTATTTCGAGGAGCAGCCCCCCGAGAGCTCGCCGGAGCTCATGGAGCTGAAGATGGACCGGGGCAGCCAGGCTGCCAACCTGCTGCAGCGCATCCGCTACACGAAGAAACTGGCCAGGCTGCAGGAAGCCCATCTTCCCGTCAGGCCGAAGGATTACGATGAGGTCTACCTCTTCTGCGATTCCGATCCCATCGGCTACTACCTGAATTACCGCAGGATCCCCTATCACGCCTGCGAGGACGGGCTCAATACCGGCAAGCTGGAAAACCTTGCCATGTTCACGAACCGCGGAGCCTGGGGACTCAAAAAGCTGATGGCCTCTCTCGGGCTGATCCATATCGAGAACGGCTACAGCCGCTATTGCATCGACTACATCGTTAACGATATCAGCGTAAACTATCTGCCGCCGAAAAATGCCGTGGAATACCGCGTTTCCGAACATTGGGAACAGCTTTCGGCCGAAGACCACGAGCTGCTGGCCCGGGTCTTCGTGGAAAAACTGGATACGCTGCGCGCCGAACTGCGTGCCCACAAGGACAAGCCGAGCGTCATGATCCTGACCGAGCCGCTCTGCGACTACGAGACCAGAAAGCGTCTCTTCGGCGACCTGATCGGAGAATACGGCCGGGACCATCATGTGATCCTGAAGCCGCATCCGAGAGATACCGTGGATTACGCAGGCGCCTTTCCCGACATCACGATCCTGAGCGGCCGCTTTCCGATGGAGGTCATCAACGACATCCCCGATCTGGCCGTGGACAAGCTGGTCTCGGTGATCACGCAGGTGGACAACATCCGCTTCGCGAAGGAAGTGGTCTATCTGGGCGAGGATTTCCTGGACCGCTACGAGGATCCTTCCATACACCGGAAAATACCGCAGGATGATAAGCCCGCAAACACATGACAACAGGAGGACAAAAGATGAGCCGTTATGAACTGAATCCCGAGATCGGTCTGGCCGGTCATGTCATCGGCAGGGGCAGGCCCGTCTATATCGTTGCCGAAATGAGTGCCAACCATCTGCAGGACTATGACCGCGCGCTGCGCATCCTGCACGCCGCGAAGGAAGCCGGTGCCGATGCCGTCAAGCTGCAGACCTATACGGCCGACACCATCACCATCGACAGCGAAAAGGAATATTTCCGGCTGAAGCGCGGCACCATCTGGGACGGCATGAACCTGCACAGCCTTTACCGGGAAGCCTTTACCCCCTGGGACTGGCAGCCGAAGCTCTGTGAGGAAGCGAAGAAGCTCGGTCTCGACTGCTTCTCCTCTCCCTTCGATCCCACGGCCGTGGAATTCATGGAAGAGATGGGCATGCCCGCCTACAAGATCGCGTCGTACGAGATCACTGACATCCCGCTGATCCGCCTCTGCGCCTCAAAGGGAAAGCCGGTGATCCTTGCCACGGGCATCGCGCTCGAGGAGGAGATCCGCGCCGCCATCGAAGCCTGCCTGCAGGAAGGGAACCGGAACGTGATCCTTCTGAAATGCGTCTCCGCCTATCCCACGCCCTACGAGGACGTGAACCTCAATACCATCCCCTATCTCGCCGAAGAATACGGCGTGGTATGCGGACTTTCGGATCATACCTTCGGGCATGCGGTCGCGCTGGGCGCCGTTTCCCTGGGGGCCTGCATGATCGAGAAGCATCTGACACTCGCCCGCGCGGACGGCGGCCCCGACGGCTCCTTCTCAATGGAACCCGCCGAATTCGCCGAAATGGTCAAAAACGTACGCATCCTCGAGAAGGCCCTCGGGGAGCGCAGCTACAAGCTCACGGACAAACAGGTCACGGAAAGGGAAGGCCGGCGCTCGCTCTTCGTCGTGGCGGACATCCGCAAGGGCGAGTCCTTCACTCCCGAAAACATACGCTCCATCCGCCCCGGTTACGGACTGCCGCCTGCTGAATACGAGGAGCTCCTCGGCCGGCACGCCGCGCGCGATCTGGAGCGTGGCGAACCCTTAAAGCGGGAGGATCTTGCATGAAGCTGATCCGTATACGCACCGACGGAAACCGAACGATCGCCAGCGGCCACATGCGCCGCTGCATGAGCATAGCCGGGGAACTGAAACGCCTGGGCGCAACCGTGGAGTTTGTCGTAAAGGACGGAGAAAGCGCCGCCCTTCTGGCGCAGCTTGCCGGCGCGGACGGTGCATCCTACTCCTGCCGCTGCTTAAACAGCGAAGAAGAAGAGATCGCCCAGATGGTACGCCTGGCCGAGGAAACGCCCACCGCGCTCTTTCTGATGGATTCCTACGCCTTTGACGCGGACTATTACGCCCGCCTGCACTACATGCTCGGAAAAACCTCTCCGGAAACAAAGACGGCCTGCATCGATGATCTGGCCGCTTTTGACCCGGCCGTGGATCTGCTGATCCACTACGGCCCTGCTCCGGACAGTTCTCTCTACAGTGCTCCCGTAAAGCTTTTGGGACCCGCCTATGCACCGCTGCGCCCGCAGTTTGCGCTCCGGCCGCTGCCTCTTCGCCCCACGGCAAGGCGTCTGCTCGTTTCCACGGGCGGAACGGATCCCTTCATGATCCTGCGGGACATCCTTCTGGAGCTTTACAACGACCAGGTCTCCCGCAGCATATCGGACCTGCATTGCGAGGCCGTGCTGGGCGCGATGTATGCGCCGGAATACAAAGAAGAGCTCCTGCGCATCACCCGCGACAATCCGCTGGTCACACTGCACGAAAACGTCAGCGACATGGCCGTGCTGATGCAGGGCTGCGACCTGGCTGTCAGTGCGGGCGGCACCACGCTTTATGAGCTGTGCGCCGCGGGCGTTCCCACCGTCACCTATACCATGGCCGATAACCAATGCCCCTTCGCGAAGGAGCTTCACAAAGCAGGCGCCGTCTGGTACGAGCTGGACCTGCGCAATGAAGAGCAGGCTGCAAAGAAGCTGCTGACCCGCGTCTCCGAATTCGTGCACGACCAGGCCCTGCGCCGGCGCATGAGCAACAGCGCACGCATCCTGGTGGACGGAAAGGGCGCGGTCCGCATCGCGGAAGCCCTGCTGGAGTGCATCGCATGAAACTGAGCATCATCGTTCCCGTTTACAACATGGCCGCCGACGGCAAACTGGACTTCTGCCTGAAAAGCCTGGTCGCGCAGACCCTGGATCCCGCCGATTACGAGATCCTTGCGGTCGATGACTTTTCGACGGATGATTCCCTGCAGATCCTGCGCGACTATGAAGAGCGCTATCCGCAGTTCCACGCCATTGCCTCGGACCGCAACCGCCATCAGGGCGGTGCAAAGAACCTGGGGCTCGCCCGCGCGAAGGGTGAATGGCTTGGCTTCATCGATGCCGACGACTGGATCGTTCCGGATTATTACGAGCGCCTTCTGCAAAAGGCCGCGGAAAGCGGCGCGGACATGGTGGGCTGCGACTACACGCTGACCGAGGAGCACAGCTTCCGTCCCGGCCGCCAGATCGCCGAAAACCTTCCCGAACAATGCGGGGTGCTCGATCACGAACGCCGACGCCTGCTGCTTCTCGAGAGCGGCAGCCTGGTGGTCAAGATCTATCGCCGCTCCATCATCCTCGGCGATTACGTGCCCGGGACCAAAGAGCGCCTGGACGTCTTTCCCGAGGACATCTTTTACGAAGACAATGCCGTCCGCAACAGCTGGATGCTGCGCGCGAAGCATTTTGAGTACATTCCCGAGGCTCTGTATTACTACTACCAGCATCCGGGCTCGACGGTGCACACGGTGTCGCTCAAAAACCTCGAGGACCGCTGCACAGCCGGCCGGCTGATGCTCGCCGAAGCAAAAGACGGCGGCTATTTCGAAGACTACCGCGACGAGATCGAGTTCCTCTTCATCGTTCTCTTTTACAAGAACACTCTTTTTTCCGCGATGCCCAGACAGCGCGGCCTGAAGAAGGGCTGCTACGGCTTTACGAAAAAACTCGCCCGCGAGATGAAGGAGCTCTTCCCGGATTTTCAGAAGAATCCCTATTACATCGAAAAAGTGCATCCGGAGGAGCGTAAACTGATACGCTTCCAGATGCACTCCCAGCTTTTCTTTTATCTCTATTACCGCCTGCTCTGGTTTTACCGGGACCTGCGGAAAAAGGGAAAGGCCTGATCAGCCGTTTAAGTATTCCATCAAAAGCTTATAGTTCATGGCCGCATCGTGATAGCCCTGCAGATACAGAACCTTCAGCTTCTTCACGTCTTTTTCGATGCGCTCGATCTTTACCAGAGGTTCCGGCCGGAAAACAAAGACCCTGCCCGCTTCCTCCAGACGCTCGATCATGTCCAGCGTGCGGTTATAGACCAGATGCCGGCGCAGCATGTCCCTGCGAAGGGCCGGATACTTCGGGTACTTCAAAAACATCATCTCGCGGTTCGTCAGCGACGCGGGCTTTTTGCGATAGCCGAACGGCCGCGTGAGCACGATCACGTTCTTTTTATTTCCGTCCTTCAGGGAGCGGCGCAGGGGAATGGAATCCGCCATGCCGCCGTCCAGATAAAGCTTTCCGTCGATCTCCACGTTCCGGGAGACAAGCGGCAGCGATGCCGATGCCTGCACGGCCGTGATGTCACGGCGCATGTCCTTCATGCGCAGGTACTCCGGCTTTCCGGTCTCGATATTGGTCACCACGGCATAGGCCTTGCCGGGCCATTTTGACGCCGTCTCGTAATCATAAGGATCCAACTCATCGGGGATGCGGCGGTAGCACATGTCCACATTGAAAAGATCGCCCGTCTCCACCAGGCTCTTCATGCTGCAATAATTCTCATCATCCAGATAATTGACCGCCACACGGAAGGAACGTCCCGGCTGTTTGGAGATATAGCTGCACAGATGGCAGGCTCCGGCACTCACGCCGTAGCTCGACTCGAACCACAGGCCTTTCTCCATAAAGAAATCCAGGATCCCTGCCGTATAGGTGCCGCGCATGCCGCCGCCCTCCAGTATGAGTCCTGCTTTGATCATCTCCATCGGTCTTCCTCCCTTCTGCGCCAAACAGCGCACGAACCACATCATATCATAAAAAAAGGTTTCACTCAAGCAGGCGGTTTTTGTTTCGTTCGCGGGGCGGTTTTACGAAATGCCGGAATTGTAGGGGGAGATGCCGGAGGACATAAGTCCCGGGCACGTTCTCCGGAGCCACGCAGCTCTAAGAAGCTGCGCGGGTGATCTGTACAGCCCGGGACCGCTCGAGACACAGCATCCTTGCTGTGGCTCTCGCTCGAGCCTCCATCCATGGATGCTCGTCCCTTGTGCCATCAGGCAACTTCAAGAGCTGACGGGCTCCTACGCAATGTGCCCGGTTCTTATGTCTCCGGCTTTTCACAGACTGATTGCCGCATCCCGCAAAACCGAAGGCTCACTGCACTGCTACTGCCCGGTGAGGGACGTTCAGATACTACGTCCTCGGGCGATAAATATTCCATACTCCTTGGGCAGGTCGACCACTCCGTTTTCGGCATGGGCTGCGATGATCTCCCTGAGGCGTTCAAGAGGAATATCGTTTATGGCTTTCAGAGAGGCCAGACTGCAGAGATAGTTTACGAGATCATCAATGTCAGTTATGTGCAGGGAATCTTTGTAGATGCGTGACTCGACATTTGAAAAGGCGATCCTTAATTTTTCTTCGCCGTTCTGCATCGTGAAGTTATGGTTCGGGCAGAAGCTTTCGCCGCCGAGCCGGAACCATTTTGCAAGTTCTTCCACAAAGTTATTCTCTCCGAGTGTGGCACAGTAAAAGGTTCCGTCGTCCCCCAGGACTCTGCGCACTTCCCGGATCCCCCTGTCAAGATCGGGGACATGATAAAGCATGGAATTGGCGATCACAGCATCAAAGGATCCGTCATCAAACGGAATGTCCTGAATGTCCGTCACCTGATACTCCACATTATCCCTTTCTCCCAGATTCTGCTTCGCCGTCTCCAGCATTCCTGCAGAAAAGTCCGTAAGGACAAGTTTTCCGGGCCTGCTGATCAGGTCTTCGTGTCCCACCCACAAGCTGCCGGTACCGCATCCCAGTTCCAGAACTTTCATCCCGTCACGGAGCTGATAATTCGAGACGATCCAGTTTCCGTATCCGAGCTTGTTGGTGGAATACTTCTCATGAAACGAGATCCTGGTATCCAAACCGTTTGAGGTTTTATACTGCTCCTTTACCGCTTCATCGTTATTCGAACTGCCGATCTGCATGTTTCTCTCTCCTGTTCTTTTTGTGCATGACAACCTGTTCCCTATCTCAATGATCTTTCGGCAGATATTATTTCATGCTCAAAAAAGGATCTCGTCTCCGGAATGCACATAGGAAAGCTGCTCTCCCATCACTTCCTTCATCAGTTCATAGGCTTCGGTTCCGGTGCAATGGCAGGTATAAAACTTCACCGGATATTTTTTCAGTTCGTTTGCGATCGCGCGCACTTCCTCTTTCTCGTTCTCACGGTACTCCCGTTTTACCATCAGATGAAAACCGCTGATGACAAGGTCCGGAAGCTTGCCGTACTTCTCCCGATATGCATCCAGTATGCTGAGGATCCCGTTATGCGCACAGCCCGAAAGCAGCACGCTCTTTCCGTTTTCGCGGACGAGCAGGAAATGCTCATGTTCAAATCCGTCGCGCTCGTATGCGCCGTTCCTGAGGACCAGCAGTCTTTTGTTTGTAAACGGAAGCGGGTGCGTTCTGTTCTTTACGGTAAAGAGCTCCGTTTCCTCATCGATCACGTGGTCACCTTCCACGGTGATCAACTCCGGGAGCTTGCAGATATTCTTGTCGATGCCGATATAACGGTAGCGCCCGTCCGGCGCCTGCTCACCGTCATCCGCGTAATACTCTCCGCCGGCCGTGTTCTGCATGAAGATCTTTGCCTGAGCGTTTAGCGCGGAAAAGGGCATGATGCCGCCGGAATGATCGTAATGCCCGTGACTCAATACGACCAGGTCGACAGACCGCAGATCGATGTTCAAATGCTCCGCGTTTTCCAGCGTCTGCTCCGAAGGCCCCAGGTCCATCAGGATCCTGTGCCTTTGTGTTTCAACATAAAACGAAAGCCCATGCGCAAAGGCACAGCCCTTCGATCCTTCCGTGTTCTCAATAAGGTTAACGATGCGCATCCTGTCTCATCTCTCCAATCCGTAACATACAATTAACTGCCGTTTATTGTAGTCCATCCGCACCTCTCCGTCAACTCAACTCTCCGTCCGGTCTCGGCTCCGAAACCAACCGGCGTTTTAACAACGTTAATGACAGATACTTTGTTGTTACACAGTCATTAAAAAATCTGAAGGAAGGTGAACGTGCATCTGCTATGGACAGCAGAAACTGGAGAGTCTTTCTGATGGAAAGCCGGTGAAGGATCTTGAAAAGATCAAAAATGATCCATCCAAATATACCGATGATATCTACTATAAGGAACTCATCCATGATGGTAGCAGCGTTGTAGGCCAGCTTATGATAGTTACTTATTCGCCTTCCTATGCGCTCTATCAGAAAAGCATCCGCTCAGCACAGCTTGAACGTGCCGAGAAAATGGTAGACAGCAAAAGTGCAAGAAGGCAGAAAAAGAACCCCAATGATCCAAAAATCTGCTGGAATCTCTTGTAAAATCAAGGGTTTCCAGCAGTTTTCATTCCAACAACTCTCAAAGACAGGATATATCAATCATAATCTTTTCGGGAGCTGAGCGTTTTTCCCTGCAATAAGGAGCGTTAACAGGGCAGCCAGCAGTTCTGCCGCGCCAAGTACCCAGAATATACGGATGAGACTGTTGCCGGATCCGTATATATCAAGCACGCCCTTAAGCAGTAGTCCCACCGTTACCGTGCTCAGCCCCGCGTTCCACAGGCTTGCCGGGAAAGCCGCTGTCATCCTGTGTTTCCTGCCAATGATCTTCCAG
>JAILHF010000011.1 GCA_024696005.1 Lachnospiraceae bacterium | reverse complement strand
GTTCACACCGCCGCCGTAGCCTGCTTTGCAGCCGACGATCGTGCCGCCCTCCATGGTAAACATGCAACTGTCTTTAACGTACACGCCGCCGCCATTTTGGCTCACGTTGTTGCCGCCGGCGATAAAGCCACCGGTGACTTCAATGCATGTGTCGCTAAGCGTGCCGCTGTCTGAAACGCCCGTCGCACGGCCGTCTGCCAGCGTGATATAGCGTTTGGTCTTATCGGTCTTGCTGTCCTTGAGGGTCAGAGTGCCATTGACCGTGATCACCGGTGAAGCCGTATTGCCCTTATAGAGAATATAGTGGTCGTTTAAGTCCAGGGTGACGGTCTTGCCGGAGGGGATTTCCAGCGGATTGGAATCGTCTCCTGACGCGCCAGGATGGCTTTCTTTCCAATTGACATCCTTCTCCAGCTTGACCGTATCGCCATTTGCTGCGCCGTTGATCTGTGCCTGCAGATCGGCAAAGGACATGGTATCCGAATCATCCGTCACGGTGATCCTGTATTCTTTGCCGTTTATGGTGATCTTCATCCACTCCTCCGAGCTGAAGGCCCTGCGGGCAGTGACGATCCACTCGCCGGAATCATTCTTCCCCGCAGAAAACAACTCCGGGCTGCTGACTTCAACATTTGTCACCTCTCCCGTAAGAGAAACCTTATTAAGGATTTCCGATAAGGCAACCTCGCTGTCTCCGGGCATTACATATTGCAGATCGTTATAGCTAAACTCTACCGTGTAAAGGGAGAAGCCGTCGGTCTCAGCCGTGGCGGTATCGCCCTCCGTCTCCACGGTGAGCTTCTCCGCTATAAGCTCTGTATTTTCAGATACTTTACTGTCTGAATCAGCGCCACTACCATCTGATATCTCTTCAGAATCAGCCTTGTCATTACCAGATTTCTCTCCTGAAGCCGCCCCCTCAGAATCAACTTCCTTGATATGGTAAATATTCGTTTCCAGATTGCTATCCGAAACCTCTTCCAACTTGAAGGACACCTTTACCTTACTCTCATCCGCAGGCTGGACTTCATTTCCATCCTTGTCCAGAACCTTGATATCATAGGTATAGGAAGCAGCCACATTCTGCTCCCCGGGCCGCTCCTCTTCGACGGCCTCCAGGGTTTCTTCTTCCCTCGTCTTCGTCACCTTCTTAGCAGAGAGCACGGCCCCTTCCGGGAATACCCCCTCCTCTGCCCCTATGGTGATCTTCACGCCGTCGACGGTCTCTGACTGCACGAAAGCAGGATATGACGCTTCCGCTTCGATCGAAACATCTCCTCCTGCTCCTGTCGCTTCCGCTTCGATCGAAACATCGTCTCCCGCTCCTGCCGGATCCGCAGCGAATACTTCCAGCGGAACCGTGTTTACGAGCAGAACTGCCGTAAGTCCGAATGCTGCGATCCGTTTCATTGTTTGCTTCCATTTTTTCATCTTTCCATTCTCCCTATTCTTGATATCGATCAGAGAACCTCTCCGCTGATCGGCTTGTACCCCGCAAGCACCGCATTCCTCAGATACTCGAGCTCCTTCTCCGCATCAAAGCCTTCCTCCGGCTGGTACACCAGCCCTACCGCATATCTCGTCACCACGGCCAGCATCAGGTGAAGCGTTGTCGAGAACATCTCGATCTCCGGTACATCCGTCCGGATCGTGTGATCCTGCTGTGCCTTCAGGTACATGCCATGGAACTGCGCTTCCAGTGCCTGTATCATTCCCTGATACGGCCGTACCGTTTCCGCCCCCACCTTTTCCGCCCGGATGTAGATGTTGAAGAACTGGTTGAAGCGCAGCAGATCCTTGTGCTCTCTGTACAGCAGCAGAAAGGAATCCAGATAAAAGCCGAAGATCTCCGCTGCGCTCATTCCCTCAAAGTCTGCACTGGGCCTTCGCTTCCTGTTGCTCTCCCGGAACTGTTCCCACCTCCGGGTGGCCACAGCCACGACCAGAGCCGGCTTGGAATTGAAATACCGGTGAAGCGTTTTATTCCCATACCCGGCTTCCCTGGCGATCTCGGCCATGGTCACCGATTCAATGTTATGTTCGGAAAAAAGGCGGTATGCCGTATCCAGCATCTTCTCACGCCTGACCGCCATTTCCGCGGCATCCCGTTCCGGATCTCTCATGTCTTTCCCACCTTGCTCAGCTTCACATGCATTGCCCTCATTTTCAACGTGACACACACCGTGTCACATAAACGTCATTATATTACATCAAAAAAACAGCCCCTGCAAGACTGTTTTTTGTCGGAATCAATCCTGTTCCCCTCTCACTTCTCCTCACATACCTGAAAGATGTAGAACTTCAGGTACAGGCTGTTGTCGGCCGCCCACAGAACGGGATGGTCCGGTCCCTGGGTGCGGAATTCCACCTGCCTGAGGCGTTTGTGGGCTCCGGTGGCCGCCTCCCTTATGGTCTTGGCAAAGAGCTCGGGATCCATGAAATGCGAGCAGGTGCAGGTACAGAGATAGCCGCCGTTTTTGACCAGCTTCATCCCGCGAAGGTTGATCTCGCGGTAGCCCTTCACCGCCTGCTTGATCGAATTGCGGGATTTGGTGAAGGCCGGCGGGTCCAGGATCACCACATCGTATCTCTCCCCGGCTTCCTCCAGGGAAGGCAGCAGATCAAACACATCCGCACACTGAAACTTCACACGCTCCGAGAGCCCGTTCAGGGCAGCGTTCTCGGTCGCCCGGTCAACGGCAAACTGTGAAGCATCCACGCCCAGAACGCCCTCCGCTCCGGCGATGCCGGCATTCAGCGCAAAAGAGCCCGTGTGGGTGAAGCAGTCCAGGACCTTCTTTCCCCTGCAGAGCTTGTGGATCGCGGCACGATTCTCCTTCTGGTCCAGGAAAAAGCCGGTCTTCTGGCCGTCCTGCACGTCCACGATGTAGCGCACCCCGTTCTCGACGATCTCGACCCTTGTATCAAACTCCGCTCCGATAAAGCCCTTGGACGGCTCCATGCCCTCCTTCAGGCGCACCTTGGCGTCGCTGCGTTCATAGATCCCGCGGATCGTGATGCCGTCCTCCGCAAGGACTTTTACCAGCGCATCGAGGATCACGCACTTCAGCCGGTCGATCCCGAGCGCCAGCGACTCCGCGACCAGCACATCCGAAAACTTGTCCACGACGAGCCCGGGCAGGAAATCCGCCTCCCCGAAGATCACGCGGCAGGCGGAAGTATCGATCACCTCTTTCCGGTAATTCCAGGCATCCCGAACCCGCTGCTCCAGAAAGGCCTCATCGATCACGGATTCCCTGCGGCGGGAAAGGATGCGGAACGCGATGGTGGAGCGCATGTTCAGAAAACCGCGGCCCAGAAAATAGCCGTCAAAATCATGCAGCTCCACGACGTCGCCGTTTTCAAAGCTGCCCTCGATCCGTTCGATCTCGTTATCGTATATCCAGGGACCTCCGGCCTTGAAGCTCCGCCCCGCCCCTTTTTTCAGGAATACCTCTGCCATAGTAAGCCATCTCTCCTTTCCCGTGCAAAAAAGGCCGCCTGCGGCGGCCCTTTCCTAAAAGCTGCTTACCAGGCCCAGAAGGATCGGCACCCCGCTCTCCCGTTCGACCACGCCGTAAATGAAGGGCCTGTCAAAGTTCAGATAGATCGGAAAACCCAGCTCCGCATCCGGCTTTTTCAGGACCTTGTCCGAATTGGGAGCACACTGTCCCCTGCTCACGGAAAACCGCACCTGCTGCCGGAAAGCCCCCAGGCTCTGCGGGGAACCGTTCCCAAAGTCAAACGCGCCCTGCGATGCGTCAAAGGCCGCGGTCAGTCCCATGGTCTGCAGCGAATCCCCCAGATCACGCTCGGCACTCACACTGAATTCCGGCAGCTGCACCCTGACATCCCCGTAGCTCGGAGAGAGCAGTGCCTTGACCAGATCCGTCTGTTCCACCTGCATCAGGACCAGGTAATCGTCCATGGACACATCCTTATCCGGCATGACGGCAAAAAAGGCCAGCTTTCCGCCTTCCAGGTTTTTCAGAAAGCCCGTGCCGTAACTGAGCCGGAAATACCAATTCTCCTCACTGTAGAGCATGTCGACCGTGCTTCCCACCCAGTCGGCATTCATGAAATGGCGGCTTTCCAGGATATCCTTGTCCTCATAGGGCTTCTCCCAGCGCATGGAAAGCGCCACCGCCTGCAGCAGCTCCGTCCCGGCTGCTTCGCTCGGCTCAAAGGCCGTTACGCTGCCGCCGGTACTTTCGGCCACCCAGCTGTTGATCTCATCCAGGCCGTTTCCCTCGCGCTTCCAGACACCGCTGCTCATCTTCCAGCTGTTTCCCGAAGCTTCGTCGTTGTAGGCCTCCAGGCGTTCCAGCAGGCTTTTCACGCGTTCCGGGTCAGCCCCCCGGAGCACCGCGCTTCCGATCTGCTCCGCCGCCTCCCCCGATGCCGCCTCCTTAAGGGAACATGCACCGGCAAGCAGCGCCGTGGGCGAGATCAGGATATTCTGCTGTCCGCCTTCCGCATTATTCTCATCGACCAGAAGATCCAGAAAGAGGCCGGAAAGGGTCACAGCCGTTTCCAGATCCGCTTCCGTTCCTTCGATGGCCGCCTTCTGAAGAGGGGACAGCTCCAGAAGAAGCTCTGCCGCAGGGCCGGTCTCGACGACCTGTGTCTCTTCCCCCGGCGAGACAGCCTCCTGCCCGGGTTCCTTTCCTTTTTCTTCCTTTTCGCAGGCAGAAAGGCACATCGCCAAAGCCAGAAGGCCTCCGATCCATCTCATGCTGCGTCTCTTCATTTTCCGCTTCCTCCGTCTTTCTCCGCGATCCCGATGATCGCCGTAACGCTCTTCTCCGGACTCATGATCAGCGTGTCCATCAGGGTAAGCCCGATGTGCTTGGCCGGATTGAGCAGTTCAAACACGCCCTTCTGATTTTCCAGCCCCAGATCCCCGTAGCCCGGGCTGAAACGTCTCCGCAGGCTGCGGCCTTCCTCCGCCGCTTCCTTTTCCAGCAGGGCATTCACTTCGTCGCAGACCGCTTCCACGGCTGCCGCACCCGCTGCCTGCAGCAGAGCGGGCTCGCTCATGCCCTTCAGCCTGGCTCTTGCCATTTCCCGGTCCAGGGCCGCGCCGATCGTTGCGGCAAAGATATACACTTCCCCGCATCCGTCCAGGTTCCGCCGCAGATCCCTGCTATGAACCTCCCCGTAAGGCATGTTGATCCCGTCTTCCCCGAAAAACGAGACCGGATAGCGCCCGTAACAGGCCTTTCCGGCACACAGCCCCCTGGCCTTCCGGATGGCTTCTTCGATCGCGTCGTCCGGCGGCAGCGCCAACGCTTCCCGGCTGTATCCCAGGTAACGCGCCACTTCCCGCGGGGATATGGCAAGCGTTTCCCTGTCCGCGATATAGATCCGTACCGTATTCTCCATCAGCTTTTCCGGCAGGAGGGGATGATCTCGCTTAAGTTCTCCTGGATCTTTGCCGCCACCTCCGGCTTGTTCATCGTATAGATATGGATATGCTCGATCCCGTTCGCCAGAAGATCCAGGATCTGGTCCGTCGCGTAGGCGATCGCCGCCTGCTTCAGTGCTGCCGGCTCATGGCCGAATCGGTCCAGCAGGGCCACATAGCGCCTCGGGATAAAGGCCTGGGACAGCTTGATGATGCGCGTCATCTGCTTCGCATTGGTCACGGGCATGATCCCCGCCACCACCGGCACCGTAACGCCCGCTTCCCGCAGGCGGTACAGATAGTTGTAAAAGATATTGTTGTCAAAAAACATCTGGGTGGTCAGGAACTCGCAGCCCGCTTCCACCTTGCGTTTCATGTTGGCGATATCCTCCGCCATTGTGTCCGCCTCGGGATGCTTTTCCGGATAGCAGGCGCCGCCGACACAGAAATCCCCGTACTTCTTGATGACGCTCACCAGTTCGCTGGCATGCTTGAAAACCCAGTCCTCCGTGCTCTCCACCCCTTCGGGCAGATCCCCGCGCAGAGCCAGGATATTCTGTATCCCCGCTTCCTTCAGGTTCTCTACCTGCTGCCGGATGCTCTCCTCCGAAGCATTCACGCAGGTCAGGTGCGCAAGCGCCGTCACCCCCTGCTTCTCGACGTTGGAAGCGATCGCCGTCGTATATTTCCGCGTGCTTCCGGCCGCCCCGTAGGTCACGCTCATGAAATCCGGCTTCAGCGCCGCGATCTCGTCCGTAGCCTTTTCAACCTTTTCGTATACGTCGTCGGTCTTGGGCGGGAAAACCTCGAGCGAGAGCGTGGGGCCGCCTTTTGCAAAGATCTCCGATATCTTCATCACAAGTCACTCCTTCATGATGGCAAACAGCGGGTTGATCCGCGCCGCCTGCTTTTTTAATTCCGCAAGATTCTCCTTCAGATAGGCGCGGAGCGCCTCTTCCTCTTCCTTCGTGAATCCGCTGCTTTTGACCAGCTCGCAGTCGGGAATATAGCCCTCCGCGTAACAGCCTTCTCCGCTGAAAGACACGCAGGCCTTTTTCTTCCCGTCCTTTTCCACGATCCCCGAGATCGTCAGCCGCAGCTCTTCCACCTTGCGGTCTACCGCCTTCCCCGTTCGTACTTCTCCCGTGTCTGCAAAAGACCGCGTATCCTGCGGATCCTTTCATCCGGGCTGTCTTCCTGCGGTTCCATGCCGAGGGACATCTCGATCGAAGTCAGGCTTCTGGGTGAGAGTTCACCCTGCACTCTCGAAAGCACCTCCAGCTTGTCCGAAAGCTCCTCCGCATCCAGAAACGCCAGGAGCGCGGGATCTACTCCCTGTTTATTCTCTTCCATGATCTATTTCCTCTTCTTTTTCGATGAAGATCTGCTCTGCTCTTTCTTTGCCGGAGCTGCCTTGCCCTCTTTGCCGCCTTCTTCCGCACCGGGCAGTGCATAACGCTGCTCTACCATGTGCTTCTCTTCGTAGCAGTCAAAGACGAACTTGATCTCTCCGCTTTCCATCTTCGGTGTCAGAAGGCTTACGAGCGGAACCACCACCATGCCGGCGATCATCGCGATCGCACCTGCATTGATCGGGCTCTTGATGAACTGGGTCGCAGGGAACAGGTTGACCACGGTGATGCCCACCGCCACCACGAAGCAGCACCATACCGAGCTGCGGGTCACACCCTTCCAGTACAGACCGTAGAGGAACGGCGCGAGGAACGCACCGGCCAGAGCGCCCCAGGAGATGCCCATGAGCTGTGCGATCAGGGCAGGGGGCTTCAGAGCCATGACCACCGAAAGCACGATGAAGATCACCAGGAATACACGCATGGTGACAAGCTGCTTCTTCTCATCCATCTTCTTTACGATATTGTCCTTGATCAGGTCGATCGTGATCGTGGAGGAAGAAGTGAGCACCAGGGATGCCAGTGTCGACATCGATGCCGAGAGCACCAGCATGATCACCACGCCGATCAGAAACTCGGGCAGGGTGGCCAGCATCTCGGGGATGACCTTGTCATACATCGGCTTGCCGTTCTCGACAAGCGTCTGGGGATCCGGGAAGAACAGGCGCCCGAAACCGCCCAGGAAATAGCAGCCGCAGGAAATGACCACCGCAAAGACCGTGGAGATCACGGTACCGGTCTTCACCGCGTCCTCATCACGGATCGCGTAAAACTTCTGCACCATCTGCGGCAGGCCCCAGGTACCGAGGGAGGTGAGGATCACCACACCCAGAAGGTTTAAGGGGTCGGGTCCGAAGAAGGAAGTGAAGGCGCCGGGCTGTCCCTTCGTGACTTCGATGTCGGAGCTGAACTCCGCCAGCTTTCCGATGGCCGCGATGAAGCCGCCCTTGCCGTTTAGTACCGAAAAGACCACGGCGACGATGCCGACGATCATGATCATGCCCTGGATGAAATCGTTGATGGCCGTTGCCATGTAGCCGCCCAGGATCACGTATATGCAGGTTAGCAGCGCCATCGCGATGACGCAGTACTTGTAGTCGATGTCAAAGGCCATGCCGAAAAGACGGGAAAGGCCGTTGAATACCGACGAGGTGTACGGGATCAGGAACACAAAGGAGATGAAGGCGGCGGCGATGCGCAGCGCCTTGGAATGGTAGCGTTTTCCGAAGAAATCCGGCATGGTCTTTGCATCCAGGAACTTGGTCATGATCCTGGTGCGGCGCCCCAGTACCACCCAGGCCAGGAGCGAGCCGATGAAGGCATTGCCGATGCCGATCCAGGTGGCCGCTATGCCGTACTTGTACCCGAACTGTCCCGCATAGCCGACGAAGACCACCGCGGAAAAATACGAGGTTCCGAAGGCAAAGGCCGTCAGCCAGGGGCCTACCTTGCGCCCGCCCAGAACGAAGTCGTTGACGTTCGTGGAGTGCCGGCGGGAATAGAGTCCGACGGCGACCATGATCCCGAAGAACAGGATCAGCAACAGGATTTTGGTTAACATGTTTTCCCTCCTTAAACGCGTCTATGACGCATATTTTATCATGAGAGTCTCCAGACTCAGTTTATCGCTCATGAGGCCGGTCTTTACGGCTTCCTCCGCTGCAAGGCAGTCCGACAGCGCTCCGCGGAGCACGGCAATGGGAAACTGCGCGGCAAGCCTTTCGTTGATCGGGACGGCCTTTTCGCTGATCTTTAAGCTCCGTGCGATCCGCGCGGCGTCGATGCCTTTCGCGCGCATGCTCTTGACCATGAGCAGACGATTGAACTGCCCCGAGAGCAGTGCCAGAAGCCGCATGGGTTCCACCTTGAGGTTCAGCAGTTCGTAATAGCAGTCAAGCGCCCTTTTCCGCTGCTTCTTCGCGATGGCATCCGTGAGGACGAAAACCCGCTCCTCCAGCCTGGGCGTGACGATGGCATTGATGTCATCGATCGTGATCATCTCCCGGCCGGCCGTGTAACAGATCAGCTTTTCGATCTCCACGCTCAGATCGTCCATCCCGGCCCCGACCCGTTCGATGAGATATTCAAAGGTCGGTCTGGTCATGGAGTGGCCTTCCCGCTTCAGGATGCGCACGATCTCGACCTGCAGCTCCGCCGGGGTGAGCGTCGAATACTCCACGGCGCGTCCGGTCTCCGCCACGCTTTTATAAAGCGTCTTGCGCTTGTCCACATCCTCTTCGTAAAAGATCAGATATGTGGTCTTCGGTATTTTAGGAAGATAATCCTCCAGCTCCTCGCTGCCCTTCTTGAAAAGCCCGCTGTTCTTGATGCTCAGAACGCGCCTGTCCGCAAAGAACGGCATCGTGTCGGCCACGGAGATGATCTGCTCCGCAACGGCGTTTTCCTCTTCCAGCGTCGTCAGGTTCATGTCGTCCAGATCCGACGCGAGCGCAAACAGCAGCTGGTCCCTTCGCCTTCTGCACTGGAAACGCTCGCTCCCGAAGAGCAGGTAAACATTGCGGAACGCTTCCGTCCCGCTCTCTTCCGCTGCCTTCAGATCCTCCGCGACCCAGTCTTTGGACTTCTCTTCTTTGCTATCCGCTTTTTTTGCTTTTTTCTCAGCCATACGCGCTCTATCTTATCATAAATCGCCAAAAAAATCGAGAAAGAATTCACACAATATTTTGTTGAAATCTCTTCACAAAAACTCAAAATATGGTATACTGAGTCTTACCCATAACAGACAAAGAAGGAAAAGTTCATGAAAAAAAATCCTGCATTTCGGACCCTGTCCGCCATTCTTTTTGCGCTCTTTTTGTTTCTGCAGCCAGCTTCGGCCCTCCGGTCACACGCAGAAGACGAAGGCTACCATATCTATATCAATGTCACGGCAAACGTGATCACCGTATATTTCAACGCATCCCCCGTCCGGGCCATGATCACCTCCACCGGGGATGCCACGCCCGAATCGGGGACCTACTGCATTCCCGAGAAATTCCGCTGGGGCTGGCTGAAGGGTAATGTCTACGGCCAGTACTGCACCCGCATTGTGAAGGGGATCCTCTTCCATTCGGTTCCCTATACCGATTACGGAAACTGCGGCTCCTTAAAGCACGGCCAGTTCGACCTGCTGGGGACCAGGGCTTCCATGGGCTGCATGCGTCTCTGTGTCGGCGATGCCAAGTGGATCTATGAAAACATCCCGGTGGGAACGCCGGTCACCTTCTACAACGATCAGGACACGCCGGGCGCCCTGGGTCTTCCGTATTCCGCAGCGATCGACCGTTTCGGTCCCTCCCTGGCGGGCTGGGATCCCACCGATCCTGCCGAGAGCAATCCCTGGAACCACTATCTCGGCGCGGCTTTCAATGCGGAGGAATACCTCGCCGCCAATCCAGACCTGGCCGACCTTGCGCCCTGGACCAGCGAGAGCCTGAAGCTCCACTGGCTCACCAGCGGCATCGCCGAAGGCCGCCGTGGAAGCGCCGCCTTCGATCTGGAAAGCTATAAAAATGCGCACCCCGAACTGCAGGCGCGCTTCTCGAATGACAATTATGCCTGGGTCGAATACTATAACCAGAGCGGAAAGTCCATGCGGAAATCCGCTCCCGCAGCCGGCAGTGCCCCTCTTCGGAGAACCGTCCGCGTGCTCCACCCCGTCGTGCCGGCCCCGGAACTTTATCAGGCATGCACCGGACGCCGGGAAACCCTTCCGGCCGTAAAGTGACGGGATCGTTCTTTCCCACGCCGCCCTTCCGGCCGGCTGACGAAGGATCAAAAATATAAAGAGCTTCAGCCCGTATCGGGACGAAGCTCTTTTTTGATAAAGCAATTCGTCATTTTACTTCGCCACTTTTCCGGCCGCCCGACGCTTGTTGCGCTCCTCAAGGAAGAGCAGGTAACGCTCTTCCGGCAGGGGCCTCGAATACAGATAACCCTGCAGATAATCGCAGCCATTCTCGATCAGAAGCTCCGCCATCTCGGGCGTTTCGATCCCTTCCACCACGATCTTTTTCCCGACTTCCCGGATCATGTGTATCGTATTCTTGAGGATCTTCATGGAAGACGCATCCTCCATGGCCTGCCAGAGAATGCCCTTGTCGATCTTCACGATGTCCACAGGCAGCTTGATCAGGTAATCGATCGCGGCAAAGCCCGAGCCGAAATCGTCCAGGGCAAAGGTAACGCCCTTGTCGTGCAGATCCGTGATCAGCTGGTTCACATTGTGCATGCCGCAGCTCTGCATTTCCGCGGTCTCGGTGATCTCCAGATTGATCTGCCGGAAATCCACCCCGTATTCGGTGGCGATGTCGATCAGCTGGTTCGCCAGTTCCACGCGGTTGCACTGCTCCGGCGAAAGATTGATCTCGATGTAGTGTACGCCCCGGGAAAGGATCTTGTTGGTCTTGATGAAACGGCACACATCCCGGAACACGTAGTCGCCGATGTCCCGGATCCTGCCGTTGCGCTCCGCCACGGGAATGAACTCCTCCGGCCCCACATAGCCCTGCGAATCATCCTTCAGACGGATCAGGGCCTCCGAACAGGTAAACGCATCTGCCTTCACATCGTAGATGGGCTGATACCAGACCATGAAGCCGTCGTGCTTGATCGCACGGTCGATCAGTCCCAGCACCTCTTTCTCCCTGCGGATCGGCTTTACCAGGTCGTCCGCATCCTCCAGCTCAATGGTCGGATCATCAAAGCTGGTCGTCGCCTTCTGCAAAAGATCCGTCATCTCCGCGCCGTCAAAATGCTCGCCGCAGACGCGGACCAGCGTGACGATGGGCTCCACCTCCACGGAGATGGTGTCATCGCCCACTTCCATCTGGAAGGTCTGCAAAAAGCATTCACGTATTCCCTTCTTCAGCTGTTCCTTGTCAACCGAAGGCTGCCGTATCACCGTAAAACAGTTCAGATCCACATAATAGGCTCCCTTGCCGTAAGCCCGGCTGATGCGTTCCGCGATCTTCTCCACCAGATCCTCCACTCCCATCTTGCCGAGGGAATTGCGGATGTTCTCGAAGGAATTGAGCCGGATGACCGCCATCAGATACTCTTCCTTCCGGAAGCGTTTCTGATTGATGGTCTTGATGAAAGCCCTGCGGTTATAGCAGAGCGTATCGCCGTGCAGATAATAGGCCTGGTTCTCAAAGGCCACATAAACAAAGAAGAGTATCATGGCACAGGCATAATTCGTGATCGCGTATCTCGGGAAGAACATCTGGAAGATCACGGCCGCAAAAACGCCGCCGGCAAAAAGATTGACCGAGAGCACCTGATAGAAATTGAACATCTTGTACTTCGCGATGAAGACAACGTCCGCAATGGCCACGGACAGGAACGCCGATACATAAAGCGCGAGCATCATGGGTCCGTGCCGGTAGACAAGATTCTCATCATAATATACGACCAGATGCGTCTGATGGGTGCCGAAGATGATGATCGCGTCAAAGGCCACGATCAGGGTGGCGATCACCGTGATCACCTTCTTCACCGAACCGATCTTGGTCTTGCTGTCCACGTACAGAAGGAAGAGCACCGCCATGAAGTTGTAGACAAAAAGGTAGAGCTGGTTGCTCAGATAGCAGAACCACAGCGGAAAACGCTCCGGAAAAGATATCGTGTAGAATGTGACAATGTTGAGCCCCGATGCCAGAAGGTTGTCGAGCAGCATCACGAAAAAGATCCTGTTGGATCGCAGGGCGTAGTTTCGTTTCATGAAAAACATGATCAGCAATATGATCATGGCTCCCACGGAAGCAATGCAGTATTCCGGGCGGTATAGCATCAGGTGCTCCTTTCATCTATCACTCGGGCATAGTCGTTCTATTTTAACCTTTCAGCTATTGCTTTACCACGCAGTTTTTGCTAAGAATAGAATCAATATTTGTCATTTCCCGCCCGCCGGAGCAAACGATCCGGATCCGCCCTCTGGGGGCGGCTTCGCGGTTTCAGACCTTCGCAGTTTCAGCCCTTCGCGGTTTCAGCCCTTCGCAGTTTCAGCCCTTCGCAGTTTCAGCCCTTCGCAGTTTTCTCACTTCACGTTTTCTGGTCTTCACGGACTCGCTTCCCGGCAGATCATCTTCTTTCGGCTAACACATCTCCTCCTCGGGGGCTTCTGTGGTAGCCACGGGTGCCTCTTTCCTCCTTTTCTCCATGACTTCCGGCTAACACTCCCTCCTGTTTCACCTTCCTGTGTTAGCCACTAACCCTGCTTCCGGCGGCTCTCCCTTCTCTTCCGGCTAACACGCCCCCCTGTTTCACCTTCCTGTGTTAGCCGCTAACCCTGCTTCCGACGGCTCTCCCTTCTCTTCCGGCTAACACATCCCCTCCTCGCGGGATTCTGTGGTAGCCGATCCCCATGATTCAAGCTGCTTCCCCCACTCTTCCGGCTAACACATCCCCTCCTTGGGGGATTCTGTAGTAGCCGTAGACTCTCCTCCTCCCACATAAACTATTCGAAAGCGGCTAACCATTTGTAAGAAGCGCTGCAGATTTTTTGCGAAAACAGGTGCGGCATCACAAGGCAATAGGCTTTCAACCGCACCTGACCCATCATGGCATCAATCTCACCCTCAGCATTTTAATCATTTTGCGCAACTCTCTGGTATTCAATGGTTTCTTCCCGGTTTCAAAAGTCCATATCACCGAATCATATTGAAACAGTCCATCCGCTTCATACTCCCTCATCTTCATCAATGCATCGTCCCGGTATTCCCTGTCATCCATCATTCCGAAATGCTCCCAGTATAATTCTTTACGTTCCCGTAAATTCAGCAATGTAAAATCCGGGTATACCGTTCCATTCTTCAGACAAAGAGGTTTCTCAAAAAGAAACGGAACGTCCAGTTCATCCAGCATATCCGCTATTATCACCTCAGACTTTGACCGGACCCTCAGTCCTCTGCGCGTATAAAACTCAGAAGATCCCTCACGGAATCCCATTCCGGTATATTCCTGCGCCATCCAGTTTTTCAAATAGCACTGATCTGAAACAAAAATAGTATCAACAAGTCGTCTTTTCCCCGGAGCCACCCGCTGTAATACTTCCTCAGAAAAATCATCAATTCCCGAATCTTTACATTTTGAAAAAGCTTCTATAGCTTGCTGCAATACTGCGACCAATTTCTCATCATATTCAATCTGAGCCAGCATCTCAGCTTTTCTGATATCCTTTTTCTTTATGTATTCACCGTTAGCTCTTTCGCCCGATCTCCGAAGAAAAAACTGATACCCCTTGCCATGTTTGACCGCGCGTAATCTTCCGCCCTCCGGAAATTCCTTTTTCAGCATCTCCATTTCAGCAGTTATTCTTTCCATACTCTTTTCCAGGAAGATAATTTCATTTAAGATATCTTTTTCTTTTATCATAATCCCTCCTTTTACCGACTTGTGGTAGCCGCTCCCCCTGCTTCAAGCGGCTTCCCTCTCTCCTCCGGCTAACACACTCCCTTGTTTTACCTGCCCGTGGTAGCCGCTAACCCTGCTTCAAGCAGCTTCCCTCTCTCCTCTGGCTAACACCCCCTCCTGTTTTACCTGCCTGTGGTAGCCGCTCCCCCTGCTTCAAGCGGCTTCCCTCTCTCCTCCGGCTAACACACTCCCTTGTTTTACCTGCCTGTGGTAGCTGCTCCCACTACTTCAAGATGCTTCCCTCTCTCCTCCTGCTAACACCTGCCCCTCTTTTCGACGCTTGTGGTAGCCGCTACCCCTGCTTCAAGCGGCTTCCCTCTCTCCTCCGGCTAACACATTCACCTGTTTTACCTCGAATCGCAGCCGGCAGCTGGTTACACAAGGCTACGGCAGATATGTCTTTATGCTGTAGCCCTTCGACGGATCGAGCGTAACTGTCACCGCCCCGTCCTGATCCGTGCGAAAGATCCCGCAGCCGGCTTCTTCCACCCGCGCAAGCACCTCCTCGTGCGGATGGCCGTAGGGATTATCCGCCCCGCAGGAGATCAGAACAACCCGCGGTGCCAGATAATTCAGCCATTCCTGCGAAGTGGAAGTCCGCGAGCCATGATGATTAAGCTTCATGACATCAACTGCACAGCCCTCAGCCTCTCTCCCGCTATCCATCTTCCCGATCCCATCCGCTTCACTCCCAACCATGCCGCCTGATCCCCTCCCCCTCTCCATGTTCTCAATCGCTTCCGCCTCGCTCTTTGCCGTGGCGTCCCCGCCGAGCACGGCCGTAAAGCCTGCGACCTCGAACCGCAGGATCTGCGAATACTCATTCACATCCTCGCAGACATAGCCCGGAACGGGATGCAGGCTCTCGACCGTCAATTCTCCGAAATGCAGCCGGTCCCCGGCCGCAAAGTAAACCACCGCCGTCCCGCGCGCCGCCGCCAGCGCGCACAGTTCGGCAAAATCCTCCTCCGCACCGAAAGCCTGCGGCAGGACCAGCGCTCCCACGCGGATGCCGCAGTCCTCATCCGCAAGCAGCTCCTTCAAACCCGAGACATGGTCCCTGTCTGGATGGCTCAAAAACCAGTAATCCACACGGCTGATCCCACGGTACTTCAAAAACGGTCCCAGCTGGTATTTGTAAAGCTCCTCCTTGCTGGTGCTGCCGCCGTCGATCATCAGACAGCCTTCCTCCGTTTCCACGCAAAGTCCGTCTCCCTGCCCCACATCCAGCATCGTAAGCGCAAAGACCGGCCTCAGCCGAACCATCAAAAGAACGATTGCCAGCGCGCTGACACCCGCCTTGAGTATCATCCAAAAAACAGGCCCTGCCTTTCCGCGCACCGGGAAGCGCCGAAGCAAACGCCCCAGCGTTTTTGCATCCGCAAGGATCACAAGCCCGAAGATGGCATAGGCCGCAATAAACTGCAGATCCGACGGGCAGCCCGTGATCAGCACGCTCCCCGGCAGTTCCGAAAAAAAGAGGCAGAAAATGCGGTACAGGCTCAGGATCAGGTGACAGATGAGACCGCAGGCCACGCCCAGTGGGATGCTCAAAGCGCCAAGAGGCAGCATGATCAGGCCGCTGATCATCAGCACACTCATCAGCGGGATCACCAGCAGGTTGAGCAGCACGCCGTAAAGGGGGAACGCATAATATTCCTTCAGGATCAGCGGGAGCGTGAAGACCGTGGCACCCAGGCTCGAGCCCAGCGCCTGCAAAAACTTCCTGAGCCTCTTGTCTTCTGCGCGGAGCTCCCCTGCCACCGCCGGTGCGTACATCGCCACGCCGCAGACTGCCGCATAGGAAAGCCAGAAAGCTCCGGTCAGCAGAAGATAGGGATTCGTCACGGTCGTACTTGCCGCCGAAAGCGCAAGCGCCGTCGGCAGGTCATAGCTTCTCCGTTCCGCATCTGCTGCCGCCATCAGCCCAAACATCGTCACGGCCCGCAGCGTCGAGGTCCCCGCCCCGCAAAGGATCGCGTAATTGACCAGGAAGAAGAGCGAAACCATGACCGATGGCAGGATCGGAAGGCTCGCTTTGCGCAGCAGCCGGTAAAGCCCCATCCCCAGCAGCGAGATGTGCAGTCCGCTGATCGCCAGGATATGGGATATCCCGCTGCTTTGGTACAGCTCCTTCAGCTCGGTGCTCAGATCCCCCTTGTCCCCGAGGACCATGGCTTTCATCACGGCTGCGTCCTCTTCGGGGAGCAGACGGTCATAGAGACTGCCCAGGGCGCAGCGGATGCGCCACAGCCCTTCCCTCCACTTGTCATGAGAGCCGCCGGCGTGCTTCCAGTCCCATACGTTCAGCCTTGCGCCGTAGCCCTGACAGAGATAGTACTTCCGCATGTCAAACTCACCCGGGTTCGTTGCCACGGGATAAAGCCAAAGATCGCCCCTCACCAGGACTCTCGCCCCAATCTCGGGTGCGTCCCCATCCGTCACACAGATCAGTCCGCAATTTTCAATTTCCGTTGAATCTTCATTGCCGTCGATGACGACATGCCGCAGGAAGAATACCTGCTTTTCCTTTTTGAATTCCTTCTTTTCCACCGTTCCGAGAAAGACATGTTTGCCGACATCCTTCTCATACGGGTCCTCCGGCGGCCCCAGGATACCAAGTCCCAGCCGCACCGTCAGGAGGAAGAAAAGGCAGAATGCGAATAACGGCCTTTTCATTCTTCTCCCCCAAAAATACTTACTCCACCAGATCCAGATTCCTGGTATAGGTCTCCTTCAGATCCATCATCTCCCGAAACATCAGGTCGCTCTCCCCGTTGACCATGAACTGCACGCGGTGCACGCTGCTGAGCTCTGCAAGCGAATTGACGATGGAATAGATGGTCACCGACGGTATCACGTTGCCGATGCCGTTTTGAAAAGCACTGTCCAGATTCACAAAGCACACGCCGTCCGTCACCGTGACGGAGATCAGTTTTGTGGAAGCCGGTATCGTCGGAGCGGCGTCCATTCCGCTCTCCGGCCCTTCGATCAGTTTTTCGATCACAAGACGCTCCATGGGCACATTCGTATTGTAGACCACGTTTTCGGTCACAGCGACCAGTGCGTCCCCGGTCTCATTCGCAAAATACAGATGCAGCTCCGCAGACGCATAAGCATTGACCTCTTCGCCCTCGTTGTCCATGAAGCTTTCCGCATCCATCGGGCCGACCGTGTTCCCGGCGCCGTCGGTCAGAGGTGCGCCGCCGATCAGCATGCTCACGCCGGCCACTCCCTCTTCCTGCGTCAGGGTACGCACGATGGCCGCCCGCACCAGCACTTCCGTGGCGGGGCTCAGCATCCGGTAGTCCTCGCTCAGGCTCAGGACCAGCTGGTCGCCCTCCAGCTGTATGTTCTCCAGCTTGTAATCTCCCTGCATCGGCGCACGGTAATCGCTCCCCGCCGGAACCGTCGCCAGCTCCCCGAGCAGCTCGCGGAGGCGCTCCTCCAGCTCGGCGGCCTTCGGCTCATACTCCCCGTATACCAGCGCCGTTTCGCTCCGGTTCAGGTAATAGACCCGGTCGATCCCTTCCTTCTCCGTCACTTCCGGCTCCGTTTTCGTGCAGCCCGCAGGCAGGCAGAAAAGCAGCAGGAAAAGCACGGCTGTCAGCATTCTTTTCATTCCGTTCATGCACTTTCCCCCGTCTCCCGGATATGGCTGAGAGGGATCTTGACGATGAAGCTCGTCCCCTCTCCCAGCACGCTCTTGACATCGATGGAACCGCGGTGCAAAAGGATGGTCTTTCGCGTGATGGCCAGTCCCAGGCCGGTCCCGCTGATTTCCTTGCTGTGCGATTTGTCCCCGCGGTAAAAACGTTCAAAGATATGCCCGATCTCGGTCTCCGGAATGCCGGTCCCGGAATCGGAGATCGTGAGTGTCATGTACTTGTGATCGGCATCCAGCACGATGCGCACCCAGCCCGGATGCTTGTTGTATTTGATGCCGTTCTCGATGATGTTGGTGATCGCCTGCGTCATCTTCACCGCATCCATGTCGGCCGTGACAGGCCTGTGGCTCTCGAGGATCAGGTCCACCTCGCTCTTTCTGGCCAGAGGGCCCAGCCGTTTCGTGATCTGCTCCAGCAGCTCATTGACGTTGACGTTCTCGACATGCATGCCCGAGGCGCCCTTTTCCATCCGGACCAGCTCCAGCAGATCCGTTATGATCTCGTTCTCGCGGTCCACCTCGGCACTGATGTCCTTCATGAAATCCCGGTACATCTCGAGAGGCGCGCCCTCCTGCATGTTGAGGGAATCTGCCAGCACCTTGATCGATGCGATGGGCGTCTTGAGCTCGTGCGACACGTTGCTGACGAATTCCTGACGCGAATCATCCAACACTTTCAGGCGCTGCCTGAGCTTTTGAAAGGCTTCGACGATCTCTGTCGTCTCCTTGTAGTCCGAGACCAGCGGAACGTCCTCCTCAAAACTCACCACACCGGCGATCGCTTTGGTAACGCGCTCGAAAGGCCGCACCGAAAGCGAGGCGCTCAGAGCCGCCGCCCCGATCAGAAGCACCACGAGCACGATCTCGATGATCCACCCGCGCCGCTGGATGTCGCTCATGTTGCGCCGGATCTCGTCCGTCGAAGCGCTCGCAAGGATCACGCCAAGCACCTCGGTCTCTCCGGTCTGCACATCATTTTCGGTCACAGGGATGGCGACCTCGATATAGCGTGTCCCTTTGTCGTGATTCGAGACGACCGTCTCACTCCGATAGGCGCGGATCACCTCTTCACCGATCATGATCTTGCCCAGACTGATGTCATAGGTGTCGGCGATCACGCTAAAACCCCGGTCCATGACCAGGATGCGCCCTTCGTAGATCCGGGAAAGCTGTGCAAGCTGCACATTGATCGCTTCGGAAGAAGCGTCACGAAAGAAGTCGTAGTTCTTCATGCTGTTGGCGCAGATCCGGACCTGTTCGGTCATATCCATGGTCTGCGACTCGATCAGGCGTCCGTACAGATTGGACACCATGCCGTAACGCATCACGTTCACCAGGACCAGTCCGCTCAACAGAATGAGAAGAAATACCCTGAGCCGGAAGCTCTTTAAAAACGGAAATCTTTTCATCCCTTATAGAAATATCCCACTCCCCATTTTGTCTGCACATATTTCGGTGCTCCGGGAGTTTCCTCGATCTTTTCGCGCAGACGCCGCACGTGCACATCGACCGTGCGGGCATCCCCGCTGTACTCTTTTCCCCAGACCAGCTCCTTTAAGTTCTCCCTGCTGTATACCTTGCCGGGATGGGTGACCAGGAGTTCCAGAATGTCAAATTCCTTGGAGGTGAGGTTGATCTCTTCTCCGCGGATGAACAGGCGGCGGTTCTCGATGTCGAAACGGAATTCCCCGTTCTCGATCACGCTGCTCTTTACGGCCGCCGGGCTTTCCTTTTTGCGCGAACGGCGCACGAACACGCGGATCCTCGCCTTGACCTCCAGGATGTTGAAGGGCTTGGTGATATAATCATCGGCTCCGGATTCAAAGCCCATGATCTTGTCCATGTCCGTATCCTTCGCTGTCAGGAAGATGATCGGCACATCCGAAAACTCGCGGATCTGCCTGCACACCTCCATGCCGTCTATCTTCGGAAGCATCAGATCCAGAAGCACCAGGTCGTAATGATTGCTCCTTGCCAGCGCAAGCGCTTCCTCGCCGTCATACGCCTCATCCGTTTCCATGCCGTCCTGCTCGATGCTGTATCGCAAACCTTTAACGATCGCTTTTTCGTCATCCACGATCAAAATCCGTTCTGCCATCTTTCCCTCCGGTCACTCTTGCGGCTTCCTGCCGCCCCCGACTTGCGTTATCGTCAAGCGGTAACTATCTCACCACGATCTCGTCCCTGAGCTTGTTAAAGCTGGATTCCCCGATGCCGGAAACATTCATGAGCTCTTCCGTCGAAGCAAAAGACCCGTGTTCCTCACGATACTCGAGGATCGCCTGCGCCTTCCCCGGCCCTATCCCGGTCAGGCTCATGAGCTCCTCCGCTCCGGCCCGGTTGATGTCCACCAGTCCGTCCGCCGTTACCCCGGACTGCTCCGCAAGGCCTTCCGTTTCCTCTTTCGTCGGGACATGATACTGTTGTCCGTCCGCGACCACGGCGGCCAGATTCAGATAATCCTCATCCGCCTCTTCCGTAAAACCGCCGGCCATGTTCACCGCATCGATCAGCCTGCTTCCCGGACCGAGCACATAAACACCGGGAACGGCTACCGCTCCGCTGACATGAACGCAGCATGCATCGGCATCTTCGGGCGCCCCGCCATTTGTCTCCCCCAAAGTCGGCAAAGCATCCGATTCCCCTGCCTTTTCGATCTGTTGGTCCAGATAAGCCTGTGCGGATCCGCACCCCATCAGCAGAAACAGGCTCACAGCCCATAAAACGAGAACTCGTACTATTTGTTTTTTCATGATCTGCTCCTTTATCGCGAATAAAACGCGGCAAAGGCCTTCTCAGAGATCACCTGTTAGATATTTTATGCCATTTGGAAATAAGTTTCAAGAAGATTTTCCCGCTGTTAAAGCTGTTTCTTCATCTGCTCTTCCATCTGCTCCGAGAAAGAACGCAGCGTCTCTTCCGGATCCGCACCGTCCCAGATCCTTGTATAGACCAGCTCCAGCTCCAGCCAGAAATTGCTCAACGTGATCAGCTTCGGAAGAGACGCGCTCTCCATGTAGATCCGGCGCACCACGGTGTGCGCACCGACCGATTCATCCTGCGCGCCGCCCACGCAGGGCATCTTGCCCGTGCGGTCATAGAGCGAGTCCGCATCTTCATACATCACGTATTCCGCAAAAAGATTTGCCTCGGAAGGATAGGCCGAATAGCCGTTCACCACCACACAGCTCGTCGTGGACAGCCCTCTCGCCCCGTGCTCGTCATCCAGCCCAGGGAGAGGCGCCACGCCGTATCCGTAATGGAACTCTTCGTCATGGCAGGCCTTTTCGACCATAGCCAGGCCGTCCGTCGTCACGATCGTAAAGAGCGACTTCCCGTCCAGAAAATCCTGCACGACCTTTTCGTAACTGCTCTCCTTGGATTCGATGGAGAAATATTCATGCAGGCCCTGGTATGTCGTCATGCAGCGTATCGTATCCTCGTTGCAGATATCGAGCTGCGTGGGATCGTCGCCGCATTCCCCGCCCACGTTCATGTAGGCGCCGGTAAAGAAGTAATTGTAAAAGATGTCCGAAACATCCCAGAGGAAGAAGTTCTCCATGCCTTCGGGCGCGCCGTGCGTCGCCGCCAGCTGCCGGATCTCTTCGATCGTGGAAGGGATCAGCTCCTGGGTGCGCTTGTCCACAGCCTCCGCCCAGGTTTCCTCGGTATATCCCTCCGGGATCCCCGCATTCGGGACATACACCCGGCCTTCGCCTTCCTCGTCCAGTTCTTCATCGGGATTGCTGCGCAGCTCGGCATCCGCCATCTGGGACAGATAGGTCTGGTTGTACAGCAAAAAAGCCGTTTCGTAATAAAACGGATAGGCGATCTGCTTTCCCTGATAGGTCACTGCCTGAAAGGCGATCGGCGGGAAATTGAAGCTGTTCACCACATGCTCGGGATCCTCGATGGGTACCGCAAGACCGGCCAGTGCCGCCTTTTCCAGCGTGTCACTGCCCGTGATGTAAAGATCCGGCATCCCTTCTCCCGAAAGCGACGCCTGATAGATCTCTTCGATATATTCCAGGCCGGTTTTCAATACCGGCTCCACTCTCACTCCGTTCTCATCCTGAAAGGCGATGCAGGCGCTGTTCAGATAATCCGTAAGACTCTCATCGGTATACCAGAGGATCAGCGTGCGATCCGTCTGCTTGCCTGTTCCCTTTTCCTCTCCGTCTTTCTCGGGCCAAAACACATAGCAGAGGACTCCGAAAATGACCGAGACCGCCAGGATGGTGATCCAGGTTTTTGCCCTCATGCTTTACAGACACTCCTTCAGGACCTTGATCATCTCGTCCACATGCTCTTTTTCGATCACCAGAGGCGGCAGGAAACGTATGATGTTCGTTCCCGCATTGATCAGGACCAGTCCCTTATCAAGCGCTTTGTTGATGATGTCCGCCACCGGATGGTCAAACTCCAGTCCCTGCATCAGGCCGATCCCGCGGTGTTCGACGATATCGTCACGGGAGGCACTGATCTCCTCCAGTTTCTCATACAGATAGCTTCCCACTTCCGCGGCATGCTCGGGAATCTTTTCCTCTTCGAAGATCTTGAAGACCTCGCAGATCGCCGCCCCGCCCAGGGGATTGCCGCCGTAGGTCGTGCCGTGATCGCCCGCGACCAGGGATGCCTGTCCGACCTTTTCCGTCATCAGGAATGCGCCAACGGGCACACCGCAGCCCAGAGCCTTCGCCGTCGTCATCACATCGGGCTTCACGCCGTAGCGCTGCCAGGCGTAATACGAACCGGTGCGGCCCATTCCGCACTGGATCTCGTCCAGGATCAGCAGGATGTCCTTCTCGTCGCAGATCGCGCGCACTTCCTTCAGAAATTCTTCGGTCGCCGGGTGTATGCCGCCCTCGCCCTGCACCGTTTCCATGATGATCGCGCAGGTCTTGTCCGTAATGCAGGCTTTCACGCTCTCGATGTCGTTGAGCTGCGCAAAACGGATGTTGCCGATCATCGGTTCAAAGGGATCGCGGTATTTCCGGGTCCCGGTCACCGAAAGGGCGCCGAAGGTCCTGCCGTGGAAGGAATGCTCCATGGCGATGATCTCGTGATCGGTCCGCCCATCTTTCAGAAATGCATATTTCCGGGCTGTCTTCAGTGCGCCCTCCACCGCCTCGGCACCGCTGTTGGTAAAGAACACGCGGTCCATGCCGCTGGCTTTCTTGATCGCCTTGGCCGCTTCGATGGCCGGCACGTTATAATAATAATTCGAGGTATGAAGCAGCTTGTCCACCTGTGCCTTCACGGCATCGTTGTATCGCTTCACGCCGTAGCCCAGCGCGAACACGCCGATCCCGGAGACAAAATCCAGGTACTCCTTTCCTTCGATGTCATAAAGACGCACGCCCTCGCCATGGTCAAAGACCACCTGATAACGGTTATAGGTGTGAAGGAGAGCGCTCTCCGCTTCTTCGATATACTGCTGCATCATTCCCATTTTTGTTTCCTCCTTTTCTGCCCCGGTCCGCTTTCCTTCCTTATCAGGATCCGTCCGCGGATCTCAGGCCTCCAGTTCGATCCCGTCCGGTGCGATCATCGTTCCGATACCGCTTCTGGTAAAGATCTCCAGAAGCAGGCAGTGCGCCAGGCGTCCGTCCAGGATATGCACGCGCTGCACGCCGCTCTCGATGGCATCGATGCAGTTCCCGAGCTTCGGGAGCATCCCGCCGCCGATGATGCCGCTGTCGATCAGCTGTTTTGCCTCGCCGGTGTGGATGCGCGAGATGAAGCTGCTCTTGTCGTTGATGTCGCGGTAAAGGCCCTCGATGTCCGTAAGGAAAGCCAGCTTCTCGGCTCCCACCGCCTTGGCCACGGCGCAGGCCGCGTCGTCCGCGTTGATGTTATAGCTTTCGTAATTGTCGTCCATGCCGATCGGTGCCACTATGGGCAGGAAATCCTGCTCGATCAGATCGAAGAGGATCTTGGGGTTCACTTCCGTGATCTGTCCCACATAACCGATGTCCTTCCCGTCGGAGAGGCGCTTCTGCACCTTGAGCAGGCCGCCGTCCTTGCCGGAAACGCCTGCGGCGTGTACACCCAGCTCCTCCACCATGGATACCAGGCGCTTGTTCACCTTGTTGAGCACCATCTCGGCCACTTCCATGGTCTCGGCATCCGTCACGCGCAGTCCGTTCACGAACTCCGACTCCTTGCCGATCTTTTTCAGCCAGGCCGAGATCTCCTTGCCGCCGCCGTGCACGATCACGGGCTTGAAGCCAACCAGCTTCAGAAGCGTTACGTCCTTGATCACGTTGCGCTGCAGCTCGGGATCCGCCATGGCGCTTCCGCCGTACTTCACCACGATGATGCGTCGGTTGAACTTCTGTATGTAAGGAAGCGCTTCGATCAGCACCTCCGCCTTTGAGATCAGCTTGTCGATATCCTTGGTTTCCATCTTTCCTTTCCCTTTCTATCTGAATTTCCCTATATGCTCTCTTTCTTACTCAATCCTTTTTCGCAAATCTCCTTATGGCCACATACCCGTCAAGGCACAGACTATGTAGGTGTTGCAAAAGGCAAACGGTATCATGATTATCATATTGATAACAGCTTCTATCACCTCAGCCACGTTACACCTCTCTCTCCCCTGATGAAACAAAACGTACCTGCCTCTATACAGCAAAAGCATTATAATAGGTCCCCCAAAAAGCAACCACCAATTTCCCGCCCAAATCAAGAAAAGATACGGTATAGAAATAACATAGTCCACGGATAAATCAGAAAGAAATATCCCCCATTTGTTTTTTACATAACTTGCTCCAATAAAGGTATTTACCCCTATAAGCATCATAAGAATACAATATACCCAATATTGCACGTCTCGATCTACAACCATTCGCATTACTAGCGTATAGATCAAAACAGCGAACAGCAGAAAAAGCACTATATGAAAAAAAATACCAATCCCCTTCTTTTCCATATAATCATCCTTTTCTGGTTTTTCATCTCTTGATAACTCTCCCACTCCTTATTGTCAATGATTTCCGTCTCACTATACTTCTCCCTGCTCCGCTGATAAGAATATCTCCACCTGACAGTGTCCAATGTTCTTTCCTATCATCCAGTCCTGATCCACTCTTTTTCGGCTTTTAATATAATCCGAATGAAAAGCAAAGAATAACACCAAACCCAAAACCAGAAATTTTCTTTGTATGGTTCCGCAACAACTGGTATCTTTTCCTGATCAAGATTCAGATCAGCCCGTATCGCAAGTCTTATTATAAATATTTCACTCACGTCATTAAAATTCCCAATTCGCACATTTTAACACACTCTTTCGAAAAAAGCAAAAAAAGCGCTCGTTCAGCGGAACAGTTCCCAGAATGCCACCGCCGAGGCTGCTGCCACATTCAGGGAATCCACGCCGTTTTGCATCGGGATCACGACACAGTGGTCGCTGGCAGCAACCGTAGCCTCCGCCAGTCCGTTATTCTCGTTTCCGAGAAGCACCGCGCGCTTGTCGCTGCGGCTCAGCTCAATACTGCCCAGCGCTTCGGCCCCTTCCCGGAGGGCCATGGCCAAGCTCGTAAAACCGCATTCCCGCAAAAGGGACAGATCCGCCGCCTCGTTCGCTCCGAAATAGCACCAGGGCAGCGCGAAGACCGTTCCCATGGATACTCTGGCCGCCCTGCGGTAGAGCGGATCGCTGCAGTCCGGCGTCAGCAGGATGGCATCGGCTCCCAGCGCCGCGGCGCTGCGGAAGATCGCGCCGACATTCGTCGGATTGTTGATGCTCTCAAGCACGACAACGCGCTTTGCATCTTTCAATAGCTCCGCTGCCTTCGGAAGCTTGCGCCTGCGCATCAGGCTAAGCGCTCCGCCTGTCAGCTTGTAGCCGGCCAGGCTTCCCAGTGTTTCCGCGCTGCCGACATAGACCGGAATGTCCCCGATGCGCTTCACCAGCGGATCCTGCACATGACGGTCCTCGATCAGAAGGGAGACCGGCTCATAGCCGGCATCCAGCGCCCTCTCCAGCACCCGCAGGCTCTCCGCAATGAAAAGGCCCTCCTCCGGCTCGTAATAGCGCCGCAGCTGTACCTCCGAAGACTCGTTATACAGCAAAAGCTCCTGCCTTTTCATATCTTCCGGTCCGATCCGTACCATCTCCATCTTCCTGGAATCCTCCTTGTTTCCGCCGGCTTGGCTGTAATTCCGGCCTTCTTCCCTCGAATTACAGCCGCCGCTCCCCGAATCCCTTCCCAGCGGGAGGGCATCATGTTTTCCGGCGTCATTCTAACACAGTATCCACAAAAGGGCAAAACTATGGTAAAATACCCCTTATGAAAACGAAGAATACTACAATACACGGCACCATCCTTCTGTTTCTGATCCTGGCCGCCTCCCTCGCCGCCCTGTTCTACTGGGGCACCCAAAAGGAAGGCTACCATGTGGACGAAATGTACATGTACGGCACCGCCAACAGCGAGTACCTTCCCTTCATGCACCTGGGGGAACAGGAATACTCCGTAAAGGACTGGATGCACGAATACGGTGCGGGGAGCAGTCTTCCCGAACTGTTTTCCAATCTGAAGAAGGACATCGGCATCCTCAAGGACAGCAACTGGAAGATCAAAGAGTCAAAGATCTACAAGGATTACCGCCGCGCGCAGGCCTGCAGCAACGAGATGTACACCACCACCTGGATGGACGGGCAGGCCTACCGGGATTATCTTTGCGCGACCACGGAAAGCCGCTTCAACTATGTCTCCGTGCTCTATAATTTCCGCGGAGACAACCATCCGCCCCTCTATGCCCTGCTGCTTCATACGGTCTGCTCCTTCTTCCCGGGGCAGTTCTCCAAATGGACCGGCCTGGGTCTGAACGCAGTGATCGTTCTTTTGACCATCCTGCTCATCTATGTCACCGTGCGTGATTACCTGGGCGGCGAACGGCTTGCCCTGATGGTTGCCGCCTGCTACGGGCTGAGCACCGCGGCGGCGCATACCGGCTCGTTCATCCGCATGTACGGCCTGCTCACGCTGATGGTCGTCGGTTTCGTCTATTCCCATCTGCGCCTGCAGGGTGCCGACTGGGAGCTTAGCCGTGAGAACAGCCGCATTCTGGGCTTCTTCACGCTCTTCGGCTATCTCACGCAGTACTATTTCGTCTTCTTTGCCTTCGGGCTTGCCCTGACGAGCATCATCATCCTGATCGCGCACCGCAACAGGCGGACACTTTCCCGCTATCTCCTGGTGCTGGTCCGCAGCGCCGTCCTCGGGATCGTACTCTGGCCCTTCTCCCTGAAGGCCGTGTTTGCGGGAAGCCGCGGGGACGAATCCATCAGCGGGCTCTTCAGCCCGGATGGCACGCTTTCCCGCCTGTCCGTGATGCTCAATGTCCTTTCGGAAAACACCGTCGGCGTTCCCGGGCTTGTATTCCTGGGCTTTCTGCTGCTCTGCGGGATCGCGCTCCTGATCCTGATGCTTGTGAAGAAAGGCGAAGAAAACAGGATCTCCCTGGAAAAGGGCGCGATCTGCGCCGTTCCGTTCATCCTGTACTTCGTGACCGTCTCCAAGATGATCCCCTATCTGGTGGACCGTTACATCATGTGCCTCTTTCCCTGGTGCTTCATCTTAAGCTTCGGCGCTTTCGCCCTGCTCTTGCATAAATGCGGGCTTTCGGAAAAGCTTCAGACGGTACTGCTCTGCGGCTTCTTCCTGCTGCTCATGATCAGCTCCGACAGCTTCCGCGTCGGGAATGACTATCTGTTCGAGGGCGGGCAGGAAAACGACCGCGTGGCCGCAAACACCGACTGCGTCTATGTGCTTCCCGCCGACTGGTGGAACCAGAGCGCCGAGGACACGCTGCTTTTGTCAAAATGTCGCAAAAGCGCCGTGGTCAGGGAAGGCGATTTTGAGAGCCTGGCGGGAACCTACCGGCCCGTAGCCGGCAGCACGCTGCTCTTTATCGTGCGGGAAGGCCTGGATGCCGATGCGGATGTTGCCGGGCTGATCAAGCTCCTGCCCGAGGACGGTTATAAGCTCCGGCTCAAAGAAAACAGCCGCGAGCAAAGCCGCGGCCGCATCCTGATCTCTTATTCCGTTGAATGAGCGTCGGTTCAGCTGACGCCAAACCGCTACACGCTTTCCGCCTTTACGAGCGGTAATCCGCGTTGATCTTTACATAATCGTAACTCAGGTCACAGCCCCAGGCCGTAGCCTCGGCCGATCCCATGTGCATGTCCACGAGCACCGTCACGGCATCTTCGGACAGAAGCTTTGTCGCCTCTGCCTCATCATAGCCGCTGCCCATGCCGTTCTTTACGATCTGCATCTTTCCGGCAGCGCTCTCGTACCAGATATCCACCTGCTCCGGATCAAAGGATACACCCGAATACCCCAGCGCGCACAAAAAGCGCCCGAAATTGGAGTCGTGTCCGAAGATGGCCGCCTTGCACAGGCTCGAGCCGATCACGGATTTGGCGAGCGTCCTGGCATCCGAAACCGAACGCGCCCCTGCCACATGGCATTCAAACAGCGAGGTTGCCCCCTCTCCGTCCGCAGCCATCTGCTTCGCCAGGTATTCACTCACATAGTGCAGCGCGGTCTTGAAGCGCATGTAATCTTCGCCCTTTTCCGTTATGGGCGTGTTCTTCGCCATGCCGTTTGCCAGCACCACATAGGTGTCGTTGGTGGAGGTATCCCCGTCCACGCTGATCATGTTGAAGGTTTCGTCCACAATGGTCGTCAGGGCGTGCTGCAAAAGCTTTTTGTCGATCGCCGCATCCGTTGTCACAAAGCCCAGCATCGTGCACATATTGGGATGGATCATGCCCGAGCCCTTGGTCATGGCGCCGATGCGTACCTTGCTCTCGTCCGTCAGCGTCACTTCCACGGAGATCTCCTTTTTGTGCGTATCCGTGGTCATGATCGCCCTGGCCGCTCCCGTAGCCGCTTCCGTGGTCGACGCTTTTTTCGAGAACAGCTCCCGGCAGCCTGCCGTGATCCTGTCCGCATCGATCTGCATCCCGATCACACCGGTCGAAGCCACCAGCACTTCTTCGCGGCTTCCGCCGTACTCGGCGCTCAGGGCTTCGGCTGTCTTTTCGCAGATCGCCATGCCTTCCTTTCCGGTGGCGGCATTCGCGATCCCTGAATTGATCACGACGGCACGTGCCTTTCCGCTTCCGTATACGATGCGCATGTCCCAGATCACCGGCGCGGCCTTCACATTGTTGGTCGTAAAGGTCCCTGCCGTTATGCAGGGCTCTTCGCTGTAGATCAGAGCCATGTCCTCACGCCCCTGATACTTGATGCCCGCCGCATGCGACGCGGCCGAAAACCCTTTTGCCGCCGCGATCCCGCCTTCGATCTCTTTCATATAAGCTTCCATGACTTTCCTCCCTAGCTGTTAAACGCCGTGATGTTTTCCTCGTTCAAGGTAAAATCATAATAATTCAGATCCTCACGTTTTGTCCAGCCTATCTGTTTCCAAAATGCATTTCCGATGTCATTTTTCGTGAAGGCGATCAGGGATACCTTGTTGATCCGCTCTTTTTTGAGCGCGTTCATGCAATGGATCACCATTTCCTTTCCGATCCCGTGCAGGCGGAATTCCTCCGCCACGCACACATGATACAGGCAGCCCCGCCTTCCGTCATGACCGCAGAGTATGGCTCCCACGATGCGGCCGCCTTCCTCTTCCGCGACCACGCTGAGCCCGGGGTTCCGCTGAAGGAAGCGTTCCACTCCCTCCCGCGAATCGTCCACGCTGCGGATACCGAAACCGTGGATCGTCATCCACAACGCCCGCACACCGTCATAATCCTCTGCCGTCATTGCTCTGATATTCATATTCTCATTCCTTCCCTGCCAGGCGCTTCAGCACCTGTCCGATACTTACCTTGTTTCCTTTGTAAAGCGACATCATCTTGTAGATCCTCCCGGCCCCGATGACAAAGAGCAGCGTGAACACGATCAAAAGCGCCAGGGAGATGCCGGCCGTCACGAGCGACACCTGTCCGAGTGCCAGGGTGGACGGCATCAGAAGCGTTGCGCTGAACGGTATGTACAGAAGCCATTCGGGCGCTCCGCCGGCAGTCAGTCCGCCGCCCATCATCGCGAGCAGAAACGCTGCCAGAAGCGGCATCACGAACAGAAAGCTCTGGCTGGCCACCTCTTCACGGTTGGCCGAGATCGCGCCGGCGATCGACGCAAGCGCCTCATACATCACAAAGCCGAAGATCAGGAACAGGACGCCGAGTGCCACATTTTCCGGGCGGAACACGTTCAGTTCCTCCAGGAAGCCGAAAAACGCTTTCATCGGGGAAACGTAATCCGGGTAGAGGCTTTCGGTCACCTTTGTTCCCACGATCAGGCCGGCCACCACGCAGCCCACCCAGAGAAAGATCTGGATCAGTCCTGCCAGGATCGCCGCCAGCAGCTTTCCGAAGACCAGTGCCTCCGGATGCAGACTGATCAGCATCGTATCCATCAGCTTCGATTCCTTTTCCATGACCACCGACTGAGCCAGTGAATTACCGTAAGACATGATCATGAAGTACAGCAGCATCATTGTAAAATACGGTATGATCATCTGGAAGGCCGACATTACCTGGTCACGCAGAAGTGCTTCCGTTCCCGCCGTGTCCTCGTCCGTGGAAATGCCTTTTTCATATCCCTCGGCCGTATAGGTGCGGAAGGCATTGGGCGGCGTCAGGCTCTCCAGCTTTCCCTGGGAGATGCCCGAAAGCAGCAGGCTGAAACCTGTCTGGTTCTGCGAAAGGAAGTCAAAATAGTTCCCGGCCTCTTCCGTGCTCAGGCTGCTTTTCGCCGGGACGATGATGTCCGCCCGGATGTAGTCCTCTTCCGGATAGAAATACAGGATGAAGGATGCTTCCCCTTCCTTTGTCTTTTCCATGGCATCCTCCACGCTGTCCGCAGCGGCATAACGGATGCCCTTGTAGTTTTCTTCCGTGCTCAGCAGAGCCATGAAATTGACGGGCTCCGCCTCAAAGTCACTGACGATGTAAATGCGCTCCGCACCGCAGCTTTCCAGCTCTTTTTCCTCGTCTTCCGACCCCTTTGCCATGAAGAAGAGGATCGCGAACGGTACCAGAAACAGGATCAGCGCAACGATCACGGTCAGCATTTTATAGGATTTCGTTCCTGCCTGGTTATGAAACGAGAACGAAAAAACTTTTCCGAAATTCCGAAACATCACTTCTCCTCCCTTCCAGCCCCCGAGCGAAGCTCGGGGGAGCCCGCGCCGGCTTTGAGGCGCTTCAAAGATTTGCCGCCAGGCAAATCTTCCTTTCCGGCCGAAAGCCTGATGATCTCAAAGAGCTTCAGACGCTTGCTGTCGTTGACGATCAGCTTGCGATAGGTCTTTGCGCAAAGCCTGAACAGCAGCATGATCACCACGATGTTCAAAGCCATTCCGATCAGGAAAGCCCACAGGGGTACCCTTCCCACGATCAGGCCGACCGGCGCAAGATAGCCCGATACCACCGGGATCATGGATGCCACCGTATAAACCATCGGATTTTCCACATTCGGGAGGACGATCCCGAGCATGTAGCACGTCATGTTGATCATGGTCACGGTGCCGATCGCCGACTGCGCGTCCTCGGGCTTGACGCAGGCACTTCCCAGCACGCCTGCCAGGATGGAGAACTGCAGATAGGTCAGGAGCATGCAGACGATGATCAGGATGCTCTTTGCAGGTCCCATGGAAAACAGCCTCGAGAAGTCCAGCATCCCGCCCACATGCTGGACGATCTCCGAACCGCTCATGGCAGCGGCGATCTTGTTGGAGATGAACGAACCGCCGATGCCGAGCACGATCATCAGTCCCACATAGGTCATGACGGCAAGGATCTTTCCGAAGACCAGCGCCAGGGGGCGCACGCTTACCAAAAGGTTCTCGACCAGCTTGGATGTCTTTTCCTCCATGACCGACGAGATCACATAACTTGCGGTCAGGGATCCCAGGATCATCACGATGATGCTGTAGAGCATGCTGATGCTCATAACCTGGCTGTTCGTATAGCTGCTGTCGATCTTCGTGATGTAATCCGCGTCACTCATCACGTCCCCGCTCTCCATCCCTTTACTGAGGATCTCGATCTGCTCGTCCGTAAGCTCGGCGTCCGCTCTTCTGGCCAGGGCCAGGCGTTCCGTCAGGTAGTCCCCGAGTGCCGAGACAACGCCTTCCGTGATCTCCGCGTCCTTCCCGGTGACCAGATCGATCATGAAGCAGGTCTCGTCATCGACGGTCTGCCGGGAAAGCTTTATTCCCAGTTCATCCGCCGCAAGAGCGGGAAACTCATCGGCCTGTTTGACCGCAGCCGAAGCAAAAGCCGTTTCCTCCAGGTCCATTTCCGCGGCCGCGAACGGAACACGCGTTTCATTGACCACATAGATGCTGCTGATCCCCGCGTCTTCCCCGTACAGGCCGTCCGCTTTCTTCGCGGCGTTTACGCCGGCTCCTGCTCCCAGATAATTGATCGGCCCCATCAGGATGAGCATCAGGACAAAAATGATGAAGCTGACGCGGTAAGCCTGGTTTTTGAAGGTCTGGCCTATGGTAAAGGAAAAGACCTGCCCCAGACCGTCCATGCTGTATATGTTATTGCTTTTCTTCATCCGCACCCACCTCTTTCACAAAGATCTCGTGAAGCGACAGCTCCGAAAGATCAAAGCGTATCACCGGGATCGTGGCATTGACGAGTTCCCAGAGCAGCGCATTGGCCTGCTGTTCTCCCGTCACGCGAAGCTCATATTCGTTTTCCTTCTCGGAAAGGATCGTGATCCCGAGCTTGTCGATATATTCCTTTACATCCTGCTCACATTTGAGCGCCAGTTTCACCCTTCCGTATCCCTTTTTGATCTCGTTCAAGTTACCCTGCACCAGGGCACGCGAGCGGGACATGATGGTGATGTCGGTACAGAATTCCTCCACGGCTGCCATCTGGTGGCTGCTCATGATGATGTACTTCCCTGCATCGATCTGCTCACGGACCACATCCTTCAGGATATCGGTATTGACCGGATCCAGACCGGAGAAGGGCTCGTCCAGTACCAAAAGCTCCGGTTCGGAGAGCATGGCGATCAGAAACTGTATCTTCTGCTGATTACCCTTGGACAGCTGGTCGGGGCTCTTGGGTTTACCCTTTTTGCTGCGTCCCCGCGCATCCTTCACCGCCTGCGGGTAAAGGTACTCATCCAGCTTCAGTCTGCCCGACCAGTAGCGGATCTTTTCCTTGAGCACGTCATCCTTGACGCCCCGGAGGCGTCCGAAATACATGATCTGGTCCATCAGGCTGTATTTCTGGTAAAGTCCGCGCTCCTCCGCCAGATATCCGATATTGCAATTATCAAAAGAAAGCGGCTGCCCGTTCCAGAGCACTTCTCCGCTGTCCTTGTCCAGCATGTCAAGGATCATGCGGATCGTGGTGGTCTTGCCTGCTCCGTTGGTACCCAGCAGCGCGTATACCCCGGGGTTTTCCATGGAGAAGCTCACATGATCCACTACAACCTTGTCGCCGTACTTTTTTGACAGGTCCTTCACTTCCAAGCCCATCTTTTTATCCTCCCGTAAATTTTTTATATATCGCCGACTGATATATCGTCTGCAATTGTATCATCGCTCGAGTGGTCTGTCAAGCATTTTAAGCCGCAAATCGAAACAAAAAAACAGCGCCCTCATCGACGCCGTTCCTTTTTTGTCAATTCCCCATGCCGGCGTCGTTTTGAACAAAGGATGAGAACTCCGCCACGCGGCGGGTCTCTCCCCCTTATCGCCTGCTCCAGGTTGCCGGGCTAAGGAGCACCAACAGCGGGAACAGTTCCAGTCGTCCTGCCAGCATGTCAAACATCAGCACGTATTTGGACAATACGGAAAAATGAGCGAAATTCTGCGTCGGTCCCACCAGGGAAAAGCCGGGGCCGATGTTGCCCAGCGCCGAAGCCACGGCGGTAAAGTTCGTCGTGTGGTCATAGCCGTCCAACGCCACCAGAAGCATCGAGATCACAAAGACCGCCGCATAGGTGATCAGAAAGATATTGGCCGAGCGCAGCACCGCATGGGGCAGCGGCTTGCCTTCCACCTTCAGCACCTTCACGCTCCTGGGATGGCAGAGCTGCGAGATCTCTTTGCCCACGGTCTTTAAATAGATCAGGACACGGGATACCTTGATCCCGCCACAGGTCGATCCCGCACAGCCGCCGACCAGCATCAGAAGGATCAGGATCTCCCTCGCCAGCGCGGGCCAGACGTCAAAGTCCACCGAGGAATAACCGGCCGTCGTCATGATGGAGCCCACCTGCAGGAAGGCGTGGCGGAATCCCTCCTCCAGGCCCTCTCCCGACTGAAAGATCAGGGTGGTGGTGATCACGCCCACCGCGCCGAAAAAGATCACCGTGTACCAGCGGATCTCCTCCGAGCCGAAGGCCTCTTTCCACTTCTTCAGCCACAGGCAGAAAAAAAAGTTGTAATTAAATCCCGCCAGGAACAGAAAGACCGATACCACATACTGCACCGGCACCCCGTATGCCGCAAGAGAGGTGTTCCGCACACCGAAACCTCCCGTGCTGGTCGTGGTAAAGGCCGTGCAGATGCTGTCGTACAGCGGCGCTCCGGCGATCACCAGTGCGATGATCTCCAGACCGGTCAGGATAAAATAGATGATGTAAAGGGAATACGCGGTCTGACGCACCCGCGGCGCGAGCTTGGATACGCTGGGCCCCGGGCTCTCGGCTTTCATCAGATACAGATCCTGCCCTCCGGTGGAAGGAAGCAGGGCCAGCATGAAGACCAGAACGCCCATGCCGCCGATCAGCTGTATGAAACAGCGCCAGAAATTCATGCAATGGGAAAGCCTCTCCACCTCCGGGACCACCGAAGCGCCTGTAGTGGTAAAGCCCGAGATGCATTCAAAGAGCGCATCCGTAAAGCTGGGGATCTCGCGGCTGAAATAGATGGGCAGGCAGCCGGCAACCGAAAGCAGAAGCCAGCTGAAAGCCGTCACGACAAAGCCTTCCCTGGCGTAGAACGACTTGTTCTTCGGGCGGCTGAAGCGGCAGACCAGACTTCCGACCGCAAGGGTAGCCGCGCCGCAGGCCAGGAAATAGATGCCGCTGCGTTCATGATAGATCAGGGAAACAATAAAAGGACACGCCATCATGGTGCCGATGATCTCGAGGATCTTTCCCAAAAGATATACGATCATGCCGACGTTCATATGCCGCTCACTCCAGAATGTTTCCGATGTCCTTGAGACCGAGGACCGTCGTCACGATGATCACGTTATCGCCGGGAAGGATCTCGTCCTTGCCGCCGGGGGTGATCAGACGACCGTTGCGCAGGATCCCGCAGACCAGAAGATTCTTCTTTAATTTCAGTTCCATCAGAGGCGTGTTCGTCACCTTCGAATCTCCCCTGACCTTGAATTCCAAAACCTCCACACGCTCGTTCAGGATGCGGTGCAGGGTTTCCACATTGCTGCCGTGCGTATTTTCCAGAGCACGCACATATTGCAGGATCGATTTTGCCGCGATCTGCTTGGGGCTTACCACCACGCCGACCGGCAGATCGGAAAGCACCTCGTCAAACGAGATGGTATTAAGCTTGGTTATGGTCTTGGCCTTGCTCACCTTGCTCGTGAACATGGACAGGATCAGGTTTTCCTCGTCCATGTTGGTAAGCGCGACCATGGCATCTTTCTCGGTGATCCCCTCTTCCATCAGGACCTGACGGTCCGAGGCGTTTCCTTCGATGATCATCGCTTTGGGAAGCAGCCCGCTGAGCTGTTCGCAGCGCGCATGGTCCTGCTCGATGATCTTTACGTCAATGGGAAGATTGGAAAGCTGCGCCGCCAGATAATAGGCCGTGGAACCGCCGCCCGCGATCAGGACCGAACGGATCGGCTTGGTCTTGATCCCCAGCTTTCTGAGCAGCTCCACGATCTGCGCAGGGCGCAGGATCACGTACATGTAGTCGCCCGAGAGCAGCTTCGTGCGTCCGTTGGGGATGATCACGTCGCCGTCCCTCTCGATGGCCGTTACCAGGGTATCGTTGCTGATCTTGTTCGCGAAATCCACGATGGTCATGCCGTCCACCGGTGAATCCTTGGGAATGGGAAGCCGCACCATGTCGATGCGCCCCTTCGCAAAAGTCGTGATTTCGAGTGCGCCGGGCACCTCGATCAGCTTGGCGATGTTGCGGGCACAGGCAAGCTGCGGATTGATCGTCATCGAAAGCCCCAGTTCATCGGACAGATACTGGATCTCCTCGTTGTAGATCGGGTTCTGCACACGGGCAATGGCATGCTGGATGCCGCTGCGGCGCGCGATCAGGCAGCAGAGCAGGTTCACCTCGTCCTGCCCCGTCACCGCGACCATCATGTCGCATTCCTTTACGCCTGCTTCCTGCTGCACGCGAAAAGAAGTCCCGTTTCCTTCCACGCCCTGGATATCCAGAACGGCCAGGGTCCTTTCGAGTTTATCCGCTCTCGTGTCGATCACGGTCACGTCATGGTTTTCTTCCGAAAGCTGTTTGGCAAGGGCATAGCCCATGCGGCCGCAGCCCACAATGATGACCTTCATTCGCTACCTCACATGATGATTACCCGGCCCGAACCGATCAGCCAGGCTCCGAAGATCAGATGTGCTGCCAGGATCAGCGGCATTCCGTAGCGGAAATACCAGTGTTTCGTCTTGTGCCTGAACAGGTGCATTCCCAAAAACGTCCCCAGGCTGCCGCCCAGAAACGCCAGCAGAAACAGGTGTATCTCCGGGATGCGCCAGCGATGATTGGCCGCTTTCCATTTATCCAGCCCCATCATCCCCAGGCCCAGCACGTTCATGACACCCAGATACACAATGATGATCCGGATCACATCCATGGTTCTTCTCTCAAAAGCGAGCGGGGAAAGCTCCCCGCCCGGTATCACATTTTCTTATTTCCTGTTCAGCTCCTGCTGCTTCATGCCCCTTACCTTGCTGGCCAGGCCGAAGAGGTTGATAAAGCCCTCGGCGTCGTGATGATCGTAAAGATCACCGGTCGTGAAGGAAGCGATGCTCTCGTTATACAGCGAATACGGTGAAGTCTCTCCGGCTTTGATGATGTTTCCTTTGTAGAGCTTGAACTTCACTTCGCCGGTCACGTACTTCTGCGTGCTCTCGATGAAGGCCTGCACAGCCTCTCTGAGCGGTGTGAACCACTTGCCTTCGTATACGATCTGCGCGAACAGATTGCCCATGTCCAGCTTGGTCTTGGTCGTCTCGCGGTCGAGGATCAGCTCTTCCAGCTGCTGGTGCGCCTCGTAAAGGATGGTTCCGCCCGGAGTCTCGTAAACGCCGCGGCTCTTCATGCCGACAACACGGTTCTCCACGATATCCACGATGCCGATGCCGTGCTTTCCGCCAAGGGCATTCAGCTTGCGGATGATATCCGAAACCTTCATCTTCTCGCCGTTGATCGCCACAGGCACGCCCTTTTCAAAGCTGATCGTCACAAACTCCCCTTCATCCGGAGCCTTCTCGGGCGTAACGCCGAGAACGAGCAGATGATCATAATTCGGCATGTTGGCGGGATCCTCCAGCTCCAGGCCTTCATGGCTGATGTGCCAGAGGTTGCGGTCACGGCTGTAGCTCGAATCGGCCGAGAAAGGCAGATGGATGCCGTGTGCCTTGCAGTATTCGATCTCGGACTCACGGGAATCCATGGTCCACTTATCGTTTCTCCAGGCCGCGATGATCTTGAGATCCGGCGCCAGCGCCTTGATCCCGAGTTCAAAACGGATCTGGTCGTTGCCCTTGCCCGTAGCGCCGTGGCAGATCGCCGCCGCGCCTTCCTTTCTGGCGATCTCCACCAGCTTCTTCGCGATCAGGGGACGCGCCATGGAGGTGCCCAGCAGATATTTGTTCTCGTACACCGCATGCGCCTGCACGCAGGGAACGATGTATTCGTCAGCAAACTCGTCGGTCACATCAAGGATATAGAGCTTTTCGGCGCCGCAGCTCTTCGCGCGCTCCTCAAGCCCGTCCAGCTCTTCCGCCTGTCCGCAGTCCACGCACACGCAGACCACTTCATAATCAAAATTCTCCTTCAGCCAGGGAATGATCGCCGTGGTATCGAGACCACCCGAATAAGCCAGGATCACTTTTTCCTTTGCCATCTCTTTATCCTCCGTTCATGCTTGGGTTTTGAATCGCACTATAATATAGCGCAAAAGTTTACTCTTGGCAAGTTTAACCGAGATAAGCCGTTACCTCCACCTCGCAGAGCACGTCTTTCGGCAGTGTCTTGACCGCAACGCAGCTCCGGGCTGGCTTTTCGGTAAAGTATTTCTCATAGACCGCGTTAAATGCGGCGAAATCGTTCATGTCCGCCAGAAAGCAGGTGGTCTTTACCACATGGGCAAAATCCGTTCCGGCCGCCTTCAGGATCTCACCGGCATTGCGGATCGCCTGGTCGGCCTGCGCCTCGATCCCCTCCGCCTCCACGCTTCCCGTGGCAGGGTTGATCGGGATCTGCCCCGATGCAAACAGAAAATCCCCTGCAACGATCGCCTGGGAATAAGGGCCAATGGCCGCCGGTGCCTGTTCCGTGCTGATCTTTTTCATTTTCTTCTCCTTCCTTTCCGTGCCTGCCCGGGACAGTTCCCGGACCGTTTTCTATTCATCAAATTCTACAGTGACATAAAACCCCCGGGCAGTCTCCTCCACTTTGATGACCCGCCCCTTGTTCACATGCAGGCGGTCACGCAGCTTGAAGTTGGCCGACATCGCCAGGGACGGATCGATGGTGTAATAGTAACTACCCGGCAGCAAGCCTTCCGTCACCGTCACCTCCTGCCCTTCTTCCAGCAGTCCCGGCCGTTCCATCTTAAAATCCATCGTACGCATGATCAGTCTGCCTCCGCTTCAGGGATCCGCCGCATGGCAGATCTTCTTTACCCGCCTATCATAACACAGCTTGTCCGAAAGGGGAATACCATGTTATCGTCACACAACCTTACAGGTTCACAAAGCAGCACCCCTCCGTTCTTTTTTCTTTTTCCCTTTATTCCATATAATTCAGATAGACAAACACCACGCAACTGCAGTCACACCAAAGGGAGAGGGAATATGATCTGGAAAAGCCTGAATACCGACATCGGAAATCGTATCCGCGATCTGCGTGAATTGCATCACATCACCCAGGAAGATCTTGCCGAAAAGCTGTCGCTGAGCACCAAGCACATCAGTGAAGTGGAGCGCGGCCTGTCCTCTTTTTCCCTCGACCGCCTGATCGATATCTGCGAGCTTCTGGACACGAGCCTCGATTATCTCGTCTTCGGCAAAAACGCGGCCGGCACCGAAGCCTACATCCCCGCCTCCGTGATCGATGTCCTCCGCTCGGACGATGAAGCGGAAAAGAAGACCCTTTGCGAATATCTCGTTCTCTACTCGAAAATTCACCGCTGAGCCTCTATTGCAAAAAATCCCTCATTTGCTAAAATAAGTACTGCTGTGTTCCGCGGCCGCCGGCCGCCGGAACGCAAGTAATAATCTGCCCCCGGAGGTTTTGACCGGATATGAAAACACGTTCAACGATCCGCAGAGCGGTCGCTCTGCTCTTTCTTGCTTTATTCTGCCTGTCCCGTCCGTGGCCGGCTCTGACCGTCCTTGCGGGCGAGCAGCTCGGAGAGACCGATTTTGACGACGGAAAGGGACTTCCCTGGCACATCGTGGAATCGGAACCCGCCAAAATGGATTTCGAGCTCAGCGACGGGCAGTACATCATCACCATCATCAATCCGGGCGGCGCGTCGCAGGGCGGCGAAGACCGCTGGGACTGCCAGTTCCGCCACCGCGGCCTGACGATCGTGAGCGGCCACCAGTACCGCGTCCGCTATGAGCTCACCGCTTCCAACAGCGGGAAGTACTATACCAAGATCGGAAATCTCGCCGGCGACACGGAGATCTGGCACAACATGAGCAACGGCTATGATCTGGACGCCACCTGGGATCCCATCCCCGTGAATGCCGGAGAGACCAAGCGCGTCGACCTGACCTTCACGGCCGCGCAGGGCATGGAGGTCGCGGAATGGGCCTTCCATCTGGGCGGAGACGGCCAGTATACGCCCGGCGGCTGCTTCCCGGCCGGCACCGTGATCCGCTTCGACAACATGTCCCTGGAGGATCTGAGCTCCGATGAGAACGACTATGTCGAGGAAGAACCCTGGGCCCGCGCCCTCATCCTGACCAACCAGCTCGGCTATATCGAAGACGCCGCCAAGAAAGCAACGCTCTTAAACGACAGTGACAAGCCCGTGAGCTTTTCCCTGATCGATGAAAACGGCCGCGTCGCCTACGAAGGCAAATCCATCCCTTACGGATACGATGCCGATTCCGGAGACATGGTGCACGTGCTGGATTTTTCCGAAGCAGACGCGCCCGGAGAATACTGTATCGAGGCCGAAGACGGTGCCCGCTCCCGAAGCTTTTCCATCGGGGTCAGCTCTGTCTACTCCTCGCTGCTCTACGATTCCCTGAACTATTTCTACCAGAACCGCTCCGGCATCGAGATCGAGAGCAGCCTGATCTGTTCCGGCGACGGTTCCGAGCTCAGCCGCGCGGCCGGACACACGCCCGACCTCGCAAGCGTCGACCAGTGCTGGGGCTATTCGGCCTCGTCCGGCACACAGGATGTGAGCGGCGGCTGGTACGATGCCGGCGACCACGGCAAATATGTGGTAAACGGCGGCATCTCCCTCTGGCTTTTGCAAAACATGTATGAAGCCGCGCTGTATTGCGGCACCGAGGCCGCTTACGCGGACGGGACGATGAGCATACCCGAGAACGGCAACTCCTTCCCCGATCTGCTCGATGAAGCCCGCTGGGAAATGGAATGGATGTTTACGATGCTCGTGCCCGACGGCAGCTGCAGGGACATGGTCTATCACAAAGTCCACGACATCAAGTGGACCGGGCTCGGCGTTGCCCCCGCGGACGATCCGCAGGAACGCATCTTAAAGCCCCCCACGACCGCCGCAACCCTGAATGTCGCGGCTTGCGCGGCACAGGCTTCCCGGCTCTGGGCAGGCATCGACAAAGCCTTTGCCGAAGAATGCCTGGATGTCGCCGTGCGCTGCTATGACGCAGCCTGTGATCATCCGGACATGTACGCGCCGCTGGACGAATCCGTCGGCGGAGGCGCTTATGGCGATGATGACGTGAGCGATGAATTCTACTGGGCCGCCACCGAGCTCTGGCTGACTACCGGTGAAGAGAACTATCACAAGGACATGAAGAGCTCCCCCTGGTATCTCGCCGTGCCGGAGACCATGGACGGCGGGGAGAGTGTCGGGGCCTGCGGCAGTTTTGACTGGGGACATACCGCCGCTCTTGCTTCGATGAGCATCTGCCTGAACGAAGACGCCTGCGACAGCAGTGAATACAAAAAGACGAAGGATAATCTTCTGGAAACCGCCGAGCACTATCTCTCCCTTTGCGACGAGCAGGGCTACGGCCAGCCGTATGCCGCCTCAAGCATCGCCTATAACGATCCCGACAACGGCTACATCTGGGGTTCCAACTCGGTCGTCGCGGACAATGCCGTGATCCTGGCCTATGCCTATCTGATCAGCGGCGACAGCGCCTACTTTGACGGTGCCGTTTCCGGCATGGACTATCTGCTGGGACGCAATCCGATGGATTATTCCTATGTGACGGGTTACGGCAGCCACGCCGTCACCTATCCCCATCACCGTTTCTGGGCAAAGCAGATCGACGACAGCTTCCCGATGGCCCCTGCGGGCGTGCTTTCGGGCGGCCCCAATTCCGGCATGCAGGACCCCTGGGTAAGGGGCATGGGCTGGAAAAAGGGAACGATCCCTCCCGCAAAATGCTATCTCGACCATATCGAAGCCTGGTCCGTGAACGAATGCACGATCAACTGGAATGCTCCTCTGGCCTGGCTGAGCGGCTTCCTCACCGAATACTCCCCGGGCGGGATCACACCCGGTGCCGGAAGCTTCGGAAGCGGCGTGAGCCTGCAGACTTCCTCCGAAGAGCGTGAAAGCTATACTGCTGAAAAGACGGACAGGGGAAGTGTGACCGCCTCCGGGAAAAAGAGCAGCCGTGACAGGGAAAATGACAGGGATTCGGAGCGGGAAGAAGGCTCCGAAAGCAATGTGCTGCTCATCGTCATCGTGATCGCCGCAAGCGTTCTGCTGCTCGCGGTGGCCGTCATGATCTTTGTCTATAAAATGGCGAAACTGAAAGCGCTGAGTGGCGCAGATCCCAAAAACAAAGGGCCGGATCAGCCCCTGGGTGCGTAGACTCTCTTTACAAGCCTCTCCTCGAACTCCTCACAGGGGAGGGGCTTGTCATAGTAATAACCCTGGATCACGTGGCAGCCGACCGACTTCACGAACATGAGCTGGTCATCCCGCTCCACGCCCTCGGTCAGCGTTTCGATCCCGAGCTCCTGCGCCATGTGAACGATATCACGCAGGATGATCTCGTCCTTCCAGGAAAAGTCGTTATTGTTCACAAAGGAACGGTCGATCTTCAGCGTATGCACCTGGTATTCCCGGAGGGTTGCCAGGGAGGAATAGCCCGAACCGAAATCATCGATCGCGGTCATGATGCCGTAGTCATAAAGCTCCCGGATGAAAGCCGCCAGTTCACCGTGCTCGGTCGTATCCACGGTCTCCGTCACCTCGACTTCGATCCACTTCTTGTCGATCCCCGCCTCGTCGATGATCTGTTTGATCCGTCTGGCAAGCTTCTTGTCTTCCAGATCCTTTCTGGAGAAATTCACCGAAATGGTAACGGGCGCCTTTCCCTCATCCAGCCAGCGCCGGATGTCTGCGCATGCACGGCGCAGCACGTAGCAGTCCAGCTGCAGGATCTGCCCGTTCTCTTCCAGAGGCGGGATGAAGCTGCCCGGCGAGATCGTGCGTCCGTCCCGCTTCCAGCGCACCAGTCCCTCTGCGCCCACAAGCGTATTGTTTCGCGAATCCACCTTCGGCTGGTAATAGACCAGGAACTCTTCCTGTTCCAGCGCGGTTTCATACGCTTCCATCACGTTTTTGATGTGTGTTACCCTGTCCACCATGCTGTCCGAGACAAAAGCATGGTCCTGATGCAGCACATGCTTGGCCTGGCTGAGTGCGATGGCCGGATGGCCGATCAGATCCCCGGGATCCGGATTTCCGGAGGGGATCTCCCATACTCCTGCCCTGGCCTTGACACTGAGCGGCTCTTTACAGCCGGGAACATGAACCTTCACATCCTGAAGCCATTTCAGGAACTCTTCGCGGCGGTCCCGCCGGATCAGGGCAAGGAAGTTGTCGCCGCCCTGGTGGGCCGCCAGCTCATCCTCCTTGAGGTTCTTCTTGATGGCCTGCGCATAAACGATCAGCAGGCGGTTCGCCCCTTCATAGCCAAGGCGCCGGTTGAAATTGCCGAAGCCGCTGATATTGAAATAATAAGCATCATAGAAGGTCAGCGGGATGCCCTCATTGACCAGCTCCGCGATCCTCTTGATATAGCCCTGCGCGTTCAGAAGCCCGGTCAGGATCTGGTGCGTCTGCACCTTTCCCGCCATCTCGGCCGCCTGCACGCCCTGCAGGTAAAAATAGCAGAAAGCGGCATAGATCTCCAGTTCCGCTTTTTCGTTATCATCAAAATTTCTGTCATCCGGGATAAAGCAGAGCACCATGGGATAGATCGGGTCTGCCTCGAAGGGGAAGATGAGCATGCCCAGCTCCCTGGGCTTTCCCTTCTTGTAGAGAAAGAGACTGACGTTTTCCGATCCCCCGTCCTTTGAATTGCGTTCCAGGTCGATCGAATAGATCCGGTAACGGTCCGCCACCGGTTTCAGGGCACGCTTGAGCTGTTCCAACGACGCCGCCTTCTCCGTAAGCCTGCCGATAAAATCCATTAACAATTTCTGCGCGTCTTCTCTCATGTCTTTGATTATAGGCTTTTGCTCCCGTTAATGCAATACCGCCCGGCCTTTTCCCGTCAGCGGAAAAACTTCCCGATCAGAGGGATCGCCGCCATGTCCTCCCTCCTAAGCAGTTTCAGATAATAGAGCATCTGAAAATAGATCAGGATCCCCAGCACGATGGATACGACCATCGCGCACAGGATGCCGGTCGGCCCCTTCAGCAGCAGATAGATCGCGAGCACGGCTCCGCCCATGATGAGGGATGCCAGCGCGGGCTTTACGAAACTCTCCGAAACGCGGAAACGGTAATCGAAGAGCTTTTTCATGCTGCGGCCGTTCAGGATGCAGACCAGCAGCGGAAAGCTCACGTTTCCGATGATCAGGGCATACACGCCCAGAGAGGTAAATCGCACGCAGACTGCCACCAGGATCACGTGGATCGCAAGCGAGATGCCCGAATGGATCACCGGGATGCGCATGTGATCACCGGCCTGCAGAATGGAGGTCGATATCGTCGAGAATGCGTAAAAGATGACCGCCGATGAGCCGGTCCGCAGCAGCATCACCGCAACGTCCATGTGCTCCCCGAGGCCCGGGAACAGGACGTGCATGACCGGTTCTGCCAGAACCGCCAGTCCCACCGCGGAGGGGATCGCGATCATCATGTTGAACTTCAGCACCGTATCGGTCTTTTTTCTTGCCTCTGCCCGGTCTCCCCGGGCAAGCGATGCCACGATGCTCGGCAGTGTGGCCGATGCCATCGCCGTGGCGATCGCCGCAGGCAGGTTGATCATCTGGTTGTACTGGGTATTGAACACACCCTGCAGCTCGGTCACCAGGGTGTCATCATGCCCTTTCAGGCTCATAAGATTCCCGAAGACCAGGTCATCAAGGGTATAGCCCAGCTGGTAAATGCTCTGGCTTAATATGACCGGGAAAACAGTCAGGGCGATCGCTTTCACGATCAGCCTGTGCTCCTCATCCTCCGCATCATCGTGTGATTTCTCCTTCTTCATGTCCCCGCGTATCAGGCAGAAGATCAGGCCGAAAAGGAGCAGGGCCACCGTCGCGCCGGCAAGGGTTCCCATGGTGCCTCCCATGGCGCCGTACGCCGCTTCCGACTCGCCCTTGAAGATCGCTTTGCGCACAAGGAATACTGCCGCCGTGATGCTCACGATCGCGTTCACGATCTGTTCGATGACCTGCGAGACCGCCGTAGGCACCATGTTGCGATGCCCCTGGAAATAACCGCGGCAGGTTCCCAGAAGCGCGACGACGAATACCGTCGGTGCCAGGATACGGAGCGGGCGTTCGAGCCCCTCTTTCCGGTACACCTTTGCCAGAAGATCTGCCCCGAAATACAAAACCATGGCCGCGATCAGCCCCGACAGGGCGGCCAGCGTAAGGGCATCCCTGAACAGGCGGTGCGCGTTCTTGTATTCCCCGCGGGCCAGACGGGCGCTCATCAGCTTGGATACTGCCAGCGGCATGCTGTAGGACGAAAGCGTCAACGCGATGTTATAGATGCCGAAAGCCACCGAATACAGGCCGTTTCCGTTGTTGCCGATGACGTTTGCCATCGGGATGCGGTAAAGAAAGCCGATCACTTTGCTGATCAGCCCCGCAAAAGCCAGTATGCTTCCCTGAAGCATCAGGTTTTTTTTCATCCCGTCGGACATCCGCTTTCCTCAAAGAAAAAGGGCAGGTATGCCCCGCCCGCAAACACTCATCCCCACACGATTCAACCGAGGGCCTTTTTCTTGTACTCCCTGCACTCTTCGGGAGTACCGATCTCACGATAGGTCTGCAGCTCCTGCAAAAGAGATACCAGGAAATCCACGTCCTTCTGACGCATCACACTGCTCGCCGAGCTTTTGAGCCCGGAAGTTCCTTCGTCTCCGATGGAAAGGGAGTCCATCAAATTCTTCAGTTCATCACCCTGCTGTTCCATCCTGCACCTCCCCTGCAAAATTTTTGTTCATTTTATCATAATCCGGTAAACTTTGTCTATAGATTGTTCCCGTGATCCTTCAAAAGCTTCAGCCTGGCCAGCTCGCGGCGCAGCATGGCTTCCGCCAGATAGAAGTCGCGCCGGCTCTTCTGCGCGCGCATCTCTTCCCTGGCTTCCTCTTCCTTCCTGCGGGCACGCTCTTCGTCGATCTCTTCGGGGCGCTCCGCGGTCTCCACCAGGACCAGCACATCCCCATCCTCTACCCTGAGCATTCCGTTCGAGACCGAGGCATAAAACAGCTCGCCCTCGTCGGTAACGTAATGCAGGATCCCGGGTTCCACGGCAACCACCGTGTTCTCGTGCGCGGCCAGCACCGCGTACTCGCCGTCCTCTGCCGGGATGGTCACGCTCTGCGCATCGCCCTCAAAAAAGATCCCGTCCGATTCATAGATCCGCAGGGGAAAGGTATTCATAGCTTCTCCGCCTTTTTCTTCGCGTCCTCGATCGTTCCCACGTTATAGAAAGCCGCCTCGGGAAGATCATCCACTTCTCCGTTCAGGATTTCCCTAAAACCGCGGACCGTGTCGGATACCGGCACATAAACGCCGGACATTCCGGTGAATTTTTCCGCAACGAACATGGGCTGGGAAAGGAAACGTATCATTCTTCTCGCACGGTTCACCACCAGCTTGTCTTCGTCCGAAAGCTCGTCCATGCCCAGGATCGCTATGATGTCCTGCAGCTCGTTGTACTTCTGCAGATATTCCTGGACCTTTCGGGCCGTCTCGTAATGCTCCTTTCCGACGATGTCCGCCTCCAGGATGCGCGAAGTGGAAGCCAGCGGGTCCACCGCCGGATAGATGCCCTGCTCCGAGATCTTTCGGGAAAGCACCGTTGTCGCATCCAGATGGGTAAAGGTCGTTGCGGGGGCCGGATCGGTCAGGTCGTCGGCAGGCACATACACGGCCTGCACCGAGGTCACGCTCCCCTCTCCGGTGGATGTGATGCGCTCCTGCAGCTGGCCCATCTCCTGCGCCAGCGTAGGCTGGTAACCCACTGCCGAAGGCATGCGCCCCAGCAGCGTGGACACTTCCGAACCTGCCTGCACGAAACGGAAGATATTATCGATAAAGAGAAGCACGTCCCTGTGCTGCACATCGCGGAAATACTCCGCCATCGTAAGCCCCGTCAGCGCCACGCGCATGCGCACGCCGGGGGATTCGTTCATCTGTCCGAAGATCATGGCCGTCTTGTCGATGGTCCCGCTCTCCTTCATCTCGTTCCAGAGATCGTTTCCTTCACGGCTGCGCTCTCCCACGCCGGTAAAGATGGAATAACCGCCGTGCTGCATCGCCACGTTGTGGATCAGCTCCTGGATCAGGACGGTCTTTCCCACGCCCGCTCCGCCGAAGAGTCCGATCTTTCCGCCGCGCGCATAGGGCTCCAGAAGGTCGATCACCTTGATGCCGGTCTCGAGGATCTCCACGGAAACATTCTGCTGTTCATAGCCGGGCGCGGGTCTGTGGATGTTCCAGCGCTCCGCGTCTTCGGGAATGGGGCTTCCGCCGTCGATCGGCTCACCCAGAACGTTGAACATGCGCCCGATGGTCACATCGCCGACCGGCACGGAAATGCCCTTTCCGGTCGTCGTCACTTCCATCCCGCGGTAAAGCCCTTCGCTTCCGGCCAGGATGATGCAGCGGACCGTATGGTCTTCCAGAAGCTGCGCCACTTCCATGACGAGCTTCTTCCCGTCCAGCTCAAGCTCGAGGGCTTCCCGCAGCCTGGGCATCGTTCCTTTGCCGAATTCCACATCCACAACAGGTCCCGAGACCTGAACGATCTTTCCTGTATGCAAGTGCTTTTCCTCCATCTGCATTTTGCGCATAACGCGCAGGCGGCCTATAGCGACACCAAAGTGCTGTCTGCCGGATCAGCCGTTTTTTTCTTTCGTTTCCGCCTCTGCGCCTTGGCTCCTGCCGACACCTCGGTGATCTCCTGCGTGATGGCAGCCTGACGCATGCGGTTGTATTCGATCTGCAGATCCCCGAGCAGCTCTTCGGCGTTCCGGTTCGCGTTGCTCATCGCGTTCATCCGGGCATTCTGCTCGGCCGAAAAACTGTCCACGAGTGCTCCGTATATGAAACCGTTCACATAGGACGGGAGCATGCGCTCCAGAAGAACCGTGGCCGACGGCTCAAAACGGTATTCCCGGTAGAGCTCGTCCTCCTCGAAGCCGTCCTCCATCATGTCCTCCGTAAACGGAAGCAGGCGGACGTTGCGGACCACCGATTCGACATCGTTCTCCATGTCGCTGTAGATCACGCGGATCTCGTCCACATAGCCTGCCGAATAGTCCTCCAGCAGACGCATGCCGATCTCTCTGGCCCCCCGAAGGGTGGGATCCTGCGCCGTATAAAAAAATGCCCCTTCATACGGTGTCTTGTGCTTTTTGAAATAACGGCGGCCGTATTCACCGACCACGTAAAGCCTCACGGCTCCGGGGCGCTTTGCGATCTCTGCCTCCGCCGCTTTCAGAACGTTATGGTTATAGGCACCGGCCAGCCCTCTGTCCGCGGTGATCACGAGACAGCCGCTCGTTTCCACCGGGCGCCAGTGAAAAAACTCGGAATCGACCCTCGCCGCGCTCAGAAAGATCTTCCGGATCTCCGTCTCCGTATTCTCGAAATACGGACGCGTCTTCTCCAGCTCCTCCCTTGCTTTGCGGAGCTTGGCGGACGAGATCAGGTACATGGCGTTCGTGATCTTTCTGGTGTTGCGCACGCTGGTAATGCGGTTTTTCAGCTCCTTGACGTTACCCATTTATCCAGATATTCCTCCGAAAGGCTGCGGATCTCTTCTTTCTGCTCGTCACTGAGCTTCCCCGTTTCATCGATCTCTCGGCAGAGCGCGGAATGCATGGCCGAGAAAAAGCGCAGAAGATCTTCCGAAAACGGGCGGATCTGCTCGATCTCCAGTTCCTGCATCACATGCCCCGTAGCCGCGAGCAGAAGGATGACCATCTCGTGAAGCTTGTAAGGGCTGCCCTGGGGCTGCCGCAGGATCTGCATCAGGCCCTCGCCGTACTGCAGCTGCCGTCTCGTTGTTTCATCCAGATCGCTGGAAAACTGGGTAAAGATCTCCATCTCGCGGTACTGCGCCAGATCCAGACGTATCGTGCCCGCCGCCTTTTTCATGGCTTTCGTCTGCGCGGCTCCGCCCACACGGGATACGGAAAGGCCCACGTTCACGGCCGGTCTCTGTCCCGAGAAGAAGAGATCGCTCTCCAGGAAGATCTGTCCGTCGGTGATCGATATGATATTGGTCGGGATATAGGCCGAAACATCACCGGCCTGGGTCTCGACGATGGGCAGCGCCGTGATGCTTCCGCCTCCCAGCTCGTCCGAAAGATGGGCCGAGCGCTCCAAAAGACGGGAATGCAGGTAAAACACGTCGCCGGGATAAGCCTCACGTCCCGGGGACCGCTCCAGCAAAAGCGAGAGTGCACGGTACGCGATGGCATGTTTGCTCAGATCGTCATAGATGATCAGGACATCCCTGCCCTTGTGCATGAAATACTCCGCCAGCGCGGTGCCCGCGTATGGCGCGATATACTGGATCGGAGCTGTGTCGCTCGCCGTGGCGCTCACGACGATGGTATGCTTCATCGCTCCTTTTTTCTTCAGGCTTCCCACCAGTCTGGCCACACTGCTGGCCTTCTGGCCGATCGCCACATAGATGCAGATCACGTCGTCCTGGTTCAGGATCGCATCGGTCGCGATGGCGGTCTTTCCGGTCTGACGGTCGCCGATGATCAGCTCACGCTGTCCGCGGCCGATCGGGAACATCGAATCGATGGTAAGGATGCCGGTATACATGGGCGTATCCACCGCCTGCCGCTCGATGATGCCCGGCGCCGGTGATTCCACGGGCCGGTATCCGTCCGCGGGAATCGCTCCGCCGCCGTCGACCGGCTCTCCCAGGGCATTCACGACACGCCCCAGATACGCCTCTCCCACAGGGATGCCTGCGGTCTTGTGGCTGCGGCGGACACGGCTGCCTTCCAGCACGCCGTCATCGCTGCCGAAAAGAATGACGCCCAGGGAATCCCGCCGGATATCCTGGACCATTCCCTTGACACCGCTCTCAAAAACAAGGATCTCGCCGTAAACGGCCCTCGAAAGGCCCTCCACGACCACGATCCCGTCTCCGACCGTGAGCACGGTACCTTCCTCACTGGCCGAAGCCTCCACGTTCCAGCTGTCGATGCTGCTCTTAAAGAGCGTGATCAGGTCGGATGCTTCCGCTTCCTGCTGCCTGAGCTGCTCCAGGCGTTCCTGCAGCTGGTGGAAGCGCCCTTCCTTCGTGCGGTCATAGACATCGTCTCCGACCACCAGACGGAAACCCGCTCCGGCTTCCTCCTCTTCACGCCAGACCAGTTCATATTCCCTTCCGTAATGCTCCTTCAGGAAATCTTCCAGGCGCTTCTGCTGTACGACATTCGGCTTTTTCGCCGCATAAAGATATGCTTTTTCAGGCTTTTTCTCAGCCATTGTGCTGATTCCTCTCCACGTCTTTCAGGAATTCCTCGTAGGGATCTCCCGCGTCTTCCCCCTGCATGATCTTGCGCGCCGCGTCTTCGATCATGCGGGAGATGTCCTCCCTGGCACCGCCGATGATGGCCCTGCGCTCCCGCTCGGCCTGACGGCGCGTCTCTTCCAGCAGCTCCCTGGCCTCCGCCTTTGCGGCGTCCCTGGTCTGCTTTCTGATCTCCTCAAGCTCCTTCTCGGCTGCTTTTCTGTTTGCGTTGATCTCGTCTTCCGCTTCCCGGAATTTTTTCTCGCATGCAGCCTTCTGTTCTTCCGCTTCCTGCTTTGCTTTTTCCGCCTCTTCCTGCAGCGAGCGGAAGTACTCCTGCCTCTTGTCCATGAAGGCCTTTACCGGGGCATAAAGGAGCACATACAATCCCGCAAAAAGGATCACCACATTAAAGAGATGCAGCAGGACCTGTACAAAATCGATGCCAAGAGGCAAATCCGTTGCTAAGAGCATTTTGTCTCCTCCGTCTGATTACAATACGAATACGATCAGGATCGCCACGATCAGGGCATAGATCACGACGGTCTCGATGAACACCAGGCCCAGCATAAGCTGCGTCTGGATCTTGCCTGCCGCTTCCGGCTGTCTCGCCACGCCTTCGTTGGACTTCGCGATGGACATGCCCATCGAGAAGGTTCCGCCGATCGCTGCCAGTCCGATCGCGATGGCTGCCGCGATGGCCTTGGTGCCGGTGGTCGTATCCCCTGCGGCTGCCACAGCTTCTGCCCCTTCCGGCGCTTCCGGCGCCTGCATCGCAACCGGTGCGGATGCATCCGCTGCCTTCGCTTTGATGGCTTCCGCCGCGGTAATGGTTCCCATGACCAGGATCAGGGCCGCCAGTACGATGGATAAGCTCTTCAGTTTCTTCATCTTCGTTTTCCTCCGTCTTTTCCTTATGATCCGGCGGCTTTTGCCGCTTTCTCCGCTTCTTTTGCAGCTTTCTTTGCCGCCTTTTCGGCTGCGCGTTCCTCTTTGCTCTTCTTCGGATGCACCTCGCTCACTTCCCCATAGTAGAAGCTTGTGAGCATCGTGAGCACGTAGGCCTGGATCAGGGCATGCAGCACCGTGAAGAGCACGCCCACGACCACGGGCAGTCCGAAACTGAGGGTGATATAGTAATACACCAGCTCCGTCGTCAGCATGCCGGAGAGCAGTGCACCGAAAAGTCGGAATGTCATGGAGATCGGGAGGGAGAATTCCTTCAGCGTCTTGCCGATGCCGCCCAGCTTGTTGCCGGCGATCCCTCCGGACATGATAAACAGATACGAAAGCAGGCCCATGCACATGGCCCCGTTGATGTTGGCCAGCGGCGCCGGCAGGGATACGGAATGCCCCGCAGTGGTCACGGCCTGCACGCCAAACAGCTCAAACATGGTCCCGACAAAGATATAGGAACCGGCTCCGAAGAGATAGCCTCCCAGAGCCTTGTTCCTGTGCGGGGAATTTCCCTTCGCAAGGTCGTCGAAAAAGCCGACCCAGGTCTCGATCACGAGCTGGAATTTCCCGGGTATCATCCGGAAATGAGGGATCACAAAGATCCGCAGGATCAGGGCAAACAAAAGCAGGATCCCTGTCACGATATAGCCGCTCACCAGGGAAGGATCCACCTCAAAGCCCAGAAATGCGATCTGATTCTCATTATGCAGCACCGCGTCCTTCATGGCTTCCTTGATGGTCTCGTGCTTTTCGGGGGCGGGGGTAAGGATCACTCCGGCCACGATCAATCCCAGGACGATCAAAGAGATCACGAGGATGCGGATCTTACGTTTTTTTGTCACTTCACGTTCTCCTTTCCGGATACCCGCATATTATAAGACCGCTTTTGTAAAAAGACAAGCATCAGTCAACACGCTTGTACCAGGTCTCGTTCCCGGCCGGAGTGCCGTCGTCGTAGTAGAAGGTGGCGGAAAGCTCCAGCTCACCGTTCTCCACGCCCACCACCTCATAAGAGATGCTGCCGAAGCGGTTTGTTCCTTCCCAGACCACCATTCCGGCCCTTCCGCCGTCGAGCCTTCTGAGCGTCGTGGTAAAGAGCTCCTCTCTGCCGGCATCGTTATAGCCCTTTTCCTCCATCGTGGCACTGCCGTCGGAATAGACGGTAAAGAAGGTTTCCATTCCTTCCGCGATCGCATCCCCCACATAGCCTTCATTCTCATAGCGGATGAGCTTCCACTTTCCTTCCAGTTCTTCGCTCGTTCCGTGCCACACATCCCCGTCTGCCGAAAACAGGACGTGGACGTTCTCCGGCTCACCGTCGTTGTTCAGGAACTCCTCCCCGAAGGGGATCGCATTCATCACCAGCTTTTCCATGCGGTAGCCCGGACGCCAGCCGATATCGTAATCCGCATCCTCCGCGACATCCGCATAGATTACGAAAGCCGTATCCCGAAGGATCACACCCCTCTGAAGGATGGACGTGTGTCCGTCCTCTTTCGGACCGAAATAGCCATTGAGCACGGGCCAGCCGCCCCAGGTCTGGTCTACGCGCAACAGGTTTCCCTCGTTAACATGCAGATCACCCGGTACGTATTCATTGTATTCTATGGCGCCGATCCCGTTCTCCCAGATCCTGGGGGCTTCGACTGCTTCCTCTCCGGAAAAATGGCTTGCCTCAAATTCCGCAAGATCCGCCGTCTCCTCCACGCTCCCGGCCACCCGGGGGTCCGCCTCGACCAGCTTCCAGTCTGCCAGGAAGTTACCCGTTCCTTCGTAATAGGCGATGCTCAGCGCGATGCTGCCGTCACTCTTTGTCAAAAACTGTTCCACCTTCGGCCAGCTGGTGCTCTCCGACGTGCCGGTGGTTCCGAGCTCGGTCTGCTCTCCGTCCTCCGTGACTGCAAGGATCCTCCAGTCATGTTCTTCCGATTCGTCATGGACCAGCACGATCATCGTCTCGCCCGCGAAACCGCAGCACTCATAATAGAGATTCTCCCCGCTCAGCGCCAGCACATCTTTTCCGTCCTTTACAAGGACCGTCTCGGCAACCTGGCCCCCCCAGCGTTCCACGGCGAGGAGCTCTCCGCTGGGGGAGATCCCCAGCGGCATCCCGTCACAGTATTTCGTCTGCTCTCCGGTCTCGGGATCGATCAGATCCGTTTCCTCGATCCCTTCCGCATTGATATAGATGCCCTTCGGGCAGGCATAGAGCTCACCGCGCCCCGTGACATCACAGACCTCTTCCCAGAAGCCTTTGTTCAGATCGTAACAGCAGAGCTTCGAAGACCGGTGTTCCTCCTCCGTGTACAGGAATTCGCCAAACGTGGCTCCCGCTGCCAGGTTCTCGGGAAGAAGCTCCCGGTACCAGACCAGATCCCCGACCCGCACGAAATAATCGCCGTTGTTCTCCACATCGCCTCTTGCAAAATAAGGCGCGAAAAAACCGTTCGACGTATCCCCGGCCGGATCCGTCGGCCGGTCGTCTTCGACGGTCGGAACCGCAGGCTCCGCCGGCTTTTCGGTGGGCGTGGTTTTTTCATCTTCTCCTTCAAAACTGCCGCGCGGATCCTCCGGCTTCGAAGATTCGCAAGCCGCCAGCGCCATCACGGAAGCAAGAAATATCGCAAGAAAACATTTCTTTTTCATGATCAGCTCCTCCTTTATCTTGAAACGCGGAGTATTATAGCACTTTTTCACAAAAATGTCAGCAGGATATCCGTCAGAAATACCACAACACAGGATACAAAAGCCACCACCGGCAGGCTCTGCTTTTTCCATGCCAGCAAAAACGCGCACAAAAAGCCCGCGATGCCGGTCCGGATGTCCCCGGTGGCCGTAAAGATGGCCGGAATGGTCATGACCGTGAGTGTCACATAGGGCACATAATAGAGAAACGAACGCAGGGTTTTGTTTTTGATCTCCTTGCGCAGAAGCGTCAGCGGCAGCATGCGGATCAGGTAGGTCACAAGCGCCATGATCGCAATGTAGATCCAGGCATCATGCTTCATTGTGCCCCTCCTTTCCCTCTTCCCTGATCGGCCAGAGCAGCGCCGCCAGCAGCGAGACCGCCACCGTCAGGATGATGATGCGGCTTCCGGCCGAGATCGCCGCCGCCGCCGGCAGATAGGTGAAAACAAAGCTGGCTGCCGCCCCGATCAGGCAGGCCAGTGCCACATGCCGGTCTTCCTTTGCCTGCGGCACGATGATGGCAAGAAACATCCCGTAAAGCGCAAGACTCAGGGCCGAAACGATGCGACCGGGCAGCACATCCCCCATGATCACGCCCAGCATCGTTCCCAGGGTCCAGCCCGGGACAGCCACCGCCATAGCCCCGTACGAATAAAAGGGCGAAAGCTTTCCCTTGCGCCCGACGGAGATCCCGAAGATCTCGTCCGTCACACCAAAGGATATGCCCATGCGGTGTCCCACCGAAAGGGAGGGGTCCACCTTCTGCGAGAGGGCAAAGCTCATGAGCATGTAGCGCAGATTGATGATGAACTGCGAGATCACCATCTCCAGATAAGAGGATGAGGCCTTGATGATGGCCAGTGCCGCAAACTCACCAGCGCTGGTCAGGTTCACCAGGGACATGACGGTCGCCTCTGCGACAGAAAGCCCGGCATCCCTGCACTGGATCCCGAGCGTGAATGATACGGCAAGATAGCCGAGTCCTATGGGAAAGCCGTCGCGAAGCCCGGCAAAAAATTCTTCAGAGGTCTTCATAGATGCTGTAGTCATATGCGTTGTTTGCTACCATTCTGAGATAAGTCATTACATTCGTTACCTGGGGCAGGGTAAGGACGATATAGGCGATCAGGCCATCCAGCCCTACATAAAACAGGCTGTATTTTACCGCTTCCCCAAAAAATTCCATCCCCGGCATTTTGGGTTCGGGATAAAAGATCCCGTAATTGATCACGCTTTCGATAAAACGCAGCACGATCACGATCAGGAAGGCATATTGCGGATGCGGGAGCACGCGGTATACTTTGCCTTTTTTCTTGTATCGCAGCCCTTCCAGCCAGCCGTATAAGCCTACCAGAACATAACCGAAGAGATAATCAAACAGATCCCCCGCTACCTGGATACGGTCCACATGTCCTCCCAGCATCATATCGGGCTTGAGAGCGCGGTATCCTTCTGTCGTCAGCTCCGATACCAGAAGACGTATCTTCAGTGTCTGTCCCAGATACTCCTGAAGCACCGTCAGGAAATACCCCGGAAAGATGTAATCGATCGTATATTTGATCAGTGCAAAAAGCAGCGCCCCCAGGATCCCGTAGCGCGGCCCCAGGATATAGCCGATCATCGCCAGCATCATCATGCTTAAAAAGGTGACCTCTCCGCCTTCTCCCATACGGAACACGTGCACATAGGATAAGAGGAGACTTACTGCCAGAAGAAGGGCAAACCAGCGTTTCGGATGCCCCCACCAGAAATCACGGAAGTTCTCCCGCATCTGAGCCGTCCGCTGCTCCGTTCCTCCGTCCCGGTCCTCTTTATCTTTCGTAAAAAAGATCCTCATTTTTTCCATGCCTCCGCATCATCCGTCAGCTCATCCGCAGTAGCGCCGATCCGCTTCAGATCCTTCATCCTGTGATATAAGCTCCGACGGTTCAGGAGATGCATCAATACGACCACCAGGATGATGATGCCGATCCCCAGCACATTGAAGCTGTTTTTGGCAGCCGCCTCCGCAGCCGCATCTACCGCATCTTCCATATTCTGCGCTGTCCCGGGCACCAGCCATTCCATCGGCATTTTTTTATACAGCATCTGGATTCCCTCTACGATATCCCCCTTGATCTGGACAACAGCAAGGATGATACCGACGATATTGATGACCAGGCCGTTCCTTCTCTCCTGCTCCGCGTTATTGATCTCCACCAGCTTCTGCAGATATTCCTGCTGTTCCGCGTAGACCGCTTTCAGCTCATCATTGCTGAAGGCCTCCCGCAGATGCCTCGCTTCCAGGGAGGTGCCGTAATATTTGAAGTTATCGGTCTTCCAGAAATGGATGGTCTTGCCGTACTCCTCGTACAGGCGGTTGATATATTCCCAGGGAACCTTTCCTTCCTTCGCAAGTGCTTTGGAGACCCGCTCCGTCATCTTGGCCAGTGCGGTATTCTGGAACATCACCAGCTGCATGATAAAGAGTTCCGTAGCCGCCAGTCCCATCCTGGTCAGGACCAGATGCTCCTTCGTGTCATCATCCACACGGTAACGGAACAGGAAATCCTCCTCCGGCGGCATCTTATCCAGCACGGATTCTTCCAGCTTAAATACCACGGTATGCTCCGACATATAAGCCGTATAATAATCATAGGCCGAAACATCGTTTGTGGCCATTTCGATCAGTTCCTTGTTACAGATACGGAAATTCTGGAACAGGGAAAAATAGGTTTCCCCGGAAAGGATGTTCATCAGCTCACGGCTGATCCGGTTCGTTCCTTCGTAGACCCACTCCTCCCCCGGCTGCGGCCTGATCTCCTGGGTCATGCAGGTAAGGGCTTTTCCTTCCCCTGCTTTTTCCAGTCCGTACATGGCATGCAGATAATCATTGATATGCATATAATGATGGCAGCCGTAGGAAAGGCGGCCTTCCTTATGCAGATCGGACAGCTCCTTCTTTCTTACCTTTTCAAGATGCTCCACCTTGTCCAGAATCCGATGGAAAAATTCCGTCTGACCCTCGTCCGGCTTTTCGCCGTCCGCAAAACGCCCTGTTTTCAGGACCTTTTTCAGCTCGCTTTCGGGCAGCTCCGCCAGCCTCCGGAGTATCCCGGCACGTCTGCGGCAGTTCACCGCCCGTTCAAAGAGCTCATCGGAATCGTTCTGACGGCTGATGCTGATGAGTTTTTTCAGATAAGTCTGACGCCAGAAGAGCTCACGGGATTCCCGGCGGGCTGTGAGCAGCTCCTCCTTACGCCGGTTCGTCTCTTCCAGACCTTTTATGTATTTGAGGCAGAGCTTTTCTCTTTTTGCAAAGTCGCCGATCGCCGCCTTCTGCTGATCCAGAAGGGCCTGTCCTGCCCTGAGGGCTTCGTCATAAGCCTTCTTTTTCGCCTCGATCTCTTTACGCTTAGCCGCCGCTTCTTCCCGGGATTTTCCTTTTTCCCCGACGATCTTCTTACTCTCGTCCTTCTCGCCGTTTCCTTCCAGAAAGGCTTTCCGCTCCTCGCGGCTCATGGTATACAGCTTTTCATATTCCTTCCCGAACTTCTGAAGGATACGGGCAAGCTCTAAAGCTTCCGCCTCCTCCAGCTCCTTCAGGAACTGCTTATCGATCTCTTTCAGGATCAGCTGTTTCCGGTATTCTTTTTTCTTCTCTTCGATCTCGCCGGAGATCTCTTCCGGCGGATCTGCCCGGAACATCCCCAGCTCCTCCCAGCTGTCCAGACGGATATCACCCTCGTCGTCCTCGCTGACATTCCAGCCCTCGGCACGGATCTTCAGATAGTTCTTGCTCACCTGGTCAAAAAGCTGGGATGTGGAATAACGACAGTTCGGGAAAAGCATGAGCAGGATATACATGTGGGTCTGATTGTGCACAAGCAGACTCAGTTCCACGGTATCTTCGCCTACGATGGTAGGTGCTTCTCCGTAATCCGCCTCCGTCTCATCACAATAATCGTCCAGGGTATGCAGGAACTGAAAGCTTCCCAGATAGTGCTCCGTCACTTCACGGCTCACATCATTGCTGCATTCAAAATCCCGGCTGTAGCGGAGCTTCTGCAAAAGGAATCTGCTGTAAAGGGAATGCCCCCTTTTCTCCCCCTGGCCGGCATCAAATATCGTAAAATAATCCGGAAGGCTCTCATCCCCGAGCTCCTCCCCTCTTTCCTCATATTCCTCCGGGATATGTTCCAGACGGTTGCTTTTTTTGGGTGCCTGAAAAGGAAGCAGGACAAAGATATCGTCCCGGTATTCCTTTCGGTAAAACTGCCCCTCCAGCAGACGGCTCAGTCTGTCCCCTTCACATTGATAGATCTGGCTGCATTCTTCCCTTTCTTTATGATCTGCACAGACCCTCTTTAAGGAAAACAGGCAGGAACGCATAAAGGAGCGGCCGCCGTCGGATACGGTAACCGCCGCTATCGATTCGATGGAAGCGGAGCAGGCCCTCTGTATCGCATTCAGATAGGCGATCCAGGCTTCGATCAGCTTTGTTGTGATCTGCGGATCCTCGTTGCGGTATTTTTTCCTTGCCGCCACGGAAATGATAAAGAGCCTCAGCCCCCCTCTCGCCTCAAAGTCCCGCCATTTTTCCTGCTTTTCCTCGTCCAGCCCCCGGATACGGCATTTGCCTTCCCCATCCGAAACGATCGTGTATCCCTTCTCGGCGTTTCGGTCTTTCGCGATATGCTCCCCGGTGATATCGTCATCCGGGATCACTTCCAGACCGGATTCATATATGACTTTCTCTTCATCCCCCTGGATCCGGGCCCAGATCTCATCATCCACCGGAAAGAAACAGATATAAGCGGCCAGCTCATCTCCGTCAAAAAGGCAGACAAAACTCTTAGGAAACGCCTTATGGCGCTCCTCCATATTCGAAAAACGACCGATATAATCGGGTTCCCAGGAATAGACCTCCTGGTCGGCAAGGAAAACCCGGTACAGCTCCTCGCTACTCTTCCCGTCTTTGGCTAACAGTTCGTCACCGTATACGACCCGGTACTGTTTTTCGCTTCCGTCCATCAGTTGCCTCTCAGTTCCTTCCAAAGCTCGTTCAGAAGCTCCGTGGTCGCCGCATCGCTCTGCAGGCAGATCTCACTGTTCTGGCAGGAATCGGGATCCGGCGCCAGCGCCTCATCTGCCCGTTCCTCATCGCTTAAGCCGTTCAGGACCGCCTCATTGGGCGTGGAATAGTAAATGTACTCAAAGTTCATCTGCGCGACATCCTCACGGCAGAGGAAATCGAGAAACTGCTTTGCCGCATCGGGATCCTTGCAGTTCTTGGTGACCAGCCAGCTGTCGATCCACAGCTCCGTCCCCTCCTTCGGGATCACGTAATCGAGATTCGGATTGTATTCGCGCCCGAGATAGGCTTCGCCCGAATAGACCACAGCCATGGTGGCATTTCCCGCCACCACCTCGTCACGCGCTTCATCCACAAGATAAGCCGAAACATCGGGCTTCTGCGCGACCAGCAGATCCTGCGCCGCACGGATCTCGGCCTCGTCCGTGGTGTTCAGGGAATATCCCAGATACTTCAGGGCCACGATATAGGTGTCCATCATGCTGTTCTGCATGATGATCTCGCCGGAGTACTCGCCGTTGAAGAGCACATCCCAGCTGTCAATGGGTCCGTGAACCTTCGTGGTATCGTACAGGATGCCCACGGTCCCCCAGAAATACGGCAGGGAATACTTGTTCCCCGGATCGTACGCGGTTGCGTAATCCCAATAACGCTGCCCGATGTTCTTCCCGTATTCGAACGAGGAAAAATCCACAGGCTGCACTTCGCCTTCGGCGATCAGGCGGCGCACCATGTAATCGCAGGTGCACAGCAGGTCGTAATCGATACCGCCCGCCTTGTACTTCGTGTACATGTCTTCCGCGGTCAGGGCCTCTTCGTATTTGATCGTGATCCCCGTCTCCAGCGTGAACATCTCAATGGCCTTCGGATCCATATACTCACAGAGGTTGAACACCGTCAGTTCCCTTGCGGGCTGGTTTTTGCCCTCGCAGGCACCGAGCGGCAGACAAAGCAGCATCGCTGCCGCTGCCAAGATTCTTTTTTTCATATGATTCCCTCCCTTCTCTTTTCAGCCTTCCTGTTGGACGGCCAAAAATTAACACAGATCAATATCAGAAACACTGCCGCGAATATCACCGTGGACAGAGCGTACATCTCGGGCTTGATCCCCTTGCGGATCTCTCCGTAGATCATGGTGGACAGGGTGTTCACGCCGGCACCCCTGGTAAAATAGGTGATCATGAAGTCATCCATCGACATCGTGACCGCCATGAAGAAACCGGAGAGCAGGCCGCCGGTCAGCTGGGGAAGGATCATGGTAAAGAAGCCCCTCACCGCCGTTGCCCCCAGATCCCTGCTAGCCTCATAGATCGCCATGTTCATCTGCTCGATCTTGGGAAGCAGTGCCAGGATCACATAGGGGATGTTGAAGGTCACGTGGGCGATCAGCACACTGCCCGATCCCAGGGGCAGAAAACGGATGAACCAGAGCATCAGCGCGATGCCGGTCACGATATCGGCATTGAGGAGCGGGATGTTGGTCACTCCCATCATGATGGCATAACCGCGCCTCCGCATCGCATGGATCCCGAAAGCGGCCGCCGTGCCGATCAAAAGCGCGATCACCGCCGAAAGGAGTGCCAGGCCGATGGTAAAGAAGAACGCTTCCCGGATCTGCCGGTTGGAAAAAAGCGTTTTGTACCATTGCAGCGTGAAGCCACCCCATACCACACGCGAACGCGAATTGTTGAAGGACAGCACGATCATCACCAGGATCGGCGCATAAAGGAAGAACATGATGATGATGAAATAAAAGCGGCTGACAAGATCGAGCAGTTTTTTCTTCACAGCACTGCCCTCCTCGAGATCCCTTCTCCGCCGGGGGCCTCCTTCTTCTCTCCCTCTTCATCCTTGACCGGATGGGAAGGAAGGATGTCGTCCTTGATCGTAAAGCTCATTCCGACCAGCATGAAGAGCATGAGCGCGGCCGAAAGCCCGGAACCCAGGTTCCAGTTCGTGGACCTCGTGAACTCCTGCTCTATGATGTTTCCGATCAGCTGGATCTTGCCTCCGCCCAGGATGTCCGCGATCACGAAGGAGGTCATCGAAGGCACGAACACGATGGTAATGCCGCTCTTGAGCCCCGGCAGCGACATCGGAAGGATGACGCGGAAAAAGACGCTAAGGGGGCTGGCTCCCAGGTCGGAAGCCGCCTCGAGGACGTCCTCGCCGATATCGGAAATGGTATTGAAGATCGGCAGCATCATAAAGGGCAGATAGTCATAGACCACCCCGATGATGACCGCCGCCTTGGTATTCGCCAGCGCGAGCGGCTGAAAACCGAGCCCGGTTACGATCATGTTCAATATGCCGTTGTTGGACAGGATCATCTGCAGAGCGAGCATGCGCAGGATGAAATTCATCCACATGGGCATGATCAGGAAAAAGAGCATGAATGTCATGCGTGAGATCCGAAGACGCCTGACCACCATCACCAGAGGGTAGGCCAGAAGCACGCAGATCACGGTGCAGATCAGGGCGATCTCAAGAGAAATCAAAAAAGCTTTTGCATTCACGGGAGTCGAAAATGCAAGAAGATTGCTGACGGAAAAATGACCATCCTTATCCGTCACCGCATAGCGGATGATCACCAACAGCGGTATCACCGTAAAGGCTATGGACCAGAGAACATAGGGAAGCGCCAGCAGCTGCCGCTGCTTCCGGTTCCTATCCATTATCAGCCCCTTTCTTTATGGCATCGCCGTTCGCCATTTTCGTTTTGTCCTTTCGCATCTTATTCATTCAGTCCTTCTCGATGATCTCCTCATCCGAAGATCTGGGTTTGTGCATGATCTGTATGTTGTCCGGGAGAATGGCGAGCCCCGCTTTTTTTCCGGGCGTCGCAGACATGTTGCTCTGGATGTGCCATTCGTAATCTCCCGCCATCACACGGATGTCATAATAGGCTCCCTCGTATATGACCTCCGTGACCAGTCCGTCTATGAATCCGGCCCCCTCTTCCACGATGTCGAGGTCTTCGGGGCGGATGACCACATCCACGGCTTCGTTTTCCGCAAACCCGGTATCGACACAGGGCACATCCACCCCCTGTATCTTTACCAGACGGTCCCTTACCATGATGCCGTCGATGATGTTGCTCTCTCCGATAAAGTCGGCCACAAAAGCATTTTGCGGCTCGTCATAAATGCTGACCGGATCGCCGGTCTGCTGAATGATCCCTTTGTTCATGACCACGATGCGGTCCGACATCGTAAGTGCCTCGCCCTGATCGTGCGTCACATAGATGAAGGTGATGTTGACTTCCTTCTTGATGCGCATCAGTTCCCGCTGCATGACCTGCCGCAGCTTCAGATCCAGCGCCCCCAGCGGCTCATCCAGAAGCAGCACTTCCGGTTCGTTCACGATGGCGCGCGCAATGGCCACCCGCTGCTGCTGGCCGCCGGACAGGGTGGACGTGCTCCTCTTCTCAAAGCCGGCCAGATCAACGATCTCGAGCACCTCCGTCACCTTTTTCCTGATCTCGTCTTCCTTTATCTTTTTCAGCTTCAGGCCAAAGGCGATATTATCATAGATATTCAGATGGGGAAAAAGCGCATAGCGCTGAAAGACCGTATTGATCGGACGTTTGTTGGGCGGAAGCGCGGTGATGTCCCTCCCGTCCAGCAGGATGCTGCCGGAGGTCGGGGTATCAAAACCGGCGATCATCCGCAATGTGGTGGTCTTGCCGCATCCGGAGGGTCCCAGAAACGTCACAAACTCCCCGCGCTTTACGCTGAGATTAAAATCCTTTACGGCAGCGGAGCCGTCATCCTCAAAACGCTTGGTAACGTTCTTCAGCTCAATGATGTTTTCCATTCTCAGAAAAGATCCTTCGTCATGCGAGTCGTCTCGGTCGTGAAACGGTCATACACGAATTCCACCGTCATCTCGGCCTTCGTCACATGGGATACACGCACGTTCATGGTGCCGTCTTCCTTCTCGGACTTTCTCACATTGGAAGGAACCAGATGGATCATGGGATGGGTCTTGCCCTCTTCCGGAGGGAGAAGCGTGAAATCATAGGTCTTTTCGTTCGAACGGGTACCGTCTTCCTTGTTGAGCGTGTAAGTTCTGGCCGTTCCGTCCTCAAGGAATACCCAGTGCTCCACTTCCTTGTCCGTCACGTTCCTGGTGATGTGCCAGTCGCCCGAGATATTTTCCATGGTGACTTCTCTGGAAATGATCAGCATATCGGCCACATAATAAACGACCGCGATCAGCATCGTGAAGAACAGGATACCGATGATAATACCGGCAATGTCCTTCTTCTCCGTCTTTTTCTGCTTCACCTTGACTGTTTTCATAGCTTCCTCCCCGTAATGATTTTATTCACCGATCTCCTCGAGACGCTGTCTGGCTTTTTCCGCCAGCTCGCTCTCCGGAAATACGTTTAATAGTTCGCGAAAGCGCTCCGCCGCATGGTCGGAATCCCCGCTTTCATAATAGCTCAACCCAAGATAATACAATGCATCATCGTTGGTCTGATCATAATGATATGCTTTCTCAAAATCCGCGATCGCCACGGCGAAATCCTTCTGACGATACGCTTCCTTGCCGGATTCGTAATAGCTCCCGGCAACGCTCCCGCCGATGGCTCCCTGCAGAAAATCGAAGAGCTCCAGATACTCCGCCGAAGCATTGTTCGCCACGTATTCCTCGGGGATCAGCGACAGGTACTGCTCCACGAGCATCTGATTCTGGTCTCCGCTCAGGTAGGCGTAGGCCGCCGCGTGAAGATTGTCGTTTGCCGTAAGGATGCCGTCCGAACCGTTATATTCTTCCAACAGTCCGGTCTGGGCATTCAGTTTCTGCTCCAGCTCACGGATGCGGGCGTTCAGGTCGTTGATCTCGCCGTTTTTTGCATCGATCTGCTCCCCGTAGCTGCTGATCTTTTCCTTTTCCTCGGAGCGGACCTTGGCCTCGCGCACGGGTACCAGGATAAAGAAGGTAACGCACACGCCGATCAGGATACCGAGGCCGATCTGCAGAAACACATGCAGGCCGAGGGGCTCCCTGCTGCTGACCGGCTGGATAATGATCTCGTTGCCGTTGTTCCAGGAAACCGAAGAAGGCGCTTCCTTTCTGCGTTTCTTCTTCCGGCCGCTCTTCTCATCCTCTCCGGCGTGCAGCTGCTCATCGCATTCCTGCAGATAACGCAGGCAGTCCACATCGCCGATGTCGAGCCGGCTGCAATACGCCAGTTCCTTCTTTGCCCTGTTCCAGTCTCCCTGCTGCATGTACAGCAGTCCCAGAAGCCTTCTGGCCTTCGTGAACTTCGGGTTCAGGCTCAGGACCTTCTTCAGCTGCAGAACCGCCAGATCATAGCTGCCCTGACGGCAATGCATCAGCGCAACGTTAAACTTTTTCAAAGTGGTCTTGATCGTATCGAGACGACCCTTATCCGACTGGATCATGTCGATGTATTCGTCCGCCGGGTTCTTCTCGCCGCGAATGTTCTTGCTGATCACCCATTCCGCCAGCGCCGCCACGGCTTCGCCTGTCTCGTAATAGACAAGCCCCAGCAGATTCCGCGCATCCACATGATTTTTATTGCAGCGCAGGGCATCCCGAAGGGCCCTGATCGCTCCGGACAGGTCGCGCACTCCCGCGCGGTCCAGTCCTTCATTATATAATCGATTTGCGGTGTACATGATGCGCTTGTATCGCTTTACATCCGCACCGCAGTTCGTACAATAATCCAGTTCCGATAAGGGGCAGCCGCAATTATAGCATTCCATGCGCTCTTATCTCCCCTTTCGTCATCCGTTGTTCAGGTGGTTCGGATCCATATCCATCGGCGCCCCCATGTCCATGTAAGCGCCCCCGTCCTCATTCGCCAGATCAAGGAACATATCCATCACATCGACCACCTTTTCGCCGAAGATCGTCGATTCCGTATCCTCCACCTCGGGACTTTTATGAAACTTTTTCAATTCTTCCTCGAAATTGATCAAAGGTCTTTCTCCTTCTACTTCAGCATAATACTTTAAGCCGGGGAAAAAATCAATATCAGTTGCCGGAAAGGGTTTTGATCTGTTCGCGAACCTGTTCCATCATCCGGCTGTACTTCTCCTTCTTCCCCTTTTCTTCCTCGATCTTGGCTGCCGGAGCCTTGGAGACGAACTTTTCGTTGGAGAGCATGCCCTCCACGCGCGCCAGTTCCTTCTCGAGGCGCTCCTCCTCCTTGCGAAGGCGCTCCAGCTCCTTGGCGATGTCCACCAGATCTCCGAGCGGCATGTAGATGTTCGCACGGGCGATCACGACCGAAACGGCGTCTTCACCGATGCCGTCCCTGTTCTCACGGACATGTACTTCGGAAGCGTAAGCCAGCGGCTTGAAGAAATCCGCGTTCCCGAGGAAGATCTCCCGCATGTCCGCATGTTCGCTGACGACATAGACCTCGGCTTTTCTGGAAGGAGGCACTTCCATCCCGGTACGGGCATTGCGGATCCCGCGGATCGCCTCCTTGATGATCTCGATCTCGTTCTCCTCCTTCGGATATGCCCTGTCCTCACGGTAGACCGGCCAATCGGAGACCATGATGGATTCCTCCTCATCCTGAAGGGTGCAGAAGATCTCTTCCGTGACGAAGGGCATGTAGGGATGCAGCAGCTTGAGTGCATCGATCAGCACGGTCTTCAGGGTATAAAGAGCGGCATTGCGGTCCGCGGCCGCATCACCCTCCTTCTGGTAAAGCCTCGGCTTCACCATCTCGATATACCAGTCGCAGAACTCATCCCAGATGAAATCGTAGATCTTCTGGACGGCAACGCCCAGTTCGTATCTTTCCATGTTATCGGTCACATCCCGGATCAGGCTGTTGACACGGGAGGTGATCCAGCGGTCGGCGGGCTTCAGATCCTCTTCGGCCGGCTTTACGGGCTGCTCATCCGCCATGTTCATCATGATGAAGCGGGAAGCGTTCCAGATCTTGTTCGCGAAATTGCGGTTTGCCTCTACCTTTTCATAATAGAAGCGCATGTCATTTCCGGGCGCGTTTCCGGTCACCAGCGTCAGGCGCAGTGCATCCGCGCCGTACTGGGCGATGATCTCGAGCGGGTCGATGCCGTTGCCCAGGCTCTTGCTCATCTTCCGGCCCTGCGAATCGCGCACCAGCCCGTGGAAGAGCACGGTATGGAAAGGCTTCTCTCCCATGTGCTCGTATCCGGAAAAGATCATGCGGATGACCCAGAAGAAGATGATGTCGTATCCGGTCACCAGCACATCCGTCGGATAGAAATACTCGAGCTCTTTGGTCTTTTCCGGCCATCCCAGGGTCGAGAAGGGCCACAGCGCGGAAGAAAACCAGGTATCCAGCGTATCCGGATCCTGCGTCAGGTCCGTGCAGCCGCACTTCGGGCACTTTTCGGGACGCATCTTTGCCACAACGGTCTCCCCGCACTTATCGCAGTAATAGGCAGGGATGCGATGCCCCCACCAGAGCTGACGGGAGATGCACCAGTCGCGGATATTGTCCGTCCAGTTAAAGTAGGTCTTCTGCAGGCTTTCCGGCACAAGGCGGATCTCGCCGTCGGCAACGGCCTTGCGGGCCGGCTTGATCAGCTCGTCCATCTTCACGAACCACTGCGCCTTGACCAGGGGCTCAACGGTGGTCTTGCAGCGGTCGTGCGTGCCCACGTTGTGCGCGTGATCCTCGATCTTGACCAGAAGCCCCATCTCCTCAAGTTCTTTCACGATGGCCTTGCGGGCTTCATAACGGTCCATGCCCTCGAACTTTCCGCCGTTGGCATTGATGGTCGCGTTGTCGTTCATGATATTGATGATGGGCAGGTCGTGGCGCTTGCCCACTTCAAAGTCGTTGGGGTCATGGCCCGGGGTGATCTTGACCACACCGGTACCGAACTCGCGGTCCACGTATTCGTCCGCGACCACGGGGATCTTGCGGTTCATGAGCGGGAGCATCAGCTCCTTTCCGATCAGGTGCTTGTAACGCTCGTCCTCGGGGTGGACTGCCACGGCGGTATCGCCGAGCATCGTTTCGGGACGGGTCGTCGCAAAGATCAGGTATTCCCCGCTCTCGCTGCCGTCATCGTTCAGGATGGGGTACTTGATGTGCCAGAAATGTCCTGCCTGCTCCTCATATTCCACTTCCGCGTCGGAGATGGAGGTATTGCAGACCGGACACCAGTTGATGATGCGCGAGCCCTTATAGATCAGGCCCTTGTCATACATCTTGACAAACACCTCGTTCACGGCCTTGTTGCAGCCCTCGTCCATCGTGAAGCGCTCTCTCTCCCAGTCACAGGAGGAACCGAGCTTCTTCAGCTGGGAAACGATACGTCCGCCGTACTCCTTCTTCCAGTCCCAGGCGCGCTCAAGAAAGCCTTCACGCCCCAGATCCTCTTTGGTGATCCCTTCTTCCTTCAGCTTCTGGATGATCCTTACTTCGGTGGCAATGGAGGCATGGTCCGTTCCGGGCTGCCAGAGGGCATTGAAGCCCTGCATGCGCTTAAAACGGATCAGGATGTCCTGCATCGTATTGTCCAGCGCGTGTCCCATGTGAAGCTGTCCCGTGATGTTGGGGGGCGGGATCACGATCGTGAACGGTTTTTTGCTCTCATCCACTTCGGCATGGAAATAATGCTTGTCCAGCCACTTCTGATACAGTCTGTCCTCGATCCCGCTGGGATCATATGTCTTTGCCAATTCCCTGCCCATTGTTCTTTCTCCTTTTTCTCTTTCTCTCTCTTTAGCGTTCCATCAGCCAGAATGCCGCGCTGTAAGGCGGCAGTTCGCTTCCGCCCCCGAAATCGTGGAGCTTTCCGCTGATCAGATCCGTCGCCTGCCCGCAGCCGGCGTCAAAATGCGCCGTATACGGATTGCTGTCCATGTTGATCGCGACCAGGACCCGCTCGTCATCGCATTTGCGTTCGAAGATGCACTGCCTGTTCTGAAGGACGACGCTGCGCATTCCGCCGTAATTCAGCGCCTTGCTCTTTTTCTTTGCCTCCGCCAGACGGGAGATGTAATCCGTGAGTGCCGTCCACTGCGGCGCATCAAAGCAGGGACGCAGTGCGGGATCCCCCTGGGACTTGTCCGCCTTCGTTCCCCACTCGCTTCCGTAATATACGCAGGGGATGCCGGGCATTCCGAATACCATCGCGTAAACCAGAGGCAGGCAGTTCTCATCCTGAATCAGGCTCGCGATGCGGCTGACATCATGATTGTCCGCAAACGACAACAGATGCGCCCCCCTGCAGACCGTCCAGTCCTCCGGCCCGAAAAGACGCAGGAGCGAATGGATGATCTCGAACATGTTGGCCGAATTGAAGGCCGAATGAATCCCTTTATAACACTGATAGTTCGTCAGGGAATGAATGTGCATCTCGGAGAGCATGCGGCCGTATTCCCCGTGGAGCACCTCTCCCAGCAGGAAGAAATCCTCCTTCTTTCCGTCCGTGAACTCGCGCAGACGGCGCAGGAACTCATGATCCAGGCAATAGGCCACATCCAGGCGTATCCCGTCGATCCCGAACTCCCTGATCCAGCCGTCCACAGCCGAAAAGATGTGCTGTATCACATCCTCGTTGCGGAGATTGAGCTTTACCAGATCGTAGTTTCCTTCCCAGCCTTCATACCAGAAGCCGTCGTTATAATTCGAATTCCCGCCGAAATCGATGCGGTTGAACCAGCTCACATAAGGGGACGCTTCGCGCTTTTCGCATACATCCCTGAATGCCCAGAAGCCGCGGCCGACGTGATTGAACACGCCGTCCAGCACCACGCGTATCCCTTCTTTATGAAGCGCGTCGCAAACCTTTGCGAAATCTTCGTTGCTGCCGAGCCTGGTATCCAGACGCGTGTAATCCCTGGTATTGTAACCATGGGTGTCCGATTCGAAAACCGGCGAAAAATAGATGGCATTGCAGCCCAGCTTCTTGATATGAGGGATCCAGTCCAGTACCTTCAGGATCCTCGACTGCACCACCCCGTCATTTTCAAAAGGCGCCCCGCAAAAACCAAGGGGGTAAATCTGATAGAATACGCTTTCCTCAGCCCACATGATCGTTCCTCCCTTTTGCGATACATAAAATCCGACCCATGTTACCGTTCAGCGGCCTGCCAGCCACTGAACGTAACATTTAGAGTAACATAATTCTTTTTTCTTTACAATAAGAAAATTCGTTATTATATTGTTGCCGTTCAGGATTCCCCTTCATCCTCCCAGAAGCTTTCGAGGGCTTCCCCGATCCGGCCGAAGGTCATGACCCGGTAGCCGCTCCACTCGCGTGGGAACATCTTCTGGTAGGAACGGTCCAGGAAACGCTCATCCAGAAGCACGACAACGCCGCGGTCGCGTTCCGTCCGGATCACGCGGCCGGCAGCCTGCAGCACTTTGTTCATTCCGGGATAACGGTAAGCGTAATCAAAGCCCTGTTCTTCAAAGTATTCCTTGATGATCTCCCGTTCGTTGCAGATCTGGGGGAAGCCGACACCGATGACGATGCTGCCGATCAGCGCATCCTCCTTCAGATCGATCCCTTCGGAAAAGATCCCGCCCAAAACGCAGAAACCGATCAGCTCAGCCCCGCCCCCGGCGTTATCCACACTATCCACAGGTTGTGGATATCTTTTTTCAAACCTTGCGAGAAAGGCTTCTCTTTCCTCCTCGCTCATCTTTTCCTTCTGCCGCAGGCATTCTCCCGAAATCCCCGGAAGGAAGTGCCTTTCAAAGCATTCATGGACCTTTTCCATGAACAGGAACGAAGGGAAAAAGACCATGTAATTTCCGCTCTTTGCCGCGGTCACTTCGGCAATGTAACGGGCGATGCGGTAATAGGTATCCTCATTCCGCTGTCGATATCTGCTGCTGACGTCATGACAGACAAAAACGCCCAATTTGTCTTTGTTAAATGCTGATTCAGCATATACCGCGATATCCTCATCTTTTGCACCAAGCAATTGTCGATAATATCGGATCGGCAGCAATGTAGCGGAAAAGAGTATGCTGCTGCGGCCTTTTTCCATGCACTCGGAGAGGCAGCGTGACGGATCCACGCAGAGCAGCTTCACAACAAATCCCAGCTTCTCCCTTTCCTCCGCATAGATGCGGTAGTGCTCATCCAGGCGCTCGTAGATCAGAAGGAAATGCCCAAGCTTGAAATAAAACTCCAGCGTTTCCTCCCTCACCCCGGTATTCTCTTCCTCGTCAAGGAACTGGGTGAGTGTGCTGTTCAGCGATTCCGCGTGGCCTGCCAGCGTATCGATCCCTTCCAGCACCCTGCAGGGCGCGCATTCTTTTCGCAGGCGCAACAGCTCCCTGTTGCAGGCATCCGCCCCGCGCACCATCCGGTCCAACAGGCGGCTACCCTTGATCTTCTTCTTTCCTCTCCCGCTGCCCGTCAGGGCGATCTTTTCGGCTGCCTGCTTCCACAGCTTCTTTACGGCCAGAAAATCGTCCTTGAACAGTTCGGCACTGTACATGTTCCGCCCGCGTTCCACGAGATTGTGAGCCTCGTCGATCAAAAACGCGTATTCCCCCTTGACCCCGTCGGCAAAATACCGTTTCAGGGAGGCATGGGGATCGAAGACATAATTGTAATCGCAGATGATCGTATCGGCAAATAAACTCAAATCAAGACTTAATTCAAACGGGCAGACCTGATATTGGAGCGCAGTCAATGCTATAATTTCACGATCGAGCCTGTCGTTTTCCGTAATCCCGTGGTAGATCGCATCGTTGATCCGGTCGAAATGCCCCTTCGCATAGGGGCAGGCTTCGGGATTGCATTCTGCTTTTTCCAGCGGGCAGATCTTTTCCTTTGCGGTGATCACCACGCTCTTGAGCCGCATCCCGCGGCTGCGCAGCAGCTCGAGCGTATCCGAGGCCACGGTGCGCGTGATGGTCCTGGCCGTCAGGTAAAAGATCTTCTCCAGCCTCTCCTCCCCCATGGCTTTCAGCGCCGGAAAGAGGGTTGTGATCGTTTTTCCGACACCCGTCGGCGCTTCCAGGAACAGCTTCTGCCGGTCTCCGATCGTCTTGTACACCTGCGCCGCCAGCGCCTGCTGGCCCTTCCGGAACGGGAAAGGAAACTCCAGTTCCTTAAGGGACTCCTGCCGCAGCTGCTTCCAGTCCAGCGACAGATCGGCCCATTTCCGGTATTGCCCCATCAGGTCTTCAAACCAGGCCTGCAGATCCTCACGGGAATACTCCTCAAAGAAATAACGCAGCTCCTCCGTCTCGAGGTTGCAGTAGGTCATGCGAACCCTTATGAACGGCAGCTCGTTCTGCTCGGAATAGATATAAGCGTAGACCTTTGCCTGCGCCAGATGCACCGGAACAGGGCCGGACAGACGGTCCAGCCGGCGGTGAATGCACTTGATCTCGTCGATGGTGATCTGCGGGAATTCTTCCCCAAGGAGATATTGATTCAGACTGATCTGGGAGCCCCCAATGCTGTGTTCATCAGGGCCTGCAAGGCTTTCGTCAATGATCCCGTCCGCCCTTCCGTCCAGCACGATGCTGTAGCGTTCGGTACGGTAACAGTAACGCAGAGGCACTTCCGGAGTATATCCGGGTCCCATGCTCCGCTGGATCATGCGGTGAAGCCTGCTCCCCTCCTGCATGGCTTTTTCCGGAGAGATCCCTCTCCTGTTATCGATGTCTCCGCTCCGCAGGATAAATTCGACCAGTTCCCGCACGGAAAGACGTATTTCGGTTTCGCTCGCGATCTCACCCATAGTCGATATCATACCACAATAGAACATATGTTTCAATATGGCATAAAATCGTCTACTTATGTTATCTATTTATGTAAACCAATGCGTTATCATGTATACCAAATATTATGTAAACCAACGAAACATATGTGAACAATGTTATGTTAACTAATATTTAGTTTTAATAAACATAATAATGATGTTATGTAAATAGATTTTATACTTTTTTAAGATTTTATGTAAATAGACCGTTTCAGTCATAATGTCTGCTCTATTATATTTTTATGTTTATTTCAGATTTGATATGTTGTGTTTTGATTTTTATACCATTATGTAACCCGGAAGCCAAAACGTATGTTCTATAATATATTTATGTTAACTCTTTATGTAAACTATTTCCACTCCTATCTCTTATGAAATAATATGATTATGTATACAAAATCGAGGAAATGCTCTGTTGTTATGTAAACCTCGTTTTTGTTCTACTCCGCATAGATCAAAACTATCCAAATCCAAACCAATGCAAAATGATCCGAATAATACACGGCACCATGGCATAAAGAATGTAAAAAAGAGGAAAATCGTAGAAAAACGGGGCAGATTGGGGAAGTCTGTGGCAGTTTTGGGAAAAACAGGGCAGACCGGGGAAATACGTGGCAGTCTTAGGAAAAACGGGGCAGACCGGGGAACTCTGTGGCATCCCAGCCCCTGCAGGACAGATATAGGACGTGGCAGCCTATGGAGGAGCTTAGCCACTCTCGAAACTGCATAAAAAGACAGAAATGCGAAGCCCGGATGGCTGAGCAAGGAAGACATGAGACATGGATGCCGAATGTCGACCGGTTTCGTACTGTTGAATAATGTAGAGGCAGTTTCGTCGAGTGGCTTAGCGACGGAATCGAGCGCCACGGACTATATCTGCATGCGGGGAGACAAAATGTTGAAAAAAAGACACAAAAAAAGACTCCCCGGATCAGGGAGCCTGCTTTGCTTTATCATGTTTCGGATCACACTTTGCGTACAGCCCTTTGGTAATCCATCTTTCCTTTCAGAACGGGAAGCTCTTTCAGAAGCTTCACGGAGCCGCCGAAAAAGAGGAAAACAAACGGCAGCTGGAAAGCGATGACGACCAGATATGCAGCGAAGCGCTTCGGATCCATCCCTCCCAGGGAATATTCCCGGTAAAGCGTATAGCAAAGTGCCCCGAAGAGCCCTACAAAAACAAGGGCAAGGACCAGCAGGATCAGCCCCAGCTGCAGGCAATGCCTGTACTGCCCCAGCTTGTCCGAAAAATCGCCGGGCCGCTCCCCTTCCTCATACTCTTTTCTCCAGAGATAGCGGTTCATGCTCTGCCCGAGATATTCCCAGCCGTCATCGGAAAGCTTCTTCATGTACATGGCCTTGGGAATGGTAGGGCAATCCACAGCGTATTTATATCTCTTCGGTGCCTCCTCCGTAAACAGCAGGGAAAAGACGGATGTTCCCTTGAGCGGTACGAGTATGAGTCCTTCCGCATTCTTTTCTTCCAGATAAAATTCCAGGTCCGCAGGTACAATATGCTTGAACGCAGCCAAAAAACTTCTCTGAACAGCCATATACCCACCTCCTTTGAAAACTCGTACTTCATTTTGATTATACAACATCTTTATCGGAGTAACAAGAAAAAAAGCTGACATTCTGCAGGATATCTGCTACAATTAGCGAAAAGCTTTCGGGAGGTGGCATCATGATACAGGCATCCCATTTGAGCATGATATATGGCAAAGATTTCAAGGCAGTCGATGACATGTCTTTTTCGATCGGAAAAGGCGAGATCGTCGGCTTTGCAGGTCCCAATGGCGCCGGAAAGACCACCGTGATCCGAATGCTGACCGGCATTCTCAAGCCTGCCGGCGGAAGCGCCGTCATAGGCGGCTACGACATCGTCAAGCAGCCCATGGAAGCCAAGGCTTCTTTCGCCTATGTCTCCGACAATCCCGATCTGCTCCTGCAGCTGACGGGGCTGGAATATATCAATTTCGTCGCCGACATCTACCACGTCAGCGAAGAAGATCGTAAACGCCGTGTACCCGAGCTTGCGGAGCGCTTCGGCATCCTCGATTCCCTCAAGACACGCATGCGGGAGTATTCCCACGGAATGCGCCAGAAGCTCATGATCATTGCGGCCCTGGTCCACAATCCCCCGGCCTGGATCCTGGATGAGCCCATGACCGGACTTGATCCTTCCGCGGCTTACGAACTGAAGCAGATGATGCGCGAGCACGCGAACGCCGGAAACTGCGTTCTGTTTTCCACGCATGTGCTGGAGGTCGCCGAAAAGCTCTGCGATCACATCATCATCATGAATCACGGCCATTCCCTGTACCAGGGCACCGTCGAGGATCTTTCCGCGGCACATCCCGGGCAGGATCTGGAGGAGATCTTCCTCGACATGATCAACTACCGCAGCGACGACGACGGGGAGGAGATAAAATGAACCCTGCCCGCAGTCTTTTCCGTGTTTACCGAAAAAACTTCGAGATGCCCATGCCCGAGGAAGGCGTCAAAGTAAGCCTTTATACCTCCCTGGGCATCATTGCCGTCACCTGCATCATGCTGCCCTGCTGCATCATCTGCGGCTATATCAGCTATATCCTGTCCCTGGCCATGATGATGGAAGGCAACCGGGTGAACGGCCTTGTCTCGGAGCTTCACATCATCTCCGCCTTTTCGATGATCCTGGGCATAACGGTCGTCTTCAACGTGCTCTTCTTTTCCTCAGACAGGGAGCATGTGGTTACACTGCCGATCAACAGCCATCTTCTGCTGGCTGCCAAGTTCTTCCATACCTTCCTTGCCGAGAGCGTCATGGAGTTTCTGGTACTCTTCTCCATGTTCATCGGCTATTATGTCGCAGCCATCGAGGCAGACGGCCCCTGGCCGGCCCTCGGCCCCGTCGGGATCCTGGCGGCGCTGCTCGGGACAGCCACCCTGCCCCTGCTCCCCCTGATCTACTGCACCCTGCTCAGTCTGGTCCTGATGGCCTGCCTTCGAAAGGTGCGCAGCCGCAAGACCTTTTACCATTGTTCCTCTTTCCTGCTGGTACTCTTCATCGCCCTCTTCCTGTATTCGTTCCGGGACATGGGCGGGATCAGCATGAGCAATTACGTGGATTCGATGGTCGCGGACAGCAACTTCTTCCTGCGTGTCTGCAACGTCCTCTTTTTCACCACCCCCATGCTCTGCCGGGCCGTGGCCGAACAGAACGTGCCCGGCCTGCTTTTCTACATCGTCGGAAATGCCGCTGCCCTGGGCCTGATGCTCCTTGCAGGACGTTTCCTCTATCAGGAAGGCCTTTATACAGCCGGCGCGCTCGGAAGCGGCCGCAGCCGCACCCGTGAGAAGGCGCTGAACCTGAAGCCCTCTCCCTTGTTCTTTTCCTATGTCAAAAAAGAGCTCCGCGTCCTTCTCCGGACCAGAGCCTATTCTTCCAACTGCATCTATATCAACCTGCTCTGGCCCGTGGGCCTGCTCGTCTTTTTCCATATCACCAGGGAAAACGAGACCATTCAGGCATTTTTCCGCATGTACGGCGAAGGTTATGAACGCGCTTCCCTGATCCTGCTGCTGGCCGTGATCGTGATCGCTTTCATCGCCTCGGCCCTCAACACCCTTGCATCCACCGCCTTTACCAGGGAAGGCGCCCATGTGGATCTGATCAAATTCATCCCTGTCTCCTACCGGACGCAGATGCTCGCAAAAGGTTCCATCGCCTTCTTTGTCACCGCCCCCATCCTGATCCTTTCGGTGATCATCGCCGGGCTGAAACTGCAATTCTCCGTCGGTGAGGGCGTTTATTTCAGCATCCTGTCTCTCGCCATCCTTCTGATCGTGATCGTCATCGGCCTGGGAATGGACAGCGCCTCGCCTTTTACTCTCTGGGATGATGAATACAGCGCCCTGCGCGGCAACCTAAACAGCTTCTTCAACATGGCTGTCATGCTGGTAGGTGCCATCCTGCTCTGCGGACTGGCCTTCCTGCTCTATGAAGGCTTCGGCCTTCCCCTGGCGGCCGTCCGCGTCATCCTGCTCGTTTTGCTCCTTTGCGCAGATGCGGCTGCCGTGTTTTTCGGCAGCCGCATCATTCAGAACAATATGTCCGAACTGTTTTAAGCTCTTTTTAATGGTGGAACAAACGGATCCCGGTAAAGGCCATGACCATTCCGAGCTTGTCGCAGGCATCGATCACGTCCTGGTCCCTTTTTGATCCTCCGGGCTGCGCCACATACTTCACGCCCGAACGGGCAGCGCGCTCGATATTGTCACTGAAGGGGAAGAACGCATCCGAACCAAGGGCCACATCTCCGGCCTGAGCCAGCCAGGCTTTCTTCTCCTCCGTGGTAAAGACTTCAGGCTTGGTCTTGAACACCTTCTGCCATGCTCCCTCAGCCAGCACATCCATGTAATCCTCGCCGATGTAGAGATCGATGGAATTGTCTCTGTCAGCGCGGCTGATCCCGTCCACAAACTCCAGCCCCAGAACCTTCGGTGACTGGCGCAGCAGCCAGTTATCGGCCTTGGAGCCTGCCAGACGCGTGCAGTGAATGCGGCTCTGCTGCCCGGCGCCGATGCCGATGGCCTGTCCGCCCTTTGCATAGCAGACCGAATTGGACTGCGTGTACTTCAAAGTGATCAGTGCGATCAGAAGGTCGATGGCCGCCTGTTCCGGCAGGTTCTTGTTGGCGGTCACGATATTCTCCAGGAGCTTGCCTTCGATCGGCAGTTCGTTTCTGCCCTGCTCAAAGCTGATGCCGAACACGTCCTTATGCTCGATCGGCTGGGGACGGTAGTCCGGATCGATCTTGATCACGTTATAAGCGCCCTTCTTCTTTCCCTTCAGCAGCTCAAGCGCTTCGGGCTCATAGCCGGGCGCGATGATGCCGTCCGAGACTTCAGGCTTGATCAGTTTGGCCGTGGCCAGGTCACAGGCATCGGAAAGGGCGATAAAATCGCCGAAGGAGGACATGCGGTCCGCCCCTCTCGCACGGGCATAAGCACAGGCCAGGGGTGAGAGCTCTGCCGTCGGATCCACAAAATAGATCTTCTTCAGGGTATCGTCCAGCTCGATCCCGACTGCCGCGCCGGCAGGAGAAACGTGCTTAAAGGAAGCCGCAGCCGGAAGCTTCGTGGCCGCCTTGAGCTCTTTTACGAGCTGCCAGCCGTTAAATGCATCCATGAAATTGATATAACCGGGTCTGCCGTTCAGCACCTCGATCGGAAGATCCCTTCCGTCGTTCACAAAGATCTTGGCAGGCACCTGGTTGGGGTTACAGCCGTATTTGAGTTCCAATTCCTTCATAGTTTTCCTCCTTTGTGTGGATAACTTTGTTATATCTTGATATATTTATTGATTTTTGTTAATGATACGGCTTACCTTTTCCCCGTTCTGAATATCGATCATGCGCACGAAGAGGGAGACTTTGTTGTCCTCGTTGAGCGATTCCCACAGAGTTTTCGCGAATTCGTCGACATTGTTGCTCGTGATCCCGATCCATTCCGGCTCGCCCTCAAACGAAGGCAGGGGATCCCCGTCACTCTGATAGGTATGCAGGAAGCGCCCTTCTCCGGCTCTGGGATTTTCATAGGCAAAGGTAAAACGGTCGCAGCATTCGGGATCGCCGTTGTCGCTCTTTAAGATGCTCATGGCGTAATTGTATCTGCCGTTCTCGATATGCATGATCCCGCTGATCCTGGGCGTGTAGTTCGGCCCGTCCGGCTCAAATTCCCGGCTGCGCAGGGATTGCTCAAAGGTCAGCTGCTTGTCCATCCCCTCATAGATGGTATCCGTCTGGTCACCGTTCGTCACGATCGTCTTGTTCCCGAGCACACGCACGGGCGCATAGATGATCAGGCTCGGATCGGAAAGCTTGGCAGGATCGAACGCCTGGGTGCGGATCCCTTCCCCGTCTTCCACAAAAACGCGATTGCGGCTGTTAACGCTGCGTCCCATGATGAAGTAGGCACATACCGCTTTCGTGCCATCCGGCGTGCGTCCCAGGATGATCCCTCTTCCCGGATAGGCATTGCTCTGTAACAGCTGTCCGATGTCATTCTTTTGCATTTTCTTTTCCTCCTCTGGATATCATATGAACCTACATTTTCTTTAATTCCGAAAAGGTCAGGGGAAGCGTGATGGACAAAGTCATCACATCCGCAACGGCCTGCGTGATCTCCACTCCCGTAATTCCCAGGAACAACGGAAGAACGAGGATCAGCGGGATGAAAAAGATCCCGTTGCGGGCCGAGGCCGTGATCGATGCCTTCACGCCCTTTCCGATGGACTGAAGCATCATGTTCCCCATGACGATCGGTGCCGAAAGCGGCATCACTACCGCCTGACAACGCAAAGCCACTTGCCCGACCGCGGCAACGGCCGGGTCGTCCCTGAAAAACAGGACGATCTGCGGTGCAAAGATGAAGCAGGCCGTCCCGACAATCGTCAGGAAGAGGGTTCCCCATTTCACGCAGAACCAGTACCCTTCCTTTACGCGTCCCGTAAGACCTGCGCCGTAATTATAGGAACACACGGGCTGGTATCCCTGCCCGAAGCCGATCAGGGCCGAGCCCAGCGTCATCGATACCGTCGTGGCTACCGACATGGCCGCGATGGCCGCATCTCCTCCCAGGTCTCCTGCCGCATGGTTGAGCAGCATGGAGGAAATGGCTGCCAGCCCTTGCCGGAACAGGGACGGGCTTCCGCCGTTTATGATCTGCAGCAGATAATAGCCGTTGATCCGCACATTCCGGGGATTCACGCGTATGCTGCCCTTCTTCATGCTTCCCAGAAGCAGGATGCAGAAGCTGGTGATCTGCCCCGCGATCGTGGCGATGGCCGCACCGCTCACTCCCATCTTGAAGACCAGGATCAGCAGGGGATCGAGCCCGACGTTCATCACGGCGCCGCACATCAGGCCCACCATGGCCACCACGGCATTCCCCTGAAAACGCAGCTGGTTATTGATCACAAACTGCCCTGCCATGAACGGGGCGCCGATCAGGATGATTCGCATGTAATCCATGGTATCCTGAAGGCTGCCGGGTGTCGCTCCGAGCAGGAAAGCCAGGGGCTTGATGAAGCCGTTTCCCAGCAGCGCCACCGCCGTTCCCGTCAACAGAGCCAGCGCGAATCCGGTGGATGCCATCTCCGAGGCTTCCTTGTGCTTCCCGGCTCCCATCATCCTGGCCAGGAAATTGCCGGATCCGTGGCCGTAAAAGAAACCGAGCGCCTGCACGATCGCCATCATCGGAAAAGCGATCCCCACCGCCGCCGATGCTTCCGTTGATATTCTTCCTACAAAGTATTTGTCTGCCGAGTTATAGATCGCGGTGACCAGCATGCTGATGATCGTCGGAACAGCCAGCTCCGTGATCAGGCGTGGAACCGGCGTGTTCGTCATCCGCTCCCGGCGTTCCTCATCTTTCTTTTCATCTCTGTTTTCTGACATGAGCAATATGATAACACATTTTCCCTGCACGGGCAAACGCTTCGATTTGCTTTTTTGGGTAGAATATGCTATATTGCATTCGATGCGTGTTAGTTTTATATAACAGAAATTAGAAAGAAGGCTGCAAAAAATGGCAACAGATGAAACGGCGGTAAAATCAACGGAATCCTCCGAAAACTACCTGAAAACGATCCTGATCCTCAGCAAGCACCTTCCGGTGGTGCGCAGCGTGGATATTGCCAATGAAATGGGATTCAAAAAGTCCAGCGTGTCGATCGGCATGAAAAATCTGCGTACAAAAGGACATATCACGGTCACGGACGCCGGCTTCATCTATCTTACCGAAAGCGGAAAACAGATCGCGGAATCCATATACGAAAAGAACCGTTTTATGTCCGAAATGCTGGTGGCCTGGGGCGTTGACCCCGTCACGGCAGAGCGGGATGCCTGCCGCATCGAGCACGTGATCAGCGCCGAGACCTTTGAAGCTTTCAAAAACCACTGCAAAAAGAATTGAATCAGGCTCTGTGGCCGCCTCCGCTGTGGGAGTGACCGCCGCCACCGCCGCCACCGCTTCTGCCGCCTCCTCCGGATGAGGATGAAGGCGGATCATAAACCTTGGTCGTCGAGGTCAGCACCATGTGCGGATCCCCCATCTGGAACTTCTGATACATTCCTGCCAAAAGCTCTTTCGCATTCGGCTCCTTCGAGCGGATGCTGTAACTCACAAAAGCAAAATTCAGCATCAGGGAAAGGATGATGGCCAGAAAGATGTTCACGATCCATTTCATGGGCTCGGCGAGTTTTCCGGTCTCAAAATACTCCAGGATCTGCCCGAAGGTCTCATCCGCATAACCCTTCCAGTCATGGTAACCCGCGTTGTTGAACGTATTGTCCAGCATGGAGTTCAGCTTGGAAGCCGTCAGTTTTTTCTCCAGTTCCCCGTACGTGTTGGTCCAGAGCATGCAATGCTCGTCTGCGTTGTGCCCGTAATCGAAATCGATGATGAAGATCACACCGTTCTCATCACGGAAAAGGGAATAATAGTATTCGTCGGCCCTGCTGTCCGCTTCCTTTTCCAGAGCCTGTCCGCTTTCGCTGCAGGTATAGAACACGACGTTGCCGTATTCGCTGATCTTGTACATCAGCTCCGCGAGATCTTCGAGCTCGTCCGGGTCAAGAAGCTCTTCCCCGTCATCGATGACGACCTCGTAGCCGCTTTCTTTGTTCTTTTCCCAGTATTCCTCCGCCCTTACGGGGAGAGCACTGCCGAAAAAGCCTGCGATCACCGCCAAAACGGCGGCAAGAAGAATTGTCATCCTAAGTCTCTCATACCGGCGCACTGTCATCCCCTCCTTTCCTGTTCAGCTGCGGCAGCGGATGCGTCGTCAGCAGATTGTACTGCTTCAGCGACAGCAGCTGGCAAATGATCGTGCCTGCCATCATCACGAACGTCCCGCCATAAAACAGGAGGTCCGAAGGCGGCCTGAAGATGTGCAAAAGCGTTGCAAAAGCCGTGGCTCCGAGGATGGCGGCCAGTCCGAGCTGAAGACCGGTCTTGGTCTCCTTCGGCCCCTCTCCCGCCTTGGAAAAGCCGATAAAGGTCATTATGACCATCGTGGCTGCCGCTATGAGCGCCAGGAGCTTGGCTCCGACGAGCGATATGATCACCGCGGCGATCTGCACGCCGAACTGAAGACCCACAACGGCAACCACACCGATGGCCGAAAGCACCCCGGCCGTCGCCTTTTTACCGCTGTTGTCCTTGACCTCTTTCGCCTTGTAATTTTTCAGATCGTATTTGCTCAGATAACCTTTATCGTCCAGGCGTTTTTCCCGTTTGATCACCTTGGAGAGCGTGGCCAGAAGCATTCCCACAGATACCAGGGAAATGAACTGGGTCGTTCCCAGAAGCACGACCGGCGTCATGGCCGGAAGAAATGCCATGATCGCGTAAAGGACCAGCGCGATCAGCCCGGCCGAGAGCAACACCTTCTTGTTGTCCACCGGCAGGTCGCTGACGATCTTTCCGGTCTGACCGTTGACGACCGCATAGGCCACGCGGTCCTTCTTCCGGTAGGAAAGGAACCAGACCGGCTGGAAAGCAAGATATGCCGATCCTCCCTCCAGCATCGGGTGGATCGTTTTCGATTCATCGTCACTGATCGTCACGCCCGGGAAGCAGCGTGCGGAACTGATCCCCGCAAAGATCTGCTTCTGGCTGAAATTCATGGCATCCGCCATGTACACACGGTAGTCGACATCCTGCATGTCGGCGTAGAATCCGCTCATGTAATTCTCGTTAAAATCCACCATGGCCCGGACATCGAAAGGCGCGATCCCCCGGCTGAAATAATCGTCAAAGGATGCGGACGCGTCAAACGTGAGCCCGCGGTAAAAGCAGTCCACGTAGGCGCTGCACTTATAATGCTCGGTATAAACGTAATTGCCCCGCCGGTAGCTCTTTTTGCCCCTCAGGTTTACCTGCTGGTTCAGCCCCGAGTCGTATACCCAATAGGGCATGTAGATCCCGCGGAAACGCTCCAGGGCATTCGGATCCTTGAATTCCTTCGGCGCAAAAAGTGCTTTTGCCGTATAGTTCTGGTAAGCCGCTTTGCATTTCTGCTTGTCGATGCTGAAGGGAATGATCTTTTTCGGCCTGGGCATCTTTCCCATGCGCGACTGCAGCATCAGATTGGATCCGCAGTAGCTGCAGAAGCCGTTCACCGACTCCTCGGTGGCATAGATGCTGCCTCCGCACTGCGGGCAGGTATAGGAGATCACGTCAAAAGCATCCGGCTGTGTTTCGGCCGTCCCCTGCTGTCCCTCAAAGGACTGCTGCTGCGGTGCCGTTCCGGCCATCTGCGGCGCAACGCCGGCGGGCGGTTCCACGGCTCCGTAAGCCATCTGCATGCCGTTTGGCTGCTGGGGCTGCGCATAAGCTTGCTGCTGAGGCATCGCATACCCCTGCTGCGGCATTCCGTAGCCCTGCTGCGGCATCCCCATTCCCTGCTGCGGGGGCATCCCATAGCTCTGCTTTGACGGGCTCGGCCCCAGCTGCTGCGGTGCTGTCCCGTAAGCCTGCTGCTGTCCGCCCACAGGCGGCACCACCGCCCCGAACGTCTGAGTCGGCATCACATTTGTCTGCTGCGGCATCCCATAGCTCTGCTGCGACGGGCTCGGCCCCAGCTGCTGCGGCTGGGCATAAGACTGCTGCTGCATTCCGGCAGGCGGAACCTGCCCCGCGGGCTGCATCTGCGGCTGTGCGCTCATCTGCGGCGTCACATCCATGGCGATGCCGTCCTCCTTCGGCGCCTCGGAATACTCCACATAATGCGATTCCTCTGCCGCTTTCCCGGCTGCTGCCGCCGTCGGCGCTACCGTCCCCTCACAAAACGGGCATTTCAGCATCTGCGACGCTATGTCAAAAGTCATTTCCGCGCCGCAATTCGGACAAGGATTCATCCCGTCACCCCCTTCCGTCTGGCTGTTCCATGATCTTAAAGCAGATGGCTCCGAAGCTCCTCTGCGCTCTTGCTGCTCAGATAAGCAGGTGCGATGTCAAACACGCTCCTGCACCCGCTGTTTCCTTCCTTCGCCAGGCGATATGCCGCTCTGGCATAAGCCGCCAGCACCGATCCCGTAAACTCGGGGTTCGAATCCAGCGTAAGCTTGTATTCGATGATATGTCTGTTTTCCTTTTCCATGCCGGTCACACCGCTGCGGATCACGAATCCCCCGTGCGGAAGACCGCTGTGATCGCGCTTGAGTTCCTCTTCGCTGATGAAGTGGACCGTGGTGTCATAATCGGCAAAGTAATTGGGCATTTCCTTGATCTCTTTTTCGATGCGGGCTTTGTCGGCACCTTCCTCGGCCACGACAAAGCATTCTCTCGTGTGCATCTGCCGAGTGGTAAAATCAGGCGTTTCTCCCCTGCGTACCGCTTCCACGGCATCCTCCACCGGGATCGTGTACTGACGCGCATCCTTCACGCCCTCGATGCGGCGGATCGCGTCGGAATGTCCCTGGCTGACACCGCGTCCCCAGAAGGTGTAATGCCTGCCCTCCGGAAGCACAGCGTCACTGACCATGCGGAGAAGGGAAAACATGCCCGGATCCCAGCCGACCGAGATCACGGCGACATGTCCGCCGGCCTTGGCCGCCGCATCCACATTGGCAAAATGCTCCGCGATGCGGGCATGGGTGTCGAAACTGTCCACCACATTGAAATGCTCTGCGTATTTCGGCGTCTGGACCGGAAGATCCGTTGCGCTTCCGCCGCCCAGGACCAGGACATCCAGCTTGTCCTTCCAGGACAGCAGTTCCTCCTCTGCCAGCACGGGAACACCCTCTGTGCGGATCTGCACGCTCTTCGGATCGCGCCTGGTAAAGACAGCCGCCAGCTCCATGTCCTCATTCTGCCGGATCGCGCTCTCCACGCCCCTCGACAGATTGCCGTACCCCATGATACCTACTCTGATGCTCATTTTTTCTCCTCCCGGATCTTCATGTTTTTTCAAAACGCAGCCTTGCGCAGACTGCAGCGTTTCCGTCTTCCTTCAGGACCAGCATGCGCCAGACCCCTTCTTCCTCTTCTTCCCTGCATACGGAAAGCAGTTCGTCATACAGGCACTGCTTCCTGTAGTGGATCTCCAGATCCCTGAGCAGATGCGTCCCGTGGTAATCGGGCGAAAAAGCGTCCAGCAGCAAAGGGATGTAGCGGAGATTGTTCATGTGCGCGTTGTTATCCAGGTCCGAATAACGCACGCGCCTGGAGTACGCCTTCTCCATTCCCTCCGCCGACTGTTCGATCCTTGTAAACTCTTCCGTCGGATTCTCGCGCTCCAGCGCCAGCTCCGGATCATAGCCGATCTTTTCCAGGCGGCTGATCCTCTGTCTCTTGATGTCAATGATGCAGCTCTCCAGCCTTCCGCGCGCCATCAGGCGGCCTTCTTTGCTGATCTCGAGCGCATGCCTTACGGCGATGCTCCGCCCGGTAGGCTCTATCCAGCATTCGAGCTTGAGCGGATGGTCATAGATCGTCTTTTCATAAAGCTGCATGCGGTATTTCGTGTATACCCACGCCACACCGTACTGTTCGTGGACCGTGTCGTTTCCCCAGCCGAAACGGTGCATGTAGCTGGCGGCGGCATCCTGGAAATATTCCAGGTATCCCCGCATCCCGACCGCTCCGTCCGCATCCGCATCCCGGAATTCCTGGACTTTAGTCTCCTCGTACAGATAGTGCTGCGTCATCAATCCATCCCCAGCAGTTCCGTATAAAACTGGGCGTAATCCTTGCGGCCTTCCTTCGTGAACGCTATGGCCGACCTGGGATGCTGGTTAAGGAGTCCCGTAAAAAAATACTGCGTTTCATACCCCCAGACTGCACCGCTCTTCTTCAGTTCGGCCATCTGATTCTCGATAAAACGGATCACGGGGAACAGATTGTATTTTGGATTGCGCAAAAAGCCCAGAAGATGCTCCATGTAGCAGTTGCCGGCCCCGCGGCCCATACCGTTGTAGGTCGCATCCAGCCAGTTCACGCCGTCTCCGACCGCCTCGATGGTGTTTGCAAATGCCAGCTGCTGGTTATTGTGCGCATGCATTCCCAGCTGTTTTCCGTATTTCTCGGCAAATTCCCCGTAAAGATGGGCAATGCGCGCGATCTGCTCGGGGAAAAGCGAGCCGAAGCTGTCCACGATGTAGATCACATCGACCGGAGACTGTCCCAGCATGTCCAGCGCGACCTTGATGTCGCCCTCCTGGGCATTGCTGATCGCCATGATGTTGCAGCTCACCTCATATCCCTTGCGCTTGGCGTCCTCGATCATGTCGATCGCCGCGGGGATCTGATGGATGTAGCAGGCCACGCGGATCAGGTCCAGCGGGCTCTCGGAGCGGGAAATGATGTCCGTCTTGTAGTCGCAGCGCCCCACATCGGCCATGGCTGCCAGCTTCATCCCCGTGTCCTTGTTCTCCCCGATGACCTTCAGGATATCCTCGTCGTTCGTAAACTTCCACTTTCCGAACTTGTTTACGTCAAACATTTCTTTGGAACCCTTGTATCCCAGTTCCATGTAGTCAACTCCGGCCTTGAGATTGGTCATGTACAGCGCCTTGACAAATTCATCCGAAAAATGGAAATCATTCACCAGACCGCCGTCCCGCATCGTGGCATCCACGACCCGGATCTCTTCCCGGTAACCCAGAAGCTTCGATAACTCTTTCATATTTCTTCCTCCCTAAAAACACTCCATACAGTGTACCATAAATGTGCCTTCCGCACAACAAAAAAAGGGCCGGCAAGCCCGCTGATCCGAACGCCGGCCCGGGAGTAAGCAGCCGCTACTTCCCCACTATATTCTTTGCCCATATCCCGCTTCGCACCATCGCATAGCCGATCAGGCATTTGATGAGTTCCAGGGACTGGACGATCAGGACCATCAGAACGACATCCATCCGGGTGAAACGGCTGAGCGCATATGCCACCGGCACCGAAATGAGCCATACAAAGCAGCTGTCGAACACAAAGGTGATCAGGGTGTTCCCGCCTGCCCGGATCGTAAAATAGCTGGCATGGGTGAATGCATAAAACGGCATCAGGATGCCATAGATCAGGATCAGCTTTGTGGCCATCTGCCGTATGGCCGTCGAGGTCTTGTAGAACAGCGGGAAGAACGGGGCCGCTATAAGCGTGATGATGCCGAAAAGAATGCCCCAGCCTATGGTAAACGCGATCATCTTCTTGGCGTGATCTTTGGCCTTCTCCACATCGCCGCTGCCCAGGATCTGGCCGATCACGATCCCCACGGCGTCTCCCATGGCGATGAAAGCCACCCCCATCAGGTTCCAGATCGTCGTTTCGATGTTCAAAGCCGCCACCGCGTCCAGGCTGCGGTAGGAATAACTCTGGTTCATCATGGTCTGCCCCAGGGCCCACAGCGTTTCGTTGGCCATCAGCGGAAGGCATTTGAGCATGAATTTCCCGGCCTGGCGGGCAGGCACATGAAAATGCCGGAAAGCCCCCGTGATGAAGGGATGCTGTTTTGCGTGCAAAGCCGTATACACCGCAAGGACCGCCAGCTCCACAAAACGCGAGGCCACGGTCGCAATGGCCGCGCCCGCCGCCCCCAGGGCCGGCAGGCCGAAAAGCCCGTAGATCAGCAGGGCATTTCCCACCAGGTTCACCAGGATCGCCACGATGCTGGCCACCATCGGCACCCTGGTCTCCCCGGTCTCGCGCAGCGTCCCCGAGTAGCTGTTTGTCAGTCCCACAGGCACCAGGCCGATCAGCATGATGTACAGATATTCCTTCCCCAGAAGCAGGGTCTCGGCCGCGTCTGCCGGATCCCCTTCCCCTTTCAGGAACAGGCCGATCAGGACATCCGCAAACAAAGCATATACCGCTATGCTCGCAAGCGTAAGGGCCGTATTGATCAGCAGCTTGAAACGGAAGGTGTTTCGCACGCCTTCCGTATCCCCGCAGCCGTGATACTGGGCCGTAAAGATCCCGGCTCCCGCCGATGCCCCGAAAACGAGCAGATAATACACAAAGATCAGCTGGTTCGAGATCGCCACGCCGGAAAGGGCATTCGTACCCACGCGTCCGATCATCAGGTTGTCCAGAAGGCTCACAAAGCTGGACACCCCGTTCTGTACCATGATCGGCACAGCGACGGTCAGGACCATGCGGTAAAAAGCCCGGTCTCCGATCAGGCCGCGCAGTCCTCCCCTCTTTGCGGGCATCGGCATTTCCGGCACTCCTTCCACCGCAAGCTGCAGCTCTCTTTTATTTTCCTTCATTCTGTCTTTCTGATCCGTCATTTCTCACATTTCCTTCATCTGCCCCCTGCGTATCCCAAGCACGCAGATGGCATGGCCTTCCCCTTTCTGGTAATCCAGCACCGCTTCCGCCAGATCCTTTGCCTTCCGGCAGCGTCCGTTATCGTTATGGACCAGCTTCTCTCCTTCCGGCCCGTTGGTGATCCCCATAGTATGGACCATGTGGAAAGGATCCTGATGGTGGTTAAAAGCCGTAAGGATCCAGGCTTCATGGTCTTCCTCCAGCTTCCGCAGCCTCTCCTTCATAACCTGCCGCCCCTTCAGGCACTCCACCTCATAGCCCTTCCGGACAAAGAAACGCTCCAGCGCCTTCGGCGAGGTACCGAAACAGCCGTTTAAGCAGATCCCCCGGCCGGAAAACACTGCCAGGAGCTTTGGCAGGCCGGTCTTCTCCCCCAGTGCCAGCAGCACATTATAGGCCGCGATCACCTCACAGGCATTCTCGGCCGCCGTCATCTCTCTCCCGTTGAAAAAGAGCTTTCTCGCCAGTTTTCCCGCCGTTCCGTACTTCAGATCCGTCAGGTTATACTGGGTCTCAAAGAAGCCCTTCTCCCCTCTCTTTTCCCAGGCCTTCTCATTCTCCTCTTCCTGCTTTTCGATCACATTGCGGGAAAGGTGCCCCGAGCAGAGCCGGAAGACTCCGTAAGTCAGCATATCCACGGCATGTTTCCATAAAACGCCCATTTTCTCTCCCCGATAAAAAGAAGGCCGCATGCGAAGCATACGGCCTTTCTGTGATCCGTTACACTTTCCAGGCTAACATCATAACCGAAAGCACCTTCTTTTGCAAGCGTCCGGGAAAGCCTACTTCACCTTCACCGTGATGGTCACGGCCTTTCCGTTGATCTTGGTCGTAAGCTTGGCGGTACCCTTCGCGCGGGCATGTATCGTGCCGTCAGCCGTCATGTAAGCCACATTGCATTTGCTGCTCTTGAAGATCATGGGCAGCTCTTCCTGGGCAAAGCTCATGGCCTTCGTGTCGCCGACGCCCAGTTCCACCGTCGTCTTGTAAGGCTTGGCCGCACCCTTGACCGAAGGATCCTGCACCGTTACATGAAGCGTGTATTCTCCGCAGACCAGCGTAGCCTCACCGACCGCGCGTCCGTAGATCTTGCCGCCGGTGACGTCAACGATCGTTCCGATGCAGTCCGGATCCTCGTCGGCCGCCTTCCAGTCCGGCTTCTTCACACCCTTGAGCTTGACGCTCTTTTTGGCACCGACATTCAGATGCAGCGTACGTTCCTTTGCGGGCGTGCCTTCCGTGACCTTGACCGTGCAGCTGTAAGCCTTGCCGTTGATATAGGCCGTGATCTTCGCGCTGCCCTTGCTGACGGCAGTGACCACGCCCTCCCGGTTTACTCTTGCCACATCCGGGGATGCGCTCTGCCAGTACACCGCGAGGTTTTCGTTGCAGTTTAAGTCCACACTCCACTCCGATCCGGCTTCCAGCGTCTTTTTCTTTGTCGTGATGGCCGGCTTGGAGACATTCACGTCAAACGTCAGATCACCGTAGCTCAGGGTCGTATCCCCTGTATTCTTGGCCTTTACCATGCCCTTTTTGTTCAGGCTCAGGATCGAGCTGCTCCCGACCTTCCATCCCTTCGCATTGCTGACGGTAAAGCTCTGCCCCGCCACCAGATAGATCTTTTCGGTCTCTTCTTCGATCAGTGGCAGGCTGTCCATGGCTTCCCCGCTTCCGTAAACCGGCTTAAAGGGTTCCGGGGCAGGCGCGGGGCCTTCGCCCTTCTCGGTGACCTTCACCTTGCACTTTGCCTTCAGGATGCCTTCCTTGCTCTTGACCGAGATCGTGGCGCTTCCCACCTTGAGCCCGGTAACCTTTCCGTTCGCATCAACCTTGACATAGCTTTCGGAACTGCTGATCCATTCAAACTTCGGAACCGCACTTCCCTCCGGAACTACCGTGATGACCGGGTTCAGATCGAGGCTCTTGCCCTCTTCAACGGTATATTCCGCCTCAAGAATGACTGACGTTGCAACATCCACCACCACACGGCGGTCATCCGACCAATCATACTTCAGCACCGTCGAATTGCAGTTTTTCAGCACGATCTCCTGCTGATCCAGTTCTTCCGGCAGGAACGCGTATCCGTCGATCTCGGTAACTGCCACAGCATCTTCCAACAGGATCAGATTATAGCTTCCCCGGAAACACGCCGAGGGGATCTTCGTCACACGGTCCGAAAGCACCACCTCCGTGAGGTTTTCGCAGCCGCCGAAGGTATACGCCGTCCCGTTCTTCTGAAATGTGATCGACGTCGCTTCTTTCCCTTCTTCATTGGCCTCAAATACCACTTTCCTCAACGCATCGATGCGGGAAAGCGCTGAACAGCCGATCGTGGTCACGCTGTTGGGGATGATCACGGTACCGGCTTCAACCCCGGGATCCGATGCGATCTTCTCAAAGGACTCCCAGCCGATCTCCTGCATCGTGTGCGGGAATTTCGGAAGATTCAGCTTTGCACATCCGAAAAATGCGCCTTTTTCGGTGACCTTCAGCTTCGTTTTGCTGAAATCCGAGTTGGCAAGCTTTTCATCATAGCGGAAGGCATAGGAATCGATGCTCTCCAGATCAGCCGGCCAGTTGATGGTCTCCAGCGCCTTGCAGCCCTCTGCAAAGGCAGAGGGGATATTCGGCGTGCGGTCCGAAAGAACAAACTCGCGGATCCCTTCGCAATCGGCAAATGTCGCCGCGGAACCGTTTTCCGTAAATTTGATGATGCTGTCATTCTCCGGATGCGCCGGATCATTTGCTTCAAACGTAACCTTGGTGATGGACGGCGTATACGCAAAGGCCGTGCAGCCGACCTCGGTCACACTGCGGGGGATCACAAGGGCGGCGGGCGTCACGCTCTCATTCGTTCCGGTCTTGCAAAAACTCTCCCAGCCGATCGTTTCCATCGTGGCCGGGAACTTCGGTACCGGAAGTTTATCACACTGGTTAAATGCGCCTTTATGGGTCTCCTTCAGGGACGTCCCCGTGAAATCCGAACTGACGAGGTTTTCGTCGTAGCGGAAGGCATAGCTGTCGATGTCCTCCAGATTGGCCGGCCATTCCACCGTTTCCAGCGCCGTGCAGTACTCCGCAAATGCAGAAGGAATATGCGGCGTGCGGTCCGAAAGAACGATCTTTTTCAGTCCGGTGCACTCATAGAAGGTGCCCGCCGATCCGTTTTCCGTAAATTCGATCGTGGACGGCGTATCAAAAGCTCCCGTGCCGTTCGCTTCAAACGTCAGCTCCGTGATCGCAGACACATTCTGAAAAGCACTGTGTTCGATGGTCTTGACACTTTTCGGGATCGTGAGAGGCGCCGGTGTGACGCTTTCATCCGTGCAGGCCGAAGAAAAAGCCTGACTCCCGATCGTCTTTAAGGCAGATGTAAATTTCGGCACCTCCAGCTTCTCACACTGGGTAAAGGCGCCCGATCCGATCTCCGTCAGATTGGTCCCGGTAAAATCCGAAGTCCTGAGCTTTTTGTCATAACGGAAAGCATAGGTACCGATCTTGAAGGGCACAACGGGTCCCAGATCGGGCCACACCACTTCTTCCAGTTCCGGACATTCCGTGGCGAAATTATCCGGAACGCTCCAGCACTTGTTGGACAGGGTGATCTTTTTCAGCTTCTCACATCTCGCGAAGGTACTGTCCCCCCAGGTCTGGATCGCAAGTTCATTATCCGGAAGGAATACGACCTCTTCCAATTCATCGCAATCGCTGAAGGCGTTCGCACCGATCGCCCCCATCGAGGAAGGGATCGTGACGCTTTTCAGGCCGGTATTGGAAAACGCATAGCTGCCGATATAATTCGTGTTATCCGCAAAATATACTTCTTCCAGTTCCGTATGCCCCTGAAAAACATAGTTTCCGATGGCAGAGCATTCACAGTCGTGTTCATCCAGATCATAATCGTGATATTTATCGGGGATCAGGATCGCCTTAAAATTCCCGCTGTAGGACTGGATCGTATGCTTATTGATCTCGCAATAGGCCGTGATATCCACCGCCTCTGCATAGGAACCGTCAGGGAGCTCGACCTGCACCACCGGTGCCCCGACTTCTGCCGGATCCGTCGCTTCCCGCTTGCCCTCTTCCTTTGTTTTGGCCTCATCTTCCGGAGCGGCATCCTCCGGCGCATCATTTTCTCCGCTTTCTGCCTCTTCTTCTCCGGGGGCAGCCTCCTGCACCACACTCTCCCCTCCGTCGGGCTCCGCCGCATAAGAAGGCACATAAGGCGCCAGCAGCGATGCCGTAAGCAGCAGGGACAGCAGTTTCGTCCATCTGTTCTTCATCTCCAAACCTCCTTTTCCTGCCCCCGCGCAAAACACGCAAAAGCCCGCACGGGCTCCCGGGCATTTTCAAAGCACTGCCGGAAGGGAAACACGCTTCCGCCGCCCGCTTTTGCCGGGCAGCAGAAGGCACTTCCGCCATATTATCGATTATAGCATGGGGTTATTCTTCATGAATATTGCCGATATTAAGAAGAGACCTTAATATCAGCCATTGTCACGTATCTCGTTGCCCGGTCCGAGCAGGACTTCGTGAGTACGGGTCACTTCCCGCACCTCATCCTCGGCTTCCACAAAGAGCATGGCGATCTGCGGGTCGAACTGGGTTCCGGCGCCTTCCCGGATGATATCCATGGCTTTTTCAAAGCTGAAGGGCTCCTTATAGCTGCGTTTGGATACCAGGGCATCAAAGACATCCGCCACCGCCATGATGCGGGCGGAAAGAGGGATCTCCTCCCCGGCCTTGCCGCTGGGATAGCCCTTGCCGTCCCAACGCTCGTGGTGATAGGTTGCCAGATTCTTGGCCTCCCTCAGATAGCTGCTGTCAGAGACCAGGGACATGGCGCTGGCGATGACGCGCTTGCCGGCAGTGGTATGCCCCTTCATCTGGGCAAACTCCTCATCCGTAAGCCTCCCGGGCTTGTTCAGGATCACATCGGATACCATGATCTTTCCCACATCATGCAGGGGGGCCGAATTCACCACATCCTCTATGTATTCATCCGTCAGGACATCCGCATAGATCCCCTTCTCCTTCATCTTATTCATGATCAGACGGACATAAGCCGCCGTCTTTCGCACATGATCCCCGGTATTCTTATCCCGGCTCTCCACCATGTCCGCCAGGATGTAGATCAGCCCGTTCTGCATATGGGCGATCTCTTCTCCCTTGTTCTTCGCATCCTCGAGATAGCCGACCGTTTCGGCGATGGTCTTGGAGAGCGACTCGTACAGGTTCTCGATCTCGTCCCCCGTGGCGATGTCCAGGTGCTGCAGGCGGTCAACGCTCACCTCCAGCGCTTCCTCACTGTCATAAGCAAACTTTCTGGCCGAAACCGTCATAGCCGCGATGGGATAGATCAGATGATAATCCACCAGCCAGATGCAAAGGGTCAGGATAAAGATGTAAAAGCCGATGAAGAGGGAAAAGACCTTGGTCATGTAGTTCAGGGTGGAGATATGGATGTCCTCCACCTTGATGTCCGCCGCGGCATAGCAGGCGCACGTACCGTCCGATCTATAGATCGGCTTGAAGACCGTAAGGAGCTTTCCGTACATGGTATCATCCATGAGCGGCTCCACAGCTTCGCCGGCGAGCAGCGCATCCCGGTAGGGTTCCAGATACTCCTCCAGAGCGATGAGGCTTCCTGCTTCCTGCCCTTTCACTTCTGCCGTATCCAGGTCAAAGATGACCCGTACCCCTTCCTCCGTAAAGCGGTACACATAGATGTATTCGATGTCGGGATTCCCGTGCCTGATGCTCTCCAGCCGCTTCTCGATGTCGCCGTAATCCGGGTCCGCCTCGCCCAGCGCAAGGAATTCGTCCACCTTCTCCGGGTCGATGAGATCCGCCACCAGGGAGGCCGCGCTGTTACAGCTGTAGGTATACTGCTTCAGGGCAAAGCTCCGGAACAGAAGATAACTGATCACCGTGGTGACAACAGCCACGCAGACCATGATCACGGAAATGATGGCAATGATCTTTCCCCGGAGGGAGAAGGACCTGGTGACATTCCTTCTGGCATCCGTCAGCGCATCGTCCGTAAGCGGGGCCTGGCGCCAGCCGGTCAGCCACAGGCAGGGCTTGACCCGCTCCGGGATCAGTTTCAGGATCACAAAGACCAGCACCACGGTGATCCCCTTGTCGATCAGGTCGATCACCACATCCGAAGTCATCTGCGCCCAGAAAACGGTCAGTTTCCCGCTTTCCAGAAGCTCCCTGGCAAAGGGTGCGCTGATCCCCTCGCCCATGCCGTACCCGTAAAGGAGATAGGTCAGGATGGACCCCAGCACGCCTCCGATAAAGGCAAAGAGGGGTATCGTAAGCAGCGCTTTCCAGAAGCGCTCAAAGCAGCCCTTTCGTCCCAGCCAGGTCCCGCAGGCTGCGATCATGGTGGAAAGCACCACATAATACGCATTCCCGGGATTTCCCTGCATGTTGATGATGTTGTTGAGATAGCCCACCACGACACCGGGCAGGTAGCCGCCCAGCACTGCGGCCAGAAGAGTTCCCACATTGTCCAGATACAAGGGCAGTTTCAGAGCCCCCGCAAGCCTGGGCAGGATAAAGTTGATCATTATGGCAGCGCCAAAGAATAAGACCTGAAACAACAGATACCGGTCATTCCTGTTCTCCGCTGCTCCTTCCGTATGTTTCTTCATGACGATCCCCTCATGTTAGGTGTCCTGCGAGATTAATGATAACACAAAAAGCTCCGCCGTTCAACGGAGCTTTTTACTTATCCCCCCTGTGTTTTTTTGCTCTTTACAGGTTTCCCACCGTCTTCACCAGATACAGGAATTCGGAGCGGTAATCGTCATCCATGACCTTCGGCGTCATCTTCAGCCGGTCGTAGATCGCCTGATAATCGGAATTGCCGGCATATTCGGAGTCTCTCAGCAGCATGCCGAACTGCGCCACACCTGCTGCCCAGGACGTATCCTCATCCATTTCCTCAATCTGCATGTCCTTCGTCACGGGATAGTTTAACAGTTTGGACGTATCCTCATCGGGCTCTTTGTAGCGGACGTTCACGACCAGCAGTTCATCCGCATCGCCTGCTGCCGCTTCATCGTTTCCGTAGCGGGATTCCACACCGGGGATCTCGTAAGCCGAATCCGTCGTCACCACTTCGTAGAGGACCGTCACGCACTGTCCGCTTCCCACTTCTCCGCCGTCCTTCGTATCATCCGCAAAGTCCTCGGCTGCCATGGCACGGTTTTCGTAACCGATCAGGCGATAACCCTTTACCGCGGCGGGATTGAACTCCACCTGGAACTTGACGTCCTTTGCCACCGTATACAGCGTGGACCAGATCTCGTCCTTCAGCACACGGTCCGCCTCCGCAGTGCAGTCGATAAAGGAATAATTGCCGTTGCCGTGGTCGGCCAGTGCTTCCATCTTGTCATCCTTATAGTTTCCGCTGCCAAAGCCCAGGCAGGAGAGAAAGACACCGCTTTCCTTCTTTTCTTCCACCAGCTCGATCAAGCCGGCTTCGGAAGAAACACCCACGTTCAGGTCGCCGTCCGTCGCCAGGATCACACGGTTATTGCCGCCCTTGATGAAGTACTTCTCCGCGATCTCATAGGCTTTGATGATGCCGCCTTCTCCGTTGGTCGACCCGCCGGCCTCCAGGGAATCGATGGCGTCTCTGATCGCCTCGCGGGAGTCGCCCTTTTCCCCTTCCAGCGCCACTTCGGACGTGCCCGCATAGGTCACGATCGAAACGATGTCATCTTCCGTCAGGCTCTCCTGCAGCTTCTTGAAAGCTTCCTGCGCGAGGGGCAGCTTGTTGTTATCGAACATGGAGCCCGAGGTATCGATCAGGAACACGATGTTGCTGCCGCCCTGGGGCTTGATCTCCTCGGCCTTTACTCCCACACGAAGGAGCAGGGTATCCGGATTCCAGGGGCACTCCGCAAGCACGGTCGTCACGCCGAACTTATCACCATCGGCCGGCTTCGCATAGTCATAATTGAAATAGTTGATCATCTCTTCCACGCGGATCGCATCGCCCCCGATGCCGAAGCCGTCATTCTCGAACACGCTGCGGCGGAAGTTGGAATAGGTTGCCGTATCCACATCGGCCCCGAAGGTCGAGAACGGCTGCGTGGCCACGGACACAAAGCCCGATTCCCTGATCGAATTGTAGTCTTCCGTATTCCAGTCCACATCCTCATAAACATCATACTGTGCCGGAACGGAATTGGGTGCCGCAGATAAGTCCATTGAAGCTTCCGCCTCCGCGGTCGCCTCATACATCACAGCCCCGCCCAACGCACCTTTTTTTGCGCTGTTGCTCGAGAAAAACAGGGTCTGGAGCCCGTCTCTTTCGTAACTGTACAGGCCGTCGTATTTCTTTCCGGCTTTTGCGATCCTCTTCTCGATCTCCTCCTCGGAATACACCTTTTTTTTGCTTACGGGCGGCTCTCCCTCCGCCCCGGGTGTATTGGATGTGCACGCGCTGAATGCGAGTACGCTCATAAGCATTGTAGCGATCATTCTCTTTTTCATGTTATCCCTCCTGATCTTCCTGCGGCAATCGGTGCCGTTGATTCAGATACGGAAAGAGCGGGAGCTTTTTATGGCATCCCCGGTTTTTTTTGTGAAGGCATGCAAAACAGCTTCGGAAACGTGCGCGGCATTGCGCGAAAGACGCAAAAAGCGTAAAATGAACAGGTATCCCGCAGAGTAGTGTTTCATGCGAAAGGAGCCTGTCATGGCGATATGTCCGGTCTGCATCCATCATTGCGATCTGAAGGAAGGCGCTTCGGGGCGCTGCCTTGCCAGAAGCTGCGTGGGCGGCCGCATCGTCCCCGCCAATTACGGCATCGTCACTTCCCTTGCCCTGGATCCCATCGAGAAGAAACCCCTTTCCCGTTTCCATCCCGGGAGCCGGATCCTGTCCGTGGGAAGCTACGGCTGCAACCTCTCCTGCCCTTTCTGCCAGAACCACGGCATCTCCCACCCGGAAGCGCTTGATGCGCTGCTCGCTTCCTCGCGCCACGTCAGCCCCGAAGAGCTGGCCTCGCTCGCGGAACGCTTCGTCCCGGAAGGGAACATCGGCGTCGCCTTTACCTATAACGAGCCGCTGGTGGGTTATGAATATGTAAGGGACTGCGCGGAACGCATTCACGCGCGCGGATTAAAGACCGTGCTGGTGACCGCCGGACTGGCGGAAGAAAGTGTCTGTGACGCGCTTGACGGCCTGATCGACGCCATGAACATCGATCTGAAAGCCTTCAGTGACCGCTTTTACGAAAAGCTGATCGGCGGGGACCGCCGCTGCGTGATGCGCTTCATAGAAAAGGCCGCCTCCTTTTCCCATGTGGAACTGAGCTGCCTGATCATCCCCGGCGAGAACGATTCCGAAAGCGAGATGGAGGAACTGGCCTCCTGGGTGGCATCCCTGCCGGGCGGGAGCGACATCCCTCTGCACGTTTCGCGTTTTTTCCCGCGATACCGCATGCAGGACCGTCCCCCCACAGACGTGGGGCTCGTTTATTCCCTTGCCGAAACGGCCTCCCGGCATCTGAAATACGTCAATACCGGCAACTGCTGACCGGCTCTATGCCCGGAGGGGAAGCTGAACGATCGAAAGCAGCTCGTCAAATACCTCCGGGTTGTCCAGAACGATGAGCGCGATGCGGTGCTTTGCGCGGCTCAGCCCGTGGAAAAGATCGCGCACGCGGTGATCGCCGCCCGTGCTCTCCTTCTGCCGCAGATACCCCTGCGCGTCATAAACAAAAGAGCTGTCCAGGATCATCACCACGTTGTCGTATTCCTTGCAGGAGGCCTCCGAGACCCCGATCTGCGCTCCTTCCCGCGCTTTTTCGTCCCCCTTTGCCAACGCCGACTCATCCCGGATGCAGACATAGCCCTCCGACTGCAGGCTCTTAAGCTGCCTGGACAACTCCTCCTCATCCGATGCATAGAGCGGGGTCACCGAAGGGTAGGAGGCGCGGTGATTGCTCTCCCCACGCCACATCAGGCAGCGGATGAAGGCCGAAAGCTCGCTGTTTAAACGAATGCGGTTGGTAAGGCGGTAACGGATGAAACCGGGGATCGCTTCGATCAGCCCCGCCCCGTCTTCTCCGGCCTCATCCTCATGCATGGCATCCTCACGGTCATAGGAAAGGATGACGGGGGCCTTCCATCGCTCCGAATAGCTGCGTATCTGCTCCAGGATCCCCTCGCTGATGCGGTGTCCTTCATCCACAAAGATGACGGAATAGTTTCCGGGCACCGACAGCCTTCCGTCCGGCGAAAGATAATAGAAATCGATGCGCTTGAGCCTGCTGTCCAGTTCCTCGAGCTCGGGCGTATGCGGTCCCAGATGAAAGATGCAGACGCGTTCACGCCGGGAGGCGTGCATGGCGATGTCGTAGAGCAATATGGTCTTTCCGGTGCCGGGAAAACCCGTGAATCCCTGAAAAGGCGCATCCATGTGGCGAAGGATCTGCTTTTTGATGTCCCGCTGCTGGGATGTCAGGAAATAGTCCTGCCGCAGAAAACGCGCCGGATCCGTCAGGGGCGAGATCAGATAGCTGTCCTCCTTGAAGAGTTCCTCGATATCCCCTCTTCCGCATTCTCCCTGGCGCTCCAGCACTTCCGCCAGTTCCTCCCAGCCGGCCTCGACCAGGCGTCCGCTGTTGCTGAGACGCACCAGGCGGTCTGTCCCGCTGATATAGGTGTAAAACGCCATTCCCCTTCCCAGGGCTGAGATGTAATAGCGGTTCTGCACCAGCTGCCTCTGTATGGCCTCGTCGCTGACATTCCCGCTCTTGAGCTCGATATTGACTGCAAGATCTTCATTGATGCGCAGCAGGTCGAATTCCTTTCCGAGTTTCGGCATCGTGAAGGAATAATAGAAACGAAGGGACGCCGCATCCTCATATACTTCCAAAAGCCGCGCGCAGAAAGCCCTGAGCCCTTCCGTCTCCCAGGCTTTGATCCTGAGATGCCCGCTCCGGCCCGAAAGCTGCCGTTCCAGACTGGAAAGCCGGGACGGATCGTTTATCCTTGTGAGGGAATAGATGTTGATCGCCTTCATAAACGTATGATAGCACGCGCAGAACGCAAAAACAAGGAAGAGGAAGGGACCGCCGCCGTTCGGTCCTGACAGCGTCCCGCCGCGGATCAGAGCCTCCGGGCAGGTGGCAGAGCACGATTTACAGCCGCTCTCCCCTGTGGTAGAATACGAAGCATGCATTACTATCTGAGCCGGAAACAGGCACAAACGATCGACCGATACACGCAGGAGGTCATCGGCATCCCCTCCCTGGTCCTGATGGAGCGGGCCGCCCTGAAGCTCGCGGAAGCCATCCGGGAGCTCTGCGAGAGCATGCCCTCCTTCGACCGGCGCCGGGACAGGATCCTTGCGGTGGCCGAAAGCGGCAACAACGGCGGCGATGCCCTGGCCTGCGCGCGCATCCTGAAGGGCATGGGCTATGAGTGCCATATCTTTGAAGCCGGCGGCCTTTCCCGGAAAAGCCCCTCTTTCGAAACGCAGGAGCGGATCGCGAAGAACAGCGGCGTGCGCTTTGCGGGTGAGGAGCTTGACCGCAGCGACACCGACGGGCTCGTCTCCTTTTTCGGAGGCTACCGTATCCTGATCGACGGTCTCTTCGGCATCGGCCTGAACCGTCCGGTCGAAGGGCTGCACCTTTCCCTGATCGCAGCTATGAACCGCTCTGCCGAAGAAGCGGGCTGCGTCATCGTCGGCTGCGACATTCCCAGCGGGATCTGCAGCGATACGGGGCACATCCTCGGCGCAGCCGTAAAATGCTCGCTGACGGTCAGCTTTCAATATGTGAAATTCGGGATGCTCTTTGCCGAAGGACGGGAATGCTCCGGCAGGATACTCTGCGCAGACATCGGGCTCTTTGCGCCGGACGATGCGGCTGCGCTTTCCGCGGCCCTGTCTCCCGCCGGCGATGCCTTCCTGTTTCATGAATACGGAGAAAACGATCTCCGGGAACATCTTCCCGAAAAAAAGCCCGATTCCAACAAGGGAAACGGCGGAAAAGTGCTGATCGTGGCAGGCTCCGAAGATATCTACGGTGCCCTGGATCTGTGCGCTGAAGCCTGTTTCCGGACAGGGGCCGGCCTGGTAAAAGTGGTCAGTGCCGCAAAGAACCGCGACCTCCTGATGAGCAGGCTGCCGGAAGCCATGTTCCTTTCCCGGGACGGTGAGGCGGACGATCCCCTCTTTGCCGAAAACTACAAAAAAGCCATCGCCTGGGCGGATGTGATCCTGATCGGCCCCGGGCTCGGCACCGATGAGACGGCCGGCTCGCTTCTGAACGGACTCATTGAAAACTGCCGCAGCGGACAGAGCATCGTCATGGATGCGGACGCCCTGAACCTGATCTCCGCACGCGGACCCAAGGACATCTTCCGGCGGATCCGCGAAAAGCTTGGGGATCTCCGCTGCGTGATCACCCCTCACATGGCGGAGATGAAACGCCTGCTGGGAGAGACGGTTAAAATGGCCGGACTGAAAGACCGGCGGGTGGAATACGCCGCAGACTTTTCCGCATCCCATGGCCTGATCTGCATCCTGAAGGATGCCCGTACCATCGTTACCGGCCCCCGGCCGGAAGGCCCCCTTCTTCCTGTTTATCTCAATACGGCCGGGAATGCCGGCATGGCAAAGGGCGGTTCCGGCGATGTGCTGGCCGGCATCACCGCCGGACTTCTGGCGCAGGCCGGCCCGGAAGCAAAAGACCTTTTCGGGATCTGCTGCTCTTCCGTCAATCTGCACGCCCGCGCCGGCGACAAAGCGGGAGCCCTGCTCGGGTCATCGCAGATGCTGGCCCGGGACATCATCCGTCATATCTCATTTGAATAAGGGAATAGAATGATACCGGAGTCTCATAGCTGCAAAAGGCCATGCAGGCATGTCCTTTGCGACCACTTGGCTCCGGCATATATAATCAAAGTTTAATCGTTATGTCGGAATGTGGATAACTGTTGCAGATATAACCATTCCGGTCTGCCGGATAGTCATATTTATTAATTCTGAAATTAACTTCTATGTGTTTCCCGCAAAAACTTCCGTTTCACCGGCACAAGCAGAAAACCGCAGCGGCAGCGCCGGAAGCCGGGTCGCTCTTTTCTGATGCAGCTTAATGGGGAGCATCCTGGGACGCAGCCGGATCACCCGACGCGCCTGCTCCGTTTTCCTGGCCCGCAGCTTCAGACGGAGCTTCCTCCGTGCCGCCGTTTTCACCTGCTTCACCACCATCGCCGGAAGTGCCGTTGCCGGAAGATGCTTCCGAGCCGCTATCCGTACCGGATCCTTCGTCTTCTTCGTCGGAAGCATCGTCACCGGAAGTATCATCATCATCATCATCATCATCATTGCCTTCCTCATCGGAAGGATCGTTTTCGGAAACCGTATTGTCCGAGATGGCATCATCCCCGTCATCATCGCCTTCTTCAGCCTCTTCGCCTTCTCCGGCTTCTCCGGCTTCGCCCTCTTCTCCCTCTTCCTCAGTCCCGCTGTTATCAGAGACACTGTTATCGGATGCACTGTTATCCGACGCACTGTTATCCGAGGCGCTATTATCAGAGGCGCTGTTGTCAGATGCGCTGTTATCAGATGCACTGTTATCGGAGGCGCTGTTATCGGAGGCGCTGTTATCGGATGCACTATTTTCAGATGCGCTGTTATCGGAGGTGCTGTTATCCGATGCACTGTTGTCAGACGCGCTGTTATCGGAGGCGCTGTTATCAGAGGCACTATTATCAGATGCGCTGTTATCGGAAGCACTGTTATCCGAAGCACTGTTATCCGAAGCACTGTTATCAGATGCGCTGTTTTCGGAAGCACTGTTATCCGAGGCACTGTTATCGGAGGCGCTGCCAACGCCATCCGCAGACCACTTCACCACCAGACGCGGATGGGTTTCCGCGAACAGATCCCATTTCGCATCGGGATTGACGGAAGCAGCCAGGCGGAACCAGAACACGCTTTCTTCTTCCTCCGAAGCAGCCGGGATCACATAATGAAGCTCCGCCACGCCATCGGCGTTCAGCGGAGTGATGTTTCCCAGGCTGTCCACAACCGTCATGCAGATCATCGGAGCTTCCTCCGATGCAAAGTCGCAATCTTCACTGATGATGATGCCGCCAAGCTGATCCAGTTCAACCTGCACGACCGCCTCCATGGAAACGCTTCCTTTATTGATCACCGTGACGCGCTCACTGCTCTCGTGGAGCGAACCGTCCGCCCGGCCGAAGAATACGGTAGCGTTACCGGCGATGTCACTTTCGTCCGTTGCAGCAAACCACTGCGCGATCAGGCGCTGGGGATCGATGATAAAGTCAAAGGGATTGTGATCCAGATGATCAAAACCACGGGAATAGATGATATCGTTGTTCTCGGGAGAAACGATGTCACGGATGTCCATTCCTCTCTCTTCCATGATCGGGGAAGTTCCGGGCTCGTCCCAGGAACCGTCGGAAAGCTCTGCCGCATGGGCAGACATCGGAAGCGAATACAGTGCAACTGCCACAAGCAGCAGAAAAGACAGGCGCCTCACGGCCCTGCTCCACTTATACACCATATGCATAAGATCGAATGAAGAACGCTTCAACTCCGCACTTTCCTTCCCTGCTCATGCTACTGTCCCGGGATCCGTCCCGGGCGCGTTTTCATAATTATATCAGTTATATCGGCCGGATTCAAGAAATCATTAGGCCTTTTGCCATATATATATGAAAATTGCAGGACAGATTCTTGGGCGTTTTGCCATATGTTCACGCAAAAAGATATGACCATAGTCTGTGGATAACTTCTTCCGGCCTTCTCTCATTCCCATCCCTCCATCCCATCTCTCCCGTTTTTTAGCACATTATATCACGATTAAATATATCGAGTGCGTAATCCATCCCGGTCAATCGCTTTATTTTCATCATCTTTCTATTTTATTTTATCGTGATTAAATTATTAACTATCATTCCTGCCGGCACGGCTCTTCAGCAGCACTTTTTTTCTTTCCTTATTTCTTGCAAGCTCATCCGATATCGTGTAAGATAAGCAGGTCAGGTTACTGTTCAGCCGCCGGCCGGCCGCCACGAAGCGGAAGTTGTTGCCCGGAACTCAAACAGCAATCAGATCTCAGCCATTTTTCAGATTAGAGGAGCAGACGCATCATGTTCAAAGCGGAACGGAAACTTACGGAGTTGATCGAAAAGCATCTTTCCATTCTCTGTTTCGCGGCGTTTTCCGTTCTGGGCTTTCTCATCCGATTAAAAGGCCGCCATTTCCTTTCCTCCGACATGGATGTATTCCTGATCCCCTGGTTTGAAGACATGCAGGCTGCAGGCGGACTGAAAGGCCTTAAGGAACAGATCGGCGATTACAATGTCCTTTACCAGACCGTCATCGCCCTGATGACCTACATCCCCCTGAATCCGATGACCATGTACAAGGCTTTGTCCTGCGGCTTTGATTATCTCACGGCCCTGACCGCTGCCCTTCTGGCCGCCGGCCTTCTGGAAAAGCCCCGTTTCGGCACCCTTTTTAACAGTGTATATGCCGTTTTCCTTTTTCTCCCCACAGCGGTACTCAATTCCGCCTACTGGGGGCAGTGCGATTCCATGTATGCCTTCTGCCTGCTTCTGGCTCTTTGGCTTTTATGGCGCGAAAAAGACCTGCCCTCCTTCATCCTGCTCGGTCTCGCTTTCGCCCTGAAGCTTCAGACCGTTTTTGTCCTTCCGTTCTATCTGGCAGTCTATTTTGTCAAAAAGCGTTTCAGCCTGGCAATGTTTCTCGTCTCGCTCGCCTCGTTCTGGCTCAGCGGCGGAGTCGCTTACCTCTTCGGCCGTGAGCTGCTCGCTCCGTTCCGGCTTTACATGGAACAGACCTCGACTTACCAGAGCATGTGGCTCTGTTCCAGAAGCTTCTGGCAGGTATTCGGAAACGACTATCCGGAATTCGGAAGTTTTGCCATCCTCTTCGCGCTCTCGATCTGCGGTCTCGGCTTTTACGTGATCCTGGCCCGGAAAAAGGAGATCGACACTCCTTCAGGCTATTTCTCTGCCGCAGCCTGGTTCGTCTGGGTGTGCATCTTCTTCCTGCCCGCCATGCACGAACGTTACGCCTATTTCCTGGATCTGCTCCTGGTCCTTCTGGCCTTTCTGGACAGGCGCTACATCAAGTTTGCAGCCGCCTCGGCTTTCCTGAGCTTCATGTCCTATGCTCCGTTCCTGGTTCACGACAACGGCCTGTACCGCGAAGATGCCTTCATCGAGTTTTTCATCTTCGTCTGGTTCACGCACACCGTCATGACCACCCCGGAGACGAAGCCAAAAGCTGCTGCCTGATCCGATTCCATTCCCGAAAAACAAAGGCCGGCAGAAAACTGCCGGCCTTTTCCATGTTCTTTTCATAAAACTTCTTACTCCCTGATATCCACCTGGCACATCTTCATGGTCGTCAGGGCCGCCTCATGGCTCTCGGGCGTCACTCCCGCACAGCATTTCGGATCCACACTGACAGGGATCTCCGGATAAATGGCCTTGATCAGCAATGCGTTGGAGATCACGCAGATATCCGTGCACAGACCGATCAGTTCCACCTCTTCCAGTTCAAAATCCGCCCAGCCCGTATAGCCGAAGGAAGGCTTGTTCACGATGCAGCAGCCCTCCCGGTACAGGCCCTCCGCGATCTCCCAGCCTTCGCTGCCTTCGATGCAGTGCACGACCGGGAGGTGCTTCCCCTCGTTTGTCGAGAGATAATCGCTCTGATGGGTATCACGGGTATAGATGATCTCGTCCCCGCGCGCCGCATATTCCGCGATCTTGGCCCGGACAGCGGGCAGTATGCCCACGGCTTCCGCCGTTCCCAGTGCCCCGTCGATAAAATCGTTCTGCATGTCTACCACGATCAATGTCTTTTTCATGCTTCTTTACCTCCGATTCCGCATTTTTCCAAATCATATCAAAAAGCCGCTCTTACCGCAAGCTGCGCTCTCACTCCAGGCCGAAGACCTCTTTCGCAAACTGCTCAAAGGAAAACGTCCCGTCCGAGATTCCCATCATCACCACGTCCGGAAGCGCGATGGTGAGCGCATAAGGACTCGCATCCGGCCCGTACATGAAGTAAATGTAATACATGTCCCCTTCCTCATCCAAAAGAGGATCAAAACGTTCCGCCCAACAGACCTCATGCCCGTTCACGGAAAAGCCCATCTTTCCGTAATAATTGAACGAATACTGGTCATTCGGCTCCACGCCGTAATAGAAGTAATCCGAATCTGCTCCCGGCATGTCCGCGTAAACCTTATATTCATATTCCGGCCACTCTTCCAGATAATAGATCGCGCACTCGGTCGTGGAGTTCTCGGTATCCAGCGCAAAGCCCTCCGCCGGATAGATGATCGCCGGAGCAGTGGAGAACTCTTCCGCCCTTACCGGAACGCCCCCGTCATCGTACAGATCAAGCTCGGGATTTACGACGCCGGTCTTTCCCGGGCCCGACGTCACTGTCCAGCCGAAGCGGGACGCGGCTTCCTCCAGGCCGATCCAGCCGCAGGCCGCCTCAACCGCAGCCGCATCCGGATGCTCGGGATAGCCCGCTACATAGCAGAATCCGTCCATCGCCTGGGTTACCGTTGCCCCTTCCTCCGGGGATCTGCTGTCGGGAGACGGGACAAAACGGAACACGCCGCGGTCGCACATGATGCCGCAGCTCTTCAGATCATAACCGCCGCTGGAGACGTTTACGATCTGCACGAAATAGGAATACTCCTCTTTCTCATAATCTGTCATGTCGGAAAAGATATCATCCAGCTTCAGGCCGGTCTGCGCGGCAAACTCCCGCAATTCCTTTTGGTCCTGAAGATAATAGCCGCCTTCCATTCCGTCCATGTAACCGCAATGGAGGTTCAGCATGGGTATCATATACCCGTCATAAAACTTCACGCGCTCGATCTTTGCCGAACGCATTTCATCGTAAAACAGCTTCTCCAGCTTCTGCGCCGACTTGTCAAGCGGGTGCTCTTCCATGTCACCGTAGGAACAGCACTGTACGCTCTCGGACGTATCCGCATCATAATAATACAGGGTGGTCTGTCCGGCATCACAGGCAACGTTTTCCCCCTCAAAACCCTTATCGGGATCGATCTGCTCTCCCAGGGAGTACATCTGCATCACAATCTCCGGATCCACATGTCCGCTGGGCTCGGTGTATTCCCGTATCAGGAGCAGCCTGCTGTGAAGATCCATATACTCTCCGTCATGGTAGTTATAGCTTTCCCTGCTCGAGTCAAAGCCGTACACATCTCCGTCGGTATCCACGAAATATCCCTGGTCCTCCACATACCAGGCACCGTTGGTACTGTAGCTGATCATCAGGATCTCGTTTTCGGGAAGATCCGCCTGCACCTTGATCCCGCCTTCGCCTTCCCCCGTCTCTTGATATCGTCCGCGGCTCTCGGGCTTTTCACTGCCCACGCAGCCCGTCAGCAGCACCACACCGATCATCCCGGCCACGGCACGCATGCAGCGCTTTTTTGCCTTCATGCTCCGCTCCTCCTTTCCGCATTTACCCTATCATAACAAAAACGGGCAGGCTGCACAAGCTTGCCGTCAAGTCCCGCCCTGTCTTGTTTCGTTACCGGAATTATGCTAATATATATGATCATGTAAACTCAGGCACGAAAGGAGGAAACAAAAATGCCTTCATTTAAGGACACGATCGCCAAGAACGCGAACGACAACGGTACTAAGGGCGGCAGCCTCAAGGCAGCCGCGGTAGCAGCCGCACACAACAATTCCGCTCCGGAGCGCAAATCCAACGAAGAGATTGCCAAAGAAGTGATCCGCGGCAACTGGGGCGTCGGACAGGACCGCATCAACAAGCTCACCGCAGCGGGATACGATGCATCCGCCGTCCAGAAACTCGTTAACGAGATGATGAAAAAATAAAAAGGATCTGCCCGGAAGCAGATCCCTGAAGCACCGGCTTTCCCGGGCGAAGCCCGGTGAAGAAACCCCGGCTTCTCAATTGACCGTCACGGTGATCGTGACGGTCTTTCCGTTCACCTTGGCCGTGATCTTGGCTTTCCCGGCGCTGCGGGCATGGATCACGCCATCTTCATCCACATAGGCCACGCTGCACTTGTTGCTCGTAAACAGCACCTCCTGCGATACGCCGGGCTGGATGATCGTCAGGCTTTCTCCCGGCTTGGCCTCCCACTTCGCGGAGGTCGGCTTCCCCTTGAGCTCCCCTTTGATCTCGAGCGAAGGATCCTCGACATAGGCATCCACGAAATAAGTGAAACCTTCGCACTCCGCCTGCAGCAGCACATGGCCGGTCTTGCTTCCCTTGATCGTGTTGCCCTTGATGCCGACCACGTCCTTGATCTCTTTGGAGGGATCCTCCGGATCATACGCTTTCCAGTTCAGATTGCCCTTGGTACCGTACATCTTCAGCGTCTTGCTTCCCTTCACGTTCAGGTGCAGGGTCTTGGCGCGCGGCTCTTCCACCGTCACGTTGAAGACAAAGTCCTTTCCGCCGCCGGTCGTCGTGATGCGCGTCTCGCCCACACCGATGGCCGTGAGCTTTCCGGAAGTCGTGATGCGCACAACATTGTCCTCGTAGGCGATTCCCTTCTTCAGGGCGTTCTCCGATACAGCATTCTCATTGTCCGAGCTGTATTTTGCCTTCTTGGCATTGAAGCCGGCCGCCTTGATCTGGTAGCTCTGCATGGGCTCCGCCCAGATCGATGCTTCCCCTTCTCCGAAGGGAGGCTTGGTGGTATCCGCATCCGCCACCTTCACCGTGAACTTGAAGACCACGCCGTTCACATAGGCATTGATCACCGCGCTGCCCTTGGACACGGCCGTCAGGCTTCCGTCTTCGCCCACGGTCGCCACATCCGGCGCCAGGCTCTGATAAGTCGCAGACAGCTGCGCAGATGCATCCTTGCCTTCATTGTAATCGGCCAGAAGATCCGTCAGCTTCGTAACCATTCCGTTGTTTCCGGCGAAGAGGCTGATCGTCTTGTCCTTCTTGTCGATGGCAAATTCCACCACCGTGACCGTGATCGTCTGCTTTTCGCTCTTGAGGGTTGCCGATCCGGCCTTCTTGGCTGTCACATTTCCCTTGCTGACCGCAAGCACGGTCTTGTCGGAGCTGGTCCAGTCCTTCTGCGCGAGCGTGAACTTCTGTCCCTTTACCAGCACCAGGCTCTGCTCTGCCGCGTCCGTGATGGCCGGCTGCGAGTCTGTCGCTCCGCCGCCGCCCGAGATGGGATCGGGATCGACCGGGCCGGGACCGGGGCCGGGTTCGTCGCCGCCTGTCGTCACGGTCACCTTCATCGTTGCGCTTACACCGCTTCCGTCAATGGCCTTTGCCGTGATCGTGACGCTCCCGGCTTTCAGCCCTTTCAGGTGCGCCTTAGAACCGGTATCCCCGAAGGATTCCACCTTGCAGACAGACGGGTCGCTGCTCGACCACTCCACCGTCTTGCAGGTGGAAGTTTCCGGAGCGACCGATGCCTGTATCGTGACAACCTTTCCGGGTTCAACGGAGAGGCTCGTCTTTTCCATCGTGACCTTTGTGACCGGAACCGCTTTCTTCACGGTACCGTTATCGTAGATGATCCATTCCGACCATTCGCTGTTTCGATAAGCCTCGCAATCCAGCGGATAAGCACTCACGGCAAACGCCTGTCTGTTCCCGTGAAGGTCCAGAAGCCACTGCACATCGATGTGATTGCTGATCGCGGACTGCTGCCCCTTGTCGATCTCACAGCCCTTGTCATCCAGGGCACGGCTGCGAAGCCAGTAATAACCATCGTCGGCATTCTCCACTTCGGAAAAGCTCAGGAACACGCCGTCATCATTCTGCACGAACTTCAGATCCGTCGGCACAGAAAGTCTTTGGGAAGGAAGCGTGTAGTTGACCTTTCCCGACACGCACTGCGCTTCGGCTTCGCTTTTTGAGCTGATCCAGTCTTTCAGGATCTCCTCGTTGAACAGGGAAGAAGGATCATCTGCATCCTCTGCGGCTTCTCTGAGTTTCTTCAGTTCCGTTCCGTTTTCCCAGATCAGATAATAGCGGTATTCTCCGCTCCCGTGCTCAAGCAGATCCATGTAAAGCTGCAGACTGCGTTCCTCTGTCTCTTCCGACTCTTTGGGCTCGGTCCACAGGCCGAAATGCTTGTCTTCGAAGAAAACGATGCCGTAATACGTCCCTGCTCCCGTCGCATGATAAAACACATTTCCCTTTGCTTTATCGTATCGCACATCCGAGATCTTCTGCGCCGGGGCGGCTGCTTCGCCGTAGACGATCTCGGCTCCGGTCAGATTTTCATTTCCGCTTCCGATCGTGATCTTTTCGAAGCTTTCCCGTGTCCCCGCATACCATGCCTTCAGATTCGGATTACCGCGGAAAGCCGCATCCCCGATGCTCTTGAGGCTCAGGGGCAGCTCGACATGCGTCAGATTCGCATACTGGAAAGCCCAGCCCTCGATGGTCTGCACGCCTTCTTCCAGGACCAGCCTGCCCAGACGGCAATAGCTGAACGCGCTTTCCGAGATCGTCTTGATCCTTCCGGGAATGGTGATCGATGCCATGCCGTCGCAATTGAGGAAAGCATAGGGATCGATGGAGCGAAGGCCGCTTCCGAGTTCCACGGCGTACAGATTCAGGCACTGGTCAAACGCAGAGCGGCCGATGCGTTTCACGCTGTCGGCCAGGATGACCTTCTGGATGGCATCGGCGACGTCAAAGGCGTAATCGCCGACGCAGCCCACGCCCTCTTCCAGGCGGACGGTAACGATGCTGTCTTTATAGGCATTCCAGGGAGTGGGCTCATATCCGGGAAGCGTATCCGCCAGATAATCCGGCATGTCCCCGCTGCCGCTGAACGTGAGCAGTCCCTCGTCATCCAGGGTCCAGCCAAGCTCCCCGCAGCTGCCCTCGGCGACCTTTGCCGCCGCAGGCACGGCACTCCGGTCCGTCACGACCTTGTCACATTCCGTGACCAGATTGATCGTCGTGATGCGGTCATTCAGATCCGCGATGACCACATTTTCAAACTCCTCCGCCGTGCCGCCGTAATACAGATACAGATCAACGCCGTTCTTTCCCGAGCAGGCGGAATTGGCGATGCTCTTCAGTGTCGTCGGGATGCAGAGCTTTTTGAGTGTATTGGGAAACGCCTGGTATCCGATGGCTTCCACGCCCTCCGCCAGGGTGATCTCTTCCAGCCCGCCGCCGTTAAAGGCATAGTGCGGGACCATCTTCACGCCGCCCGGGATAACGATGCTCTTCAGGGCAGTGGTATAGGTAAAGCAGTTGTAGCCGAGGCTCACCAGACCTTTGCCCAGATCCACCTCTTCCAGCGCGCTGCAGCCTCCGAAAGCCGCGCCGCCCACCTGCTTCACGCTGTCCGCCAGCGTAAGCTTTTTCAGGGCCTTGGCGTTCATGAAGGCAAATTTCCCGACACGGGTCACGCCGTCCTCCACCTTCACTTCCGTGATGGAATCCAGCACGCTCTCCCAAGGCCGGGAATCAGCTTCAAAATTCTCCATGCGCCCTGTCCCGCTGATGGTCAGCACGCCGTCCGAAAGGGCCCAGTGCAGTGTGTTTCCTTCGCCGAAATCGCCGGAATCGACCGCATCTGCCGAAGGCAGGCCGCTCTCCCCTCCGTCCGCCTCACTGCCGCTCTCTTCCGTGGCAGTCAGCGTCACTCTCCCGTCATCGGCGTCCGCCGCATGGACCGGGATATTGCTGACGCACAGCACTGCGCTCATCAGCAACGCAAGTAACCTGTTCGCTCTTTTTCCCATAAATGCACCTCCTGTTTTCGTCGCGGGTGATACCACCCGCGCAAAGCACAAAAAACGTTGATTTTATTATACAGGCTGAAGCATGGAAAAAGATATGGCTAAAATTACGATAAACAATGCAAAAATCAGATCCGCCCTGAAAACGATCACTCCTCCCATTCCCGCACGTTCACGATCTCCTCGCTTCCATCCGTGCGAACGACCGTGATGGTCCCGTCATAATTCATGTGATAATCGTACACATCATGCAGGGAGGCGAAACGCTCATCCTCGCAGATCACATCCCCGTATGCCATGTCGATGGAAATATCGTAACCCAGGATCCCGCGGTCTGCGGTCGCTTCCTCATAGGTCATCCCGAAATACTGCAATCCCACCGTATCATTCCCGTCATGGCTGTCCCAGGTGGGGTCGATGTTATAGAACATGCCGTCGATCTTTACGATGGGCCACATGTGGCTTTCATCCCCCTCCGCCATGTCCGCCGTTACCCGAAGGCACTCGATCCCCAGCTGCTGAAATGCAAACTGGCACAGATAGGTATAGGAATGACATACCCCTTCGTTCGACTTCAGCGCATCATAAACCGCGATGTCCGGTACCTTGAAACGTTCATCCGCTTCCGTCGCCTGCGCATTTTCGTACCATTCGTAGTCATAGCTGATCCGCTCCCCGAAATAGTGGTAGATAGACAGCACCTTTTCCAGATCGCTCATGTTCTCGGTGATGCATTCATTCAGGATCTCCACATAGGACTCATCGATAAAGTGAAGCATCTCCGCCGACTCTTCCGCATCATAACGGTAGGTCAGTTCCAGACTTTTGTGATCGTCGGAAAGACGATCCTTGTCCACAATAAAGTAATACGGGCTTTCCGAAACAGCACCCCAGATGATCAGATTGTGGTCCCAGTCATCCGTAAGCCTGACCACGCTTTTGTGGGCCATGATGCCGTCGATCAGATCGCAGTATGCCTGCCGGGAGGCTTCATCCTCCGGGAAATATGCCTCTCTCACCGGGCTCATCACATAGTGATCGATCTCAGCGACCGATATCTTTTGATCCTGCACGGGCGTGGGTGTTGCGGTCGGTTTCGGGATTTCCGTCGGCGTCGGCGCTTCCGTGGGTTCCGCCGTGGGAGCTGCCGGCACCTCCGTGATCTCGGGCTCGTAGGTCCCCCTCGGCTCGTTGTTTTCGTTGCAGGCCGTCAATAATACCGAAAGGGCCAATACCGGGACAAGCCGCCCGATCCTGTTTTTCTTCATGATATCCTCACTCCGATCCTCATTCATTGAAGCCATTCTATTTCAATGCCCAGGGATTGTCAAACTAAACGGCGGCTTTCGCAAGCCGCCGTCTGACAGATCTTTCTTTACTTTACCTTCACAGTGATCGTGACCGTCTTTCCGTTTATCTTGGCCGTGATCTTGGCCGTGCCCTTGCTGCGGGCCCGGATCAGGCCGCTGTCGTCGATATAGGCCACGGAAGGCTTGTTGCTCTTGTAGATCACGTCCTGTTCCACGCCGAGGAGCGTCACCGGCTTCTCCGAGACCTCCCCTGCCTTCATGTTGAGCGTCATCTTGCAGGGCTTCGCGCTTCCCTCCAGGGCCGGATCCTCCACATGGACATTCAGCACATAGCCCTCGCAGACCAGCTTCACGTCACCGGCCTTCAGTCCCTTGAACTTGCTGCCGCTTACCTTCAGGATCTCCTTGCCTTCCGCTTCGTTTCCGGAGATGGTCCAAACCGTCTTCTTCAGCCCCTTGATCTTTACGTTCTTGCTGCTCTTCACGTTCAGATACAGATCCCGTTCCGGAAGGGATTTCTCTTCCGTAACCTTCACCGAGCAGGTATAGGCCTTGCCGTTGATCATCGCGGTGACTTTGGCCGTACCCTTCGAAAGCCCCGTCACATGTCCCCCCTGATCCACTGTCGCGATGTTCGGCGCGGCGCTGTACCAGAGCACCGGAAGGTTACTGTCGCAGTTCAGGGCGATTTCCTGACTCGTACCCACGGGCAGCGAAGGGATCTTGGAAGTGATCGTGGGAGCGGTGATGCTCACATGGATCGTCTTTTCGTTTTCTCCGTAGACCAGAGTGGCCGTTCCGGTATTCTTTGCCTTGACCACACCCGTTTTGCTCACGCTGAGGATCTTGTCCTTGCTGCTCCAGCCCTTTGCCAGCGTAAAGCTCTGTCCCTTCACGAGATAAAGCGTTTCGCCCTCTTCGATCAACGGCTGGGAATCCCTGGCCTCGCCGCTGCCGGGGATGGGGATAGCCGGTGCAGGCGTGGGATCGTCGCTCCCCTTATCTTTCACGGTCACTTCGCATACGGCGCTCACAAGCCCGCGGTCCATGGCAGTTGCTTTGATGCGGAACGTGCCGCGGACATTCGTTGCCGTCACCTTTCCGGTCTGATCCACGCTGATATCTGCCGATCCGCCCACGACTTCCCAGAAGACCCGCTTATCCGTCGCATCCTCGGGATATACCGTTGCGCTAATCTGCACGCTGCCATTCTGCTCGATGGTCACACTCGAATGGTTCAGGCTCACGGATTCCACTACCTTCTCCAGTTCTACCGGATCCCCGCTGAAATTGCAGCTGACCGTCACGCTGTCCGGATAGCTGTTGTTCTTCGCAGCCCATTCTTCTTCCGTCCCCGTAAAGTAAATGTTGCTGATCGCAAACTTCCCGTCCGTATACCCGGAGGTAAAGTCGTAGCCGCTCATGGCATATTGTCCCAGATACAGGTGCGTGACGCCGCTGTCGGCCGTAAGTTCGCTCAGCGTTTTTTCATCCGTAAAATCCACACTGCGCAGATCCAGCGAGCGCAGGCAGAGGCATTTCTTGAACATCCCGATGAAATTCGTGACTTTTGTGGTATGGAAATTGCTGACATCCACGCTGCTCAGGTTTTCACAGAAAGCAAACAAGCTGAGCATGCTCGTTACATTTTCCGTATGGAAACGACTTACATCCACATTCTTTAAGCTTCTGCAGTTTTCAAAGACGCCGTACATGTCCGTTACGTGCTCCGTGGTAAAGCCCTCCCCGAACAGAATGCTTTCCAGGGCCGAACTGCCGGAGAACATCTGGTGGATATCCTGTGCACTCTTGGTGGAAAAACTTCTCAGATCAAGGCTCTGCAGGGATCTGCAATTTTCAAACATCCACTGGAAGCCCCGGACGGAAGATGTGTCAAAGCTGCTCAGATCCAGTTCTTTCAGGCTCTCGCAATCCGAAAACATCGAGATCATGACTTCCACTTTGGAAGTATTGAAACTGCTCAGATCCACGCTTTCCAGAGACTTGCAATTATCAAACATGGACGTCATGTCGGTAACGGAGGATGTGTCAAAGTTCCGCAGATCCAGTGTCTTTACGGCCGAGAGAAAGTCAAACATGCCGATCATGTTCGTGACATTCTGTGTATCCAGACCGCTCACATCCAGGCGCTGAAGCTCGATGCAGCCGGCAAACATGCCACGCATCTCGGTCACGGCAGAGGTATCCGGATTACCCAGCTTGATCTCATTGATCTTATAACATCCCCGGAAAAGAAAAGTCATGCTCGTGACAGCCGAGGTATCCAGGCCGCTCATGTCCACGGAAGACAGATTCTCCAGGCCGGCAAACAATCCGTTCAGATTGTGAGTTGCTTTCACACCCTTTTGGATCGTGATTCCGGTAACAGTCCCCTTGTCCATCTTCCAGAGGCTCTCGTTATCAAAAACCTTGGCCGGATCATCGTAGTTATTCGCAGAATCCAGAACGGTCCGGTATTCCTTTCCCTCCACAAGTGCCGTGGCCGGGATGATGACATTTCCGTCCGTGATCTTTCCGTTTGACGCGTGGATCAGGATCTCTTCCCCATCCAGCGTAAAATAGTAATCCTTATACCACTCCGCAGGGTCCACATCGGGCTGCGGCGCGGGTACATTGCAAGTAAGGGTCACCCCGCTCGCAAGCGTATTGTTCAGGGCATTCCATTCTTCCTGCGTTCCCACATAACCCACTTTCTTCAATGCGCTGTATTCGCTGAAATCGTGGGAAGACATGGCCTTTTTCGGCAGGTACAGTTCCTCCACGCCGCTGTTGGTCAGGAAATAAAGCGCGGGATCCAGATACTCGGTATGAGCCTCATTCAGCTTTGTCAGGTCAAAGCTGCGCAGATCCGCCTGTTTCAAGGCCGTGCAGCCCTGGAACATGGATCGCATGTCTTCCAGGCGGGTCGTGCGGAAGCTGTGCAGATCAATGCCCGTCAGCTTGGAACAGCCCTTGAACATGTCTCCCATGTTTTTCACGTTTGCCGTGTCCAATTCCCCGAGATTCAGTGTTTCCAGGGACTCACAGCCATAGAAAAGGGAGTACATGCTTTCACATTTTCCGCTTGAGAAATTGCTGATATCAAGACTTTTCAGAGACGAGCAGCCGGAAAACAGGCTGTCCATCCAGGTAACGTTCGAGGTGTCGAAACTGCTCACATCCAGGCTTTCCAGGCTCTTGCAGCCGGAAAAGACGGCATTCAGCTTTATAAGAGAGGAAGTATCAAAGCCGCTCAGATCCAGGCTTTTCAGCTTCCAGCACATAAAGAACATGAAGTCCATCTCCTGCACTTTTCCGGTCTTCACGCCCTCAAGGTTCACCTCTTCCAGCTCGTAGCAGCCCTGAAAGAGAAAGCGCATGGACGTGACATTCGAGGTATCCAGGCCGCTCAGATCGGCCTTCTTCAGCTTGGAAAGCCCGTAAAAGAGACTATCCAGGTAGTTAAATGCTTCCACACCCTTTTCAAAGCTGATCCCGGTGATCTTGTCCCCATCCGCACTCCAGATGCTGGTGCCCGAAGGCTTTACGCCTACCGCATATTCCTTTCCGTCGATAGTGGCCTTGGCCGGTACCGTGATATCACCCGACAGCTCCCCCTTGGATGCGGTAAGCCAGATCTTTCCGGCCTCCTCATCCTTTTCATAATCGTATTTCGTGTACCAGTCCGCAGCTGCTTCCTCCGCATAGCACGGATCAGTTTCCTCCTCATCCCCTGCGAAATCCGCTTCCTCAGCTGCCTCTGTCTGCAGCCTGACGGTCTCATCCCCGTCTGCCGCATATGCCGGGATATTTCCGACGACCAGCACCGCCGACATCAGCATGGCCAGAAATCTGTTTGCTCTTTTTCCCATAAAGCACCTCCTCGAAAAAACGTTGCTATTATTATAGCGGAAAATACAAAAAACAGATATATATGATATTAAGAAAAACATATGGCAGGATACAGGCTTCTGCCTTGACAGGGCAAACAAACGGCGGCTTTTGCAAGCCGCCGCCGTTTGTTCTTTATTGTCGGGGATCAGATTCATCCCAGAGCCTGTTTGATGTCCGCGATCAGGTCCGCCGCATCCTCCAGGCCGCAGGACATGCGGATCAGTCCGGCCGGAATGCCCGCCGCCGCCAGCTGCTCATCGTTCATCTGACGGTGCGTGGAAGTGGCAGGGTTCAGGCAGCAGGTTCTGGCATCGGCCACATGGGTCTCGATGGCTGCCAGGCGCAGCTTCTTCATGAAGCTCTCGGCCGCGCTGCGTCCGCCCTTCAGCTCAAAGCTCACCACGCCGCAGCCGCCGTTCGGCAGATACTTCTTTGCAAGCTCGTGGTAAGGATCGCTCGGCAGGCCGGAATAATGCACCGCGCTCACCTGCTCGCAGCCGCTCAAGAATTCCGCCACGGCCTGTCCATTCTCCGCGTGCCGCTTCATGCGCACATGCAGGGATTCCAGACCCAGATTGAGGTAAAACGCGTGCTGCGGCGACTGGATGCTGCCCAGGTCGCGCATCAGCTGTGCGGTAGCCTTGGTGATAAAGGCACCCTCCTGCCCGAATTTCTCGGCATAGGTGATGCCGTGATAGCTCTCGTCCGGCTCGGTAAGCCCCGGGAACTTATCCTTGTGGGCCATCCAGTCAAACTTGCCGGAATCCACGATGGCACCGCCCACCGCGGTTCCGTGTCCGTCCATGTACTTGGTGGTGGAATGCGTCACGATATCCGCGCCCCATTCGATGGGACGGCAATGCACGGGCGTGGGGAAGGTATTGTCGACGATCAGGGGCACGCCGTGATCATGGGCCGCCTGCGCGAACTTTTCGATATCCAGCACCGTGAGGGCGGGATTGGCGATGGTCTCGCCGAACACCGCGCGGGTATTGTCCCGGAAAGCCGCATCCAGCTCTTCGCGGCTGGCCGTGGGCGACACGAAAGTCACATCGATCCCCATCTTCTTCATGGTAACGGAGATCAGGTTGAAGGTGCCGCCGTAGATGGAGGACGACGCCACGATATGGCTGCCGCACTCACAGATATTGAAAAGAGCAAAGAAGTTGGCCGCCTGGCCGGAGCTCAAGAGCATGCCCGCAGCTCCGCCCTCCAGGGCCGCGATCTTGGCCGCCACATAGTCATTGGTCGGGTTCTGCAGCCTGGTATAGAAATAGCCGCTGGCCTCCAGGTCGAAGAGCTTTCCCATGTCCTCGCTGGTATCGTATTTGAAGGTCGTGGACTGGATGATCGGGATCTGCCTGGGCTCCCCGTTCCCCGGCGTATAGCCTGCCTGCACGCATTTGGTTCCGATTCCTCTTTCGCTCATGATAAAATCCTCCTCGTGATAAGTAATTCCTATAGCATTATACACGACTGTCCCGAAAAGAGACAGTTATTTTTCAAAACGCAGCGAATAAAAGTCAAAGCTCGATCCGGGAAGGAATACAAAGCGTATCGTTCCCTTTCCGCGGTACGGCCCCACCGCAAAGCGCTGCTCCCTGCCGCCGTCCTTCGCAAATTCCAGGATGTCGCGGATCTCGCCGCTGCCGTCATCAAAGATCACATGGATCGTATTGACCGGCTTGTCCGTTTGTCCTTCGATGACAAGCTGCTTCGCGCCTTCTTCACCGAAATCCATGTCCGTGAACTCCACGGTCACGTTGTTGCCGATCCGCTCGAGACGGTCCTCCTTCTTCGCGAAGCTGTCGCCGTAGACCGCATCGCATTCTCCGGCCTTCAGTCTCTCATATGCCTTCCGGAACTCCGTGAAGGAAAAGCCCCCGATGTGCACCTTGTCATGCGCCACCAGATAGAGGCCGCACAGCCCCTTCATGCGGCGTTTCAGGCGGTAGGTCTCCGGCTGGTATACGTTCCAGATCATCTTTTTGTGATAATGGCCGTTCAACAGCAGCTCGCTTCCTTCCTTTCCGGGTATCCCCTCCCAGAGCTCAAAATCGAAGGGATCGTCCGAAAGGTTGAAGACCGACAGGCTGATCTCGTCGGAACCGTAAGAGCCGAAGTCGATGTTCTCGAAGCCGACCACGCTCCGCGCGCCGCGCTCGGTTGAAACGCCGTGATCGTTCCCCACGCCGATGTCGCCCTCACCGTAGCTCCAAAGCCCGCCGGCCACAAAATGATAGGGATCCAGGGTTGCCGTTCCCAGGCCCTCGGCGTGAAAATCCAGCTCCGAGATCACACGCACGCATTCGCAGCCGCATTTTGTCATGCAGCGCAGGCGGAAATCACCGTCCCCGAGCGCGGCGATCGTGACACGATAGCCGTCCCGGGCCGTGATCTTTGCAACATTGCTCTCGATCCCGTCGTCGTTGACCGCCTTCCAGATCAGCTCCTCCGCTGCCGCTCCCGACTCTGCATCCGCAGGAAGGATGCGTGCCGTCACCACGGCCTCCTTCCGCTCCGGCCCGAACATCCGGCTGCCTTCACAGGTAAGCTCGATCTTCCGTACCCGCCTGCTTTCATCGCCCTCATCCGACAAACGCTCGGGAAGCAGTGAGATGCCGGGGATCTCTTCCTTCCTGCTCACCGTGCGGCTGAGACTCACGCCTTCAAGCCCGGCGCTTTCGAGCTTCACGCGGATCTCCCCGCACCCGGCTTCCACTGCCACGCACACCAGCATTTTCCCGGAAAAGAGGCGTTTTACATGCCCCTTGTATTCATCCGCGTCGGCCGAATCGCCGTTATCCAGGCCGGCCAGCCAGCCGGCGCCTTCCACTTCCACCCGTACCGCATTGGTCGCATTCTCAACCGGATGCCCCTCCGCATCCTCGGCCCAAACCGAGATGAATGCCATGTCCCCGTTGCCGGCCGTCAGCTCACGTTCGGGAAAAAACCATTCCGCACAGAGCTTCACCGCTTCCCCGAAGGAATGCCGGCTCTGCCTTGCGACTTCATTCCCTTCCGCATCATAAGCCACCGCAGTGATCTCGCCGGGCTCGTACTCCACCTGCCAGTTCCCGCTCAACACCGTCCCGTGCGCATGGTCGATCTGCTGCCGCCCCAGGCTCTTTCCGTTCACAAAAAGCTCCAGCTCCGGTGCGTTGCTGAGCGCCCGCACATCGATGAGCTGTCCCGGATTGAAATCCCAGTACGGGAAGAGATGCACAAAGGGCTCCTTCGTCCAGGCCGCCTTGTAAACATAGAAGCTGTCCTTCGGAAAGCCCGCGGTGTCGATCTGGCCGAAATAGGAATTCCTGGTCTGATAGGGCGTGGGCTCCCCGATGTAATCAAAGCCCGACCATAAGAACTGCCCCATCGAAAAATCATGATCCCGCTCCTGGATCACGCAGTGCTCGGGATTCGGCGCCCCCCAGCTGGTGGTGCTGTTTCCGAGCGACGAACATTCCAGATCGTCATCTGCCAGCAGCGCCCGCGAATAAGGGAAATGATAGATCCCGCGGCTCTGGACCGTGGAGCCCGTCTCACTGCCGAAGATGTACCAGTCGGGATGGGCCGCGTGGTGTTCATCATAGAAGCGCTCCGCGTAGTTATAGCCGATGTATTTCAGGATATCCGCGCATTTCTGCGTATTTTCCCAGGGCATGTAATTGGAGCCCATCGTGACGGCCGCATTCCCCCGGGGATCGTTCGCGAGAGCTTCCTCCTGCAGCATGCGGGTGATCTCCTGCCCGTGTTCATCCTTGTGGGTATCGTAGATCTCGTTGCCGATGCTCCAGAGCACGATCGAAGGGTGGTTTCTGTCCCTGCGTATCCAGCTGCGCACATCGCGTTCCTGCCATTCCTTGAAGAAGCGCCCGTAATCAAACTCGGTCTTGCTGCTCTCCCACATGTCAAAGGCTTCGTCCATGACCAGAAAGCCCAGCTCGTCCGCCAGATCGAGCAGCCCCGTTGCAGGCATGTTGTGGGCGGTGCGGATGGCATTCACGCCCATTTCCCGGAGGATGAGATATTTGCGCCGCATGGCCTCCCGGTTGAAAGCCGCACCGATCGCGCCCAGGTCGTGGTGCTCGCACACACCCCGGATCTTTGTGTGAACGCCGTTCACGAACAGCCCCTTCTCAGTGTCGTAACGGAAGCTGCGGAAGCCGAAGCGGCAGCCCGCAGCGTCTTCCTCCGGCTTCTGCCCCGGCCCGCACAGTGCCAGGCTGCAGGCATAAAGCTCCGGTGTTTCAGGCGCCCAAAGCCTCGGCGCGCGGACACGCTCCGTCAGTTCCACCCGCAGCACACCGTCCGAAAGCCGCTCCTTCACCGCGTCGCGAAGGCTCACGCGACTTTCGATCCCGGCCTCCGGCACCGAGAGCAGAAGCTCCCCGTCCTCATCAGGCGCGCTGCTTTCCGGAAAGCCCTTGTTCCACCGGCAGTCCGCGGCCCCCTTCGCGATCTCGGCACTGACCGTAAGTTCCCATTCGCCGTCCGTTTCATCGGAAAGCTGCTTTGTCGAAACACACAGACTGTCCGTGACGACATGCGTCTCCGCGAATTCCGTGAAGAACACATCCCGGAAGATCCCGGCCCCGCTGTACCAGCGGCTGTTGGGCGAGCGGAAGCTCAGCTTCAGGACAAGCTCATTCCGCCCGTCGATCAAAAGCGATGTGATATCAAAGAAAAAGGAAGAATAGCCGTACTTCCAGCTGCCGGCTTCCTTTCCGTTCACATAAAGCGTGCTGTCCATGTAGGCGCCTTCGAAATAGATCTCGTATCTGCGCCCCGCCTCTTTCTTCAGGGAAAAGCGCTTGCGGTAGATCCCCTCGGAATCCTCATACAGATCCTTCGTCTGCCCGATCAGCCAGTCATGCGGGATGTTAACGGGCGTAAAGTCCATGGACTGCAGGCTTTCGATCCCCGTCCCGCTCTTCTGCTTCGAAAACTCCCATCCGTCGTTAAACAGCTTCTTCATCACCGCTCTCCTTTCCTTTCCCCGGGAGGTGCAGACGCATCTCCGTTCCTTCGCCTTCCTTTGATCGCACGCTGATGCCGTAGCCCTCGCCGCATACCATGCGGATCCGCCGCTGGATGTTCCGAAGGGCCACATGCTGCAGCTCTCCTTTTTCATCGCCGGCAGGGCTGTTGATCTCCCGTTCCAGTTCCGCCAGCTTCTCTTCGCTCATGCCGCTCCCGTTGTCTTCCACACTCACATCGATGTCCTCGCCGACGCGGACGGCGCTCACCCGGATCTTTCCTCCTCCGCCGCCCAGTCCGTGCTGGATCGCGTTCTCCACCACCGGCTGCAGCAGCATGCGCGGGATATAGACCTCATCAAAGAAATCCTCTTCCTCGATCTCGGCATCGATCTTGCCGGGATAGCGCGCCTGCATGATACCCACGTACTGCCTGAGCACGTAAAACTCCTCCAACAGGGAGATATAGGCTTCTCCGCCGTTGGCATAACGCAGCAGGGTGGACAGCTCGTCGCAGATGTGCGCTGCCGGTTCCTTCTCCCCTTTCTTGATCATGGCGCGGACCACGTTCAGCGTATTCACCGTAAAATGGGCGCTGATCTGCTTCTTCAGCAGGGAGAGAAGGCTCCGCTCCCGCTCCAGCTCCGCTTCCCTGCGCCCCACTTCGGAGCGGTAAAGCTGGCGCTGCATCAGGATCATCACCACCAGGATCAGGATCATGATGGGCAGCACCCTGCGGAAATAAGTGCTCACCTGTCCCGAGAAACTGCGTTCGCAATAGACGAACAGGCGGAAGCCCGAAAGCCCGATCTCCTTCTCCTTGGAGAAAACGGACTCCGCCGCGATCGCCGGAAGCTCCTCATAGCGGATCTCCTTGTTGGAAAAGAGGATCTCTTCGCCCGAGAGCAGCACGACGCCCAGATAGTCCAGGTCGTTATAAGCCTCCAGGATGCCCCTGATCCTTCCCAGACCGGTCAGGATCGCCACATAGCCGGTCTTTTTCCCATCCGTCCAGATCTCCTCCCAGGCCCCGATGTAGGTCAGGCCGTTGGACGCCACCGTCAGCGTGCGGTTCCCGCCGTTCTCGCACAGATAGAATACCCGCTTCAGCGTCGTATTGGGCATGTTCCCCTTCAGCCTGTAAAACAGGCCGTCCGCCCGAAAGACCACGACACTGTCGTCGTTTCGGATATTCCCCGGCAGTATCGGATTTTCATCCAGAAAACGTCCCCCCGCATCCAGCAGATCTTTTGCCCGCGATGCCTGCACCATGTCGGTCACCCTCTCCAGACGGGCCAGATTGAAGGCCGTATCCTCCATGCTGCAGAGTTCCTCCTCCACTGCAGAGGTGATGGCCCCGGCGCCGGTCTCGGCCTGCAGGCGCATGTTCCCCCGCACCATCCGGATCATCAGGACATAAAAGATCACCCAGAGGGTCACGACCGCCAGGCTCAGGGCAATGGTGCTGCGCACAAATCGGTTTGTTCCGGACACCTTTCTTTTCATTCTCCCCTGCCGCTTTCCCGGATGATCCCTGCCCAGAATCCTTCCATGTGTGTACGCTGTCCGATCAGGGCATCCTGATCCACGTCGATCAGATCGATCTGTGTCAGGGGAACGGAAGCCCCGTCCTCCACATCGTCCCTGACCGACCATGTCCCCTCCGTGCAAAAAGGCACAAAACCTTCTCCCTTTCCGTCGGCCTCGCCATAGAGATAACGGATGAACAGCTTCGCCGTATTCACGTTGCGGCTGTCCCGGGCGATCATTACCGAATAAGTGGTCAGGCAGCCCACAAAGGGATCCAGCTTCCAGACCGGCTCGATCGAATATCCCAGCTCGCGCAGGCGCAACTTGGAAGAAACGCAGATCCCGAAATCCGCCGAACCGTTGGCCAGCGCCTCCACCACCTCATCCGAGCTGTTCGTGAAAACGATGTTGTCCGCCACTTCTTTCCAGAAATACTCGGATACCGTTTCGCCCTCCCCGGGCTGCGCCTCCTTCCCGGCATAGCGTCGGTAGGCTTCCGCCAGCTCTTCGTCGTGCTGCATGCTCGCGCCGCAGAATGCATAAGTCGAAAAGGAATTCAGCGGATTCGGCATGTAGATGCGCTCACGGAAGCGTTCCTCCGTCAGCTCCCAGAGATTCTCTATGGGACAGCTCTCGTGATCCGCCGAATTGTAAAAGAGCATTTCCGCCTCGATCAGGAAGCTGCTTGTGTCTCCCCCAAGCTCCGGCTTCCGGTGGGCCTCGATGTCCGCCGGCCGGTAGGGATACACCAGCCCCCTGTCCGTCAGGCGCTGCTTGAACTCTCCGCTGTTGTCGTTGCAAAGCACCACATCGCAATCCGTAAGCCCCTTTTCGTGCTTCTCTTCCACCGCCTCGATCAGGCTGGGGCTGCGCACATCACGCAGCTCCACGGACAGCCCCGGGTACGCGGCCTCAAAGCTCTCCTTGGTCTGCACCAGTCGGGTGCTCACGGTATAAACCACCAGGATATCTTCCTTCAGGGCTTTCTCATAAAGCTCCTGCGGGCTCTCCTGCGCATCGAGCGCGGCGTTTTCAAGCCAGCTGTCCGTCTCCTGCTCCTTCCCGCCGCAGGCCGCACAGAGCAGGCCGCTCAATAAAAGCACTCCAAGCCTTTTCGATACTCTTCCCATTCTTCATCACTCCCGATGTTCCTCTGTCCGCAGACGAATTCGCGGATCCGGCTGTCCGTGTATTCCGACAGCTCCGCGTCCGGCGCATGAAAACGCATCACTTCCGGCAGATAGGGCCGGTATCCCATCTGCGCATGTCCGTCTATGTATTCGGTATCGGAATTCACCCCGTTCCAGGTAACGCCCTCCAGATAGCGTACCGGCACGTTCATGGGTCCGATCCCGTTCAGATGCTTGTTCTGCAGCGTGTTCCAGAGATAATTCCTGGTGACGATGGTGGAGGGCCCCTCGTATACGCTCACATCCGTCCCCGCGGAATAGTCCCAGTCCACCCCCTGTTCGCCGAAGCGTGCGATCAGGGACGCCTCCTCACCAAGCATTGTATCGAGCAGAAGCTTCGCCTCTTCCTTCCGCGTGCTCCGCTCCGTGATGATGGCTCCCACTTCCGGTCTGTTTTCCGCATAAAGGGCATTCTGCACGCCCTCCGGACCCGCAAGCGGCGCCACATAGGTATATTTTGAGAGGATCTCGGGATTTCCCGGATAGATGACGTCCGAAACGGATGCCGTGGTGAAAGCACCGACCAGATCGGCGGGACTGTTCACAAGTTCGGAAAGCTGCCTGACGCTTGCCATGCCAGCATCTGCGAGCAGGCCTTCTTCGTAAAGCCCGTGCGCAAACACCAGCCCTTCCCGGAAGGCGTCCGTCCCGGCCACAGGCGCTCCGGCCTCCTCACCGATCCCGAAACGGGAATGATAAGGATCGTTGTATACATAGGAATTGAGAAGAAACTCCACCGGCGAGGAAGCATAGCTCTCCCAGGATGCCGCCAGCGGGATCTCGTCCGCCAGACCGTTTCCGTTGGGATCCCTGTCGCGGAAGGCTCTGAGCACCTCACGCAGCTGTGCATCGGTCTTCGGGATCGAAAGCCCCAGCTTCTTCAGCCAGTCGCTGTTGATCCAGAGGATCTGTCCGGCGCCGCTTAAGCGCCCGCTGCCGTTGTTGTAATAGCAGAGGGTTCCGTTCTCGCTGTAGATCCGGTCCTTGTATTTCTCCAGCTCCTCTTCCCGCACGGTGAGCGGCCCCCCAAAGAGCACCACATCGATGTCGGCATCCGATTCGAAAAGCGCTTCCAGATACTCCGTGCTGCGGCTCTGGCGGATCAGTGTGATGTCCAGGGTGAGCCCGGTTTTTTCCGAAAGCCAGTTGATGTAGTAATTGCTCTCCACATCCTGCACCTTGTCGGAATAGGGCATGGCCACATGCAAAACAGACGGCCGCTCCGAAGAGACACAGCCGCTGCAGATGAAGATCAGCAATATCAGGATCGACAGACGATGTTTTTTCAAGTATTCTGCTCTCGCATTTCCCTCGGAGAGATCCCGTAATGCTCCTTAAAGACCTTGAAAAAGTGGTAATAGTCCATGTAACCGCAGTGATAGGCAACTTCCTTGATCAGGATCGTCTTGTCCATCAGAAGTTCCCTGGCATGGGCCATGCGCAGATCCGTCAGATAAAGATTCAGCGATTTGTTATAGTATTTCTGAAACAGAGCGCAGATATAATTCTTACTGAAGCCGAACTGCTGGGCCAGGCCACCGAGCGTGATCTTCTCCTCAAAGTTTTCGTTCAGGTACGTGACCAGTTTATTAAATTCCGGGTTCTCGGTCAAGCCCTCCCGGTCCTCCAGGGGATATTTTTCGGCCAGCTTTGCCATGAGCCGCTCCAGAACGATCTGGATGTCCTCATTGTTTACCGGCTTTAAGATATAATCAAAGCCGGTCTGCTGGAAAAAGGTCCTCACGTTCTCAAAGCTGTCATAAGCCGAGAGCATGACAAACTCGCAGTCCACCCCTGCTTCACGCAGGCGCCGGATCAGCTCATTCCCGTCCATGACAGGCATCTTCAGGTCGCAGAAGACCACCTCGGGCCTAAGCTCCGGGATGCGGCGAAGAGCCTCCTGCGGGTCCGTGCAGCTTCCCGAGACCTCAAAGCCGTTCTCGGCCCACTGCACCATTTCCACCAGCTCTTCCAATATGAAGGAATCGTCATCCACCAGAAAGACCTTATACATCGCACTCTCCTTGTATTCTCCTATTCCATTATGGGAAAAGAAGAAAGAATTGCAAGTCCCCGTTTCCGCTCATCATAATATATGCATTGTTTTGCTGAATTCTGTCCAGTCTCTTCCAAAGGGCACAAAAAAGGGGCGGCACAGCCACCCCTTTTGCATTTGTTTTCGCGAAATGCGCGAAGCTTACTTTTTGACCGTGACCTCCACGGAGATCTTGGTCCCGTTGATCTTGGCCGAGATCGTTGCCTTCCCGGTGCCCTTCTTTCCGGCACTGCGGGCTTCGATCACGCCCATCTCATCCACAAACGCCACATCCTTCTTGTTGCTGGCGTACGCGGGCGTCTGGTACACACCGTCAAGCTGCAGCGCGTAAGTCTCGCCTTCCTTCAGTTCCAGCGTGTACTTGGTCCCGGACTTGAGCTTGAGCTTGCTGTCCGTCTTCAGCTTCGGATCCTCGACAAAGACGTTCACCACATAATCAAAGCCGCCGGTCCCGTAAGGATCATAGCGATAGAGTACCTTTGCCTTGCCGGTCGAATTGGCCCTGATCGTGGACTGCTTCTTTGCGAACTCGATCATCTTTGCGTCATACTTCTCGGTATCCACCACGATGCTGCCTGTCGCGCCCGTGCTTCCGCCGAACTTCATGCCGTAGAACTTGATGTTCTTGGTCTTGCCCTTGTTGATGTAGACGGTCTTGCTGACCGAGTCGGGAACCGTCACGGTGAACTCTTTCTGTTTCGAGCCTTCCTTCACCACCAGATCCACGCTGCCTGCGCCGATGGCCGTGATCTTGCCGGCCGGCGTCACACGCACCACATCGTTCTGGTAATACAGGATCTTGCTCTTATTCGCGTTCCAGACCGGCTGCAGGCTCTCATCCGGGGAGGACCATTCGCTCTTTGCGCTCAGCTTGAAATCGCCGCCCTTGTACTTGACCTTTGCCGTCTGAAGCGGAGTGAGCTCGAGCGCTCCTTCATAGTCGCCGGCCCCGTATCCGTAGATGTCGGTCACCTTCACGTTGAAGCTGTAGGTCTTGCCGCAGATATAAGCCGTGATCCTGGCGTTGCCCTTTGCCACCGCATGGACTTCGCCGTCATCCACCAGCGCCACTTCTTTGTTGGAAGTCACCCAGGTGATGTCGTATTCGTACGAAGCGTCTTCCTTCTCGGTACCGCCTTCGTCTTTCACACGGTCGATCATCATGCCGTCCAGATCCAGGACACCCTTGTTGCCTTCCACCAGCTTCAGGACCTTGGCTCCCTTCTGTGCCTCCGGTGCTGTAATGACCAGCTTGGGATCCGTGACATAAACATCATAGGTGGCCTTTCCTTCCTCCGTCCCGTCCGTTCCTGTGATCACGGCATGTCCGGCCTTCTTGGCCGCGGACTTGTAATCGTTCGTGATCGAAACGACATCCGGTGCGTCACTGCTCCACTTCTTTTCAACAGGGAAGTTGTACTTCTGTCCCTTCACCATGAAGAGATCCTCTTCTCCCTCCAGTACCAGATCCGGATCCATTCCCGAATGTCTGGAGCTGCCGCTGTCACTTACAAAGCGTGCATGCAGGTCCAGATCCCTGAATACCGGCATGGTCTCGTCCCAGTTGCGGCCTTCCTCATCGTCCACGCACCAGCCGGCAAGCATGAAGCCCGCCTTTTCGGGAACATCCGGGAAGTCCACGGTATCACCGTCTTTCACGCTCTGGCTGACCAGAAGCACCGTCTCGTCTTTCTCGTTATCCCAGTAGAAATCGACCTTCCATGCACTCTTGACAGGCTCGGTCTTTTTCTCCGTCACCGTCACTTCACAGGTATCCGTAAAGCCGCCGTCGTTTGTGGTCACGGTGATCACCGCGTTGCCGGAAGCCACGCCCGTGATCCTGCCGTTTTCGTCGACCTTTGCGACTGCCGGCTTGTCACTTGCAAAGCTCACGCCCGGATCCGTTGCATCCGAAGGCGATACCGACACGACAAGGTTTTTGACCTCGCCGACATTCATGCTTACCGTTTTGGGCGAGACTGTCACGCCGTTCACCGATACCGTTGCCGCCTCTTCGCTCACCGTCACCGCACAGGTCGCGGTCTTGTTGCCGTCGGTCGTCGTCACGGTGATCGTTGCGCTTCCGGCCTTCACTGCCGTGACCAGACCTTTTTCGCTCACCGTTGCCACTTCGTCGTTGCTGCTGTTATAGCTCACGGTCTTTGTCGTCGCATTCGAAGGCAGGACCTTTGCGTTAAGCTGTTTCGTGGCTCCCACTTTCAGAGTCACTTCCGAAGGAGTCAGCTCCACGCCCGTGACATTCACGGTAGCGGGACCTTCCCAGGTCGCGGTGGGATACTCATGCCAGGTCGGGCTCGTCCAGCCTTCCTTGCCCTCAATGTAATACAGGGTAACCTTGCTGTTATGTCCGAATGCCTGCTTCAGGGTAGAAGGCGCATAATCCGGATCCTTGCTGTTCGTGGGTGCGTTCCCCTCAAAGTAGACCGAACGGGGATTCGCTTTGTCATAACTGTCATAACCGAAGGCAATGCCCACATAATCCACCAGAGGCGGGATCGTGATCTTTGTGAGCGTATCGCAATAGCCGAAGGCCTGCTTCTCGATCTCGGTCAGCGTCTGGGGCAGGATCGCCTCGGTGAAATAGCAGCGCTGGAACACACCCTCGCTGATGCTCGTCACGCCCGCATTCATCGTCAGGATGCCGGAAAAGCCCTTGCATCCCGCGAAGGCATATTTGCCGATCGAGGTCACGGATTCGGGGATCTCCAGGTCACCCGTAAAGCCGCTGCAGCTGTTGAAGGCAAAATCTCCGATCGTCTTCACGCCGTTTTCGATCTCCAGATAGGAGAAACGGCTGCAGTTACGGAAAGCCGAAGCATTGATCGTGGTAACGTTGGACGGGATGACCAGCGTTTCATTCCCGAAGCCGCAGCCCGAAAAGGCCCACTGGCCGATGCTCGTCACGCCTTCGGGGATCGCAAGATCGCCGTTCACCGCCGTGAACTGATAAAATGCATAGTCGCTGATGCTGCCCAGCTCTGCCGGCAGGACCAGATGACGGATCTTGTGGCGGTACTCGTACCAGGGCACCGCATCCGCCTTGGTGAAGGCATTCATCGTGCCGCTGCCCGTGATGGTCAGGGTCAGGTCGTCGGGCGTTCCGGAAACCGCCCAGTTCAGCTTACTGCCGCACTTGCCGCCGTCAGTGATCTCGGCAAGCGTCTCTGTGTCGTTCTCGTCCGAGAAGCCCGCTTCCGAACCGTCATTGGAACGCACGGTCGTGTAAGAGCTCCAGGGATTGGTCCAGCCGCTGCGGCCCTTGATGTAATGGATCTTTACCTTCTCGGTATCGCCGAAATAATTCTTCCAGTCGTCCGCGCCGGAACCGTCTTTCTCAAAAGGCGCATTCCCCTTGAAATAAACATCCGCAAGCTTTCCGTTCGTTCCGTCCGTGCGCCCGGTCGTCTGTCCGAAAGCACTGGCACCGACATTGTATACCAACGCGGGGATCACGACCTTTTCCAGGCCGTCACAGCGCAGGAATGCACTGTTTTTGATCACCAGCAGCGTGGAGGACAGCGTCAGCTCATTGATCGCCGCTTCCAGGAACGCATAGGCACCGATCTCTTCCAGACCGGAGCGGAATACCAGCTTGCCCGTCAGGTTCTTGCAATAGGCAAACGCAGAATCATCCAGCTTGCGAAGGCTGCCCGGGATCGCGTAAATGCCGTTCAAGCCCGCGCAATACTCAAACGCATGGACCCCGATCGTCTCCAGCCCTTCCGCGAACTCCAGGGAACGGATGCCGAGGCAGCGGTAGAACGCATAGTCCCCGATGGTCTTCACGGAAGCGGGGATTGAAAGCTTCGCCGCATAGAAACCGCTCTGTTCAAAGGCATGGGTGCCGATCGTGGTGAGCGTGGAAGGAAGCTTCAGCTCGCCCTTCAGGGCATAGCTCTTCTGAAACGCATAGTCACCGATCGAGGTAAGGCCTTCCGGCAGCACCAGCGTGGTGATGGCCGGCATGTACTTCTGCCAGGGTGCCTGTTTTTCCTTGAAGTCATTCATCTTTCCGGTACCGCTGATGGTCAGGGTCAGCCCTGCCATGGTACCGCTGATCTCCCAGCTCAGGTCCGATCCGCAGCTTCCGCTGTCACTGACTGCGGGCAGGGTCTCACCGTCATTGGCGTTCGAAAAATGAGTGTCATCGGCAGGCAGGGCTGCAAAGGTGTAGCCGCCCAGCTTGCCGTCCTGCACTTCGTACCAGCCGGACGTCCCTTCGATGTAGAAGAGCTTTCCGTCACCGTTATTGTAGCCGAGGGGATGATTGACCTGCCACAGCCATTCATACGGATCGTAAAAGCTGTAGTTGGGAACATTGCCCTTGAAATAAAACCTGGCTTTCGAATAATAGAACGCATAATCGTCGATGCGGTTCACCAGAGGCGGGATCACCACCTCGACCCGCTCGGTCTGCGTTTCCGGCGACAGATAGGCAAAGGCATATTGCCGGATCTCCTGCAGCGAGGACGGCAGGGTCACCTTGGTGAAATAGCAGCGATAGAAGCAGTATTTCGGAATGACCGTGATCCCGCCGCCGCGGATGATCAGCTCGCCGGTCAGCTTCTGGCAGTCATTAAAAGCGTTTTCTCCGAGGCTCGTCACACTCGCGGGTATGGTCAGATCTCCCGTGATCGCGCTTTCCTCGAAAGCATACGTTCCGATCTTCGTCACGCCATCCGGGATCACCAGATTCTGGCTGAGAGAAGTGGCCTTATAGAAAGAATAAGCTCCGATGCTCGTGATGCCATCCGGAAATCTCACTTCTTTGATCGTGGCGATCTCGTCCAGCCAGGGCACCTTCTTCGGCGTTCCCGAAGCGGTGGGGTTGTCGTAATCGTACATGTCACCGCTGCCCGTGATGGTGAGCACGCCGTCCTCCAGCGCATAGCTCAGGCTCTCGCCGCAGCTGCCGGCCGGTGCATCGTCCGGCGCATAGTTCGGTGCTTCCGCGGTTTCGTCCTCTTCCGAGGGCACCTCCGCAGGCGCCGCTTCCGGAGCCTCTTCGGGGCTTTCGCTCACCCCGGCTTCGCTTCCGGCATACTCTTCCCCGCTCACGACACCCTCATCCTCTTCCCCTGCCTGAACAGGCAGCACTGCGGTGTTGCCCGCAAAGGAAGACACCAGGAGAGCGAATGTGAGCAGCATAGACCATACTCTGTTCCTTTTCTGTTTCATGGTCCTACCTCCTTGATGATACATTTACTACATAGTTACTACAGATCCTATCCTATCAGAGAAAAGTACCAAGAAACATATACTATATTACGATTACTATGTGCTTTTTTACCATATTCGGGAAGAAATAAAAAAGACGGGAAACATCCCGTCTCATCCTTGCAGTCATGTTCAGCGGCCGGCTTCTCACGTTCCGTACAGATGCACCGCCGCCTTTCCGTGCTCCTTGATGTAATAGAGCGCCTCATCGGCGTGTTTATAGAGGGTCCCGAAATCCGTCCCGTGGCTCGGGCATACCGCCACACCGATACTCATCGAAACATGCCCCTCCAGATCCGTGCCGTCAAAAGCGTGCATAACCTTCTGCTCCACCCTGTTTGCCAGCAGGCAGGCGTTTTCGCAGCTGCCGATGTTGTTGGCAAAGACCATGAATTCGTCTCCGCCGATGCGCCCGGTCACATCCATTCCCTTGAAATTGTTGCGGATGATCTCGCCGATCGTGGCCAGCACGTGGTCGCCCATCCGGTGTCCGTAGGTATCGTTCACACCCTTGAAGTTGTCCGTATCCAGGATGATGAGGGCTCCCAGGTTTTCGTCATTCCCGTACTGGCGGATCATCGTCTGGATCAGTTCTTCGGTCGCGCGCTTGTTCATCAGGCCGGTAAGCCCGTCATGATCGGCACGCAGCTGCAGCTCGATCTCTTTCAGCTTCTGGTCGTGAATGTCGACGATGTGGCCTATGACATGGGAAACATAGCCTTCTTTTCCCATGATGCTCACCACATTGGCCCGGTACCAGCGGTACTCTTCCGCCTCGTCGAAAAAGCCCTTCGAACGGAACTCGATGCTGTCCCTGTGGGCATGATACATGGCGCTGGTCAGCATCCTGCTGTAGGTCTGCACGTCCTCCGGATGAAGGCCGCTGGAGGGGATCTGCTCAAGATAGCCCTGTACCACGGCATCGTGATGGAGCGTGTCGGTCCGCGCAAATCGGTAAACGCACACATCGGTGCGGCAGTTGAAATCGAAGGTGATATTAGTATCCATCAGAAGATGCATGTAGTCGGACTGGCGTTTCAGCTCCTCTTCGATGGTCTTTTCCTCGGTGCAGTCCAGGATCACGGCACTTATGATATTCCGTTCCCCTTCCCGGGAATAGAGATTTCCGTGAAGACGCAGCCACATCAGACCGCCGTCCACATTGACGATGCGGAATTCAAACTCGATGGCCCCGTCATCGGCGAGTATGTCCCGGATCCCCTGTTCAAAGAGTTTGACATCATCGGGAATGATCGAAAGATAGATGTCGGCGAAAAGCTGGTCGACCGCCGTGCGCGAGCCGCCCATCATGCGATACAGTCCGGAATTCAGATATACCGGCTTGATCCGCTTCGTGCCCGCGTTCACCTCGAACGCACAGATGCCGCCTATGAAGTTTTCGACGATCGAATCAAGAAATTCCCTGTGTTCCATAGCAACCTTCTTCAGCCGATGCAAGTCCATATATGTAGTGCCGGGCATGCAAGATATGGTATATTTTAGCATTTTTACGCTATGCTGACAAGTATTACATTCAGCGTCCATTCGGCCGCTGAACATAACTGCTTGCCGCCATGCAAATCGGCTTCGCCGATGGGCGGCAAGCCCGTCAGGCAAAATACCGGCCCGTAGCCACGCAGCGGAGTGCGTGGCTCGGGACTAAACGGCAAGATTGTAATCCCGCTCCCGTTATGGTAAAATTAACATAATTAGATGCGGATCCGTTCCCGCAAGGAGGGAATCATGATCAATAAACTGAAAAACCTTCTGTTCCGCGAGGAACTCGCCATCCGGCAGCGTCTCCTGAACCTGATCCTGAGCGTTGCCCTGATCGGCGGCGGCATTTCCATGATCGCCACGCTGCTCATGGGCAGCCTGAGCAGCACGCTGACCGTTGCCGGCATCCTGGTGGTAGTCCTCCTGTCCCTTTACCTCTCGGTATTCAAAAACAAGGTCAATCTCGCCGGCGGCCTGGTCGTCGGCATGTCCAATATCGTGATCTTCCCGCTGATGTACTTTACAAGCGGCGGAATGTACAGCGGCATGCCCATCTGGTTCGTCATGGGCCTGATCTTTACCTGGCTGACCATGAAAGGTGCGCCCTGCTTCATCATGTACGGGATCAATCTGGTCGCGATGCTCGGCTGCATCATCTTCGGCACCCTGCATCCGGACTGGTTTTTGGAGATGCCCGAAGGCTACATGATGTCCGACATCCTGCAATCCATCGTGATCGTCTCCTGCATCATCGGCATCATCTTCAAGTATCAGACGCATGTTTATGAAATGCAGCAGCAGCGCACCCTGGAGAAGGAGGAACAGCTCCACATCGCCAACGAGGCCAAAAGCCAGTTCCTCGCCAACATGTCCCACGAGATCCGCACCCCGATCAACGGCATCATCGGCATGGACACCATGCTCCTCCGCGATCTGGATGAAGGGAACACGGAGCAGATCCGCGAATATGCCAAGAACATCCAGAGCGCCAGCCAGACCCTCCTGTCCCTGATCAACGACATCCTGGACATCTCCAAGATCGAATCGGGCCGCATGGAGCTGCTATGCGTGGAATACAATCTCTTCTCGGTCTTAAACGACTGCTACAACATGAACCTGGCCCGCATCGGCGACAAGGATCTGCGTTTTGAAACGGACATCGAGGAAAGCCTGCCTTCTACCCTTTACGGCGACGAGGTCCACATCCGGCAGATCATGAACAACATCATCTCCAACGCGATCAAGTATACCCGCGAGGGCAAGGTTCTGATGCGCATGTGCGAGGAAAAACGGACCAAGGAAAACATCACCCTGCGCATCGAGGTAAAGGATACCGGGATCGGGATCCGGGAAGAGGATCTGGGAAAGCTTTTTGACAACTTCACCCGTCTGGATGAGACCAAGAACCGCAACATTGAAGGCACCGGCCTGGGTCTGAGCCTGACCAAGCAGCTCGTGGACCTGATGGACGGCGAGATCAGCGTGCGAAGCGAATACGGCATCGGTTCGGTCTTTACGGTCCTGATCTCCCAGCGCATCGTTTCCAACGAACCCATCGGCAATTTTGAGGAGAAATACCGCCGCTTCATCCGCCAGGAAGAAAAGGAGCAGGAATTCAACTTCATCGCCCCGAAGGCCGAGATCCTTCTGGTGGACGATGTGGAGATGAACCTGGAGGTCGCGAAAGGCCTGCTGAAATCCACACGCGCCAGGATCGATACCGCCATCAGCGGTGCGGAATGCCTGCAGATGGTCAAGAGCAAGAAATACCACATCATCTTCCTGGATCACATGATGCCCGATCTGGACGGCCTGGAAACCCTGCGGCTGATGCGCCGCAATACCGACCACTTAAACCGCAGCACTCCGATCATCGCACTCACGGCCAATGCCGTTGTGGGCGCAAAGGAAATGTATCTGCGGGAGGGCTTTGTCGATTATCTGTCCAAGCCCATTCAGGAGAGGGAGCTTCTGGGCATGCTCTACCGCTATCTCCCGAAGGAACTCTTTGAGACCGACAAGAAAAAAGACAGAGGCCTCGGGCAGTTCACGGAACGCAATCCTCATCCGGGCGACCCGTTCGCCAACACGCAGGAAGCCTCCGCAGAAAGCATCTCCCTTCCGGAACGCTTTCCGTACCTGGACATCTCCATGGGGCTTTCCTATTGCATGAACAGCGAAGAGTTCCTGCTGAAGATGATCCGGGAATTCGTCAAATGGGACAAGCTGGCCGACATGGAAGAGCAGTACAGAGACCACAGCTGGAAGCAGTACGCCACTCTCATCCATGCCCTGAAGAGCAGCGCGGCAAACATCGGTGCCGGCGAGCTTTCCGAGCAGGCAAAGGCTCTGGAGACAGCAGCGAAGGCAAACGATATCGCCTATGTCGATGCGCATCACGGCGAAGTGATGAAAGAATACGCCACCCTGCAGGAGAACCTCAAAAAGGCGCTGCCGCGGTAAGCACGGGGCAGATGCAGGTCTCCGGACCAAACACAAGGCAACAAAAAAGGAACGACCCGCGGGCCGTTCCTTTTTTCATCCTCAAGATCATCAGATGCGGGCATCCTTTTTCAGGCGGATATCCGCGCTGGAGCTGCCGATGCTGAAACGGTAGACACCGCGTTCCGTCTGCCACTCGCCGCTCTCCTCGTTGAAATGTGCCAGATCCGATGCATCCAGCTTGAAACGGACGGTCTTTGTCTGGCCGGCTTTGAGCTCAAGCTTTTCGAAGCCCTTCAGCTCCTTCACCGGATCTTCCTTCTTCGGAGTCTTTGCGCCGACGTAAAGCTGCACGACCTCCATGGCCGAAACATGGCCGGTATTCGTGATCTTGGCGCTGACGGTGATCTTGTCCCCGCTCTTTTCCAGCGCGATGTCGCTGTATTTGAAATCCACATAGGACAGACCGAAGCCGAAGGGGAACTGGACAGGCACATCGAATTTCTCGTAATAACGATAGCCTACAAAGATCCCTTCCTTGTAGTCCGCCGTGTAGTTGCAGGCTTTCATGCGCTTCTTCTCGGCCGCGGTGAGCTTGCGTCCGGGATACTCGCCGAAATGCGCGACCGGCGTGGTCTCGTAGCTCTCGGGGAAGGTCTCGGCAAGCTTGCCGGAGGGGCAGATCGTTCCGCTGATCACTCTCGCCAGGGCCGTTCCGCCTTCCATGCCGTTGTAGCTCATGTATACGATCGCTTTTGCGCGGTCCTTCCAGGCACGCATGTCCACGGGGCTGCCGGCCACCATCACGACGACCGTGTCCGGATTGGCATCCAGCACCGCGTTCAGCACATCATCCTGACCGTAGGGCAGCTTCATGTCGGTCCTGTCCTTGCCTTCCACGTCGTGATCGTGGTCCAGACCGCCGATGAAGATCACGTCATCGTATTCCTTTGCGAGGCGCGCCGCCTCCTCTTTCATCGCCTTTGCTTTCTTCCTCTCCGCAGCGGGATCGAGACCGGCTTTCTGCTTCTCCTGCAGCTTCCACTCATCCATGATGCTGTTTTCCTGCCAGTTCGCGCCGTCGCGAACCTTCTTCGGAACGTAATAGCCGGGCACATAACGGATCTCGGTATTGCCGCCGTACTCCGCGGCCAGGCCAAGCAGGGGCGTGATCTCATAAAGTGCCTTGATCTCGGCACTTCCGCCGCCGTTGGCATGTGCACGGTTGGCGTTCTCGCCGATGACCAAAAGCTTTCTGGTCTGCGAAGGCTTCAGCGGCAGACGCTTCTTCTCGTTCTTTAAAAGCACCACCGCCTCCTCGGCCGTCTTCAGTGCGTAGGCGTGCATGACATGCCCGTTGTAATATCCGGGATCGCGGTCCTCCGTTGCAACGGCCCGGGCCGACTTCTTTCCGTTTTTACCGGTGCTCACTTCGATATCGATCTTGCGGATGCGAAGCAGCAGGCGCAGGATATGACGGATCTTCTCATCGACAACACTCTCGTCGATCTCGCCGCGCTTCACGGCTTCGACCAGAGGCCGTCCCAGATAGTAATCGTCAAAGTTGTCGGTGATGCCCATTTCCAGATCCAGGCCGCTCTCGGCCGCATCCTTCGTGTCGTGGTTCGCCGTCCAGTCGCTGACAACGAGACCATCGTACTTCCATTCTTTCCGGAGGATGTCCGTCAGGAGCTTGCGGCTCTCGCTGCCGTGCTCCCCGCGCACCAGGTTATAGCTGCCCATCAGGGACAGGCTCTTTGCTTTCTTCACCGCCGCCTCAAAGCCGGGCAGATAGAGCTCGCGGAAAGCTCTCTCCGTGGGCTCCGCATTCACCGAATAGCGCTCCCACTCCTGGTTGTTGCAGGCAAAATGCTTCACGCAGGCCGATACATCATTCTCCTGAATTCCCTCGATCAGGGGCACGACCAGCTCGCTTACCAGATACGGATCCTCACTCAGGTATTCGAAATTGCGTCCGCAAAGAGGATTGCGCTTGATGTTGATGCCGGGCGCCAGGATCATGTCCTTGCCGCGTCCGCGGGCTTCCCGGCCCAGCACTCTGCCGGAATCCCCGGCCAGCTTTCTGTTCCAGGTGCTTGCGATCGCCGAGTTGCTGGGCAGATAGCTCACATAGTCGGCGCTGCTGCCGATCACATACCAGCGGTTGGGATAGAAATCGTTGCGGACGCCGCAGGGGCCGTCGCTCGTCACGATCCCGGGGATCCCCAGCCTGTCCACACCGCCGCTCTTGAAAAACTCCGCGCCGTGTATCATGCGGCACTTTTCCTCAAGGGTCAGTTCCTGAAGCAGGGCTTCTATCCTGGCGTTTGTTTCCTTTTTGCTTTCTTTCATCGCACTCTCCTTTCACGGGGGTTTACGTTATTCCCAATATAACAAATGCCGATGCGGAATGCAATACGGCTACAGCCTTGCAAGCGAGATCCCGTACGGGTTCAGCGCATCGCGATGGCTTTTTTTGATGATCTCGCGGTATTTCGTCGGGGTGAGCCCCATGAACTTGCGGAAGATCCGGTTGAAATAGCTGACATTGTTAAAGCCCACCTCCGCGGAAAGCCTTTGCATGGAATCCGCGACAGGGTCGGAACGCTGCATCCTGCGGGCCGCTTCAAACACACGGTAGATCAGCAGATGATCGAAAGGCGGTTCGCCCGTGCAGCGCTTGAACGCGCGACAGCACTCGCTCTTGCTCACGTGGATGCTGTCGGCGATGTCTTCCAGGCGGATCTGCTCTGAGAAATGTTCCCGTATGAATTCGATCGCTTCCTTCACGCGCTGCTCATCCGTGAGGGAACGGGCAGCCGTCTTGGGCGACTGGGTGCTCTTTTCAAGCAGCTGCAGCCAGAGCGCGCAGAGCATGCTCTTGGTCTCGAGCTCGTAACCATACGCCTTGTTCAGATTGGCTTCCAGGATGGAATCCACGCACTCCAGCGCGCGGCGCCCGTAAGGGTCCCTGCGTTCCAGGCGGATGTAGGGCAGCGAGTCCGCCGCAGTGAGAGGCGCCAGATATTTCGTTGCAAGAAAGGAATCTTCGTTTTCAAAAAGATAGGCCGGGCGGAACAGCACGGAAAGGATCACACACTCCCCGTCTCCCGCCGGCCGTATGGAATGAAGGCGCTCGCTGTTGATCCAGACCGCGCCTCCTTTATCAAGAGTAAAGCTTTCGTCGCCAACGGTGATCGTCGCGCTGCCGCTTCGCATCAGATCCAGCTCCATGGCCTCGTGATACTGGCTGCGCACCTGCTCCATGAACATGTTCCGCAGGTCCACGTAGTAGACGCCCACGGGATAATCGGCATTTGTATGCTCATAATAGTCATCGAAGACTTCTGTTGCCATGGCCTCTCCTTGTTTCCTCATATCCGCCCCCTCCGGACGGAGTAGGAATGCGGTCTCCGGGCGAAGGTCCTTCGCTCGGTCCTTCCGAAGGCACGGGTGTGGGCGATTCGCCCGGATCCTCTCCCTTCGTGGGAGTAGGCGTGGCGCCTTCCGAGGGGCTCGGTTCATCTCCCTTCGTGGGAGTGGGCGTGGGCGTCACCCCTTCCGTCGGCCCTTCGGTCGGGCTCGGCTCGGGTGTGGGCGTGGGGCTCACTTCCGGCGTGGGAATGGGCGTCGGCTTCTTTGTCGGCGTGGGCACATTCTGGCTGACCGTCTCCTCAGGCGTGGGCGTGAGCGTGGGTGTGGCCGTTGCCTCCGGCGTGGGTTCCTCCTCCTCTTCTTCCGGAACGGGCGTAGGCGTGAAAGGAACCGGCGTGGGCAGCTTCGAGGTCACGTTCGGTCTGGGCGCCACATAATGCACCACATACTCGCCCGCGTCCGATACGCCGGGCACCGGGTGCGAGATGATGTAATCGATGATCGTGTTGTAGGCATACGCCTGGTAATGCAGGCCGTCGCCCGCGTCAAATTCGGCCTTGATCCCGCCTTCGCTGTTCTTTAATACCGAGGAAACATCCAGATAATAGATCCCTTCGTATTCCGCAAGGGTCTTCAGAAATTCGTTGTACTTGTCGATCCATTCGTTCTTTACGGCGCCCTTGTACATCCCGTTGTCGTTTACAGGCCAGATCGACATCAGCACGATATTGCTCGTCGGCGCCATGTCGATGATGTGCTCCACCAGCGTCTTGTAGGTGCGCTCGTAGGTAGCCTCGTCCATGCCGTTCATCCCGTTCACGCCGTAACAGACATAGACAACGGGCGCGGCTTTTTCCGCCAGGAAGGAACGCATGGTATACTGCTTTCCGGAATTCTGTGTGTAGGTGAAGTTCTCTGCCGATGTGTGCGCGATGCCGATCTCGGCCAGCGCATCTTTGTCCGATATGAAGCCGTAGATCACAGCTCCGACGGTACGGGAATCTCCCAGGAAAACGCAGTTGTTCAGATAACCGGAGCGTGCGCCCGCAACCTCGGCCAGCACCGTCGGATTCTCCTCCGCTCCGCCGTTTTCGGCCGCGTCACCCGAAAGCGAGCCTTCGTTCCCCGCCTTTTTCCTGCCCTTGGAAGGGTCGGCAAAAAGGTCGCCGTAGGGATCCGCAGAGGAAGCAACCATGTTCGAGCTCTCCGCCGGCTTTTCGTCCTCCTGCGGCTTTCTGCCGCCAAACACAAGGATCGCCGTCAGCGCGATGATGACCGCAAGAAAAAGCAGGCCAAAGCCTATCATTTCCCTGCGATGATGTCTCCACATCCTGCGCAGGGTCCTTGAAAAGCTCCTGGGCTTGCCTCTGTTTTCGTTTCGATCTTCCGGGCCTTCTCTCATTGTCACCTCTCGGGCCGCGTCCGAAAAGAACGCGCCTCCCCACAAAAAGCAAAAATCCTTCAATATAATAGCACAAATGGGGCATTCTGTCATCAAAAAAAGCCGAAAGCGGGAGCTTACGGCTTTTTTACTGCTGAACAATGGCGATTCACGCCGTTTCGTTCATGCGGCTCAGTTTGGCGGCCTGGTCGGCGGTCACGCAGGCATCGATGATCTCCTGCAAATCCCCGTCCATCACCTTGTCGATCTTGTAAAGGGTAAGGCCGATCCGGTGATCCGTCACGCGCCCCTGCGGGAAGTTGTAGGTCCTGATCTTTTCCGAACGGTCGCCCGTCCCGATCTGGCTCCTTCTCAGGTCGGCCTCGGCATTGTGCGCCTTCTGGCACTCCAGATCGTAAAGCTTGGTGCGCAGCAGCGCGAACGCCTTTTCCTTGTTCTGGATCTGGCTCTTTTCCGTCTGGGAATAGATCACGATGCCGGTCGGATAATGCGTCAGGCGCACCGCGGAGTCCGTCGTGTTCACGCACTGTCCTCCGTTTCCGGAAGCACGCATCACGTCAATGCGGATGTCCTTCTCATCGATCTGCACTTCCACCTCTTCAGCCTCGGGCATGACAGCCACGGTGGCCGTGGACGTGTGGATGCGCCCGCCGCTCTCGGTCTCGGGCACGCGCTGCACGCGGTGCACGCCGCTTTCGTACTTCAGCACGGAATACGCCCCGTTGCCGCTTACGATGAATTCCACTTCCTTCATCCCGCCGATGCCGGTTTCGTCGGCATTGACCATCTCCACTCTCCAGCGCCGCGATTCGGCATAATGCGCATACATCCGATACAGCTCGGCCGCAAAGAGCGCAGCCTCGTCACCGCCGGCACCGGCACGGATCTCCACCACCACGTCCTTGCCGTCGTTAGGGTCTTTCGGAAGCAAAAGGAGCGTCAGCTTCTTTTCGAGCTCCACGATCCTCTGCTTTGCCGCCGCGTACTCCTCCTTGAGCATCTCTCGCATGTCGGGATCCTTCTCCTCTTCGAGCATGCTCACGGCATCCTCGGCATCCTGTTTCGCCTTTTTATATTCCCGGTAGGCTTCCACGACAGGGAGCAATTCGGCATGCTCCTTCATCAGCTTCTGGTAACGCTGCTGGTCGTTTGCTGTTCCCGGCTCATTCAGTTCATTCAGCACCTCTTCAAAACGGCGCTCCAGATCTTCCAGTTGTCCGAACATCTAACTCACCTCTTTATATTTCGGCCCGCCCGCATACCACGCGGTCGAGCTGTGCGTAATCCTTTCTCACCCTGACCTCCGCAAAGCCGTTCTCTTCAAGCAATGCGCAGACATCCGCCGCCTGATCGCAGCCGATCTCCAGAAAGATCCGCCCTCCGTCTTTCAGCCACGCTCCCGCCTCCATGGCGATCCTGCGGTAGAACGCAAGCCCGTCTTCCCCGCCGTCCAGGGCGGAAAGCGGCTCGTGCTCCGCCACCTCGGGCATCAGCGAGGGTATCTCGCCGCTTGCGATGTAGGGCGGGTTTGACACGATCAGGTCAAAGCTCTTTTTCCGGCTCTCCGGCAGGGCACCGAAGAGGTCTCCCTGCAGAAACGCCGCAGCAGGCGCCAGCCGCTTCGCGTTTTCCCCGGCAACGGCCAGGGCCTTTTCGGAAAGGTCCGTGCCGGTCCCCGACAGCCCCTTCCCTCTGGACAGGAGACTCAGCAGAATGCAGCCGCTGCCCGTGCACAGATCCAATATGTTTTCCCCGCCCGAAAGGCACTTCTCGGCCTCTTCGACCAGGATCTCGGTATCGGAACGCGGGATGAGCACGTCCCCGTTCACCGCAAATTCCAATCCGTAAAAGAACGCTTTTCCGGTCAGCTGCTGCAGCGGGATGCGCCTTTCGCGTTTCCCGAGCAGTTCCAGGAAGCGCTTGGCTTCTTCCGCGCTCAGCTCCCGCTCCGGGTTCAGATACAGCTCGCTGCGCTCACAGCCGCAGACATGTTCCAAAAGCAGCCTTGCCTCCAGTGCAGCTTCCTCCACGCCGGCTGCTTCCAGGCGCTTCTGCGCCTCCAGGCAGCTTTCCCTGTATCGCAACACGCTGCTCAAAGCGGCCACTTGTCCCCGTCTCGGCGGATCACGCCGGTATAGCCGGTACGGAGCTGTTCCTCGATGTCGAGGACATTGATCTCCATCGTCTCCTCACCGGTCTCCATCTCGCGGCCGTCCGCAACCTTTTCGGTCTTCTTGACCATCTTGCGCTCAAAATGCTTCTTCTGGAAGGCTTCCCAGTCAAACACGGCTTCCGTGGCTGCGATCGCCGTCTCGATCATGGAATCGTCCGGCTCCTTGGTCGTCACGCGCTGCAGCAAAAGCCCGGGTGCCGAGATCAGCGCCAGGAAGAAGCTGTCCCGCTTTCCCGCCAGCTGCAGCAGTTCAAACGACAGGCCCGCGATCACCGGGATCAGGGCGATGCGAAGCAGGAAACGGAGCCAGATCTGATCCACTCTTATAAAGAAGCAGAGGATCACGCCCAGCACCACGACAAAGAGCAGGAAAGACGTTCCGCAGCGCTTGTGGAAGCGCGAAGAACGTCTGACGTTTTCCACCGTCAGCGGCCGCCCCGTCTCGATGCAGTTGATGCATTTATGCTCGGCGCCGTGATACTGGTAAAGGCGGCGTATGTCCTTCATCAGCGCGATCGACGCCACATAGATCACAAAGAAGACGATGCGCAGCACCCCTTCAAGCAGAAGCACCAGGGAGTCGTTTCGCAGATATTTCCGCAGGATCTCCGAGATGCCGTAAGGCAGGAGCATGAACAGGAGCACCGCAAAGCCGATGGAGAAAAGGACCGTCAAGCCCATGACCACCTCGTCGGCCTTGTCGCCGAAGATCTTCTCCAGCAGGCTCTTTTTCTCTTTCTTCTTATCTTTATCCTTTTCTTCTTCCTCATCGTCAAAGAAGGAAGCGGAATAGGAAAGCATTTCCATGCCGGTGGTCAGGGATTCCACAAAGGCAAACACACCGCGCACGAACGGGATGCGGCGTTTGAGACTCTTCGGATCGTACTTCTCCTCTTTGAGGTTCACAACGATCTCGCCGTCCGCTTTGCGAACCGCCACGGCCGTGTCTCCCTTATTCCTCATCATCACCCCTTCCAGGACAGCCTGTCCGCCGATCCCGGAATAAACGCTCCTGCGTCTCTTTTTTGCCATGAATGCCAATCCTCCGACTTTCTTCTTGTATAACGAAAAAGCTTGAGATGAGCGCATGCCACCTCAAGCTTTGTCTCGCTTTTCCAAATTGAACTCTACTTGCCTACGCCGTATTTCTTGTTGAACTTATCCACACGACCGCGAGCCTGCGTAGCCTTCTGCTGTCCGGTGTAGAACGGATGGCACTTGGAGCAGATTTCCACGTGGATCTCCTTCTTGGTGGAACCGGTAACGAAGGTGTTGCCGCAGTTGCAGGTTACAGTTGCCTGATAATACTCAGGATGGATTCCTTCTCTCATTTCTCTCTCCTTCTTCCTGCCTCACAGACACACAGGGTTGTTACTGTGAATGTGTGCAGGACACTACTTAGCCAAAACAACAGTGGTACTATACCACAAGCCGTCAGAAAAAGCAAGCCCTGATTTCCGAACACTTCAGTTCATTGGCGACTGAGGCGGAATTGTCGGAGGCACCTGATTTGAATCCGTCGGGGGCGCCCCGGCTCTCATCCTGCGCCTGAACGGCAAAATGAGCAACAGGAACGCGGGGATCAGCCAGCAAAACGTGAACCATACCGGCGCAAAGCGCGTATGAAAACCGCAGGCCACAATTCCGCCGACAACGCCGAAAAATGCCCCCAGACCGACGATGTAGGTGGCGAGCTCCGATTCCTCGGGCTGAATGACGCTTCGCTTGCGGATGAGGATCAGCCAATAGAAGAATTCCGGAAGTCCACAGATTGCCAGGATCACCAGTGAGTATGCTCCGATGATCACGAACACAAAAAGGGAGTTAAAGCTGCTGCCCAGAAACTGTGCGATCGGCGTAAAATCCGAGCCGTCGACCGTGACGGACCCCATGTTTTTCGTATCAACCGTTCCGTTCGCAATGCTCGTTTCGTAGATCTCGCGACTGTACGCGATCACGCAATAGGCGCACCACAGGGCGATCAGCGCCAGGATGATCATGCGAACCTTTGCACCTGCGTCCAGTTTATTCCATTTCTCTCTCATCGCATCTCCTTCCGCCGGAACCCCGGAGGGTTGTTTCCCTTAGCCGGTTCTATCCGGATAAACGGCTCACCCATCGTTCAGACTCTGCATCACTTCCACCGCTCTCTGATAGTACAGCTCTTCCGCATGCTGCATGGCATATTCGTTTGAAACACCTTCCCTTGCCAACGTGACAACGTTCGTGATCCCCGCTCCCATCATGCTTTCATGTCCGTCTCCCAGACAGCCGCAAAGCGCAACGCAGGGAATCCCGGCTCTCTTTGCTCTTTTTGCAACGCCCTGTACCGCTTTCCCCTCACTGCTCTGACCGTCAAGCCTTCCCTCCCCGGTAATGACACAGTCCGCATCCTTGATCAGGCTGTCAAAATCACACAGATCCAGTATCGTTTCGATCCCCGACTTGAGCTCAGCCCCGAGAAATACCTTGAGCGCCGCTCCCATGCCACCGGCGGCACCTGCGCCGGGAATACTGTCCGGATCGATCCCGAAAGTCCGGATGATCACATCCCGGTAATTCCTCATCCCCTCTTCAAGAAGCCTGACCTTTTCCGGACCCGCTCCCTTTTGAGGGCCGAAGACAAAACTCGCCCCGGATGGACCGCATAACGGATTCTTTACATCGCACATGACCGTAAAATGCGCAGCCGCCGCTTCCGGCATCAGATGGCTCATGTCTATCTCCGCCACCCGGCATAAATCCTTCCCACGACCGGCAAGAGCATTCCCGGCTTTATCAAGAAAACGCACTCCCAGGGCCGTCATCGCTCCCATCCCGCCGTCATTGGTAGCCGATCCACCAATGGCCACTGTAATGTTCTTACGCCCGGCCAGCAGCGCATCCCGGATCAATTCCCCTGTCCCGATGCTGCCGGAAAGCATCGGATCCCTCTTCTTGGGCGGCACCAGCGTAAGTCCCGAGGCCTGCGCCATCTCCACTACCGCTTTGCCGTTGTCCATAACGCCATAACATGCCTCTGTTTCCTCCATCAAGGGACCGTGAACTGCCACCGGCACTTTTCTGCCGGGCCGCACGCTCAGGATCGCATCCAGCGTTCCCTCTCCGCCGTCCGCAAGGATCACCGGAACCGCATCGCACGTGCCAAAAACCGCGACAGCCGCCGCGGTCAGCAATTCCGTTATTCTCCTGCTGCTCAGGCTCCCCTTAAAGGAATCCGAGGCAAATACAAGTTTCATGCTTCATCCTTTTGATTGGTTGTTACATCCGTCAAGATGCAATTCAATCATAAAGGTTGATCCTTTTTTATGCAACTGTCAATGTACTATGCCGCCAGGCATACGGCCGGGGTATCACATAGAAAAAGTGATTGACCCGTTTTTTTCACAAAAATGTGATATACTTATGCTATGTGGTAATCGAACTGAAAGCCTGTGAGTTTGAGCCGGAATTTGTCAGCAAAATCAATATGTACCGTAATGTGGTGGACGATGTGCTCCGCCACCCGGATGACAAGCCCACGATAGGACTTCTGCTCGTGAAGGGCAAAAACAAGACGGTTGTGGAGTATTCCCTTGCTGGATACAACAATCCGATAGGTGTTGCAGACTGGGAGAATCAGCTTGTT
>JAILHF010000018.1 GCA_024696005.1 Lachnospiraceae bacterium | reverse complement strand
GCCAAGCTCACCGGCCTTACAACAGCTTCCATCACCAAGATCACGGCAGCTCTCATAGAAGCGGGTATCCTTTCAGAGACGGGAGTCATCAAGGGAAACGGCAACAGGAGGGCCATAGGGCTCCAGCTGAACAGCGAGAAGAACCTGATCATAGCGGTCAAGTTTTCAAGATATGTTTACACCATAGGTGTTTTTGATATTTCGGGAAAGTATTATTCCGGTTCGGAAACCGAATTCGGAATGCAGGACGACCCGGACGATGTCATTAAAGATATCAGGAAAAAGATCCATAAATGCCTGGCAGAGAACAGGAATATTGTAGCCATCGGAATGGCGGTTCCCGGACCTTATCTGAAATACAAAGGACGCATAGCGATGATGTCCCGTCTGTCCGCCTGGAACAATGTGAATTTTGAAAAAGAGTTCAGGGACGAGTTCAATATACCGTTCTTCATCGAACAGGATGCAAATGCCGGAGCAATGGCGGAGTGGTGGTTCGGTGAGCATAAAAAGCCCATCACATGCCTTGCCTACATGCTCATGGGAGAAGGCGTGGGATCCGGGATAGTGATGGACAGCAGGCTGCTTCTCGGAATGCAGGGAACGGCAAGTGAGATCGGTCACATAAGTGTTGATATAAACGGACCGAGATGTGAGTGCGGTAATTACGGATGCCTGGAGCTGTACTGCTCGACTCCGGTGATACTGCAGCGGGCTAAACAGGAGTTCCCGGAGATCTTTGATAACAATACCCACACGAGGACAGATGATTACAATCTGATATTCAATGCAGCAAGGAACAAGAACGAAGATGCGTTGAAGCTCATGAAGCAGGTTGCAAAGTATATCGCATACGGCTGTGTCACCCTTATCAATGCATACAATCCGGACATCATAGTTATCGGAGATGTTCTTGCACAGGCCGGAGATATCCTTCTGCCGATCATCAGGGAAACCGTTGCAAAAAGAACTATCCCGGAACTGTTTTCGGAGGTGGAGATCAAATTTTCGGCCCTGCCCATCGATCCCACATTGTACGGGGCCGCAGCCATAGCTACGGACAAGGTATTAACGAGACCCAGTGACTATCTGACATCAACAGCGGGTAAAGGAGGCGAATAAGAAAAATGAGTGAAAACCCTTTGATCCTCGAGATGAGGGAAATAACAAAGGAGTTCCCGGGTGTAAAAGCACTTGATCAGGTAACGCTGAAGGTTGCCAGGGGTTCCATACATTCCATATGCGGAGAAAACGGAGCCGGTAAATCGACGCTTATGAAGGTGCTTTCGGGAGTATATCCCTACGGAACATATGACGGACAGATCCTGTTTGAAGGAAAGGAGACCAGGTTTAAGAACATCAAGGAATCCGAACGTGCAGGGATAGTTATTATCCATCAGGAACTGACCATGATCCCCGAACTCTCCGTTACGGAAAATATTTTCATGGGAAACGAGATCACCAACGGAAAGCTCATCGACTGGAACGAGGAGAGAAAGCGCACCGTTGCTCTTCTTGAAAAGGTGGGGCTTTCGATAGATCCCGATACCCTGATCAAACATCTCGGAGTGGGGCAGCAGCAGCTGGTTGAGATTGCGAAGGCTTTATCCAAAAACGTGACGCTTTTGATCCTGGATGAGCCCACCTCCGCATTAAATGAAGATGACTCCGCAAACCTTCTGGAGCTTATGAGAACCCTTAAAAAGAGCGGCATCACATGCATCATGATATCCCATAAGCTCAACGAGATCGCAGCCATTTCCGATGCGGTAACAGTCATCAGGGACGGCAGGACGGTTGAGAGTTACGAGGTTGTCGCCGGACAGGTGGATGAGGATAAGATAATCAGATCCATGGTGGGACGCTCCATAGACAACAGATATCCGGAGCATAGATCCAATCCGGGAGAAACGATCTTTGAAGTATCGGACTGGTGCGTTGAGGATCCTGAGGTCGAAGGCCGGATGGTGTGTAAGAATTCATCCTTCTACGTAAGAGAAGGTGAGATCGTAGGATTTGCGGGGCTGATGGGAGCCGGAAGAACAGAGCTCATGAGATCGATCTTTGGCCGCAACTACGGGATATTTAAGAGCGGGACAATAAAGATCAGGGGAAAAGAAGTAGTCCTTACATCCGTCGAATCCGCCATAAAGAGCGGCATTGCCTATGTTCCCGAAGACCGGAAGAGTCTGGGACTTAATCTTCTGGATTCCATAAGGAAAACGGTTGTGGCGGCTGATCTTGACAAGATCACTTCAAAGGGGCTCCTGGATAAGCTGAAAGAGCAAAAGGCGGCGGAAGAGTACAGAAAAGCCCTGAATATCAAGTGCTCGAACATCGGTGTCGGTGTGAACACACTGTCGGGAGGCAATCAGCAGAAGGTGGTCCTTTCAAAATGGCTTTTCACCGAGCCCGATGTACTGATACTGGATGAGCCGACCAGGGGAATAGATGTGGGTGCCAAATACGAAATATACAAGATCATACATGACCTTGCCGCACACAAAAAAGCAGTGATAATGGTCTCTTCGGAGCTTCCGGAACTGCTTGGTGTGGCAGACAGGATATATACGATCTTTGAGGGAAGAATAACGGGAGAAATGATGGCAAGTGAGGCTGATCAGGAATCTCTG
>JAILHF010000006.1 GCA_024696005.1 Lachnospiraceae bacterium | reverse complement strand
GTTCACATGCTCGTACCGCTTTGCCTGGGATTTAAGCTTGATCTGTGCCTTTTCCCAGTCTTCTTCACTTATGATGGCCTCATGCAGCCCGTCTACCAGCAGATAATCATCCTTCTCTACCAGATGGTAATCGTCACGAGTCCCGTGAACCTTTTCCGTGCGGCGGCGGCCATAGGCTATTTTGCCACAGTAAACAGGATTCTTAAGTATATTTCGGATAAGGTTCGCCTCAAAATAAGGATTCTTGCCGTTTTGTCTCGCTATTTTATGAATTCCATGATTGGCGAGATATTTTGCCACCCCGATGGAGCCACTGTCCGTATGGATATATCGGTCGAAGATTATGCGGATTGCCTGTGCCTCTTCCTCATTGATATACAGCTTACCATCCTTAAGGTCGTATCCATACGGTGCAAAACCACCGTTCCATCTGCCCTCACAGGCCTTCTGCATACGTCCCTCCATAGTCTGAACTCGGATGTTCTCTTTTTCAATCTCCGCAACGGCAGACAGTACGGATATGATCAGCTTTCCTGCATCCTTTGAGGAATCTATGCCGTCCTCCACACATATCAGATTTACGCCATAGTCCTGCATGACCTGCAATGAACTCAGGACATCCGCAGCGTTTCTCCCGAATCGGGACAGCTTAAAGACAAGGACATAGGATACTCCATCCCTTTCAGCCTTGATATCATCCATCATCTGCCTAAACTGTACCCGACCCTCGATAGACCTTCCGGATTTCCCGGCATCCTGATATTCACGGACGATCTCATAATTATTGAAGTCCGCAAACGCCTTCATCCGTGATATCTGTGCATCCAGCGAATAGCCGTCAATCTGCATAGCGGTGGATACGCGGGTGTATGTATAAACTTTTATCTTCTCTGTTTCCATAATAACGCTCCTCATAATTGCCTCGATTTCGAGGCAATTCCCGTATTATCACTCATCGGATAATTCTTCCTCTATTTCTTCTATGGTAGGAAGACTTCCCTTGAATTCCTCCGGTATCAGTTTCGATAATTCATAGCTTGATATACCAAGCGGTTGGCTGCTCGACTCAAGCGCATACTGTGCTTCCACTTTATCCATGCCCTTGCACACCACGAGACCAATCGTAGGATTATCATAATCAGTCTTTATCTGATGATTCACAGCTACTACATATGTGCCAAGCTGCCCCATATTGGTTGAATCAAATTCCCCCGCCTTCACCTCCACGACAACATAGCAATGAACCCGTGTATTATAAAACAACAGATCAATGAACTTTTCTTTTCTACCAACCTTAATCCGAACCTCACGCCCCATATACGCGAAACCTGTTCCGAGTTCAAGAAGGAATGACTGGACCTTATCTATCAGTGCATCCTTGAGTTCTTTCTCATTATATCTCTCATGGAGCGTAAGAAAATCAAAGTTGTATGGGTCTTTCGTTATTGCCTGTGCAAGATCTCCCTGTATCCCCGGAAGTGTCTGCGCAAAATTGGTTATCGCCTTTCCCTGACGTTCATAGAGGTCAGTGTCAAGAAAGTTAAGCAAAACTGCGCGTGGCCAGTTGTTTTCAAGTGTCTTATTCACAAAAAACAGAGCCTTATCCCTGTTATCCTTGCATTTATCAAGTATTGCTTTGTTATGACCCCATGGTATAAGAAAAATGATCTCTTCCGATATTTTTGCCCCAGCTTGGGGCAATTTTGCAGACCTCTCCAATTTTGCCCCAACTTGGGGCAGATTTACTCTATTATTCAAAGGGATACCGCAATCAGATTTGATACTGCGTTAAAGATTTCTAACATTCTCGACATACCGATCAATTCCATATGTAAAGATAATCCCTATGCCCCCGGACATACTCTTCCCGAACTGCCTTCAGACAAAGAAATCATGATGACATCTTTTTACAAGAAGGCATACGTTTCTGAAAAGACTTTTGATCTGCTGAAAAAATTTGATTATACAGAGCTGAACATCGTTGATAACCTTATCGCTGATTTTTTCGTGTTAGATGATGTCGCAAGAAGCGAGCTGTTCGAGTATCTTCAGATCATGAAACGAAATCACTCTGACCCGGAACGAAAAAAACTCATAAATCCAGACAAACCATCAAAGAAGAAAAAACGATAGAATACGCTTGATATATCTCCGGCATATTCTATCGTTAGTGTTTATCGAATTATATTCACCAGAGCAATTAGTCCCCTCTGATTTTCTTCACATTTCTGTTCATCATATGTCTGCCATAGTGCCGGTAAGCAAATTTCTTTATCGGCGACAGTTCCTGATGATGTTCCTTTAACAGATCATCCGGGCAATCATAGATTCCGAAGTCCTGATTTATCCCTTCGCTTTGGATATATGTGTTGTTTCTGTCAAAATCAATAACCGGATTTCTAAAATCCTTTACCGCAACTCCGTATCCACAAAATGCTCCGATGCAATCCCGATTCAGTTCCTGTAATTTTTCCAGATATGTCTTGTCTAATATGAATGCCTCAAGCTCATACCATGTGCCCTCGAAGTAAACCTCAACCCAGCTGTGAAAAACATTCTGCGGAGCATTACGATAAACAAATCCTGTCATTGCTCCCTTTTGAAGCTTCTTATCAATCGTAAATCCATGCACCCGGCAGGGAATCCCACACGCACGCAGAAGCGCCATAAAAAGAGTTCCTTTTGTGTTGCACTGCCCATAACCGTCCGACAAAACCTTTGATGCAGGAATATCATCGTCGATATTATAACCGAAAAGGATTTCATCCCTCACATATGTATATATTGATTTTATCCGATCAAACTCCGAAAGCTTCTTCCAACCTCTCTCTTCTATGAGTTGCCGTATACTTTGAGACTCATAATCCAACATTTTCGTAGGCACTAAAAGTTTATCCTCCATAAAATTGTTCCTTTACATTCCTTTCATTTTAAAAATCAATGAATTGCTAATCATCTTTAAAGATTACTCCATTCTCTGATGGTCGATTGGATATGTTCATCGAGGTCGATGCGACTCCTGCGGCATTCTTTTACAAACCCTTTAGATTTACTAAAAATGCGCGGGATGATAAGATCGACCAAAAAACGTGGGAGTAGCAGCTTCATCATGGATTCCGGAAAATAAAATGACCGCAATGATCATAAATGAGAACCTTCAGATTGCAGTTGTTCTCGGATTCTTCAACTCTTTTCGTCATCCTGGATATACCCCTGCAGGTGTTCCATGCAACATCGTCCTTTGCTCCGGCGAGAATCAGATAGCCACCTATCTTTTCAACAGGGATTCTTTCATCTTCCGTCACATGATGCTTTTCTTCTGCGAGGTTATGAAGATCAAGCACTGCAAGCAGCATCCCCCGCTGTTTTCCCTCTTTCTTAAACATGTTCCAGTAATCCGGATGTTTATATGGTGAGGGCATATACGGCAAAGGCTTTCCTCTCCATGAAAATGCCGATTCACCATCGGCAGGTCTTTCCAAAGTTCCGTCCAGCTTATCATTAAATATTCCCCAATATACCCAGTCCATCGGAGTAAGAGCGATGGTAAGCGTGATTTCAGGTATTCTCGCGGCTGCAGAAAGAGCCATATTGCTTCCGAACGAGCTGCCGATCACACCAAACCTTTCATACCCCTGAGACTGAAGAAAATGAACTGCGTTCTCAACATTCTCCAAAGGCCAGTTGTGAACACCTTTCATATATTTCTAAGGTCCGATACCCATAGCAGAAACACCTGACCTGTTCAGCCACTTCATCGCAGTCTTAACTATCAAGCTGTCCGGGTGTCCATCCTCCAAAACGATGATAACAGCTTTTTTGTTTTCTTTGATTGGTGAAAACAATCCGCAGAAACCGTCTTTTTCCACCGTATACTGTGTCAAATTCATGTTATCTGTCCCCTTTCGCATTATAATTACTACTGAGGTATGCCTTAAGCATCCCGAACTCTTCCTCTATAATCTTCTTACTGATACACCCTGAGAAGGACAGGCTTGTAAGACCCTGAAGCACAACACAGATATGCTCGGACATTCTTAAACTCAGTTTCTTATCCCCATACACTTTGGCAAGTATTTTTGTCATTTCAGTGACAACAGAATCATGCGACTGTTTCATGATGATTATGCGTTCCGTTTCGGGCTTACTGAAGTAATACTCATACATAAGGGTATTTACAGTCGGCACCTGACCAAGCAATTCCTTTTTCTCTGCATCGAAATAGGTATCAAGTGCTTCCATAAGTTCATCGAAACTGCTTGCATCCGAAAACCCATCCCAGACATCACCGGTCTCACTCTCTATCAGATCTTTGAATATATCCTCCACATCATGATAGTGATGATAGAGACCCCCTACAGACAGACCGACGTATTCACCTATATCTTTCATTGTGACATTGGCATAGCCCTTCTCGATTGCCAGCATTTTTAGTGCATTCTGAAGCTCTCTCTTTTTTCTGTTTCCTTTTTCCATATCATTCTCCATATCTATAAACCGAGTATATGCTCTGTTTATTGTAAGCATTTATTATTTTTTTGTCAAGAAAAACATCCGAAGATTTCTCTCCGGATGCCTGAAATAACGTATTGCGGTGTGAACTCGTTTATGAATCCTCTCCAGCCTTATATCTTCTTTCTCCCCACCATCCCGGCATCAATTCGCCAAGTGTGACGGTTTTTCTTGCTGCATAATCGGTCATGATCTCCATGTTGCGGTTCTCATATGACAGCTGCATCAGAAATTCTCTGCATGCTCCACAAGGCATACCGCTTCCCTCTATGCCCTCTGTCGGCGGCTCATCCCGAAATGCAATCAACCGTTTAATCACAGTCTGCCCACTGTTTACATACATATTAAGGGTAGCTACTCTTTCTGCACAAAGATTCATGACACCACTGCAGGCTTCAATGCAGAAGCCTGTATATATTTCTCCATTCTCCGCTTCAAGGGCACAAACCACATGATGAGCCATAACAAACGGCGATACATCTTCCGGATGATACTCTGCCTTTGCCCTATCATATAAACTTTCCCAGATATCCACTTATACTCCTCCTCTATTGCATCTTGTTCTCATCAAGAAGATATTGCTATGCCATAAAACATTTTACTTTTATATGATATTTCCTTTATCTCATGTGACATCATTATAACCTTCATCAATCATATTCTTTGTTTTGCAGGTTCTGACAATAACCGAAGAAACAATAATCAATACAACAGTCGTAATAATACCTGCCTTATAACTGCCGTAAAGATCATAACGGAATACCTCGGGTATCGCATTTATAAACATGTGACACAATATGCATAGCCACACGCTACTGAATGCCTTTCTTATTGCCGCCAGTCCAAAACTCGCACCAATGACATTTATGGTAAATACTGCGAAGTTCCTCCCATACTGATTCACGCCTGGAATAAAGAACAGCGGAAGATGCCACAGTGCCCAAATCATACCCGTTATAATGGCAGCTGCAAAAAAGCCGAACTTCTTATCCAGTTCAGGAAATGTTATATATCTCCAGCCCACTTCCTCAATTCCGCCACCGATAAACATTATGGGAAGCGAGAGAATGATCATATATATTGGCGCTACCTTTTCATACCCATCAAGGATACACATCATAAGTGCCTGGAGTACCGCTATGCCTATTGCCACAATATATAGCGTTCCGTTGTGTCTAAAATCAAAAACATTCTTCAGCCAATCCTTGAAACCTGTTACTTCATCATTCTTTTTCAGAGCAATATATGATGCTATCGTTGTTGACCATGCTCCCATTCCATAAGGCAAAAATATCCACGGATGTTCTGATATTGTTATCCCATTTAGTCCCAAAACGATACACAGTCCCCAGCAAATAAGCATAATAGGGAACGTAATCAAAAGATGGTCGATAAACAATTTTTTGTTGAATTTTTCACTTTTTTCCATTCTTTTCCTCTCCTTGACTCTTAAACTTCATGCTTAACGACCGTGTACAAAACTGCAAGTTACATATTGCACATAGTCTCATAAAATCCCGGAATCATAGATTATGTCATATTATTCTTTTTCGATACAAGAATGAGCATTATGATTGTAATAATGTTTACTATCGTGGCTACAATAGTCCACCAGTTACTGATATCGCTGAGTTCTTTGCCTGTAATTTTGGCTCCGAGCACAAAGACTAATATCAGTACCATTTCTCATTTTCACTCGTATAACACCCCTTATTATCCGCCTGCGCCTTCCTGAATCCGTCAAACAAATATATTCCGAGGACAGCGTTATAACCTACCGCCGCAAATGTACTGAATCTTTCAAATACACCAAAGTATTCCGGAGGGAAAGCCATCATTCCTACCGGTCCCACGAACATCAGGGCAAGCGCTACTGCAGCCCAAATGCCAATTCCCCTTACTTTTTTATCCTTACATCCGGCAATGATCAGAAGAACCAGCGAAACTATGGACAGTAATACAACAAATACTGTAACGACCATGTGCATGACTTCCTGAACTCCCGCAATATCCTTACCTGCATCAGACAGAGCAAACATCTGATATCCAACCTTGGATATCCAGCTCATGATCGTGAAAAGATAGATACCAAGTCTGAATAAGTGGGTAGATATCTTTCTCTCTGACACAAATATGGCTATGCACGTCGCACATACCACACTGCCTGATTCATATATTGCCGCAAGCCGACTCCACAGATGCCTCGATGGTGCAGAGTCCGCAGACAGGTCGCTTGCCGCCTGTTCCATCCAGTTATATCCCGGAAATGCCAACGGCGAAAAAATGATTGCAGCAGCATATGAAATAAGTGCTGCCACTCCCAAAAGGCCGATCCAGTTTATCAGCTTCTTATTCATTATCGTTCCCCCCGATCCGCATACTGAACCATTTTATAAAATCAATGATCTTAGCAGGTACCGGACTTTCCGAATCTGCAAAGCTTTCAGCATCGCCTGCCGTGATCATATCCATCCGGTGATCGATCAGAGAATGTAATGTAAATGTATATGTCAGAGCTGCCATATCCGCATTTTTATTCATTATTTTCCCATGAACGGCCAATGCGTAAAAAAGATCCCTGGACTGTGCAAGCATACGCTCCGTTTCTTCTACCATGATCTTAGCAGCGGTTGGGTTAGTTGCCCGTTCACAGTACAGGACCTTTAAGAACTGCATCATATTCTTATCGGTTATCATCCCCATGTAAGAGATTACAGATTCCATCAGTATTTCTTCCAGGCTCCTTTCTTCAAATAACACGGAATAATCAACCGGCTTCCGAGTGTTATTCTTCTGAGCTTGCTGCCTTAATACGCTGTACATTTCCCGGATAATCTCATCCTTGGATGCAAAATGATTGTACAGGGACGGAGCCTTAATCCCGACTTTGTCTGCAATCTGCGACATGGAAACACTCTGCATTCCGCTAAGCGATGCAAGCTCCAAGGTTGCATAGATTATCTCTTCTTTTCTGTTCATATGTTTTTGCCCTCAACGTTAACTTATTACCATAAGTCATAATACTAATTTACATTAGTTTTGTCAACCAAAAAATTACTCCCTGCTCACTTTCGAGAGGGAGTAAAATACGTTTTGTATTCTATTCAATCATCTGAAAATGCCTCATGGCATCCTCTATCGCCTTAACCTTCTTCTCCGGGCATCCCGGCTGTTTACTATCGGGCGACTTGGGCTTGTTATAGTTCTCCCGCTCGATGATCCCATGCTTCTGCTTTACCTGCGCAATATTCAGATTCGTCACATGAAATCCGTACATCTCCTGCACCCAGTCCTGTATTTCCTTATAAGTTGCCTTAGCCTCAGCACTGGGCAGATCCAGCTCGTCCATATCCACCTTAACTTCGATATGATGTTTGGCTTCAGAAAGTTTGGACAAAAGTGCTACCGTCTCGACATGGCTTGTCTGAGGGAACATGTCACAGATCCTGTATCGTTCGAGGCGGTAACCTCCCTCTTCCAGGATATGCAGATCACGGGCCAGTGTAGCCGGATCGCAGCTGACATACACCACGCGGCGGGGTGCCGCAGTCAGGATCGTTTCCAAGCAGGCTGCATCCAGTCCTTTACGCGGCGGATCCACCACCACGATATCCGGACGGGCCCGTTTCAGCAGCCCCGGTGCCAGGTCCTCCGCTGCTCCGCAAAAGAACTCCGCATTATCGATCCCGTTTCTTCGGGCATTTTCCCGGGCATCTTCAACAGCCTGCGGAACAATCTCAACACCATAAACCTTTCCGGCCTTTCCTGCCAGAAACAGTGATATCGTTCCGATCCCGCAATAAAGATCCCACACGATCTCACCGCCGCCAAGCTGCGCATATTCCAAAGCAGCAGAGTACAGCTTCTCGGTCTGCAGGGGATTCACCTGATAAAACGAAAGAGGAGAGATCGTAAAGAACAATTCTTTATCATCTCCGCAGCGCAGGCTGTCCGTGATCCGCTCTTCTCCCCAAAGACAGCGGATCTCCTCCCCCATGATCACATTCGTATTCTTTGTATTCACGCTGATGCAGACCGAGTGCATGTTTTCCAAGTCTGCAAGCTTCCTGCAGAGTTCCTCCGCGTGCGGCAGTTTCTGCGCATTGATGACAAGGCAGACCATGCGCTGTCCGCTGCTTCGCGAACGTCTCAGCAGCACATGGCGCAACAGCCCCTTCCCGCTCAGCTCATCGTATGCCGGAATACCGTGTTCCAGCATCCACTCCCGTATCTTTGTGAGGATCGCAGAATCTTCCTCATCTCCTAAAAGACAGCGTTCCGCGGGAATGATCCGATGGCTGCGCTCCGCGTAAAAACCGCAGATCGGCTTTCCCTCCGCATCCGTGCCGAAAGGGTACTGTGCCTTATTCCGATAGTGCAGCGGCATGTCTGCCGCCAAAGGAGCATCTGCAGCCGGCGGCTTCAATCCGCCGATGCGGACCAGGGCATTGTGCACCTTCTCTTCCTTATGCCGAAGCTGTGCTTCATACGACAAATGCATCAGTCTGCATCCGCCGCATTTACCGAAATGCGGGCACGGAGCATCTGCCCGGTCAGGCGAGGCCTTTATGATCCGTGAAAGCCTGGCGTAGGCCAGATTCTTCTTCACCTTCATCACGATGGCCTCGATCTCGTCTCCCGGAACAGCTCCTTTCACAAAAAAAGGGAAGCCGTCTATCTTTCCGATACCTTCCCCATCGGATCCGAGATCCGTAATCTGCAATTTTATCACTTCATTCTTTTGATACATGCTCAGGTCCTTCGAAGATTGCTGTCCAGGAACTTGGAAAAGCCCATCCATCCTTCTCTGTTATTGTTATCCAGTATCTCGGTAAACGTTTCGATCTTGGCATCCAGATTATCCGCCATGGAAAGAGCCAGTGCTTCGATCAATGCCGGTTTCTTCGGCGATCCGAATTCCAGCTCCCCATGATGAGCCAGAATGCAATGCTCCAGATCCGTTTTCAGCTGCGCGGGGAAATTCGGTATCCCGTCCGCCTTCTCCCCGACCATCATCGCTCCGATCACGATATGCCCCAGCAGCTGACCTTCATCCGTATAATCGTTTTCCGGAAAAGCAGACAATTCCCTGGTCTTGCCGATATCGTGAAGCAACGCAGCCGTCACAAGCAGATCCCTGTTCAGGATCGGATACTTGGTGCACATGTGATCGCAGAGCTCTGCCACACTGAGGGAATGCTCAAGCAAACCGCCGATAAAGCCGTGATGAACCGTTTTCGCAGCCGAAGATTTTTTGAAATCCGCGGCAAAGGATTCATCCTGAAAAAACAGCTCCAGCAGTTCCTTCAGCCAGGTATTGCCGACCGAATCAACAAGCTTCAGCAGCCGGTCATACATCTCGGGGATGCTCTTTTTGGATACCGGCATGTAATCGGCAGGGTCATACTCCCCTTCCGCGGCGCGGCGTATCCTGGTCAGCTTCGCCTGCTTTGCGTTATTGTATACGATCACCTCGCCGGTCACTTCGATAAAATCGCCGGCTTCATATTCACCGATCCCCGCACTGTTCGGCTCCCAGACTTTTGTATCCAGCGTTCCCGTCCGGTCCTGGAGGGTAAGGCTTTCATAGGGTTTTCCGTTTTTTGTCTCCGTGCAAAGTTTTGTCTTGCAGTAGTAAACCCCCTGCAGCCTGCTTCCTTCGGTCAGTTCGTTGATGTAGCGCATTCCTTCCTCCTTATCTGCTTCCCAACACGATCGTCAGCTTCATGCTCCGATATTCCTCGCCGTCAAAACGGGCATAGACCAGTTCCACCTCCGATTCCGGCTCGGTGTTCTGGATCACGCTCATGTATTCCGTAATGTTATTCGTGTTGATATCTCCGATCTTCTGAATGATATCCCCGCGGGCCAGGCCGGCGCTCATTGCCGGAGAATCCATTTCCACCTGATTGATATATACTCCCTGCGGGATCCCCAGCTTTTCCGCGACCTCCGGCGACACTTCGCCGACACGCAGGCCGAGATAAGCCGTCGTCCTTCCGTTGGAAAGATTCTCGATCAGTTTTCGTATGCTGCTGATGCCATAGGCATAGATCATGTTCTCCATGCCGCTGTCATTATGATCCTGGCATATGATGCCCGCGATCTGTCCGCGGATATTTACGATCACGCCGCTGGCCGACCTGCTGCCGTAGATGTCTGTGGTAAGCAGCTGATACGATGCATCACGCATGCTGACCGTTTTGTCCGTTGAAGTCACGGCCCCATAGCAGATCGAAGACGTGCCGATCGGAAAACCGACAGCCATCACGGCGTTCCCCAAAATGCTGCTGGCATACGAGCTTCCCAGCGTCGCGACCTGGATCGCATCTTTCGTTTCTTTCTTCATGGAAGAAAGGGCAATGCCGTATACCCCAAGGCCGGTATCCGGGTCGATCGCTTTTTCGTAAAGCTCTCCTCTCGCACCGTCACAGAAAACGGCATTCAGAACGGCATCCTTGTCTATCTGGCCGGAATTGGCAAGGATCAAAAGATCCTGTCCGTTTTCGGCTATGATCAGTCCGATCGTTTCCTCACTGAAGTTTTCGGCAGCCCCGATCCAGTCCACATCCTCCGGTATGGAGACGATCCTTACCAGGCTCTTGTTTACTTCCGTAGACAGCGCATAGAGCTTGCGGTACAGCTGACGGTAGTCCTCGGGTTCCAGCGGAACCTGTTCCACGATCACCTGCGGAGCCTGGTCCGGCTTGTCGGCATCCCGCTCATCTTCGTCTGCCTCATTGTCACTGACCGCCTGTTCCGCCTGATTGGCGCTCACCACATCCTCATCACTCAGACTCATCTGCTGGATCGGCGTTTCGATCACCAGCTGCTCCGGGTCGTCCTCATCCGGGGGAAGCACCTGAACCTGCGGAGATTCCTCCTCCTCATTCTGCTCCGGGAAACTCACGACCTTCAGTTCCATGTCCTCGTCCGAACTGAGCATGCGGCTGAACAAAGGCTGCAAAAAAATAAAGGTGATGCAAGCCACCAGGCCAAAAAGCACAGCCATTCCGGCCGTAAAAAGCGTGCGCCGGACCAGTTTCTTCCGGTTGATCGGGCGTTCACGGATCTTCTCGCGTATGAAATCGTAATCACTGGCCTGATCCGGAGATGCTTCTTCCGCTTTTTTCTCTATGATCTCCTCTTTTTTTTCTTCCTCTTTTTTCATAGTCTATACAAGTATATCGGAAAAACCCTCCATTGACAAGCAAGACTTCATCTGCTATTATTGTTCTGTTTGGGGATATAGCTCAGCTGGGAGAGCGATGCGTTCGCAACGCATAGGTCAGGGGTTCGAGTCCCCCTATCTCCATAAAAAAGGATGCTGTCATGCATCCTTTTCTTAATTCCTTCAGTTTCGTGTTTCCGATAAAGGTTTTTGGGGCTCCTCCAGCTTGTTCGCGCGATTCAGCGACAATTCCGGCCAACCGTTATCTATCCCTCTCTGTATCACGACCGACGGATCTTCTTCCGTGTGAAAGGTCGCTACTCCGTAGTTGAACAGAACCAGGCTGATCCCATACTGCTCGGCGATCTTTTGCGCTTCGGCTTCGCTGTCGGCCAGGCACATCAGCTCTTCCCCCTCCGCAAGCTCTCCGACGGGATTCCTGTTATTGAGGATATTCGCGAGTTCCCCTTCACTCACCACTTCCGTATCGTATTTTTCGAACTTCACTTCTTCCGACTCATCTCCTTCCCCTTCCGGTCCGCGATATTCAAACGCCGGCCCCTTCTCTTCCGGCATTTCGGGGATCACCGTTTCTCCGGCATCCGCCTCCGAAACCGTTTCTTCCGGCTGCGGCGAAACAACGATCGGCTCCGCCTCGTTTCCCCCGCATCCGGACAACAGAACAGCAAAACAGATCAGTCCCATCCGACAAAACTTTTTCATGACGCCCTCCTTTCCGAAGAAGCTCCTCCGGCCTCATTATACCAAAAACCGGTGGCGTTTGCCACCGGTTTCGTTTTTCACATTGCCGAAAGTCTTTTTATCTGACTTTAAGCTTGATCTTGCACTTCTTGTTCGAACCGTCTTTCGACGAGATCGTCAGAACAGCCTTGCCGGGCTTTCCGCAGGAGATCACGATCTCACCGCCGGAATAGTAACCGGTCGCAACGCTGATGTTGCTGCTCTTTACGGCAAGACCGTAGTTCTGGCCTACCCAGTTGATACCATAGGTTCCCACATAGGTCATGGTGCTGTTTCTCGATCCGATCAGGGAAACAGACTTCTTGAACGATCTGCCGAAGCCGAGCTTGGAGATCTTTACGCTCGGTACGATCATCTTTCCTGCAGTGATCTGGGTTCCGTCCGTAGTTGTCGCGGTGATCACGATCGCAACATCGGGAAGACCGTTTCTCTCAACAATAGTAAAGTAATCCTTATTGATGGTCAGCTTGTTGCCCTTGACCTTGAACAGCTTCAGGCTGTCTGCCTTCTGGGCAATGGCCTCGGGCAGTGCTACTGCCTGGTAATCATCGTTGTACGCCACGATCTGATAACCCCAGACAACCTTGTTATTGCTGGCCTTACCGTAGGCATCGCCAACCGTAACCTCGGTCTTGGTCGAGCAGCCTGCACCGAGGATTGCCATGGAAACACCACCCTCAGCATCCGCATAGGTTGCAAGAGTCTTGTTCGTCAGCATCAGATTGGATACCGGAACGATGACGTTAACCTTGATCTTGGCGCTCTTGCCGGATCCGTCGCTTGCCGTGCAGGTAACCGTTGCGGAACCCTTCTTTCTGGCATTGAGCGTCACCTTATTGCCGCTACGGCTCAGGCCTACCACAGTGTAGTCGCTGCAGCTCCAGACAGGAGCAGTGCCGTTATCCAGAGCAGCGGTAAGCGTAAGTGCCATTTCGTTCACAGGGCTGGAAGTTGCATTGACCGTGAAGAGCTGAACCGATTCCACGCTTCCGCCCTTTCCGTTGCTGACCTTGTAAGCAGGGTCAGAGGAATCCGCAGTGATCGTCAGGCCGTTGCTCTTTGCGCTGACGGGCGAAACCAGACGATAGCCGATCGTTCCGCCACCGTCATTTGCGGTAGCAACCACGTAGAAGCTCTTCGGGCTGAGATCCGTAACTCTTACGGTTCCCTTCTTGGGATCGATCGTTGCGCCGCCGATGGTCGTTGCATCCGGCGAGCCAAGGCCTTCACGCAGGGACCAGGTAACGCTCTTGTCGTAAGGAGTCTCGTAGCTTCTGAGAGTCGAATTCCATGCACGTGCCGTTTCCTTGTAGGTTGCGGTGGTTCCCATGGGGATGAAATCCTGACCATCCACACTGATCTCGGTAACCAGCTGCAGAACATTCACCTTCAGGGTAGCGGTCTTTCCGGATCCGTCGAGAGCCTTGCAGGTGATCGTGCAGCTTCCCTTGGACTGTCCTACGATCGTAACTTCCCTTCCGTTATCCTTTGTTTCGGCGATCGTTGCGATATTGGAATTGGAAGAACTCCATTCATACCTGATCAGTCTGTCTCCGGTAACATCCTTTCCGTCACCGTCAATGGCCGTAAGGCTGACTGCCTTTCTGTTCACGGTACCAAGCTTCTCGGAATCCCTCGGCGTGCTCATTTTGAGCTCGGTGTCGCTGAGCGTGATGGTCTTGATCGGTGCAACATCACCCACGGTCAGAACAGCAGTTCCGAAAACGGTAACACCCTTTTCGGTATAGCTGCACTTTACGGTAAACGAACCGGACTGACCCTTGGTGGTCTGTACCACGCCATCCTTGTTGACGGTCGCAGTTGCGGATCCGCTGATGACTTCCCAGGTTCCGTTCTTGATCACTTTGTAGTTTTCTCTGAGTTCGCCCTTCTTGCCTACAACTGCAGTCAGCTTCCAGGAGGTACCGGCTGCAAGGCGTCCCGGCTGATCCACGATGAACACTTCATAAGGAGCCACGGGATTGACCGAGATATTGATCGTCGTAACCTTGCTCACAATGCCCATGCCGGTCACGCAGGCCGCTTTGATCGTAAGCTTCTGGTTGCTCTCTGCCAGAAGATTTGCATAGTCTTCCAGTCTTACCGTTCCGTCCGAAGTCAGGTAGGTGCCGGCTGCGGCATACCCGTTCTTAAAGGAAGGAGCCTTTCCGTTCACGGTGAAGAAGATCTGGGTCTTCTTGTTGCCCGCCTTGTTGGATGCGTATTCGCAGGGAGTGATCGTAAGAACAGCGGTGGCATCTGCCGTAGCGCTGCCGGTCTTCCCGCTTGCAACGGTAGTGATCGGAGTCTTGTCAGCCGCATTCAGCTGAAGCTGAGGACCGGTCGTATCTGCCTCAAACATCTTGGCTACGTTCACAATGCCCGCGCCGCTGTCCGAGGAAGAGCTCTTGATCGTGTTCTTGGTAAGGATCTTCTCCATAGTGTCCGGATCCGTGGGGCCGGCGATGCTCATGTAGAGTGCGCATGCACCTGCTGCCGCAGGACAGGACATGGAAGTACCCTGCTCCTTTTCATAGGCGCTGGCGCTGCCAATATAGGTACTCATCATATCCGCACCGGGTGCATAAACATCGGCGATGTTGCTTCCGTACGTGGAGAAATGGGTTCTGGTGCTGTCCTGCTGAACCGCACCTACAGAAATGACGTGATTATACTGTGCCGGATACTTCACCGTGTTTGCAGAATCGTTACCGGTGGAAGCCAGCAGAGTAACGCCGTGTGAATAAGCCTTGTCGAACAGGACTGCTTCCGAAGCAGAATAGGAAGGTCCGCCGAAGCTCATGTTAACGATGTTGATCCCGTTTTCCGGCTTGCATACATAATTCAGGCAGGATGTGATAAGCGCATCCGTGATCTTTTTGTTTGCATCGGTATGGCACAGAGCAACAAGCTGCACGCCGGGTGCAACACCCGCGCCGCCTTTGCCGTTGTTCGCGGTTGCACCGATGATGCCGGCCACGTGCGTTCCGTGTCCGCTTCTGGTAACGGCACCGCCGCCCGCTTCGGTGATCTGGGTGGTATGACCGCTCAGATCCTCATGCTGTGCGTTGATACCCGAGTCGATGACGGCAACCTTGATCCCGCTGCCCGAGAAATCGGTTCCGTACAGTCCCCAGCCGCCCCAGCTGTCCATCATGTCATGCCACCACTGATAGTTGTCATCAGAAGGTGCAAGCAGAGGATCCGGGTTGGACATGCTCTTGTAGATGTCTTCCCAATCGGAAGGGGTATTTACTCTTGCATAGCTGCTGACATCTTCGCTGTATCCGAATTCCTCGTCCAGAGGAACATCCACTCTGATGTAGTTCGGCTCCAGAGCAGGCAGATCATTCTTCATGTCTGCACCGATCGTTACCACATCGGCAACGGTTCTGCCGCTTACGGTGACATCAAAGGTTGCCACGCCGTAATTGAAATCCAGAAGCTCGATCCCGTAGGCATCTGCGATCGTCTGCGCATACTCCTCGGTCTCTGCCAGGCAGAACACCTCTCCGGCAACGTAATCCACGTCTTCCACCAGATCAGCGAGCCCCGAAACAACGTCGTTCGCATTGATCAGGCTCTTGACCTCGGCTTCCTCTGCCGAAAGCTTGTATCCGTCCGGCATTCCCTTGATGCCGTCAGGCAAAGTCGATTCTCCGGCATCCGTATCGGTAATGACCTCCTCAGATTCATTGTCCGATACCGCTTCGTTTTCGGACGCCGTCTCATTTTCCGAAACCGCGTCGTTCTCCGACACTGCGTCCTCGTCCCCAAGCTCGTCCTCGATCACGACATCGCCGGCATAAACCGGAAGAGCCGCCTGAGAGCCGATCGTGGTGAACGACATCACAGCTGTCATGAGCATAGCTAATACTCTTCTGCGTTTCATTTCAACCTCCTTTTTGAACGTAAAAAACGGGATTTATATATTATATGTTAGAATTGCAAGCATTTCAAGGAAAATATGAAAATCCGTGAAGCTCTTTGGCATCAAAAAACCGCCCCTTTCGGAGCGGTTTCGTCTTTTTCTGACCTTAATGGGCCTCAAAGCATGCGGATGCCCTTTTCCCTGCAGGCCTCCAGCATATCCTGAGGCCAGACCGAAGCCTGGACTTCACCGATATGGGCCTTTTCCAGGAGGAACATGCAAAGGCGGGACTGTCCGATGCCTCCGCCGATGGTCAGCGGCAGCTTTTCCTCCGCGATCATCCTGTGATACTCGTATTTCATCCGATCTTCGGCCCCTGCCGTCTTCAGCTGCGAAGCCAGAGACGTCTTGTCCACACGGATTCCCATGGAAGAGATCTCCAGTGCATCCTGAAGGACCTCGTCCCAGAAGAGGATATCTCCGTTCAGGTCCCAGTCATCGTAGTCCGGGGCACGGCCGTCGTGCGGCTCGCCGTTGGAAAGGGCTTTGCCGATCTGCATCAGGAATACGGTCTTCTTTTCCCGCACGATCAGACGTTCTCTTTCCTTCTGATCCTTGTCCGGATAAAGATCCAGCAACTCCTGCGTCGTGATGAAATACGGCTCCTCGCAGATCTTTGCGTTCAGCATGGGGTAACGCAGGGTCACCTGACGCTTCGTATATACAATGGCCTTCACAATGGCACGGACCGTCTCTTTCAGGTAGTCCGTGTTCCTCTGCTCCCTGTTCAGGACTTTTTCCCAGTCCCACTGGTCCACAAAGATCGAGTGTACATTATCCATCTTGTCGTCGCGGCGGATGGCGTTCATATCGGTATAGATGCCCTCGCCCTCCTGGTAGCCGTAGCGGTACAACGCCATGCGCTTCCACTTGGCAAGGGACTGGACCACTTCGGCCTCGCCCTTGTCCTCAAGAATGTCGAAATTGACCTTTCGTTCCACGCCGTTAAGGTCATCGTTGATGCCGTTGCCCGATCTCACGATCAGGGGGGCCGTCACCCGGTCAAGCGTCAGCGCAAAGGAAAGCGCCTGCTGAAAGGTATCCTTGATGAATTTGATCGCATGCTGCGTTTCCCGAAGGGAAAGAGCCGACCGGTATCCTTCCGGATAATAGATCTCTCTGCTCATTTCTTTCCTCCTTTAGCGGATGCTTCCCACCGTTCTGGGGAAGAGGATCACGTCGCGGATGTTCTGCACGCCGGTAACATACATCACCAGGCGTTCGAAGCCCAGTCCGAAGCCGCCGTGAGGTACCGATCCGAAGCGGCGCAGGTCGAGGTAATCGGCATACGCATCCATGTCCATTCCGCGTTCTTTCATGGCCGCCACCAGTTTATCGTAATCGGCCTCTCTCTCGCTGCCTCCGATGATCTCGCCCACGCCGGGAACCAGCAGGTCCACGGCCGCGACCGTCTTTCCGTCGGGATTCTGCTTCATATAGAAGCTTTTGATCTCCTTGGGATAATTAGTCACGAAAACAGCCTTCTTGAAGATCTTCTCCGAAATATAGCGCTCGTGCTCGGTCTGCAGATCCACGCCCCACTTCACGGGATAGACAAAGTCCTCACCCGACTCCTCCAGGAGCTTGATCGCCTCGGTATAGGTAACCGTGCCGAACTCATGTGAGATCAGCTCCTTCAGGCGGTCGATCAGGCCGTTCTCGAAATGCTGGTCAAAGAACTCCATCTCCTTCGGGCATTTCTCCAGGACGGTCCCGATCACGTGCTTGAGCATGTCCTCTGCGATCTCGATCACATCCGGGAGCTCCGCGAACGCAATCTCGGGCTCCATGTGCCAGAACTCGGCCAGATGCTTGGGTGTGTTGGAATTCTCGGCGCGGAAGCTCGGCCCGAAGGTGTAGATCTTTCCCATCGCCATGGCCGCCATCTCGCCTTCGAGCTGTCCGGACACGGAAAGGCCTGCTTTCTTTCCGAAGAAATCATCGGCGTAGTACTCGGCCGCGCTCTTATACTGATCGGAATAACCGATCGTCGTCACCTGGAACATCTCACCGGCACCTTCACAGTCGCTGCCCGTGATCAGCGGAGTATTTACATATACAAAGTTGCGTTCCTGGAAATACTGATGAATGGCATTTGCCAGAACGGAACGCACACGAAGCACTGCGTTAAAGGTATTGGTACGTCCGCGCAGATGCGGCATTGTGCGCAGAAATTCCAGGGTGTGGCGCTTTTTCTGCAGGGGATAATCCGCAGGGCAGGTCCCAAGGACCTCCACTTCCTCCGCATTGATCTCGGGCACGCTCTCGCGCCCTTCCACCAGCTTGCCGCTCACCTTCAAAGAAGTGCCCAGCTTCGTGGCCTCCGCGGGGAATTCCTTCCCTTCCGCCTTGTCCAGAACGATCTGCAGGTGCTTCAGGCTCGTACCGTCATTCAGCTCCAGAAAAGCCACATTCTTGGAATCCCTGGACGTGCGGACCCAGCCGCAGACCGTCACGTTTTCTCCGAAAGCGGGGTTCTGAAATACCTCTTTAATATCCGTATGCTTCATACCGTGTTTCCTCCGTTCCCTTCCTGCAGCTCCGGCATGGCGAAGCAAGGAAGAAGCGTATCGATCCGATCCGCTTTTTCAGCCGGATCACTCAGAAAATAACGCAAACTATGATAAAGAATTCCGCCGGAAATGTCAACTGCGGGGCGCTCGATTCACGATTTTTTCATCCGTTCAGATATTTCTTCAATTCCACCATCTTGTCACGCAGCTCCGCCGCCACTTCGAAGTTCAGATCTGCAGCCGCCTTGCGCATCTGCTTCTCGGTTTCGGCGATCACCTTCCTGAGCTCTGCCTCATCCATGGACTCGGGATCCTTGTCCAGTTTCGCCTCGGTATCCGCAATGCTCTTGCTGATGGCGATCACGTCACGCACCGCCTTTTTGATCGTGGTGGGTGTGATATTGTGCTCCTCGTTATATTTCTGTTGTATATTCCGGCGGCGTTCCGTTTCTTCTATACATATGCGCATGGAATCGGTCATGGCATCGGCGTACATGATCACATGTCCTTCGGAGTTTCGTGCCGCACGCCCGACGGTCTGGATCAAGGCGGTGGCGCTTCGCAAAAAGCCCTCCTTGTCCGCATCCAGGATCGCCACCAGCGTCACCTCCGGGATATCAAGACCTTCCCGCAGCAGGTTGATGCCCACCAGCACATCAAACACATCCAGGCGCAGATCCCTGATGATCTCGGCTCTCTCCAGCGTGTCGATGTCGGAATGCAGATACTTCACCCGGATCCCCACATCGTGCAGATAATCCGTCAGATCCTCCGCCATGCGCTTGGTCAGCGTGGTGACCATGACCTTGTTCTTCTTTTTCGTTTCCTTGCGGATCTCGGCCAGCAGGTCGTCGATCTGCCCTTCCACGGGACGCACGCTGATCTCGGGATCCAGCAGGCCGGTCGGCCTTATGATCTGCTCGGCCCGAAGCAGCTCGTGCTCCGCCTCGTATTCGGCCGGCGTGGCGGAAACGAAGAGCATCTGATCGATATAGGATTCGAACTCGCCGAAATTGAGCGGCCGGTTGTCAAGGGCCGAGGGCAGGCGGAAACCGTAATCCACCAGCGTGGTCTTGCGCGAGCGGTCACCGTTATACATTCCGCGCACCTGCGGAATGGTCATGTGTGACTCATCGACGATCATCAGGAAATCATCCGGGAAGAAATCCAGAAGGCAGTACGGATGCTGCCCCTCAGCCATCCCCGTAAGATGCCGGGAGTAGTTCTCGATCCCGGAGCAGATCCCGGTTTCCCGCAGCATTTCCACATCAAAGGCCGAGCGTTCGAAAATGCGCTGTGCCTCGATCAGTTTTCCCTCGCTCTTAAAGTACGCCACGCGCTCTCTCGCCTCGGCCTCAATGGCATCGCAGGCTCTCAGAAGCCTTTCGTGCCCCACCACGTAATGGGAAGCCGGAAAGATGCTCACGTGCTCCAGCGTGCAGAGCGGGCGGTGTGTCACGCCGTCCAGCTGCGTGATGCGGTCGATCTCGTCCCCAAAGAATTCCACGCGGATGATCGTATCACCCTGCTCCGCCGGGTTGATCTCCAGCACGTCGCCGTGCACCCGGAAACAGCCGCGGTTCAGGTCCAGGTCGTTCCGGTCGTACTGTATCCCGACCAGCTCGCGTATCACCTCATCCCGGTCCTTTTGCTGCCCGGGCCGCAGGGAAACGATCAGGTGGACGTACTCGTCCGGAAGACCCAGACCGTAGATGCACGAGACCGAAGCCACCACCACCACATCGCGCCGTTCCGTCAGGGAAGCCGTCGCCGAAAGCCTCAGCTTGTCGATCTCGTCGTTCACATCCGAATCCTTCTCGATGTAGGTATCCGTTGACGGCACGTAGGCTTCGGGCTGGTAATAATCGTAGTAGGATACAAAGTATTCTACTGCGTTTTCAGGGAAGAACTCTCTGAACTCGGAGTAAAGTTGTGCCGCAAGGGTTTTGTTGTGTGCCAGGACCAGTGTCGGCTTGTTCAGCTGCTCTATAACATTTGCCATGGTGAAGGTCTTACCGGACCCAGTAACACCCAGTAAAGTCTGGAATTGATTGCCTTTTTTGAATCCGTCCACTAACTGTTTTATCGCCTGCGGCTGGTCGCCGGTGGGCTTGTATTCGCTGTGTAATTTGAAGTTCATAGGGTAAAAATCCTCAAAAAGTTGTAGTAAAAAAGTGATACTATAGGCCCGTTATTCGTACCCAAAATCATTGTGCAATTTTCACAAAAGGGGGTGAGTACGAATAAAAGTCCCCAAATCGTATTTTCCAAACCAGTCATAACAGAACAGCACAAGACAGCATTATCAGGAACACGCCCCATCCTGTTCCGGCTGAAAAAGTCCTCAAAACATATATCAGCATACCACAACCCACCCCAAAAGTACATAAAAAAGAGCTGCCATGTGCAGCTCTTTAACCACCTGTATTATAGACAGGGAGCGCCGGGAAGAACGTGAAGAAACAACGAAACGGGTGACTGAAAGCGTGACTCAGAGCGTGACTCAAAACACAAGAGTTGATGACATTCTGGAATTATTGTCAGCTCTTGGACCGGTTCCTGCAGACTTAAAGAACAGGCTGCTTGCTATAAAAGACCCCGATACACTCAAAAAACTGATCCCGGAAGCAGCACATGCCACCAGCATCGATGCTTTCCAAAACGCACTTTACCTCCTTTGAAAACGGATGGAAGCTGTTTTTCTTCTGTCGGTTTATCGTCTTCCGTTATCGAATGATTAAACACCAAAAACAGTGGTACAATAAAGATGACTGAACGGCGGCCGTTAATGGCCGCCGTCATATGTTTTACTACATTTCTGATTGGGGGTGTTTCCCCTCATTCTGCTTTGGGACGCACTCCTCGTTCTGCTTCGGAAACGCACTCCTCGTTCTGCTTTGCTTACTGGGGGCCTGCTTCACCTTAATGGTCACGCTCTTTGTGTAGCCGCCGTTAAAGCTGAGCTTCACTTTGATGCTGCCGCTCTTTTTGCTGAGGGCGCTGATCTCTATGACCGCAGGATCCTCTGCGCTGACCGCAGCCGTCACGTTCGTGAGCTTACTGATCTCCGCACTTACGGGCTGCAGACGGATGAGCTTTCCGTCACTGTCTTTGCAGCTGCAGATGATGTTGGCCCGGGCGATCACAGCATCCGCAGCCTCTTCCGTATCTTTCGCATCCTTACCCACGGCATCCTTCGGTACCGTGACTATGGCTGCTTTGAGGCTGACTGCGGTCTTCTTTGCCTTCACCTTCTTTAAGGTGTAGGATACGGGCTCTTCGATCCCGCTGACGCCCAGTTTAAAGTTCATATCCCCGATAGCCAGATTCTTGATATCATAGGCCTTTCCGTCATAGCTGACCAGGATGCAGCCGTCCGCCCGGAGTTTCGCGCTGAATCCTTCCTTATCGACTTCCACGGAAGTGATGCTGCCGTTCACCTCCTTAAAGAGGGGCTCGAGCACCATGGCCTGTCCCGTGACCACATCGTATCTGCTCAGGATCTTCAGCTTGAGCGCTTTGGACAGCTCCTTACTGCTGACCCGGACTTTAACGCTGCATTCCGCTTTGCCGCTGCGCAGGACGATGGTATAGGTTCCTGCCTTAACGCCGTCCTTCGGGATCGCGATGGTGAGCAGGCCGTCCGCATAGGAGGCGACACCGCTGTTCTTCTTGTCGCTGATGGTGACATCCTCTGCGGGCTTTTCACCGTTTAGGTATACCGGGAAGGAGAAGCTCTGTGCCGGGGCGTTGGTGTTGAGCACCACGTTCTTTGCGCCATACAGTTCAACACTCAGCACATCCTTCTTCGTGGTCTTAACGCTGAGAATGAGCTCTACCGCCTTCTCCCAGCCGCTCTTCTTGATCGCTATCTTTACCTTGCCGGCAGCGGATACCGTAACAGCGATCTTTCCGTCTTCCGCCACTTCCGCTGCGCTTCCGTTCACCTTCAGCTCTGCATCGGAAAGATCCAGATCCTCAAAGACTCCGTCCTGCTTCCGCTGAACGCCAAGCCTGATCTGCGCCGTGCTTCCCTTCTTAATGGTCACGCTGCTCTGCGTAAGCTTCAGGGAAGGTACCGCGTAGGTGACGGGCAGGGCATAGTCTATGCCCTTTCCATCCGCCGTCACAAAGCTCAGCAGGGAATTGGCTGCCTGTGCCGCCTTCTTCCTGTCAGCACCGCTCTTTAAGCTCACGCGGATGGTATTTCCCTTCAATTCCGCATCAAAGAAGGCTGCGGACTTCGCATTATTATTGGACACGGTCTCATTCGCGCTCACACCCTTTACGGTATAGCTGTGAGGCGCATCACTCTCGAAGAGGTTCCAGATCTGTTCCTCCTCCGGTACCGGCGGTTCCGGAACAGGAGGTTCCGGTTCGGGTTCCGGTTCGGGTTCCGGCTCGTCGCTGCCGTTCGCGCTCACGCTGATGGCCTGCGTTGCGGTACGTGTAATATCGCCTTCGGTATAGCTGATGGTGACCGTATTATCGCTCAGGGTCAGCTCCCCGTCCGGTGTCCAGCTGTAGTCCGTCACATCCCGGACGCTGTCATCCGTATAGTTGGCGGATACCACCATGCCGGCAGGGTCAAACTTCTCGCCTGCTTTATACTCCGTCTTTGCAGGAGGCGTGGTGATGGTAATGGAATTCAGGCTTACACCCTCCGGCTTCTTCTCCATCCACTTTGCGTAAAGTGTCAGATTAGCATTTACAGGGGTATTAAAGTCATATTCCGCCGTACATTCTTCATCTGTGTACCATCCGCCGAAATCGTATTCCTCATCCGTCGGGTCCGGTGCGGGTCTGGAAAGCAGGCTGCCGCTCTGTACGCTCTGATCTGCGATAGCCGTCCCGTGTCCGTTCATCACAAACTTTACGGTATAGCTGGTGACAACAGGTCCGGGGTCGGGACCGGGGCCCGGGCCGGGAGTGTTGATACTCCAGTGGGCAAAATACTGTGCATCAGCAGTAAATACCGTGTCTGTTGTAAGCTTTGTACCTCCGGTTTTTCCGGTATACCAGCCATCAAAGCTGTAACCGCTCCTGCTGCTCGCCGGAAGAGTGCTGATCGTTCCGCCATCCTTTACGATAATGGGAGCCACGCTGCTTCCGCCGTTCGCATCAAAACTCACGGTATGGGAATTGACCGTAGCATATGCGATGGAGTATGTCGAGAAGAACTGTGTATAGATATAGATGACCTCATGCTCCTCATCAACATAGTAAGTAGCATCCGTCCATGCGCTTTGATCGGAAGGCTCTGCATCAAGCTTCGTAAATGCCTTTACCATATGTTTATGCTCACGGATCACCACAGGGTTAAATTTTCCGAACAGATCATACTTAATGGCAAGCTTCAGCGGTTGTTCCACATCATCGATAATGGACACCGACGATGATCCGACCACCCACTTTGTGATCTTGATGTCGAGATACTCCTTCTTTATTTTTTCTGGATTAACACCTTGGAATATATTATCTACACAGGTATCGATCTTTTGTATATCATCGCTTTCTGTCGATTCGCTCACCGGCTTAACATCCAGTACGACTTTCGTATTTTCTTCCTGCCCCTGGGCATAATCGGAAAGACCTTCTGCTTCAACACCCTGTACAGCACTCGTTACACTTGATCCAGGAGCAGGATCTTCCAGCTTTACTTCTGCCGTTTTCCCTTTTACCTCAATCGGTATCTCCACGGTAAGTTCAGTCACATTAGCCGAACCTCCGGTCAGTGTGATGGTAGCATTACCGCCATCTATAGAAGTCACCTTGAAACTCAGGATACCTGTATTTGCGTCAAAAGCACAGTTGTGTATATCCACCGTACCGGAAGTGGTTTCCACAGCCGCACTGTCTGTATTCAGGTTGGTCAATCCGTAGCTCTTCAGGTTCACGGCGGCCTGTACATTCGTCCCCTTCTGTACTTCAATTGTATTAAGGTATATTGTTTCGCTTTCCTTTTTCCCGATCGTCACGCTAACCATAGCCGCAGCTATATCATTGTAATTCTCATCACCTTTGACCTTGTACCAAACATAGTAAGTACCCACATTCATCGCTTTGGGTACGGATGTGGTATAGACTTCATCTGCAGGAGCACCGGCATCGTTTGCCAGTGCGTAATACATTGTTCCGCCATTTGTGGAGCCTGCTGTGACCAGTTCCCGGGAGGAACCGTTATATGTCAGAGTCGTTATAGCCGTCGGAGCTGTCACGACAGGATCCGCCTTCTCCACAGTTACTATTACATCTGCTTCTGTGTCGCAATAGTTCGCTCCATCCTGCGGTGTGAATTTTGCCACGAAAGCATGTTGGCCTACATTTCCGACGGAGGTATTACCACTATCGACCCAAGCCCAGGTCCCCTCTGTGTTGCCCGCCGGGTTCGTCAGAGTCACATCCGTCAGAGTCTGTCCGTAGGTCGCAATCAGGCCGGTGGGTGCAACAGCAGTCGGATCTGCCTTGCTGATGGAAAAGCTGCAGGTCTTCTTATCCGCGGGCAGGGTATAATTGTTCTTAGCATCACCGTCCAGGGTCGCCGTGGCTGTATAGCCGGTCCCTGCACCGGTCTGTTCTCCGCTAACGCTCACTGTGCAGGCATCCCCGCTCTTTACGTCGCTCAGCGTCGCTGTGGGCACATGGGGCTCTCCGTCATAAGTAAAGCTTGTATTACTCCAGCTGATACCCAGCGTTTTCGGATTCACCGTAAGATCGATGCCTGCTTCCCCGATGGTGGTTTCGGATTCATACTTTGCCGTGATGGTTGTACTTCCGACCCCCAGTATCGTCACCTTTCCGGCAGCGGAAATGTCGGCAACGCCTGCAGGATCGGTACTAAAGGACCAGCTTCCGTTTGTTCCCGGATCGGAGACGCTCTTTACCAGGTCAAAGTCAGCCGTACCATAGGTCACGGTCTTATTCACACCACCGTTGACCGTCACACCAGCATCATCCTTTGCCTTTGCGGTCACGGTGACTACCACATCATAATCGTTATAATTCGTTGCCCCGGTAACAGCGATAGTGATCGTAGCACTGGTCTGATCCGCCTGGCTTGTCGTGCTGAAGGTCAGGGTTCTGCCACTCACGGAAGGCGTTCCGTCAATCAGTTCCGCTGTATCTCCACCCACGGTTCCTGTGGAAGCATAGCCTGCTCCATCCGGCAATACAGGCAGCCTCTGTGTTGCATTTGTCATCACCTGTCCGCTTCGTACAGTCGCCGAAGCCGTTTTCGTTCCGGTATAAGCTATCTTATTGATCGTTACCTTCACATCATCCGGTTGTGCGGAAAGTGTATAATTACCTGCGTCCGTACCACCGAGCTTAACGCCGGTGACGGTCACTGCCTTATCCGTTCCGGCATTCGCATCTGCTATTGTACCGCTTGCTTCGCTCAGATCCACAGTGACGGTATCGCCGCTTTCTACACCAGACACCTCGCCGCCCGAAAGCGTGACGGTCAGGTCGTTCGGATCATAGTCGCGAATAGTCGCCGTGACGCCTGTGATGGTAACGTCCTTCGGGCTGATTATGAAGTCCGCCGTACCTGTGCCGCTCTTGTATTCGTCCATTTCCGCAACGGTTGCCTTGACATACCAGGTTCCCGCCTTCTTCGGTACGCCGCCCTCGGATGCTACGCCGCTGTTCTCCGGTGTGGTCTTTGTTAAGCATCCTGCATCAACGAAATATTCATAAGTCACTGTGCCGCTGCCGGGATTGCTCGCCGCCGTCACGCTCGGCGAGTTTGCATCGTCGCCATAAGTCCATCCTGCAATACTGACAACCGGACTGATGGCGGTTTTTGCTGTCCACTGAGCATATAGTGTCACGACTGCATTATTAACTGTTGACAGATTGCGAACCACCTGTTCATCGGTATAAGAGATTCCTTTCCCATCAGCCTTTGTATTCCATCCGGTAAATCTGTATTCCGGACGGGTAAAGGAATTCTTTGACAGCTTTTTCTCAGCCTCGTCATATGTAAAGCTCTGATCCGCCATCGTTCCTGATGCATTTGAAGCATTCTTATCAAATCTAACAGAATATGTATTTGCAGTCCATGACATTTTCAGGTTAAGGTCTGCGATTACGGCTGTAGTAAAATCATACACTGTATTTCCATTCATCCATTTTCCCGCCGTGTATCCGGTGCGTGTCAGTGTCACTACCGGTTCAGAAGCCTTTAATCCATAAGGTACGCTCTGTGACGCAATGCTTCCTGTTCCGCCGTTAGTATCAAAGCTTACTATATGTTTCTTTGGAGTAAGCCTTTTTCCATTGATCTTTGAATTATCATCTACTGCACCGCTGATAGTTACAGGAGTACTGTCATCTGTTGCCAATTGTTTATCACCTGCAACAGTTACGGTACCGTTAAAGCCACTGACCCTTATATAATCATCCGGCAAGGTGTATCCCAAAACAATATTGGCGTTTCCGCCATCTAACCCAGCTCCTACACTACTATTATTTCCATAAATTCCATAACCGGTACTGATTTTTCCGCCCAAAAGCCTTATGGTTACTGTACCACTTTTCCAATCACTTCCTCCTATTGCTGCTGCACATTCAATACCCCAGGCTGATATCGTCCCGCCAAAGATATTGATTTCTCCGCTTTCATTCCAATGATCCCCACCTATTGCAGCGTTCCCGTGATATGCTTTGGCATCAAGCTTCCCTGTACATTCCTCCTGCCCATATATTGTCAGAACATCCCCCGGCTCAACGCTGATTCCTTCCGGCGTTGTCAATGTATATCCATCACCGAGAATAATGCTTACGCTGCCTTCCAGTTCAACACGGTCGCCTAATGTAACATCACTTCCAACATAATATGTACCTGCCGTAAGGATTTTATAATCCGCTTCAAGCGGAATGTAATCCGTAAAACCGGTAATAAGAGTACCATCTTCCCCAACATAGCTTATTGCAGCATTAGGCACCCACTTTGCGTAAAGCGTAAGATTGCTATTGACAGGAGAAGAAAAATCGTATGGTGTGGATAGCGCATCATCTGAACACCATCCACCAAAACCGTATCCGGATCTTCTCGGTTTCGGTGGTTCTTCTGCAGTCCGTCCTTTCATAATAGACTGCTGGGTAACTTCGTTTCCTCCATTTGAATCAAAATCCACCTTACACACAGCCGCATTGGAGGGTACTATTTTATTTCCACCTGCGTTTTGCGTTGTTGCTATCTTAGCTGTCCCGTCAATAAAGAAATTCTTATCGAAGTTTATAGTTCCCTGATAACCTGACGAATCAATAAAATCGTCATCATGGCACCAGCCGAGATGTATTTCCGCACCTGTTCCTCCTATCCCCGGTCCCTGCTGGGTAGAAAAACCTTCAGGATAACTTCTGGCAGTGACCTGTCCGCCATATATTGTGATACTTCCTGCTTCCACATCGTATGCCGCACCGATACCGGCAGACTTAAATGCTCCTGTAGCCTCTATCTCTCCGCCGTGGATAACGATATTTCCCGATTTTACTTTTGCTCCGAAAGCACCATTACGGTCTCCTCCGATACCTGTAAAATATGTATCTGTATTACTTGCAATCAGTTTACCCGTATTACCCTCTTCACAATAGATCGTCAGGGAGTTTCCATCCGTAACGCTGATACCCTTTGCAGCATTAAGAGTCGTGCCTTTGCTAAGGATCAGACTGACCGTACCTTTTACTGAAATTCGGCTACTTACAGTAACATCATTATCTACCACATAGTAGTTGTTTTTCATTTCTGTTATTGTACTATCGACAATAACAGAATTCTCATCCGGCAGGGTTTCTGTCACAATGCTTCCACCCTCCTCTTTTTCAAAGGTCAATACATGACAATTGTAAGGCAGAACACCAGTATAATCCCCCTTACCTGTTACAGTTATCTTATATCTGCCCGGATTCTTGATCTCGTTTACAGCACTTCCATTCAGTGTACAGCTGATATCATAATTTGAAGGAGTAAGCACATTACCTTTACCATTTTTGACAACAAGTGAAGAGATCAAAATGGCCTCATTTCCGGGAACAGGTATGACCGGCTTTATACCCTCTAAGTATCCTGCAGCGAGATTGTTGTCTGACATGATCGGAACAACATTATCTCCGCTCGTTGCCCACCCCGATCCGAGAAGGATTTTCAAGTCATCACCACTCTTAGCTGTAAAGCTGCCATATTCACCTATGTCTACAGTCTTATAACAGTTTGTGACATTGACCGTTCCTCCGTTCTTTTTATAGAGATCTATGTTTTCACTGTTATCAAAAGTTGATGTGACAAGACAGTTTTCGATACTGCTTGTTCCGCTGTCTCCCCATCCATAGAATATACCCCTTGCCGTTTTGGTTCCGATTATGCTTCCCGAAAAAAGACAGTCCTTAATTGTAGCAGTCGCTCCCTTTCCATGTCCGAGAACACCACCGCAATGAGTTCCGCTACTGGAAACAGCTACACCGACATTGCAGTTTTGTATTGTCAACGTGCCGTCCGCTGATCCCACAAGGCCTGCGCAGTACATTTTTCCCGATACAGTTCCTGTCATATTAAGTCGTTTGATTGCCGCATTTTTTACATAACTGAAGGGCGCAACAAAATCATCCGTGCCACTCAAATTTGCGTTGATAGTATGTCCACAGCCATCGAATGCTCCCATGAATTCATGACCATCACTTCCGGCCATTTTGGTAACAGTGATATCCCTATCAAGGCATAGATATTTTCCTTCAAACCTTGCCCATAAATCATTATGCTGGAGAGCCTCACAGAAATAATCCCATCCGTCTGCAGAGGAAATAATATAAGCCTTTTCAGGTGACGAGCCATCATTACCCGATCCAAAGTATACTTCATAATCGTTTGGTTTCCATTTAGCATAAAGTGTAAAGCTCTTATTTACCGTATTGTTAAAACTATATGCCTTAGTAAACTTCTCGTCTTCATACCAACCGCCAAAATCACAGCCGTCACGACTCGGATCCGTGGGCTTTGTCGCTTTGCTACCGGCAGTCACGACTTGCATACCCACAGCGCTTCCGCCATTACTGTTGAATGTGACACCATACGCTTGTATCGCAGATGCGCTGAGCTTTGTATTTTTGAGCGAGCCAATTTCCGAGGCATTTTCAGAAATATAGTATTTACTTCCATCGGTGAAGGTTTTTCCTTCAGCAATAGTAATTATTGCAAAATCATCCGAATAATAGATATCGTTTGCATCGATAAAGTCCGTACTATTTGTCCAGCTTAATGTAGTATCTCTGGAATAGACTCCATCCCATCCATTACTATATGCAGTTACCTGACCACCATTGTAATTGAATGCCCTATATGCATAAATTGCCCAGGCATCTTTAGCAATTGCCTTTACTTTTCCGCCATTGATTGTAACTCTATCTATGTTTATAGCTTTGTTACCCCTTTGATCAGTAAAGCTATTCAGTTCGCCGGTGCCTCCTGTTTGCCCATATATTGTAAGTGAGTCACCGCCGGATAGTCCGTCAGCTTTTATAGGGTTTGACTCACTTCCTATATTCATCTTCCCGCCATCAGCAAGAATGATATTAATATTGCCGGAACTGGTGATTGTATGGGTATAGTTTATGGTACTGTTCACAACATACCACCCCGCCGAGAGAGCGCTTTCCGTACCGTCGAGAACGGTATATTCTGTACAAGCTTTTTCAACACCGTTTTCATCAATATATGTGATTGTCTGAGTATCCGTCACAACGATCTCATACACCACACCATTGATCGTGACCTTCATCCACTCGTCTGTACTGAACGCCTGATAAGCCGTAACGAGCCACTCGCCGTCTTCCTTCTCTGCTGAGAACAGGCTTTCATCACTGACTTCCACATCCGATACTTCTCCTGTCAGCCCGACCTTATTCAATATTTCAGACAGTGCTATACTGTTGTCGCTAGGCATCACATATTGGAGATCATTATAGGTGAATTCTACGGTGTAAAAGGAAAAGCCGTCTGTCTCAGCCGTGGCGGTATTACCCTTTGTTTTCACTTGCAGCTTCTCGGCGGTAAGCTCTGCTGCATCCCCATCCTGAGCTGCCGTATCTCCCGATCCGTTAACGGTATTCCGGGCGTCACTATTGTCTGTATTTTCCGAGATATGATAAACATTCGTTGAGAGATTATCGTCCGCCACCTCATCCAACGTAAAGGAAAGCTTCACCTTGCTCTGATCCGCAGGTTCAATCTCTTTTCCCTCCTGATCCAGCACCTTGATATCAAAGGTATAGGAGACCGCGACATTTTGGTCCTCGTCGCGCTCGCTCTCCACAGCCTCCTGTGCCGCTTCCTCCTTTGCCTTTGTAAGCTTATCCGCAAAAAGCCTTGCCCCCTCCGGGAACACGCCTTCATCTGCCGTGACAGTGATCTTTACACCATCCGCATAAGCAGACTGTTCAAATACAGGGTACTCTGCTGCTTCCGTGACAACGGCAGGTTCATCCCCATCCGGTTCAGCTGCAATAGATACCGCCGGAAATGAATTGGCCAACAGCGCTACCGTCAGCCCCATCGACATTATTCTTCTAAGGTTGTTCTTAAATTTCTTCATCATCTCTCTCCTCGTCTTTATTCTTTTCTGATCATATTCAAATTCAGACTATCCCGTACCTTCTCAACTTGAGGTGAAATATTAGCACCTCAGGATTCCATCAAACTCTTCTTTTGTTGATCGGAACATAAACTGATCGCCTCTTAAATCTTTATACCCGCGGGTGTAGCGCTCGTATACTCCCTGTACAGCATATTACGCAGGGTCATAAGCTCCTCCTCCGGATCAACGCCCGTTTCATATGCAAGCCCAACGGCGTAGCGGGTCACGGCCGCTAACATCAGATGGAGTGTTGCGGAGAAGATTTTCTCCTCCGGGATATCCGTGCGCAGCGTCCCGTCCTGCTGTCCTCTGAGATAGACGGCATGGAAGCGCTCCCTGATCGCGTCGATCCTGCCCGAGTAGGGCTGCAGCTCTTCCGCATCGATCCCCCGGGCTTTGAGATAGATGTTGAAGTGCTGGTTAAAGCGCAGGATATCACTGTGTTCACGGTACAGGCGCAGGAAGGAATCCAGGAAAAAGGCGTAGGTTTCCGCCGCCGTTCCTGTCTTCTCCGGGCTGCTCCTGCGGTTTTCTCTGGTGAAGGATTCCATGGCCCATGCGGACACGGCGACAACCAGATTGTCCTTTTCGCTGAAATAGCGGTTTAGAGAGCGCCTGGTATACCCTGTTTCCTTTGCGATATCCGCCATCTGGACGGATTCGATACTTCGCTCCGAAAAAAGGTGAAACGCCGCAGCAAGCATCTCCTCCCGCCGCTTCTCCTTTTCCTCTGCCGAGATCATCATATCGTTTCCCTCCTTTCCCGCTCCAACGATTGTCTCATCCTTGGTCTATCACCAATTTTTGTAGATTACCACTTTTTCAGGGAAAAATCAAACAGAAAATAGCCGTAAACCGAAAGAAAAAGCTGCACCTCTGTATGAAGTGCAGCTTTATTCGTTCTTCTTCGGGTTTATAAAGGCGCTTATGTCTATCCCGACATCCAAAGCCTCTTTCCCGGGCTCCTACTCCTTATTTGCTATTGGAAGCCTGTCTATATAGGCATCCATTTCCGGTACCCCATCAGCGATCATCCCCCTGTTATCCCCGTATACATCAACGGTGATCAGCTCTTTCTCATGCCCCATGAGTTTGGAAACCGCAATCTTTTAACAGTTTTTTGAATATCTGCCAATGGAAATATAAAAGCTTACAGCCCATACCATGATTATATTGCGAGATAATCGGTCACTCTGAAAGATCCGATACTATATCAAGGATATGAGCTCCTTTTCCGGTCTATCAATCTCCTTAAGTTCCATAACTCTGCATACAGGAATATTTCGTTGCATTTCATCATCAAACCTTACTCTAAGGATTCCGGATATTTCAACCCATTCCCGAGCATCAAGTTCATGTGCTTTCGGATATCCGCAGATAAATCCGACAAAAGACATATCCTCTTCACAGCAGGTCATGATCATCCGTCCTGCTATAAACTCCAGGTCACTGCCATCTTTCATTTTATAAACGCATGC
>JAILHF010000057.1 GCA_024696005.1 Lachnospiraceae bacterium | reverse complement strand
GTATCCAATATCTTATGCCGCCAGGAAAAAGCTGTGGACATGGAAATATGGCATTCGTCAGAAGACTGCTTCAGCGTTTTTTGATCCATCATACACTTTAAGTATGCCGCCCAAACCGAAATGGATTTGCGTGTCCTTGAGATGATTGAATCCGAACTTGCTATAAAAGACCTACGGCAGTCACGGCACAGAAACCTTTGAACGCCGTCTTTTCGCTTTCCGTTTTTCACAACATGATTCCCTTCGCAGTAAATACAGGAAGCTTCACCATCAAAGCGCGTTTCTATTAAAAACGATTGCACGTCATCAGAAACCGACAAATCGTTTGAGATAGTAGAGTAAAACACGATTTGGTCGCTGAAGGACAGGTTGTTGTATGAGGTTATGACTTCTTTCAGTTCTGACATAAGCGCATCCCCCAAAAGAACACATGTTCGATATTTTGATTATATCGAACATGTGTTCTTTTGTCAACCATAAATACGAAAATAGCCACAAGAATTACCAAATGGGTCGGAACCTGCATCGGATATCCGATCCTTGCGGCCATTTTGTCCGGGATCATGCAGCTGATCCGTTAGGGATGGTTTTGGTACTGAGAGAAATGTGATATAATGTAGATCTGCAAGTTTGGGAAGAACCGACAGATCAGGAGGGATCGATATGAGACGCTGCATTGCAATCGCTCCATGCAGGGCTTGAGGAGACTGCATGGAGGATGAAAGGATCCTCAGGCTTTGCTCTTTATGCATGAAGGAATACCTGATAAAAGGAGCAAAGACAAATGAAAAAGAAAAGGGAATTAAGGGATTTTTATGTTCTTTGGAGCACGCAGAGCCTGTCGCAGCTTGGAAGCGCCATCACTGCTTTTGCGCTGACGCTGTGGCTCTACGAAAAGACCGGGTCGGCACTCAGCACGGCAGCGTTGCGGATCTGTACTTATGCGCCGTATATCATCATGAGCATTTTCGCGGGCGCGATCTCGGACAGGTTTGACAAGAAGAAGACCATGCTGGTCTGCGATCTGCTGGCGGCACTGAGCACCATCGCCGTATTTGTGCTGTATAAAACGGGCCTGCTGAATGTGTGGCATCTGTATCTGATCAATGCGATCTCGGGCCTGATGAATACGGTCCAGCAGCCGGCTTCGGAAGTTGCCTATGCCATGGTGACGCCCAGGGAGCATTATCAGAGGACAAGCGGGCTGCAGTCGTTATCCAGGTCGCTTGTGTCGATCGGAAATCCGGTCATCGCATCCGCGATCTATGGCCTGGCAGGTCTGGATGCGGCCATCGCGATCGATCTGTTTACGTTTGCGATCGCATTCGTGACGCTCGCGTTATTCGTCAGGATCCCGGAGGTACCGTCGGAAGGCAATGAAGCGGAAGGCATTTTGAAACTGGCAAAGGAAGGCCTGCTTTACTTAAAGGAGAATCCGCTGATCCTGCACGTGATCCTCTTCATGGCGGGCGTGAATTTTGTGGCATCCGCTTTTGATGCGGTCCTTCCGGCGTTCATCATTCCGAATCCGAGAGGCGGAAACTATGTGCTTGGCATCGTGACATCGTTCTCGGGGATCGCGATGGTGGTCGGGAGCATGCTGGCAACGGTCATGCCCAAGCCGAGGGACCGGGTCAGGGTCATTTACCTGACAATGCTTTTTTCACTCGGAACGGAAAACTATCTGCTCGCGTTTTCGGGGAACCCGGTTCTCTGGTGCATCGGGCAGTTCCTGGGATGGGTGTTCGTTCCCGTGATGAGCACCAACCAGAATGTGATCATGAGGAACGCTGTTCCCGCCAGATTGCTGGGAAGAGTGTATGCCTGCCGGAACACGCTGCAGTTTTTCACGATCCCGATCGGGCTTGCCTTCGGCGGATTCATGGTGGATGAGCTGTGCGAACCGTTCATGCGAAGCAGCAGCGGAGAAAAGCTGCAGTTTCTGTTCGGAAGCGGAAAGGGATCCGGCGCAGCGCTGATGCTGTTTATCCTCGGAGTCGTCGGAACCGTGATGTGCCTCGCATACGGACGGAAGCTGAAGGAATATAAATACTCTGACACATAAGATTAAAAGGTACTGCCTGATCGCGGTACCTTTTTTGTTCCGCATTGCTATTCATATGACTGCTCTCTCCGGCTAACACATCTGCTTTACAAGGCGCTTGTGTTAGCCTGGATGCCTTCGTTCCTCCCCGTGTCTGCACTCTTCAGCTAACACCACCCCCTATATAAGGCACTTGTGTTAGCCTGGATGTCTTCGTTCCTCCCCGTGTCTGCACTCTTCAGCTAACACCACCCCCTATATAAGGCACCTGTGTTAGCCGAGATGCCTTCTTTCCTCTACATGCCTGCTCACTTTGGCTAACACTTTCCCCTTATTCGATTCTTGTGTTAGCCGGGGCTTTCCTTTCTCTCTACAGCTGCTATTTGGCCTCAAGCCGGGTACGGATTGATGCATCTTTGAATGTTCCCGGATTTCGTTGATTTCGCCGGGAATTATGTTAGAATGGGTTCATATCGTGATGTGCGCTTTGTTTGCCGGCTTCCTGTTTTCCTCCTGCAGATATGCATTGCCGGAAGAAAAACGTGCTGAATTCATTTCAGACATGGCAACGATCATTAAAGACAATTACAAAAATGAGAGTGCAGACAGCCCGCTACCGATCAGCATGACGGAAAAGTGAAGTGTTGTTCATCACGGAAGTGTGAAGCATAGAGCGCACGATCAATCAGGGAGGCATACCATGGGAAAAAGAATTGAATGGCTTGATGATGCGGTTTTCTACGAGATCTATCCGCAATCCTTCAAGGATACAGACGGCGACGGGATCGGAAACATCCGGGGCATAACGGACAGCCTGGATTACATACGGGATCTGGGCTGTAACGCAATATGGCTCAACCCCTGTTTTGAATCGCCGTTTGGCGATGCGGGCTACGATGTTTCCGACTATTACAAAGTGGCGCCGCGCTACGGAAGTAACGAGGACCTGGCGGAACTGTTTTCGAAGGCGCATGAGAAGGGGATGCATGTCCTTCTCGACCTGGTCCCGGGGCATACTTCCTGGGATCACCCGTGGTTCAGGGAAAGCCAGAAAGCGGAACGAAACGAGTATACGGACCGCTACATCTGGACGGACAGCATCTGGGAGTCGCCGGAAGGATATGCTTCCCTTCGCGGGATCTCGGATCGTGACGGAAGCTGCCTGACGAATTTCTTTACGCACCAGCCGGCGCTCAATTACGGTTTCTATAAACCCGACAGACCCTGGCAGCAGGCGATGGATTCGGAGGGGCCCATGGCCACCCGCAACGAGATCAAGAAGATCATGAGCTTCTGGCTCTCCAAAGGCTGCGACGGATTCCGTGTGGACATGGCCGGTTCTCTTGTGAAGAACGATCCGGAGAGCAAGGGCACCATCGCGCTGTGGCAGGACATCCGGGGATTTCTGGACAAAGAGTTTCCGGACGCCGTGCTCATTTCGGAATGGGGAGAGCCGGACAAGAGCATCGAGGCCGGTTTCCACATGGACTTCCTGCTTCATTTCGGTCCGTCCCATTATAATGATCTGTTTCGATGTGACGCTCCCTTCTTCTGCGGAAAAGGGGACGCTTCCGAATTTATCAAGAGATATCTGGAAAGCCGCAGGAAGGCTGACGGCAGAGGCTATATCTGCATCCCTTCCGGCAATCATGACATGGACAGGCTGGCGAAATATGTGCGGGGCGATAAAGCAAAGATGGCATTTGCCTTCCTACTGTCGATGCCCGGAGCACCTTACATCTATTACGGTGACGAGATCGGCATGCGGTATGTGGAAGGCCTGACATCGGTGGAAGGCGGTTATAACCGCACCGGCTCGCGTTCACCCATGCAGTGGAACGGCGGCACAAACGCCGGCTTTTCCGATGGAGAGGCAGGCAGCCTGTATATCCCCATCGATCCTGACGAAAACAGACCGACTGTTGAAAAACAGGCGGCAGATGAGGGCTCCCTGCTGAATGAGGTAAAGAAACTCATAGCCATCAGGATGTCGCATCCGGCATTGATGAATCCCGGTGAGATCGAATTCCTTGCGGACGGCGCGCCGGGAAAGCCTTTGGTCTATGTGCGGTCCTGCGAAGGGGAACGGATCCTGGTCGTGCTGAATCCGACAGAGACGGATCAGGAGCTTGATGATGTGAGGCTGAAGGAGCTGCTTTACGTTTTGGGGGAGAAGCCCGAAAGCACGGATGACAAGCTGACGATCAAAAGGAACTCGGCATTTTTTGCGGTACTGTGAAGGCGGAGGAGTGAGCGGCATGGAGAAGATAACAGTCAATTTTGGCACGCCGGAGGCGTTTAAGTTCATGGAGCCTTCCATGGAAGAGGAATTTGAAGCGCATCTGAGCGGAAAAGCATATGTATCGGAATATGATGCTTCTCTCTATCCGACGGAAGACGATCTTGTCAAGGCGATCCGGTCCAACATCGGCAGGAACACCGAGGACAGTCTGGCCAACTGGCCCGGCAAAGACATCATGACATCCAAAAAGGAAGCTCTGCTCAAATCCTTTTTCGAAGCAGCCTATGAGAAGATGGGGATCAAGGCGGAATTCGAGATTGTCACCTTCATGCTTACGGAAGAGTCGAAAGAAAGATATAAGAACAAACTGAAAAGTTCGGCATTTTTATCGGAAGCGGCAAACCAGCCCAAACTGTCGGATCTGAAGCCGGAGGAACACGGCCCGGTCGTCGAGATCTGTTCGGATTACTCAAGCCACGGCATGGCCATGGGAAGTGATACCTCCGGCAGAGAGACGGTCAGCTGGCAGGAAGACGGAACAGTGCTCATCGAGATAAACGATCGGAAATACGGCAAGGCTACCCATGAGAAATATCAGGCGGGAAGTGATGCGGCAGACAAGCTTCGTGCGTATGTAAAAGAAAGCCGTGTTGCGGAAATGGCGCAGATCGCGACGATCCCCAGTCCGTATCAGGTGATGGACTATTCTTCAAGCTCCCATATCAGGTTCACCTTTGATGACGGATATTCAAAAGTGGACAGAAGGCTGGACTGCGGATCGTATTGGGAGCTTCAGAGAAAGACCATCGCAAAGATACGTGATCTGATAAAGGAATGCATTGATACGGGAGAATGTCTGGAGAAAACGGAAGAGGCTTATGATCCGAAAACGCCTGCGTTCGGAGCCATGACAGGGTTTGCGGGCACTTCCAACCCGTTCGCAAAGCCTGATACCAAACCGTCCGTAAGCATGAAACAGCCCGGTTCCTGGAAATGCAGCTGCAACTTTGAAAATACCGGCAATTTCTGCATGAACTGCGGAAGTCCCAGACCGACTGCGAAGTGGAAGTGTCCGAAATGCAATGCGGAGAACGAGGGTAAATTCTGTGCGAACTGCGGAAACCCCAAACCGACAGGGAAGTGGACGTGCCCGAATTGCAACACGGAGAACGCCGGCAAGTTCTGCGCGGAGTGCGGGAGCCCGAAACCGCAGAGTGAGGCGACAAGATGCTGAAGAACTACATGGGCGTGCTGATGTGGGCGAATGTGTGGATGCTGGTCACGTTGCATGTCAGAGCAACATCGAACTGAAAATGCCGATCAGAACGGAAAACGTGCACAGGACGACGCTGATGGCGAGAGGGCGAGTGGCCTCGGGTTTTTTGTTAAAGAGTATGCTCAAAAACTTGACCAGACTGATGACGCCTGCTATCCCGGCGAGGACGATGCCGGCAAATGTGAAATACAGGATAACAGCGTTGAGCAGCAGGATCTGATTCGTGGATGCCGCATGGCTGGTGATGTCAAAATTCTCGGTGAAAAACGGCGTGCGGGTGATGCAGAGAAGGACGGAACAGATCAAAGCATGCCGGGAAAGCACGAACAACTGCTCGGATGAAAATTTGAAATCCCGTTCATCCTGCAGTTGATTCAGCATTTTTTGATAGCGGCGCCGGATAATGCCGGAAATGATCGCGGCGGCCAGGAAGATGTACCCGAAAACATGTTTGCCGGAATCCCGGTCGTAGGCAAACCAGACAAAACACATAAAAAACAGGACATTCAGAAATCTCCAAAGGCGGTTGATACTTCTTTTGGTTTTCAATTCTTTTTCGGACATGTCTTATCTCTTCCTGATGATCCTGTTTCCATCCATTATAGCAGAAATCCTCACGGAAAACGACATTTCTATGATATAATGAATCAGATTACGGAGGTATCGGCATAGGCTTACTCGATCTCTTTAAGAAACAGAATCCTTACGCAGCAAAGAAAGCGCTCCTTAAAGAGCATTCCGATCGGTGAGGATTCCTTCGGGAATTATTATGCGATCGGAACGGCGGGGAGCGAGAAGGGAAACATCTTTTTCTGTGACCACGAAAAGGGCTTTGCCCTGAAAAAACTGGCGGATTCTCTCGGGCTGTTTGTGGCCATGTGCAAAAGTGAAGAGCCGGATCCGCGTGCCATGCGGACGCCGGAGGAGAGGGAAGCGGAAATGATCGCCGAGGGGAAAGCCTCCAACATAACGGATGGCCTTCGGGAGATCTGGAAGCAGGAGTATGAGAAGTACAAGGACATGAAGCGGGAAGAGCTTGTCATCACGCTGAAAGTGGGGGAATGAATCGGAGTGTCGTGATGATGCAGGAAGCTTTCGCTCGGTGAAAGGGGCCGGAAATCAGGAGGGATCATGGATCAGAGGATTACGATCGAATTCAAAAACGCCGTTGATCTGGCAGAGCTGATCAAAAAATATGGCCATAATTTTGCTGAATACGAGACGCTGCAGATCGGTCATGACGGAAACATCTACATTCTGTTCAACAGGAAGATCCCGGAACGGATAGACGGGATGTTTGTGCCCACGCAGTCGAACAGCGGATTTGCCGTTCTGGTGCTGCAGATCGACTGGGATGAAGAGAAGATCACAGACGAGAAATATTACGATCTGGGACAGAAGAAGATGTTTTACAGTTTTGTCCAGCCGATCGAGGAAGGTTTCCTTCTGGTTTCTGCGCGCTGCATGAATTACAAGCAGGGGCCGGAGCAGAATGCAGCTGTAGTTGATCTTGCCGGGAATATCATCGAAGAGTTTTGTCTGGGTGACGGCATTTCCTATTGCCTGGTCCATCCGGACCTCGGGATCGTGACGGGATATTTTGACGAAGGGATCATTGGCAATTACGGATGGAAACAGCCGCTCGGCGCAGACGGCGTACGGATCTGGGGGCGCGGCGCCCGGGATATCTGGAGGGCTGACCGGCCGATCTATGATTGCTATGCCCTGAACATCAGCGATGCGGGCGCTCTCTGGTATTACTACTATGCTGAATTTAAGCTTGTGAAAGTAAATGCGCGCGATTTCTCCGAACGGGAATTTGTTCCCGGGATCGACGGCGCCGATTCCCTCATCATTTCGGAAGATGAAGTCACCCTGTTCATGGACAAGGGCTACGATGCAAATGAGCAATTCGTAGCGAGAAAGGTGTTGGGGGATAGGCTGGGGGAGGAGATGGCGGTTGAGTTTAAGTACAATGGGGAGAATTGCAAAGTGCGG
>JAILHF010000021.1 GCA_024696005.1 Lachnospiraceae bacterium | reverse complement strand
CTTTTGGGATATTTTATGAGAAGTTAGCCGTATTATACCACTTGACGGTCAAAATGGCGCTCAAAAATTTGTAAAAATACGGATTTTTCAAGGTGCGGTGGAATTTACCACTTCACTGGAATTTACAATTTCAAGTCAGCTCTTTCCGAAGATAGTCATGGATCTTTTCGGCAACATTCCGCGGCAGTCCCGCCTTTTCGGCCAGTTCATCCGTTCCCGCCGCCCGCAGCTCCTCCAGGGAGGAGAAGGCGCGCATCAGCGCTTTGCGGCGTTCGGGCCCCACTCCCGGGATATCGTCCAGAACGGAGCGGGTCTGGTCCTTGGTCCGCAGGGAACGGTGATACTCGATGGCAAAGCGGTGAACCTCATCCTGGATGCGGGTCAGAAGCTTGAATGCCTCCCCGTGGCTGTCGATCGGCAGCTCGACGTTGTTAAAGTACAGGCCGCGGGTCCGGTGCCGGTCATCCTTGACCATTCCGCATACCGGGATCGAGATCCCGAGCTCCTCCAGCACCTCCAGCGCGATATTGACCTGCCCCCGGCCGCCGTCCATCAGGATGATGTCCGGAAAAACGTCAAAATGGCCGTTCGTTGTCCCCTCTTCCCGCTCTTTTAAGCCGTGCGTGAAGCGCCTGGTCAGCACTTCCCGCATGCTGGCGTAATCATCGGGCCCCGTTACCGTGCGGATGCGGAATTTCCGGTAATCGCTGCGCTTCGGCTTCCCCTTGTCGTAGACCACCATGGATCCAACATTCTCAAAGCCCGAGATGTTGGAGATATCATAGCTTTCCATGCGGTTGAGCCCCGTCAGCCCCAGGATATGCTCCAGTTCCCTTACGGCGCCGATGGTACGGCCTTCCTCTTTCCGGATCTTCTCCTTGTCCTGGGTCAGCACCAGCTTCGCATTGGATGCCGCCAGTTCCACGATCTTTTCCTTCTGCCCGATCCGCGGTGTCGTCAGATATACGCGTCCGCCGCGCTTCGAGCCCAGCCATTCCTCCAGCAGTTCTTTCTCGCTGCTTTCGAGCTGCAGCATGATCTCCCTCGGGATATAAGGTGTCCCGGCATAAAACTGCTTCAGAAAGCCGGTCAGTATCGCCTCGTCGCTCTCACTCTCGGTGTTTTTCATGAAATAATGCTCGCGTCCGACCATGCGTCCGCCCCGGACAAAGAAGACCTGGACCACTGCGTCCTCTTCATCCCGCGCCATGGCAACGATGTCCTTGTCCTCCTGACCGGTATCCTCGATCTTCTGCCTCTGGGCGATGCTCTGCACGCTCGTGAGCAGGTCCCTGATCCGCCCGGCCTCCTCAAATTCCATCGCCTCCGAAGCTTCCTGCATGCGCGTCTTTAATTCCCGGATGATCGGGCCATAATTGCCCCCGAGAAAAGACATGGCTTTGTCCAGCCGCTCCCTGTACTGCTCGGGGCTGACTTTCCCTTCCACGCAGGGGCCGCAGCACTGTCCGATGTGATAGTTCAGGCAGGGACGCTCCCGGCCGATCTCTTTCGGAAGCTGGCGGTTGCAGTCCCGCAGCCCGTAGAGCTTGTTGATCAGGTCTATGGTCTCGCGTACCGCCGCCGCACTCGTATAGGGACCGAAATACTTCGACTTGTCCTTTTTCATCTGGCGCGTGAGCACGATGCGCGGGTAAACATCCCCGAGGGTCACACGTATGTAGGGATAGGTCTTGTCATCCCTGAGCATGGTATTGTATTTGGGGCGGTATTCCTTGATCAGATTGTTCTCCAGGACCAGCGCCTCGAGCTCGCTGTCGGTCACGATATACTCAAAACGCTCGATCAGCTTCACCATGCGGTCGATCTTGGGGCCGCGCCCGATCTTTTCACGAAAATAAGACCGCACCCTGTTGTTCAGGTTCACGGCCTTACCTACGTAAAGGATCGTATCATCCGCGTCCCGCATGATGTACACACCGGGACGATGGGGCAGCTTCTTCAGCTCCTCGGATATCTCAAAATCACTCATTCTTATCTTCCGGACTCTTGTACACTCTCTTCTTGAACTCGTCCGCAAAGGATCCGTCGGCTCCGCCCTCCCGGCCTTCGGGCGTTCCGTTGTGCTCTCCGGAATTGGCGGGAGGCACGTCCGCCGGGATAGCTCCGTCCCGGACCGCCCCGGAAACCGCTCCGGTGGCATTTCCGTCCCAGACAGGTTCCGGCGCCGCATTCGTGGCGTTCCCATCCGGAGCAGGCGCAGCGCTGTTCGTCACGGAACCGCCCGTTCCGTATGCGGGCATGCCGCTCACACCGGCGGGATTGCCTGCACTCTGCGGGGCCCCCGGCTGTATCACGGGGCCCGATGCCGCTTTCGCGGCCACTTCCGGATCCGAGAGATTGGGCTTGTATCCGCGGGTGTTCCTGCCGCGGGTAACGGAGATGATCTCCTTGCCGTCCTCGGTATAAGCGACATCTTCGCTCTCCCCTTCGCCGCCGATCACGGCCGCCTTGTCGCTGCCGGCTTCCTTGACCGGCAGGGGCAGTCCCTTTTCACGGCAGTAGATCTCCATGAACTCACGTCCCGAGATCGTCTCTTTCTCGCAAAGGTAATCCGCGATCTTGTTCAGGATCTCCCTGTTCTCCGTCAGCAGACGCTTGGCTTCCGCGTATGCATTCGCGATCAGGGCTTTCACCTCTTCGTCGATGGCAGCTGCGGTCTCATCGGCGCAGTTCGATACCACATTGCGGTTCAGGTACTCATCCTGCACGGTCTCGAGCCCCATCATGCCGAAACGGGCCGACATGCCGAAACGGGTCACCATGGCCCTGGCGATGCGGGTCGCCTTTTCGATGTCATTTGCCGCTCCGGTGGTAACGGTATCAAAGACGATGTCTTCCGCGGCACGCCCGCCCAAAAGGCTTACAAGCTCGGAACGCAGCTCCTTCTCGGTCTGCATGAACTTCTCTTCCTCGGGATAGCTCAGAACATAACCCAGCGTACCCATGGTACGGGGGATGATGGTGATCTTCTGCACCGGTTCGGTATTCTTCATCAGGGCGCTGATCAGGGCGTGGCCCGTCTCGTGATAACTCACGATCCTCCGCTCCTGACGGCTGAGCACACGGTCCTTCTTTTCCTTGCCCACACTCACCAGCTCCACGGCGTCCAGCAGATCCTTCTGGCTCACATATTCCCTGCCGTGCTTGACGGCCAGGATCGCAGCCTCGTTGATCATGTTGGCCAGATCCGCACCCACGGCCCCGACGGTTGCCAGTCCGATCTCGTCCAGGTTTACGGTCTGATCCATCAGCACATCCTTGCTGTGCACCTTGAGGATCTCCACGCGGCCCTTCAGATCCGGTTCCTCCACGATGATGCGCCGGTCAAAACGGCCCGGGCGCAGCAGGGCCTTGTCCAGGATCTCAGGCCTGTTTGTGGCCGCCAGAAGGATGATACCCTTCCTGGCATCAAAGCCGTCCATCTCGGAGAGCAGCTGGTTCAGGGTCTGTTCGCGTTCATCGTTTCCGCCGCCGTACTTGGAATCGCGGCTGCGGCCGATGGCGTCGATCTCGTCGATAAAGATGATGCAGGGAGCGCTTTTCTCCGCTTCCTTAAAGAGGTCACGGACACGGCTGGCACCCACGCCCACATACAGTTCCACAAAGTCGGATCCGGCCATCGAGAAGAAAGGCACACCGGCCTCGCCGGCTACGGCCTTGGCCAGAAGCGTCTTGCCGGTTCCGGGAGGGCCCACCAGCAGAGCGCCCTTCGGGATCTTGGCACCGATCTTTGAATACTTGCCGGGGTTATGAAGGAAATCCACGATCTCGACCAGGGATTCCTTTGCCTCATCCTCGCCGGCCACGTCCTTGAAGGTCACGCCGGTCTCTTTGCCGCCGTACATCTTGGCCGTGGTCTTGCCCACACCGAAGATCCCGCCTCCGCTGCGGTCCATGCGCCGGAACAGAAAGCCCATGAAGAACCACAAAAGCGCAATGGGCAGAACATAGGTCAGAAGCAGGGACAGGATCACACTGCGCCCGTCCTCTACCGTGCTCTTCACTTCCACGCCGGCATTCAGCAGGCGTCCCGTCACGGTGGTGACATCCTCTGCCAGGCCGGTCACATAGGTCTGCCCCGAAAATTCGTTGTTTCCCTTTCCCCGGGACTCGATCAGGATGCGGTCCCCGTCGATCACAACGCTCTTGACCTGGTTCTGGGATACCATCCTCACAAAATCATTGTAGGCAAGCTCTTCGTTCTGGCTGTTCCCTCGCCCGACGAAATAACTGATCAGCAAAAGTGCGATCAGCGTTACCACGATAAAGGCCATGATATTGGGCCCGCGGTCCCGGTTGTTGCCGTTTCCGTTATTGCCGTTGCTGTTATTTCCGGAATCCTTGTCGGATCCGTCCCCCTGAGGGTTATTGTTATATTCCTGCATAACGATCCTCCCAAATTAATGAAGGTAGTATAACACAATCCGGCGGATTAATCTATGAAATCTTTATGTCCTCCCCCAGACCCGAGCCACGCACTTGCTGCGTGGCTACGGGCCGATACTTTGGCGGACAGGCTGCTGAACAGTGATCTTCAGGTTCTCCTTCCCGCTGCGCCCCCCAGGGACTGTCCGGGAAAAACGGGATCATCCGTCCGTATCCACGCTCCCCGCATACTCGTAAAGGAAGCTCCAGTCACCGCCTTCGCGCTCCAGCCGTTCTTCGAAATCCAAAAGCAGCCGGCGCATCCGTTCCGTTTCTTCGCCCACGTTTTCGGGGGTGACCACACGCTCCCTGTCTATGATCGCACGGGCCTGGCGCTGGTTTACCACCCTGTCCGCATGGCAATAGTCAAAATAGTGGCTCAGGTCCATGACACAGGCCTCATCGTTGAAGACACCCGTGCAGAATTCCACGTTATCGTAGGCGGCCAGCCGCTTCACCGCGGCTTCCTGCGCGTCAAAATAGCGCTCGTAATTCCCGTCCCGGTAATGGATGTCCCACCAAAGGATGCTGGAAACGGTGAAAAAGAAGTGAAACTGCGTTTCGGGATGCGCGGCCACCAGCCGTTCCATGTTATCCAGATTGGCATCCCTTCTGTTTCGGTAATTCTCGCCTTCGACGGAACGCAGTTCCTTCACCTCGCCCTCCGGCGTGTGAGTCTCCAAGGCCTTGTCGATCCCCGCTTCCATGTACACGGTAAAATCATAGGCACTCCCCGGGTCGTAGCCCTTCTTCCAGGAAACGGATGCCGCATAGGGGATCTCCTCGAAGATGACGTCCACATTCCAGAGATAGTTCACGTCGTTGAAGGGATTTTTGTCCCTTAGATAAAGGATCTGGTCCTGGGTGGGCGGATCCTCGATCTCGTAGATCAGCTGGTCGGGATCCAGTCCCCAGAACACATGATCCAGCTTTTGATATCGGAAAGCCTTTTCCAGATAATAGCAGAGTGTGCTGTTGTATGCGCCGGAGGCCACGGCCTTCTGGGTATGGCAGCCGAAATGCTCGTCAAGCTCATTCGTGTTGATGTTCATCGTGACCGAGGCTCCCAGGAGCAGGGCATCGTAATCCAGATGCTCTAGCGCCCCGTTGACCTGGAATTCCTCCTTGTTCTGTATGCCCTGCATGCCGAACCACAAGCCGTGATAATGGAAGAAGGGGTCAAAAAGAAAGACATAGACCGCCGCCAGGACCAACAGCGCTCCCGTCAGGGCGAAAAATGCAAGCATGAATCTTTTGTGTTCCTTTTCCGACATTTCCGGGCCTTTCTAAAAGTTCGAATACAAAAACACCACCACTTTGGACAGCGATACGATGCTCAAAAAGAAGAGCAGGGCCAGCACGGGAAGCGCCTTCTTGGAAAAACGCCCCTTTCCCGTATAAACCCAGGCTTCCCTGCACCTGCAGAGCACCGCCCCCACGGCGATCAGTGCCGAGAAGTACAGTAGATACATCACATCGAAGTGCTCCCCCAGGAGGCGCTTTGCCAGCTGCAGGGGGATGAACAGGAAGGAATTGTCCGTCTGCATCGCTATCTCCTTCACGGCGCCGCTTGCGCGGAAGGAAAAGAGCTTTTCAAAGAAAAGCGGGATATCCCCGAGGGAGTCAGCCCTGAAAATGACCATGGTCAGGTTGATCAGGATAAACGCCCCCAGCCAGCGCACAAAGCTTCCGATCCTGCTTTTCTCCAGCTTTTCCAGCGGCTTTTTCAAAAGATCCTCCAGTGTGATGATGATCCCGTGGCTCGTTCCCCAGAGGATATACGTCCAGGCCGCGCCGTGCCACATGCCGCTCAAAAAGAAAACGACCAGTGTATTGAGAGCTTTCCTGAACTTGCCTTTCCGGCTGCCTCCCAGCGGAAAATACACGTATTCCGTAAGAAATGCGCCCAGCGTGATATGCCAGCGGTTCCAGAACTCCTTCACACTATGGGAACGGTAAGGGGAATCGAAATTGACCGGCAGCCTGATGTTCATCATCTGCCCCAGACCCAGGGCCATGTCGCTGTAGGCGCTGAAATCCAGGTAGAGCTGGAAGCTGTAGGACAGCATCACCAAAAGGGCTGCCGGCGCATCAAGACTTGCGATGTTTGCAAAGCCGTAATCCGCCGGAAGGGCCAGGATGTCCGCCAGCAGCACTTTTTTCGCAAGGCCCAGTGTAAACAGGACAAAGCCCTTCGAAAAGTTTTCCCAGGAAAAATGTTTCCGCTGCTCATCCCGAAACTGCGGGACCAGCTCGTCATGACGCACGATGGGGCCGGCAACGAGCTGCGGGAAGAAGGTCACAAAGCTCGCGTAGTCCAGAACATCGTAATGAGGCGCTTTCCCCGCTGCCCGGTCCACGATATAGGAGATCTGCTGGAAGGTATAAAAGCTGATCCCCATCGGAAGGATCACGTGCTTCAAAGGCCAGTCCGCCCCGAAGATGCCGTTCACGTTTGTGATGAAGAAATCAAAGTACTTGAAGTAAAAGAGCAGTCCCAGGTCGTAGATCACGCCGGCCGCTCCCAGCAGACGCCGGTGACGGCAGCGCTCCATCAGCGCGCTGCAGACATAGTTTCCGATCATGCTGGCCATGATCAGCAAAAAAAGTCCAGGCGAGGAGTAGGAATAGAACCAGAGGGACATTCCTACCACCCAGGCCTGGGACAGACGGTACTTATGATGCCTGTTTAACAGAAAATATACCGACAGGACCAGCGGAATGAATAGAAAAATGAAGATATAGGAATTAAAATACATTCCAGCCTACCTGTGATAGAGCTTTTTTGTCTGGTAATTCGGCTCACTGGTAAGATTCACTCCCAGCTTGCGGAAGGTGCTGGCATCCACACGGGAGAGGATCACGGAGGTGTGCACCTCCAGGCCTTTCAGCTTCGGAAGCTGCCGCATGGCTAATGCCGCCTTTTCATCGCTTGCCGCGCACACCGAAAGCGCGATCAGGATCTCATCGGTATGCAGACGGGGGTTGTGGCTCCCCAGGCTCCCGATCTTGAGGTTCTGGATCGGGTCGATCACCTCGGGGCTGATCAGCTTGACTTCATCCGGCAGTCCCGCAAGCGTCTTTAAGGCATTCAGCAGAAGCGCTGCCGAACATCCCAGAAGATCCGTGGTGCGTCCGGTAACGATCTGCCCGTCCGGCAGTTCCATCGCCGCCGCAGGGGCGCCGGTCATCTCCGCCTTTACCAGAGCCGCGCCGATCACCGGACGGTCTTCCGTCGTGACGCCGGCCTGCTTCATCAGAAGTTCCAGCTTCATGACCTGCTCGTCATCGGCATTTCCCTGGCGTCTCTGGCACAGAGCGTTATAGTAGCGCCGTATGATCTCCTGCCTGGAAGCGGAGCTCACGGCTTCATCATCGATAATGGCATTCCCGGCCATGTTCACGCCCATGTCCGTGGGCGACTTGTAAGGCGAGCTTCCCATGATCTTTTCAAACATGGCGTTCAGGACGGGGAAGATCTCCACATCCCGGTTGTAGTTTACCGTTTTCTCGCCGTAGGCTTCCAGATGGAAAGGATCGATCATGTTAACATCGTTCAGATCCGCGGTCGCGGCCTCATAAGCCAGGTTGACCGGATGCTTCAGCGGGATGTTCCAGATCGGGAAGGTCTCGTACTTGGCGTATCCGGCACTCACGCCGCGCTTGAACTCATGATAAAGCTGCGACAGGCAGGTTGCCATCTTGCCGCTTCCGGGGCCCGGTGCCGTGACCACTACCAGGGAACGGCTCGTCTCGATATACTCGTTGCGTCCGTAGCCCTCGTCGCTCACGATGTATTGCACGTTTGCGGGATAACCGGGAATGGGATAATGCCGGTATACCTTGATCCCGAGCGTTTCCAGCTTTTTCTGGTAGGCGATGGCCGCCGGCTGTTCCGAGAAACGCGTCAGCACCACGCTGCCCACATAAAGGCCGTATTCCCGGAAGGCGTCGATCAGGCGCAGCACATCCATGTCATAAGTGATGCCGTAGTCTGCGCGCACCTTGTTCTTTTCAATATCCGCAGAATTGATCGCGATCACGATCTCGGCGTCCTCTTTCATCGTGCCGAGCATGCGGATCTTCGAATCAGGCTGGAAGCCCGGAAGCACGCGGCTGGCATGGAAATCGTCAAAGAGCTTGCCGCCGAATTCCAGATACAGCTTGCCGCCGAAGCTCTTGATCCGTTCCCGGATCCGCTCCGACTGCAGCTGAAGATATTTTTCGTTGTCAAATCCTATTTTATTCATGGTCAGGAAAGATAAGAATCGATGGCTTTCGCAGCCTGTTTGCCCGCACCCATGGCCAGTATCACCGTGGCGGCACCGGTAACGGCATCACCGCCTGCGTATACGGCCTCTCTGCTCGTCTTGCCGGTCTCTTCCTCGGCAACGATGCAGCGGTGCTTGTTGATCTCGAGTCCCTTGGTCGTGGAGCTGATCAGCGGATTCGGGGAAGTTCCCAGACTCATGATCACGGTATCCACATCGATCACGAACTCGCTGCCCGCCACTTCAACGGGACGGCGGCGTCCGCTCTCATCGGGCTCGCCGAGCTCCATGCGTATGCACTTGATCCCGGATACCCAGCCCTTTTCATCTTCCAGGATCTCTACCGGATTGGTCAGCAGATCAAAGATGATGCCTTCCTCCTTCGCATGATGCACTTCCTCCACACGGGCGGGAAGCTCAGCCTCGCTGCGGCGGTATACGATGTGAACCTCCGCACCCAGACGCAGTGCCGTGCGCGCGGCATCCATTGCCACGTTGCCGCCGCCGACGACAGCCACCTTTTTGCTCTTCATGATCGGCGTTGTGGAATTCTCGTCAAACGCCTTCATCAGATTGCTTCTGGTCAGATATTCGTTTGCGGAGAACACGCCGTTCGCGTTTTCTCCGGGGATGCCCATGAACTTCGGCAGGCCCGCGCCGGAACCGATGAACACGGCATCAAAATCCTCGAGGATCTCATCGACCGTGATGGACTTTCCGACCACCACATCGCGCTCGATCTTTACGCCGAGGCTCTTTACATTCTCGATCTCTTTTTCTACGACCGCTTCCTTGGGAAGACGGAACTCGGGGATACCGTAGACCAGCACGCCGCCGGCCTTATGCAATGCTTCGTAGATCGTCACGTCGTATCCGGCTTTTGCCAGATCACCTGCACAGGTAAGACCTGCAGGTCCGGAACCGATCACGGCAACCTTCTTGCCTTTCTTCTCTTTCGCGGGTTCGGGCTTGATGCCTTTCTCGCGCGCCCAGTCGGCCACGAAACGCTCCAGCTTGCCGATGCTGACCGCCTCGCCCTTGACACCTCGCACGCAGAGGCCCTCGCACTGGCTCTCCTGCGGGCATACACGGCCGCACACTGCGGGAAGGGCACTGCTCTCGCTGATGATGCGGTATGCGCCTTCCATGTTCCCTGCCTTCACTTCCTGGATGAACGCAGGAATGTTGATCGAAACCGGGCAGCCCTGCACGCAGCGGGCATTCTTGCAGTTCAGGCAGCGTGTCGATTCCGCCATGGCTTCTTCTTCGTTATATCCCAGACAAACCTCTTTGAAATTTGTCGCACGTACCTTCGGATCCTGCTCGCGGACCGGTACCTTCTTCATCATATCCACTTCGATCATTTCAGAGCCTCCTTCGCTTTTGCTTCGCTGTCACGATACATTCCGGAACGACGCATTGCCTCATCCCAGTTCACCTTATGGCCGTCAAATTCCGGTCCGTCCACGCAGGCAAACTTCGTCTTTCCTTCCACGCTGCATCGGCAGGCTCCGCACATTCCGGTACCGTCCACCATGATGGGATTCATGGAAACGATCGTATGGATCCCGAGACGCTCGGTAAGCTGACATACAAACTTCATCATGATCATCGGTCCGATGGTCACGCAATGATCGTAAACCTTTCCTTCCTGCGTTACCAGATCCTCCAGACACTTCGTCACCATGCCGCTGCGGCCGTAGCTGCCGTCGTCCGTGGTGATATAGAGATTCCCGGCCACGCTCTTGAATTCCTCTTCCATGATAAGGATGTCTTTATTCTTGGCCCCGATGATGACGTCCGCTTCCACGCCGTGCTCCTTCAGCCATTTTACCTGAGGATACACCGGTGCGGTGCCCAGACCGCCGGCCACGAACACGATCTTTTTCTTCTTTACTTCTTCAAGATCGTCCGTCACCAGATCGGAAGGCTGTCCCAGAGGACCTACAAAATCCGCAAGGCAATCGCCGGCTTTCATGCGGCTCATGATCGTCGTTCCCGCGCCGATCACCTGCACCACGATCGTAACCGTCCCCGCTTCCCTGTCATAATCGCAGATCGTGAGAGGAATGCGTTCTCCCTCCTCATCGGACCGCACGATCACAAACTGGCCGGGCAGGCAGGAATGCGCTACCATGGGCGCTTCCACCACCATCCGGAAGATGGTCTCGTTCAGAAACTCCATTGTCTTAATCTTGAACATAAGTAAGCCCTCTGCTTTCTATTTTTATCCGCCCCATAATATACCATATAAATGCAGAAAGATACAAGAGTCTCTTTTCAGGCGTCTTCTTTCGTTTCGCCGTCATCGTGCCCGCCCACAAAAAGGGAACGGTATTCACGCGGGGACATCCCCTTCTCGCTCCGAAAGACCCTGTTGAAGCTGGGGATGCTCTGGAAGCCGGAAAGCATGGCGATCTCCGTGAGCGTCCTTTCATTCAGCGTCAGCAGCTCCGTCGCCTTTTCCAGCCTTATCATATTGAGCCACTTGTTATAGTTCATGCCGGTAACATTTTTGAAGATCCGCGAAAAATAGTCCTTGCTGATCCCGGCCATTTCCGCCATGGTAGCCTGTGACAGATCGTCCGCCGTGAGATTATTCTTGATGTAATCGGTAACCGTGATCATGCGCCGCAGGATATCCTCGGTATAGCCGTTCCCCGCTTCCGCCTTCAGTTCCGGCGCAAACTCGCTCCGGTGCCGGTCCAGCGTGAGCATGAACTCCATGAGGAGCATGCAGCAGCGCAGTTCGCGGTCCGGGGTGTCCGAGAAAAAGATATCCTTCATCTCATAGGCGATCACGCCCAGTCTCGATGCCAGCACCGGATGGGCGTTGATGCAGATCACGTGGAGATTCCGGTAAAAATGCATGATCCTCTGCAGATCGAAGAGCGAATTCATGAAGGCGTTGCTGAACTGGATCACAAGGGAATCCTCGCGGTCCGCGTCGATGATCGCATGCATCTCCATCGGCCAGATCAGGACCAGATCCCCGGGGACCAGCTCATAGATGTTCTGGTTCACTTTGAACACATTCGTGTCCCCGGGACCAACCAGCAGGATCTCCCCGTAGGAATGCCAGTGGTTCTGGTAGCTGCGCTCCTTATAGCCCGTCGACATGTTAAAGGCGCTGCGGTTGTCAAAATCGTAGATCTCGTATCGGCTGTAATCCATACTCTTATACCATCATCCTGTAGATCTTTGCGCAATCGTCCTCGTTCAAAGTCACGAAACCGGAGATCGAACCGTTGCGTCCGTCGCCGCGGCAGAGAACCTCCACCAGCTTCGGGATATCCTCTTCCTTCGCGCCCAGCTCTTCAAAGTTCTTCGGCATGCCGATGGAGATCAGGAAATTTCGGAATGCCTCGATGCCGGCTTTTGCCGTTACCTCGGGATGCGCAAAGTCCATCTGGCAGCCCCATACCCGGACAGCCGCCTGCGCAAACCGCATCACGTTGTGGGAAAGCTCGTAATGGAAGACCGCGGGCATGGTCACTGCCAGTCCGGCACCGTGCGCGCAGTCGTACATGGCCGAAAGCTCATGCTCGATGGTGTGGCTCAGCCAGTCCTGGCTCCTTCCCACGCCGACCGCGTTGTTATGAGCCATGGTCCCGGCCCACATGATGTTCGCCCTTGCCTCGTAATTGTCCGGATCCGCGATGACCCTGGGTCCTTCGTGGATCATGGTCAGAAGCAGCGCCTCGATCAGGCGGTCGGTGACCTCAACCTCCTCGGTATTGGTAAGATAGCGCTCGTAGAGATGCGCCATGATGTCGGTGATGCCGGCGGCCGTCTGATAAGCCGGAAGCGTCTGCGTGAGAGCAGGGTTCAGGATGCTGAACTTCGGACGGATCGCGTCTCCGCTCGCGCCGCGCTTGAACATGCCCTCTTCCTTCGTGATGACCGAATCGGGGCTGCCCTCGCTTCCTGCTGCCGCTATCGTGAGGACCGTTCCGACGCTCAGCGCCTTCTCGATCCGTTTTCCCCGGTAGAAATCCCAGAAATCCCCGTCATAGACCACGCCTGCCGCGATCGCCTTGGCAGAATCAATGACACTGCCGCCTCCGACGGCCAGGATGAAATCCACGTTTTCCTTTTTGCAGAGCTCGATGCCTTCATAGACAAGCCCGCTTCTCGGATTCGGCTTGACGCCGCCCAGCTCCACGTAGGAAAGGGATGCGCCGTCCAGCGATTTTTTGACACGGTCGAGCAGTCCCGAGCGCACTACGCTTCCGCCGCCGTAATGAATGAGCACTTTGCTGCCCCCGAAGCGCTTTACATACTCTCCGCTCTTGCTTTCCGTATCTTTTCCGAATACAAAACAGGTGGGTGAATAGAATTCGAAATTGTTCATGCTTTTGTCCTTTCTGCCTGAACGGCCGGTGTACGTTTGGATGAAGCCGCGTTTTTCATATTGTATAACATTGCCGCGGCCTCCGCAAGCGCGTTGCATTCAGATTTCCCTGTACTTTAAGAGCTCCTCCACGTATTTTTGTCCGTATACGGAGAGCCTGCTTCCCTTGCGCACGATATAGCCGATGATGAGCGGATCCTCCTCTTTGAGCTTGATGCCCACCAGCCCCTTCAGGATCGCATCCTTCCCGGAAAGCATGCCCGAGCCGATCGAGTACCCCTGCAGCTCCGCAATGATCTCCATGGAAGTCGCGCGGTCATCGGACTTGACCATCTTTTTGAAATCGTAATCCGCCATGGCCTCTTCCGTCAGATAAAAGCGGCTGTCATCGCTCTGGTCAAACGAGACGCAGGGATAATCGGCCAGCTCCTCGAGCGAGATCTCGCTGCGCTTCGCGAACTTATGGTTCTTCCAGACATAGACATAGGTTTCCCTTCGCATCAGGGGCGTAAACTCCAGCCGGTACTCCCGGAAGAGCTTTTTGAACATGCTCTCGTTCGCGCCGGAAAAAGAAATGATGCCGACCTCGCTCTTCATGCTTCCGACATCCTCCAGCACTTCCCTGGTCCTGGTCTCGTGGATCGCGAACACAAAGCTGTCGGGATTGCATTCCCGTATCACTTTGGTAAATGCCCGGATGGGAAAGGTATAATGCTGGGTCGATACCGAGAAACGTTCCTTCTTTCTGTTTTCGGAAACATAGCGGTCTTCGAGGATCTCGTACTGGGCCACCGCTTTTTTTGCATAGCTCAAAAACTCCCTGCCCTCGTCGGTAAGGGAGATCCCTTTGTTGTTTCTCTCAAAGATCAGGATCCCCAGCTCTTCCTCAAGCTCCCTTACGCTCGCGGAAAGCGCCGGTTGTGAAACGTACAGATCGATCGCGGCCTCACGCATGGATGAAGAAGCCGCGATCGCAAGAACATATTTTAACTGATTGATGTTCACGCCAATCCCCCTGAAAGCCGGAGACAAAACGTCTCCGTTTTCTTTGTATTCTACTCAAAAGGGGGAAGAACTTCAAGCATCGTCCCTTACTCCCCGTAGGAGAAGGAATGCAGGAATTTCCGCAGTCTTTCGGTCCGTGGATGTTCAAAGAATTCCTCCGGCGTTCCTTCCTCGACGATCCTGCCGCCGTCGATGAAGACCATGCGGTCCGCCACGGCCCTGGCAAACTGCAGCTCATGCGTGACGATGAGCATCGTTCTGCCTTCCTTCGCAAGGGAGAGCACCACCTCCAGCACCTCCCTGACCATTTCGGGATCCAGCGCGGCCGTGATCTCGTCAAGAAGAAGGACCTCGGGATGCATCATCAGCGCGCGCATGATCGCGACACGCTGTTTCTGGCCGCCCGAAAGCTGCGAAGGATAGTTGTCTTTTCTGGACAGAAGGCCGACCCGTTCAAGCAGCTTCAGCCCTTCCTCCTCGGCTTCCTTTCGTCCGGTCTTTTTTACCTTGAGCGGGGCAAGCGTAAGGTTCTGCAGCACGGTCTTGTGCGGAAAAAGCTCATAGCTCTGAAACACCATTCCGATCTTTTGGCGCAGCGCAGCCGGCTTTTTGTTTCCCGGATTGACGGACTCGCCGTTCAGCAGGATCTCACCCTCCTGTATGTTCTCGAGCGAATTCACGCAGCGCAGCAGCGTGCTCTTGCCGCAGCCCGAGGGCCCGACGATCACGACCACTTCCCCGCTCTTTATGCTGAGGCTCACATGGTCAAGGACCGTGATGTCATCGTATCTTTTGCTGATCCCATTGATCCGTAATATCTCTTCCATGTCAGTTCTCCCACTTCTTTTCCAGATATTTTGACAGGCGGCTGATCGGCCAGCACGCCAGGAAATACAGGACAAATACCGTCAGATACACGCCGAAAGCCGCGTTCGGTGAACTCTTCCGGTTTGCTTCGATGATCTGCTGCCCCACCTTCAGCACCTCCACGATGCCGATCATCATGACAAGGCTCGTGGTCTTGATCATGCGGGTGATCAGATTGATCGACAGCGGGATCATCCTTCTCACGATCTGCGGGATGATCACGTACAGGTAGGTCTGCAGGGGATCAAAGCCCAGAGAATAGCTGCTCTCGTACTGGATCTTCGGGATCGCCGCGAGGGATCCGCGCACCAGATCGGACATCTCGGCCGTGCCCCAGAACGAGAAAACGATCAGCGCCGAGGTCTCGGCAGAAATGTTGAGCCCCAGAACCCTGCTCGCTCCGAAATAGACCAGAAACAGGAGCACCATCTGCGGCATGATGCGGACGATCTCGAGCCAGATGCGCGAGAGGACCTGCACCGCGCGCAGCTTCAGACTTACCAGGATGCCCAGGGCAAGCCCCAGCACCAGGCTGACCGCAACCGAGATCAGGCTGATCCGCAAAGCCGCCCAAAGCCCTTCCAGCAGCCGCAGCATGTTATTCCCTTTCCATAAAACTTCAAATCCCATCTTTCATCCTTACTGTCCGGGCATCTTTCCCCGGACTGTCTTTTCCGCAATGCTTCCCAGTATCGATACCGGAAGAAGCATGATCGTGTAAAACAGCACCAGCATGAACAGGGCTTCGGTCGTGTCGTAGTAGAGCCCGATCAGATCCTTGGCCGTAAACATCAGGTCCATCAGGCTGATCGCCGAAAAGACGCTGGTCTCTTTCAGCAGGAAGATCACATTTGCCGCAATTGCCGGAACGCTTATCGTCAAAGCCTCCGGCAGTATGATCTCCCGAAACACCTGTCCCCTGCTCATTCCCAGAGACAGCGCGCTTTCCTTCTGCGCCGCGGGGATCGCCTCCAGGCCGCTGCGGAAGGTCTCCGACATGTAGCTGCCTCCCAGGAGCCCCAGTCCCAGCACACCACAGGCTTCCGCGGATATCACGATCCCAACCTTCGGAAGCCCGAAATAGATAAAGAAGAGCTGGACCAGAAGCGGCGTGTTGCGGAAGAGCTCCACGTAGTACCCGGCGATCCTCTTCAGGACGGGGATGCGAAAATGGATCACAAAAGCCGAGAGCATGCCGATCACGAATGCCAGGGCGATCCCCAGCCAGCCGATCTTTATCGTGAGCAGAAAAGCCTCCGCGTAACGCGGCAGATAGGATTTTAATACCTCAGGATCCATGGCTTTTACCGCTTTCTGTGGTCAAAATGCGCCGATACCTTCATTCCGACGGTCTGTATGATCTGAAAGATCAGGATCAGAAGAACTACCGTGATCAGCATGATATCCGTCTGCCATCTGTAATAACCGTAGCGTACCGCGATATCGCCCAGTCCGCCGCCGCCCACCGTTCCGGACATTGCGGAATAACCGAGCAGGATGCCCGTTGTGATCGTGAAGCCCGTCATCAGGGAGGTCCTCGCTTCGACCAGAAGCACGCCGGTGATGATGCGGAAATTCCCGGCCCCCATCGATCTGGCAGCCTCGATCACTCCCTGATCCACCTCCGAAAGAGAGCTTTCCACCACACGTGCGATATAGGGTGCCGCGCAGATCACGAGCGGAACGATCGTCGCCGTCGAACCGTAGCTCTGTCCGACAACGGCGCGCGTAAAAGGAATGAGCAGGATCAGCAGGATCAGGAAAGGAATGCTGCGAATGATATTGCAGATAAAATCCAGGATCCTGTAAAGCACGAAGTTCGGCTTCAGTCCTTTCTTTCCGGAAACGTACAGGAGGATCCCGAGGGGGAGCCCCACCACATAACCCGCGATCACGGAACCGAGTGTCATGTACAAGGTTTCTCCTATTCCTTTTATGATCATTTCGACTACTTTTTCATCCATTTTCACTCACCTCCGTCACCGTCAGCCCCGCCTCTTTCAGGCCGGATATGATCTCTTCCTGCTTTGCTTCGTCCTCCGGCAGGCCCAGCAGCATCTCTCCCACTGCCTTTCCTCCGATGTTTCTTGTATCCGCCTTCAGGATGTTTACCGGCACCCCGGCTTTCAGGATCATGTTCGCGATCACGGGTTCGTATGCCGAGTTTTCCCGGAAAACGATGCGGATCCTGCGTCCCGCATCCAGGGTCTTCACCGGGATGTAGCCCTCCTTCTTGCCGGCCAGCAGCTCCTTCGCCGCATCGGATCCCGGGTTCGCAAAGATCGCCTCGACCGGTCCCGTCTCCACCAGACGCCCGCTGTCGATGATCGCCACATTCCGGCACACATCGGTCACAACGGACATCTGGTGCGTGATGATCACGACCGTGATCCCGAGCTTGCGGTTGATCTCGCGTATCAGCTCCAGGATGGATGCGCTGGTCTGCGGATCCAGGGCGCTGGTCGCCTCGTCACACAGAAGGATCTGCGGATCCGTGGCAAGCGCCCTTGCGATCGCAACACGCTGCTTCTGACCGCCGGAAAGCTGTGCCGGATAAGCCTTCTCCTTGTCTCCCAGCTTTACCAGCCCGAGCAGCTCCTTTGCGCGTTTTCTCGCTTCCTTCTTTTTGATCCCGGCGATCTCCAGCGGAAAGCAGACATTATCGGTAACATTCTTCTGCTCCAGCAGATTGAAGTTCTGGAAGATCATGCCGATCTTGCTCCGTTTCTTCCGAAGCTCCGCTTCCGTAAGACCTCCCATTTCCACCCCGTCGATCAGAACTCTTCCTTCCGTGGGCTTCTCCAGATAGTTGATGGAACGGACCAGCGTGCTCTTCCCGGCTCCGGACATTCCGATGATCCCGAAGATATCGCCTTTTTCGATCGAAAGAGAGACGCCGTCCAGCGCAACGACGCTGTGTCCCTCTATCTCAAATCTCTTTGTCAGGTTTATGATCTCTATCTCACTCATGCTGTCTCCCTCCGGATCACGCCTTCCGATCCTTCCGTCTTCTTTCTCCCGCTCCGGGAAAAAGGAAGGGGAGAGTTTTGCTCTCCCCGTATCTTCCTTACTGTTCGAAGAAGATCACCGCTCCGTCGTAGGTGTCTTCTATGAATTTCCTGATCTCGTCGGACCGGAGCACGCTTACCAGCGCCTTGATCTTGTCATCGTTTTCATGTCCTTCGTACACCGTTATGATGTTGACGTAGGTCTTGGCTGCCACGGAATCGCTTGCCTCATATGCGATGGAATCCTTTCCGACCGAATAACCGGCTTCCAGTGCGTAGTTTCCGTTCAGGACCACATACTCCACTTCGTTCACAACCCTGGCTACCTGCGCGGCCTCCAGCTCAACAAATTCCAGATCGTAGCTGTTTTCCGTGATATCGTTGACCGTTGCGGTAAGTCCCGCGCCGTCCTTGAGTTTGATCAGCCCGTTATCCTGCAGGAGCAGCAGCGCTCTTGCTTCGTTCGTGGTATCATTGGGAAGTGCGATCCTGTCGCCTTTCGCTACATCGCTCAGGCTCTTCTTGGTGCCCGGATAGATTCCGAAGGGCTCATAATGGATCCCGCCTGCATTGACCAGGTGCGTTCCCTGCTCCTCGTTAAAACTGTTCAGATAAGGAACGTGCTCCATGTAGTTTGCGTCAAATTCTCCGGATTCCACAACCAGGTTGGGCTGTACATAATCTTCAAACTCCACGATCTCCAGTTCATAGCCGTAATCCTTCAGGATATCGGCAGCCTTTCCGAGGATCTCCGCATGAGGGATCGGGGATGCCGCGATCCTGATGGTCTCGCCGTTTCCGTTTACGATATCGAGAGCTGCTTCGTTCGCATCGTTGCTTGCCACGTTAGCTGCAGCGGCTCCTTCCACCTTGCCGCCTTCCACGACCAGGGTGTCCTCATAATCCGCGCCGTAGGTATCCAGAAGGGTAGCTTCATAATCCGCATGGAAGAAATTCTCATTTCCGAGGCTTACGATCTCGTCATTCAGCCAGTCAAGCAGGGTGCTGTTTCCCTTCGAAACGGCCGGTGCGATGGTATCCTGGCTTCCCAGGGAAGGAATGCCGACCACAAATCCCGGATTCTCCAGGGAATACGCGATCACTTCCGTGTTGTCATTGGCCCAGGCCACGCCGGTTCCGTTTTCAAACGCCGTCTTTGCGGATGCGTAGGTATCGAACTTCTGAAGCTTGATGTCCGGATAGTTCTTTTCCAGATAGGTCTCCGCCGTGGTACCCGAGATCACGATCACCTGATCCTCAGCTCCGATCTGTCCCAGATCCTCGATCACACGGGCTTCCGGAGAAACCACACCAAGTGCCACATTCATATAAGGAAGAGCGAAATCAACCTTTTCGGCTCTCTCTGCGGTCACCGTGAAGTTTGCGAGCACGATGTCGACCTTGCCGGTCTCGAGATACTCCACTCTGCTTGCCGCTTCGGTAGATACGTAATTGATGGCTACGCCCAGGTCTGCTCCGATCCTTTCGGCAAAGTACACATCGTATCCCTGATAGCTTCCGTTCTCATCCACATATCCGAACGGGTTCTTGTCGGAGAATACACCGATGTTTACCGTTCCGCTCTGTTTGATCTCATCGAGTGTCCTGTATACTCTGTCTGCCGCATCGGGAGTGTTTCCCGCTTCCGCCTTCTCGGCTGTTCCGCATCCGGTCAGGGAAGCCGTTCCCAGTCCCAGTGCGATCGCTCCTGCCAGTATCTTGTTAAACAGATTCTTTTTCATAATTTTTTCTCTCCTTTTCCTGTTTTTTGTCTTCTGTGTTTTCGGGTAGTCCCGGGCATTAAAAACGCCCGGGACGTTCAATCCCGGGCGACGTTTTGCTTACGGATCTGAAATGACAGATCATTGAACACGATGTCTGGGCAGATGAGCCCGACACCCAACCGCATAACACGCCCGGGAGGACAGCATTCGACAACACATGAATTTTTTCCGATCAGCAAAAGTATTCTTTTTCATGATCACATCCTCCTTCGTTTGGAATGAGCTAATCCTACCACGACATCCGCGTTTTGAAAATTCATTTGTCCTGATCGCCGGTGATAAGCATTGCTTATCACAAAGCCTCAAACGGCACGGCACAACCCGGTCATTTTTTCTTTTACATTTTCCCTGTTTTCCAGTATAATATGATATATGAGATTTCTCTATGCCGAATAAGGAGTTAGCGTATGAGCATCAAGAAAAAGATCCTCATGGTCGATGATGTGTCACTGAATCACGCCACGGCACGCGATGTGCTGGAAGACAGCTATGAATTGTACGAGGCCACTTCCGGCAAGGAAACCTTCGACATTCTCAAGGAGATCACCCCCGATCTCATACTCCTCGATGTGGTCATGCCGGACATGAACGGCATGGAAGTCTTGAAGAAGCTCAAATCCATTCCCGCACACAAAGATATCCCCGTCATCTTTCTGACTGCGGATACCAGCCCCGAAGCTGAGGTGGAGGGCTTCAAGCTCGGCATCGTCGACTACATCACCAAGCCTTTCGTTCCCATGGTCATGAAAAAGAGGATCGAAACGCAGATCGAGCTTTCCCAGTATAAAAAGAACCTTGAAGACAGCGTGAACAGAAAGATCGGAGAAATGGAGCAGATGTACGATCTGATCACCGTATCCTTTGCGGGACTGGTGGAATCGAGAGACGGTATCACGGGTGTTCATCTGAAAAACACCTCGATCTACTTTTCCGCGTTTATCAGCCATCTCAAGACGATGAATAAATACAAGGAATACCTGCCCCCTTCGGTGGTCAAAAAAGCGTGCCGCTGCGCACCGCTTCACGATGTGGGCAAGATCGCCGTAAGGGATTCCGTCCTGCAGAAACCGGATTCCCTTTCCAAGGAAGAATTCGACAGCATGAAGCTTCACGCCGTGATCGGCGGAGCCCTTTTTGATTATCTGGAGACCCGGATCCCCGATACGGAGTTTGCACAGATCGCAAGCCAGATCGCAAAATCCCATCACGAGAGATGGGACGGAACCGGCTATCCCAACGGATTGAAAGGCGAGGAGATCCCTCTTCTGGCACGCATCATGGCCATCGTGGATGTTTATGACGCAATGACCTCCAAGCGTCCCTACAAGGAGCCCATCTCCCACGAAAAGACCATGGCATTCATAGCTTCCCACAGCGGCAGCCAGTTCGATCCCTCATTGGTGAACGAATTCCTGAATATCAGCAATGTCATTAAAGAATGTCTTGAAACAAAGGAACTGATGATCGCAAAGAAGCAGTATTTCTCAATGAAATTCGATACCTGATCCCCGCTTACGCCAAGCGGGATCCGGACGTTTCCCGTCCCAATGCGGCCGGGGCCTCCCTGTTATCTTTTCCGGAAAACATAGACTCCGATATATTTGTAATCTTTCGGAAGGATACGGTCAAAGACGCAGTCGATCGTTCCCAGGATCCTCCGGAACACCTCTTTGGGGCCGAACAATCCGAGAAAGCCGAAAAACTGCTTGTCAACAAGCTCATAGTCCTTAAAAAGGCGGGAAAGGCTGCGGTCAGTCTGATAATGCCAGCTGTTGCCGTGCTTTCTGAACTTTCTCCTCAGGATCCCGTGAAGCTTTGTCGATCGCAGATTCTCAATGAAGACCACGTATCCGCCTGCTTTCAGGGCCTTTCCGATCTCCCGGACCATCTGCTTTTCCCTGGCGATGTTCTTGTCCGAACCGATGCCGCCCAAAACGGATTTGAATGTGATGATGTCAAAGCTGTCACGATATTCTTCCGGATAATCCGTGGCATCCAGCGCAGCATAGCTGATGTTGCCGTCCACGTGCCATTTTTTATGCTTGGCCTCTGCTCCCTCTCCGGGGATCTTGAGATCCGTGCAGGTGCACTTCGCGCCGCGCTTCGCGAAAAACAGGCTCATCCCGCCGTTATTCGAACCGAGTTCCAGCACCTTCTTTCCCTCGATCGGCAGATCCAGATCATTGATAAAGGATATTGCCTTGCCCCAGTTGACCGAATCCCATTCGGTTATGTCATAAATCTCGGCTTTGCTAAGCTTCTTGTTCACGCTGATCACCTTCTCAGAAAATTTTCCGTAATTATACCACGTTCAGGGAAAGCCCGCAACCAAAGCGTGGTCCTTAGCGGATCATTTCATCCACGGATCAGATCTATTCAAACTCTACAATCTTCGCAGAGAACCATTGTCAAAAAAATAGATGTCTTCCCTTTTGTATCCGTACTTTGAACCGGCAACACTGATATGCGGCTCAAATGTGAAGAAATTTACATCCCCAAGTCTTTTATCATTCCCTTTTTCAATATAAATGCGGTCATCCTTTCGACGAACGATCGAATGGCCCAGGTTGCCCATGAAGTCCAGGTTAATATACCCTTCGTCTTTGATGGTTTCGTTCATCCGGTAATACAGTTCTTCAAAGCTCATGTCCGGACTAACGATCTCCTTCATGCGCTCATGAAGTTTTTTCTCCATGATAAGTCCGTTTCTCCACTCATCATTTTCTATTTCACTCATGGACCTCACAACACTGCCATTTTCAATGATGATTGTTCTTGCATGATCCCCCCATGTATCTCCGATCTGCGGGCTGAGATCTATCGTGATGATATCATCGGGATCAATAAGCCTTTCTGAGGTGGCATATTCTTTCCCGGATACGGATTTTGTCGTTTCGTCACCCGAAAACACAAAGGCTCCTATATCCCAATACCAGAAAGAATCAGCGCCCAATTCCATCATCTTTTTTTCGCACAGACTGCGCACCTGCGAAAGTGACATCCCGGGCATGATCTCCGTTTTGATGTATTCTATTGTGTCTTTTGCGATCTTTTGAACGCGACTGTATTCTGAGATCACTTTTGTCTCCATGCTCCTTTCGTGCTCCTGCCGCTCAATCAGTGATAAAATCTGTCTTTACATCTGTGCAAGCTGTTCCAGGCCGGACTCCGTCTGATCAACACCCGGATCCTTATTTGTCATCACGACAGAAAGCTCTCCGGTCGCAACATTCATTTTCAACATGCATTGTCCGTTTTCTCCCCAGCCTTGAGATACCAATGTATCATCGCCACGCAGGAACAAACCGAGCCCTACCCATGAAAAGTTTTCTGCCGGCCTGATCATTTCCCGCGCCGATTCCCTGCGCAGCAAAGAACCCCTGCCATTTACAGCCTCAATGAATTCTTTCGCGATCTTCATCAGTTCGCCCGGTGTGCTCCATAATCCCGAAGCCGCAAGATCAGGAACCTGGGGATACTTTCCCGGGATCAGCAAACCATCACTATCATAGCCTGCCGCCAGCTTTTGGCTTTTTTCCCTGAGATCAAGATTCTGTAATGAGGCAAAGAAAGTCTTTTCCAGACGAAGCGGTTCAAAAACATATGTACCGACCGCCTCTTCAAAACTGCAACGCGTGATCTCCCGTATCATCAGCTGCAGCACGCAATAGCCTGCATCACTGTATTCAAACGCAGTCCCCGCCTGTTTTTCCGTCACAGCCTTACGTTTATTATATGCCGTCCTGCCCTCCAGAATATCCGGCAAAGTGATCTCAGGATCACCACGCCTCAGTCCGTAAAAAGAATCTTCTCCATCAACGATCCCTGCGGTATGGTTGAGGAGCGTTCTTATCGTCGCACTGCTTTCTTTTCCGTCTGTTGCAAGCAGCTTCCACTCATGAAGATATTGGTTGACAGGGTCATCTATGTTCAGCAGCTTCTGTTCCTGTAGCCTCATTACGGTTATTGCGGTAACGAACTTTGAGATCGAGCAGGCCGGGAAAACCGTATTCCCATCCACCGGGATGCTGTTTTCTTTATCGGCCAGTCCGTCATATTTTAATGTCTCTCTTCCGGCTGCCTCCCTGTATGCACAGCTTACACCCGGAAAGCGATCATAAATCTGCCTTTCGGGACTCTCCGCGTCGAGATTCATATACTCCCGAAGGATTATGCATTCCCGCTGATAGGAACCTCTTTTTTCTTCACTTACCTCGGCATAGGACTCATGCTTCGAAAAAATATCGACCGCTTCCTGCAACGGAACCCACTCAGGCTGCACCCCACGCTTCTTTTCCGCTTCGGTAAGGTTCATCTGCCCTTTTCCTGTCACTTCACAGACAAATAACTCTCCCGAATAACGGTATTCCTCATAATACTCATTCATGGAAAGAAAACGCCTGACCGGGCGGACAATATATCCTGTTTCTTCCTCAACTTCCCGGACCACGCAAGTCTCGGGAGTTTCTCCTTCTTCCATCCCGCCGCCCGGCAAAAGCCACCAGCCGGAATTCAATTCATGGGTAAGGAGGATCTTTCCGTCGCGAACAATGATCGCACGGCTTCCTTCACGCGTCTTCGTATAGGTTTCAAATCGGTTTGCACCCAGGATTTCTACAGTCTTCATGTTTCTCCCTACTCATTAACCGTTACTTATCCATCCCTAACCACTGTATGAAAGCGGTCTTATCACTGCTGTTATACCCGGCCTTCTCATAAAAATGCAGTGTCTCCGGTTTCTTTGAACCGGTAAGGAGCATCATCTTATAGCAGTTCTCCTGTTCTGCTATTTTTCTTGCAAAGTCCAGGCACTCTCCGGCATATCCATTGCCTCTGTAATCGGCGTGTGTTACAACGTTTTCAACAAAAGCATACGGTCTCACATTCCTTGTCAGATTCGGTATAATGACGCATACACAGGAAGAAACGATCTGACCGTCAATTTCATTCACGATCAGATGATGATTCGGATCTTTGATGATCTGATCCCATGTTTTTTCGAGATGCGCATCTGACTCCGGTATGCTGTCTTCATGCAAAAAAAGATAAAGCTTGAGCAATGCGTCTAAATCTTCTTCCCCGGCTTCCCGTACCATGTCTCTATCTCCTTACCCCCTCTTAATAAAGCTTTTCCTATCTCAAGATTGCTTCCCGGAAGCTGTTGTACATGCGCTATCCTTTTCATCTTTCGAAACCGCTTTTCACGGTAGCGTCCATACAGTAATCCGTCTGAAGGCCGACAGCTATCACCTTTTTAATGTTCCTTGACCTAAGGTACAGATCAAGCCCTGTGGATTCATGAAACGCACTGTTGACCTTCTTATCAAAAATCATTTCTCCAATCTCAGGAGCTATTCCTTTTTGAACATCAATAACAAGTAAAACCATTATCATTCCCTTTTCTCTTTACGCTCAAATCGATCAACAACAAATCGAAAAAGTTCAACGTTGCCGTCTTTTTCCGTTGATTCTATTCGAAAACCGCATTTTTCGGTATAAAACTTCACATTTTCTTTCTTGTCTATCGGTGTTACTAAAGTGAGCCTCTCCCAATCTTCATAAAATGTCTTTACAAATCTTATTGCCCGTGTCCCGATCCCTTTGCCCTGATACTCGGGAATGACACACAGGCAGCCAAGCTCATACACGCCTTTTCCCAGGTTTATACACGATACACAGCCAACAGGTTCCTTATCGCAAAGTATGATGTGTTTCAGATATTTTCTGATCGACTCTTCCATCATCTCTTTGGTCTGTCCATATCCCGGGCAGGAACCGTATCGCACATAATCGTCATAAAAAGAAGCGTTATAAATATTTACCAAAAGTTCTGCGTCCGCAATACCCGCTTTTCTATACTCTGTTTCCACTTATCTTCTCCTTATCACTTTTCCTTGTGAGCTGTAATAATACAGCTTATTAATCCCCAGGGACGGGGTTAGTGGTTCATTTTTATCGATCAAAAATGAACCGCTAACCCCGTCCCCTGGGTCCACTCACCATATCTACAAAAGCAAGAAAATCCTCTGATTTAAGGATAGCAAGCCCCTGCGCCTCATCCCCCAAAACAACCAGCTGATCACCGGCAGAAATATGAAATACCTTGCGTGCCTTTGCCGGTATCACTATCTGACCCTTATCTCCGACTGTAACCATTCCGAATAAATGCTTGCCTTTTGGCGGTAATCCCATAGCATTTTCAATCTCCGGCTCATAGTTGGCAAGATCATCAAGTGATACCTCAAACAGTTCAGCAAGCATACGGCATTTATCCAAATCAGGTATAGTCTCTCCGGACTCCCATTTTGCCACAGATTGCCTTGTAACTCCGATTTTTTCAGCAATATCTTCCTGTGTCATCTGCTTCATTTTGCGAAGCTGTATGAGATTATCCTTGAACATTCATTTTGTCCTTCCCCACTCCTAAAACACACCATCTGAGAACCGGAATTCTGGATATGATTTCATAAAGCAGTATGCTTCCTCCAAATCCTGCCATGGCAGTGATCAGATAGCAAGGCAGTTCGCTTAGTCCTGTGTATCTTCTCAGTAAAAGTGCGGTCCCCGATACGCAGAGATAATGGAAAATGTAGATTCCCCAGCTCCTGCCACTCACAAATGCCGAAACGTTTCCACGCTTATTTCCCCAGGAATAAGCGCTTCCAAATACAGCCAGAATTGTGATCCATGCAAACGCAACTGCTTCGACCGAACCAACCAAAGGCATCACTGCAAAATTTTCTCCAAAGTGCATATACAGGTATACCGTTCCAAGAATCACAGCCCCTGCGATAAACACAAACTTAAGCCTGCTGATCCGTTCTATCACTTCATCATGCGCAAAAACAAAATATCCAATGAAGAATGCAAATGCATAAATTCCAAAACGATACACGGTTATTACAGGTGTATTCAGAATCTGCCCGGACAGCCATAGCGGTATTCCCATCAGGATGATCACAATGATATGCGTCTTTTCTGTTAATGCGTATAGCTTTCCCTTTTCAAATTTTCTTACCAGTGCCAGCATCATTGAGAAGATCCAGAGCATCTGTATAAACCACAGTACACCCTGTCCGGATAAGATCATGATCATGACAAGTATCGGCCCCGGCAATGTTTCCGGTATCGTATCAAAAGCATTCGCTATTGACATGCTGATATAACCCTGCAGGCATCCGGCCACCAGCACTCCGATGGTAGAAGGCACAAGCAATTTCCTTGTACGTACCCTCACAAAATCCTTCAGGCTGTGCTTTTCAAGGTAATACCTGGAACTCATTCCCGACACAATGAACAGAAGTATCATGAACCACGGGTAAAGAACATACATCACGCCATCCTGATACTGTACATCCTTGAACGGAAGTCCCATTCCGTGAAGGATACCGCTGAAGATCATAACCACATGATATACTACGACCAACAGAATAGTTATCCATCTGATATTATCCAAGTAGTATTTTCTCATAAACAACCCACCTTTGCAATTATTTTTAACATAATCATAATTACAAACAGGCAGAGTGTCCACCAACCGAACTTAACATTTCTATATGTGTTTTGTTAAGTATAGTTGCTCAAACAAAATATTGTTCACCTGCTCCGTAAGATATATCTCTGTATCCGTCTCTACCAAATCATAACTTTCTATCACATTTTTATCATGCATCTTCAGCACTTCCTCGTATCCGTATGCCGTATCCTTCTTCTTGGGAAATCGTATGGAACTGTTAAAACTGTCTGCAGCCATGAGCCCTTGTCTTCGGCAGATATCTGTCCATTCATCCCTTGTATAAAACTTGATATGACCGTCCTTCTTAAGCCGCATATAATCGTCAACGAATCTTTCCGTATCACATTCATTAGGACAGGGGTCTGATATAAACAGCATCCCGCCACTTTTCAAAACCCTGCTCACCTCTCCGATACTATGCTCTATATCCGGGAAATGATGCAACGCATATCTTGTTACAACCAGATCAAAAGATTTCTCTTCAAAAGGAAAATCAATCCCGTCATAACTTATAAACGACAGATTCTTTATTCCTTCAGAATCTGCCCTCATGCGATTTGTTTCAAGAGCAGCATTCACGATATCCAGACCGATAACTTCACATCCGGGATTGTTCTTCGCGATAGGAAAAGAAAGATACCCGCTCCCGGTTCCAAGATCAAGGATTCTCATTCCCTCACTGATCTTCACAAATTCAAGTATCTTATTAAGATGCTCTGAATCCTGTGTCTGCCTGTTATAGAATGTGCCCGCTGCGAAGCTTTCCTCGAAGCCATGACGTGTTGATTCG
>JAILHF010000041.1 GCA_024696005.1 Lachnospiraceae bacterium | reverse complement strand
TCGTCTAAAAGTGTTATAATGTCCATGAGTATTGGTATCCTCCTTAGTATATTTTCTTTGGTCGGAAAACATTATACCAAGGATTCCAATACTCATTCTTTTTATTTTCTATTCAACTGTCGAATTCTTTACTCCAATCTGACACTTTACTCCCGGTAGTTTCCTCTCCTCACCCGCAAAAGCAACGGCGTCAGCAGTCCATCTGCCGGCACTTTTCAAACAAGTCCCGGCATCTCCCCTCACTCTTTGTAGTTCGTGAAATAGCGCATGTCATATTGCTCATCGTAGATCATGAAATCGCAGACATAATACTCATTCCCCGAAGAGGAACGGAAATAGTAGAAGGTGACCGGATCATCCGCTTTCTCGGGGTAATCCGAGCCGAGCGTGTTCACGACCTGCCCGAGGTCGGCTCCCGTATCCCTGAAAACGCCCTTTTCCGTCCGCAGATACACTGCTTTGGGATCGGTCTGTGAACGGGCCCTACCGATATAAAAATCCCGCTCTTCATCCTCCGGCGTCCGCCAGGAGGTATCGGGCAGGCACACGCTGCCGTAGCGTTCATTCCGCAGCCAGTCGGGATCGGCATTCCCTGTCACGATGATCAGCAGGCCGTCCAGGCGCGATTCCAGATTCTCCTGCTGCAGGATTTCGGCACACTCACAGGCCGCAGCCTCTCCCTCCTTCAAGGAAGATGCCATGATCACGATCATGTCGTCCTGCTTCTCCGGAGCCCGGAAAGTCGCTCCGTGATCGTCACAGACATCGTCGAGCTCCTCACGGTGCAGGCCGATCACATGATTGATCAGGCTGATCTTGAAATCGTCTCCGTTCGAAGGAAGGGAACCGAAGGAGGAGCCGTCGATGTAGAGCTCGTCCATCCCGCTCCAGGCATGATACTCAAAACCCTGCAGCTTGTCCCTGAGCGTGACACGGCTTCCGTTCGCGGTCTGCGTTTTCGATACCACCGTACAGGCGCCGTATTGCGACTTGGCTGCCGACGCGAGCGATTTCGCGCTTTTGGGTTTTCCGCAGCCCGCCAGGCAGACGGCCAGGATCAGAACCAGGACCCGGAAGAAAACATGTTTTTTCATTTGCTCTGCCCTCCGTTCAAAAATGCTTGACAATTCGGCCCGACGCCGTTATAATGTGCTTCGTGACTGACTTAGGGGATTAGTTAAACGGTTTAACATCGGTCTCCAAAACCGTCGAAGAGGGTTCGACTCCTTCATCCCCTGCTTAAAAAGCCCGGAAGTGCTTTCTTCCGGGCTTTTTCTTTGCTCAGCCGAGCTTTTCGCTCAGTTCCTCCCACTCCTCCATATAGGAATCGGACAGGGCATCCAGTTCATCGATCTGCGCCTGCAGCTGACCGAGCTTTTCGTAATCGCTGGCATTGGCCGGATCCGACATCTCGGCCACGAGCGCTTCCTTTTTCTCATCGTTCTCGGCCAGAAGCTGCTCCAGCCTTGCCACGCGGCGTTCCGCTTTTGCCCGTTCCTTCCCGGGGTTCCCTTTCTTTGCGGGCGCGCTCTTTTCCTCTGCGGCTTCGCTTTCCGGCCGGTTTTCGATCTGCCAGACGTCATCCGCGGTCATGAGCTTTTCCTTGCCGAAATGCCGTTCGTACTCCTCATAGTTGAAGGGGAAATACTCGGCTTCCCCGGGGCGGAAGATCAGAAGCTCATCCGCCAGTCGGCGCACGAGATAACGGTCGTGGGACACAAAGAGCAGCGTCCCCTCATAACCCGCGAGCATCTCTTCGAGGGCCTCCTTCCCGACGATGTCCATGTGGTTGGTCGGCTCGTCGAGGATCAGGAAATTCGGCCTTGTCTGCAAAAGCTTGGCCAGCGCGAGGCGTACCTTCTCGCCGCCGGACAGGTCCGAAACATTCTTGAAGACCTCGTCCCCCGTAAAGAGGAAGCCGCCCAGGACATTGCGCACCTCGGTCTCGGTCATCCCGGGATACCGGTCCCAGAATTCATCCAGCACCGTCTTGCTGCTCATGCTCTTGGCCATCTGCTGTTCAAAATAGCCCACATCCACGCCGTAACCGTAGCTGTACTTTCCGCTCTTTTTCGGGATCTGCCCCATCAGGGTCTTCAAAAAGGTGGACTTGCCGAGGCCGTTCCCGCCGATCACGCCCAGCTTCTTTCCTTTCAGCAGGCTGAAGCTCACCCTGCAAAGGGTTTCGCCATAGCCCACGCCGAGGTTCTCCACGGTCAGCACATCCCTTCCGCTTTCCCTCGCGGGCTTGCTGAGCCCGTGAAAGGCCTTCGTGTCCGCTTCCTCGGGCTTCTCGACCAGGTCCATGTGCTCCACGGCCTTCAGCTTGCTCCTGGCCATGCTCGCCTTGGTCGCCTTGTGGATGAAACGTTCCGCCAGGGCTTCCAGGCGCTCCTTCTCTTTCTGCTGCGCCAGATACTCCTTCATCTGCCGCTCGTAGTTTTCCTTTTTCTGCTTCACATAGGCCGTGTAATTGCCGGGATAGCGGCGGAGTTTTCCTCTCTCGATCTCGTAGACCGTTTCGGCCACGCGGTCCAGGAAGAGACGATCATGACTGACCACGACCACCGCGCGCGGGTACTCCGCCAGATAGCTCTCGAGCCAGGCGATCGTCGAGATGTCCAGATGGTTGGTCGGCTCGTCCAGAAGCAATATGTCCGGCCGCGAGAGCAGAAGCTTTATGAACGCGATCTTGGTCCGCTGTCCGCCCGAAAACTCGGAAAGGCTGCGGCCTTCGTCTTCGGGCAGAAAGCCGAAGCGCCGGAAAAGCATCGCGTAATCCTTCTCATAGCGGTAACCGCCGAGAGAATTGAAACGCTCCTCCAGAAGAGCATACTCCTCCGCCGGACTGCTGTCGCCGGCATCCAGCTTCTTCAGGCACTCATCCATGCGCGCCTTCAGTTCGATGACCGGTTCAAAAACACTCCGAAGCTCCTCTCCCAGCGTGGCGTTTTCGTCGCGAAACGTCATCTGGGACAGCCAGCCGATGACCGGAGAGCCTGTCATCGCGATGGATGGCAGGTCGTCCGAATCCCGGGGCTGGGGCTTTAATTCGCCCGTGATCAGTTTTAACAGGGTAGTCTTGCCGCAGCCGTTCCTTCCGACAACAGCGATCTTTTCCTGCTCACGGATGTCGAAATGAACATCCGAAAGGATCAGATCGCCGCCATAGGATACGTCTGCATTCTGAATGGATAACAGCATTGCTTTTTAGAATTTGGTGTAGATCTCCGTGTCGATGGAATCCTGTCCGTCACGATACGCAAAGTTGATGGGAGGCGTCTGGATGTTCAGACCCACCATCGAAGTCACGGTGCGGATCTTTTCGTTCACGGCGAGCATGACATCGTTGATATAATTCTTCTTGATCACGTCATCCAGATTGTCAACGAAGGTGCTGACCGAAATGGCCGTCAGCGTATCCATCTCCATGTTGACGAGCTTCTTCTCCTCGTCGCCGATCTCGAAGTGCACGATGACGATCGCGGTCGTGGGTGCCGCGGGGTTCAGGCGCACGGCCACCTGCGTCTTCACACCAAGCTTCATTGCCTCACCGGGTTTTGCCTGGAACGAATTGTCAAACTTGATGGACTTGATATTGGTTCCGGCGATCTGTACTTTTACATCTTTCATTTTTTCATGTCTCCTTTATTTTTCTGTTTTGATCATTTGCCGATCGTCTTTTCCATGGCCTCCGCCAGCTCCGACAGCAGTCCGGCCGGAAGGCTGTCCGCCTTCCCCGCATCACAGAGTGCCGCGTTTTCCGGCAGGATCGGCAGCCTGGCCACATTCTCTATCCCAAACGCTTCAGCCGCTTCCTTTGCACGGCCGGCGCCGAAGATCTCATGACGTTTCCCGCAATCGGGACATTCAAAGTAGGACATGTTCTCCACAAGGCCGAGGATCGGGACGTTCATCGCCTGCGCCATGTGCACGGCCTTGCCGACGATCATCGAAACCAGCTCCTGCGGGGAAGTGACCACGACGATCCCGTCGATCGGAAGCGACTGGAACACCGTGAGCGGAACATCTCCGGTCCCGGGCGGCATGTCTAAAAGCATCCAGTCCAGCTCTCCCCAGTGGACCTCGGTCCAGAACTGTCTTACCGTGGAGGAGATGATCGGTCCCCTCCAGATCACGGGATCGTCCTCATTCTCGAGGAGCATGTTGATGCTCATGATCCGGATGCCGGAAGCGCTCTGTGCCGGGAAGACACCTTCCCCGTCGCTTTCCGCCGCTCCTTTGATCCCGTACATCCGGCCGATGGAAGGCCCCGTGATGTCCGCATCAAGGATCGCCACGTTCCCGCCTTTCTGCCGGAAAGCATTTGCCAGAAGGGCGCAGACCTGGGACTTTCCCACGCCGCCCTTGCCGCTGATGACGGCAACGCAATGCTTAACGGATGAACCTTCTTTCAATTTTTCCTTTGCAAAAGGATCGCGGCGCGATGCACAGCCTTCCACGCTGCATCCGCCGCAATCGCTCTTTCCGCATTCTTCACTCATCAGAACGAATTCGCTCCTTCCGATTGATTTTTCTTGACGATAAAGAGATCCGCGATCGCCTTTGCGAGGCGGAAAGGATAAAGCTGCATCATATGTGTCGTGATCAGATCCGCCATCTGCAGTTCAAAGCTGATCTGCACGAAACGGTCGTCATTGGGGAACGCATTGTTCAGATACTGTCCCGGTTCCACCTGGCTCGTGACCGGCGTGGAAATGTCGACCAGCTTGTTGATCATCATGCCCATGGCCGTGGCCGCGGATCCCATCATCTGGTTCATGGATTCCGACACCGCGCTCATGTGCAGTTCCGACATCTCCTGTTCGTAAAACATCCCGTGCCCGTCGCTGCCCATCATCAGGTCGGTCATGATGCGCACATGTTCGTCTTCCAGGAAGAGCACGCTGTAGCCGTCCAGCCCTTTCACATAATCCACACGGGTCACCACGGACTTCACCGGCAGTTCCTGCACGATCTCGCCCTTGTGCTTGATCTCCACGAAAGGAGTCGAGATGTCGATATCGTTGTGCAGAAGCACGCTCAGAGCCGTCATCGCGTTTCCGAGCGTTATGTTGGCAACTTCCCCGATCGCCGAGATCTCCATGTCGTTGAATCCGGCCATTGCCGCTTTTTTCTTCGCCGCTTCGATAATAGAAGCATCCATCTGCCCTTTGCCCTCCTGTCTTTATGCTGATACCGCCGGTTTCTCAGTTTTCCCCGGCAGCTTCTTTCCTGCTGTGCATTTCAAAGCGTATCCCTTCCTGGGCCGCCATGCTGCCTTCGATGGTACGGGCATCCATGCCTTCCATCAGCTTGTTTCTGTCCGCGTTTGCCTTCATCGGCGACTTGATGCTTCCCGGGCCGCCTACGCAGCCACCGACACAGATCATCCCTTCCAGGAAATCCTCCGGAAGCTTTCCCGCCTTCATCAGGATCAGCGCTTTCTTGCATTCCTCCGCGCCGTTGCAGGTCCGTACCCGCAGTTCGTCCTTTCCGCCGGCTTCGGTATGTGCCTGCATCACCGCCTTGGTGACGCCGCCGCTCTTTGCGAAATTCTTTCCGTATATGCTTCCCTGCTGATGTTCCGGGGCCTTCGGTTTCAGCTGTATCTCCTTCGCCTCGAACATCGCAGCCAGTTCTTCAAACGTAAGCACCAGATCCGCGTTGTAGCCGGGGATGTGCTGGTATTGTCCCGCCTCACTCTTTTTGGCGATGCAGGGACCGATAAAGATGCAGACCGCGTCGGGATCCTGTGCCCTGATCAGACGCGAGGTCGCCGCCATCGGCGAGATCGTCGTGGAGATCTGGTCCGCAAGCTGCGGGAAATGGCGTCGTATCATGTGCACAAAAGAGGGACAGCATGAGGTGGTCATCTTCCGCCCGTCCTTGAGCGCCTCTTCCCACTCCTTGGCTTCCTCGTACGCCACGTAATCCGCGCCGAGTGCCACTTCCACCATATCCTTGAAGCCCAGTTCCTTCAGCCCGTCGCGGATCGAATCCATCGATACGCCCGCTCCGAACTGCCCTTCCCCGGCCGGCGCCATCATGGCATAAACCGGGCGGTCCGAAAGGAGCTCTTCGATCACCTCCGTCATGCGGGAGGAATCGGACACCGCCCCGAAAGGACAGCTGGCGATGCATTGCCCGCAGCGGATGCATTTTTCGTCGTCAATGCGGACCCGCATGTTCTCGTCCATCCCGATGGCATCCACCGGGCAGGAACGCTTGCAGGGCCGCTGCAGATCCGCGATCGCGTGATAGGGGCAGGCATCGTGACAACGCCCGCACTCACGGCATTTCTGCGGATCGATATGCGCTTTGTCACGCTCGATCGTGACCGCGCCGAAATTACAGGAATTAAAGCAGGCCTTCGCCATGCACTTCTGGCAGTTATCCGTCACGACATAACGCGTGATCGGGCAGCCCTCGCAGGCCGCCGGCAGGATAAGCACCGTGTTCCGGCAGGGCTCTCCGGTAAGGGGATTGCGGTTCCTCGCAAGGCTGATGCGCTCCCGCACCACTTCCCTTTCCTTATATATGCAGCAGCGGAATGCCGGCTGCGGCCCCGGAACGATCTCGTAGGGGATCGTTGTTTCCGCCTCATCCAGCCTGCCCTCGAAAGCAGCCTTGGCCACCAGGTACAGTACCTCGTGCTTTACATCTACAAGTGTAGGATTTTCATGAAGCATCTTTCTTTATCCCCATTCCCATAAGTGCTTATCATTTTAACACATTCTGCCCTTCCTTATCAAGATTATATTTGCTAAGACCCTCAGTCCGTTATATAATGGGGTAAACAGGAGGAAAGCGATGAACGAAAAACTCAAAAAGGCGATCATATTCATCATCCCGCTGGCGCTCATCCTGCTGATCAGTCTCTCAAGCATCCTGGGCAACCGCGCCCTCAAGCTGCCGGAAAACGAACCGGGCCTTAAGGGCAACAGCGCGGGAAATCTTTATAACGGCGGCAGCTTCTGCGAGCAGGACGGCATCGTCTATTTTTCGAATCCTTACGACGGCGGCAGCATTTATGCCATGAATCCCGACCAGAGCGGGATACGCAAGGTCGTGACCGCCCAGGCTTCCTGCCTGAACGCCGGAGGCGGCTATCTGTACTACTTTTCCTCTTCCAGCGCCGGCCAGTCCGGTCTGGGCTATGTCCGCGACGGGCGCGGCATCTACCGTGTGGACTCCGCAGGCAAAAAGAACATCCTCTTAAAGCAGGGAACCACCGACAGCCTGCTCCTGCTCGGGAATTACTTATACTATACGGATTTTTCGGAGGATATCTCCAAGCCCGAAAACGCGGTCGTCACGCTCAGCCGTTTCACGACCGAGGGTGAAAACGACACCGTCCTTGTTTCCGACCATCCCAAGCTCGGCCCTGCTGCCGAGGGCAGCGTTTATTTCGCCGGGATGAGCGGGGATCACCATCTGTACGCCCTGGATTATCTGACAGCCGCGGCCACAGAGGTCTCCTCCCTGAACATGTACGAGCCCACGCTCCAGGACGGCCGGGTCTATTTCCTGGACATGGACGACGACCTGAAGCTCAAGAGCGTTTCCCTGTACGACAACAATCTCTTCACCATCAGCGAAGAGCGCATCGAGACCTTTAATCTTTACGGGGATACCATCTATTACCAGACCATAGACGAAAGCGGCGGCGACAACTATGCTTTCAAGCGCATCCGCATCGACGGAAGCGGCGAGGAAGTGCTGCGGGAAGGCGTGGTCCGGGACATCCAGATCACTTCCGGTTATGTATATTTCAGGGATTACAAGGCAGATCTGCCTGTCTACCAGCTCCCCACCTACGGAAGCGGGAGCATACAGGTCTTTCAGGCTGCCGCGGACGCGGTGGCCCTGCCCTAAAGGACTTAAACCAGATGCTTTTCTTTTACTTCCGCAGCCAGTTCGGCTGCGGTTTTTTTCAGCACCGGATGCAACAGCTGCGGTTCAAGCTTGACGAGTGGTTCCAGAACAAAATCGCGGTTTTGGATGTCCGGATGCGGGATCACGAGCTCGGGACCTGCAAGCACCAGATCATCGTAAAAGAGGATGTCCAGATCAAGCGGGCGCGGCCCCCAGTGGGTCTTTTTCGAGCGGTCCAGCCCCTGTGCCTCTTCCACTTTGTGAAGGAAACGAAGCAGATCGTGGGGCCCGTAAAGTGTGCGGATCTTGGCAGCCCCGTTGTAAAAATCGGGCTGCTCCACACCGCCGTAGGGCGTGCTGCGCTCCGGCTCCGTGGCCGCGAGCAGCTCGCAGAACGGATCGTCCGCTATCATCTGCAGGCCGTCTTTGATCTGGCGCAGCGCATCCCCTTCGTTGGCCCCGTAAGCCAGATAAACAAGATGCCGTTTTCTCCGGATGCAGACGGAAACATTTGAAAAATCCGCGTCGATCGGAGCTTCCGGTTTGGAGACCGTAAGCGCCAGCTCCTCCAGCTTCGGATATTTTGCAAAAAGCCGGCAGGAGAGATGCTCCGCCAGCGCTTCGATCAGGGAAAAACGCTTTTCCGAAAAGACCTCCTTCACAAAAAGGCAGACCTCTTCATACGAAATGCTCAGAGCGAGATCGTCCGTAAGCCCCGCTTCCTGCAGGCACAAAAAAAGCCGGAGGGAGAGAATGAAATTCTGTCCCTTCGCCTCTTCCTCCGGGTATACCCCGTGATAGCCGTAAATTTTCAGACCGTCGATCCTGATCTCGTCCATCATTTTCTGCCAAGCATCGCGTAGAAGCGGTTTTCGAGCTCGGGGCTCGATTCAAAGGCACCGCGCTTCGCAACAGTAACGGTACTGCTGCCGGGCTTCTTCACCCCGCGCATGGTCATGCAGGTATGCTCGGCTTCCAGCATCACCATCGCGCCGCGGCAGTCCAGCTCCTTCATCAGCGCGTCCGCGATCTGTCCCGTCATGCGCTCCTGCATCTGCAGGCGCCGCGCAAACACTTCCACGGTTCTGGCCAGCTTGGAAAGCCCTGCCACCTTGCCGTTCGGCAGATACGCCACATGCGCCCTGCCGAAGAAGGGCATCAGATGATGCTCGCAGGTAGAGAAGAAACAGATGTCCCTCTCCAGGACCATGTCTTCCGATTCGTGCGAAAAACACCTGGAGAGATGGTCCCCGGCCTTTTCGTCCATGCCGGCAAGTGTCTCGGCATACATCCTGGCCACGCGGCACGGCGTGTCTACCAGGCCTTCCCGTTCCGGGTCCTCTCCCATGCCTTCCAAAAGCATGCGTATCGCTTTTTCAATCTTTGCTTCGTCTACCATTTTGATCCCTGTCCTTTATCTTTGCCCCGTATCCTCTGCCGGGGCTTTTCAAAGGTCCGTCCTCAGACGGATCCCTCCGTTATCTTTTTCAGGCGCTGCAGCCAGCTGAGAGAGCCGCAGGCCATGACCGGCATTTTCCCGTCAGCCAGCAGCAGGGCCATTTCCAGCCCCTCCTCCACGCTTCCGGCCGCCGACACGTTCCCGGAATACCGCAGGGCTTCCTCCGCAAGTTCCATTGCCGGTAAGGCTCTCGGATTGTCCGGCGGCGTAAGGCACACCAGCTGCTCCGCGTACGGAAGAAGGATGCGAAGCATCGCGTCGTGATCCTTGTCCCTGAGCACGCCCATCAGCAAAACGACCTTTTTGTCCGGAAAATAACGGGCCAGGGAATCGGCAAGCGCCTGCGCTCCCGCCTCGTTATGCGCCCCGTCCGCGATCAGGAGAGGCTTTCGCTTCAATACGCTGAAGCGCCCGTACCAGCTCGTTTTTTCCAGCCCGTTTCGCAGGGCTTTTTCGCTCACCGGAAAGCCTTTGGTTCCGAGCAGCGAAAGCGCCGTAACGGCAAGCGCCGCATTCTGCGGCTGCCAAACACCCGCGAGGCTGATCGCGAGTTTTTTGTAAGCTCCGCAGTCAAAGGTCTGGCGCGAAAGTCCGTAGCGGATGTTTCGCGGCTCCTGTGCGGTCACAAAAGATGCCCCGGCTTTTTTTGCGGCAAGCTCGAGCACCTTCCCTGCTTCTTCGGTCTGCACGGCACTGACCACGTCCGTGCCTTCGGTGATGATCCCGCTCTTTTCCCGGGCGATCGCCCCGATCCCGTTTCCGAGCACAGCCGTGTGGTCGGAAGAGATCGGCACAAAGACACACAAAGCCGCATTTTTTAAGATGCTGGTCGCATCCCCGGCGCCGCCCATGCCGCATTCCACTACCGCGACATCGCAGCCCTTCTCGCGGAAAAACCAATAGGCCAGGACTGTCTGCGCCTCGAAAAGCGTGACCTCCGAAGCGGCCTGCGTCCTGCTGATCCGCTCCCAGCCCTCCAGATAAAGCTTTTTCGTGATCGGCTTTCCGCCGAAGCCGATCATTTCCCGCTCATCACCGAGTGCCGGCGAAAAAAAGCTTCCGGTCGCGTAACCCGCTTCCTTCAACACCGTGCTCATGTAAGCAAGCACGGAGCCTTTTCCGTTGGTCCCGGCTATGTGAACGCAGGGCACGGCATCCTGGGGATTCCCCAGTTCCTCCGCAAGCCGGCTTACTCTCTCAAGCCCCGGCCTGCTCCCCCGTTCCCGGAGCATTTGCCTGAATTCTTCCGCTTCGCGCTCCGTCATCCGATGTCATCCACCACATCACCGCTGCCGATGGAATCCTCGTGATAGCCCACACCCTGCATGTTGACGGTGCGGCGCCTGATGCGCTCCTTGTCCGCAGCATCCAGGATGTAATTCTTGATCTCCCTGGAATGACGGATGTGCTTGAAGACCAGCTTGGAATCGGTGGTATCACCGGTAAAGCAGGTGATGGTCCCCAGCCCGAACATGCGCTCAAAAAGGCTGCGGTCCAGATGCACGTCCGCCACCTTATACATGTAGCAGTCGTCCTCCTGCTTGCTGAGCAGGCCTCTGTCGATCGTGATCATGTCCTCGCGGATGTGATAGACCGTGAAGGTCCAGGGCAGGCCCAGGAAGACCCATCTCTTCCTCTCGCGGAATACATCCTGCTGTTCGTTCTTGTCTTTTGCCATGCTGTTCCCCTCCTTTTCTGGGTTTACGTTCCGTCACATTTACTGTCTCGCGCTCTTCCGGTTCAGTCTCTCGATATACTCAACGACTTCCTCATTCCGCTCACTGCTGCGGCAGCCGTACAGAACATACTGATCCAGTTTTTCGCGGCGTATGACCTTGCCTCGCAGGTGCACAACGTTTCCGTCGCGCTCGTTGACCGTGCAGCTGACCGTCTTGCCGTTTGTGATCGGCAGGCGCTTCTTCGGATCCAGCACAAAGGCGAAGCCGCTGGGGCTCACGTCCTTCAGTGTGGTGAAGATCTGGTCGGCGATCCCCTCGATGGTAAAGATCGCAGGCTGCCATACATAGGTACGTCTTTCACCGCGCCGGTTTTCGATGCCTTCCGACATCGGGCAGAGGATGCGGTGGTAAACCAGGCCGTTCTTTTTCACGGTATCGATCTTGCAGTTCTTGAAGGTCCAGTTATTCCCCTGTCCGTCCGGCACCTCCATGTGGATCGTCACGCCGCTCCCGCCGAAATTCACGCGCACGCCTTTATGCATGAACGGGATCACCAGCAGGGCCTTGTCTCCGGTCTTCATAACGCGGGAAATGAACTTGGCCTGCATGTCCCCTCCGTTGGATACGTTGATCTGTACTTTTACCCCCAAGGGGATATCGGTATAGTTCATCCTAGCTGTTCACCTCATAGATCACGGCGCTGTAGGGCTGCAGATCGATCGACATCTTTCGTTTATCGGAACGGATCGTTTTCTTGTCCGCATCAAGCGCTCCGCCGTAGCATTTCCAGTCGGTGCAGATCACGCTCGTCCAGCTTTCTTCTTTCTTCGCGCTCTTTTTCTTTGCGGGCTTCGCCTTCGCTTCGGCCGCGTTCTCCGCTTCGGCCGCCTCCGGCTCTTCCTTGTCCAGCGGCAGTTCGAAAGCTTCCAGTGCTTCCGCACCGAAATTCAGCGCGCAGACAAAGCTCTTTCCCTTGCCGATGCGCTTCATCACATAAAGGAGAGGGCCGTCGTCCCTGCAATAGAGCCATTCGTAATTATCCCGCTCGTACTCCTTTGCGTAAAGCACTTCCTCGCTGCAGTAGAGCTTCTGCAGGTCGCAGACCAGATCGAAGAGCCCTTTGTGGAGCGGCTCGGCAAGCAGGTTGAACTCCACTTCCCTCGTCTCGTTCCATTCCGTGCGCTCTCCCACTTCATTTCCCATGAAGGAGAGCTTTTTCCCGGGATGCATGTACATATATGCGTAATACGCCCTGATCTGGGCGATCTTGCTGTCCTCGCTGCCGTGCATCTTCTCCAGGATGGTCCCTCTTCCGCCCACGACCTCGTCATGGGAAAGGGAGAGGATGAAACGCTCGTCATAGAAATACCACATCGAAAACGTGAGCTTGTGATAATTCGCACGTCTCTGCTCGACCGGCAGGCTCAGGAAATACAGGCTGTCGTACATCCAGCCCATGTCCCACTTGTAATCGAAGCCCAGTCCGCCCTTCTCGACAGGCGCGGTCACGCCGCCCTGCCAGGACGAGGAATCCTCGGCAAAGAGCATCAGCTTCGGGTGTTTCTTCTTAAGCAGACCGGTCAGCTTTCTGGCAAACGCCATTCCGGACGGGTTTTCGCCCTTTTCCTGCCGGCCGCCCCAATAGATCAGGCAGCTCACCGCGTCCACACGCAGTCCGTCCACGTGGTATTCGCTGACCCAGAATTCCGCGGCCGAAAGCAGGAAGCTGACGGTCTCGGGACGCTCATGATTGAACATGCAGGTCCCCCACTGGCTCTCCGCCACGCCCGGACGGTAATACTCGTACAGCGCTGTTGTATCGTAAAGCTTCAGCGCGAAATCGTCGATCGCGAAATGCACGGGCACGTAATCCATGATCACGCCGATCCCCGCTTTGTGACAGCAGTCGATCAGATACTTCAGATCCGCCGGGCTGCCGTAGCGGCAGGTTGCCGCGAAATAACCGCTCAGCTGGTATCCCCAGGAGCCGTCGAAGGGATATTCGCACAAAGGCATCAGCTCGATGTGCGTATAGCCGCACTTTTTCACGTGCTCGATCAGAGGCTCCGCGATCTCACGATAGCTGTACCAGCCGTGTTCCTCATCAGGGTTACGCATGAAAGCGCCGAGGTGCACCTCGTAGATCGCCATGGGCTTGTCCCTGTGATCGTTCTGCCCTTTCAGCCACTGCGCATCGCCAAAGCGGTATTCCGAAAGATCCGTGATCCGGGAAGCACTGCCGGGACGCAGTTCCGCGCCGAAGGCGTAAGGGTCCGCGTGCTCGGTCCTCCAACCGTTGTTCCCGTATACCACGTATTTGTACAGATCGCCCTTCTTTGCTTCCTTAACCGTAATGCTGAAGCACCCGTGCTCGTCCCGCTCCATCGGCACTTCGGTCCAGGAATTGAAATCCCCGAAGAGATTGACTCCCGAGGCATTCGGTGCATAGGTCCGGAACGTCGTCCCGTCCGCACCCACGTGAGCCCCGAAGAATTCGTACGCATTCAGCGCGTTCCCTTCCCGGAACTCCTTCCAAAAAACATCCATGTCCATTTCCGTTCTCCTCTTTCAATTGTTCTCAAACGTACAGAAGAGTATAGCACATTTCGGCCCATAATACAAGAAAAGCGGCTTTCGCCGCCAAAGAGCAACACGCCTGCCGCCATGCGGGACCGGCCTGCGCCGCTCGTGCGCAAGGCCCCACCGGCGCCCTCTTGCGCTCAGTTTACCGTAACATGCCCCACGCGGATGGGTTCGGTCACGTCCTCGTCCACCCGCACGCCGTATTCTTCACAGAGCTTTTCATAGTAGCTGCCGCCCTCTTCCAGGCCCTCCGTGCCCTCCCCGGCCAGATATTCCACATACATCCGGGCGAGCCTTTCCTGTTCCTCGACGGCACGGAGCTTTTCAAGGGTCAGTCCCGTGGCATCCTTTTCCCGCTGCGACATCCCGAGCCAGTCGCGTTCCGCCTCCAGAAAGACGCTGCGTTTTGCCTCCTCATCCAGCCTCGCACCGGCGCTTTTCGCCGCGGTCGCGTAGACCAGGTCGCGCTGTGCCGCTTCCAGGACCGTCTTTTTGGCGATCTCCGCGATGTAGGACGCTTCCTCATAATTGCTGATCCGCAGCTTCCAATACGCCGTGGGATCATTCGGATCGTAGATGCGTGCCTTTTCGTCCACCTCACGCTCCATCCGCAGGATATACCAGGACAGTTCGGACAGATCCATGCTCTCCGTCTGCCCGTCCGCTGCCGTCAGAAGGATCGCACTCTCCGAAAGATGCTCCGTAAGCCTGTACGAATTGTCGCTCAACCCGATGCGTCTTGCAAGGATGCCGCCCAGCATAAAGACCGCAATGGCCATGAACACCGGCCGGTAAGGGCGCAGAAACGCAAGGGGCTGGGCCGCCGGCCTTTTTCCGGTGCCGGAGAGCGCAACGCTCCCCTCCCCCCCGGCAGCCCTTCGCAGCCCTTCCAGCCTGTTCTTCCGTTTTTCCTCTTTGTTATTCATACCCAATATTATAGTAGTTTCCACTTGAAATAACAACTTGCGGTATGGTATTCTGAACAGTGAACAAAGATCTCTCACGGAGGGATGGATCATGGGATTGTTTGACCGCCTCAGCGGAAAGTGCGCCGAACTGGAAGACGTGATCCGGCGCATGGAGAGCAACATCTCCAACAACTACAAAGATGCCGCGCAAGCCAATCTGAAAGAATTCTCCGAACGTTACGACAACCTGTGCGCGGAAGGCAAACTCTCCGAAAAACAGAAAGCGCGCTACGGCTCCCTGCTTGAGGACTACCGCGCGCGCATGAAACAGTTCACGCACAAGGATCAGAAACCCTACTGGACCAAATGAACTACTACGGAAGGCAGAACAACAGCAAACTCGTGCCGCTGCTCCTGCTCGCCGCCGCTCTTTCGGTCGTCTTCTGGTTTGTCTGGAAGAACGGGCGCACCGTTGCCATCGCCGGCATTCCGGAGCCGGTACAGACCGAGGCTTCGGGCGGGACCACGCTTTACCGGGACGGCTACAAGGTCGACCTGACGTACCTCTATGCCTACGAGATCGAGGCCCTGGTCCTGCACACCCAGGATTATCCCCAGACGGATCTGGGCGGCAAGCTGGCGCCCCGGGATCTGGCGCTGGGCTGGGGAAGCGTGGCCCAATACAACGAAGTGATCGATTTCCACTGGGGGCAGACCGGCCGCTGGTATTTCTGGCATGTGGACAGTTGGGAAGAGCTTGCCCCGGTGGGCGGGGAAGAAGAAGTCTCGTGCCAGTCCTGCAACAACCATCTGATCGCTGCCGACAGCAGCGTGAAACGAACGATAGGGCGCATGCGCCGGGGAGACCACATAAAGCTGAAGGGCTATCTGATCGACCTGAAAGCGGTCTCCGAGTCGGGAAGCAGTGTCTTTACCTGGACCTCCAGCGTCACCCGGACCGACACCGGCAACCACGCCTGCGAACTGATCTATGTGACCGATGCCCGGATCCTGAAATAAGCTTCAAAATAGCCGGCGCCTTTCCTTTACGGGTTTGGCGCCGGATCTTTTTATCTACAACAACTCGTTCAGATAACGTTCCACGATCTCGTAAACAAAGATGTCGGGCGCAAAAGCCTTCCTGTCTTCTTCGGTATAAAACGCCCGGTATACGAAACGGCTGTCCGTAAAACAATTCCCGACATAAGCGATCATGGCATCGGCGTAGGAATCCCTGCAGAAATAGATGCGCCTCGGATCGGCTCCTTCCGCATGGGCATTGACTCCCGCGTGATACCCCTCTTCCGCCTGTATCTCACAGCGCAGTTCAAATTCCGCGATCCGGTATTCCCGGTCCTTTTTCTCAAACAGGCTCTCCAGATGCAGAATACGCGCCAGATCCCCGGATGTCGGCTCTCCTGCTTCGACCGTGCATTCCGAAAGGGCCGGCAGTTCGATCCCCAGCGTCCCAAGCAGTTCGCGGCTGCCGACATAAGCGCCCAGATCATTCCAATGGGTATCCGTCTTGTACCAGAGCGGTGCCTCCGTCTCGTTCTTTGCCTGCAGCACGGCCTCCAGGGAATTGACCACTTCCAGATCCGTGTTCTCCTGCAGATAATCCGCCAGCTGCTTCAGCCGGTATTCCTCCGCCGGTGCACCGTACTGTTCCGGCATGTATTCCGCGTATACCCTTTCCTTGTTCGGCGCGAAAAAGATCACGAAGCGTGTCCCTTCCGCCGCCAGCTTGTCCCTTTGCGCACACAGGCGTTCCGCGATCGAGGCAAGCTGTTTTTTGCCGTACAAGACGCTCCCCTGATAGTCCGAAACCGGGTCGCCGTCCATCTTTGCCGCGTAAAACAGCCAGTCCTCTTTCCCGACGATCACGCGGTCCGAGGAGCTGCGGAACAGAAGGTAATCCGTTGCGGCATTCCCGGCCACCAGCGCATCCTTGAAGGGCAGGTGATCCCCGAGGTATTCCTCAAACAGCCCCGGATACTCCGCATAGTTTTCGGCCGTAAGGACCGGACGCTCCGCCAGCATGCGCATCTCCGAGCCGGAAGAGGCTGCCTTGCTGCCGATCAGCATCCAGAGCGGCAGGGGCAGACAGATCCCCAGAACAAATCCCGCCAGCAATATCCATTGTGAAAAACGAAGCTTTTTCATCTCTTCCTCTAAAACTGAAAATAAATGAACGGATTATAGCTCTCTGCTGCCAGGGCCGCAAGGCTGTAGCCCAAAACGACCAGCACGAAGAGCGCCTCCGCAGCCGATCCCTTCCATTTTTCCTTAAGCTTCTGCGGAACAATGGCCTGCAGGGGGCCTGCTCCGATCAGCGCCGCAGCCCCGATCGCAAAGGTCTTCCCATCGCAGAGCCTCAGGATCGAAGCGCTCTCCGCCGCCGGGACAAACATCGCGCGGTAGTAGGCAAAGGCCGCACCCAGGTTTTCCGCCCGAAACAGCACCCAGCCCAGAAGCACTACAACGAAACAGCCCAGACCGGACAGGATGCGGCTTTTGTCCAGAAGCTTTTTCAGCCCCGCTCTCTCGAGCAGGGAAAAGAAGCCATGGTAAAGCCCCCAGAGCACAAAGCTCAGATCCGCCCCGTGCCAGAGCCCCGTCAGGAAAAAGACGATCAGGAGGTTTATCAGCGTCCTTCCCTTTCCTTTCCGGTTCCCGCCCAGAGGGATGTATACATATTCGCGGAACCACGCGCCCAGCGTGATGTGCCAGCGGCGCCAGAACTCGCTGATGCTCCGGGAGAGATAAGGATAGGAAAAGTTCTCCGGAAAGCTGAAGCCGAACATCCGCCCAAGCCCCAGGGCCATGTCGGAATAGCCCGAAAAATCATAATAGATCTGCAGGGTATAGGCCAGCGCGCCGATCCAGGCCGGAAGCACGCCCGGCACTTCCATCGAAAAAGCCTTGTCCGCGCAGCCTGCCAGCACATTCGCGATCAGCACCTTTTTTCCGAGTCCGTAGAGAAAGCGCCGGAACCCATCCGCGAAATCGGCCGCTCCGGGCTTCCTTGTCCTGAGCTGCTCCTCCACCGTGCGGTACTGCACGATCGGTCCCGCGATCAGCTGCGGGAAAAAGGAGATATAGAGCGCGACCGGAAGCGGATCCGCCGAAGGCTTCACCCGCTCACGGTACACATCCGCGATATAGGAAATGGCCTGAAAGGTAAAGAAGGAGATCCCGATCGGAAGGCGCACGCCGGGATCCGGGATATCCTTCAGCACCGGGATCACCCGCAGCAGGCTTAAGAAAAAGCCGATGTATTTGAAGGTAAAGAGCAGCAGCAGATCACCGCCCACCCCCAGCACGAGCCAGAGCTTCTTCCGGCTGCCCTTTCCGATCATGAGCCCCGCCGCCCAGTTCCAGAGGATGGAAAAGATCATCAGGACAACCAGGACCGGCTCTCCCCAGGCATAAAAGATCAGGCTGGACAGCAAAAGAAACAGGTTGGACATTTTTTTCCCAACCAGCAGATTCCCGAGGACAACAACGGGAAGAAATATCCATAAAAAGATGGCGGAACTGAATACCATGTCTGTTACATCTCGTACTGACTTCTGTATAGTGTCGCGTAAAAGCCGCCGGCTTTGAGCAGGCTCTTGTGATCTCCCTGTTCGATGATGTTTCCGTCCTTCATGACCAGGATCGTATCCGCCTCCCGGATCGTGGACAGACGGTGCGCCACGATGAAGCTCGTGCGTCCCTTCATCATCCTGCCAAAGGCATCCTGGATCTTCATTTCGGTTCGCGTGTCGATGGAGCTGGTCGCCTCATCCAGGATCAGCATGGGCGGCAGGGAAAGCATGATGCGGCTGATGCAGATCAGCTGCTTCTGCCCCTGCGAGAGCATTCCCCCGTCCTCTCCGATCACGGTATCGTATTGCTGCGGCAGCTGCCGGATAAAGCTGTGCGCGTGGGAATTCTTTGCCGCGGCGATGATCTCCTCCTCCGTGGCATCCGGCTTGCCGAGGGTGATGTTTTCCCTTATGGTCCCCGGCTTCAGCCAGGTCTCCTGCAGCACCATGCCGTAATTCTCCCGAAGGGAATGCCTGGTATAGTCCCGGATGTCCTCACCGTCCACAGCGATGCTTCCGGCCTTCACATCATAGAAACGCATCAGCAGGTTGATCAGGGTGGTCTTGCCGCAGCCCGTGGGCCCGACGATGGCCACGCGTTTTCCGGGCTCCACGGAAAGGTTCAGGTCCGTGATCAGGGGCTTGCTCTCCGTGTAGGAAAAGTCCACGCCCGTGATCGTCACCGCACCCTTCGCCTCTGAAAGCGCAAGGGCATCCGCTTTGTCCTCCGGCTGCGGTTCCTCGGCGATCAGCTCCAGCACGCGGCCGGCGCAGGTAATGGAATTCTGCAGCTCCGTCACCACGCCGCTGATCTCGTTAAAGGGCTTGGTATACTGGTTCGCATAGCTCAGGAAAGCCGTAAGCTGACCGACGGAAAGCCTCCCTTTGATCACCTGCAGACCGCCCATCAGCGCCACCAGCGCGTAGATCAGGTTGTTGACAAAACGGGTGGAAGGATTGGTCAGCGAGGAGAAAAAGATCGCTTTCAGGGAGACGCCCCGCAGCTCCTCGTTGTTCTCCTCAAAGCGCTCCTTCGCCGTCTTTTCATAGGAAAAAGCCTGCACCAGCTTTTCGTTTCCGATCAGCTCATCGATCATGCCGGTCTGGGAGGCCCGCACGATCGACTGTTTTTTGAACAGGCTGGAAGTATTCTTCGCGATGAAGGCCGCCACGAAAAGAGACAGGGGCGTGAGCAGGATCACGGCCAGAGCCACCCATTTATGGATCGCCAGCATCAGAAAGAGCGTACCGATGATCGTGATGAGCCCCGTAAAGAACTGGGTAAAGCCCATGAGCAGGCCGTCCGCAAAGGTATCCACATCCGCGATGATGCGGCTTAAGCTGTCCCCGGCCGGATGGGTGTCCAGATAGGAAAGCGGGAGCTTCTGCAGCTTTTCAAAGGCGCTCTGCCGGATATCCCGCACACTGCAATAGGCCACATGGTTGTTGCACTGGTTCTGGATCCACTGTCCGGCAGCCGAAATGCCGATGAGCAGGAGCATCTTTACGAGCACTGACCACAGGGCATCCTTATCTACTGCCCCTTTTCCCAGAAGCAGATCCACTGCATTACCGGTCAGCACCGGCAGATACAGGCTCAGCACGGAAGATACGGCTGCAAAGAGCACCGAGCAGAGCATGAAAAACCAGTAAGGCTTCAGGTAATGGAGGATCCTGCGGATGATACGGCGATTACTCTTCATGGGCACCTCCGAACTGGCTCTCGTAGATCTCGCGATATACGTCACAGCCTTTCAGCAGTTCCTCATGCGTTCCGAGCCCCACGCTCTCGCCGCCGTCCAGCACCAGGATCTGATCCGCATGCATGATGGATGCCGTGCGCTGTGAGACGATCACCGTGGTGGGACGGCTGTCGCTCTCACGGATCTCTTTGCGCAGGGCCGCATCGGTGGCATAATCCAGAGCCGAGGTGGAATCGTCCAGGATCAGGATCTGCGGCTTGCGCACCAACGCCCTGGCAATGGCCAGGCGCTGTCTCTGTCCGCCGGAAAAATTACTGCCGCCCTGCTCCACCGGATAGTCCAGGGCGCCTTCCTTCTCCTTCACGAAATCCGCAGCCTGCGCCTGTTTCAGCGCCGTCCAGATCTCTTCATCCGTGGCGTCTTCCTTCCCCCAGCGCAGGTTTTCCCGTATGGTCCCGCGGAACAGGACGCTGCGCTGCGGCACGATGCCGATGCGCCCGCGAAGAGACGCATAGCGGTATTCCTTCACATCCCGGCCGTCCACCAGGACGCTTCCTTTACTTGCATCGTAAAAGCGCGGGATCAGGTTCACCACGCTGCTCTTGCCCGAGCCCGTGCCGCCAATGATCCCCAGGGTGCTGCCGGCCGGGACCTTCAGGCTGATCTTCTCCACCGCCGGTTCCGCCGCCTCGGCATAGCCAAAGGTCACATCCCGGAATTCGATCTCCGAAGCACTGCCCGCAGGCGTATCCTCTGCCGTCCCCTCCTGCATGGAGGAAGTGATGTCCAGCACGGAACCGATGCGTCCTCCGCAGGCCAGGGCCCTGGTAAGCTGGACGATCAGGTTGGCCAGCTTGATGAGCTCCACCAGGATCTGGGACATATAGTTGACCAGCGCCACCACCTGGCCCTGGGTCAGGCGCCCCGTATCCACGGCAAGCGCGCCCTTCCATATGAGAACGCAGAGCCCCAGATTGATCAGGATAAAAGTCAGCGGGTTCATCAGGGCCGAGATGCGCCCCGCCAGGATCTGCATGCGCACCAGAGCTCCGTTATCCCGCCGGAACTCCTCCTCTTCCTTTTCCTCCAGGCCAAAGGCACGGATCACCCGCACGCCGTTTAAGTTTGCACGGGTACGGGAGGTCACGCCGTCTAAGTCACTCTGCACCTTTTTGTGCATGGGGATCGTGATCAGCATGATGCCGTAGACCACCAGGGAAAGCAGCAGCACCGTGACCACAAAGATCAGGGCCGTGCGCACGTCAATGGTGAAGGCCATGATCACGGCGCCCAGAACGATGAAGGGGGAACGCAAAAACAGACGCAGGGACATGTTCACACCGCCCTGCAGGGTATTGATGTCCGAAGAAAGCCTCGTGATCAGCGTGGATGTACCGATGCGGTCCAGCTCGTTATAGGACAGGGACTGCACATGGGAAAAGACCGCCGACTTGACCTTTGCGGAAAAGCCCACCGCCGCCCTTGCCGAAAAGAACTGCGCCGTGAGCGAACAGACCAGGCCGATCAGGGCCAGGGCCGCCATCAAAAGCACCCGCTGGGTGATATAGGCGGTATCGCCGTTAGCGATCCCCACATCGATGATCTGCTGCACCAGCAGGGGGATGAACAATTCAAAAGAGGCCTCCAAAAGCTTGAACAGAGGCCCTAAAACACATTCCTTCTTAAAACCGGCAAAATACTTCCAGAGGTTTTTCATGTCCGATGAAGTTTACGGCATCATGACCGAAGCAGCCATGCGCTTCGACGTCACCTCGTCCGTAAAGATCTCCAGGAGCTTCAGACCGAACTGGGTGGCTGTTCCCATCCCGCGGGAGGTGATGATGCGCCCGTCGACCACGACCGGATCCGTAAGCGTTTCCGCACCCCTAAGCTCCCCTTCCAGGCCGCCGTAGCAGGTTGCTTTCTTTCCCTCCAGGATCCCAAGATGCCCCAGGATCGTGGGAGCCGCACAGATCGCCGCCAGATACTTGCGTTCCTCGGCAAACTGCTTCACCTTGGTGATCAAAGGCTCGTAAGCCTCCAGATTATCCGTGCCCTTCTTGCCGCCGGGAAGCACCAGCATGTCCACGCTGTCAAAATCCATTCCTTCAAAGACTTCGTCAGCCTGCACGCGGATCCCGTGGGATCCCACCACATGCGCCGTCCCCATCACCGATACGGTGATCACGTTCATCCCGCCTCTGCGCAGGATGTCAATGGGCGCGATCGCCTCCACTTCCTCAAATCCGTCTGCAAGAAAAACTGCGATATTCGCCATGTTCCGTCCTCCCTTGTTTTCCGCTGCCTCATCATTCTACCACGCTTTTTCGCATTTGAAAAGCCGTTCAGACCGTCCCTTCAAAGACGATGCGTGCAGGCCCCGTCATATAGACATGCCCGTCCGACTCCCGCCACTCGATCTGCAGATCCCCTCCGGGAAGATGAACGGTCACTTCCCGATCCGTCTTTCCGTTCAGGATCGATGCCACGACCGAAGCGCAGGCTCCCGTCCCGCAGGCCAGGGTCTCGCCGGTCCCCCGTTCCCACACCCGCATCTGCTGCTGCGTGCGGTCGAGTACCCGGATGAATTCCGTATTGACGGCCTTGGGGAAAGCCGGATGATGCTCGTGCACGGGGCCGATCTTTTCCAGATCAAGGCCGTCCACATCATCCACATAGATCACGGCATGGGGATTTCCCATGGAGACGCAGGTCACCGCCGCTTCCGCAGGCTCCCCCCCTATCTCCATCCGGATCCGGCGGTTTAGAATGCCCTCGCCACCGTCGGCAAACTGCGTCGCATCCACGGGGATCTTTTCCGCTTCCAGTATAGGCTCGCCCATGTCTACGGTGACCGTGTCCACCTTTCCGTCCTTCAGATGAAGCTCCAGGGTCTTTACGCTCCCGCCGCTCTCGATCCGGACGGGGTTCTTGTCCGTCAGGCCGTAGTCGTATACATATTTGGCAACGCAGCGAATCCCGTTCCCGCACATCTCGGAGCGGGAGCCGTCCGCATTATACATCTCCATTTCAAAATCCGCCTGCTCCGACGGGTTGATGAAGATCACACCGTCACCGCCGATCCCGAAATGCCGGTCACTCAGGCGCCTGGCCAGTTCCGCCTTGTCCGCCACCTTTTCTTCGGCCCCGTTCACGTAGATGTAATCGTTGCCGCAGCCCTGCATTTTCACAAATTTCATTATACCGTCTCCTCCATCATCGACAGGATCATCCCCGCGCTTTCCGTCAGCCCTGTCCCGCTGTCCATGCTGCATTTCTGCAGATAACGGTGGGCTTCCTCCTCACTCATGTGATTGCGCTCCATGAGAAGCGCCTTGGCGCGGTCGATCAGCGCCTGTTCTTCGGCACTCCTCTTCTTCGGAAGCGCTTTTTTCTTTTTCCGGATGCGCTCTCTTCGTCCCAGCATCATGCCAAGCGTCGAGAACAGATCCACCGTTGCCAGCGGCATCTTCAAAAGAACAGCCTCTTCCGGCACGCCCTCCTCGATCAGATCCGCCCGGGCGATCAGCAGCAGTTCAAAACCCTTCGGCAGGTCATCTGCCAGCTCCTTGCAGATCATGTCGGGATAGCGGTAGCCGCAGACCACGATGCCGCCGTCCAGCATGTCCGCTTCCGCCAGGGCCTGCGCCCCGGTGTTGCACAAAGCTGCCACTTCATAACCGTTGCGGAGCAGGAGGTTCCGGATGGCCCGGCCTTCCTCGTTTTTTCCGAACAGCACGATCAGACTATCCAAACGCCTCCCCTCCTTTCCTCAGGGATCGTCTGTCAGCAGCTTAGTATTTGAACAGATAGCGGTCCACTTCCCACTGGCTCACCTGGGCACTGTATTCCAGGAACTCCTTCTTTTTGGCACGTATATACAGGGGGGCGATGTGCTCTCCCAGCGTTTCCTTAACCAGCTCGTCCTTTTCCAGCTCCCGGATGGCTTCCATCAGGGTGGTGGGCAGAAGCTCCACGCCTTCGTTCAGGAGCTCTTCCGCACTTTTCTCACCGATGTGGCCTTTGATCTGGGCAGGGGGCTCGATCTGATTTTCGATGCCGTCCAGTCCCGCACGAAGCACCACGGCCAGAGCCAGATAGGGATTGGCTGCGGAATCGGGACTGCGCAGTTCCACTCTTGCCCTGGGTCCCCGGTCCGCAGGGATCCCCAAAAGCGTACCCTTGCACTCACCGCTCCAGCTGATCCAGACCGGTGCGTCAAAACCGGGCACCAGACGCTTGTACGAATTCACCAGGGGGTTCAGGATGGCCGTCATCCCTTTGATATGGCGCATGATGCCGCCGATGAACCAGCGTGCCTCCCGGCTGATCCCGTCGGGGCCCGCGTCATCACGGAAGATGTTTTCCCCGTTCCGGTGAAGGCTGATGTTCAGATGCATGCCGGAACCGTTATTCCCGTACTTGGGCTTGGGCATGAAGGTGGCATGCTGTCCGTGTTTGCGGGCGATGGTCTTCACCGCCATCTTGAAGGTCATGATATTATCGGCCGTCTTCAGGGCCTCGTCGTGCAGAAAGTCGATCTCGTGCTGGGCCGGAGCGATCTCGTGATGGGAAGAGCGGATCTCGAAGCCCATCTCCTCCAGGGTCAGTACCATGTCACGCCGGGCATTCTCTCCGCCGTCTATGGGGCTGATGTCAAAGTAGCCTGCACGCTCCTGTTCTTCGGTCTGGGTGGTGGGCTGTCCGTCCTCATCCGTGCGGAACAGGAAAAACTCGCATTCCGGTCCCACATGGAAGGTATAACCCAGCTCTGCTGCCCGGGCGATGGCACGCTTGAGCACCTGTCTGGGGTCTCCCGCAAAGGGCTTGTGATCCGTGGTGCAGACATCGCAGAGCATTCTCGCCACTTTGCCGTGCTGGGGACGCCAGGGCAGGATCGCCCAGGTATCCGGGTCCGGATGAAAATACATGTCCGAGGCTGCCACCCTGGCAAAGCCGTCGATGGCGGAACCGTCAAAGAGGATCTCGTTATCCAGGGCTTTTTCCAGCTGCGGGACCGTGATCGCCATATTCTTCAGGTTTCCGAACACATCGGTAAACTGCAGGCGGATAAACTCCACGTTTTCCTCCTCGGCCATTGCAAGGATCTCTTCTTTCGTATACTTTGTCATGTTTCATCCTCCAAAAAAACACAGGGGTACCCAAGCGGGTACCCCATTGTATCTGCTGTCCGTGATTGTAACCCATACGCCCGCCCGCGTCAAGCTCATTCAAAACACCAGTCCAGAACCTCGTATCCCTCACCGCTGAAGGTGAAGTACAGATCCTGAACGCCCGTGACCGGCGCATCCAGTGCCGCTTCGATCACGGTAGTCTCGTTACCGTCACCCTTTACCGGAAGATAGCCGGCCACATCACCGTTTGCGTACTTCGTTGTCACGCGGATCACGCCGTCCTTCCCGTTGGTCTTGACGGTGGCCTTTATCTTTTTCGCGCCCGTGCTACCGAAATCCACGCCCTCGAGCTTCACGAAATCGCCGCTGTCGATCGCGGTCAGAAGCAGATTTCCGCAGCCGTTCGCCCTGCTCACTTCATCCGCCGGAGCCGTGTCCACGCCGCCCATCACCGCAAAGGTCGCGCCGTTGATCGTTTCATAGGGATTCAGGTACCCCACCTGCTTCCTGGCGTCCTTCGTCATCCTGATGTCGCCGATGGTCCCGTCCGCAGCCGGTGTGAATTCATCGATGCTGGTGGAACGGTAACCGTGCAGGATGCCCTGCTCCTTCTCCAGCATGCGGCTGTGGTAACAGATGTACCACTGATCCCGGAACCTGAACACGGCATGGTGGTTGTTCCCGCCGACATTCCAGTAATAGGCCGGATTGCGGAGGATCCTCTCCTTGAAGGTAAAGGGCCCAAGCGGGTTCTTGCTCTCCATCACGCAGATCTCGCCGTTCTCGAAGCCGTATTCGGCTGTTCCCGCCTCATCCACGCTGAAGTTCGTGCAATAGGTGTAATAGTAGGTATCCCCGAACTTGTGGATCCCGGAATCCTCAAAGAGGTAGGGCGCATCGATCGTCTCGGGAACACCGACCAGGCTCATCATGTCATCGCCGAGCTGCGCGCAGCGGCCGGTCATCGGATGGGACGCCTTGCCCTTCGGCACGCCGCCGCCGAAATAGATGTAAGCCTTGCCGTCGTCATCCACGAGCACGGCAGGGTCAAAAAGCCATTCCACGTTCCCGCAGTTTTCCATGTCCCTGCGGATCAGGCCGTGTCCGAGCTCGTCGCGGAAAGGCCCGACGGGGCTGTCGGCGCAGACCACCCCGATCCCGCCGCCGTTATCGGCGAAATACAGGAAGAACTTGGGCTTGCCGTCGATCATCTTCCAGGCTGCGGCCGGTGCCCAGGAATTGTGTGCCCAGGTCGTGACGCCTCCCTCGCCGGCGATCGTGATCTCGCCGTGATCGGTAAAGTTGATCATGTCCTTTGTCGAGACCACGTAAAGGCTCCGGATCTTGCTGTAGGTGTTTTCCGCGATCTCACCGGCCTCGTCGTATTCATAAGCATCCGCCGTCATGTAAAAGTAGACGGTATCATCGTATACCAGAGCAAAGGGATCCGCCCCGTAATGCTGCTCGATGATGGGATTGTTGTTCGTAACCCCCTTGTAGCTTTTCGCAAGTGTGATCCCCTTAAAGATCTCCGCATAATCCATGCTTTCTTCCTCCTCATTCGTATTTTGTGTTTCGGCGGTCTCCTCCGTCGCAATGCTTTCCGTTACTGTTTCCGTCTCCGTCACCGGTACCGGCGCTTCCGGCTGCCCGCAGGAGCTGACGCCAAGGGCCGCAAACAGGGCCGTCATCAAAACGCCCCCGCGCCTCCGCACCTTCCTTACCATATGGTCCTGCCGCCGTCGAGCACCACGGTCGCGCCCGTCATGTAAGTGGCCGCATCCGAGATCATGTAAAGGATCGTGCAGACATATTCATCCGGCCGGCTCATGCGTCCCAGCGGGATCAGCTTCCCGATCTTTTCCTGGAACTCCGGATCCTGTCCGTTCTCCAGGCTTGCGGGGCAGAGCGTGTTCACCCGTATCCCCTTGTCCGCCCAATAGACCGCCAGATATTTCGTGAGTCCGATCAGGCCGTGCTTCACCACACTGTAGGAAACGGGCTTGACCGTCTGCTCTTCCTCCGGCAGCCCTTCCTTCCGGTAGATGCGCTGGTCCGGCGCGATCAGTCCGTAATCGGAAGAGATGTTGAGCACCACGCCGTTTTGCTGCTTCTCCATCACCTCGCCGAAGACCTGGGCACAGAGCATGGCCCCGCTGAGTCCCACGGCCAGATCCTGGTTCCAGATATCCAGCGGGAAATTATGGAAACGGATGGCTCCCAGGTTTTTGGAGCCGCCCTCTACCTTCGGGTTGTTCGCCGCATTGTTGATCAGCACATCGATGTGCCCGTATTTCTCCAGCAGGGCATCCCTTACCTTCTCGAGCGCTTCGCGGCTGGTAATGTCCGTGACAAAGCATTCGACCTGCGCATCCTCGCCGTATTCCTCTTTGACGCCGGCCTTCACGCGCTCCATGCCCTCCGGAACGATGTCCAGAAGAACGGCCACGCCGCCGCCCTCCACGATCGCTTCGGTGTGCTTCATCCCGATCAGTCCCCCGCCCCCGGTAACGATGCATACCTTTCCGGGGATCTCAAAGCGGGAGGTGTAGATCTTTTTCGCCATTTTCCCTTCTCTCCTTTCAGGCATCTGCCCGGAGCTTCTTTACGATCTCCGCGGCTTCCGCCACCTTCTCGCGGATCTTGTCAAACTCACCGGCGCGGATCATGTCCGCCTTCACCATCCAGGAGCCTCCGCAGCAGAAGATCTTTTCGTTCTTCAGGTAATCCGAAACGTTGTCCGCGCTGATCCCGCCCGTGGGCATAAAACGCAGGGAGGTCAGTGCCGAACCGATGGCCTTGATCATCTTCAGGCCGCCCGCGTTCTCGGCCGGGAAAAACTTCACGTGGGTCAGTCCCAGCTTCATCGCCCGCATCATCTCCGTGGCCGTCTGCGTTCCCGGGCATACGGGGATGTCTTTTTTCAGGCAGTGCCTGACCACTTCCTTGTCCAGCCCGGGCGCTACGACAAACTTCGCCCCTGCTGCCACAGCGCGGTCCGCCTGCTGCGTCGTGAGCACCGTTCCGGCACCGACGAGCATGTCCGGATATTCTTCGGCAAGGATGCGGATCGATTCCTCCGCCGCCTCCGTGCGGAAGGTCACCTCCGCCGCGGGAAGCCCGCCTTCCATCAGGGCCTTGCCCAATTCCTTTGCGTCCTTCGCATCCTCCAGGACGACAACGGGGATGATCCCCACTTCCTCAAATCTCGCGAATACCGCATCCGCTTTTGCACTCATTTTTCTCTCTCCTTTTTTTTTATTCTTGGGGACGCCTCAGGCGGGCCGGACGGGATATCCCCGCCCTTCCTTTTCCGCCAGTGCCATGCGAAGGGATGTGATCCCCGCCTTCAGCGGGATTGCGATCTCGTCTCCGTTCAGGCAGCGCAGAAAATCCTTTAACTCTTCAATGAACATGTCATTCCGGGCAAATCCGGGATCCGTCCATTCCTCCGCGGGCTCGTCCCCGCGGTATTTCACAAAGCGCACCGCGTTCAGGTCCGCCTCGACGCGCCCGTATTCGCCGACCACTTTGAACACATGCACCGGCGGATACTGCAGAAGGTCGGTGTGCGTGTAGATCGGGAAACCATCCCGCGCAGTAAATACCGCCTGCGCGCTCTCTTCCACATCGATCTCCAGGGCACTGTCGAATTGCAGACGCGAGCACACGTCCACCGGCTCCCCGAAGAGCCACTGGAGGATGTCCAGATCGTGCATCTGCAGATTCAGGACCGGGCCGCCGCCCATTTTCTTCCTTGCCATGTAGGTATCCCGGTAATCCTCATAACGGTGCATCGTGGTGACACGCTCCGAAAACTCGCAGGAGACATAGCGGATGCGTCCCAGCTCGCCGCTTTCGAGGCTTTCCTTCATGCGCTGCACGCAGGGATGATAGCGGTTCTGAAAGCCCATGAAGATCTTCAGTCCCTTCTCCTTCGCGATGCGCTCCAGCTCCTCCACGCCCTCCATGGAATCGGAGAGCGGCTTTTCGATCAGCATGTGGCAGCCGGCTTCCGCGCACTTCAGGGCAAATTCCATGTGCTTTGACGTGATGTTCGTGATGAAGGCCAGCTCGGGCTTCTGCGCGAGCGCCTCATCGATATCCGTATAAGAGCGGATCCCGTATTCCGTCTCCGGATCGACGCCTTCGCGCACCTGCAGACTGTCGCTGAAGGTCGTCTTCAGGCCGCGGGCCCGGTAAGCGATCAGTTCCGCCCTCTCTCCAAGTACCTTTCTGATGTTTCTCACATGACGCTGGCCGATGCTTCCCAGCCCGATCATGAGGATCTTCATCCTTTCACACCTCCTTTAAGTCAAAAGCTTTACGATCATGTCGAAATCGAAGGAGTTCACGGCCCTCTGTATCGCCTCCCTGCGCTTCTTTTCCCCTTCCGACAGGCGGTAGCGCCTCAGCTCGCTCATCACGTCTTCGATGCTCGCGTCGTCGCACTCTCTCGCATAATGCAGGATCTGCCCGTACAGTTCCCTCAGTTTTTCCTCCCCGATCAGGGGCAGCTGTTCATCGGCCTTTTCCTCCTCCGCAAGAAGGATCGGCCGTATCTTTTCCGCCAGCATCTTGCAGTCATCCAGAAGACCGTCCAGTTTTTCGTCGATGACGTCCTTCTTTTCCGCCTTGCCGGCTTCCTCAAGCTCCAGGGCTCTCTCGCCGATCTCGAGCGCTCCTATGATGCGGGCGGTACTTTTCAGGGCATGGATCTTGATCGTTTCGTTCTTGAGATCCCCGCTTGCGTGATAAGCTTTGATCTCGTCCGCGACCTGATCCACCGAATCCGTAAATACCCGGAGTGTCTCAAGATAGATCCTGGCATCCCCGTTGAACTTGATCCCGGCCGAGATATCCAGTTCGCCCAGGTTCGCGAGCTCATCCGGGATGCGGAGAGCTTCCTCTTTCTCGCCCTCTTCTTTTTTGACCTCCCAGACCTTTTCCTCCGGCAGGTACTCCAGCAGCATGTCCTCCAGTCTCGCGTAATCCACCGGTTTGGTCAGATAATTGTCAAAGCCCTCTTCAAGGTAGAGCTGTCTTGCTCCGGAAATGGCATTCGCCGTCAGGCAGATGACCGGCGTTTCCCTGTTCATGTCATCTTCCTGCGCGCGCAGCTCATGCAGCGTCTCGATGCCGTCCTTTTCGGGCATCATGTGGTCCAAAAAGATGATGTCGTACTTCCGGCTGCGTGACAGGACCAGCGCTTCGTCCCCGCCCGTTGCGGTATCGATCTTGATCAGGGTATGCTTCAGCAGCTTGCCGAAGACCGTGAGGTTCATCGCATTGTCATCCACCGCCAGGATATAGGCTTCGGGAGCGATGAACTTCTCATGATACTTCTGGTGATCCCCGATCAGCTCGCGGTACGACTCCTCGTAATCGCCGAGCGGCTTGCGGTTCACGACCTTCTGCCTGAGCGTGAAGGAGAATTCCGAGCCCACGCCGTAGGTGCTCTGCACCTCAAGCGTGCTCCCCATCATGTCCAGAAGGCTCCTGGTAATGTTCATGCCAAGGCCCGTTCCTTCCACCTGACGGTTCTTTCCTTCATCGATGCGGTCAAATTCCGTAAACAGCCTCTCCATGTCCTCGGCACGTATGCCCACACCGGTATCCTTCACGGAGACGTGCAGGTTCACGCTGTCCTCTTCGCCTTCTGGCCATTCGGAGGAAAGCGAGAATACGATCTCGCCCTGATCGGTATATTTGACGGCGTTCGTGAGGATGTTCATGATGATCTGCTTGATGCGCACCTCGTCGCCGTTCAAAAGCCTGGGCGTATTCCGGTCGAAGCGGGTGATGAAGCGTAGCCCCTTGTCCTCGGCCCTCGTCTGCGTCATGTTCACCAGATCGTTCAGGGTCGAGCACAGATCGTAATCCACCGGGATGATCTCCACCTTGCCGGCTTCGATCCTGGAGAAATCCAGGATATCGTTGATGATGCCGAGAAGCGTGTTCCCGGCGGTCCGGATGTTCTCCGAATAGAACAGGATCTCCTCGTCCTCGCATTCCCGCAGGATCATCTCGTTCATGCCCAGCACCGCATTGATGGGCGTGCGGATCTCGTGGGACATGTTGGAAAGGAAGGCCGATTTGGCCTCGCTTGCCGCGATGGCGCGCTGCGACATGTCGAGCAGCCGTTCTCTGTCCTTCTTTTCCTTGTCGATGTTCTCGACCAGCCAGAGCACATGCGTGAGCCGTCCGTCCTCATCGCGCTTCGACACGATGAAACGGGCACGCCGCCATTCGTTCTGCGAGCTCGGGTATTCCAGCGCTATGGTATTGCGTCCGCCGAGGCGTTCATCAAGCGTGTCAAAGACGATGAACTTGCGCATCTCGTCGAGCGCCGAGGAATCGGTCATGTGCTCCATGACCTTCTGCAGGATGGCCTGCGCATGCTCATGCCCTCTCCCGATCAACTGCACGATCAGCTCGTTGGATGCCTTGATCTCGTTAAAGGTATCGTCCACGATGTTCATCTCGTACATGGTCATGTAGATGCCCGCGATGGACGAGATCTGGGTATTCAGGATCTGCGCCGTTTCCTTAAGCCGCTCCCTGCCGCGCTTCTCTTCGTCAATGTTCTCCACCATCCAGAGCACATGGCTTGCTTCTCCGTTCTCATCCCGGCGGCTCACGACAAAACGTTCGCGGAACCAGATCTTCAAAATGCTCATGAATTCCCAGGAAATGGAATCCCGGTCCTTCATCCTCGACTGTATCGTTGACAGATCGATGAACTTCAGGCTGTCCTCCATCCATCCTTTGTCCGTCAGCTGGCGCATCACGTCAAAGAGCACTTCCTGCGCGTTTTCGGAGGACTCCACGGGAAGCTCGTCCGGCCCCGGTTCTTCGGTCTTGATCTCGTCCAGTCTGTTGTTGACCAGATCGATGTCATGCAGCGAATAATAGATGTTCGCCACCGAGCTCAGCTGGTTGTTCAGCGTCTTTATGGCCTCGGTCATCCGGTCACGGTTCCGCTTCTCCTCGTCGATGTCTTCCATCATCCAAAGCACGTGGGAAATGTCGCCTTCCGGCGAATAGCGTGAAACGATGAGACGGCCGCGCAGCCAGGTCTTGTCCGAGGTCAGAAACTCGAGGGTGATCGTCCTGCGCCCCCTCATCCTCTCGTCCATCGTCGAAAAATCGACAAAGTCCATGACTTCGGTCTTGCAGGACAGGTCCACGATCTTGTCCAGATTTGCCAGCACCGCAAGCTGGGCGTTCTCCTGATAACTGCCGAGGGGATCACCGCGGCCGCGGTCGTCGGCGAGCAGCTCCGCATAGGTATCGTTCAGAATATCCAGATCCTGGGCGGAGCGGTAGATCTCGACCGAGGAAGAAAGCTGCTTGTTCAGGCGTTCCGCGATCAGGCTGCGTTCGTTGGAGCTTCGGAAGATCTGCAAAAGAACGGCAACAACGGCAGCCGAAAGCACGACCGCAAACAGCATGATCGTGGTCAGCGGCCGGAAGATCCTGGTGGCGTTCTTGACCGATACGCAGCGCCAGTTGTTCCTTATCTTTGCCGAATAGGCGATATAACGGTTGCCGTCATGATCCAGCTCGAGGAAATCCCTCTCCGAAGCATTCAGATCCGCCATCAGCTCCGCTGCGAGCGTTCCCTGCTCCGCAAAATAGTCCTTCCCGATCTCGCTCCGGTCCGAATGCGCGACCACATGTCCCGTTTCATCCAGGATGAACTCGATGTCCGACTCGCCGCTTTTCACCGTCTGCTCCGTGACCGTCTGGATGTAATCCAGGGTGATGTCCACGGCGACCACGCTCTTTTTGTCCTTCAGAAGCTTGGCGATGGTCATGATGACATCCCCGGTCTGCATGTCGAGGTAAGGCTCCACGAGAACGATCTCGCCGCCTCCGCTCAAAGCCTTGATATACCAGGGGCGCTCCTCCACGACATAATCATCCCCGGGCTCCCAGTATGCTCCGTCCAGATAGACGCCGTTGATGTAGGCATACAGTCCCGTGGTATTTTCAAAAACGGTCTGGGTTATGGCAGATGTCTGCCCGACCAGATAATCCAGCAGTTCCTCTTTGCCCTTTCCCCGGTCCACCATGTCTTCCAGGGTAAAGGATGTGATGCGCACCTCATCCACGACCGCGGTGAGGTAATCATCAAAGCGGTCCGCCGTCTGCGTTGCCGTCATCCTTCCGCTTTGGATGATGCTGCGCCGTTTCTCCGCATAAAGCATGGAATAAAAAAGCAGAATGATCCCGACAAAAAACAGGATCACGATAAGAGAGATGACCGTATTCCTGACCCGGAGCCTGTGCTCCTCCCTGTCAACCGTACGCCTTCTTCTCATTCACCGTCCTCATCATCCTTCGCCGCCGCCGAACGCCACCGCATATTCCAGCCGCACTCCTTTTCCGGCCCCCGTTTTGACCCATTCGCTGCGCACACGGGTGAGCACCGAATTCAGATCCCGTTCCGCCAGCTCCGGAAGGAGCAGGAAAAAGCAGTTCGAGCGGTTCTGCGTGATCACGTCATTGCGGCGCAGCCTGCTCTGCAATACGCAGCCGAACTGATAGACCGCCTCCTTGAGCTCCTCTTCACCACCGCAGCCATCCTCAAAAAGACCGAACTGCAGGAAGGTGAGCTTATTATGATAACGCTGGCTGTAGCGGTCCATGAAGCGGTAGATCCAGCTGAACGCATCCTGCCCGACCCACATGGCCTTGGCTGCCTCGTTCCGCTCACCGCAGACCTTGAGCATGTTCGTCAGCTCCACTTCCAGATCCAGAGCCGCCTCCGTTCCGTCGTCTCCTTCCACTTCGGTATTGCATATGCGGCAGGCGTGCTTGCCGTTCTGTTTCACCTGATAGAGAGCCCTGTCCGCAAGCCTGAAGAGCGTGCGGTAATTCCCGCCGCTTTCCGGCACGACTACACAGCCAACCGATACGCCGATCGGGACCTTGAAATCCTCTCCCATCAGACTGACGCATTCCTCGCGCAGCCTCCTGTTCAGCCGGTCCGAAAACGCTTCCACGGCCCTCTCATCCTTGGCGTTTCGGAAAAACACCAGGAATTCGTCGCCGCCGATGCGCCCGAGCACATCATCCGCACGGCTGCTCGAACGCGTGATGTCGGCAAATCCGCGCAGGACCTTGTCACCCATCTCGTGTCCGTACAGATCGTTGACCAGCTTGAAATCGTCCAGGTCCAGGATCATGAGCATGCCGCCGCCCGCGCTGCAAAGCTCCGTCAGCCTCTCCTCCGTTCCGGCCTTGTTGTAAAAGCCCGTCAGGTGATCGGTCTCGGCCTCGGCCGTCAGATCCCGGATCTTTTTTCTGTTCGCAATGATATTCTGGATACGCCTGAGCAGGATATCCGCATTGAAGGGCTTCCGGATAAAATCCGAAGCACCGAGTTTCAGACCTCTCGTCTCGATCTCGCTGTCATTCTCGCCCGTCAGAAAGATCACGGGGATCGGCTGGCGTTCCTCCTGTTCCTCGAAAGCCCGGATGCGCTGATAGGTCTCAAACCCATCCATTTCGGGCATGAGCACATCCAAAAGAACCAGGTCCGGGCGGTTCTTTTCCAGGAACTTCAGAAGTTCCCGTCCCGACCGCACGGAACTGACGCGCATGTTGCTCCCGCTCAGAAGAAGCTTGGCATTTCGCAGGCATAGCACATCATCATCTGCTATCACAAGCCAATATTTTTCCACCGGCTCTCCCCCCTAAGTACGTTAAGCCTTATTATACCGTATGATGCACAAGTACGCAACGCTTCCCTTGCGCTTTTCGGAAAGCCCCCGCCTCCCCGCCGCCTTTGACAGTGATCCCTGCGGGTGTTATACTGTGGCGCGTAAAGGAGCATGACTGTCATGATTGAAAAAGGTCTCATGTATGCCATCATCCCGGCGCGTTCCGGGAGCAAGGGCGTGAAAAACAAAAATATACGCTGTGTCAAGGGCTATCCCCTGCTGGCTTACGCGATCGCGGCTGCAGCCAACTGCCGCCTCGTGTCACGCACCCTCGTGTCGACGGATTCCGAGGAGTATGCCGCCATCGCGCGCTATTACGGGGCAGAGACCCCTTTTCTGCGTCCCGCCGAATATGCCGCGGACACTTCTCCGGACATCGAATTCATGGAGCATGCCATCGGATGGCTGGCAGATAACGAAGGGAAGCTGCCCGAATTCTTCATGCATCTGCGTCCCACTTCACCGCTTCGCGAGCAGGCGATCGTGGATGCCGCCGCGGAAAAGATGCTCGCCGATCCGCGGGCCACGAGCCTCCGCAGTGCCCACAAACAGGTCTTCCCGCCCTACAAGATGTTCTGCGTGCGCGAGGACGGCTATTACCGCAGTTTCATGCCGGGCATGACCATCGATGAAGCCAACAACCCCAGGCAGGATTTTGACCAGGTGTATACGCCGGACGGCTATGTGGACATCCTCCGCACCTCCTTCATCCGGGAAAATCACCTGATGCACGGTGACAGGGTCATCTCCTATGTGATCCCCAAGGCCGTGGATGTGGATGCCAAAGAGGATCTGGAATACATCGAATTCGTGGTCGAGCACAAGGAATCCGGCCTGCTTGATTATCTGCGCGCCAATTTCCTTCCGCTCTCCGAAGCGCCGGTCTGAATCCCCGGCCGGTCAGGCCCGCGGGAGGCGGCTTCAGGATGCCTTCTTTCCCTTTTCGCGGGCGGTCACAAAGATGCGCTCGCTAGTCTCATCCGGCTCCCCGCCGCTTTCCGAATCTTCCGCACCGACAAAGATCATGCCCGCCTGATCCAGGGCTGCTCTGATCTGCGCAGGCTCATAGCCGCGCTGCAGATGCTCCTCCTCCATGCAATCGTAACGGCCGTCTTCGGCTTTCATGAAGACCGTCAGCTCGCAGTCGTTGATCCCGTCCTCGTAGCTGTTCTCCCAGATAAAGCTGCATTCCTCGCGCTTTTCGGCAATGACGGTCTCCCCGATCACGTCGCGGTACTTGTGGACCGTATTGAAATCAAAGAGAAAGAGCCCGCCCGGATCCAGATAATTGTTTACCAGGCGGAAACACTCCAGCAGTTCCTCCTCTTCCAGAAGATAATTCAGGCTGTCGCAGATGCAGATCACGGCACGCACGGTCCCGTACAGCTCGAAGGAACGCATGTCTTGCAGAAGATAGAGGATGTCGTGCCCGCCTGCGATCTTCTTTTCGTTCGCAAGACGCAGCATGTCCGCGGAAGCATCCACACCGATCATGTCGTAACCGGCTTCCGAAAGCAGTTCGCAGACCGTCCCCGTTCCGCAGCCCAGATCCAGGACCAGGCCGTCTTCGATCCCATTCTCCTTAAGCCTTGAAATAATGCGTTCGGTCCATTCCCGGTAGGGCACATTATCCATCAGACTGTCGTATACATCCGCAAAACCCGAATAAATATCCATGTTTTTCGTCCTTTTTTCGTTAAATATGTCCCTATTTTACACGATTTCCCCCGTGAAATAAAGCAAAATCCCCATTGTAAAGCAGGTTTCTTTCCTATAGAATAACAAAAAAATAAGAGAAGAGACGTGGCGGGATCATGCGGATCCCGGAGTGCAAGGGAGGATGATGAAAAAATGGCAACATCGGATTACTTAAAAGCATTAAAACTGGGCGACAAGGAATACAGAGCCTGCGCCGGAAAGGGTTTGTACCCCTATCTTCCGGTGCTTGACGAGATCGTCAGTCATGTGGAGATCGAATCGCAGGTTTCCCTCGGACTGGTGGAGATCCCGATCAAATCCATCGCAGGCACCTACAGCGCAGGCCGGACCACGGCCTTCGCACGGAATTTCATGCCCATACTGGAGCCGGATTCGGAATTTGCGATGAAATGGGCCCAGCTCTATGACGAGCTCGAAGAGGAAGGCCTGCGCGATCCCATAAAGGCTTACGAATTCAACAACCTGTTCTACGTGATGGAGGGAAACAAGAGGGTTTCCGTCTCCAAGTTCATGGATGCCGTCAGCATCGAGGGCACGGTAACGCGCATGATCCCGAAGCGGAGCGACGAACCTGCCGTCAAGATCTACTACGAATTCATGGAGTTTTACGACATCACGGGGATCAATTATCTCTACATGTCCAAAGAGGGCAATTTCCGCCGTCTGCTGAAGCTGACCTGCACAAGCGACGAGAAATGGACCAAGGAGCAGGAACTCGATTTCCGTGCCCTCTATACCTTCTTCGAAAAGGAGTTTTCGGCCCGCTCCGCCGGCAAGTTTACCATCACCGCGGGCGACGCTCTCTGCCTTTATCTCGAGATCTACGGTTACCGTGAGGCCGTCGGCAAGAGCGATGTGGACATCCGCAAGGATCTGATGCGCCTCTGGACCGAATTTGTCAACTATAACAGCGGTTCCGAGATGAAGCTGGTCCTCAACCCGACTCCCGAATCGCAGAAGACCGCGCTCAGCAAGCTTCTGCCGGGTGCTTCGGCTTTGAAGATCGCTTTCGTGCACGACCGCAGCGCGCAGCTCTCGGCCTGGACCTATGCGCATGAGCTGGGCCGCAAATATGTGGAAGATGTTTTCGGCGACAAGATCATCACCTCCTCGCTGGAGAGGGTGGACGACGTGGACGCCGACGATGTGCTGGATGCCGCTGTGGAGGCCGGTCACAAGGTGCTCTTTGTCACCTCGCCCAAGCTGATGCCGGCAGCTCTCCGGGCCGCCGCCAAGCACCCCGAGACGATCATCTTAAACTGTTCGATGAGCCTCGGCCACAAGGCGATCCGTTCCTATTATCTGCGCACTTACGAAGCCAAGTTCATTTTGGGTGCCATAGCCGGCGCCATGAAGAAAGACGGAAACATCGGCCTGCTGGCCGACTACCCGATCCACGGGGCCACCGCCGAGATCAATGCCTTTGCGCTGGGCGTGCAGATGACCAATCCGAATGCGAAGGTCTATCTGGAATGGTCCATGATCAAAGACCGCGATCCCTTCGAAGCCTTCCGTAAAAAGAACGTGACGCTGATCTCGGGAAAAGACATGAACATCAAGGCCTCTTCCTCGCAGCAGTTCGGCCTTTATGCGCTGGAAAACGGAAATGACGGGGAACGTGTGAGCCTGGCCATGCCCGTACAGCACTGGGGCAAGCTTTATGAAGAGATCATCCGCTCCATCCTTCGGGGCGGTTACAAAAACGACGAAAACGTATTTGCCGACCAGGCATTGAACTATTTCTGGGGCATGAGCTCCGAGGCGGTGGATGTGATCTATTCGCGCAACCTTCCCGCCGGACCGGTCCGTCTGCTCCGCACCCTGCGGGAGGGCCTGCGCTGCATGGCGATCAATCCGCTGACCGGACCGATCTACTCTCAGGACGGGACTCTGCGCTGCGAGGACGGACAGACCATCTCGCCCGACGAAGCCGTCAAACTGGACTGGCTTGCCGAGAATATCGAAGGTTATATCCCCGACATCGGGGAATTGCGTGAAGAAGCCGTGGAACTGGTAGAGATCCAGGGGCTCAAGGACGAGGCGTGACCATGCGGATACTGACGATCGCCGACACGGAATCAAAAAGTCTCTGGGATTATTTCAAGCCGGAAAAGCTGGAGGGCGTGGACATCATCCTCTCCTGCGGAGATCTGGATCCCCGCTACCTCTCTTTTCTGGCCACCTTTACCCATGCACCCGTCTATTACATTCACGGGAACCATGACGAAAAGTACAACCGCATCCCGCCCGACGGCTGCTTTCCTCTGGAGGATGACATCCTCGTTTACGAAGGGGTGCGGATCCTGGGTCTGGGAGGCAGCCTGCGCTACCGCCCCGGCGAATGGCAGTTCGAGCAGCACGAGATGGACCGGCGCGTGCGAAAGCTTCACGGCAAGCTGCGCAAGCACGGCGGCTTCGACATCCTCATGGCACACGCGCCTGCAAGACACATCGGCGACGGAGACGACCGCCCCCATCAGGGCTTTGTCGCTTTCCGCGAGCTCATGGACCGCTACCATCCCCGCTATTTCCTGCACGGCCATGTCCATCCCACGTATTCGAGGGAATACAAAAGGCTGAAGGCCTACGGGAGCACACTGATCATCAATGCGTACCAGTCCTATTTCTTTGATTATGAAAGCGAATGGGAAGAACAGTTCCCGAAGCTTACGCCGGTGGTTCTCCCGGAGGAGTAAACGCAAGACCTTCAAAAAAAGTCCCGTTTCCGGGACTTTTTCTTTCTCATTTGAATCCGGATCTCAGCCTGCGATCCCAAACAGGGCTCCGGCACCCAGGGTGCAGGCCAGGCCTATGATCACTCCCGCCAGCACCACGCCGCACATCGCCGCAAGAATGCTTTCCTTGAACTTCATGTCCAAAAGGCTTGCCGCCAGCGTGCCCGTCCAGGCACCGGTACCGGGCACCGGGATCCCGACAAAAAGCGCCAGCGCGGGAAAGAGGCCGCGTCCCGCTTTTTCCTGCAGCTTCGCGCCTCCCTTGTGTCCCTTTTCGAGACAGAAGGTAAAGAACTTTCCGATGACCTTTTTATCCTTTCCCCATTCCAGAACCTTGCGTGCGAAGAAAAAGATGACCGGGACCGGGAGCATGTTCCCCAGGGCTATGATGCAATAGCCGGCCACCAGGTTGAACTCGGGGTTCATCCCCTTGAAGAGGTAAGCCACGGGGATCGCGCCGCGCAGCTCGATCAGCGGAATCATGGATATGATGAAACACGCGATATACTGTGTAATGCTGTCCGTGCAGATCGTCTGCAGAAATTCCTTCAATGCGCTCATTTGATCAGCTCCTTTAATGCAATGATCAGTTTATCAGTCTCCTCCTCCGTCCCCACGGAAATGCGGAGATGATCGTTTATCCTCTCCGGCTTTTTGAAGTGGCGGACAAAGATGTTCCTTTCCCGAAGGAAGGCGTAAATCTCTTCTGCCGAATGGCTTTCGTGCCTTGCAAACACGAAATTGGTCTTGGAATCGGCAAAGGAGAAACCGAGCTCTTTCAATTCCTTCTTCATGCGCTCCCGGGTCTTTACCGTTTTGGCAGTGATCTCCTTAAAATAGGCATCGTCCCGCAGGGCCGCCGCGCCAACGGCGATCGTCAGCGGATTGAGCGTATAGGAATTGAAGGAGAATTTTACATCCTTCAGAAAATCGATGATCTTCTTCTGCCCGAAGGCCATGCCGATGCGTATCCCGGCCAGGGCCCTTGATTTGGAGAAGGTCTGGACCACCAGGAGGTTATCATGCTCAGGGATCAGCGAAACGGCACTGCGTGCGCCGAAGTCCACATAGGCCTCATCCACGATCACGACTCTGTCCTTGTTGAAGGCCACGATCTCTTCGATCACTTCAAGCGGAAGCTCCACACCGGTGGGCGCATTGGGATTGGCAATGACCACGCCGCCGTTCTCGCAAAGGTAATCCTCTTTCCGTATGGTAAAGTCCGCATCGAGCTCCTTCGTTTCATAAGGGATGCGGTACAGCTCCGCCCACACGTCATAAAAGCTGTAGGTGATGTCCGGGAAGATCACGGGCTTTCCGGAATTAAAATACGTAAGGAAAGCCAGCGACAGCACGTCATCGGAACCGATGCCGACGAAGATGTTCTCTTTCTCAAGACCATAGGTCTTCGCCAGTTCATCCGTCAGCTCCGTCGCCTGCGTGTCGGGGTACTTCCGCAAAAGCCCCGCATCATAATCCTTCAAGGCCTTCGCCACCAGCGGTGAGGGCGGATAAGGGTTCTCATTGGTATTCAGCTTTATCACTTCACTGCTTTTCGGCTGCTCTCCCGGTACATAAGGAACAACCTTTCGCACATTCTCTTCCCAGCTCATTCTTCTCCTCCCGTTCTCTCAACAAAAAACACCCGGATATTTTACCATTTCGTCAATATTTAGGCAAGTTCCGGCAGAAAATACGAAGCAAGGAAGATAAAAGCGTTGGCCGTCATGTGAAACAAAAGCGGCGCAAGCAGCCCGTCTTCCTTTACCGCCAGATGCCCCAGAAACAGTCCCATCAAAAAGGCATAGACGCCCTGCAGGATATTGCCGTGATAAAAGCCGAAAAAGAGCGCAGTCAGCACGATGCAGAGCTTCGCGGAAAAAACGCGCCGCATGCGCGCAAGAAGCAGACCGCGGAAGACCAGTTCCTCCAGAAGCGGTGCCAGGATGACGTAGAGCAGGATCCCGGCCAGCAGGGGAACGGACTTGTCATAGGCCGCGCGCTCCAGGATCTTCTTCGCCGCCTCATCCCCGTAGATCATGGGGACGATCCTCTCGGCCAGTCCCGTCAGCACCACGTTCAGGATGGCGGAAAGCGATATTCCCGCCACGATGATCAGCGCCAGCTTCCGGGGAACCTCTTTTTTCCGCCAGAGCGGAAGAACATGCAGCGCCTCCCGCCGCCGGTAGATCAGATATAGGAGAATGATCGTCACGCCGCGCGCCAGGGCTCCGGCCAGAAGGCTCAGCCCCGCGGAATGCGCCGACATCCACTCCGGCGCCTTCTGTTTTCCCAGATCCAGAAGGCCCGCTTCCAGATAAAGGATGCCCTGGTGAAGCAGGAAATACACGGCAAAGGGAATGATCATGTAGAGAGCCCGGAAAAAGGAACGGTCCGGCACCGGCAGGACCTTCAGTTTACGCTCCTTCTCTTCCCGCTTCCTGCGCAGCTCCCTGAGCTCCGCATCCTCCCCGCCCAAAAGCAGCTCCCGAAGCTCTGCCACATCCGTTGCGATGGCATCCGCCCCGGCCGCAGCCAGCTCGCCCTCTTCCTGATAGCCGTAGCTCACGCCGATGGCATCCACGCCTTCACTGCGGGCGCCTTCGATGTCGAAGCGCCGGTCCCCGACCATGGCTGTGGCTTCACGGCAGCGTCTCTCGTCCTCCTTTTTCCCGAAACGCGTATAAAGCTGCTTAAGCGCCTCGGCCACCACTTCTTCCTTTTTGCTCCGTGTCCCGTCCAGCTCGCTCCCCACGACCACGTCAAAATAGCGTCTCAGCTTAAAGTGCTTCAGGATGCGTTCCACAAAAACCGTGGGTTTGGAGGAGGCGATGGCGAGACGGACGCCGGCCGCATGCGCTGCCTCCAGCATTTCCGGGATGCCTTCGTATACCTCGTTCTCCTTCCAGCCAATCTCCGAAAAGCGTTCCCGGTAATAGGAAACCGCCTGCTCGGCCTCTTCGTCATTCATGCCGCAGAACTGCCGGAAGCTGTCCTTCAGAGGCGGTCCGATAAAAGGAGTCAGCTCGTCAATGCCGGGCACTTCCAGCCCGGATTTTTCCAATGCGTGCTGCACGGATCTGCAGATCCCGAGCTTCGGGTCCGTCAGGGTTCCGTCCAGATCAAATAAAACATACTTATACATGCTTGACATTTTCCCACGAAATGCATACAATAGCAAGCGTATATTTTTGCCGGGGGCGCGTTACGCTGAGAAGAACCCTTATCACCTGATCCGGATAATACCGGCGTAGGGAGGCAGCTTTTCGTGCTACCTCTATGTCAAAAGGAGGTTTTTTTTATGGAAAAAACAAAGTTCACCGCAAAACAGTTGGCGTTTTCCGCCATCGCCATCGCACTCGCTACCGTGATCGCGACCTATCTGAAGATCAAAGGTCCTTTCTGGGTCAACGGCGGAAGCATCACACTCTTCTCCATGCTGATCATCGTATTGCCCGGGTATTTTTACGGACCGGTCACCGGACTGGTCGCTGCATTGGCATACGGTATCCTGCAGTTCGTCACGGAGCCCTATGTGGTACATCCCCTGCAGGTGCTCCTGGACTATCCGCTGGCTTTCGGTGCTCTGGGACTGGCCGGTTTCTTTCACAAGAACAAGAACGGCCTGCTGATCGGTTACATCGTCGGCGTGCTGGGGCGGCTCTTCTTCCACTGTGTTTCGGGTGTGATCTTCTACACGGAATTTGTCGGTGAGTCCGCTGCGGATGCCGCCGCCATCTGGGCCGGGATCGTGTACAACATGAGCTACATCATTCCCGAGGCCGTCATGAGCATCGTACTGATCCTGATCCCGCCTGTGGCCAAAGCCCTGAAAAAAGTCAAACAGATGTCCGGCAACGAACAGCCCGTATGACAGAACGCAAAATAAAAAAAGAGTCGCAAGACTCTTTTTTTATTCCGGAGTTTCTTTTACCAGACATTCCTCGATATAACCCACGATCCTCTCATCCAGCTGTCCGTCCTTCGCCATCTTTTTCAGGATGTTGACGGCGCTGGGACCGTCGTGGGGCTTCTTGTACGGCCGGTCGTCCGCCGTGAGGGAGTCGAAGATATCGCAGGCCGTAAGGATGCGCGTCAGGATATCCAGTTCATCTCCCTTGATGCCGTTCGGATAGCCGCTGCCGTCCAGATATTCGTGATGGCAGGCCGCGATGCGCCTGACCTTGTTATACTTGTCCGTAAACTTGATGTCCCTGAGGATCAGGTCCGTGTAGACCACATGCTCGTGGACCAGTTCCCTTTCCTCATCCGTAAGCGTTCCCTTCCGGATATGCAGGAAATCCTTTTCCTCTTTTGTGAGATAAGGGATCTCGTGACCGTCCGGCGTTTTATAGACCAGGGCCCCGATCTCGTCCACTCTCGCGATCACCTCATCCGTGAGGAAATCGCAGCAGTTCATGTCGTCCAGGCTGTTTAAGAAATTTTCGATCTTTAAGTTTTCCGAGCTCCAGTCTGCCGGATCGAGCCGCTTCTCCAGCATGTCGATCTTCTTGAGCAGCTGGATCTTTTCGAGGCGGGCCCGCAGCCCTTCATAAGCCGTGCCGAGGCGCGTCGCCTTGTTCAGCACTTCACGCGGCGTGATCAGCTTACCGATGTCGTGCAGCAGGGCTGCCATGGACAGCTGGTCGCGATCGTTCTGACCGATGAAGATATCCTGGATATCACCGCGGGTATGCTTCGCGTTGATCAGATCCACCACCTTCATGCAGTATCTCTTGACATTTCGTGTATGGTTCGCGTTGTAGGGTGTCTTATTATCGATAGCCGTGACCAGGCTGTTCACGAAGGAGCCCAGCTGGGCTTCCGTATCTTCCAGAAGCATGATGCTGGTCAGGGTATTCGCCATCTGCGCGCTCAGGGATGCGACCACGCGCTCGCAGTCGCGGCTGAACGGGCCCACCTCACCGGCTTCGTTCATACTGTTATAAAGCATCATCACGCCGAGGATCTTCTGGTTCTTCACGTTGATCGGCGCCATGAGTATGGACTTGGTCCTGTAGGAATGCCTTGCATCGAACTCCCGGATCTCCCTGACATCGAAGCCCTTTACTTCGTAGATGTCGGCGATGTTGAGCATCTTGCAGTTCCGGTAGGTATAGCTGAAGAGGTTGGAATCCGAAAGATCCCTGGTCTTCTGAGTGATGATCGAAGCCATGTCTGCCTGAGAAGCCGTGATGTGCTCTCCCTGGGCATCCAGCGTCCGGTTACGGTCGAGAAGGTGAACGAGACGAACGCTGGTCTCTTCGGCCGCGTCTTCGTCGTCCTCGTCCTCATAATCCACCATGTAGAGCGTGCCGCCATCCGCATTGGTATAACGAATGCACGCATCCAGAATGGTATCAAAAAGGGTATAGAAATTCGTTTCGGTGGCCATGCTGTAGCCAATCTCCAGCAAGCCCTTCTCCGCTTCCGTCATTCCTCTGCTTCCTTCTCAACCCCCGAGCAGAGCTCGGGGGAGCCCGCGCCGGCTTTGAGGCGCTTCAAAGATTTGCCGTCAGGCAAATCTTCCTTCTCAGCCCCCGAGCTTTGCTCGGGGATAAACTAATCCTTAAAGACATATTCTAACAGATATTGCAAAAAAAATCCAATGTTTGTCACGAATACGTAAAGAAATGTTTTAACCTCTACATTTTGGGCCGTAACTGCGCAGCAGGTGCGCAGTTCGGCTGTGAATGGTAACTCATTTGTTTCACAATTCGATAAAGCGATCGAGCGCGAACGAATAGATCAGCCGCTCCTTCACCCCGATGCCGCGGATCTGTTCAAGCGCCTGCGCGTAAAGTTCCAGCTGCAGGCTGTATCGTCCGATGAGCTCCTCCGGGCTTGCCACACGGTCGGTCTTGTAATCCAGGAGCACCAGTCCGTCATCCTCCTCCCAGTAGGCGTCGATCACACCCTGGATCAGGATGAGTTCCTCCTCCGGGAACTGTTCGTTCAGGCGCTTTGCCGGCACACCCATGAAGAAGGGCTGCTCCCGGTAAAGCTTTCCGGCCGATGCGGCAGCCATCATCCTGCTGCTCTGCTCATGCTCCAGAAAACGCACAAAAGCCGGAAGGCGGATCAGGCCGGCATATTCCCGCGTGATGCGTCCGGCTGCCTTCTCCTTCTCCAGGCAGGCCGCCAGCCACTCTTCCCGCCCTTCCGCGGGGCATTGTTCCAGAGGGAGCAGCTCCATCAGACGGTGGTAAGCGCTTCCCCTTCCGGTCCCGCTGCTCGTTTCTTCCGCTCCCGCAAAAGCGGGGACATAAGCCTCGCGGATATCGGTCTCGAAGACCGGTCTTGCCTCCTCATCCTCATAAGCCGCATGCTTGAGTTCGGAAACGCTCGTCTTCGCAAAAAGCCCCTTAAGCTCCGGATGCGCATAGCGGTGTTCCGAAAAGGCCCGGATGCGCTGCATGAGCTCCGCGTCGATCGGAAGCTCTCCGGCCAGCAGACGGCTCTTGTCCCCAAAGGCCCGTTTTCCTTCGTGAAACGCCTGCTGCGCATCGCTTTCCGCCGCATAGTACCGGCAATAGCTCTCCGTCACGCCCGAAGCATTCAAAGCCATGCGGATCATCTTCATCAGGTTTGGCGCCTGCCCCAGCTCGTGGAGATCGAGCTCCCCGGGTCCGCTCTCCTCCCCCCTCTCTTTTTGCACGTCCGTCAGGATCAGCTTTTCCTTTGCCCGGGTCAGCGCCACGTAAAGCACGCGCATCTCCTCGGCCTGTTCATCGGCCCTGATCTTGTCCGAAAGGATGCCGTATTTGAAGCCGTCATACCGGACCCGGCTCTTGGGATCGATGACATGCTGCGCGATCCCGAACCGCGGATCCAGAAGCAGCCCGGCGGTAGCGTTGTCGTGATTGATCTTTCTGTGCAGGCCCACGCAGAAGACCAGGGGGAATTCCAGGCCCTTGCTCGCATGGATGGTCATGAGGCGCACCACATCCGCCGCCTCGTCCAGGATGCCGGCTTCTCCGCTGTCGATCTCCTGCACCTTCAACTGGGAAAGGTAGCGCAGAAAATGGAAGAGTCCGCGGTAGCTGCTCTGCTCGTAGGACGAAGCACGCTCCAGCAAAAGCTTCAGATTGGCCCTTCTCTGCTCTCCGCCGGGCATCGCACTCATGCGGTCCAGAAAACCGCTCTCCCGCATCAGGCACTCCATCAGTTCCCTGACCTTCAGCCAGACCGCACGTTCCCGGTTCTTCTTCAGCCAGGAAAAGAAGCTTGCGATCCTTTCCGCATGTTCTCCTTCCTTCTCCGCGACAAGCGCCTCATAAAGGCTGCCGCTCTTTACGCGTGCCCGGAGCCTTGCCAGTTCATCCTCGGTGAATAGCTCCAGGAAATGCACCAGCACCGAATGCAGCGGCATATCCTGCACGGGGTTGTCCAGCACCTTCAACGCCGCCAGAAAGACCCGGACCTCCAGCGCTCCGAAATAGCCTCCCCGCCCGTTGCAATAGAAGGGGATGTCGTATTCCGCGAAGCTTTCCCGCATCGCCCTCTCATAAGCCTTTGTCGAACGCGTAAGCACCACGATGTCGCGGTAGCAGAGCGGCCGCAGCTTCTTTTCATCCCTGTCATATACCTGAAAACCCTCGCGCCTGAGCTCGAGGATGCGCTTTGCGACCATTCGGCACTCCATTTCGATCGCGCTCAGCTTGCGCTTTTCCTCAAGCAGCGGCACTTCCTCCGCCTCCCCGTCCTCGTCGGGCGGGACATCCGTGAGCAGCACGTCGATCTCGGCGCGGTATTCCTCGCCTTTCGCATCGGGATAATCGGCGCCGTAATTCAACCTTGCCTTTTCATCGTAATCAAGCTCCGCCACCTCTTTCTTCATGATGTGGCCGAAGACCAGATTCACGAAATCCAGCACTTCCCTGCGGCTGCGGTAATTGCGGTTCAGGTCGATGCGGCGCTTCGGTCCCGCATCACTGTAGTTCTCATACTTCTCAAGGAAGATCTCGGGGCGTGCCAGACGGAAGCGGTAGATGCTCTGCTTCACGTCACCGACACAGAAGCAGTTGTTTTCCCTGGCGATGCTGTTTACGATGCATTCCTGCACCAGGTTGCTGTCCTGGTACTCATCCACAAAGATCCGGTCGAAATGGGCACGGTATTCCTCCGCGGCCGCCGTGGGGACGCTTTTTCCGTTTTCCTCGCGCAGCAGGATCTTCAGGGCAAAATGCTCCATGTCCGTAAAATCCAGCACGCCGCGCTCCCTCTTTTCCGCCGCGAAGCGTTCCGAAAGGGCAAGCGTGAGATCGCAGAGCGCGGGGACGTTTTTGCCGAGCAGCCTCGCCTCATTCCGAAGGTCCTCTTCGCCGGATGCGTACAGCTTGAGGATTTCCTTTTTGTAAAGCTCCCTTGCAGCATCGATCTTTGCCTTTGCCTCTTCCCGCAGGGCCGGGTCCTCCGTGTTCTTGCCCCTTCCGAGGCCCGCAATTATCGTTGCCGTCGTGATGTGGTGGCGGTCCGTGTATCCCTGCTTTTCCGACAGCTGTCTGACCACACTCAGAAGGTCGTTCACGGTATTCACATAGCCGGACGGCCCTCCCGGCTCGTTGCAGAGCTTGCGGGCTTCGTTCGTAAGCCGTTCGATCTCCGTCAGCAGAGCGTCCGCTTTCTTTTTCGCGTACCGGTACCATTCCGTCTGCTCAAGATCCGCGGGATCCTCCAGAGCCGCTTCCGCCGCCGCCTTCCGGATCCATCCCTCGGGATCGGGATTGCTGCAGGCATAGCGGAAAAAGGAGAGCACCATGTCCACGATGGTCTTTTCCGAACCATCGGCACTGTAGCTTTCCACAAAATGCAGAAAATCCTCGCTGCCTTCCCGGTACTTTTCCTCCAGGATCTCGTCGAGGCAGTCTGCCAGGATCAGCTTTTTTTCGCCCTCATCCAGGATGCGGAAGCCGGGATCGAGCCCGATCTCCGCGAAATTGTTCCGCACCACGAAGAGGCAGAAGCTGTCTATGGTCGTGATCTGCGCATTGTGCAGGAGTGCCGCCTGCCGCTCCATGCGCTTGTCCTCGGGATGCGCGGCGCTGTAGTCGGCAATGGCCCGCCCGATCCTCTCACGCATCTCGGCCGCAGCGGCCTTCGTGAAGGTCACGATCAGGCAGCGGTCGATATCCGTGGGATCCTTCTCATCCGCCAGCAGCGAGAGGATGCGCGCGGTCAGGACCGCCGTCTTCCCGCTTCCCGCAGCCGCCGAGACCAGCAGGTCCTCGTCCCGGCTTTCGATCACGCTTAACTGTTCCGGTGAATACTTTATCTCAGCCATCTTTCTTACGGATCTCCTCCCATGCATCTTCCTTCGTCAGTTTCCCTCCGCGGTAACGGCAGCCGGGCAGCCGCAGGTCGAAAGGACATTCTTCCCTGAACGAACAGTACGAGCAGCGGTCGGCGTCCACCGGCTCGCGGGCGATGCGCCCCGAGCAGATCTCCTCCCCCATGCTCTTAAGTTTCCGCTCCGCAAAGTCCAACAGCGCTTCCAGGTCTGCAGGATCGGCCAGCTGGGAATGGGCATCGAAGGTCCCGTCCTTTTTCCGCTTGACGCGTACCACCTGCGACTCCTCGTTTCCCGAGGAATCCAGCCCCCGCAGGACGCGGTCGCTGTCCGCGATGAGCCCGGTAAGACGAAGCTCCTTCAACAGGCCTGCTTCCGTTCCGTCCTTCATCGCTTCCTGCTTCAGGATCGGATCCTTCATGATGTAGTAAAAATAGGCCGCCGGCAGAAAAGTCTTTCCCTTTTCTTTTGCCGCGAATTCGTTCACGGCTTCCCGCAGATAGACGGGCAGCTGCAGCTGGGTCCCCAGGCACAGCTCCCGGATATCCGGTTCACGCTTTCCGGTCTTGTAATCCGTCACCTTCAGATAGACCGCATCTTCCGTCTCGAGGCTATCCAGACGGTCGATCGTTCCCGCAAGACGCATCTTCGCCTCCCCGTCCGGAAGCGAAAGCGTCTCCCTTCTCTCAAAGGAATGCTCGAAGCCGCGCGGCTCAAAGCTCCCGCGGGAAAGCTGCAGCGCCTGTGTCAGCAGGCTGCGGCGGAGGATGCGTTTCATCCGTACCAGATTGTATTCGCTGCGCGCATCCCGGCGGAATTTCCCGTCTCCGCAGGCGAGTGCCGCCTGCTCCACAAGCCCCGGAAGCATTTCGTCCAGCTGCTCCTCACTGAGGGCGGCCCAGGAGAGCCCCTTCTTTTCCAGGTCCCCGGCAAAAAGCTCCATCACCTTGTGGGCAAGAGATCCCATTTCGCCTCTGGTCGCATCCTTTGTCTCACGCTCCCTGAGCCGCAGCGCGTAACGCAGGAAATGCGCATAAGGGCAGACGCCGTAGCTTTCCATCCGGCTGACACTGCCCACGAGCTCCGTCCCGTACAATGCCCTCACGGTCCCGGAAGAGAGCGGCTCGGGAATATAACGGTAGAATGCGGCATCTGTCATGCGAAGGCAGTTTTCCTCGTCGCTTTCCCGAAACAGCGCGTAGCTTGCCGCAAAAAGTGCTTTTTTCTCTTCGGGCAGCGTGCCCTCCGCGTACTCCGAGAGCATTTTGGCCATTTCGCCGTTCAGCGGCATCTCATCTTCCCTGCGGCCGGCGCTCTCAAGATCCAGCCCGGGAAAGAGCGCGCGGATGCGGTCGATCAGATAGGACGGCCGTATGCTCTCTCCGGACGCGTTCGTGCGCGAGCAGGAAAGGATCAGCCTTTCCGAAGGCCTGCCGAGCGCATGATAGAGATAAAGCCTCTGGATGAACATCTTCTGTCTCGGCGTGGGCGCCAGTTCAAAGGCGCTCGCTCCGAGGAATTCCCTGTCGATGTCGGAGATCATGCCGCCGCTTCCGGCTGCCGCGGGGATCACGCCGTCGTTGAGCCCCGCGAAAAAGAGCACGCGTATGGGCTTTAAGCGCGTGCGTTCCATGTCGCCGATCACCACGCGGTCGGCATCCATCGGAAGCACCCCCAGCTTGATCTCGGCGATCCCGGCGAGAAGGATCTCGGTAAACTCTTTCCGTTCCAATACCTCCCCTTCCAACAGCAGCGCGATCTGCTCCAGCAGCTTGCAGAGCTGCTCATGGACCTGGCTGTATTCCTTCTCCCTTACCGCATCGCCCGCGTCATGGAAGGCGATCCGGTAAGCCTCGAGCTTTTCATATACCCCGTCTGCCGTGAAAAAGTCGTAAAGCCCGCGGACAAAGACTTCGGCCGGCGCTTCTTTTCCGAGCTCCCACAAAGGCTTCAGATGCTCCCAGATCTCTTCCCGCGTGTCATTGATCCGTCCGAGATGTTCCGCGTCGTTTGCCATGTAAGCCGGGATGCGCACAAAGGCTTTTCCCCAGGCTGCGGCCCCACGGTAACCGGTGGCCAGCAGATAGTTATCCAGCTCATCGATCCGCTCCGTTTCGATGCCGCTCAAGCCGCTCCGCAGAAAATGCATCACGTTCTCGTAGGCCATGTCCCGGTCCAGACATTCGAGCACGCTCCGCAGGTATTCGCTGAAGGGATTGTGTTCCAGCTTTCGGTTATTGTCCGAAAAAACCGGTATCCCGTATTCCGACGCCAGCTCATCCACGTAAGGGGCATAACGCTCCGGGTCACCCGTGACCACGGCGATCTCGCGATAAGCCATCCCCTCCTCACAGCAGAGCCTGCGGATCCGTCGGAAGATCTCGCGAAGTTCCTCCTCCGGGTTCCGCGCGGCAAAGAGCGCAAGCTCGTTTCCCGTTTCCTCCGTGCAGACCTCGCTGCCGCCCCGGAAGATGTTCCGCTCCAGGAAGGCCAGAAGAGGTGCCGAAGAAAAACGCGGCGCCCCGTCCAGCAGGGTGTCCTCTCCCCTTTCCACGCCCAGCTCCTTTGCCAGCTGCTCCAGGGAGCGGATCGTCCGCATGCTGAGTGAGAAAAGATGGTGCTCCTCAAAGTCGTTGCGGTAGAGTTCCAGCTCATTTGACGGCATGATGATCGTCACGATGAGCTCGTCACAGCAACACAGGAGCTGTCTTATCACATTAATCTGCACAGGTGTGAAGCCGGTGAAGCCGTCAAAAGCGACCACGCTCCCTTTCAGGAGACGGGAACGGGGGATCTGTGCTGCCAGAAGATCCAGCTTTTCTTCCTTGGTGATGAAATGCTCTCCGAGATAATCGCGGAAGGCTGCATAGATCTTTTGCAGATCCCTAAGCTTGGCCGAAAGCAGTTTCTTTTCCGAGGCATAATCCGCCAGCTTCCCGACCTCCTCCGGTCCCAGGCCGTACTGGATGAACTCCGAGATCACCGATTTGACCTCCTGGATATAGCCGCGGCGGCTCAGGGAGCTGCCGATCACCGGGAGTTCCCCGCTCATCCTTCCTGCCAGACGCCTCAGGATCAGGTTCTTTCCGGTATCATCCAGTACCGGCCGTTCCTGTTCGCCCACCTCGTCCGCAATGCGATGGCACAGACGCCCGAAGCTCTGCACGTCGATGTTGAGTATCCCCTTGCGCGGATGGTGCTCGACGATCTCTTTCTGCGTCTGCATCGTGAACTGGTCCGGCACGACGATCATGAACTGCCGGCCGCTGTCCTCTTCCGAACGCCTTATGATCTCTTCCTGCAGGCGGCTGCTCTTTCCCGATCCCGAGCCGCCGATGATGAAACGTAACGACATTCTACAACAACTCCTTCATGCATTCCCTGAGAAGGCCGGGGTCCGCCCTGCCTCCCGATGCCTTCATGCCCTGTCCGACCAGAAAACCCAGCGCCCGGTCCTTTCCCGCGCGGTAATCCGCCACGGCATCCGGGTTTTCCGCCAGCACTTTTTCGCAGATCCCGCGGATCACATCCGCGTCCGACTGCTGCCGCAGACCCAGCTCTTCCATGCAGGCGTGCGGATCCGCGTTGTTTTCAAACATGCGCGCAAAGATCTCCTTCGCGGCCGTGCTGCTCACTTCCCCCTGCTTTGTCATCCGGATCAGTTCCGCAAGGTTCCCCGCCGAAAAGCGCAGATCCTTTGCTTCGATCCCCTCTTCCTTCATCAGGCGAAGCGTTTCCCCAAGCAGCCAGTTCGAAGCCTTTCCGGCATCAGCGGACAAGGCAGCCGTTTCTTCAAAAAGCTCCGCCAGATGCGGATCTTCGGTAAGTATCCCGATCTCCTTATCCCCGATTGCGTACTGCGTGCGGAAGCGTTCCTTCTTTTCCCCGCGGAACTCGGGCTGACGGCTCCGTATCGACCCGATCCATTCTTCGTCGATCCGAAGCGGCGGCAGGTCCGGTTCGGGAAAATAGCGGTAATCCCGGATCGTCTCCTTCCCCCTCATGAGAAGCGTCTTCCCGCTGTCTTCGTCAAAGCGCCTGGTCTCCTGCTCCACGGCCTCCCCCGCCGACAGAAGTGCCTCCTGGCGCTGTGCTTCCGCGGATATGGCCCTTCGTATCGCCGTAAAGGAAGCCAGGTTCTTCATCTCGGTCCGGGTCCCGAGTGCATCGCTTCCCTTTTCCCGGAGCGAGAGGTTAACGTCCGCCCGCATCGAGCCTTCCTGCAGGCGGCAGTCGGAGACACCCAGATAAAGGATGCGGCTTCTCAGCTCCGTCAGAAAATCCAGCACTTCCTCCGCACTGCGCATGTCCGGCTCCGTGACGATCTCGATCAGGGGAACGCCCGCGCGGTTGTGGTCCACCAGGCTTCCGCTGCCGTCCTCCGCATGAACCAGCTTGCCCGCGTCCTCCTCCATGTGAAGCTCGTGGATGCGGACCCGCTTTCCCGCCCCGGTATCCAGCCAGCCGTTCGTTCCGATCGGAAGAAAAAGCTGCGAGATCTGGTAATTCTGCGGATTGTCCGGATAAAAGTAATTCTTCCTGTCAAAACGTGTAAGGGGAGGGATGGTGCAATGCAGAGCCAGCGCAACCGCCATTGCATATTCCGGCACTTTCCGGTTCAGGACCGGAAGGGTTCCCGGCATCCCCAGGCAGACCGGACAGACATGCGCGTTCACCGGCGCTCCGAAGGCCGTGGAGCAGCCGCAAAAAAGCTTGCTCTGCGTGGAGAGCTCCACATGCACTTCCAGACCGATCACGGTTTCAAGCTTCATCCTTCTTCTCCCATGCTTCGTTCCCGCGGATCATTTCATGCGCATGCGCCGCGCGGAACAGAAGATCCTCGCGCAGATACGGGGCCTGCAGCTGAAGCCCCACCGGCAGCCCTTTCCCGTCGAAACCGCAGGGGACCGAAATCGCCGGGATGCCCGCCAGATTGGCTCCCACCGTGTACAGATCCGCCAGGCGCGCCGTCTGGGGATCGCGTATCGCCTCACCCAGCTTCGGTGCCGTGGTGGGCGATACCGGTCCGAGCAGCAGGTCATAAGACGAAAAGGCTTCGTCATAGGCCTCCCGGATCCGCTGTCTGAGCACAAGCGCCTTATGGTAATACTCTTCATAACAGCCTGCTGAAAGCACATAAGTCCCCAGCAGGATGCGGCGTTTCACCTCCGGGCCGAAGCCCTCGCTGCGGCTTCTTTCGACCAGCTCTTTCAGGTCTGCGTATTCCGGACTGCGGTAGCCGTATTTTACGCCGTCGTAGCGCCCCAGATTGGAGGACGCCTCCGCCATCGCTATCGTATAATACACGGCAAGCATGTGTTCCGATCCGGGCAGGACGCAGCTCTCCACCTGTGCCCCGGCCGCCCGGAAAGCCTCCGCCGCTTCCCGTATCCTGCACCCCACCGCATCCGAAAGCCCCTCGGTAAAGCAGTCCTCCAAAAGGCCGATGCGCAGGCCGCGTGCATTCCCGGAAAGTGCCCCGGTATAGCCCGCCTTCTCATTCAGGCTTCCGGCATCCCGCGCGTCCCGTCCGCTGATCAGCTCCAGCACCGCGGCAGCATCGCTGACATTGCGGGCCAGCACACCGATCTGTTCCAGGGAAGAGGCATAGGCCACGAGGCCGAAGCGGGAAACGCGCCCGTAGCTTGGCTTGACCCCGACCACCCCGCAATGGGAAGCCGGCTGACGGACCGAACCGCCCGTATCCGATCCCAGGGCAAAGGCGCACATGTTCGCGGCCACGGCAGCTGCGGAACCGCCGCTGCTCCCTCCGGGCACATGCTCTTCATTCAGGGGATTCTTCGTCTTTCCATAGGCGGAATACTCGGTGGTGGATCCCATCCCGAACTCATCCATGTTCGTCTTTCCCAGGATCACCGCTCCGGCCGACCTGAGCTTTTCAACAGCCGTCGCATCATAGGGCGGCACAAAACCCTCCAGAATGCGGGAAGCGCAGCCGGTGCGCATCCCGGCGGTACAGATATTGTCCTTTACGGCCAGCGGGACTCCGGCCAGCAAGCCGGCATCCTCTCCGCGGTCGATCCGCTCCTGCAGCTCTTCCGCCCTTCGCAGAGCGCCGTCCCGGTCCACGCAAAGAAACGCGCGCACCCTGCCATCCCGCTCACTGATCCGCGCCAGGGCATCCTCCACGGCTTCCCTGACACTCAGCTCGCGGCGAGCGATGCGCCCGGCCAGAGCAAGTGCTCCGTCTTCCTCTATTCCTTTCCATTTTTCCGGGATCTTCATCGACAACCGGCATTGATCAGCAATTCCAGCTGCTGGGCGTACCAGCCCAGATCGTCGGAATTGCGGCGTATGATCCTGCAATTGGCAGGCAGATCATAACGAAATGTATTGTAACCCTTGTCCCCCAGATTCAGATGAACGGGCTCCAGGTGGGTCTGGGATTCCTCCGGCAGAACCGAAGCAGCCCACAGGCAGAACGGATCCCAGGCATAGCGCCCGCCGTTCATCGGCGTGTCATTGGCCTTTCCGTAAGCGCGGAAGGCGATCGCAACGGGGTCCCTCCCCGCCGTGTCCAGATGCTGTATCCCGCTGCCGCAAAAGATCGTCCCGACGCCTTCGGCATCCACGGACGCGCTCGAGCTGTACACCAGCGGCACCGGGCTGAACTTCAGGACCAGCTGCGCGGCATCGGCGCATTCCTGCGTCACCACGAAGTTGTGATCCTCTCCCTGCAGGTAGATCCCGCCCGTGATCCAGACCGAATCCACGTACTTGGACATCAGTTTGTTTCCTTCCGGATCGGAAATCAGCCCCGCCACATTCACCAGATAGCCCGTGGTCACGATGCGGAGCTTTTCCGTCTCTTCCAATTCGGGCGGCAGCTCGAACTCGGGCAGTTCCTCCGGCTCCTCTCCCCTTTTCACGGCCTCTTCATAGGCTTCCTTCTGTTCCTTGTATTCCTCTTTGAGGCGCTTTCTCTCTTTCTCTTTTTCCTTTTCGACCGCATCAAGCTCCCGCAGCACTTTCTTGTAGAGCTCCACGCTGTTACAGACCTTGTAATCCGCCGGATTGAAATAACGTCCGATCAGCTCGTCCCAATAGGGAGAACCGCCGGGAATATCCTGAACGGCCGCGCCGATCGGCACGGAACCGTAACCGTCATAAGAAAGCTGGGCATGCAGAGCCTTGCAGACATCCTCGCCGCCCGTGGATGCCATGACCGCATGGATCTTCACCTTTCCCATGTTGGAAAGTGTTGCCGCTATGCGCAGAGCCGCCGTATCATCCACGTCCGAATTGTAATCCAGGTCCACGATCAGATCCATGGGCGTGGGAGTCGGTGTAGCGGTGGGTGTGGTGGTCGGCGTGGTCGTGGCACTCGGTTTCCCGGTCGCTTCTTCTTTTCCGTCTGCCGGCGTGATCACGGAAACAGCCTCTGTCTCCCTTCCGGAGAAAGGCACCGGAGTGGGCGCCTGTGTCGGAACAGCTGTGGGACTCGGAGCAGGGCTCGGCGTGGGGCTCGGCGTCGGCGAAGGCAGCATGTCGATGGCGCTCGCCCTCACAAGCTCCTCTTTTTCAAAAGCAGCCGAAAAATCGGCAGATTCTTCCGCCCTGGTCGAATCATACGCCCGCACCAGGATGATCGAATACAATACCGTCGTAATGAGCAATAACAGTAAGATCGCCAGGTTCTCTTTCATGGTCTCAGTATAACATATGCAGGTCTTTATGCAAAGGTTCTGGGCACGGAAAAAGCATCATCTTTTACCGAGGGAGCGTTCCCAAGCATCTCTTCCCGTCGGTCCGTATTCGTAGCGGCATCCTCCCGCAGATCCTCCCGGGAAAGCACATTCCGCTCCGGCAATTCAGCGGCATCCTCCTCCGCGTTCCGAAGCTCGCCCAGCATGTCAAGCATGCGCGCAAGCTCCCCGCGAAGCGCCTCCCGTTCCTCTCCTTCGGGGGCTTCAAGCATCGCCAGGGAACAAAGACGGTCCAGCTCCTCATCCCCGATCCTGTCCTTATTTTTCTCTTCCATGAACACCCCCATGTCTGTTCAAAACAGCGGTTGAAAACGGCGGCTTTTTGCAAGCCGCCGCCTCATTTTGCGAAAGCAATTTCGCGGAAAACTTATTCCCTTCCGTCCCAGCAATAGGTGCAGAGCTTGCTCCTGTCGATCCCGACGGCATCCATCATGTCGTCCAGGCGGTTGAAGGCAAGGCTCGTGAAGCCCATCTTCTTCCGGATCTCTTCGAGCATCCTGTGGTAACGGTCCGAATCGGGATTGCTGTAATCCTCGAGGATCGTCCGATCCACATTCTCACCCTCTTCCTGCGCGATCACCTGTCTGGCGATCAGCTCCATCTCGGAATTGGAACGGGAGAAGTTGATGTATTTGCAGCCGTACATGATCGGCGGGCAGGCCGGACGCACATGCACGGCCTTCGCTCCGCTGTTGTACAGAAATTCCGTTGTCTCGCGCAGCTGCGTTCCGCGCACGATCGAGTCGTCGATCAGAAGGATGCTGTGTCCGTCGATCAGCTCATGCACGGGCAGGAGCTTCATCCGCGCGATCAGATTGCGCTTCGACTGGATCGTCGGCATGAAGGATCTGGGCCAGGTCGGCGTATATTTCACGAAAGGCCTGGAGAACGGGATCCCCGAGGCATTGGCATAACCCACGGCATGAGCCGTTCCGGAATCGGGCACGCCGGCAACGATGTCCGCGTCCGGCATGTCTTTTTTATCCCGCTCCGCCATCTTGGCTCCGCAGTTGTAGCGCATTTGTTCCACCGAGACTGACTCGTACACCGAGGAAGGATAGCCGTAATACACCCACAGGAAGGTGCAGATGCGCATGTCCTTTCCGGGCGCAGCCAGGGTACGCACTTCTTCGGGCGTCATCACCACCACTTCACCGGGCCCAAGCTCCCGCAGGGTGCTGTATCCCAGGTTCTGGTAAGCAAAAGATTCAAAGGAAGCGCAATAGGCGCCGTCCTTTTTGCCCAGCACGATCGGCGTTCTTCCCAGGCGGTCTCTTGCGCAGTATACACCCTGCGGCGTGAGAAGAAGGATGGACATGGATCCGTCGATCTCCTGCTGCGCGTACTGGATGCCCTCGATGATATTATCCTTCTGGTTGATCAGCGTCGCGACCAGCTCCGTCGCGTTGATGTTGCCGCCCGAAAGCTCCATGAAATGGCTGGGACCGTTCTTTATGATGCGTTCTGCAAGCGCCTCCGCATTATTGATCTTTCCCACCGTGGTGATGGCATAGGTCCCGTGATGCGAACGCACGATCAGCGGTTGCGGCTCGTAATCGGAGATGCAGCCTATCCCCATGTAGCCTTCCATTTCGTGGGTGTCCTTGTCGAACTTGGTACGGAAAGGCGCGCTCTCGATATTATGGATCGCGCGGTTAAACCCGTTCTTTCCGTAGACGACCATGCCGGCGCGTCTCGTTCCCAGATGGGAATGGTAATCCGTTCCGAAGTACAGATCGAAGACGCAGTCCTCTTTTTGTGCCGTTGCAAAAAATCCGCCCATAACAACCTCCTGTGATTCACTTATCTCTTTCCTCTACCGCGCTTTGACGCGATACAGGCAATATTCCTCTCCCCAGACGCTTTCCCAGCTGTTCCTGCCGCAGAGTTCCATCTCATCGTCCTCCGGCAGTTCCTTGCGCGTCAGATAATACAGCTCCGTCCCGCCGCTCTTTCTGAGCGTCTCCGCGATGCTCTCCGCCTCGGGCCTCTTCTGCTTTACCCAGCGGTAATAGCTCCAGTCCTCTCCCAGCCAGGCATTGTAGAACCGAAGATCGGAACGCTTTTCGGCGATGTAGCCGCGGGGCGCTTCCGAATCCTGCATCTCCTCCAGGCCCAGCACGCTGCCCTGCGGAAGCGTATCGATCACGATGCGCGCGATCTCACGGCTGCCCGAATAAGGCCCCTGCAGATCCCTCAGGGTCCCGCGCAACGTATAGATCCAGCCCGAAGCCCCGAAGGCCAGGAGCAAAAGCAGTGCCGCGATCCGAACGATGCCTTCTCCCTTATCCGAACCCGGTGCTTCGCCTTCCTTTCCGCTCTTTTTGTCCGACTCGGCGATCACCGAAACAAACAGAAAGGACAGGATCATCAAAAGGCAGGTAGCCATGTGAACATGCTCCACCGGCCGGATCAGGCAGACACACAGGTAATACCACACCACCCCGCAGCAGGCCGGAAGTGCGGCCCGGAAGCGTGCCTTTTTGCTGCGAAGCGCCAAAACCGCAAAAAGCAGAAGCGACGCAAAGCAAAGGGCGGTAAGCGGCAGCCTGAGAAGACGCGGGTTATATTGAAAGACCGAACCCAGTCCCTCCAGGATATGTTCTTTTGTAATATACGCCAGACGGGCTTCTCCGCTTAGGGATACCGTCAGATCGGCATCTCCGCTCTGCACGAGCTGGGGCAGCAGCGAAAGGGCGCTCACGACCGGAAGCAGCGCTGCCGCAAAAGGCTTCTTTTCCTTTTTCCGTCCGGACAGGATGAGCTCCAGCCAGAGCCCCCCGCAGAAGCCGGCAAATACCACGTGTGTCTGCAAAAGAAGCGCGATCACCAGGCAATAGCGAAACGGATGCGAAAGCCTGTCCTTCCAGAACACCGCCAGCAGTGCAAAAAACAGTACCGACAGCGCATACGGCCTTGCGATCACGGCATTGAAATACAGAAAGACCGGGCTCGCAAGGACAGCCAGCTTTGCCAAAAACGGCAGATCCTTTGCCCAAAGCACGATGGCGACTGCCGCCGTCATCGGAATGAGGGATGCGATCCCCATCAGGGAAAAGGGCAGCCCTCCTTTCACAAAAGGAAAAAGCCAGGCGAACCAGAGGACGGGATGTCCCACACGCGACAGCTCGGTCCCAAGCGCCGACAGCGGGGCATTTTCCACGAAGCCCCAGACATAAGCCTCGTCTCTCCAGATCTCGTGCTTCGTTATCAGGAAAAGATGCACTGCCGCGTACGCGATCGTAAGCAGCAGTGCAGGCAGTGTCCTTCTTATCTCTTTTCCCTTTTCCGTCATTCCTCTTCTTCCGCATCCTGCGAATTAACCGCGGGAAAAACGATATCCCCGGCAGCTTCTTCGACCGCCTGGCCGGAAAGGATCTTTGCCAGTTCGGAATCCTTGTCCAGGATCAGGGTCTTGTCGGAGCCGGTCAGCGACAGCTTCAGTGCGTCCAGGCTGCGGATGAAATTGTAGAAATCCGCTTTGTCCGCATCGTTATAGGCTTCCGAGAGGATGCGCATGTACTCTGCTTCGCCTTCGGCCTGCAGGGTCTCTGCTTCCTTCTCGGCGTTTGCCAGCGTGATGGTCACTTCCCTGTCCGTTTCGTTGCGGATCTTCTGCGCGTCCGCCTCACCCTTCGCCGTATAACCGGCTGCGATGTTGCCGCGCTCGGAGATCATGCGTTCATATACAGGAGCCTTGTTATCCTCGGGAAGGTCGAGTGCCTTGATCTCGGCCGTCCGGATCGTGATCCCGTATCCGGCGATGTCCGTGTTGGACTCCTTCGTGATCATGTCGGTAAGCGTGATGCCTCTGGCCGCGATCACCTCGTCCTGCGTCATGGAGGAGATGGTGTTCTTGGTCGCGTTGTAGACCGCCGCGTCGATGCGCTCTTCCGCCCTGGCCTGAACGGCCCCGAGGGTCTGGTAATACTTCACGACATCGGTAACGCTCCAGATCACGTAATCGTCGGCGATCATGGATTTCTTATCACGGGTGATGACGTCACTCTGCGGGATATCATAAATGCGGTTCCCAACGTAGATCGACTGCGTGTCCTGGACAAAAGGGATCAGGACGTGCAGCCCGGGCTCGTAGGTGACTCCCACTACCTTGCCGAACTGCTTGACGATGACTGCATCGTTGTAATTCACGTGATACAGTGCGTTGTTCGCCAAAATCAGCAGCAAAAAGACAATGACTATGATAATGACTTTTCCGAAGCTCGTTTTCTTTTTCATTTTACTATTCCCTCCGATCACTGATTAAAGCTGTCCAGCGGAAGCATCGTCTGCGTGCTGCCGTCGGTGATGATGACCTTCACCTTCGGGAGCACCTCTTCAAGTGCTTCGTAGAACATGCGCTTCTTTGTGATATAGGGATAAAGCTTGTATTGCTCATACATGTCGTTAAAACGCACGACCTGGCCTTCCGCCTCGGCGATCCTGGCTTCCTTGTTGGCCTGTGCGCTCTGAATGATCTTGTCGGCATTTGCTTCCGCCGCCGGAAGCTGTTCGTTCTGGTAAGCCAGCGCGTTGTTCTTTGCCGTGTCCGCGCCCTGCTTTGCCGTTTCCACCGCCTTGAAGGCCTGCTTGATCTCGTTGGTGGGCGGCTCACTGTCCTGCACGGTGATGTTCACGACCGCCAGGCCGATGTTATGCTCGGTAAGCTCGCGTATCATGTCCTCTTTTACATCCGCCTGGATCTGGCCCTTGGCCGTGGTCATGGCCTCATCCACCTTGTAGTCCGCCACGATGGAACGGATGGAGGAAAGAGCGATATTCTTGAGTATCTCCTCGGGATTGTCGGAACCGTACAGATACTGCACCGGATCCGAAACACGATATTCCAGATAAAAATCGATATCCAGAAGGTTGAAGTCCGAAGTGATCATGATTCCGTTGCCGGGATCGGGGATATTCTGCCCGGAATTGTCCAGGGTATAACCCACCCCGGTACCGTGCGTCGTGATATCCACCATGTGGACCTTCTGAATGAAGGGAATCTTGAAATAAAGACCTGCGGTATCCGTGCGCTGCACCTTGCCGAACATCGTCACTACCGCATTTTGCTGCTCCGTTACCTTGTACACGCTGTTGAGACCCACAAAAGCCAGGATCACCACGATCACGATGCCCGTGATCAGCTTCTTGGTCCCACCGGATATCCCCTTCGGGATATCATCGATGATCTTCTTGTTGAACGGGTTGTCCATCTCATTCTCCTCCTGCCCGGATCATTTCCGGTTTTTCCGAAACGCAGCGGCCACCTTCTCCAACAGCTCTTCCCTTCCGATCGTCTTTCGCAGATAATCCGTCGGATTGAGAGAGATTATGCGCATGATGCTCTCGCGGTCGCTTTTTCCGGTAAGGATGAGAACGGGGATGTCCCTGGTATGCACATCGTCACGCAGGCGCTCCAGGACCTGGGGCCCCGGCATCACCGGCATTTCGTAGTCCAGAAGGATCATGTCCGGCGTGTTTTGCGCAAGCCACTCAAACGCCTGCTCACCGCCCGACGCCAAAGACAGCAGGTAGTCATCCTTCAGCCATTCCCGGACCATCCTGCCATATTGCGGATCATCATCTATGACCAGAATGCGTTTCTTGTTTATTTCCATGTCCGTACCCCCATTTCTCCCGAGGATAAGTATAACACATTCCGGCAAAGAAAACAAATGGGTTCCTCAACCGTGTTCTTCTTCCACGTGGTCTCTTCCCTGGGCGATAATGGAAACGACATGATCATCCGCAAGGGAATAATAGATGTATTTCCCTTCGCGGCGCCCCTTGACCAGGCGCCCCGACTTTAAGACACGCAATTGATGCGAAACGGCGGACTGGCTCATTTCAAGCTTTTCCGCAAGCTCCTCCACGCACAGTTCCTTCGAAAAGAGCGAGCAGAGGATGCGGATCCGGCTGTTATCCGCAAAAAGCTTGAAAAGCTCCGCCAGTTCGTAAAGCTGTTCCTCCTCACGGATGCTGATATCCTCTTCTTTCATGATGTTCTCCTTTCTCAGAGCTTTTTGACAAACAACGCGCGGATCGCGTTTATGACCGCCAGGACCATGACGCCCACGTCCGCAAAGATCGCCATCCACATGTTGGCGATACCGAACGCTCCCAAAACGAGGCAGAGGAGCTTGATCCCGATCGCGAAATAAATGTTTTCATATACGATGCGCATGCACTTTCTTGCGACACGGATCGCCTTTGCGATCTTGGCCGGATCGTCATCCATCAGCACCACATCCGCCGCTTCTATGGCCGCATCGGAGCCCAGCGCGCCCATTGCGATCCCAATGTCCGCCCGGGAAAGCACCGGCGCATCGTTGATCCCGTCACCGACAAAGGCCAGGACTTCTTTGCCCTTCTTTTCGGCCAGAAGTGTCTCGAGCACCGAGACCTTGTCTGCCGGGAGCAGCTCGGAACGCACCTCGCCGATCCCCAGTTCCTTCGCCACGCTGTCGGCCACTGTTTTGGCGTCTCCGGTCAGCATCACGCTGCGGCGCACCCCGGCCTGCTTCAGGGCCTTTATCGCCTCCATTGCCGTGGGCTTGATCACATCCGATATCAGGATATGACCGGCATATTCCCCGTCCATCGCCACATGGACCACGGTCCCGACGGAACGGCATTTCATCGCTTCGATGCCGTTCGCTGCCAGAAGCTTCGAATTTCCGACCAGCAGCTCGTGCCCGTCGACCACGGCACGCACGCCGTTCCCGCCGATCTCTTCCACGCTGCTGACCCGTTCCCTGCGGATGCGGTGATCGCCGTGCACCATCTTGTGGCCGTCGTTTCGGACCGGAACCGCTTCGCCCGTGCTCTTGTCCAGCTTCCAGGACATGCCTTCCTGATAACAGCGGATGATGCTCTTCGCGATCGGATGGGAGGAAAAACATTCGGCATGCGCCGCGTATTCCAGCAGTTTATCGTTCTCCATGCCCGAATGATGGATGCCGTTCACCTCAAAGACGCCCTTGGTCATGGTACCGGTCTTGTCAAAGGCCACGACTCCCGTCCGGGAAAGCGCTTCCAGATAATTGGAGCCCTTTACGAGTATGCCCACATTCCCCGCACCGCCGATCCCGGCAAAAAAGGTGAGCGGAATGCTGATCACCAATGCGCAGGGGCAGCTGATCACGAGAAAGGTCAGCGCCCGGTAGATCCAGCTTCCCCAGGCCGGTGCTCCGCCGGTCACAAGAAGAAAGAGCGGGGGAAGGATCGCCAGCGCCAGGGCACTTGCGCATACGGCCGGTGTATAATAACGCGCAAAGCGGGAGATGAAATCCTCCGAGCGGGACTTGCGGGAAGAGGAATTCTCCACCAGGTCCAGGATCTTTGACACCGTGGATTCCCCGAATTCCTTCGTGGTCCGCACGCGTATCACGCCGGTCATGTTGATGCAGCCGCTGATGACTTCGTCGCCGGGCAGCGCTTCCCTCGGAAGGCTCTCGCCGGTCAGCGCACTGGTGTTGAGCGTGGTGCGCCCTTCCTCCACGATGCCGTCGATGGGAACCTTTTCCCCGGGCTGTACCACGATGATGCTTCCGCACTCCACCTCGTCGGGATCGACCTTGGTCAGTTTCCCGTCCTCCTCGATGTTGGCGTAATCCGGGCGGATATCCATCAGTGCCGAGATGTTCCTGCGGCTCTTGCCGACGGCGTAGCTCTGGAAGAGTTCCCCGATCTGGTAAAAGAGCATGACGGCGATGGCCTCGGTGTAATCCCCGTTCTGTTCCACGAGGGCCACCGCGATGGCACCCACCGTGGCCACGACCATCAGGAAATTCTCATCAAAGACCTGACGGTTCAGGATCCCTTTGAACGCTTTTTTCAGGATATCATAGCCCACGACCAGATAGGGGATCATGTAGAGCAGAAACCATACCGGCTCCCGTATTCCGCCCTCGTTGAGCAGCGTGCCGTCCTCCGCCTTCTGCTCGCCGAAGATCTCGTAGGCAAAATGCAGGGCGATCATCAAGACCGCCGCGATGATGATGCGTACCAGCATCTTTTTCTGTTTCCTGTTCATCGGTCCCCTCCGTCTTTCCGCTTTCCCTTATCCCTTCTTAAAGGAAGATCTCGCAGTCGTCCTCCACTTTTTTGCAGTTCTTCAGTACTTCCTGCATGACGGCCTTGGGATCCGTTCCGTCCTCAAATTCCACGTTCATCTTCAGCGCCATGAAATTCACAACGCAGTCCTTCACGCCCGCGGTCTTCTTTGCAGCCTCTTCCATCTTGTTCGCGCAGTTTGCGCAGTCAACCTCGATCTTGTACGATTTCTTCATTCTTTTTGTCCTCCTGTTTTGTCTTTACATATGAACATCTGTTCATTTGTTGATCCGATTATAATACTGTATCGCTTAGTTGTCAATACCAAACAAAAAAATCCCGGGCAAAGCCCGGGAAACGAAACATGCATCCTTACTTTCTGCGATAGGTTTTTGAGTAAGCAACAACCATGACAATGCAGCTGATCACAGTCAGACCCAGCACATAGAAGATGCTCTCGCTCATCTTCAGCTCGTTGCCGAGCATCCTTGCGCTGAAGGAAAAGCTCTCTTTGATCGACTTGAGAAAGAGCCCCTGATCCAGACCGCCGATGGAGTTTTCCATGCTGTTCAGCACTCCGCTCATCAGCGCGTTCCGGACAGCCACGGTCACATGCGTTGCGGGGAAGAGGTTGCAGAAGGTCTGTACCCCTTCCGAAAACTGCGAGAGGGGGATAAATGCCCCGATCACAAAGCCCGCGGCCGCCGAGAGCATTCCGAAAAAGGCGCCGGAACTCTGGGAGGTCTTGAAGCAGAGCATGAAAGGCATGAAAAATGCGGTAGCCGAAACGGATCCGAGCATCACGATCCCGTATGCCTTCAGGATATCGGCCGCTTCCGGCAGCATTCCGCCGCCGGCCGCCAGGATCGCCAGCCCCACGGTAAGCAAAAGCCCCGTCATGATGCAGGCGGATATTGCTGCCGCGGCAAAGTAGGAAAGGATGATCTGCCATCTCCTGACAGGTGTCGCGCAGATATCATAATCGATCCGGTTCTCACGGTCCTTGACGATGGTCGTAAGGCAGGAATACGGTACGGTGATCATCGCCGTCCCCATCATTCCGACCAGAAGCGTGATGCTGACAAAGAGGCTCACGTCCTCGCTCTTTATGAGCTGCGAGATCCCCCCGGCGCTATCCAGGGCCGACTGGAACGCGTCTTCAAAAGTCCCTTTCAAAAACAGCAGATACAAAACCAGCACGATCAATGAAGTAAGAAGCGAAAACAGGATCGCCGGCTTGTCCTTAAAATAGATCAGCAGATTTCTTTTTGTTAATCCCATAAATCGTTTCATGCGTTTGCCATCTCCCTTCCCGTCAGATTGAGAAATACATCATCCATGCTTCCCTTGATCACTTCGTAATCCCTTATCCTGTCCCTGTATTGATAGAGCAGCTCCGTAATGCTGTCCCGGAAGCGTACGGTATAGTGGTCGGAATCGTAGCTGTGTTCGGTCCCGGACAGCAGCGCCTCGTTTTCCGGATCCCGCTTCACATACCAGACAAGCCGGGATGCCGCATAGGCCGTCTTCAGTTCCGCGGGCGTCCCGCTCGCGATCACCTTTCCTTTGTCCAGGATCACCACATGATCCGCATCCCTTGTCTCTTCCATGTAGTGGGTGGTCAGAAAGATCGTCATGTGCTTTTCCCGCCGCAGGTAATCGATATGGTCCCAGACGATCCTGCGGGATTTGGGATCCAGCCCCGTGGTGGGTTCATCCAGAAACAGGATCTTCGGATCATGGATCAACGCTCTCGTGATGTCCACCCTTCTTCTCTGCCCGCCCGAAAGATTTTCATACCTTCTGTTCCAGATCTCATCCAGTTCGAAGCTTTCCCGGATTCCCGCCAGTCTTTCATCGACCTGCTTTTTGGAAAGCCCGTAATAAGCTCCCCGGGTATAAATGTTTTCCTTTACCGTAAGCTTGTCATCCAGAACGGAGCCCTGAAACACGATCCCGATGAGGCTGCGGATCGCATCATCTTCTTCTCCGATCCTGTGCCCGAGCAGCTCCGCCTCTCCGCCCGTTTTCTGAAGGATGGTGCTCAGGATGTTGATCGTGGTGGATTTCCCCGCACCGTTTTCTCCGAGGAATGCAAAGAGTTCCCCTTCTTCCACTTCAAACGAGATCCCGTCCACCGCTCTGTGCTCTTTATAATCTTTGATCAGCCCGTTGACTCTTATCGCCTTCATTCTCTTCTTCCTTTCCTTTGTATTTTTCACTGCATGCTCATCATAATTTTTCGCGCAAAAAAAGAAAAGTACCTCTCGACCAACATGCAGAAACATGCTACCAAGATGCACTTTTCCGATCCGATCCGGCCTTATGCCGCGCTTTTACTCTTCGTCCCGCAGCTCTTCCAACGCTTTGTTGATCTTGTTCTCATCCTTTTTCATCAGCCAGAACGTTGCCGCCCATACGAAGAAATAGATCACGACATACATGAGCAGGATCCAAAGATAGGCCTCCCATGTGGAATACCAGCCAAACAGCCTTCCGCAAAGGCTCACCACGCCGAGCAGCACAAGGAAATGCAGCACGATCTTTACGGGAAAAGCACTCTTTTTCGTCTCCCCTTCTTCCAGGAAGATCAGGGAAGGGACCGAACACAAAAACCCGGTAAAGATGATCGTAAAGGGGACATACCATTCCCAGACGATCCGCGCATCCCCATGAAACATCGCATTCCAAAAAGCCTGTATCCCCAGGCCGAAGAGGATCGCTGTGGAGATCATCAGCGTCTGACTGAATATGAGTTTGATCTGTTTCATCTACACCCCCAGCTTTCTCTTCAGATCCTTGACATAGCTTCTGGATATCACGATCTTTTCCCCATTGAGGAGTTCGGCGGTCATCCTCCCGTTCAGCTCCGTCTTTACCGAGCGGATCTTGCGCATGTTGACCACCAGTGATTTGGAAACCCTCAGGAAATTCACTCCCAGGATGTCCTCCAGCTCGTAGAGCCTGTAGCGGGTTTCGAAACACTCTTCTTTCGTATATACGTAGGTCCGCTTGTCAATGGATTCCGTATAATAGATCCGGTTAGTGCCCAGCATGTAGCTTTCTCCCGGACTCTTCTCCTCTCCCACACGGCTCACGGAGATGCTGCGGCAATTGTTTTCCAGAAGGTCCACCGCATTCCGCACTTCCTCCGTAAGCTCCACCGCTCTTATATGAGCCCCTTCCTCTTCGGGCTTTGCAACTTTTTCAAGAATAACCTTCATCTGCCGTCTGTTTCCGTTACTCTCTGTTTTTCCGTCTGCTGTGCATGCGTCCGTGGCGGGAATCTCCGGCCGCCGCCCCGCCGCCGCCCTTTTCCTTTGCTTTTCTTTTGCGGCATTCCTCACAGAGGGTTCCGAACAGGATGCGTGTCCCGCAGGAGGAGCAGAAAAACTGACCTTCCTCCAAAGCCGTCTTGAACACCATGAGACGTTCTTCCCTGAGGAACTGGTCCACCACTTCCGGCCTGACCCCGGTATCCAGAACGATGCTTTCCTTGGAACGCGGCCCGTTCTCCTCCAGATATTTCTTGATCACGCCGAAGTCATCGTATTCCTTTCTTCCGCAGCGCGTGCACTCATACTCGCCGGATGCGATCATTTTCAGCAATCCGCCGCAGTTCGGGCAATTGTAGAGCCTTTCTCCGTCAAAGAGCCTGTTGTCCTTTTCCATGCATTCTCCTTTTCCGGCTGTGAAAAACACTCCGCCTCTTCACCATCATTTTACCACATCCGGACCCGGAGCGCAAAAAAAGGCGGCCCCTTCCGGAGCCGCCTTTCCAAAGCATTTTCGCTTACTTTTTCTTCTTTGCTTCCAGTGCCTTGTCGGTGGGCTTCACCAGAATCAGGCAGGCCAGAAGTGCGATCACATAAAGGATGATCGTAAAGATCAGCACGTTCTGATAACCGGTGGGGTTCACTTCGATCATGTCATGGCTTGCCAGGAGCGCATCCACATCCAGACCTGCTGCCGCAGCAGACTCCTTCGTGTAAAGGATCTTTTCGTAGATGTATTCCACCTTGCCCGTATTCTTCACGATCATGCTGGCAACCTGGTTACCGGTAAGACCTGCGAAGGCCCATGCGGAAAGCGTGATGCCGTGGATCGCGGAGATGCTGCCCATGCCGTAGTGGTCGGAAAGCAGGGTAGGCACATTGGAGAAGCCGCCGCCGTAGCCTGCGTTTACGACATAGACCAGAGCCAGCACCAGGATGGCCAGAGCCATGTTGCCGGAGCCCGTCTTGATGCCGCTTGTCAGCATTACCAGACCGGTAAAGGCGATGGACAGGATAAAGATCAGCTTGTAGATCGTGTTGCGGTCCTTCATGGTGTCTGCCCAGGACGAGAAGCCCAGACGTCCGCCTGCATTAAATACTGCCGAGATCGTGGAAAGGATGCCTGCGATGCCCGCAAAGCCCAGGCACTTGAAGATCATCTTCTCCTGGCTGATCAGAGCCAGACCGCAGGTGATGTTGATGTAGAACATCAGCCAGATGCCGATGTAGTTCGTGATGGGCTTGGTCTTGAGGGTAGCTATGATGGAAGGCTTCTCGCCCTTGCCCTGCGGCTCATGCCAGCCTGCCGGCTTCGCCAGAAGCAGGTGACCGACAAACATCATCACGAAGTAAACAACTGCCAGGATCAGGAACATCTTGTAGATGCCGCCCTCTCCCAGGCCGCTCAGCATGGAGGTCATGATCGGGGATGCGATAGCCTTGGCCGCACCGAAACCTGCAACAGCCAGACCGGTTGCCAGACCCTTGCGGTCCTGGAACCAGAGCATCAGCGTCTTGACCGGCGACAGATAACCGGTACCCAGACCAACACCCATGATGAAACCGTAGCTTACATAGATACCGATCAGCGCCAGCACATTTCCTTTGTTCTGACCGCCGAACCAGATGAAGAAACCCGTCAGAGCCATGCCTGCCGCAAAGCAGATCGTTGCGATCAGGGATGACTTGTGAATGTCTTTTTCTACAATATTACCAAGGAAAGCTGCGCTCATTCCAAGGAAGAAGATCGCGAAGGAGAATGCCCACTCCGTTGCCCCCTTGGAAAAACCGATATAATCCGCGATCTCCTGGCTGAACAGGGACCAGCAGTATACCGTACCGATACTGCAGTGCAGCAGCAATGCCGGGATAGCCGCACGGACCCACTTATTCTCGCGCCAGCCACCGCTCTTGTTTGTACTTTCGCTCATTTCCGATTACCGTTCCTTTCTGTATTTCCTTTTCGGTTTACAAAACTCACATCATTATATACATATCCCCTCAGAAAAACAAGAGGATTTCGCAGCTACTTTCGTTTCACATTGTGGATATAACCCGCGATCGCACCCACAACGCCTCCGAGGATATGGGAGAGGTTCGAGATGTTGTCGCGGACGAAGATCCCGTCGATGATCTCTTTTCCGAGAAAGATCACGGCCACCAGGATGAAGGAAAGCGGGATCTCACCTTCCTTGAAGCTCGTGAACGAGGTCATCAGGATAAAGGCAAAGACGATGCCGCTCGCCCCGAGGAGCCCCACGTTCGGGAACAGGATCCTGTTGACCACCGAAGCCACAAGTGCAGTGATCAGGATCACCTCGATGATCTTCTGCGAGCCGTGCTTTTCTTCCAGCATGGGGCCGAGCAGCAGGATATAGGACATGTTCCCGATAAAATGCTCCCATCCGCTGTGGCCGAGCACATGCGTGAACAGACGCAGCCAGGTCAGCGGCGAAAGCAGCGACGAACGCTTTGTCATGAAAAGCAGATCCGTCAGGAAGCCTCCCGAGACCAGCCCCAGGATAAAGGCTATCAGGCAGGCCAGCGCAAAGCCCAGCACTACCGGTGCGTTGATCGTTACCTTGAATTTTTTCTTCATGCGTTCCCTTCCTCCTTGTCTGATCCGTTCCCCCGAAGCAGCTTGGCCATGGTCACCACATTATCCCGGTCCATCTGCTTGTAATCCACGTGGCCACCGGTCACGGCATTCTCTTTCCTGGAAAGCGCATCCAGTTCGTCCCAGTCCACCAGGCAGGCATGCCGGTGGTTTTCGGGGTCCTTGCTGATGCGGATGCGGGGGCTGATGCCTTTTTCTTCCTGTTCTCGGAATTTGGCTGCCCGCTCATCCCACTCCTCTTTCTCCATGCAGGAATAGCCCATGGAATAATGGAAGGCATTCCAGCGGAGATGTTCCGTTTTCGCAAGATTCTCGAGCATCTCCTTGTCAGGCTCTTCCGTTTCATCCTGCAGGACACGCGGCAGATAGGAACCCAGGAAATCCGCGCTGGCCCTGCAGCTCATGCGGCTGAAGTAATCGGCCTCCTGCCACTGCTCCGTCAGCGAACCGGCCGGATCGTGGTAAAAATGGTTGATCTCCATGGCCTGGCGGTCCATGTCGGCTCCGAAGAGCGTTTCCATGTCATGCAGGTTGTGCGTGACGCTCTCGTCCTGCGGATGATAACGTACCACGCTTGAATCGCAGCAGGCATAAACGGGCAGCTTCCGCCCGGTCTTGATCATGAGCTCCATGATCTCCTCCGCCAGCTCCCTGCACTTTCCCAGATCGCCGATGGAAATCACGATATACTTCAGACGTTTTGCGTGTTCCTCCAGAAAGGCGCAGAATTCCCTGCTCCTGCCACCGTTTGCATGAAAACAGATGTCATAATTCTCAAGCATCGCGGCATAGCGCTTCTGGTAAAAGCCGTCGTGCCTTCCGTACTCGGGATCGAACACATCCACATGAAAGCGGCTGCCTTCAAACTGCCCGTTCGCGACGATCTTGCGAAGGATCTCCTGTCCGCTGTGGCCGAAGCCCACCAGCAGCACTTCCATGTTCTGTTCCGCTCTTCCCTTCGGATCGAAATCGATCGCGCTGCAGAGAGGATATCTCTGGATCAGCAGGCGCGAGGTCAGCTCCGCCCCGTCAAAGACCTGCACTTCCCCGTAGCCGTAATGGTCGCTGTAGGCCTGCAGGACATTGCCGTGCCGCTCTTCCCGGCCCAGAAGGACCAGCGAAGTGTTCTTCACCGGGATCTTTCTCTTCTCCAAAAGCCTGAGCAGGCGCAGGGCATAATTGTAATTGGCCTCGCCTTCCTTGGAGATGGCGTAAAGCTTCAGACGTCCCTTCTTCTCCTTTACGGAGATGCAGTCCAGAAAGCCCTCCTGCGGCACCGTTGCCATGTCATCCGAAAGCAGGAGCGCCTTCATCTGACGTATCGCCAGCTCCTGCGCAGCCGTTGCCTGTCCGACAAAGACCACAGAGAGATGCGGATCGGTAGCGATATGCCGCCCCAGCGCGATGGCATTGTCCGTGATCCCGTAGATCAGATCCACATCCCTTATGTTCAGCAGCCATAACTGGAGCTTTCTGGCCGCTCCCTTTCCGAGTGTGAGGATCGCCGCGCTGGCCATCGAATAATAAGCCAGGAAATGTGTCACCCAGAAGAGCAGGCTCCAGACGCCTCCCGAAAGCCCCTCATCCTCCAGCATTGCCCGATAGACCGGTTCATTGTTCATGCCCACAAACATGCGGCCCACATCCACCAGCGTCTTGAACACGCCCGAAGAATCCTCGAAAAAGCTGTGCCCTTCCGTGGCATAGCTGAACCCGTAGATCAGGATGCCGCCCGCCGTCGCGATAAAAAATGCGATGCCGGTAAGGCGCTCCCTCTTGTCCTGTTCCAGCGCGATATACAGGATCAGCGCCATGAATACCGCTGCCGAAAATACGATCACTACCATACGTTCTTCACCTCGCCCAATACTTCCCAGGCGGAATCATCCAGCTCCTGCTCTTTCAGCGTCAGATCCTCAAACGGGACCAGCAGATGGTGCCTGCGCCGGGAATTATCTCTCTTCTGCGCGTACTCCCAGTTGTTCATGACATGGAAACGCATCCAGCGCTTATGCTCCAGCCGCCGGCAATCCACCTTCTGCTCCGGCGAAAGGGCCCGGTATGCTTCATAAGCCCTGCTGCAGTTTTCTGCCGTGATCGCGTCCACTTTTTCCCCCTTCAGCAGAAGGCGGAGCTTCGTCGGCAGATGATCCGCAGCCGCGATGTTGGACTGGCGGTGAAACTCCGAAAGCTCGCCGAAACGGCAGCCGCCGCCGGTCTTCTGCCCGTACAGGTCGTTCAGCAGGATGGCCGTCTGGTTCAGGCGGTCCTTCAGGACCATCTCCGGCGACAGGATCCTGCCGTCGTCTCCGAAGGATCTGCATCTGGCATCCTCCAGCGGCGCACACACATCCACGGCCGCCCGGGTCGGGAAATACTTGAAAAGCTCATCCAGCAGCCGGAGGTTTTCCTCCTCCTCGTCGCTGCAGAAGATGATGCGGTCGGCACGAGACAGCAGCTCGGCCGAGGCGTTCCACGCCTCCTTTTCAAAGAGCACGCTGTCCGAAGTCTCCGAGACCTCATCCACGCTCAAGGCATTATGCAGGGCGTAATGATCCCTGCGGAAATCCTCCCAGTCACCGAAAAGATGGTATTCCAGCGGTCTCCCGTCCGGCAGGACATTGATCAGCAGCCCTCTCTCCATGAGCCTTCTGGCCAGGCGGCCGCTTCCGATCAGCACAAAGACACGCTCCTCCTCCGCAGGCGGGTTGTCGATCCAATAGCTTCTGGCCGTGTTGTCCGGCCGGTTGAACAAAACCATGTTCTCGGGAACATGCTCCGGAGCGTGCTCGGTCTCGCAGCAGACCCGGATCCGCTCCCGCTTCGTCCCTTTCAGGAATTCGCTTCCCTGCGAATAGTTGTCCCAGGTGTTCTCCCCGATAAGGAAAACATTGCAGGCAGCGCTTTTCCTCTGTCTGCGCACCACCTGCTCGACCGCCGCGTCGATCATGACGAAGTTTCCCTTTTCGCTGAAGATCTCGCGGGCAAGCCCTTCATAGGCATTGCAGAAAACACAGACAGAGCCGGGCTCGTCCGCCGCGAGCTTTTTCGCCAGAAAGAGCGACTGCTCGTTCAGGCTCGAGAATACATGCCAGGTCCTTCTTTTCAGCCACCACAGGGTAAATCTCGGCAGAAGACGCCCGAAAAACAGGGAAAAGAGCAATCCCAGGAGAAAGGTGAGCACACCGGCGCTGGAGATCATCATCAACGCGCCTATGACCTTGCCGAAAGGTGTGATCGGTGTCAGGTCACCGTAACCGACGGTGGTAAGGGTCGCCAAAAGATACCAGGCCGCATCCCCGATGGTCTTGATCCTGCCTTCCTCCGCGCTCCCGAAGCTTTCCGTGACATAAAGAACGATCATCAGCACAAGATACGCCAGAATGATCCCGAAGATGACACGCTTGATCCGTTTTCTGTTCAATGCACCGTCTCCCCCCATATACCAAACAATCCCAACCATTATACATCAGAACGGCCCGTCGTGACAAGTTGGTTCCCGTTCCGTCAAAAAAGGACTGCCCGTCGGGCAGCCCTTCTGTTCGTTGCTCATGCTGTTTTCAGTTCGAACCTTCCTGGAACGGGGAATTCGCATCCAGTGTCATCATGATCTGCGCGCGCATCATCGCATCCGGCGCATCCGCGGAATCGGGAGATTCGATGTTGCGCATCGTCTCCGCATCCCGCTCATTCTCTTTCATCTTTCCGACCCCTTTGGCACTTTCCTTCTGGAAAGCCGCTTCGTCGGCTCTCTGCTCTTCCTTGCTGCTCTCTCTCGACTCGATCTCTTTGTCGTAATCCTGCTTCGAGATGTCGCCCTTGATGTAGAGCTGCTTCAGCTGTGCATCCGTATAGCCGTTAAAGGAAGAGATCTGTGCTTTCTCCTCTTCCTCGGCGTCCTCTTCACGCTGCTCCATCCGCTCCGCTGCGGGCGAGAAGCGTTCCTGTCTGGCCTCGCGTTCCGCTTCCGCTTTCGCTTCCTGCGCTTCACGTTCGGCTGCTCTCTTCTCTGCCGCTTCTTCTGCCGCCTTTTCCTGCTCGGCAGGTGTCATCTCCTTAGCCGCGAGCAGACTGTCCTTCGATACGACACGTCCGACCTCGTCATCTTCTTTCAGCTGTTCGAGCGCCTCCTTGCGGGCCTGCACGGTATCACCGTCACGGGATGTGGCAATGACATCCTGCAGCTCTTTGCGTTTCTCGGAAGCTTCCTTCGATTCTTCACGCTGCTTCTGGGTGGTTTCCGCCGCTTTGCCGGCGGCATCCGGTGCCCCCTGTATCCTCCGCGGCTGATACGAACTGTTTACCGAGATGGCGGACGCTCCTCCCGCCACGGGACTGATCCCATTTACTTCTGCCATATCACACCCTCCTTCCCTGGCCGATGCCTAAAAAAGCCTGTTGCTTTGTTGTGTGTTCCAAAAGCAATATGACCAAACCGGAACACGATCCGGCCTGATCAAATTATAACTCTCAACGCGCTTTTATTCAATGCCTCCCGGCGACAAATGCGCAAGATCTAGCGCTGCTTTCTCTCCGGATGTTTTTCATAGAAGAGTGCCTTGTCCCTGTACATGGCCTCGTCCGCATAGTGCATGGCATCACGGATGTCGCAGCCGTCATCCGAGAAATAGCCTCCCATCGCAAAGCAGACATCGCTGTGGACATCCGCCCTGTCCTTCAGTTCCTGCAGTTTCTTTTGGAACTCCTCCACGTCGCAGCCCGAGAGGATGATCACGAACTCGTCTCCACCCGCCCGGTAGATATCCGCTCCGGCAAACAGTTCCTGCAGCAAAAGCGCCGCCCTTTTCAAAAGCAGATCCCCTGCCGTATGTCCCATGGTATCATTTACGGTCTTCAGGCCGTTCAGATCCGCGAACAGAACGCCGTAGCGTTCTTCAAGCGCACCCGTGCCGTCTATGATCCCTGTCACCCTCAGATTCATCGCGTTACGGTTCTTTACTCCCGTAAGCTTGTCCGTGTAGCTGATCAGGCGCAGCTTTTCCAGCATCTGCTGACCGGCGATCTCGGCGGATATGAAGAAGGTGGTCAGTTCCAGCGTCTCCTTGATGCGAAGGACATTGGCGGTATCAAAATTGGTACACCAGATAAAGCCGAGGACCTCGTTGTTATAGCGAAGCGGGAACATCACCACGCTCTGCACGCCGGCATCCGTAAGGGATTTATGCCAGGGCTGATTCACCTCGCTGACATACTCCATGTCTTTTTTGTTCTTTATGATCAGGCAGTCCCCTTCCCCGATCATGGCGATCCAGGAATGGGTCAGATCGTAGAAATTCGGGAACTGGGTCACACGCCTCAGCTTGCTGCCGCCCTTTATGCTGATGGCGAGAACCTGACTCTTTTTCGTATCATCATCAATGAGCATGACCGTGCAGACCTCCGCCCCGCAGATCTCGCGGATGTCGCCGATCACTTCATCCATGGTCTTCTGGAAATCATCCGTGCCGCGAAGACGGATGCAGGTACGCAGCACATCTTCCGCGGTCCCTTCCGACTTGCCTTTTATTTCCCCGCTTGCCAGGTCGATCTCGGAAACATCGCAGGCCTTCATGGAATAGGCACAATGGCAGATCTTTCCTTCTTCGATGTTCAGAGGGGTCAGATGCAGATTAAACCATCCTCCCAGCTTGTTCAGATGAACACCGGTATGGATGGGCGTTTTCAGGACAGCCGCGCGAAAGCACAGATCTTCGAACACAAGATCCTTCGGCAGATATTCCTCATATACGGCGCCGGGAGAAAAGGGATTGGACTCCCTGCGTTCCGTTTCATTCCCCACAGGAAAAGCGGGGTGCTCAATTTTCTCAAGAAATTCCGCGTTTACTGCAGCCAGCCGGATATCACCGTAACTGCCGTCGTCGGTTTTCTCGACAGCCACGATGCAGGTCGGTCCGGAAAATGCACTGACTAATCCCTGAAAATCCATTACAATTCCTCTGCCAGCAAATCTGAAAAAGTACTCCGGGTGCTCCCTTATTCAAAAGGGAAACCGATATTACACACCTAGTATAATATAACGCATTGCAAAGCAGATTACAAGAATTATGTTAACTAAGTCGTGCACGCCCACGGCTAACACTTCCCCGCCATTTCGACTCTTGTGTTAGCCAGCTTCCCCTCTTCTCCTCACATTACCGCTCTCTTCGGCTAACACACCCCTTCTTTTTCGGCTCTTGTGTTAGCCGGGGTATCCTTTTTCCTTCACAAAACAGCTCTCTTCGGCTAACACATCACTTCCTTTTCGCTCTTGTGTTAGCCGGGGCAGAAATAGTGGCAGAAATAGTGGCAGAAATAGTGACAGAAAACAGGGCATAAAATGGGAACATAAAAAGGCAGCTCAGGGGATATAAGCTCTGGGTGCGAAAATGCGCCCGGTTTCTTATATCCGTCTGAGCCACTTTTTACTTTACAGCTATTGCTTATAGTCGCTGAGCAGCTATTTCAGTTTATCGCTCAGCCCTTCTCCAGAGCCAGAGTCCTGGTGGTCAGGTCGCAGACCTCGGAAGGCCCGAAGTACTGGATCGCACCCGGATAGGTGAAGGAAGTCTTCTCGGCCCACTCGGCACGGTGTGCTTCAAAATACTTGAACGGAGCACCGTCCAGCTCTACCAGAGCCTTGCGGATAACGGGCTTGTCCTCACCGTTACGTCTCTCCATGTTCATCATCTTGGTGATCGGCATGCCGCCTGCCACCCACTCTTCCGCGGGCTTGGACAGGTTGGACACCTTGGAAAGATATCCGGTATAGCCGTACTGGATCAGCATGAATGCATTGTAACCCAGGGAGTAGCAGTAATCCGCGTCAAAGTTGGACGGGAATGCGCAGCGGCCTTCGTAACCGAAGAAATGATGCTGTGCAGCGAACTTGCCCTTGTAGGTTCCGGCTGCCTTGCGGCCAGCCAGCTTCTCCTTGACCATTTCGGAGAAGAGCTTCTCGGACTCGATCAGGGATACCTGCACGTTGCCGTGAGGATCGCGCTCCAGGAAGAGCTGCTGCTGCACGAACTGGGGCAGGATCTCGAATACCTTGAAGGATTCCGCGGAAAGTCCCTTCTTGATGAACTCATACTTCGCATCCCAGGAAGGAAGCGCATTGAACTCCTCGGTCTTCTTGCCGGCCAGAAGCTCGTTGATCTCGGCGATCAGCTTGGAGAACTCGGGAACGAATTCCACGATGCCCTCGGGGATGATGGCCACACCGAAGTTCTCGCCGTTATTGCCTCTCTTTTCAACGGAATCCGCGATGTAATCGGCAATTGCGGAAAGGGACATCTTCTTGGCAGCCACTTCCTCACCGATCAGGCAGATGTTGGGCTGCGTCTCCAGTGCGCACTCCAGTGCAACATGGGAAGCACTGCGGCCCATCACCTTGATGAAGTGCCAGTACTTCTTTGCGGAGTTGGCATCTCTCTCGATATTGCCGATCAGCTCGGAATAGGTCTTGGTAGCGGTATCGAAACCGAAGGATGCTTCGATGTCTTCGTTCTTCAGGTCGCCGTCGATGGTCTTCGGGCAGCCGATGACCTGCACGCCGGTATTGTGTGCAGCCATGTACTCGGCCAGCACTGCCGCGTTGGTATTGGAATCGTCGCCGCCGATGATCACGATGGCGGTAAGACCGTGCTTCTTCGCCACCTCGGTCACGATCTTGAACTGCTCCTCGGTCTCCAGCTTGGTACGGCCGGAACCGATGATGTCGAAACCGCCGGTGTTGCGATACTGGTTGATATACTCGTCGGTAAACTCGATGAAGTCGTCATCGATCAGTCCGCTGGGGCCGCCCTTGAAACCAAGCAGCACATTGTTCTTGTCGGTAGCCTTGATGGCATCGTACAGACCGCAGACCACATTGTGTCCGCCGGGTGCCTGTCCGCCGGAAAGGATCACGCCCACGACCTGCTTCTTTGCTGCGGAAGTGTTTGCGCCCTTCTGGAAGGTGATCTCGTTCTTCCCGTAAGTGTTGGGGAACAGTGCCTTGATCTTGTCCTGATCGGCTACGCTCTCGGTAGCTGCGCCGTCCTTGACGCAGATCTCGGCAATGCCGCCCCTGAGCATCCCGGGGAGCTTGGGACTGTACTCGTATCTTACTTTCTGAAGAGGTGAAAGATTCATTTTGCTTCTCCTTTTTGTGTTGTTTTTTTGACGATCTTACCGGTGCCGCGTTTCTCCCGACACCAAAACAGGGATATTATAACACAATATCCCTGTTTCTTCCATAATTTTTCTTTTTTCACAGAGCTTTTCTGAAGAGGGACCTGCCGCCCGGCGGCCGGATGACCGCCGGACGTGTCTCCTCATCCGGCCAGTGCCTGCTTCAGTGCCTTCGAGAGCTGATCGGCACAGGAAGTTCCCTTCCCGGCACAATCATTTCCCTCCAGCAGCGCTGCGATCTCGCCCGCATCCTTGCCTTCGCAGAGCTTTCCGATCGCCTTGAGGTTGCCGTTACACCCCCTGGTAAACGCCAGGTTGTGGATCCGCTTCTCGTCATCCAGCGAAAAGCTGATATTGACGGAGCAGACTCCCTGTGGTGTATAAGAATAATCCTTCATGCTTTCTCCTTAATTCTTTCTGTTGATGGGCTCGCTCACGATGTTGAAGCTTCCCGCGCAGGCTCCCACATATCCGGAACCGGCTTTCGCCTTCAGCACGATCGTTGCCTTGCCCTTTTCCAGGTTATCCGCATAGTAGATGTCGAACTTCTGCTCCACTTCCGCTCCGGTCAGGACCGTTTTGCCGATCTTGACCGTGATCTGAGGCTCGTCGCTGAAAAGAGCCGAGAAGGTGATCTCACGTCCGGTGTATTCCACCTTCTTCACACCCTTGCCGCCCTTCGTCAGCGAAACCTTGGCCTTGTTCACATCGACATCCTTCGTGCTGCGCACATCGTAGCTTACGATCTTCTCGACGAATTCATAGCTGCCCTTGCCGCTCACCTTGATGCTCAGTCCGTTTTTGGCTTCCGTGAGCTTTCCGCTCTCCGAATACGTCACGTTCAGGTCGCTGTTCTTTACAAGCCTGCCGTCCGCGATCACCCATACCTTCGGCTGGTACTTGCCGGGCTTGCCGAATGCCATGTCGCCCGTGATCACATTGATGTTTGCTGCCATGGGCTTAGCTTTTTCGATCGTGAAGCTCGTGGTCCCGCTGTACTTCGCGCCCTTGTAATTGCCGAGGAAGCTCAGCTGGAACTTGCCCGTGCCCATCTTCTTGTTTGCGGAATAAGTTACCTTGTAATCGCGTCCTTCCGTAAGGAGCTTGCCGCCTGCCTTGACAACAAGGGCCGGTTTTACGCCGGTCTTGTGATAAGGATAGCTTGCCAGGAGCCCTTCGACCGTGATGACGGCATCCTTGTCGGGCAGGATCTTGAAGACCTTCGAAACCTTTCCGCTGTGTCCGCCCTTGCCGCTCACCGTTACCTTTACGGCTCCGGCATTGACATTCGCGGAATAACCGACCACATAATCCGTTCCGTTTACAAGCACCGCACCGGAGGCATCGGTAACCTTGAGCTCTTCGGCGCTAAGTGTCTGCGGCATGCCGTTGTAGACCTTGGTGATGTTCTTGCCCAGCTCTACCTTGATGGCCGATGCCTTATAAGCATCCGCTGCCTGCTCGATCACGGTTTCCGTCCTGGTTCCTTCGAAGTTGCCCTTTCCGGTGATGGTCAGCGTCGTTCCGCTTGCGGAAACGGTATAATCCTTCTTGGCCTTCAGCAGCACACCGTTATAGACCAGGCTGGGTGCCGCTGCCTTGCCGATTTCCACCGTCAGATCGCCGACCAGCACATCAACATCCGCAATGTTCTTCTTGGTGATGACGAAGGGAAGCTCGGCCTTCTTGGTATAGCTGCCCTTGCCGCTGACCACGACCAGCGCGGTTCCGGGCTTGGTGTTCTTCTTGTAGCTCAGCTTGTAATCCACGCCTTCCGTCAAAAGCTTGCCGTTGTTCTTTACCACCACGGCAGGCTTGATGGCACTTCCGGTGTAGACAGTCGTATCGCGTCCGTCCGCATCCTTGTACACGGCTGCGTCAACAATGCGGATATCCAGGCCGATCTCCGGTTTGGGAACATCCGTTCCCGCAGGGATCACCCGCTCCTCGATGTGGGAAGGATCGCGCTTGCACTGTCTTCTCTCCAGTCCGTCTTCGGTTTCCGTGGGATATTTCACGATAACCCACTCCCCCCAGTCATGGCCGATAGGCGCGATCCGCAGATCGGAAAGCAGCACTTCCGTAAACGTGCTTCCGCTCTTCGTAAACAGTCTTCCGCAGAGCACACAGACATAATGCTCTTTGCAGCCATCCGTCTCGCAGCCCGCCGGAACCTCGTCCACATGCTTAAGATACTCTTCCGTATGCTTGTGATCGCCGACGATCTTCAGTTCCAGGGTATAATCCTTGTAGTTCTTTGCATCCTTGATGCTGATCTTCAAAAGCGTATCAACGGACCCGAGCTCCGTGCCGGCCTTGATCGTAAACTTCAGTTTGCCGGAATCGATCACGGCGCTTCCGTCGAGCTGGTTTCTCGCAGCATCCGCTTCCACCGCATCCAGTTTTCCGCCCGCTGCCAGAAAGTTACTGTCCGGCGTCCAGGTCACGGGATGGCCGATCTCTGTTTCCTTGATGAGATAGCTGGTCTCCGTGGCCGTCCACTCTGCCTTTTCGATATTGACCTTTACATCCATGATCGGATTCATTTCGTAATGGAAACGATCGGCACCGCTTAATTTCACTCCGCTCACATAGACGGGGATATTCTCTCCGGCATCAACACCCCCGATATCACCGGTGGCTTCGCTCAGGTCGATGAATACCGAATCGCCGTCCAGCACTCCCTGGAGTTCGACCACCTCAAGATCCACATGGCTGTCCCCTTCCCGGTAGGGTCTGTCCACCGCCTTCAGCTTTGCGACAACATTTCTCTTGAAGATACTGAAAGAAGCCGTTCCGACATAATCTTTTCCGTCCACCGTATAGCATACCATCACCGTATAGTCACCGGGATACTTCGGCGGCTCTTCCGTCGGTCCGTAGGCGCTGCTGTCTTTTTTCAGCACACCGCTGTAGCTGAGCACTTCCGTACCGCCCTCAGCGGGTTTCGCATACTCCGGTGCGGGGAGCGTATCCCCGTACATGATGCTCTTCTGGGTAACCGCAAGCGGACTTCCCTCTTTGTTTCCGACATGTACCTTCTTTGCGGGCTTTTCATCGCCATCCAGGATCGTCTTCATGTAGACATTCTCCGGATTCTGGCCGACATGCGCCCCCACGGGCTCCAGATAAGCCAGTCCGCCCGAAAGAGTGATATCCTTGGTCTCTGTCAGAGATACTGCCATTCCCGCCACGTCGATGCTTAAGTCGCCGCCGTTGATCTTGATATTCCCGGCAGACCAGATACCGTTCTGTCCTTCCAGCTTGACCGTACCTTCCGACATGATCAGGTCCGAAGAAACATGAAGGGCATATCGCTCGTTTTCATTTGCCTTTGCTTTCAGATCACCTTTAAGGGTCAGCTTGGAACAGTCCACTGCAGCATTCTTTCCGGAGGTAAAGTCCATATTCCCCTCCAGCGTAACATTTCCCGGCGTGTAGACCACACTGCCCCCATTGTTGTTCAGCACGGCCTTCCCCCTGATGGTGATATCCGTGCTCATTTCCGTTGCGATCAGAGCGTTATTATGGCTTCCCTTGATCTCCGTCACATTATTCAGCACAAGGATCTTCTTCTCCGGATCGTAAGTACCTGTCCCGCCCTGCAGATTGGGAAGTGCTTCCATATTCGCGGAAGTGACCTGCTTGTCGCCGATCCAGAGGTCGTATTTCTCCGGTTCCCGGCCGATGGTGCATTTTTTAACCTTTTTGCCGCCGGCGTCTGCTATGGACATATATTCATTTGCCGTTCCCTCTTCAAATTTCCGGGGAGCCGCACCTTCCGGCGAAAGCACTCCCATGTTCTCTCCCAGGGTGATGGTTTTCGCCTTTATGGTATACATCTCATTACTCACATCCAGCTCGGTGGTGCCGCCGGCGAAAACAATGCTGTTATCCGCAATGAGCCCGCCGCTGCCGCTGACCTTTACACTTCCTGCACTGATCCGGATGCCTTCCGCACCCTTGGCCGAAATGCCGTAGGTACCTTCCGTTTTCATCACGAGCTTCGTATCTTCTCCGTTGATCTGCACATTGCCTAATGCATATATCGAAGATGAATTGGAGCTGAACTCAAAATCCCCCGTCAGAGAAAGGCTCCTGTATGCCGGCGATGTTTTGGGGCTTGCATAGATCACGTGACCGTTCTCATTCGAAAGCTCGGCATCACCGGTAATGCTCAACTCTCCTTCCGTATAGATCAGACTCTTGAAGCTGTGTCCAGCCGCATCCTTGCCCTGATAAGAATTACTGATCCCGCTCACCTTTGTGAGATTAAGCGTTTTCGTTACCGGATCATAGGTCCCTTTTGCTCCGCTGCCTTCCAGATTCGGAATGTTATCCTTATTCCTTGCCGTGATCCGGAGATCACCTACCCAAAGATCATACTTTTCAGCTTCCGCGCCGATGCAGACCTCACTTGCTTCTGCATCTTTCGTATCCACGATCTGAACCTGCTGATCCTTTGTTCCTTCGTTTTTCTTCAGGATTCTCCCGCCGTCGGGCGTAAGGATCTCATACCCTTTTCCGATCTTGATATCACTGTTTTCCCCGGTAACATACAAAGCGGAAGACCATCCGATACTATTTGTCTTCAGCGTAAGCTCACCCGCCTTAAAATCTAAGACCCCATTCGTACTCATCGGGCAAAACGCAGTCGCATAAATGGTACCGCCGTTGATGGTGATCCCGCTTTTCCCGCTCACTCCCCAGGCATCCGTTCCCGTAACACTCAGCCTGGTATCCGCTCCGCTGATGGTAATTGCGCCTTCGGTATACACGGCAGTTTTTTTAGAAGAGTTAAAGGTAAACTTCCCCTGAATACTCAGATTCTTGGGATCATCACTGTTATCCAGCCAGATCACCGACCCTTCCGGGGTATTAATCGTGGCATTTCCGCGGATATTCAGTTCATCCTTCGAATAGATCGTAGCGACGACACTCCCCATTTTCACTCTTCCGTTGATACCCGTCACCTTATCCAGGGTAAGGGTTTTTGTATCAGGATCATAGGTTCCGCTTGCACCGTCCCCCTCAAGATGAGGGATCGCACCCTTATTATCGGAATTGATACGCATCCCACCTACCCAGAGATCATAATTTGTTGCTTCATCCGGTTCAGGCTCCTCCTCCCCTTCCGTAGGCGTGGCCGGCAGAGCTTCTTCCTCTCCGCCTTCTTTTTCCGAAACAGCTGCTTCTCCCGCTCCGGAATCTTCCGAAACGTTCGTCTCTTCCTCAGGCTCATCCCCCTGCGCGAATACCCGCAGCCCGCTTCCGCCCAGTTCACCGAATACCAGCAGAAAAGCCAGCATCAGCGAGACCAGTCTTCTCAAAGCTCTGTCGTGTCTCATTCTTGTCTCCTTTCCTGATGAGATTAAAAATACACCGATTATCATTTTATCACAGATCGTAAAAGCTGTGAATAGGGGACACATCTGATAAAGGGGGCGGATAACCACCCCCTTTTACATCCTATTTTTTCTTTACCGCTTTTGCCTTTATGGTAACACCCTTTGTCACACCACCCGCGAAAGTCAGCGTCGCTTTCACGCTTCCGCTCTTGCCCGAAAGGGACTTCACGTCGATCTCGGTCCGGTCGTAATCGTTGACAACGAATTCTCCGCCTTTGGCAGTCCCAATCGTCACCGTATTGGGGATCATCACCCTCAGGTTTCCGCCGGCATCCTTATAGACGCACTGCAGATTGACACTGCCCTTCACTTCACCCTTTGCATCGGGGCTGATGTTCACCACGGCTGCCCGTACCTTCGGCGTCGTCTTCTTTGCCTTCACGTTCTTCAGGTTGACAACGGCCTTGCTGCTGCCGCTCGTCAGTGTGATCTTCATGTCGCCGATGTTCAGGTTCTTCGCATTCAGGCTTCCATCATCGAAAGCGATGTAAATGTTTCCCGCGATATCCGTTTCCGCATACGCCACGTTCTTGCCGCATTCCACGCCGGCGCCGAGGGCAAAGAACTCCGCATCCTTGCAGACCGGCGTCAGCACCATGGGCTGTCCGGTCACCACATCATATTTCTGCACGATCTTCAGGCTGATGGCCTGATCCAGTGCCGTGTCACTCACCTTTACCTTGAACTTAAGCTTGGCGCTTCCGCCCTTCTGGCTGATTTCCACGTTATAGTTCCCCGGCTTTGTCTCGGACTGAGCCTGGATGAAAAGCCTTCCTTCCGAAGTGATCCCTGCCACTTCAGAGCCCTTGGTGACCTCCACCTTGTCTCCCGTCACAGCCTGTCCGTTCAGCATCAGCTGGGACTGGTAATTCTGTCCCGCCATGTTCTTGTTCAGGACCAGCTTCTTTTTCTGGGAAATCTCCGAACTCAGCACATCCTTCGTCGTGGTCTTGACATTGAACTTCAGCTCAATGGGGCTTTCCCACCCGCCCATCGCGATGGAAAGCTTTGCACCCTTTCCTGCGGAAGAAGCATGGAACTGGACATAACCGTAGCCGTCCACGCTAGCCGCCGTGGTGCCGTAATTGACGATGGCTCCGTAGAGAGGGAAAGGCAGGAAGGTACCTTCCGAGGTCTTGGCCAGAACCTGCGTTTTCACGAGCGTATCCGCTCCGTCCTTGATCAGCACGGAAGAAGTCGCAAGCTTCAGGATCGGCTTCTTATACTCCACGGGCATCACGTATACCACCGTTCCGCCTTCGCCCAGGTCAAATTCCAGAACGGAATTTGCGGCAGCGGCAGCCTTTTTCCGGTTCACACCGCTCTTTAAGGCAACAGTAATGGTATTTCCGTTCAGCTTCGCGTCATAGAATTTTGCCGACTTTGCATTGATATTCTCGCGCTCGCCGGTGCTGCTCAGGGCCGCGATCTCGAAGCTTGCGGTGGCGGTGGTGAAGAGGTTCCACACGGCATCTTCCGTATCATACTTCTTTTCTGCCGACAGCACCACTTTCGACGCGGTCTTTCCTTCCTTGTTCACGACCGTTGTTCCGGCCGCATTGAAATCGCCGCCCTCGGGCTCAACGATCCCCACGCCTTCCGAAAGCTCAAAACCTCCGGATGCCACCTTGATCGCCTGCCCATCCGTCTTAGTACTCAGGGCACTCAGTTTTCCGCCCTTCATCTGCAGCTTTTCCGTTTCCAAAGCCAGATCATAACTCTCTACCGAGAATGTCCCTTTCTCCAGCAGCAGCTTATCTGCGGTAACGCCTTTGCTTCCGTTTGCGCTAACAGTTGCGGTAAAGCGCCCGTCAAGGATCTCGAAGGTCCCCGAGTTGCAATCGGCTGCCATGGCATTCTCTCCCGTCAGCTCGATGTTGATGTCTGCGCCGTTTGCCATCCATACCGCCGTCTGGTCCAGTCCGTAAGTCCCTGCGCCGTTTCCGCTGATCGTAAGGCTTCCGCCTTCCATTCCCAGCCCGCCCTGCGCCGAAAAAGCGAAGGATCCTTTTCCGTTCTTTTCGACCTTCACGGTACCGTTTTCATCCATCTCAAAACTCTTGGAAACATTAATGCCTGCCACATCTTCCGTGGTCTCGAGCACTTCGATGCTTCCCGAACGCAGATCGAGGTCACCGTACACGTCTATGACGCCGGCCTTTACCTGCCCCTGATCTTCGGCATGAATATAGCCTTTGTCCAAAACAAGTTCTTTGGCATAAATAGCAGCCTTCGTGTCGAGCCTGCTGTTTTGAAGCTTGAGCATGCCCGAGCTCACATCAACGGCCCCTTCTTTATGGGCATAAGGACATACAACTTCGGCGTCCTCAAGGGTCAGGATATAATTGCCGTTTACAAAGATCGCAAACCTCGGCGCCCATTCCGCACTGTTGATCGTCACCTTTCCCTTGATGGTCAGATCCTGCTCCGCATAGATGCCGGCGGAATTCAAGTCCGAATCAAAGAAATATGTGTTGATCAGTACCGTATCGTCACCGTTAAAGGTCAGGGTCTTTGTTGTCGGATCGTAGCTGGCGCTGCCGCCTCCCGGGAAGGTGATGTTGGAGGCATTCTTGTCGCTGATCTGCTTTGCATCGACCCAAAGCTTATAATAGGTTCCGCCATCGATCATCACGTGCTTGGCCGGCGTGGCGCCGTCCGCTTCCACGATCACCTTGTTCACGATCTTGCCGCCGACCGGATCCGTGATCGTCACGGTGTCCTTTAAGTCAAAGCCTTCCTTGGAATCGATCGCCTGCGTAGCGCCCTGAGCTTCGAGCTTTCCGGACTCCATCTCAAGGAAATTACACGCGATGCCGAAATCAGTCGTGCTGGCGGCATAAACCTCCGAATTTTTCGGATACAGGCCGTCCTTGGCAGTGAGCGCGATCCCCGCCGACTCTGCCCTGAGGATGCTGTTCTCCGCAAAGACAGGCTTAGACACCTGAAGAGCGCCGCCGCCCGTCTCAAACGGATTAATGACCTTCACAACGCTGTCTTTCAGTTCCGCCTTTCCGTTTACCGACATTGCCGCCATTGCCGCAGTACTCGAAACCTCCAGCTTACCCTGATCCATGGAAAGATTCCCCGAGATGATGATATCATAGAGAAGTGCCATGCCCGTGACCGATACACTGCCTCCTTCGATCGTCATGTCTCCGGCTACCAGGAGCGTCCCTGTCGAATTCCCCTTCGGAGCCGAAATATCGAGTGTGGCATCTTTATTCACCGTCAGGCTCTTGCAGTAAACTCCGGTTTCCCCCACCTCTTCCGCCGAATTGAAAGCCTTCAGTTTTCCGTTAATGACCAGATCTTTCTTCGGCGCATTAACCATGTTCTTTTTTGCTCTCAGCTCGATATCGCCGTAAATGGTCACAGAGCCGGTCATGTCGTCCTTAAGCCGGATGCCGTCCTCCGCGTTTGCATTCTGCAACACGGCATTTCCTTCGATGTTCAGGAAACGGGTGGCTTCGATGATGGCACCGTCATGCAGACTCTCTACCCCCGTCACGTTTCCTTCAAACTTGAGGGTTGAGGTATTGGGATCGAAAGAAGCTTTTGCGTCCGTTCCCTCGATGCCCGGGATATTCTTGCAGTTGGCCGCCGTCACTTCCGTGCTGCCGACCCAGAGACCGTAATGCTCAGGCGCTGCGATCTCGACAGCTGTCGCAACATTTCCCTCGCTGTCAAAGATCGTCCTCCCGTCTGCGGAGAACACGCCGTCCTCGGGATTTTTGATATAAAGCAAATCCTTCATATAATCATCCCAGGACAGCGCTTTTACCATGAACGCATACATCCCGCCCTGGGCAAACACTTCACCGCCTATCACGACATATCCATGCGCATTATCCTCATTTGCACCGATCGCGACACTGTCCTCGCCATTTACCCGTACATTCGTTTCGCCATACAACATGATCGTTTGAGCATTTTTCGCATAATGCGGGTCACGATCCTCCACATATAATCCGCTTCTGACCGGCCCGTCGCCGGGATCCTGGATCAAGTTCAGCTTGCCGTAATTCCACAGGTAAGTTTTGCATCTTATTCCGGTACAGCTGCCTGTATTGCCGGATGCAGATTTATTTTTCAGCATCACATCGACGGTTCCACTATTTTCCAGCGTTGATGCGTATACAGCGCTGATCTCACTGTCCCCATCCAGTTCAACATCAACCGTCAGCTTTCCATAAACATCAACAGCGCCTTCGGGCAGATCGATCGCGGTATTGTACATTTTGAAAGTGATATCCGCCCCGCTAGCAATATTAAGCCACGTTTCTGCTTCCGCCCCCAGGCCGTATTCCGACATCCATAAGCTTTTGAAAGTCGCTTTTCCGGTAAATTCGACAAAATTGGCATCACTGTCATCCGTAGTATCCTCGACATAGAACAGATATTTCTTTCCATCTGCTCCTTCATGGGACTCTCCGGCATGATTCTCAAAGTTGTCAAAAGTGACCAAGCCGCTGTTGGGATTATAGGTCGCGGTCCCTTTATCACCGTTGATCGTCGTATGTTCGGACGTGAACTCCTTGTTCCCGATCCATATCCCATAGTGCTCCTCTGCCGCAAACACCTTCAGTTCCGGCAAAGGCAGCGTGACAAGCAGCAGGATCAGGCTCATGAACCTGCTCAACCATCGCAACGTTTGTTTTTTCATTTTCTCCCTCCTTTTTTTACGTGTTCTGCGCTCTCGCGCCCTTTATTTGGAAAATGGTTTATCTATTACCATATGCACTGTACTTTCAGGCACTCACTCCACCGTCACATTGATCGTGATGGTCTTGCCGTTCACCTTGGCACTGAACTTCGCCTTTCCTTTCCTCCTGGCGACCACATTGCCATACTCGTCCAGGAAGGCAATATCCGGCTTGCTGCTCTTAAAGAGCACGGAATGCTGCAGATAATTCATTTCCAGCACACTCTGCTTCTTTTCGCCGGTATTCATTTTCATGCTGTACTTGTTGTTCCTGCCCTCAAGATAATTCCCGTAAAGGCCGTTATCCTCGGAGAAAACATATATGGAATAGGTATCCATGGGATCCGAGCCTGCCTTCGCCGTAAGGACCGCCATCCCCGGCTTCTTTGTCGTCACTTTCGTCTTTGCGTCATTCAGCTCCGCAACCTCCGGATCCGAACTGGTCCATTCCAGCTTCTTTACCCCTTTGACCTTTACCCTGATCGGCCTGGTGGAGCCGCTGACCATGTACATGCTGCGTTCCCTTGTCGTGCCGTTATTCTCCGTGACCGTCACCTTGCATTTATAGGCGCTGCCGTTGATATAGGCCGTGATGACCACGCTGCCCTTCGCATATGCATAGACATTGCCGTACTGATCCACCCGGGCCACTTCGGGATTGGCACTGTAAAAGAACACGGGCATTGCTACCGGATCGATGCCGCTTACGCTGATCTGTCTGTTTTCCGTCTGCCCGGCCTCCAGCTTCAGGGATTTCGTGACCGCAGGCTGCATCACATGCACGTTGACGACGCGGTCACCGTACCAGATCTTTGCCTCGCCGGTCTTCTTTGCCTTGAACTGTCCCTTCTTGCTGATGCTGATGATCTTTTTGCTGTCCTTGTCGTCCCTCTTGATCACCCAGCAGTCCGGGATGATGAACTTCTGTCCTTTGACCAGATACAGATCCGTTGTCATGGGGCCGATGACCGGCACGGGATCCAGGGGAGATTGCGAGCCCACAAGGATCTCCGGGTGCTCCGCCGGATCTGTTTCACTGCTCTTTTCCCACTTCGCGTACAGGGTGATATCCTCCGTGACGGGGGTATCAAAATTGAAGCGTTCTTCATCCTTACAGGTGGCAGCAGTATACCAGCCGCAAAATTCAAATCCGGCCGCGTACGGCGCCACGGGTACCTTTGCTTTCGTTCCTCGTTTTACACTCTGCGATACAGGTGCGGAAGCACTTATGCCGTTTACGCTAAAGCGAACGATGCACCAGGGATTCTCCCCTTTCCCAAGCCGTACCTCCACAGCCTCCTCGCCGTAAGCATCCACAAAACACTGTCTTCCTGCGTCAAAAGCTACTCCGGCAGGTCCCAGGATATTCAGGGAATTGTTCACTTTTCCGTGATTCTTTATCAGTTTCGCGTCGGTATATTCCTGAACTTTGAGATGAACTTCCCCGTCGTTTATACTGATATCCCCTGCGCGTACTGCCAGGGCATACCCATCCACCGCATCAATCAGATCGATATCCGTCGTACCGCCGTTAAACTCTATGGAACTTGCCGCCCAGATACCGTAGGGCATTTTTGTATTGCCGTATTTATCGTCGTCGCCTATAGCTTTACTGTCGGCCTTGATGCTCCCGCCGTTTATGATCACATTCCGGGCATAGATCGCAGCGCCGGTATCACAAATCTCAAAATCCCCGTCCAGCGTCACGCTTCCGCCAACGAGTATCCCGGCAACATTGATAAGCTCTTCCCCCGACATACGCGCTTTGCCCTTGATCGTGATATCCATACCGTCTGCATAGATATAGGCAACATACGGCTTTTTTAATGCTGTTACCGGTATCGTTTCGGACGGAATCTCCTCATTCGTTTTGGAAAAAGTAAGATCCTTCAGCGTCAGCTCATGCCGGGCGATATCATAGCTGAAAGCTTCGTTATCACAGTTCGAAGCATCCACCTGCGTGCCGTCGACCCAGAGTTTCAGCTTATCCGACCACTTTGCATGCAGGATGGTATCTTCCGTGATCAGCTCATTTTCAAAATCAAACTCATTTCCGTCCGTACAGCCGCTGTCCTTATACCAGCCAAGGAACTCCCAGCCCTCCGTCGCCTGAGGCTTTTTCGGTTCCTTTACCTTGTTCCCGGCCACTACATGAAGCATTCCCGGCTCTTCACTGACCGTTTTGCCGTTCAGATCAAAGAACACGGATTTGGTACTCACATCCTTCCAGAGAGCGTAGACGTCCGTATCCTTTGTTATGGTCTTTCTGCTGAGTCCCTCTCTGGCTTCGGGGTTGAAAGACCATACCTGGAACTCATAGTCTTTTCTCTGCGGTATTTCCTCCGGTGCGGCAACATAGCTGCCGTTCTCCACGAGTATCACTTTGAACACATCATCGCTGCTGCCGTTATTCAGGTGGAAAGTCACTGTATGTTCCTTCACCCACCATGCATAAACTGCTACACTGCCTGTGAGCGGCTGCGAAAAATCAAACTTTGCCGCATCACTGTGATCCGTAGCCGAAGTATACCAGCCCTTGAATATCCAGCCTTCTTCTTTGGGCTCCAGTGGTTTGTACGGCTTTTCTCCGGGCTCATATCTCCAGGGGCCGTACATCGGGCTGTCACTGTAGCCATGCCCCTTAAAGTCAAAGGTCATGCTGTAGTATTCCTTAACCTGGTACAGATCCTTTGTGATCTCTTTGGGACGGCTGGCGTAGTCGCTCTCCTTTGACC
>JAILHF010000036.1 GCA_024696005.1 Lachnospiraceae bacterium | reverse complement strand
CCCTCATCATTATAGGAAACCAGAATGGGGGAGAACCCATCCACTTCAAAGTAGGCAAGTCCGTCTTCTACTACAGGATTAAAGAATTCAACATCATTGGCATCATTTGCATTCTCTTTATGCTTAAGATGCCTGATGAGCACTCTGCTGCCGTTTTTCATGCCTGGGACAGGAACCCATACCTTTATCTTATTGTTGTTCTGATGATCGAAGTTCTCCAGTTCTATGTTCCAGAAGAATCTGTCTGTATAATCCGTCCCGAACGATTCGTCATATCCGTGAACGGATGTATCGGTTATATTTCTATATGATTCACTGGAGGAAGACATTTCCTGTTCCGCCACGTTCATCGACGTACTTCCTGCCTCAAATTCTTCATTTGATGCCAGGATGCCGGTCGCCTCATCTTTCAGCCCCACTACCCAGTTCATGGAAGACAGATCAGCGTCTGACACACTGTCGTATTTACTCTCGTCTATCCCCGCTGCAGCCGCATTATCACATTCAGCGGAATTATACAATGCGGATTTCCGTCCTGCCGTATCCGTTGCCGAAATGTATTTTATAAAACATGATCCGAAACGGGTAGCCTGGAACAGCATGGGTTCATATTGGCCATTGTGCTCAAGAACGTACGTCCCCCCTTCCTGGCGTTCAATCCCAAACCCGATCACAAATTTACTGAGGCTTCCTTCGATCGGCGTACGCAAAATTACATCCTCACCAAAAGCAAAACGTTCGCCGTTATTCGAAAAATCATCCAAACGGAATACAGGTGCCACACCGGTATCCCTTCCATCGACAACAGAGTAAGCCTTAGTACTAAGATCCACCGTAGTACCTTTGGTACGGTTCTCTAAATAGCTTTCAACGATCTGCTGCTGAGAATAATCACTATACACAAAATTCTCACTGGCAGAAAATGCACTGTTGTAAACCGCAGTCTCATTTCCTGCGCGGTCATATGCCAGAATATACAGTATCTGATAGTCTCCAAGACTTTTTGAATAGGCCCTTGTGATTCCGGTATGACTTCCTTCATCATACGCCTCGCTGAACGGGTCATAAGTATCAGGAAACTCATGTCTTATCCTGATATGTTTTCCATCCGTTACGGCAATATGCCATTCGGCTATGCCACTGTCATCTGTTATGGGCACGCTGATATTTACAACCGCATCGTCGGCTATATCTACGGCCGATTTATCAATGCTGATCCCGCCCGTGCCGATATCGGGGCCCTGATGATCAGCTTCTGCCTGCTCTGTTTTTTCGACAGTGAAGGACAGCTCCGAAAGATCGGCCACACAATAATCCGCTCCCGGGTTCATATACCTCTTTGAACCATTCAGGTACGCTTTATCATAAAATGTGATACTGTTACCTTCACCTATGCTTTCAGGAGATTGGGCAAAGTTTACCACTATGCTCCAGACCTTCCAGTCACCGTAATAATTTGCATCAAAAGGTGTGAATAACAGATTACCGTCAATGATGACTGTCTCATTAAAACCATATTCCTTGACCATGGTGGACTTCATGTCACCTTTGTTGTAGAAAACGGTATAGCTTGATACCACACCTCCCTCAGGCGGCTGATAGTCAAAGGAATATTTAACCCTGTCGCCGACCCGGATTTCATCGCCCGTGCTCTCGCCTTCTTTGATCACGGACAGGTTTTCAAACTGGCCGTATGTGGATACGCTGTCCTGCGAAACAACCAGACTGCTTACATCGGTAAGCTCCGTGGGGCTGCTCGCGTAGTCCGTCAGTTTGATATCATCACCGAGATTCACCTCTTCCGCCAGGAGATAGACATGGTAGTCCGTCCCCCATGTTCCCGTAACCTTACTTGTATCCAGCATAAAAGTACCCGTCCCGCTGCTTCCCACAGTGCCCTCTTCTACCGTCAGGGCAGTATATTGCAGAACAGAAGCATCACTCTCGGTATAAGCCTTATCCGTTATCAGCACTGAAACCTGATCAGCTGTAATGCCACTGTCCGTATCATTGGTGATGGTATAGGGGATCGTGACGGTCGTATCCGACTGTACAACGCTTTCGCCTTCCGCTACAGCGATCCCCATGTTTTCATCCTTCAGCGTCAGCTTGTATTCCGCACCGGGTTGACCCGCGGTTCCGGAGACTAAAGTTGAGAAAAGGACTGAATTAAGGCTGACATTAAATGCGGGACTGACGCCAACATCAAATATTGTTATAGCCGAGCGTGATTCGATTTGTCCTACATCTCTATTCACTACGCCGGCTTTGCTATGTGAACTGTCACTATTATTGTGATTCCGCAACCACCAGGCTTTTTTCTCTCCATCTCTTCCAGTCTTTAGCCTGTTATTTGCTCTAAATGGAGTATTGGAATAACCATAAGAAGGTCTTGTTACTTCTTTTTGGTCAAGAAGAAAGATTTTTTCCTGGGATATCCTTATAAAATCAAATTCTGCATAATCATCAGCTTGAGGTGTCAAAGAAGTCCCTCCGTTACCATCACCATCTACTGCTGTTACCTTACTGCTCTCTGCTATGGCTTTTTTTTCAGCATCTGTGAAATTTCCTGCAAAATCAAGGAAACTATCCCCGTTAAGGCCTGTTCTTACTTTGCTTTTTGCCCATTCAATAGGTTCAGAAGATTCAGAGCCGCGTTGGTCAAACACCGCCTCATAAAGTATACTGTCACAGTCCAAGAGAAGGCTTCCGCCATTCACTCCGAAATCACCGGAAGCCTTATCCAGCACACGATACTTCGTGGGGGTTCCGTCATATTTCCCATAGTATACGTTGCTCCCGCTCCAATAATTACCAGCACTATACGGTACAACCGGATTTGTGATCGCTCCCGTTCCCAGGCCGGTGATGGTCTTTTCCGCTGCCGGTTCCGGCTCCTCCGCCCTAGCCACCGAAGCAGGCAGCGGCAGCTGCAGCTCACCTGCCATCAGGGCCAGTGTCATGATCCACGGGATGATCCTTTTTGTGATGCGATTTTGTTTCATGATGTTGCTCCCTTCTTGATAGTTATGCTTTAATATCTGCTTTTTATTCTGTCAGGATCCGGCCATGCCGACATACAAAAACTGCAGCCCGCAAGGATGCCTTCATCCTCACAAGCGACAGTCAGTTGCTGTTACAGTACTCTTTCTCTATTCCCCGGCTTCCTTCAACACATAGCTTTTGACTGTGTCACTGATGAATAGTCCATCATTGATCAGTTCGTTCATGACCGGGCCCACCTTTTCCAAAAGTCCTTCTCTTTTTGCTTTCAGCAGAACACCTAATGTCCCGGTCACATTAAGCCCCAGAAATTTAGCCGTCTTCTTGGCGGCATCATCATCCATGATCACAAGGTCAGCCTTTTGTTCCCTTGCAAGGATCATGAGCTCAACTTCCCCGGCATGAAGCCTTGCGCGAAATATATCCTTCTGCGAAGGGTCCCGGATCATTTCAACCTTTATCCATGATGCATCGTGAACCTTCTGCCTTGCAGGTTCCCGGATGATCTCATCCATGACTGCCTGCGGAATGATGATAGTTCCATACAGCTTATTCAGGAGTTCCAGACGGTCAATGTTCGCCAGCGCGATCAGCGGGGTCGTATTCGCCAAAACCTTACGCATTGGCAAGTTCCTCCAGGAACTCCTTTTCATTGTCAAAATGGAAGATGGACACGCCATTCTCCCCAAGGAATCTGATAAATGACTCCTTGTCCATATCCGCAATCTGCGCCGCGTATCCCAGAGATACGCCCCTGTGAACATAATAACTCAAGGCAGTAAATCTCCTTGCAAACTGAAGCGCCTCTTCTTCACTCTGCCTGGTATCATACAATATTTCATTTGGAATGCTGAACGCTATCTTACACATGCACTCATACTCTCCTTATCCGTTTTCCTGACGGCGACATCCCTGCAGCCAAAGCCATGCCGCCCTTTACGCCGGGGAACATATGATATCTGCTTCCCGTCAAGCATAACAAGCTGTATCTAAGCTGATTTTACAACATTTTTGATCTTTCCACAATACAAACGAAGTGCCTCACCGGGCGAAATAGCGTTCATAGACATCAAAGAAATCCGCAGTATCGATCCCTTCTCCGGTTACCGGTTCGATGCCGTTCCAGAGTTCCTCGTTCAGGTGGCACTCCCGGCTCCCGGCGAATTCGTCGTAACGCGCGTCAAAGGCTTCCTTCTTCCGTTTCTCCGCAAGCAGCTTCTTGCGCTCCTCCGTCTGTTCCCTGTCATGCGTGCTGATGCAGCGGAAGAGATACACCGCCTTTTCGGTAACGACCGGGCTGCTCAGCTCTCCTTCCGCGAGCGAAAAGCCGGTCTGCTCGATCAGCGGGGCCTCCTGCCCCTTGGCGAGCAGAAGCGTCAGATCCTCCGCTTCGCTGTAATTATGGGCCAGGCTGTCAAAATCCTCTCCCGCCACGCAGCGCTCCCTAAGCTCCTCCGCCAGCCGCAGCTGTGCCTCTTCCGTCCGGGAATCGCAATACAGAACGAGCTGGTGCAGCGTCACGATGCGGGCTTCGTCATCACTGATCTCGGTATCCACATCCTGCGTGAGCACACGGTAGAGCTTATCCGCCACGGCATATTCCTCGTACATCATGCGGATCTGTTCTTCGTTCACCCCGTCCATCACCGCGATCTCCTCCGGGCTCAGGCTCTGGTAATAGGCCGAAGCCGCCTCGGCCGCTTTCCGTTCCTCTTCCTTGTCCAGGCTCACCTGATGAAGCCCGGCCATGATGTTCATCAGTTTGATCTTGGCCAGCCTCGCCAGCACCGTCTGTTTCACGCTCTGCTCCAGATCGGTATCTCCCGCTTTCGCCTGCCAGATCCCGCTACCGAAAGCGCTCTCGTACTGGGAATGCAGATTCGTCAGATAAACCAGCACCTCCGCCCTGCTGCAATGCTCATCCTCCACGCGGAAGACCTCGTCCTCGCCGAAACCGGTGGTCAGCACGATGCGCCCCTTCCCGCAGCCGCAAAGCAGCAGGCACAATAAAAGGCAGAGCCGGAGCACTCCTCTCCGTCCCTGCCCTTTTTTCTTTTTTATCGCAAAGCTCCTCACTCCGAGCGTTCCCTCTTTTCCCTGATCATTGGCGTTTCCGTCGCAAGGGATATCGTATCACGGATCGCTCGTTCTCACAAGCTTTTCACGCTTTGACCGCCTTCAGCTCTCCGTTTTGCAGTTCGATCCGTATCGTGTCGCCCTGGGAGATCTCGCCGCCCAGGATCAGTTTCGCGGCCAGCGTTTCCACGCTCTTCTGGATAAAGCGCTTCAGCGGCCTTGCCCCATAGATCGGGTCATAGCCGTTCTCCACGACATAGCTCTCGGCTTCCGGCGTCAGTTCCACATGCAGCTCCCGGTCCTCGAGCCTGGAGTTCAGATCCTTCATGATCAGGCCGACGATGCCGCCGATGTTTTCCTTCGTGAGCGGCTTGAACATGATGATCTCGTCCAGACGGTTCAGAAACTCCGGACGGAAATGATCCCGCAGCTGCTCGGTCGCATCCTCCTCCGCTTCCGGCGTGATGTTCCCGTTCTCGTCGATCCCGTCAAGGAGCGTCTGGGCCCCGATATTGGAGGTCATGATCATGATCGTGTTCTTGAAGTCCACGGTACGCCCCTGGGAATCCGTGATCCGGCCGTCATCCAGCGCCTGCAGCAGGATGTTGAAAACATCGGGATGTGCCTTTTCCACTTCATCAAAGAGCACCACGGAATACGGCTTGCGGCGCACTGCCTCTGTCAGCTGTCCGCCTTCATCGTAGCCCACATATCCGGGAGGCGCTCCGATCAGTCTGGATACGGAGAATTTCTCCATGTATTCGCTCATGTCGATGCGCACCATGTTGCTTTCATCGTCAAAAAGCGTATCCGCCAGGGATTTTGCCAGTTCCGTCTTTCCCACACCGGTAGGGCCCAGGAAGAGGAAGCTGCCGATCGGCTTCTTGGGATCCTTGATCCCGGCCTTGGAACGGATGATCGACTCGCTGACCTTTGTCACGGCCACATCCTGTCCCACGACCCTCTTGTGGAGCTCCTCGTCAAGATGAAGGGTCTTGTTGCGCTCGCTCTCGTTCAGCTTGCTGACCGGGATGCCGGTCCAGCGGGAGATGATGCGGGCGATCTCGTCCTCCGAAACGTTTTCGTGCACGAGACGGTTCTCCTTCTTTCCGGCCGTTTCCTCCTCGATCTCCAGCTGTTTCTTCAGTTCCGGCAGCGTGCCGTAGGAAAGCTCCCCGGCCTTTTCATAATTTCCTTCCCGCTGCGCGATCACGATCTCGTTGTTCACGGCTTCGATCTGTTCCCGCAGCTTCGACACCTTGTCCACGGAAGCTTTTTCATTCTCCCACTGCGCCTTCGCCGCCTCAAACGACTCCTTCTCCTCGGCCAGTTCCCGGGAAAGATCCTCCAGGCGTTCGCGGCTCAGATTGTCGTCTTCCTTTTTCAGGGCCGCCACCTCGATCTCCATCTGCATGATGCGGCGGGACTGTTCATCCAGCTCCGTGGGCATGGTATCGAGCTCGGTCTTGATCAGGGCACAAGCCTCGTCCACCAGGTCGATCGCCTTGTCCGGCAGGAAACGGTCGCTGATGTAGCGGTTGGAGAGCACCGCGGCGCTCACCAGGGCGTTGTCCAGGATCTTCACACCGTGATAGACCTCGTAACGCTCCTTCAGGCCGCGCAGGATCGAGATCGTGTCCTCGACCGACGGTTCTTCCACCATGACCGGCTGGAAACGGCGCTCCAGCGCGGGATCCTTTTCAATGTATTTCCGGTATTCATCCAGGGTCGTGGCACCGATGCAGTGCAGCTCGCCTCTCGCCAGCATGGGCTTGAGCATGTTGCCGGCATCCATGGCGCCGTCGCTCTTTCCGGCCCCCACAATGGTATGCAGCTCATCGATGAAGAGGATGATCCGGCCCTCGCTGCTCTTTACTTCCTCCAGCACGGCCTTCAGACGTTCCTCGAATTCGCCGCGGTATTTGGCTCCGGCGATCAGCGCGCCCATGTCCAGCGCAAAGATCTTTTTATCCTTCAGGCCTCCGGGCACATCACCGCGCACGATGCGCTGTGCCAGGCCTTCCACAACGGCCGTCTTGCCGACGCCGGGTTCCCCGATCAGGACCGGATTGTTCTTGGTCTTGCGGGAAAGGATGCGGATCACGTTCCGTATCTCCGAATCACGCCCGATCACAGGGTCCAGCTTCTGGGCTCTCGCCCGCTCCACCAGATCCTGGCCGTATTTTTCCAGTGTGTCATAGGTCGCCTCGGGGTTGTCGCTGCTCACGCGCTGGTTGCCCCTCACCTGCTGCAGGGCCTCGAGGAAACGCTCCCTCGTGAAGCCGTATTCGGTGAAGATCGCCTTGATCTCACGGTTCGGGTAGCGTATCATGGCCAGCATCAGGTGTTCCACGGAGATGTAATCGTCTCCCATGGCTTTGGCTTCGTCCTCGGCACTGATCAGCACCTTGTTCAGATCCTGCCCGATCCGGAGGTCGCCGCCCTGAACCTTCACGCGTTTTTCCAGTCCCTGGCAGACACGTCTGCAGAAATGCTCCGGCTCGATCTCCATCTTTTCCACCAGCTTGAGGATCAGGGAATCCTGAAGCTGCAACAGGGCGCAGAGCAGGTGCTCCTGCTCGATCTCCTGATTGCCGTAGCGCACTGCCAGCTTTTCGCTGTCGTTCACCGCCTGTGCGGAATTCTGCGTAAATCTCTGTATGTTCATGAAGCCTCACCTCCCGAAATAAAAATGAGCGTAAGTTCTTTTCTTACGCTCATACTATACCACCTGGATTAGCACTCGTCAAGAGAGAGTGCTAATAATTCTGCGGTTCCTCTTCCGGCTCCGTCACCGTATACGAAATGCGGACCAGCCTGCTCCCGTCCTCTTCGCAGACCGGCTCCGCGGAATCGTATCCCGGATCGCAAAGAAAAAGGACGGTCCCGACCGGCACGGGAACCGTCCCCGCTTAACAGCTTCAGAGGGCTTCGTGGCACTCCTTCAGTTTTTCGATCACGGGAATGTGCTGCGGGCAGACATTCTCGCACTGGCCGCAGGCAACGCAGGCATCCGCCGCCGGCCCCTTTTCCCGTATGGCGGCATAGGCCTCCGAAGCCTCCGCCAGCTGTCCGTCTCCCAGGCGGCGGTTCATGGCCGCAAAGACCTCGGGGATCGGGATCTGCTTCGGGCAGCCTTTCATGCAATAGCCGCAGCCCGTGCAGGGAATGGTCGCGGAACGCCCCAGGATCTCCTGCGCCTTCCGTATGATCTGCCGTTCTTCCTCGTTCAGCGGCTGAAAATCCTTCATATAGGAAAGATTGTCTTCCATCTGCGCCACATTGGACATGCCCGAAAGGACCGTGAGTATCCCTTCCAGCGAAGCCACAAAACGGATCGCCCAGGAAGCGAACGAGCGGTTCGGTGCATAGTCAAGGAACATCTTCTGGATCTCCTTGGGCGGTTTTGCAAGCGCCCCGCCCTTTACCGGCTCCATCACCACGATCTGCTTTCCGTGCTTTCTGGCCACCTCGTAATTCGCTCGGGACGTGACCGAAGGCCGCTCCCAGTCCGCGTAATTGATCTGGAGCTGCACAAAGTCCACCTCAGGGTGTGCCTGCAGGATCTTTTCCAGAAGCTCGGGACCGTCATGGAAGGAAAAGCCCACATGGCGTATCCGCCCTTTTTCCTTCTCCTCCTGCACGAAATCCCAGAGATGGAATTTTTCGTACTTCCGGTAATTGTTCTCCATCAGCGTATGGAGCAGATAATAGTCAATGTACCCCGCCCCCGTGCGTTCCAGACTGGTCGTGAACTGCTGCCTGGCCGCCTTTTCGCTCAGGGCCGTCATGGCAAACAGCTTGGTCGCCAGCGTGAAGCTCTCCCTGGGATGCCTCTCCACCAGCGCCTTTCGGATGGCCTCTTCCGAACCGGGATAAACATGGGCCGTGTCAAAGTAGGTAAAACCCGCCTCCAGGAAGAGGTCCACCATCTGCGAGGTCTGGGCGACGTCGATCCCCAGCCCTTTTCTCGGCAGCCGCATCAGGCCGAAGCCCAGCTTTCCGGTATCCTCCGGCCGCAACTCTTTTGCGTTCATGGCTTGTTCCTCCTTTTCCTGAGATTTATTTTTTGCTTGACTCTGCAAATAAAAATGCTATAATCATACCAACCTATCGGTTTACTTCCGTTGTCTGATCCCGCATTTTTGTGGTAAGATAACGGGAAATACGAATAACGGGGAGGATACGATCATGTCCGCAGAAAACAATATCGACCGGCAGCATATCCGGAAGCTCACGCTTTCCGCTGTCCTGATGGCTCTGACCATCGCTCTTTCCACCTTCAGCATCCCTGTGCCGGGTGGGCATCTGTATTTTTGCGACACCGTGATCTGTACCGGCTCCCTTCTGCTCGGCAATCCTCTCTATGCCTTTATCATGGGAGGCTTCGGCTCGTTTCTGGGCGACATCTTTTTCAACCCGGATTCCGCCCTTGTCTCGCTCGTCACGCATGGGCTTCAGGCAGCCGTCATCGCGCTGCTCGGGACCAGGCTCTTTCACGACGGGAGCTTTGCGAAAAAGCATCCTCACGCTGCCGTTAACTGTGCCCATGTCATCGGCCTGCTCTGCGGCGCCGTGATCATGGTCACCGGCTATACCATAGGGCGTGCCTTTTTCTACCGCACCCCGGAATACGCCATCCTGAAGCTCCCCTTCGAGATCCTTCAGGCACTGATGGGCGTCGTGATCGCTTTGATCCTCTGCTCTCCGGCCTCCGTGCTCTACCGGCTGGTCCGGCGAAACAGCTGAGCCGTTACTCAGAAGCGGAAACGGTATACCCTGGCCTCATAAGGTCTGAGCATCCCGTGTTCCCACGCCAGCAGGCTCACCTCCTGACGCATGCGGTCCTTGAAACGCTCCGCCATGGTCTGGGGGCCCTGCGGATAATTGCAAAGCACGAGTTTCCCTTTCTTTCCCACATAGGCTTTCGGAATGCGCAGGCGCAGCGGCAGCCCGGTAAAGGAACAGACGATCAGATAGCGTATGTTCCCGCGGGAGCGTTCATACATGTAGACATTCGGATCCTTCGGGAAATACTCCCGGTACTTTCCGAAGATCAGCGTCTTTGAGCTCTTCCTCAGCGCCAGGCATTTCCGGTAAAAGTTCAGGATGCTGTTCTCATCCGCCTCTTCTGCTTCCACATTGATCCGCTTGTAATTCGGATTCACGTAAAACCAGGGCTTTCCGCTCGTAAAGCCGGCGTTCTTCGTGCCGTCCCACTGCATGGGGGTGCGGGAAGAATCGCGGCTGGATAAGTGGATGCGCGCCAGACGGTCCTTGATGTCATCCTTGAGATGATAGCTGTGGAAGTTGTTCTTGGTCGAGACATCCACATACTGGTCGATGCTCCAGAGCCGGATGTTCGTCATGCCGATCTCCTGCCCCTGGTAAATGAAGGGCGTTCCGCACTGGAAGAGATAGGACGCCGCCAGCATCGTTCCGCTCTCACGGTGGAAACGTTCGCTTCCGTAACGGCTGATCACCCTGGGATGATCGTGGTTCTCCAGATAAAGGGCATTCCAGGCCTTCCCCTGCAGGGCGTACTGCCATTTGGAAAATGCCTTTTTCAGCTTGATCAGGGAAAACGGCCTGTGGACGTACTCCGTGTACAGGCAGTCCGCCATCATGTGATCGAAACCGAACATCATGTCCAGCGACTTCGTTGGCCCGCTCAGATAACGGAGCGCGCTCTGCACCGTGGTCATGGGGCCTTCCCCCAGCTGGAAGCAGTCGTACTCGTCGCAGACCTTGCGGAATTCCGCCATGTACTCGTGGATGTGCGGCCCGTCCTTGTAATAGGGCATGCCGTTCACCGCCGGCAAAAACGGAAGCCCGTCCGGCAGCCCCTCCTTCTTGGAGATGAAATTGATCACGTCCTCACGGAAGCCGTCCACTCCCATGTCCAGCCAGAAGCGCATGATGCCTTTCACTTCCTCACGCACCTTCGGATTGTCCATGTTCAGATCCGGTTGTTTCCTTGCGAAGATGTGCAGATAATACTGCCCCCGCTGCGCATCGTATTCCCAGGCCCTGCCTTCGAAAAGGCTGTACCAGTTGTTCGGCTTGTCACGCCAGATATAATAATCGCTGTAGGGATTGTCTTTGCCCTTCCGGCTTTCCTTGAACCAGGGATGCTCATCCGAGGTGTGGTTCACCACCAGATCCATGATGACCTTCAGTCCCAGCTCGTGTGCTTTCTTCAGCACCTTTTTGAACTGATCCAGCGTGCCGAAATCGGGATGGATGTCCCGGTAATCCGAAATGTCATAGCCGTAATCCGCATTCGGTGACGGATAGATCGGCGAGAACCAGATCCCGTCCACTCCCAGGCTTTTTATGTATTCCAGTCTGTCGTACACGCCGTACAGATCACCGATCCCGTCTCCGTTCCCGTCTGCGAAGCTGCGCACCCAGATCTGGTAAAAACTCATTCTCTTAAACCAGTCGTTCTTTCTCATTCGGGATCAGCCTTCTTTCCCGAAGCAGAGGCTTCTTTCTTCTCGATCGCGGGTGCCTCTTTCTTCTCGATCGCAGGGGTGTCCCTCCTTCCGATGCTCAGATCCAGGCCTTCCTTCACGCTCTGTTCCACAAACTTTATGCCCGCACGCACGGTCTTTCCGGCATTCTCGCCCAGCTCCCGCATGCTTCCCACGGCTCCGTCACCGAACTCACGCACGCCTTCCGGCAGCTTTTCCTTCAGCTCCTCAAAGCCCGCACGCAGCTCGTTCACGTTCTCGATCATGCCGCCGTAGATGTTGCGCGGGATGTCGAAGACGCGTCTCGTTCCCTCGGCCACGATGCTGGCCGCTCCGAGCATCACATCCGAGGCGGTGCGCCGTCTGCGCACAAGCGTCCCGTCCTTCTGCATCTTAAGCAGCTCGCCGTAGCGCGCATAAGCCTGCCTGGTGCTCGTCTCCCAGGAGATATAGATCTCGTCCATCGCGTGCTGCCCCACACTGTGCATGTTATCGAAATCCGTGCAGACATCGGCCAGAAGGACCGCCATGGATTCTGCCGTTTCCTCGATCAGATAACCGTTGCGCGCATGCTCGATGCCCTCCGCCGCGCAGGAACCCTTGATCAGCACGCTGGCCAGCCCGCAGGCCGCCGCTTCCCGCACCACGATGCCGTTGGTATCGTATACCGAAGGGAAGAGGAACAGATCCGCCCTGGTGTTCCACGCACGCAGACGGTCACGGTCCCTGACCGGTCCCGTAAACAAGACGCGCCCGCAGCTGCCGTCCGAACCGGGCATGCTGCCGCATTTCCCGTTCTCATCCACGATATCCAGGGTAAGCCCCAGATCCCGCACCTTCTGATGCATCTCTTCGGCATCGGCGCCTCCGCCGATGATGACCATGCGGAAATCCTGCCCGTGATCGCTCAGAAGCTTCATCGCATCAAGGATCATCGGGATCCCCTTGTATTTCATCACACGTCCGACAAAGAGAAATACCGGCACTCCCTCCGGAAGGTCGTATGCACCGGTCACCTCCCGCACGAACTCCTGCGGCATCCTCCCCTGCGGGAAGTCCACGCCGTTGCTCATCACCTTGAACTCTCCGGTATAACCCAGGTTCTTTAAGTTTTCTCCGGCACCGTTGCTCACCACCCACACCTCATCACAGGCGGAGATGTTGCTGACCATGGCCTTCACGGTCTCGTGCTTCAAAAAGCCCTCCCCAACGGCCCTGGCGATATCCACATCGAATTTGGTGTGATAGGTAAAGACGATCGGTGCATCGGTCTCGTTCTGCAGCACCCGCGCCATGATCGTGGAAGCCGCGGGACAGTGCGAGTGGATGATGTCGGGCTTAAACTCCTTCATCTCGGCGATCTCGCGCATGGCCAGCGGATTGCCCGTCCGGTAGCCGCTGATGAAACCGGTCGTATCCAGGCTCGGATAAGCCACGACCCGGTAAGGATAATGATCGTAATCGGTGTCCGGATAGCGGGGCGTCCCCACCAGGACCTTCGCGCCCAGCTCCTCCGTCATGATGCGGCCGTAGTTCATCACCACATTTGCCACCCCGTCGATGACCGGCGGGAAAGAATCGTTCAACAAGCATACATTCATAGTAGCAAGCCTCCGTATGCCCCCCATTATACGCCGACCTCCCTGCACTTTCAAGACACCGGGCTTCCATTCATATGACTGCTCCCTTGAGCTAACACCATCCCCTTTATTTGGCTCTTGTGTTAGCCGGGCTATCCTCTTTCCTCCACAATACAGCTCTCTTTAGCTAACACTTTCCCCTTATTTGGCTCTTGTGTTAGCCGGGCTACCCTCTTTCCTCCACAATACAGCTCTCTTTAGCTAACACTTTCCCCTTATTTGACTCTTGTGTTAGCCGGGCTATCCTCTTTCCTCCACAATACAGCTCTCTTTAGCTAACACTTTCCCCTTATTTGGCTCTTGTGTTAGCCGGGCTACCCTCTTTCCTCCACAATGCGGCTTCCTTCAGCTAACACTTTCCCCTTATTTGGCTCTTGTGTTAGCCAGCCCCTTTTCCACAGCAGGCATAATATAGGACTTGGACGCCTATGGAGTGGCTTAGCAACGGAATCGTGCGCCACTGACCATATCTGCCTGCAAAAACGAATTGTTAACCTATGCAATAACAGGGTTGACATTTCGTCTCGTGTCTGCTATGATGCAAAACAAAAAAAGGAAGTGCATCATGGATAAACAAAAAAAGACCCTGACGGTCTATGATCTCGCTTACATTGCTCTTATGACGGCTCTGATCTGCGTCTGCTCCTGGATCACGATCCCCGCGACGGTCCCGTTCACAATGCAGACCTTTGCGGTCTTCGTGTCCGTCCTTTTGCTCGGCGGCATGCGCGGCAGCCTGTCGGTCCTGATCTATATCCTGCTCGGAGCCGTCGGCGCTCCGGTCTTTTCCGGCTTCAAGGGCGGGCTTGCCGCGCTCCTCGGTCCCACCGGCGGCTACATCATCGGCTTCTTCTTTTCTGCCATCTGCATGTGGGGCTTCGAAAAAGCTGCGTCCCGCTCCGCTCACAAGCGCCTGCTCTGCATCCTTTCGATGCTGTGCGCGCTCCTGCTCTGCTATGCCTTCGGCACGGTCTGGTTCGAGCGCGTCTACCTTACGGAGGACGGCACGCACATCGGCATCGCCGCCACCCTGGGGCTCTGCGTCTTTCCTTTTGTGATCCCTGACCTTCTGAAACTTTCCCTGGCCTTTGCCCTCAGCAGAAACAAAACGCTCCGGCGCGTCCTGCGACACACCGGAGCATAAAAGTCTGTTTCTTTTTCCGTTCTTACTTCTGCGGCTTTCCGGATCCCGCAACCCATCTGTCGGCAGGCTGCTTCACGATCTTGAAGCTGAAGCTTGCCCTTCCGCCGTAGCCGTTCCGGCCTTCGATGGTCACCTTCGCGGTTCCGATTTTGGTATTCTTCTCATAGGCTACGATATCATAGCAGTCCTTCGGGATCGCCGTCCCGCGGATGGTGGGATTGATCTGATCCTTCGTCAGCGTGACCGCCTCTCCCGTATAGAACTGGTTCGCGATCTTTGCCTTCGCCGCGGAAAGCTCCCGGCCCGTGTCCACCACCTTGAGGTTGATCCGCAGGGTACCGCAGTAATTTCCGCCCTCTTTATAGTAAAACACCTGCGTCAGAGCCGTTCCCACGGGGGCAATGTCATTCTTTTCCACCGGGTCACCGGCCTTTACATAGCATTTTTCCACGGTGCCGCGCTTTACATAGGTATTCTCCAGATAACGGAGTATGCTGCGCTCCGTATCCAGATCCGTCCCCATCTTCAGCTTCTTTCCGTTCTCATCCGTGACCGTCACCTTGCCCATGCACTTCACGGTCGGCTTGCCGGCCTTGTACTCCACATCGGGAACCACTGCCGTCACATGCCCCAGGCTTTTGGCCGTGATGGAATAGAGGATCTTGTTGCTCTTTCCGGAATAGCTTCCCTTTCCGACGACCTGGAACCAGGGTGCGTTCTTGTCCGTCGCTGCTGCCACATTCTTGTTATTCCCGCATTTCAGGGTGAAATCCTTCCCTTCCTCCAGTACCACCAGATCCTCGCCGGCCTTGTAGCTTACCAGCACCAGGGGCTTCTCGCCGCCCTTGACATAGACCGTCTCTTTGTCGTAATCGATCTCCAGACGCCCTGCGGCCTGCAGATCGTTCAGGTTTGCCTTTACGATGCGGAAGCTCTTGCTGATCTTTCCGCTGAAGCCCTGCTGCTCCACGCCGTAAATGGTTACTTTCGCGGTTCCGGCTTTCACATTCTTGGAATATACACAGTTGTAGCACGCTTCCGTGATCAGATAGCCGCTCTTGGCGGTGACCGTCACTTCCGGCGTGAGCGGAGTACCCGTGTAGGTCTGGTCCGCAATCTTTGCCACCGTAACAGCCTTGCTGATATCCGTTCCCTTGATCTTGAAGCTGATATCCTTATAGCCTGCGGTCTTTGTCCCGTTTCCTTTGATCCGGAGGGTCGCCGTGCCGACCGCGTTCCCGTGAAGGATCTCGGTCTCGTAATCGCCTGCGGGAACTTCCTGCTTTCCGATCTTTACGGAAAGAACAAAGGCGTTCCCCTTCTTGTCCTTCAGCTGGTTGCCGCTCACATAGCCTTCCGCGATCCATTTCTGATCGGGGATCTTTCCGATCTTCGCCGCGGAAAGGTCCAGAACACTTGCCTGCTTTATGATGCTGTAAGCACAGGTAACGCTCCCGTTCAGATTTCCCTTGCCCGTGATCGTAAGCTCGTAGTCACCCTCGTCCTTCAGCTGTCTGTCACAGCTTACGGCATAATCCACGTTTTCCTTCAGGATCTTTCCGTTCCATTTCACCGTTACCTTCGGCACGATCACGCTTCCGGTCCAGATCCCGTCGGATGCGCTCACTTCCGCGCCCCCGATGGCGGCCGGGGTGATGGTAAACTCGCGGTTCAGCTTGCCCTGGATGTTCCCCTTGAACTTAAAGACCGCGATGGCCTTGCCGGCATTCACGTTGTTCTTGTAGGTGATGGTATAATCCGTGCCGGGACGCAGAAGAGCGGTATGGTCGTATACCCGGAAAAGATCGGGCTTATAGGCCTGCCCGGTATAGGGAAGCTCCGGAATCGAAGCCGCAGCCACCCACAGACCTGCGGGGACCTTATCCGATGTTCCCCACTGCTCACGGTCATCCTCTTCCACATCGCCCCAGTTATCGCCCAGGACATAAAGCTTCTGCTCCAGCTTGGCGCTCGTGAGAAAGCTCTTTGTGATCTCCTCGCCTTCTTTTCCGAAATACAGCTCCTTGCAGGCAACGGCCTTCAGCATGCAGTCTTCCGTGATCGTAAAGGGTCCGCTGTAAACATTTCCCGATACCGCGGAAGGCTCACTTCCGTCCAGGGTATAGCGTATCGTTGCCAGAGGGGTATCGCTGCTCAGACGGAAGCTCTCTCCCTCCCGGATGATGCCGGTAGAAGGATCCAGAACAGGCATGGCCACCGACTGGTTCGTGCTCACGCTGATCCGGCACACGTCGGTCTTCTTCCCGTCGACCGTCTCCACGATCACTTCGCCCGTGCCGTTGCCCATGGCCGTGACCAGTCCCTTTTTGCTCACGGCAAGATTTTCCGTTCCCTTGCCCAGCTTGAAGGTAACACTCTTGTCATCCGCATCGTCCGGCAGGACGGTCCAGACGAGCTGGTACTCCTCGTCCATTTCCAGCGACTTCTCTTTTTCCGAAAATACCACGGAAGAAGGATGTACCACGATATGGAGCTTATAGTTGAAGTCCTTGCTGCGGCCGCAGAGGCTTACGGTCGCCGATACTTTGCTGTCTCCTCGCTCTACCAGGCCGGTGATCTTTCCGTCCTTGATCTTTGCAAAGTCCTTGTCCGCCAGCTTCCATTCAACCTTTTCGCCTTTTACCGGCACCGTTTTTCCCGCGGGCTCGTGGCCGTTGACGGCCAGGCGGCAGGAGAAGACCGGAAGCGCCGTCTCCTTGTTGTATTCTATGTTCAGCTTGCTGTTATCCGCTACGGAAGGCGTCACCTCCAGTCCGGTGATCAGCCCCTCCTGCACGTTCATTTCCACATCCGTTTCGCTGTCATCGGCCTTGGGTGCATCCGAAGCCTTCATTTCCACATTTGTGTATTCGATGACCCAGTAATGCTCGCCGTCCAGGGCCGCATGACCGATCGCCACGTATTTGAAGCCATCCTTCATCAGCTGATCGGAGCTGCCTTCCATCCATTTTCCCACAGCGGCGGCAGCGTTGTCATTTCCCCGGAAACGCAGTTCCTGAACGCCCTTTTCCACGATCTCCTTCTTCAGAATATCCGTATACTTCTCCCCGTTCGGCCGCGTCTCGCTGAAATAGAACGCCACTTCGGCCGCACGCTGCATGGCCTTCTTTTCCAGGTCATAGTCATACGCAAGCTTGGCCACACTTTTTGAGGCACGCAGATCGTTGACCGAAACAGCCGCTTTTCTGGCTTCGGTCTGTCCGTACTTTACGCGGATCCGTACCGTCAGGGCCGCCTCATCCGGATCGGGTATCTCCGCTTCGCCTTCCGCTCCTTCGTCGGCTTCCTCTCCTTCCGGCTCGGCCGCATCGGGATCCGATACCGTCTCCGTCAGCTCATCATCCGAAACCGCATCCGTCCCGGACACCGTCTGAGCGGTCTCCGGGCCCGAAACACTGCCGTCTTCACCCTGCTCTTCGCTCCAGACGGCAATGCCGCCCTCCGCATCCTCTGCCCGCACCGTAAACACCGGTGCAAAGTCCCCAAGGACCAGTGCCAGTGTCAGCAGCCAGCTCAGAATGCCGCACAATCTTTTTTGTCTCTTCATTGCTCTTTCCTCCTTATTGTGTCAGCTTTCGCTGAATTGGTTTCTTACTTCTTTTGTTCTATGATCTCCTGCCATTGCGAAACGATCCGTTCCGCCGAAAAGCGCTGTGCGCACTCCGCAGAGCGCTCACGCAGACGTTTGTGAAGCTCTTCATCCCGCAAAAGCCTCTTCAGCGCTTCCGCAAACATGGCTTCCTTCTCCCCGAGCTCTCCGCGCCTCTCCTCATCGGCACAGGGCGGGCAGAGCAGGCCGCAGGAGCACTCCACGGTCTCCTTCGTCCTTTCCCGCTGGTCCGTATTCGGCGCGAGGATCTCACGCGGGCCGGAGGGGATGTCGACGCTGACGATGGGCAGGGCGCAGGCTGCCGCCTCGATCAAGACCATGGGCAGCCCCTCGAAATCCGAGATCAGCGCAAAGACACGCGCCCGTTTCAGATAAGGGAAGGGGTTTTCCACTTCCCCGGGCAGATAAAAATGCGAAGCCAGGCCGAGCTCGTCCGCCAGCTTTTGAAGCGCTTCCCTCTCCTCCCCTTCGCCGAGGACCACAAGCCCCGCTTCAGGGTCATCCTTTCGCAGAACACTAAGCATGCGGAGCAGGCGGTCGTGCGCTTTCATGTGCGTAAGCCTCCCCACGCTGATGATCATGTGTGGATGGGCCGCATAAAAAGCCTGTGCCTCTTTCGGCAGCTCCTTTTCCTTCCAGCTGCGGATCTTTTCCAGATCGCAGAAATTGTAAATGCAGGAAAGCTTTTTATCGTCCACGCCGAAGCTCTCGTGCATGTCCGCTTCCGCCAGCTTTGAGACCGTGAGATAGCTGTCTGCCCCGTTTCCGATAAAACGGTGCAGAAGCCTGTTCGCGAAGCTTCCGCTTTCGCACATGGACGGCATGCTGTGATAGACGCAGAGGATGCGGTCGTTCATGCGGGACAGGATATTGACCAGATTGGCCCCTTCCATGTGACTGATCGTCACATCGATCCCCAGCTTCTTTTTGATGTAGCGCAGGCGCCGCACACGCGTCAGCGTGTTCATGACACGCCTGGCCGCGCTGCCCTCTGCCAGCGGTGGTACTTTCAGGTCGATGAGCCTGCCGCCGTACGGATAAATGATGCGTTCCGCGTCAAAGACGATCAGATACACACGGTAATGGCGGGCGAGCTCCAGCGAAAGATTCGCTGCCATGCGCTCCGCACCGCCGTTATTCAGACTTTGTACCAGGACAGCCACACGCTTCATTGACAAATCTCCGCAATGCGCGCCGCGATCACCTCCGCCGCCAGGCGGTGTGCCTTCACGCCCGGATGCCCGCAGCTTCCCACGGTCTCCGGCGTGGTATCCGGAATGGGCAGGAATTCCACCCGCCCGTCCCCGCTCTGCTTTTTGTATTCTTCGATCCCCGCCTGAATGGCCGGAGCCAGGTCGCTTCCGAGTATGCCGAAGGCCCAGATGATGTGGGCTTTCGGATTGCATTCCCGCAAAGTCGCAAGGAAAGCCGTCGCGGCATCGCTCACCTTCTTCAGATCCTCCGGCTCGTAATCCGTTCCCGGGATGAAATTGCCGTTTTCGAAATGCTCGCCGCTCATGTGCATCTTGAAGCTTTCCCCGCTCTCCGGATCGACAAAGGGCACGTTATGAAAGGCACCGTTATCGTTGGTCCCCAGGTTCACGACGATCACATCCGGCTGCCAGGCCGCAAAATCATTTGCTTCGTGCAGGCCCGCCACCGCGAAATCCGGGACCGTTACCGAGCAGATCTCCCGATAGATCCGCGGGATATTGCACTGCCTGCGGTTATCCCAGGAAACATAAAGCCCCCAGCCGCCCTGGCTGACCACGCGGTAATCCGCATCGAGCTCTTTCGCGACCATGTAGGGATAAGCATGGGTGTGCGAAAAATACAGGGGGATCCATTCATCCTCTTCTACCGCACCCCTTGCGCCCTCTCCGCTGTTGATGGAATCGCCGATGAACTCGATCCTGCGCTTCTTCGGAGCCGTCTCCAGGACTTCTCCGTCCAGATAAAAGGCATAAACCTCCAGACGATGCTCCGTTTCGTCGTTCATCGCCTGTGCTTCCTTGATGATGCGGACGCGGCTGGGCCGTGCCGTGCTCTTTCCGCGGAAGATGCAGATCCGGCTGCGTTCCGGGCTTACCATCTGTCTGGCCATGATCTCGCCGTTGATCTCGATGGCGATCCAGACCTCGCGTATCGCAAAAGGCCCGGCCAGCTCCACCCAGAGCTCGCTGCAGCGCACCGTGAGATCCACGGAACTGCCGCCCCACAAAAGCACCGCCGGATTGCGGGATGCCACCGTTCTTCCTCTCACGAGGATGCGCTCATCCTCCGAAAGACCTACTCTCTTCAGTTCCATATATTCCTCCCTTTTCCGGAAGCCGTCACGAACCGGTACAGACCGCCTGTCTGTACCTTCTCCGCTTCGGCCCGCAGTTTACGGCTTAAACTGCTCTAACACTTCCTCATAGTTTGCGCAGATGAAATCCACATCCTCTTCGGAAAGCTTTGTGTGAAGCGGCAGCGTGAGTTCGTGCGCGTAATGGGCGTATGCGTTCGGGTAATCCTTGATGTCAAAGCCCAGGTTTTTGTATGCCGTCATCATCGGAAGCGGCTTGTAATGCACGTTGCAGGGTACGCCGCGTTCCGCCATCGAAGTGATCATCTCACGCCTGCGCGCGTCATCCGCCCAGGGAATGAAGCTCAGATGCAGATGACCGCTGGAGCTGTACTCATCCGTGTAGTGGATCAGATGACCGACTCCATGCCTGTCGCAGACCTCGTCGTAACGGGCAATGATCTCTTTCCGGCGTGCCAGAAGCTGCGGATAGCGCTTCAGCTGCACCAGGCCGATCGCTGCCGCCACATCCGTCAGATTGCACTTGTAGAGCGGCTCGATGATGTCGTATTCCCAGCTTCCCAGCCGGGTCTTGGCCAGTGCATCCTTGTCCTGTCCGTGCAGGCTCAGGAGCTGGTAGCGATGGTACAGCTCTTCGTCATCGATGCCCGGGATGGAGCGCCAGACCGAAGCCCCGCCCTCCGCGGTGGTCAGGTTCTTTACCGCATGAAAGGAAAAGGAGGAGAAGTCCGCCAGCATGCCGGCCTTGATCCCGCCCCGCTGTGCCCCAAAGGAATGGGCGCTGTCCGATACGATGATCACCCGTCCGATGGCCTTCTGGATCCTCTGTCCGAGTTCCGTGTTCCCCCCGGGGGTAAAGAGCTCCCTCCTGCTCTCCACGATCTTCCGGATGCGATCGTAATCGCAGGGTACTCCGCCCAGGTCCACGGGCACGACTGCCTTCGTCCGGGGGCCGATGGCCTCTTCAAGCGCATCGTAATCGATCTCGGGACTGTCCTTCCGGCTGTCGATGAAGCGGACCGTCGCTCCCACATGCAGCGCTGCCGCCGCCGAAGCGGTATAGGTATATGCGGGGACAAGGACCTCGTCACCCTCTCCGATGCCCAGGATGCGGAAATTCAGCTCCTCCGCCGCCGTCGCGGAATTCAGGCACACCGCGCGGGGCGCACCCAGATAAGCCGCTATCCTCTTTTCCAGTTCCTTCGTCCGCGGTCCCGTCGTAAGCCAGCCCGAACGAAGGCAGGCGCATACTTCCTCGACCTCCTCCTCCGTGATGTCGGGCGGACTGAATATGATCTTTCTCGTTTCCATCGTTTTCTCCCTTCTATTCGGAATAATGATATGTATCCACGATCTTTGCGACCCTTGCCCGCAGATCGGGCGCGCCGTCATATGCGGCGTGCATCAGCTCCTCCAGCTGTTCCAGGAAGCGACGCTCGTCAAAGGGCACGGGATTGCCGATATGGATCAGATGGTTGGGTGTAGTCTTCAGCCCTTCCTCTTCCATCAGCTTCTCCTCATACATCTTCTCACCCGGGCGCAGCCCCGTATAGACGATGCGGATGTCTTCATCCGGCTTGAAGCCCGAAAGACGGATCAGATTGCGGGCCAGGGTATCGATCTTTACCGGACTTCCCATGTCCAGCACAAAGATCTCGCCCCCCTTCGCATAGGTCCCGGCCTGCAGCACCAGGCTCACGGCCTCGGGTATCGTCATGAAATAACGGATGATGTCCGGATGGGTCACGGTCACCGGACCGCCCTGGGCGATCTGCTCCTTGAAGAGCGGGACCACGCTGCCGTTGCTGCCCAGCACATTGCCGAAACGCACGGCAACAAACTCCGTGTGCGGCTCCTCCTTCGTCTCCCAGGCTTCCCCTGCGGGCGCATGGCTGCACAGCTCCTTCAGCTCACCGGCTTTTCCGGCCTTGATCAGGGCATCAAAGCTCTGCACCACCATTTCACAGAGGCGCTTGCTCGCACCCATGATGTTCGTCGGGTTCACGGCCTTGTCGGTGCTGATGAGCACGAAACGCTCCACACCGCTCTTCATGGCCGCATAAGCCGTCTTGTAGGTCCCGACGGCGTTGTTCTTGATGGCCTCCGCCGGGCTTCCCTCCATCAGGGGCACATGCTTGTGGGCCGCCGCATGGTAGACCACCTGCGGGCGGTAGTTTTCGAAAAGCTGCCTGAGCCTTCTGGAATCCCGTACCGATCCGATCTCCACCTTAAGATCCAGTTCCGGATGATCCCGCAGCAGCTCCTGCTGGATCTCGTAGGCATTGTTCTCGTATACGTCAAAGATGATCAGCTGCTTCGGACTGTGCTTGGCGATCTGCCTGCAAAGCTCGCTGCCGATGGAGCCGCCTCCGCCGGTCACCAGGATCACGCGGCCGTTTAGGAAATCGTAGATCTCCTTCATCTCAACCCGGATCGGATCCCTCCCGAGCAGATCCTCGATGGAAACGTCTTTCAGATCCCGTACCGAGATCCGGTCCTCGTCCACGATCTGGTACATGCCGCGCAAAAGCTTCAGCGTGCAGTCCGTCTCCTTGCAGACGTTCAGGATCTCCTGCAGATCCGCTGCCGCCGCCGAGGGAATGGCCACATAGATCTTTTCGATATGGTAGCGCTCGACGGATTCCAGGATGCGGTCCCGGCCTCCCACAATGGGGATCCCGTCGATATTGCGCTTCCATTTGTTCGCATCATCGTCGATGATGCAGCAGATGCGCTCGTGTCCGCGCCCGAAACGCTTCATCTCGCGGATGATGGCCCGGCCCGCAGCCCCGGCACCGATCAGCATCACGGGGTGATAATCCACATCCGAATTGACCCGGTGATCCTTTACCAGCAAAAGGAAACGATAGGAAAAACGCGCCCCCAGGATCATCAGAAACTGTATCATGATGCCCACGAAGTAGTAGGACATGGGCATGTGCCAGAACTCATCCGATGACTCAATGATAAAAGGAATGCTTCCCAGGATCTGAACCGCAAAGCTCAGCGCCGTGGCCAGCACCACCCGCTCCAGCTCCATGAAGCTGGCATAACGCCACATGGCCGAATACAGGCCGCAGCGCCAGAAGATCAGCAGCGCCGCCACCATGTAGATCGGCGTGAAATGCAGGTAAGCCAGCCCGTAGTCCTCCGGAATGCTGCGGATATTGCAGTCAAAACGCAGCCATAAGGCCAGAAAAAAGGACAGATTGACCACAACGGCGTCGTAGAACGCCAGGATCAACGCCATCCACTGCCAGTGCTGCAGCCGTCTTTTCGTTCCAGCCGCCATGCTTACTTCGCCCCCACCAGGACGCTCAGAATGTCCGTTACGCTGTCCATGGGCGTAAAACCTTCCTGTCCTTTATAATGTTTCTCCACATCCGAGGCATAGAGAGAGCATTTCACCGCTTCCTCCGGGATCAGGCTGCCCAGCATGGCGGTATACCGCTCACTGTCCTTCAGGATCCGGATCCCCTTTTCCGTCCCGTATCGTTTCCGCGCCTCCGCCAGCGCGCCGAAAGCCAGGGCCTGCAGCTCGGTACTGTTTCCTGCCAGAGCCCCGGTCACATACAGGCTTTCTCCCGATTCCTGTACCAGAAGCACCCCGCTGATCTTTCCGCCCCGGCGGATCAGGCGGCTGAGCGTGCCGTCGATCAGCCTCTCCGCTCCTTCCGGCGAATAAAGCAGTGCGGCTTTCTCATCCCCGGCCAGCTTCTGAAGCAGTTCCGTCCGTTCTCCGGACCTGAGGCTTCCGAAAGGCTCCGTTTCCGGAAGCACGTCTTCCCCGTCCTCCGCAAAAGGCTGCGCGAGCATGCTTCCCACATCCGTGATCCATTCTCCGGGCAGATCCTTTTCCTTCACAAAATCGTACTCTTCCAGAAATGCCGTTTCCTGCGGACAGATATCCTTCCGTCCGTACTCCTCGTTCAGGTAAAGCAGCAGCTTTTTGTTCCCGGCCGCAGCTGCGATCCGGTAGGCATGCTCCATCAGGCGTCCGCCCACCTGCTGCCAGCGCAGGTCATCCCGCACGCAGATCCACTCCACACACAGGCACTCCTCCATCACCCGGCAGAGCATCAGTCCGGCCGGCTCATCCCCGTCCTCGGCTTCCTGCACCGCCGCAAAGCACACACGATCCGGGAACGCCGCACGCTCCAAAAAAAACAGGGGGTCCATATGGGCGAAGTAATCCAGGTATTCTTCCCTTAATACAGCTATCTTCATTTTTCGATCTTTCCTGCCTCTCTTTGCTTATTTTTTCTTATCCTGATCTGTCTTACCTTGTTTTCGCTTACTTCTGTTCCTGTTCCTGTTCGCGGTCAAAAATGATGTCCATGATATCTTTGTATACATCCTTGATCCCCAGCAGTTTCCCCGCCTCGTCCTCACGGATGCGCCAACCGTATTTGATCGCCTTAAAGATATTCATACGCTTCAGGGCGGTCTTCCACTTGTCACCGATCACGTTCCCCATCACGCCGACAAAGTCCTTCGGCTTGCTGTAATCGATGGCATACTCTCTGCTGCTGTTCTCGTTGCCTATGACGATGGTCTTCAGGAGAGGAAGCTTGTAGCAATCCAGGAACCTGTTCAGCAGCTCTTCTTTCTGATCCTCGGGCGCATTGTTCTTCACCGCTTCACGGTATGCGTTAAAAGCAGCCCGGAGCTCCGCACCGAAAGCCGGCTCTTCAAACAGGGCTTTCAGCTCATTTGCGGCCTGATCCAGTTTCTTGGCATCCTTCAGCGACTCCTTCACGTCCTTGAGCTGTTCATCCGGATCATATTCCTTCTTTCTCTTGGCTATCTCCTCTTTTTTCTTATCCTGTGCCTTCTTACGCCTGTCCTCAAACTGCTTGATGATCTTCTCGTCTTTCTGTTCCTCTTCGTCCAGCTCATCCCAGTCATCTTCAATATCCGAAAGCTCGGAATTCAGAAGGACATCATTTTCATAAGCCGCATCCCGTTGGCTCATGTAGCTTTCCTTGGCATTCCGGATCTTCTCCAGCACCTTCTGTTCCAACGGAGCCAGCACATCTTCCCCGGCCCCCGCGTCCTGCGCCTTGTGAAGCTCTTTCAGCGCAGCTTTAACGTTAACGGCTTCATACAGTTCCCGGATCCCTGCCACGATTTCCTTCCGGTCCTTTTCCGAAAGCTTTGCAACAGCTTTTTCGTAGGCCGGATTCTTTTCCCGGATGCCGTAGTTGCCGGTCTTGATCGGAATGTTTTTATCCGTAAAGACCTTGGTCCACTTTTCCCGCGAAATGAAATCCCAGCATATGCTGCGGTATTCACCGCCTTCTCCGCCGTAATAATTCAACAGCGCCTCTTCCAGGGCTTCATCCGTTGTCTGTTCCTGACGGAGGCTGATGAATTCGATCTGGTTACCGAATGCCTTATCCAGCGTGAGCCTGCTGCCCTCACTCTTGTCCCGGATCAGCTTAAGCAGCTGTTCCTCATCATTCGGAAGCAGTGCGATGCGCAGGGACTGCGCGGAATCACTGCCGCTGTGGAGCATCTTGTCGTGCTTTTTCTTCACGTCAAAGAGGGTGTTCTTCTGCACATCTTCCAGCGTTTTCAGTGCATCCTGTACCGCCGTGATCTCTTTATTGAAATCCTCGATGGTATTCTGCACGCGCAGCTGGCACTGCTGGAAACCGTAGATCGCGGGAGGCAGCTCAAAGCCCAGCTTCTGGGCACGTACGAGTACCGCAGCAATGCGCTGGGCGCTGGAATTAAAATCGCCCAGATGCAGGACTTCCTGAAAGACCGCTTCCAGTTCCGCACGCTTGGTCTTCAGCAATTCCTTCGATGAATCGCTGAGCAGTGCCTCAAAGCCGTCCATGAAGCCGCTGCCGCTGCCGCCGGCCGCCGCCATCAGCATCTTGGTCACCTGCGTGCGCTGAAATTCATCCAGCATGGTGGCATTGCCGAAATCGATGATGGTCAGCTTGCGGTCGCTCATCATGATATTTCCGGCATGCAGGTCGCCATGGTAGAAGCCTTTTCCGAAGATTGCCTCATCAACCCACTTTCTTGCCATTTCACAGAGCATGCCCTGCTGTTTCTGAAGCGTGTCCAGATGCCTGGAAAGCTGCGCCTTGATCTCCTGCACGTCAGATCCCAGAGGGATGCTCAGCTTGGGATTCGAGCCCTCCATCTCGATCTTTCCGTCCTTGTTTTTTGTATAGAAGCTGTTGAGCAGCACGTCACGCAATTGTCTGGAGGACTTCAGCACACCAACCACGGTGTCCCCGTCGGCCCGGTCCACCATCAGGGAATTGGTGGTGGGATTGGCCTCGCGGCTCACTTTCATGGCTTTCACGTCGTTCTGGTCATCATCATAGATCATGCCCAGTTCACAGTTCTTTGCCTCAATGGTCAGATCCAGTTCCTCACGGATACGCTCCATCTGGCCTTCAAAGGTCTTGCGCATACCCTCGCCCGCATCGGCAGCACATTTGTTCAGGATCTTTTCTTCCCGCATCATGCGGTTGCGCACATCGGGACGGAGCAGCTTGATCACCACGGGACGTCCGTAGTTTTCGCTGTCCTTCATGTAAACCCTGCAAAGGAACGCCTGTCCGACCGACGCGGCCCCCAGGGATTTGGTAATGGCAATGCGTCTGATCTGACCGTCGGAGCGCTGCACGATCCCCAAAAGCTCGGCCTCCACGATCTCCTTCGGGATAGGTGCCAGATTGGATTTCATGTCTTCCATGGCCTCCTCCAGCCCCTTGGGGATCATGCTCTCCGGCACACCCTGAAGCGTCTTCTGCAGCAAAGGTCCCGCACCCTTCAGTGCACCGCCCACGTAACTGGAGACGGCCTTCAGCTTCTCCTCATCCGTCGCGTCTTTGGAAAGCTTGGCCGGCTTTGCATTCCGGATCGCGGAAGACAGCATGCTGCGCAGGTCCAGATTGTTGCAGCCGCTCAGATAATCCGAAAGGATGTTTCGCAAAAACTGTCCCTGTCCTTCTTCTCCGACCAGGGCATTGTTGATCATCTTATCCAGCTCATCGTTTCCGGCTTTGATCCGCCTGTCCCTTTCCTCTTTGCTGATCCCCTTCTCGCGGTAATACTCGACCTGCCCGATCTCCTCTTCCTTGCCTTCTCCGCTGAAATTATCCTGAACATACTGCTTCATGATCTTCTTCAGGCCGCGGATCTGTTTGTGCATCTGCTCTTCCAGCTCGGCTTCCTGCTCCGCGAGCTTCTGAAGATAGGTGTTCTCCTCAAGCGGGGTCTCGTTCAGCGTCTTGTTAACGGCGGCACAAAGCAGCATGTAGTCCGGCATCCACTCCAGCTTTTTGTCATCCTCCAGATACTCGTCCTGACCGGCCTCTTCGATCTCCTTCTCCCAGGCCTCGTTCTCCTCGCGCTCCTGCCGTTCTTCTTCCGTCTCCGTCTTGAACATGTTGGAGAAGAAGCCAAAGAAACCGCCGCCTGACGCCTGTTCTTTCTTTGCCTCCTGCTTAACGGGCACGGTCTGCCCGATCCCGGCCTGCTTCTTAAGCTCCTCGAGCCGCTCCAGCTCTTCCAGGGGGCTGAAATCCCGATGCTCCTTCAGATACTGCTCATACTCTGCCAGCTGCTTCTTCGCCTCTTCCTGCGCCTTCTTCACTTCCTCCGGCTTCGGTTTGGCTTTCGCCTCTGCGCGGGCTTTCTTGCGCTCAGCCACTTCGGCCGTTTTATCCGCAACACGCTTTTCCCTTTCCTTCTTGCGTTTCGCGACCTGCTCGCGCATTTCCTTGATCTGCGCCCGTGCCATGTCCTGAACGATCTTGGCGGAATTGTCTATGATGCTGCTCAGCTCTTCGGGCTTCATTCCCATGAATTCCACAGGGAGCTTTTGGATAAAGCCGTCCGTAACCTGCTTGAACCCCTGGGGATTGGCGATCAGCATCGTAAGAAGCTTCTGGTTTTTCTGCAGAACATTCCAAAGACGGAGTCCCGGCTTCTTCTCTTCGTCCATTTCCCAGGTATCCCGGGCATAGATGAATTCCGCCAGCATGTCCTTCAGGGCTTCTTCATCCTCTGTCCAGGCCGTTCCTTCCTGTATGGCCTGCTGTTTCCGCTCCGCCTCCAGTTTCTTGAGCGTCACCCGGTTTTTGCGGTCCTGTTCGATCTTCTTGAGCTTTTCCTCCGATTCCTGCTTGGTGCTCTCCAGCTGGGCGCGCACGGTACGCAGGCTCGCTCCGGCACGGGTAAGATCCTGACGCTCCTTCCCCAGCTTTTCGACTTCATCCATGGTCTGCAGGATCTCGATCTCGATCCTGCTCAATTTCTCTTCCCGCTCGGCTGCTGCCTTCTTTTTCGCTGTTTTCTTTTCAACGGCTTTCCCGTTGATCTCTTTCAGCTTTTCCACATACTCGGCACGCAGAAGATCTTCGTTTTCGATCTGCGCCTTCTTGTACTTCGCTTCCAGCTTCTTCGTCTCTCGGTCATATTTCTCTGCAGCCTTCTGCTCCGCCTTGGGATCAAAGACAGTCTTCAGATTCTGCAGAACACGTTCGTATTCATCCCTGTAGACTTTTAAGGCACTCGCTTTTTCTTCCTCATGCTTCTTTCGGAACGCCTGAAGCCTTTCGGCATACTCCTCTGACGCCAGATATTTGTCTCCCAGCGTGCTTTCCAGCTCCTCAGCCAGCAGAAATTCCGGCTCCTCCAGGACACGCACCCGCTCCTGCAGCTCCGCTTTAAGCTTCTTTTTCCTTTCCTCAGCGGCTTTGGCGCCAAGCTTTTTGGAGGCGACACGCTCGTCCAGAAGGGCGACCTGCGCGTCGTATTCCTTTTGGATCTCCGAAACGGATCCCTGGCGGATCGCCTGGTGCTTGAGGATCAGCTCCATCTCGCCACCCTCCTGACGCACCACATCGTTCATGAGATCGTCTATGAGCTCGTCCTGATCCATGCCGGTCAGCTGTTCGAGCCGTTCCGCGTTTTCCTCCGAATCCGCCGGCAGGCCCGCGATCTTCGTTTTCTCCGCCTCCAGCTCCTTCAGCTTCTTCTGGGCGGCCTCCTGCTTCTTCTTGCATTCCGCCAGCCTTTCCTCATTTTCCTCAACGCGCCGGGTTGCCTCCGGAAGATCACGATCCGACTCCTTGATCAGTCTCTTCCGTCTCTCTTCTTCCTTCGCTTCCTCCTCGAGCTCCAGATCCTCGGAATAGACGACCATCGTCTTTAACGTGCCGTTCTGTTCGCACTTCTTCCGGTTCTTTAAGAGTTCCAGGGTCTCGGCGCCGTTGACACGCTCATCCGTAAGCGTGGAAAGCTCGCCTTCCTCCAGTTCCCGGATGTCTTCCGTAACATCCCGGTACTCCTCCATCTTTTGTTTGCGTTCCTCTTCCCTGCGGATCCGCTCCTCGGTTTCTTCCTGAAACTTCCGGGTGTCCGCCTGCAGCTTCTCCTTCCACTGGTCAAAACTCAGACGGATCATGCCTGTGTACTTGCCCGTACCGATCAGGTATTCCCGCCATTGGTCAAATTTCTCCCACTCCGCTTCCAGCTCCTCTTCGCTGCAGTTTCCGTATTTTCCGCTCTGTTCGATGGCAATGGTCAGCTTCGCGATCTCTTCGCTCATGGCCTGCTGCTTGCGCTCAACCCGCTTCTGCCACTTTTCGACCCGCTTCTCCTGCATGCGGACATAGTCTTCCAGTTCCTCATCCAGCAGCGCCAGCTTCGCGTTACGCTGCTCCTCAAGCTTTGCGGTCTCTTTCCGGATCTGCTCCTCAGCCACAACGGCCGCATGCGTCATCCGACCGTCTTCATCACGTTCCCGGGACGTCTTGAAGGTATCCTCGAGGCGCTCCTCCAGGATCTCCATCTGCTCCTGGTACTCTGCATCGATCTCATAAGCGCGCTGCTGCGCATTTTCGGTACGCACCTTCAGGGCGGTCTCGTTTTCCTCCCTTATCCTTTGCAGATCCTCCCTTTCCTTTGCGGCAGAAGCATCCAGCTTATCCTGCAGTTCCTTCTGCTGCCGGCGCAGCTCCTCCTGCCCCGCACTCTTCCCGGCCATGGCAAGCAGAAGCTGATTCCTTTCATACTGATACAGCCCCCGCAGATGCTCGGGGACGCTCTCAAGATCAGCTGCCTCCTTATCCTTCTTTATCTCCTCATTCACATCCCCCAGAAGATCGTCAACAAGCTCCGACACTCCGAGATTCTCCATCTCGTAATGATCCATCTCCCGCTTTTCCACTTCCTTCTTCGCGAGGGATTCCTCTGCCTTTCGTTCCAGTTCTTCGATCTCGGCCCGTCTTTCCCGTTTCTTTCTTCTGTCCTCTTTGGCAGCCTGCTTTTTAAGTTTTTTCTCCCGCTTCTCATCAGCCTGCTTTTTTGCGACCTTCTCCTGCGCCTCGGCAAAAAGGTCATCGAGCAAGCCGTCCAGACCGGCTTCCTTCAGTTCCTTTTCCGTTTCTTCCTGTTCTTCTATCTCTGCGAAAAGCTGATCAATAAAGTCACGGGCGATCTCTTTCCCGGCTTTCTTGATCTCTTTCTTTTCCTTCTCAGCCTCTTCCTTTGCCTTCTCCTGCTTTCTCTTTTTCTTGGCCTCCGCCCTCTTCTTTTCTTCCTCTGCCGCTTCCTGTTTCCGCTTCTCCTGATCGGCCTGAAGCTTTGCCTCCTTTTCCTGTTCCCTGCGAAGCTCCGCGTTTTCGATTTCCTGCCTGATCCGCTCCTGTTCTTCCTTCTCGTGCAGAAGCTTCGCGTTTTCTTCCTCCGTCAGTCTCCGGAGTTCATCCTTTTCCTGCTGCTCCCGGATCATGGCCTCCATGTCGGCATAACCCTGACTACGGGCAAACGCGTCCAGTTCGTCCTTCTTCGTATTCAGCTTATCCAGTTTGTTCTTCTTTTTGGCCTGCTTCTCATACTTGTTGCCAAGCTCATAATCCTTCAGGTACTGCTTCGCATACTCCTCGGTCACAAAGCCCACATTCAGGGCTTTGGCGAGCTTCACGCGCTCATCCTGCGGGATGTTGGCCAGATCGCTCTTGGCAAGCTTTAAGCGGGTGCACAGAAATGCCGTGGCCGCGTTGGTTGCACGGCTCTTTTCCAGCGTGGACATCTTGTCGTCCAGCAGCTCGAGCTTATCCACGATCTCGGCGCTGTATTCCTTCCCGAAGACCTCTTCGTTTTCGATCAGGTTCTCGCTCATCCGCGCCGCCAGCTCCCTAGCGCTGATCTCCAGGTTCCTCTGCTTGAATTGGATGCGCTCCTGGGGCGGATCAACGGTTTTATCGACCGTCCGCACGGTGTAGCCGAAATCCAGCGTGTTGTCCTCTTTCTGGAAGATATGGATAACGGTATCCCCGGCCAGAAAGCTCACGCTGGTAAAACGGTCCTCCTTCAGCTCACGCAGACGTTTGTGCATGTTTTTGAGTATCGTGACCGCCTTTTGCCTGTCTTCTTTTTTCTCGCCCAGCATGTCCATCAGAGCGTTCGGAAGCTTCTTCTGGGTAAGCGCTTCGAAATAGATGTTCATCTCCGGAGAGAAGTTCTCCTCATCGTCGCTGGTGATCATGGTCTGTCTCGTGACATCGTTAAAGGTCTTCAAGCGGTCATTTGCCTTCTCGTAGCGCTCCTTTTCCTTTTTCCCGACGATGCCCACCTTGTTCATGCTGGATTTCTGCTCTACCAGCAGCTCCCGCACGGTCTTGGCGTTTTTCCCGATCAGCCCGCGGAACATGAGCTGCTTGGCCATGGCCAGGTTCGCGGCTTCTTTCATCATGAAGTTCATCTGCTGACGGACCTGGTTATACCGCTCGATACCCTTGGAGGTGATCGGCGATTTTTTTAACAGATAATTCCGGCAGGCAACAATGGCCTCCTGGTAAAGGCCCTCTGCCCTGCCCAGGGAAATGGCGCGTCCGTACTGTTCCTCCCCGGGGCCGGTCATGGAATAATCCGTCACGATGGGAGCATCGATGACCATTTCCACCTCGGCCACTGCATTCTTGACAGCCTCCATTTCGGGACTGTCTTTTTTGAACCGGTTGTTGTTGAGAAGGATATGGGACAGGTTCCGCCCCCGGATGGATTCCAGACGGGCTTTCTCGCTCAGGTTCAGCCGGAAGGCTTCGGCCTGTTCCAGTGCCAGGTCGATCGCAACATTGTCCTGCTTTGCCTTCTGCACACTCTGTTGCGCTTCCTGCTTCTGTTCCCTTGCATACTGATGGGCGGAAAAACTGAATTCCGCCTCATCCTGTCTGAGCGTATTGATCCGCTCATTCATTGCCTTCTGCTTGGCTATCTGTTTGCTGTCCATGCCCACCTCTCTCCTTTCCTGACTCTGCACGCCCCCGCGTTGCAGCCAGTCGTTCTCAGATCACGTAGAACCAGGTATTCTCTTCATCCAGCGGTACGCTGCTCTCCTTCTTTTCGTTACCGTTTTTGCAAAGCAGCTCCTGGTTTTTGATGCTCACCTTTGCGCCTGCCGGGATCGACCCGGTGATAAAGCAGTTGCCGCCGATCACCGCGCCTTCCCCGATCACCGTATCACCCCCGAGGATGGAAGCGCCGGAGTATATGGTCACGTTGTTCTCGATGGTGGGATGCCGCTTCTTGTTGTTTAAGCTTCTTCCGCCCCGCGTGGAGGCCGCACCCAGCGTCACACCCTGGTAGATCTTTACATTATCGCCGATCGTGGTAGTCTCCCCCACCACGATGCCGGTGCCGTGATCGATAAAGAAATACTTTCCTATGGTGGCACCCGGATTGATATCGATCCCCGTAAGGGAATGGGCATGCTCCGTCATGATCCGGGGGATCAGCGGAACGCCCAGAAGGTAGAGCTCATGGGCAATGCGGTTGACAAAGATCGCATACAGTCCCGGATAAGACAGGATGATCTCGTCCTTGTAGAAGGCCGCCGGATCCCCGTCAAAGGATGCCTGCACATCCGTTTCGATGTATTCGCGGATCTTCGGAAGCTTCCCCAAAAAGGCAAAAGCGATCTCTTCCGCCTGCCCCATTAGTTCCTCCTCCGGACTGTCCTTCAGCTCCGGCCGGTAACGCAGCACGATCATCAGCTGCTTCTGCAGGTAGAAAAGGATATCCTCCACCAGCATGGTGGTATCGTTGCGCACCGTATACACTTTCAGGGAACGGTTCCGGAAAAAGCCCGGGAACACCAGATGCTGCAGCTTCTCCAGGATCGACAGGATCGTAGCCCTGTCAGGCTGGTCAAAAGAAAGCACCCGGTCGATATCCTTTCCTCCCTTGTAATCCGAAAGGATCTCCTCCACCAGGCTGCCGATCCGTTCCTCGATCTTGTCGTTCATACCCTTCTCCTTCTATCCGTAAACTCCACGGCGTGCGCTTTTATTGCGCGCATAACATCCCGAATATTATAGCACTTTCGGGCATAAAAAAAAAGCCTCAACTGTCTTGTGTTCACAGCGCTGTTCAATGGTTGGAACTGGACACAGACAACCAATGCGCCGAAGCGCAGAGGCTCTTGCGAAGAATTGAGGCCTGCCAGAATGATACAATAAAAGGGGCGCTCTGACAAGCGCCCCCGTGAAGTTCCGTTCCGATCTGTTTTGTTCAGCTCTGCTTCGCAGCCAGGATGTCGGCTCCCAGCTCCACCGTCTCGTAGAGCAGATGGATGCGGCCCTGCGGATCCATCTTTTCGTAGTTGACCGCGACACGCTGTACCACCGTTGCGCAGGATTCCGCCGAGATGTCCAGAAGGATCACCAGCACCTGGCGTCCCGAATACTGCGTGGACACATCTCCCCTTCGCAGCGTGGAATACAGTGCCTGGTCCAGACGTTCCACGGCTTTTTTGATCTCGTCCTTCTTGGGAAGATACCCCTGGTCGGGCGAAAGCGTGAAGAGCACCATGCGGGCATCGATCTGTCCGCGTTCCGCACGGCGGTGCATGAAATTGTAAACATACTGGAAACCTGCCACATCCAGCATGTACGCACCCTTTGAAGGGATCACGCTGCTGAATTTCGTCTGCAGGGTCCAAAGATTGACGGTCTCGTTCTCGTCTTCCCCACCCTTGGAATAGAAGTGGTAATTGCGCTTGCCGTTCTGTTTTACGAAATAAAGGGCTTTATCCGCCATGGAATACAGATGCACGAAATCCCTTGCATCCTCCGGCGCGATGGCAATGCCTATGGAAAGGGAGGTGTTTGCATCGAAACGCCCCTCCTGAAGCTTGAACGCGAATTCGGAGATGATCCCTTCCGCCTTCTGGCTGAGGGTCGTGCGGTCCGTGACCCCGCTGAAGAACGCCATGAAGACGTCGCCGAACACCCTGCAGAGGATGTCGTCGGAATCGCTGTGCTCCTGCATGGTCCGAGCCACATTCTGCATGCACAGGTCACCGGACTGGCCGCCGTATACGTCGGCGAAGGCCCCGGAGTTATCCACGTCGATCATGAAGATCGATCCGCTGTAGCCGTTGTTCATGCGCTGGTCGATCATCTGGACCGCCGCATTCCAGTTCAGCAGGCCGGTAAGGCTGTCGCGCTGGCTCTCGTCCACATGGACCGAATTGCCCTGCATCAGACCGCCCAGGCTGCGCTCCTGTTCCACGGCTCCCATGATATCGTTGACCGTGGAAAGCATGGCGCTGGGTACAAAGGGTTTGCCGATATAAGCGGAGGCCACTTCCAGGCAGCGCGCTTCCATATCGATATCCCTCACAGACATGCAGATGATGGGGATCCGCTTGGTCGCCTCATTAGCGCGGATCCTGGTGATCAGCTCAAAACCGTTCATGACGGTCAGCTGCATCTCCATCAGGATCATGTCCGGAACTGTCTTGGTAAGAAACTGGAGCACCTGAGGCCCGGTCACGAGTTCGGTCACCCTGTAATTGCTTCCGAGCGTGTTCCTAATGATCTCCAGACTGGTCCTGTCTTCATCCACCACCAGTATGTGTTTCATCCCCAATACCCTCCTCGTATTTATTTAGTCAGCGCATGCAGATCAATCATCATCCACGCTGTAATTCGGTGCCTCTTTCGTGATCTGAATGTCATGCGGGTGGCTCTCCTTGAGAGAAGCGGCGCTGATCTTGATGAAGCGTCCGTTCTCCTGCAGTGCCTTGATCGTCTGCGCCCCGCAATACCCCATTCCGGACTTCAGACCTCCCATCAGCTGGAATACCGTATCTTCCACGGTACCCTTGTATGCCACACGGCCTTCCACGCCTTCGGGAACGAGCTTCTTGGCGTTTTCCTGGAAGTAACGGTCTTTGCTTCCGTTCTCCATGGCCGAAATGGAACCCATTCCGCGATACACCTTGTATTTTCTGCCCTGGAAGAGCTCATAGGTTCCCGGGCTCTCATCGCAGCCCGCAAAGATCGAACCCATCATGCAGACGTTTCCGCCCGCAGCCAGAGCCTTGGTCAGGTCGCCCGAATACTTGATGCCGCCGTCAGCGATGATCGGGATCCCTTTTTCCTTCGCAACATTATAGCAATCCATGATGGCCGTGATCTGCGGAACGCCGATGCCGGCCACGATGCGCGTGGTGCAGATCGATCCGGGCCCGATGCCGACCTTCACGGCATCCACACCGGCTTCGATCAGAGCCTTCGTTGCCTCGCCCGTTGCCACGTTTCCGGCGATGAGCTGAAGCTCGGGATAGGCTTCCTTGACCATCTTCACGCAGTTGATCACATTCTTGGAATGGCCGTGAGCCGAATCCAGAACGACTACATCCACACCGGCCTTTACAAGGGCCGCCACACGATCCAGCACATTGGCGGTGATGCCAACCGCTGCCCCGCAGAGCAGGCGTCCCTGGCTGTCCTTTGCTGCCAGAGGGTACTTGATCGCTTTTTCGATATCTTTGATCGTGATCAGACCTTTCAGGGAATAATCGTCGTCCACGATCGGAAGCTTTTCCTTTCTGGACTCGGCAAGGATCTTCTTCGCTTCTTCCAGCGTGATCCCTTCCTTTGCTGTTACCAGATTCTCACTGGTCATGGACTCACGGATCTTCTTGGAAAAATCCGTTTCGAATTTCAGGTCGCGGTTCGTGATGATGCCGACCAGCTTGCGTCCCTCCGTAATGGGAACACCGCTGATCCGGTACTTTGCCATCAGCGCGTCCGCATCGGCAAGCGTATGATCCGGTGAAAGCGAAAAAGGATCCGTGATGACACCGTTCTCGGATCGCTTTACCTTATCGACTTCGTCCGCCTGCTCGTCGATCGACATGTTCTTGTGGATGATGCCGATGCCGCCCTGTCTCGCCATGGCAATGGCCATGCGGTGCTCGGTAACGGTATCCATCCCCGCACTCATCATAGGAATATTCAATTGTATTTTTGCCGTAAGCTGTGTTGTCAGATCCACCTGGTTCGGGATCACCTCGGAATAGCCCGGAACCAGCAGCACATCATCAAATGTAATACCATCTCCTATGATCTGTCCCATAACCTCTCCTCTCCTGATAATCTGCTTTCCCGTCAGTCAAAAAACACTTTTCTTGGCGCATTGTTTTGTACTATCTTAACAAAATCCTTAGGTAAGTCAAGCAAAATTTTCCTTCCGCCCTCGTAGATCATGGCATAGGGAGGCTCCTCTTTTCCCTTGTCCATGCTCCAGTATTCGCTGACCTTCAGATCGCGGTTTTTGTACTCTCCCAGGCGGTAGGAATTGGCCGGTGCGAGCAGCTCCATCTTGTCCAGATCAAAGACCTCCAGATCCTTGCGCTTCTCGCGGTTCATGATCTTGGAGACCGTGATGGTCTTGTCGCAATAAAGGTATTCGTATTCCAGATTGGTCATCGGATAGATCAGCATGCGGTATACATAACCCAGGATCAGGGCCACGATCAGTCCCAGTGCTCCGACAAACAGAAGGCCCGCAACAGCGGCGGCAACGATCACCAGAATGCAGAGTGCGCGGATCGCGATGTCCCCGGTCGTCACCTTTTTCTTTACCAGATGCTCCATATAAGATTCCATGATATTCTCTCCTTGAAAAAAACTGCTACCATTGTAGCACAGTCGGAGAAAATATGCTATATTTTCCTTCGGAGGACATGCAAATGAAAGAACAGCTTTACACCATCCCCTTAAATGACGCTGTCAATGCCGGCGACGAGTGCCCCTTCTGCTTCGTGGAACGCTCCCTCGAACAGGATTCCCTGGATTTTGTCCTGGGTTCCTGCGCTTCCTACATGGAAAGCGACGTGCGTGCGCTTACCGATGCGCAGGGCTTCTGCCGCGAGCATTTCAAAAAGATGTTTGACTACGGAAACACCCTCGGGAACGGCTGGATCCTGAAAACACACTTCATGAAGACGCGCAACGACCTCGAAAACGAGATCAAACGCTTCCGTCCCGGCAAAATGAGCCTTGCCGACAAGCTCAAAGGCAAGAGTGCATCCAACAATATCGTGAACTGGGTACGTTCGCGGGAAGAATCCTGCTACGTCTGCCGCCATTCGGAAGAGATCTACGCGCGTTATCTCGATACCTTTTTCGTGATGTTTCGGGATGACGAAGGCTTCCGCCGCCGCATCGCCGAAAGCAAGGGCTTCTGCATCACGCATTTCGGAGACCTCTGCGCCGCCGCGGATACCAAGCTCTCCGGCCCGCTCCTGGATGAATTCTACGAGATGATCTTTGCGCTCATGCGCAGAAACCTCGACCGCCTGCAGGAGGATGTCAACTGGCTGATCGAGAAATTCGACTACCGCAACGCGGAAGCCGACTGGAAGGAATCCAAGGATGCCGTGCAGCGCGGCATGCAGAAATTAAAAGGCGGATACCCTGCGGACCCGCCCCTGAAAATGAAAAAATAAGTTGTTTCCGCTCCAAGGGAGATCCTACTCCTTGTAATAGCGGATCAGCATTCCTTCCCCTTCGTAGAGCATCTCCGGCGTGTAACCGTAACCCAGGAAAATGTTCAGCACGGTATAGATGTCGTCGCTGTTATGCGTAAACGCGACATAGACCTCGCCGGGGAAGCTTCCGCCGAACAGCTGCCTGATCAGCTGGTCATAGGTCTCCTCGCTCTGGTCCCGATAGAAAGGCATGTAGCCGATATTCTTTTCCATCGCCGGATCGAATTTCTCATTCTGACGGATATAATAGGCAAACGCAGGCGCGCTTCCGTAATAGACCAGCGTATGGCTGTTCTCTCCGCCGTTTTCGTACCACGCGTCCACGATCTGACGATTGTCTTCGAACTTGTTCCAGTTTTCACTGATCCCGTCGCTCCAGGAAACAAAGCAGAAGCACAGGCAGGCTGCCAGCACGATCCCCGCAAACTCCACATGCAGGTTCGGCAGACGCCAGATCTGGTGTTCACTCAGTTCATAATACAGCTCCCACAGCATCACAAAATCCGTGGCCAGCCAGAGCGGCAGGAAGAACAGGCCGTAGCGGTTCCCGAAGTTGCCGTAGCCGTACAGGCCCAGCTTGACCGCCACATAATAGGCAAGCCAGGTGAGCACGTTGGCTGCGGCAAGCCAGCGGAAAAAGGCCCCGCCGAAGATCGTCACCACCACGAGCCCGATCAGCAGAAGCACAAGGACAACACAGGCTGCGGAGCGGTCGAATACCGACATCATGTTCCAGCGGAACACCGTCAGCAGGCTGTCGAAAAAGTCCTTGATGATCCCGCCCTTAAAGGAAAGCGCATCCGGGGCAAGCTCTCCCCCCTGCTGCATCAGCAGCTGTTTGCGCAGGAAAAAGAAGTAGAGCGGCAATCCGGCCCCCACAAAGGCTGCTCCGTACGTGATCACCAGGCAGAGGATCTCCCCCTTCTTCTTTCTCAGCAATACCGAGACAGCCGCGGTAAGCGCCAGCGCAAAGACCGGAAAAGCCGCACCGTACTGGCTGTACATCGACAATACGGCAAACACGGTAAAGGCGATCACGTATTTGCGTTCCGGTTCAATGATCACATGCAGCCAGAAACAGACTGTCATGAAGAGCATGCCCAGAAGGAGGCAATACTCCGCGCATTCCTGCCAGTAGTAGGCCAGTTCATAGACAAACGAGGAAAAGAACACCGCGCCGGAGGCAAGGTATTCGTTTCCGGTCACGCGCCGGATGCCGTGGAAAAGCCCAAGCATGCCCACAAAGCCCATGATCACGCCGAAGAAGCGGAACCACCATTCGGAAGTCCCGATCAGCAGCCAGAAGAACATCACAAAGTTGTAGAGGGGCGGCTGAAAGGTATAATTGATTCGGTCGTACATTCCCGGGGAAGGAGAAAGCTCCCAGGGCAGGCCTCCGACCATGACCTTGGAATACCAGTACTCTATGGCTTCATCGTACCAGAGCGAAGCACCGGTAAGCTTGTGCAGTGCCACGAGCACAAAAAAAGCAAAGGCTGCCGTGCTGACAAGCCTTTCCCTGCTGCAAACGTTTGATTCCGGCATTTAGTAATCCCTCCTTATCTTCGCGAAATCGGAAAGAGCCTTCCATCCTATGGCAAATATCCTCTTCACGTTGATCGAGTTCTTTCCTTTTTTTCTTGCCCCGAAGCTGATCGGCAGAAAACGGATCGACTTGCGGTCATGCGCCCCCAGGGCCGTAAGGATCACATTCGGCAGATTGAAATCCTTCGGCAGCTTATTCAGATAGGTCGAGAGATACTCCCGGCTCATCAGGCGGAAGGGCGCATTCGCATCCGGAAGCTTCACACCGAAAAAGCAGAAAACGACCAGGCAGAGCACCTTCTCCACAAAGGCCCTGGAGCTGCCGTCTCCCCGTTCGGGACGATAGGCAAAGAGTGCCTCATATCCTTTTCTGCGTTTCCAGAACTTCGGGAAATCCGCCGGATCGGTCTGTCCGTCAGAATCCGTCTGAAAGATCCAGTCCGCCCCCTTTTCAAGGGCATAAGAATAGCCGTAGATCAGAGCCGGCCCATGGCCGCCGTTTTCTTTGCCAAGCGGGATCAGACGGGGCCGGTCTTTCGCCAGCTCCGCCAGCCGCTCCGCCGTATCATCGGTCGATCCGTCATTGACGATCAAAAGTGCCGAGCCTTCCCCGCCGTACTTTTCCGTCAGCGGATACCAGGCATTTACAAAAGCTTCCAGGTTTTCCGACTCATTATAAGCCGGCGCCACAATGAATAAACGTTCCGTTTCCATTACTTTTCCTATCTGTCCCACTTGTCGGAGAGCGAATTGATCTGATCCGCAAATTTGGCCAGATCCTTGTTGGTGCCGCCCTCGTTTTTGTATATGACCGCCAGCAGGCGCTGCCCGGCAGCAACCAGACGACGGAATACATCGGAGATGTGCTTCGTCTTTTTCTTGGCAGGCACGCCTTTGGGCTGCGTGATGAACTGACCGCTGATCATGTCAAAGCTGCAGCCGCTGTAGGGCGCGTAAGCGTCATATCCGTACTCGTTCTTCAGGCATTCGGTGAAAAGCCCGGCGTTGTCGTCGTCCCCGTGTACCACAAAGACCTTCTTGGGCTTATCCCCGATCTTCTGCAGCCATTCCAGCAGGCCGCCCTTGTCGGCGTGGCCGCTCATTCCCGCCATCTGGCTGATCTGCGCCCGCACCTCGATGGGCTCGCCGAAGAGCTTCACTTCCTTCTCCCCGTCCACCAGGATGCGGCCGAGGGTTCCGACGGCCTGATAACCGACAAACAGGATCGTGGATTCACTTCTCCAGAGATTATGCTTCAGATGATGGCGGATGCGGCCGGCATCGCACATGCCCGAAGCCGAAATGATCACCTTCGGCACGCTGTCAAAGTTGATCATCTTGGATTCATCACTGGTGATCGAAAGCTGCAGTCCCGGGAAGGTGATGGGGTTGATCCCCTGCTGGACCAGTGCCAGTGCCTCCTCGGAGAAGCAGGCCGCCTGGTTCTTCTGAAAGACCTCCGTTGCTTCCACCGCCAGCGGCGAGTCCACATAGACGGGGAAATCCGGCTGGTTCTTTACCAGCCCCCGCGCCTTGATCTCGCGGATGTAATAGAGCATCTCCTGGGTGCGTCCCACCGCAAAGGAAGGGATCACCAGATTTCCGCCCCGTCCGAGCGTTTCCGAGATGATGCCGGCCAGTTCCCCGACATAATCCGGGCGTTCCGTGGTATGATAACGCGTTCCGTACGTGGATTCCATGATCACGTAATCCGCGCCTTCCACATATTCGGGATCCTTGATCAGCGTGCTCTTCTTGTTGCCGATGTCACCCGAGAACACAAGCTTGCGCGTCTCGTTTCCTTCCGTGATCCACAGCTCGATGCTCGCGGAACCCAAAAGATGACCCACATCGGTGAAACGGAAGTTGATCCCCTCGCAAAGCTCATAGATCTCCCCGTAATGGAACGGGACCAGACGGCGGATGGCGCCCATCGCGTCTTCCATCGTGTAGAGCGGTTCCACGGCATTTGCCGCGCTTCGCTGTGCCTTGCGGTTCTTCCATTCCGCTTCCTGCATCTGGATGTGCGCGCAGTCACGGAGCATGATGCTGCACAGGTCCACCGTGGCATCGGTTGCCATGATCTGTCCCCGGAAACCTCTTGCGTACAGAAGCGGCAACAGACCGGAATGGTCGATGTGCGCATGGGAAAGGAGCACGTAATCGATCAGTCCCTCCTCAATGGGGATCTCGATGTTCTCGTATACGTTCACACCCTGTTCCATGCCGCAGTCCAGCAGGATATGCTTGCCGGCCGCTTCCAGATAGTGACAGCTTCCCGTCACCTCGTGATCCGCACCCACAAAAGTAAGCTTCATGATGTAACCCTCCAATCAAGCCTCAATACAGAATGCGCACAGCTCCGGGGATCACGGCGATCTCCGTTTTTTCCTTTCCTTCGGACTTTTCTCCGTCCAGAGACCAGTCCGCCTTGTCCGGACAGCTGATGGTCAGCTGGTCCACCTTCCGGAACTGTACAAGGGGACTTTCAAATTTCTGCTCCCGCAGGGACTGGATGATATCCCGCAGCTGCAGAAGATCCCTCGGCATCGAGATCAACAGGAGTTCAAACAGGCCGTCGGAAAGACTCACCTGCGCGTGCTCGAGATTCATGACTCCGCCGAGCGAAAAGGTATTGCATATGGATACAAAAAGATAATTGTCCTCGTAAACACGGCCTTCCGTCATGATGCGCATGTGCCAGGAACGGATCTGCGTCAGTTCCTTCATCCCCTCAAGGACATAGGCCAGATGACCGATCAGGTTCTTGGTCCGCTGGGGCGTATCATAGGAGGCCTTCGTAAACAGGCCGCAGGATGCGGTATAAACAAAATACCCTCCGTTAAAGCGTCCGATGTCCAGGCGGTGCGGCTTTCCGCGCATCACCCGCTCCGCCGCCTCTGCCGGCTCCATCGGGAGCTTTAAGCTGGCGGCGAAGTCGTTAGTCGATCCCGCGGGGATATAGCCGATCGGCTTGTCCCATTCGTATGCACGGCAGGCTCCGATCACCTCGGAAAGGGTCCCGTCCCCTCCCATGCATACAATGCGGTCGATCTCGTCATCCACATGTTCACGGACGATCCTGCTCGCATCCCCCGCTTCGCGGGTACAGCATACGATGGTCTCGTAGTAAAAATCGGAAAAGGTCAGTATGATGTCCGTCAGGACACTCTCCTTTTTCCGCACCCCCGCGTGCGGGTTCACGATGAATAGCAGTTTCTTATAGGAAGGCATGATCAGTTCAAAGGATATTTTGCGGTAAGTTCATCAACAATGGCTCTTGCAGCCGGGATCGCCGACTCTCCGCCCTTCACGATCAGCGCGATCGCTTCCGCGATGCGGTCCATGTCTGCCGTGTTCATGCCGCGGCTGGTCACGGAAGGCGTTCCCAGACGGATGCCGCTCGTTACATTCGGCTTCTGGGGATCGTTGGGGATCGTGTTCTTGTTGGCAGTCAGATGTGCCGCATCCATCCAGCCTTCCACGTCCTTGCCCGTAAGCTCGAAGGGCGTCAGATCCAGAAGCATCAGGTGATTGTCGGTGCCGCCGGAAACGATCTTGAGCCCGCGGTCCGTCAGTCCCTTTGCCAGAGCCTGCGCATTGTCAACGATGCCCTTGCAGTAGGTCTTGAAATCGTCGGAAAGTGCTTCCTTGAAGCAGACAGCCTTTGCCGCGATCACATGCATCAGAGGGCCGCCCTGAATGCCGGGGAACACGGCCTTGTTGAACTTGTACTTCTTTGCGTTCTCCTCGCTGGAGAGGATCAGGCCGCCGCGGGGTCCGCGGAGCGTCTTGTGCGTCGTGGTGGTCACGACATCCGCATAAGGGATGGGTGAAGGATGAAGGCCGGTAGCGACCAGGCCCGCGATATGAGCCATGTCCACCATCAGCACCGCGCCCACCTTGTCCGCCACTTCGCGGAAACGCTTGAAGTCGATGGTACGCGCATAAGCGCTGGCACCGGCGATGATCATCTTGGGCTTGCACTCCAGAGCGATGCGCTCCAGCTCGTCATAATCGATGAAGCCTTCGTCGTTAACGCCGTAAGGCACGATCTTGAAATAGGTACCGGAGATGTTGACGGGGCTTCCGTGGGTCAGATGTCCGCCGTGATCGAGGTTCATGCCCATGATGGTATCCCCGGGCTGGCAGATCGCGAACTGCACCGCCAGGTTCGCCTGCGCGCCGGAATGGGGCTGTACGTTCGCGTAGGTGCAGCCGAACAGCTCCTTGGCCCTCTCGATCGCGAGCGTCTCCACGACGTCCACACAGTCACAGCCGCCGTAGTAACGCTTTCCGGGATAGCCTTCCGCGTACTTATTGGTCAGCACCGATCCCATGGCTGCCATTACCGCATGGCTCACCCAGTTCTCGGATGCGATCAGCTCGATGTGGCTGTTCTGTCTTGCCTGCTCATCCACGATCGCCTGCGCGATATCGGGATCGACTGCTTTCAGTTCTTCCAAAGAATACATGATCTTCCCTCCTAAGATAATAATTATGATAATTGTAGCATATTATCCTGCGCTGTACAAGTTGCCGATTGCAGAGCCGCCGGAGCGCTCGGAACACTCGGAACACTCCGCCGCGGTCGGTCACATGTGTTCGCTCCCGGACACGCTCTCGCTCCATCTCGCTTCGTAGCGGACGCTAAACTCGCGGGCACCTGAAGGCACCCGCTCGTTAAGCGCCGACGGCTCGATAGGGTCCCGGAGCTGAACACATGATGCCCTCCCGCTATGCTTCGATGCCCGGAGGTCCGATAGGGTCCCGGAGCTGAACACATGATGCCCTCCCGCTATGCTTCGATGCCGGAGGTCCGATAGGGTCCCGGAGCTGAACACATGATGCCCTCCCGCTACGTTCGTTACAGCTCTATCCCGAAATAACGCACGGCGTTGTAATACGAGATCCCTTCGACGATGCGTTTCAGGCTCTTCTCGTCATTCGGGTACTCCCCGTCCTCCACCCAGCGGCCGATCAGGTTGCAGGCGATCCTGCGGAAATAGTCGTGCCGCGTGTAGGAAAGGAGCGAGCGGGAATCCGTGAGCATCCCGACGAAATTTCCCAGAAGCCCCAGGTTTCCGAGGGCACGCATCTGCGCCTCCATCCCGTCGCGGGAATCCAGAAACCACCAGGCCGCCCCGAGCTGCATCTTTCCCGGGATCTCCTCCGACTGGAAGGCTCCCAGACAGGTCGCGATCTGGTTCAGATCGTTCTGGTCCAGCGAGAAAACGATCGTCCGGGGCAGTTCCCCGCTCTCATCGAGTTCGGAGAAAAACGCCGCCAGCTCATTGAAGCAGTTGCTCTTTGCGATCATGTCATAGCCCGTGTCCGGACCGATAGCCTTAAACATCCGGCTGTTTACGTTGCGCGAGCAGGAGAAATGGATCTCCATCACGATGCCGCGCGCATGGTATTCCCTCGCCAGGCGCAACAGCACAAAGGTCTGATAGATCTCGGCTTCGCGTTTGTCAAGCGCTTCCCCGCGCATGGCCTTCCGGAAAGCGGCGTCCGCCTCCTCTGCCGTCCCCTTCCGGAACATCACGTAATCCAGTCCGTGATCGGAAGCCTTGCAGCCGTGGGCCGCAAAATGATCGAGCCGTTTGCAGAGCGCATCGCACACCTCGACCGCCGTATCCAGGCTCTCCTTTCCCACACTCCGGGCGAGCTTTTTGATGTAATCGGCAAAGCCGTCCTTCGTGATGTTGACCGCTTTATCCGGGCGGAAGGAAGGGCGCACCATGAAGCCCGTATCCTCCTTCGCCAGTTTTTCATGCCATTCCAGGCTGTCCGTGGGATCGTCGGTCGTCCCGACAAACTTCACGTTGGACCGGCGGATGATGCCGCGTGCCGACAGGCTTTCGTCGTTCTTCAGCATCTCGGAGGTCTGTTCCCAGATCCGTTTCGCGCTCTCACGCGTCAGCGGCTCTTCGATCCCGAAATACTTCTGAAGCTCCAGATGCGACCAGTGATACATCGGATTGCCGATCGCGGCCTCCAGCGTCCCGGCGAAGGCCAGAAACTTTTCGAAAGGCTCCGCGTCTCCGGTCACCGCGCTCTCCGGCACACCGTTCGAACGCATCAGGCGCCACTTGTAATGATCCCCGTAGCAGCTCCCGTCCGGGTTTCTCCCGCCCAGCCAGATCTGGGCGATATTCTCGTAACGCCTGTCCTCGCAGATCTCCTGCGGGGAGATATGGCAATGGTAGTCAATGATCGGCAGGCTCTCCGCATATCCGTGAAAGAGGTGCTTTGCCGTCTGGTTCTGCAGCATGAAATCTTTGTCCATAAAAGTCTTCATCTTCGCACCCCCTCAGCGTTTTACGCGGGCACCTGCGCCGCCCATGATCGCTTCCACTTCCGACAGGCTTGCCATCGAGGTGTCGCCCGGTGTGGTCATGGCCAGTGCGCCGTGGGCCGCTCCGTAATTGACGGCCTTTTCCGCGTCCTGCGTCGTCATCAGTCCGTATACCAGGCCGGAAGCAAAGGAATCGCCGCCGCCGACACGGTCGAGGATCTCGAGTCCGTTGTATTCCTTGGACATGAAGATCTCGCCGTCCGCCCAGCAGATCGCCTTCCAGTCGTTGACGGTAGCCGTCTTCACGGTCCTGAGCGTGGTCGCCACGGCCTTGAAATTCGGATAGGCCTTCGCGGCCTCACCGATCATCTTGCGGTAACCGTCGATGTTCAGCTCCTTTAAGTTCTCATCGTTTCCTTCGATCCCGAAACCGAGGCAGGCCGTGAAGTCCTCCTCGTTTCCGATCATCACGTCCACATACTTCGCAACTTCGCGGTTCACTTCCTGCGCCTTCGCCTGTCCGCCGATCGCACTCCACATGGAAGGTCGGTAATTCAGGTCATAAGAGACGATCGTCCCGTATTTCTTGGCCGCCTTGCACGCGGCAATGACCGTTTCGCAGCTCTTCTCGGACAGCGCCGCGTAAATGCCGCCCGTATGCAGCCAGCGCACGCCCAGTTCCCCGAAGATGTGCTCAAAATCAAAATCCTCCGGTCCGGCCTGGGAGATCGCCGTATTCGCACGGTCGGAACAGCCGACCGCTCCGCGGATCCCGAAGCCCCTTTCCGTAAAGTTCAGGCCGTTGCGGCAGATCCGGCCGATGCCGTCGGTCTTTTTCCAGTAGATCAGGGAGGTATCCACACCGCCCTGCTCGATCAGATCCTTCATCAGCAGGCCCACCTCGTTATCCGCGAAGGCTGTGATGACGGCCGTGTGCAGGCCAAAGCATTTATGCAGGCCGCGGATGACGTTATACTCGCCGCCGCCCTCCCATGCCTTGAATTCGCGGGCGGTGCGGATCCGCCCCTCGCCGGGATCGAGACGCAGCATGATCTCTCCCAGTGATACCGCATCAAACCTGCATTCCTTTCTGTCACGCAATTTCAGATCCATTGTCTTTCTTTATCTCCCTTCCTTTTTTAGCGGCCTTTTTCGTGCCGCATCGTTTTCCTGTTCCTACAGCAGCAGACGCAGCTTCCCGGGCAGGCAGCGGATCGAGACCTCCTTTGCCTTTGTCTTCACCTCTCCGTCCGTATGCACCCACAGGTAGCCCGTGGCCGCGATCCTTGCTTCTTTCGCACGCTTCAGGATGATGCCCTTCGTGCCCACATGGCTGCCGCTGTACGCCTTCGGGAAAGTGATCAGCACCTTGCCACGGCTGATCCGGTCGGTGAAGCACAGATCCAGCATTCCGTCGTTGCTCACCGCTTCCGGCGCGAACATCACGCCGCCGCCCTGAAAGCGGTTGTTCATGACCGTCACGAAAAGGCAGTCATGCGCGCTGATGGCTTCCTTCCGGTCCATGATGACCGTGCAGTCCGTGCGCGGTGCCCCGAGCAGGCGTTTTACGCAGATGAATCCGTAGGACAGGCCCCCCAGGCCGATGCGGTTCAAGGCCTTCTTTGTCGCGGAAACCGAAGCCTCCGCGCAGACAGCCGCATCAAAGCCCATGCCGGCACTGACCGCGAAATAGCGTTTGCGCCCGTTGTATTCCTTCTTCTCCGCATCAAGGTATTCCAGCACGCCCAGATCCGTGCTCCGCTCCCTGGCTGCGGAGGTCCCGTCCACATAGGAGATGTGTCCGTCGCCGGCGGCAAGGATGCGCCGCAGGCCCTCCAGCTGGTTTGCCGGAAGCTCCAATGCCCTTGCCAGGTCGCTGGCCGATCCCGTCGGGATATAACCGAGCCGCAGGCGCTCGAAGCAGTCTTCCCCGCTGGCTGCCACGCCCTGCAGAAGCTCGTTCACCGTCCCGTCCCCTCCCAGCAGCACGACCGTTACCGTGCCGGCGTTGGCCTTCAGGATGCATCTGACGATCCTTCCGGCACTGCGCTCCTTCGAGGTGAAATAATACCGGTATTCCACGTTCTTGTGATCCAGTTCTTCCCTGAGCTTTTCCCAGATCCGGCGTCCGCGGCCGGAACGGGCCGCAGGGTTTATGATAAAACAGAACAAGTTATTTTCCCTCCTGCGCAAAAAACTGTTCGGCGAAACGCACCGTTTCCATGGCGTCCTTGCAATAGCGGTCCGCATGGATCATGCCTGCATACTCCGGCGTCATCACGGCGCCGCCCACAACGGTCCTGCAATCCGGCAGTTCGGCATTCAACTGCCGTATCGTTTCCTCCATCGCGGGAACGGTCGTGGTCATGAGGGCGCTCAGCCCCACCAGCCGGATGTTTTCCTTCTTTGCGGTCTCCACGATCAGCTCGGGCGGCACATCCTTGCCCAGGTCGATGACCTCGAAACCGTAGTTCTCCAAAAGGACCTTCACGATATTCTTTCCGATGTCATGGATGTCCCCCTTCACGGTAGCCAGGATCATCCGTCCCTTGATCTCCTGCTCCGCCCCGCTGTCCCGCATGCGCGCGCGGATCTCGTCAAAAGCCCCGCCGGCCGCATCGGCGCTCATGAGCAGCTGCGGCAGAAAGACCCGCTTTTCCTCAAAGCCTTTCCCCACGATGTCCAGAGCCGGGATAAGCGCGCCGTCGATCAGATCCATGGAGCTGCGCCCCGCCTCCAGCATTTCCTTTGTGATCGCTCCGGCCCTGTCCTTAAGGCCCTTCACGATCGACTCTACCAGCGGGATCAAGCTCTTGTCCTCGATCGCGTCATAGGCCGCGCCTGCTGCCGGTGCCGTTTTCTTTCCCGCATCCCCTGCTGCTGCCGCCGCAGGAAGGCTTTCCTCATAGGTCTCGGTAAACGCGATGTAATCCGTGCAGTTCTCGTCCAGAGCCTGCAGCGCGCAGAATCCGTAATAGGATTTCATCATCTCCATCGAAGCGGGGTTCATGATCGCCGCCGAGAGCCCGTTCTGCATCGCCATTGTAAAGAAAGCGGCATTCACCAGATCCCTCTTGGGCAGGCCGAAGGAGATGTTGGAAACACCCAGCGAAGTAAGACCGCCGAGCTTTTCACGGATGAGCCGGAGCGCTTCCAGTGTCACCTTTGCCGATTCCGCCTCGGCGCTGATGCTCATCGCAAGCGGATCGATGATCAGATCCTTTCTTTTGATACCGTATTCCGCAGCCTTCGCATAAATACGTTCCGCGATCGCCACGCGCCCTTCCGCCGTGGCGGGAATCCCTTCCTCATCTATGGTCAGGGCCACGATCAGGCCGCCGTATTTCTTCGCGAGCGGGAACACCTGCTCCATGACCTCTGCCTTACCGTTCACCGAATTGATCATGGGCTTGCCGTTATAGCGGCGAAGCGCCCTCTCCATGGCGACCGGATCGGTCGTATCGATCTGAAGCGGCAGATCGCAGACAGCCTGCAGCTCCCCGACCACCTCTTCCATCATGCCGGCCTCATCGATCTCGGGCAGGCCGACGTTCACATCCAGCACATCCGCGTGCTGGTCCTGCTGCAAAAGCCCCTGCTGCAGGATATAGTCCATGTCGTGGGCGCGCAGTGCTTCCTTGAAGCGCTTCTTTCCCGTCGGATTGATGCGCTCCCCGATCAGAATGGGCTTCTTTCCGAATTCCACCGCATGGGTATAGGAGGTGATCAGCGAATATTCCTTTTCCGAAAGAGGCAGCGGCGTCATCTTCTTCACTTCCGTGATCATTGCCCCGATGTGCGCAGGGGTCGTCCCGCAGCAGCCGCCGAGCACTCTTGCTCCCTTTGACGCGATCTTTATCATGGACTTTGCAAACAGATCAGGAGTGACGTCATAGACCGTCCGTCCCCCCTCCGTCCTGGGAAGGCCGGCATTGGGATTGACGATCACGGGGACGGAAGCGTATGCGGCCAGTTCGTCCACGATGCCCATCATCTCTTCAGGCCCCAGGCTGCAGTTGACACCCACGGCATCCACGCCCAGGCCTTCCGCGACCGCCACAACACTTCTGGGATCCGCGCCGGTCAGAAGCTTGGCGCTTTCGTCATAGGCCGTGGTCAGGAACACCGGCAGTCCGCTCTCCTTTGCCGCAAGCACAGCCGCCTTGGCCTCGTAGATGTCGTTCATGGTCTCGATCAGGATCAGGTCCGCCCCCTCTGCCGTTCCGATCTCTACGGTACGCAGAAAGGTCCGGTACGCATCCTCAAAATCCAGATCCCCGAGGGGCTTAAGGAGCTTTCCGAGCGGTCCCACATCCAGGGCCACATAATGCTCCTTCGCGACGCGGGAAAAGTCGGAGCCGCTCCTTCCCGCGATCTCCTGCCCGCTCTCCGCTGCCGCGACCGCCGCTCTCGCGTTTCCGATCGCCGCACGGATGATGGTCTCCAGTTCCCCCTCTTCGGAAAACTTCATGCAGTTTGCGCCGAAGGTATTGGTCTTTAAGATGTTGACTCCTGCCAGCAGATAATCGAAATGCATCCCGCGGATCACATCGGCATGGCTCATGTTCCAGCGCTCCGGCAGCTCTCCGGGCTGAAGCCCCGCCGCCTGCAGTATCGTTCCGCAGCCGCCGTCAAACCAGGTAAAACCTTCCTGCATCTTTTCCAGGATATTCATGTCACTCTCCTCTGTTACCGTATTATTTCTCTTTGGAAAAATATTCCGTCAGTTTTTCGATGGGGATCGGCTTGGAATACTTGTAGCCCTGCAGGTATTTCGCACACATGCGGGCACATCGTTCCTCGTCCGTCTCATCCTCGATTCCCTCATAAAGGACCGAATAATTCATGTCGCTGAACATATGGGCCAGATAGTCCACCATCGTCTCCGCCTTGATATCCGTTGCGCTCGCGATCACGAGCGAGCGGTCAAACTTGATGATGTCAAAGGGCAGCTCCACGATGCGCTCGAAGGATGAATAGCCCGTGCCAAAATCGTCCAGATAGAACTTCATCCCGCTGCCCTTCAGTTCTTCGATCCTCTCCTTGACCAGGCGGAAATCCTTCTCGTTCTGGCTCTCCGTCAGTTCGAGGGCCACCTTGTCGTAAGGGATGTTGTTCTCGGCGACCACGCGGTTGACATTGACGGCAAAATCCGGTTCACGCACATCGATCATCGAGAAGTTCACGGAGATCCTGCGCACATAATAGCCTTCATCCAGAAGCGAACGTATGCAGGCGCAGGTCTTGGAAAGGATGATCAGGCTCAGCACGGGAATGTAGTTGAATTTCTCCGCCACCGGGATGAACTGGTCCGGAAAGACCATGCCGCATTTTTCCAGCTTCAGACGCATCAGCGCCTCTGCTGTGTCATAGCTCTGAGTCTGCAGGTTATAGACCGGCTGGCAGTACACCGCCACGCGCGGATCGTACATGTCGCGTTTCGCGTGGATGTCGGCCAGTTCCTTCACGATGTAGCGGTATTTCCGATAGGCCTCGACATCGGCTTCTTCCACACTGGTCAGAAGGTTCTCATCCGCCTTGTCTTCAAAGAAGTCGATCATTTCCAGATAATCGTTCTTCTCGCTGATCTCGTCCACGCTGTCCAAAAAGACCATCTTGTAGGTAAGGTTTGTATCCGAACGGTCTCCCTCAAAATTGGAATGCAGCACATCCAGCCATTTTTCAAACTCGGGATTGCGCGCTCTCGGTACCGCAAGGATCAGATGTCCGCCCGAAAGCCGGAAGAGCACCCCGCCCGGAAAATGCTCCCGAATGAAGTGACGCAGCTTTTCCTGCAGCTCCTCGGGGATCCTTCTGCCGCTCACATTGCACTCGGGAACCAGGATGCTGACCAGCACAAAACGCTTCCCGCGTTTGTGATGATAACGAACGAAATCCGAAAAAGCATTAATGCTCACCGATCCGGTGTTGATATCGTAGGGTGTGGAATGGACCAGATAAAAGAGTGCAAAGGTCGGGAACAGGAAGGTGGCCGTCGTAAAGGAAGTCCGCCCGAAGATCCCCTGTACCATGAGCATCAGATAGGAAAGGACCGCGGAACTGCAGATGCCCGTCACCACCTTGTGGTAGACCCTTCTGCGATAGTTCAGGATCAGCAAAAGCAGCAGCACCGTAAAGACCGCATGTCCGATGGGAAAGATGTTGAAGCCTCTCGTGACCGCACCGTCCTGCCCGATGTGAAAGGAATAGCCGAAGATCTCGCCCAGAACGTCATAAAGGATCAGGAAAACAAGCAGAAACACGGAAACTGTCGATACAGCCTTCCCCACCCGTTCCTCCACCTGCATCAGGGATAGGGCGTAAAAAACATAGAGCAGAAAGACCGTGAAGAGGCAGGCGTGATAAGCCGCCCGGAAAACATAACACCAAACGGCTGCACCCGCATTGCCCTGTTCCATGATCATATGGAAGGCCACGTTTGTAAGCGACGCCAGGATCAGGGAATGAATGGATGCCCGAAACAGCCGGAAATTTGCGGTATGGCTCACATAAGCCACCCGCATCAGCAAAATGATGCCGATGCAGACGGCCACGGTAAGCAGATCGCCAACCGGCGAATAATTGATCACATACTCCCTCATCCGAATCCTGCCTTTTTTCAGTAATACTTTATTTTATTACGAAGCGTCCGTATCGTCAATTTCTTCGGCTTGCCGTTCGTGCTCTTCCGGCTTACCGTTCGTACTCTCCGCTTCTTCCTTTTCTTCCGGGATCTGCTCCGGGCCACCGTCCTGCGCTTCGGCGCCCCCCGCGACGTTTTCTTCCCCTGTCTGAGACTCTTCGGCTCCTTCCCCGCTCTCCGCGGCGTTCTTTCCTTCCAGCCTGCGCAGCTCTTCCTCCATCAGTTCTTTCAGGTAAGCCTGCTTATTCTGCTGCAGGTCCTCATCCCCGACCACGGAATGATCCGCATAGCGGTCAAAGATCTCCTGCTTTTCCTTGAGGATCTGCATGATGCGCTCATCGATGCTGTCTTTCATCAGCAGGCGATACACGGTCACGCCGCGCTCCTGCCCCATGCGGTAGGCCCGGGCGATCGCCTGCTCCTCCATCGAGGGCTTCAGCTGGGGCTCGCAAAAGATCACCACGCTGGCCGCCTGGATATTGAGTCCCACCCCCGCAGCCGTCACCTGTCCCAGAAGCACCGCTCCCTTGCGGCAGGCCCCGAAGCGGTCCACCAGTCCCTGGCGCTCCGCCGCGGGAATGCTCCCGTCGATCCGGCCGATGCACAGGTCTCCCAGCGCATCCGCGACCATCTGAAGGGTATCCAGAAAATAGGAAAAGACCAGAACGCGTCGTCCGTCCTCCACGGCCTCTTCCACCAGTTCGCAAAGGCGGTTCAGCTTGCTGCTCTGCTCTCCCGTATCCCAGGAGATACGGCGCACCGCCATGAAGTTCTGTTTCCGGAGACTCTTTTTGTAAGCTTCCTTTTCGGCTGCGGTCATCTCCAGCCATTCTTCCGATTCGATCAGCTCGGGCAGTTCCCCGAGGACTTCCTCCCGCCCCCGCCTCAGATAGACCTGCGCGATGGTCCTGCGGAAGGTCTCGTCCGCCACAGCGGGAAGCAGTCTGAGCTTCGTCCCCAGGGCGTGGTCGATGCTCTCGATCAGAAAGCGCATCTCCTCCACCCGGTTCTCGAGCGGCGTTCCCGTCATGTAGAGCACCCGTTCGGAACGCTGCACCAGAAGCAGAACGTTCTGCGTGCGCTTGGCCTTCGCGTTCTTGACATTATGGGCCTCATCCACCACGATCAGGTCCAGGGCTTTGACTTCGTTCAGCGGCAGGCGCTCAAGCGTCTCAAAGCTGGTAACGCCGACCGGGCACTGCTCCTTCCAGAGCGTGAATTCCTCCCCGCGGTCGTTCCCGTGGATCGCGACCGCTTCCAGCTGCGAATGCCTTTCGATCTCCCTGACCCAGTTGACCATCACGCTCAGAGGGCATACCACCAGAAAGCGCCGCTTCCCGCTCCAGGCCAGATGCGCCATCACGGCCAGGGCCTGTATCGTCTTGCCCAGCCCCATCTCATCTCCGAGCAGGGCATGTTTTCGGTTCACGATGTATTTTGCACCGAACTGCTGGTACCGCCGCAGATGAGCAAGCATCAGCTCGTCGTTCAGCTCCTGGGCGTTGATCTCCTCCACCAGCTCTTCTGCAAGCATGCCGGTTTCTTTCCCGGCTTCGCTTCCGGCCGCCTTCCGTACGGGCGCTTCCTCTGCTGCCTGCGGAATTTGCGGCGCGGGGTCCTGCGTTACGGCTTCTTCCGCGGGCTGCGTTTCCGGCGCTTCCGAAACCTGCGTTCTCCCCGAAGCGGGCGCCTCTTCCGTAAGCGGTTCCGCTTCTGCCGCCTGTGTTATGTTCAGCTTTCCGCTGAGGAACTTTATCCTCTCCTCGGCAGCTTTTTTCATTTCCCTGAATTTATCCGAAAAATCCATCGCGCTCCCTCATCGTTTGTTGAGCGGTCTCTGCACCAGGACGCCGCTCAGACAGAGCAGGCCCTTTGCCGCAAGCCACACCATGGCCGGCAGAGCCGTGATCGCCGTGGCCGTGGGCTTCCATTCCTCCGGGACCCTCTCCAGCGCGGCCAGCAGAAACTCGATCGCCGCGAATCCGCCCACCAGTGCGGTCACGATCACCACCACCGGGCGTTCACTCTTGACGGCCAGCAGGGCGATCAGCCAAGCGATCACCATGCCGGCCACAGCACCGAATACGGGCCAGAGTATCTCCGGAAGCTGCAGCTTCTGCGCCAGAAGCGCCGCCAAAAGCAGCGCCAGCTTGTTCTGCGCGAAATGATATACCGCGATGAAGATCCCGATCCTTACGAAATGCCATGCCAGTGCCGCGCATGCCAGTCCCGCCAGAAGCTGTGCGATCAGCATCGTCCCCTCTCCCAGACCGAGCAGGGCCAGATAGGGCTGCAGCCTGGTAAAGCCCACGGCAAAGCCGATCAGGGCCAGCGCCAGTTTGTAGATCTTGTATCCCCGGAAACAGATATAGCCTGCCGCCAGCATCAGCAATGCGTATACCAGCGCGATATCCAGCTGTGAGATGTTAATCGTCATGCGCACACTCTCCCCGTAAAAGAATTATGTTAACAGTTTACTAAAGCCCCCCGTGTTTTTCAAGACTTTCCGGCACTTGTCTTGCGGGCATTTTTTCCTTATAATGTAACTCATGAAAACAGCTGCTTCACCACAGATCATCCTGCGTCTTTTGCTAGCGGCCTTTGCCTGTTTCCTCGGGATCAGCTGTGCCGCACCGCTTCTGCTCCGACGCATCTTAAACATCGGTAACGCCGTCGGCATGGGGCTTTCGCTCCTGCTTCTTCTTTACACGGTCTTTTTCGCTCCCGTCAACGCTTTTGTGCGTTTTCTCTGGACAAAGACTGCCGGGAAAGCGCTCCTTGCCCTGCTCGCGGCTTTTGTGGCCGTCTGCTTCGTGCTCTTTCTCGTGATCAACTTCTGCATGATACGGGCAGCGCACACCCCTCCCGCCCCGGACGCGACCGTGGTCGTCCTCGGCTGCAAGGTATACGGCAGCCGCCCCAGCATAATGCTCGAAAGCCGCCTGAAAGCCGCGCTCCGCTATCTGGAGGAACACCCCGACGCCCCCTGCATCCTTTCCGGCGGCCAGGGTCCCGACGAAGGGATCTCCGAGGCCGAGTGCATGTATCAATGGCTTTGCAACGCCGGCATCTCCCCGGAACGGCTTTATAAAGAGGCCGCCTCCACCTCCACGCGTGAAAACCTCCTCTTTTCCGCAAAGATCATCGAAGAGGAAGGTCTGTCCCCGAATCTGGCCATCGTCACAAACGAGTTTCACGCCTACCGCGCCTCGCTCATCGCCGGGAAGCTTTCCCTTTCCGATGCGTCCATTCCCGCTGCGACGCCGGCCTGGCTTTTTCCGACCTATTACCTGCGCGAGATGTTCGGCGTGATGTATGAATGGGTATTCTGAGGGATTTTTCGTTGACGAAAAGGCCTCTTTGGAGTATCGTAAGTCCTGACAAAAGTCAAACCCCAAACAAACAAAGAAAGGAAACACTCACATGAGCAATGACATCGCAGAAAAAGGGCCCATTACCGACGAACTGTTGGCAAACATGGACCGCTACTTCCGGGCTGCCAATTACCTCTCTGCCTGCCAGCTTTATCTGCTGGAGAATCCGCTCCTGAAGGAGCCTCTGACCGAAAAAATGGTCAAGAAGAAGATCGTCGGGCACTGGGGAACCGTTCCCGGACAGAACTTCATTTTCGCACACTGCAACCGCGCCATCAAGCGCTACGACCTGGACATGATCCTGCTCTCCGGCCCCGGCCACGGCGGAAACTTCTTCATCGCCAATGACTATCTGGACGGCTCCTACAGCGAGATCTATCCCAATATCTCCAGGGATGTGGAGGGCATGCAGAAGCTCTTCAAGCAGTTCTCCTTCCCCGGTGGCGTTCCCAGCCACTGCGCTCCGGAAACGCCCGGTTCCATTCACGAAGGCGGTGAGCTTGGCTATTCCATCGCTCACGGCTGCGGAGCCATCTTTGACAATCCCGATCTGATCGCAACCGTTGTGGTCGGTGACGGCGAAGCCGAGACCGGCCCTCTGGCCACTTCCTGGCAGTGCAACAAGTTCATCAACCCCGTCGGGGATGGCGCCGTGCTGCCCATCCTGCACCTGAACGGCTACAAGATCGCGAACCCCACCATCTTCGGACGCCTGTCCAAGGAAGAGCTCACCGACTTCTTCCACGGCAACGGCTGGGAGCCTCACTTCGTTGAGGGCGAGGAGCCCATGGACATGCATCGCAAGATGGCCGAGGCCATGGACACCGTGATCGAGCGGATCAAAGAGATCCAGAAGCATGCCCGCGAGACCGGGGATGCCACCCGTCCCGTATGGCCCATGATCGTTCTGCGCACGCCCAAGGGCTGGACCGGTCCCAAGGTTGTGGACGGCAACCGCATCGAAGGCAACTTCCTGGCACACCAGGTGCCGGTGATGATGGACAAGCCCGAGCATCTGCAGATCCTCTCCGACTGGCTGCACAGCTACAAGCCCGAGGAGCTCTTTGACGACAACGGCCGTCTCCTGCCCGAGATCGAGGCACTCGCTCCCGTCGGCGACGCGAGACTGGGTGCAAACCCGCACGCCAACGGCGGCAAGCTCCTTCGCGACCTGCGCCTGCCGGATTTCCGCAACTACGCATTCGACACCGGTGCACACGGTTCCAAGGAGAGCCAGGATACCTCCAACCTCTCCGATTACATCCGCGACATCTTCAAGCTGAACGCGGAAGCAAAGAATTTCCGCATCTTCTCGCCGGATGAGAACAATTCCAACCGCTTCTCCTCCGTCTTCGAAGTGGAGAACCGCGACTGGAATGCGGATCAGAGCGACATGGACGACCATCTGTCCCGCTTCGGCCGCGTGATGGATTCCATGCTCTCCGAGCACATGTGCGAAGGCTGGCTGGAAGGCTATCTGCTGACAGGCCGTCACGGCTTCTTCAATACCTACGAAGCCTTCTCCCGTATCATCGATTCCATGGGCGCCCAGCACGCAAAGTGGCTGAAGGTCTGCAACCAGCTGCCCTGGAGAGAAGAGATCGCTTCCCTGAACCTGCTGATGTGCTCCACCGTATGGCAGCAGGACCACAACGGCTTTACCCATCAGGATCCCGGCTTCATGGATCACATCGCCAACAAGAAGGCCGACGTGGTGCGCATCTATCTGCCGGCTGATACCAACTGCCTGCTCTCCACGATGGATCACTGCCTGCGCAGCCGCAACTACGTAAACGTGATCATCGCTTCCAAGCATCCCCGTCCCCAGTGGCTGTCGATGCCCGAGGCGGTCAAGCACTGCACGCAGGGCATCAGCATCTGGGATTGGGCTTCCAACGACCAGGGCAAGGAGCCGGACATCGTATTCGCGAGCGCCGGTGAAACACCCACCCTGGAAGCTCTGGCTGCGGTATCGATCCTCCGTAAGGAGCTCCCGGACATCCGGATCCGCTTCATCAACGTGATCGACCTGTTCAAGCTGGTTCCCAAGACCGAGCACCCGCACGGCCTGTCCGACGCGGAGTACGACATGCTCTTCACCACCAACAAGCCGGTCATCTTCAACTTCCACGGCTATGCAACGCTGGTCCACGAAATGACCTATCGCCGTCACAACAACCGTCTGATGCACGTTCGCGGCTACAAGGAGGAGGGTACCATCACCACCGCCTTCGATGTGCGCGTGCAGAACGACATCGACCGTTTCCACCTGGTTCAGGATGCTCTGAAGTTCCTGCCCCAGCTCGGCAACCGCGGCGCATACCTCTACCAGAAGATGAGCGACAAGCTCGTCGAGCACAAGCAGTACATCAGCGATTACGGCGTAGACCTGCCCGAGATCGTGAACTGGAAGTGGGAAGATCTGCACTGAGCATGCCCCTTCCGGGAGAAAAATCCAAAATGCACAAAACCGCCCATCCTTTCCGATGGGCGGTTTTTTATCCTAAAAGAAAAAACCCAATTCCCGAAGCTCCTCGGCTAACACATCCCCCTCTTTGGGGGCTTGTGTTAGCCACCGGTCTCCTATTCTCCCTATCTCCGAGGTCTTCCGGCTAACACATCCCCCTCTTTGAGGCACTTGTGTTAGCCACCGGTCTCCTATTCTCCCTATCTCCAAGGCCCCCCAGCTAACACATCCCCCTCTTTGGGGGCTCTTGTGTTAGCCACCGGTCTCCTATTCTCCCTATCTCCAAGGTCTTCCGGCTAACACATCCCCCTCTTTGGGGGCTTGTGTTAGCCACCGGTCTCCTATTCTCCCTATCTCCAAGGTCCCTCAGCTAACACATCCCCCTCTTTGAGGGCTTGTGTTAGCCACCGGTCTCCTATTCTCCCTATCTCCAAGGTCCCTCGGCTAACACATCCCCTCTTTGGGAGCTCCTGTGGTAGCCGCGAGGCGCCTTGGGAGAATACTCTTCCCTTTTGCTCGTATCTTAAGTCTATAGTTCAAGATTCTAATAGAGTTCAGATTCGTACAATTTTACAATCGATGTTTCCTTTCACGGTTCGACTTCCCGCAGAAATGTCATGATCATGGTCGTGGAGCTGTCTTCGCCGCAGCTGCTTTCGGCCGTCAGGCTGCCGTCATGGGCTTCCACGATCTGCCGCGCCAGCGCGAGCCCGATCCCGACGCCGTCGCCGCGTTTTCCGTTCTGGCGCTTTGCCCGGTAGAAACGATTAAAGATCCTGGGCAGTTCCTCGGCGGGGATGCCTTCTCCCCGGTCCCGGATGCTGATCATGAGCGACATCGTCGTATCCCGGATCTCGATCGTGATGGCCGTGCCCGGATCCGCATAGGTGATCGCATTCTTCAGGATGTTCTGAAACGCCTCCTGCAGCCAGTCCGGTTCCTGCAGAAGCAGGATCTCCTCACCGGGGCAGTCGATCTCGATCTTCAGCCCCTTTTCCCGGTACATCCCCTCCAGCGCGTGGATGCTTTTCTCCAGGGTATCCCTTACCGGCAGAAGGCGTTTCTCCATCACATAGGTCCCCGATTCCAGCTGCGCCAGCTTCAGCATGCCCGTCACAAGCCAGCGGATGCGCTCCATGGCACTTCCCGCCTGCAGCGCGAGCTTTTCGACCTCCGGATCCTTTCCCCTCATTTCCTTCCGGAAGATGTCGATATAGAGCTCGAGTGCAGCCAGCGGTGTTTTCATCTGATGGGAAATATCGCTCATCAGGTCCTTGAGCCATTTCTTGTCCCGCGCATTCTGTGCTTCCTTGTCCGCAAGGATCTCCCCCAGCTCCCGGATCCGGTCACAGATCCGCGCGAAATGCCGGTCGGCGCGCAGGTGCCTGAGGCTTTCCGGATGAGCGTCATGATCCCCGTCCAGCATGTCCTCCAGAAGCCATTCCAGCTCCTGCGTCCTTTGGCGCACCCGCCGCCTGTCCAAAAACAGGCAAACCGCCAGCACCAGTGAAAGCAATAAAAAAACGGCACTGAGCCCCTGCCAGATCATGTCCATCCCTCCCAGCGGTATCCTTCTCCCCGAACGGTCCCGATGCAGCTTTTGGCGGCACCCCCATCCAGCTTGTCTCTGAGCCTGCGGATATAGACCGGAACGGCATGGTCATCCATCCCGGAAACATCGCCTCCCCAGAGCCTCTCAAGGATGCGTTCCTTAGAAACCGTCCGTCCGTTCTCCTCCATCAAAAGCTTCAGCAGCTTGTACTCTCCCGGAGCCAGATCGATCCTCTCATCCTTTTTCCATATGCACAGTCTGGTATCATCCAGCTTCTTTTCCTGCCCGCCGCCGCTCCTGCGGACATTTGCGCGTATCCTCGCCACCAGCTCCCCCATGCGGAAGGGCTTGCTGACGTAATCATCCGCACCGGCCCCAAAGCCCCGCACCACGTTGCTCTCGTCCTCCAGAGCCGTCAGAAAGATGACCGGCAGCGACGCATCCCGCTTTCGTATCCACTCGCACAGCCCGTAACCGTCACCGTCAGGCAGCATCACATCCAAAAGTGCCAGATCAAAGCTTTCCGCCCCGAGCAGCTCCTGCGCCGCCGCGATGCAATCCGCACGGACAGCCGTGATCCCTTCCCCCTTCAGGGAATAGACCAGTGCATCCGCCAGGTTTTCATCATCTTCCAGCAAGAGTATCTTCATCATTGCTTTTTCTCCGTAGTTCCGAAAAATGCTCCGGCACCATTGTAATGCATTATCCCTGAGCTTGCAATCGGTCCCGGCTATACCTGCACATCCACGGATACACTTCCCATGGCAGGCGTGCCGGAAGGTGCTGCGGCGCTTCCTCCGGAAAACGCGGCCCCAAAAGATACCGCTCCCGCTGTACTGCCGCTCATCCCCGGGATGCTCTTTCCCGCCGCCAGCTGATGTTTGATCATCGCCTTCAGATAATCCATGTCTGCCTTGACAAGGGATTTATTCTCGGAAGCCCTGTGTTTGGTCTTTACTTCCTTCAGTTCCTCTTCGCTCATGTGGGGATCTAAAAATTCCATGTCCTCCAGCAGCTCCATGGCCGACTCCAGCTCTTCCAGCTCCTCTTCCCCGAACTCCGAGAGCATCTCGTTCAGCTCCGAAAGCATCTCATCCGCAGATGCAGCCGCACTTTCCTGAAGCTCCTCTGCCGCCTCCTCCATGGTCTCCGTACGCTCCCCAAGGATCTCCTCTTCCCGCTCTGTGAGTTTCTCTTCTTCTGCGCCGATCAGGCATCCCCGCAGACGATCTTCCGCTTCCTCCGTCTTGTCTTTTGCCTCATCCGCCCGCTGCACATGCTCCGCCATCTCCTCCAGCTCCAGATGATGCTTCTTTTTTCTGGCCACCAGTTCCATGCTCCTGGCATGGTTCAATGCGAGCTGCAGCTCTTCGGGATCCCCCTCTTTGGCCGAGATCTTCCGCCTCAGCTCCATCGTCTTTCGTTTGGCTGCCAGCACGGCCTTTTCGGCACTGACCGGATTCTTTGCGCTCCGGATCTTGTTCGACACCTCTTTATAGTTATAGTTTACGGGCTTTCCCGACTTTTCTTTTTCCTTTTCGTCGGAAGCTTCGGTCGTCTCCAAAAGCCCCAGGGGATCAGCCGCCACTCCGCTCTTCTTACTCTCAGAGCGCTCAAGTTCCCTGATCTTCCTGCGCTGCTCCTGTCGGTCCCGGATGCTCCGGTTCTTCAACTCCAGAGCAGCTGCCCCCGAAGGGATCTCTTTCCCGGCCACCTTCTTAAGGCCTGACGAAGCACCCGCAGCAGCAGAGCCTTTAGCGTCTCTCCCCTGCCTCGCGGATTGATATCCTATTCCATATTTATTCAGAGGATCAAAAGAAACATTCATGTGCCTTACCTCCCTGTAAGTGCGGACGCCGGAATCCTTTCCGGCAAAAAAGAGATAATGAGCCATATCTCATCTTCTTTATCGGCTTGAGCCGGTCCTTTCTTTATGTTTTTTTCAAAATTTCCCCTCCCGCTATCCGCCGAAAACGAAAAAAGGGCGATGCTTCCGCATCGCCCTTTGAACGACAGGTCCTTACTTCTTTTTCACCTTCACCGTCACAGTCTTGGTCACGCCTCCGGCGTAGGTCAGTTTCACCTTGAAGGATGCACTCTTCCTGCTGAGGCTGTAGATGTCCACCTGACTCAGATCACTCTCATTGACCTTTGCTTCCACGCCCTTCGGCGTGCCCACGATCGAGACCTCTACCGGCCTGATGGTCCTGATCATCCCGGCGCTGTCTTTGTAAGTGCTAACGATGTTTGCCGTTCCGATGACCTTGCCGGCCGCTTCCGCCGCATCCGCAGGTATCGTCACGCTCGTCACCTTTGCCTTCGGCGTGGTCTTCTTTGCCTTCACGTTCTTGAGCACAAGCGTCACCGGCTTCTCCACACCGCTGATCGCAAGCGTCAGTGTCAGCGTTCCGATCTTCAGGTTTTTCGCGTCATACGCATTGCCGGTATAGTCGATCACGATGTTGCCGGCCGCGTTGAGCCTGGCGATGAAGCCGCTCTCCGCCACCGAGACCGCCTTGATGGTTCCGCCCAGGTCTCCAAGCTTCGGAACGACCACCATGCCCTGTCCGGTCACCACATCGTACTTCGTCTTTACCTTTGCCGTAACGGCCTTGTCCAGAGCCTTGTCGCTTACTTTGATCTTTACGTTCGTCTTGGCTTCGCCGGACTGCAGGGTGATCGTGTAGGTCCCCTTCTTCACGCCGTCCTTGTATGCGATCACAAGCTGGCCGTCCTCATTGATGGTCGCAAGTCCGGTGTTCTTCCTGTCGAGGATCGTCACCGCATTCGTCTTCCCGGCCGCACCGCTCTCATCCGTTCCTCCGGCTTCCGCAGCCGCTGCAGTCACCGCCGCGCCGT
>JAILHF010000020.1 GCA_024696005.1 Lachnospiraceae bacterium | reverse complement strand
GCCTGTTGCCGAGCTCTATTACGGCACTTACAAACTGAAGGCGAAGGATGTGGAGCTTCCGAAGGAAAAGATCACCGAGGCGAAAGAGCTGGAGATCAAGGGCAAAGGAAACTTCTGCGGCAGCATCAAAGAAGTGTTCACACCCATATCCAAAGCGGATCTGAAGAAGAGCACCCTGAAGATCACGCTTTCTGCAAAAACCGTGGTATTTAACGGCATGGAGCAGAGGCCTGAAGTGACCGTTACGGCATCGGACGGAACTAAGCTTGAGGAGACCACGGATTATGTCGTAAGCTACAGCCATAACTGTAATGCAGGTAAGGCTGCAGTCGTGGTCGAGGGCAGAGGCAAATATTACGGCGGCGCTTCCGCAACGTTCACCATCAAGCCGGATACCACCAGCGTGATCGCGGTGAAGAGCGAGGGAAAAGTGCTGCACAACCCTGCGGGCGCGACCGTGTCCCTTCTCGTAACGGCCGGAGACCGCATCCTTACCGAAGGAATAGACTATACCGTAAAATACAGCAACAATAAGAAGGTGGGAACCGGTCAGGCGCTCATCAGCTTTATCGGAAACTACAAGGGACAGAAGGCAAAGAAGCAGAGCTTTACCATCGAAGCTGCACCGTTCTTGTGGGCGGAATTCTTTGTGGGAAGCATGACCTATACAAAGCCCGGCAAGTTCTTCTCCAAGGTTTATGTGACGGACGGAGACGTTCAGCTGAAAGAGAAGAAGGACTACACCGTAGCCTATTATACGGATGAAGCCTGCACCAATGCTCTTCCCGCTAAGTATACGATGGAAGAAGGCAAGAGCCAGGTGGTTCTGTACGCAAAGATCACGGGCGCCGGCAACTACAAGAGCGATTCCTCCAAGGTCGTAAGCTTTGCGCTCTACAGGGCCGGGGAAGGAAAGATCGACCTGAGCAAGGCAAGGATCGTCGATCCCGCTACCGGCAAGAAGCTGGGCAAGCAGGAGTACACCGGAAGGGCTGTCACACCGGCCATAAAGGTACAGGTAAAGGTCGGCAAGACCTGGACGGATGTTGATCCTTCGGCTTATAACATCGTCTACAGCAATAACGTAGAGAAGGGCAAGGCTACCGTGGTGGTCAGCGGCAAGGGTACCGCTGCCACCGGCAGCAAGGCAGCAGTCTTCGCCATCAAGGCCAAGGACATGAAGGGCTTTGAACAGGGAAAATTTGGAGAGAAGTAAGGAAAAGCAAGTCAGTGAGTTATGTTCAGCAGCCGTCCGGCTGCTGAACAACCAAAAAAAGGCGGACCCGTCCGGAACCGCCTTTTTTGTTTACTGTCCGGTTTCGGCCTTTGTCCGTGGGCGGAAAAAGAAAAGCTCTCCGAACTGGGCCAGCAGGATCGCGGCAAATACGACGGCGCAGCCGGCGATCTGACGTACACTCAGTTTTTCACCGAGAAAGATCCGTCCGCCCAGCACGCAGAATACCGATTCAAAGCTCATGAGCAGGGACGCCAGGGTGGGCGGCACGTTTTTTTGCCCGACGATCTGGAGCGTATAGGCAACGCCGCAGGAGAAAAGTCCCGCATACAGGATGGAGATCAGGGCATCGGGAGCGGCAAAGACCGCAAAAGCCTTCCCGTCCGCGGACCAGCTGCCGCTCTCGAGGATCAGCATGGGGATGCCGGAGAGCAGGCCGCAGACCAGAAACTGTATCGCTGCCATGCGGATGCCGTCCACCTCTGCCACAAAGCTGTCGATGAGCAGGATCTGCACCGCGAACGCCAGGGCGGAGAGCAGGAGCAGGATATCCGGCCATGCCAGCCCCGTGCTTCCGGTGATGCTGAGCAGCCAGATGCCGGCCATGGCGATGACCACGGCGATCCAGATGTGCAGTCCGCATTTCTTCCCGAAGAAAGAGCCGATGACCGGTACCAGGATCAGGTAGCAGGCGGTGATGAAGCCGGCCTTGCCGGCGTTGCGGCCATAGGTGATCCCGAGCTGCTGCAGGTTGGTGGCCAGAAAGAGCACGATGCCGATCAGGCTTCCGCTGATAAGCAGCTTTTTCCGCGAGCCTTTGTCACGGGGCTTTATCCCGTAACCGAGTTTGTCCAACAGGGCGATCACCGGCAGCAGCACGGCTGCGCCGATCATGCAGCGGATGCAGTTGAACGTAAAAGGGCCGACGGCATCGCCGCCGGCGGACTGGGCCACAAAAGCGAAGCCCCATATGGCTGCGGTAAGAAGCAGCATCAGTGAATACACGGCTTTTTTCGGCATGACAGACTCTTATGCCTCCAACACTGCGTTTAAGAAGTTCTTTGTACGTTCCGCTTTGGGTGCCGTGAAGATCTGCTCGGGAGTACCCTCCTCCGCGATGATCCCGTCGGCCATAAAAAGAACGCGGTCGGCCACCTCTTTCGCGAAGCCCATCTCGTGGGTCACGCAGAGCATGGTCATTCCCGTATCCGCCAGTTCCTTCATTACCTTCAGCACTTCGCCAACCAGCTCCGGATCCAGAGCCGAGGTGGGCTCATCAAAGAGCATGATCTCGGGGTTCATCGCCAGGGCCCTTGCGATGGCGACACGCTGCTGCTGGCCGCCGGAAAGACGGTTGGGATACTCATCGGCTTTTTCCGAAAGGCCGACGCGATTCAGCAGCTCCCTGGCTCTGGCTTCCACCACGTCCTTCTTTTCCTTTTTTACCACGATGGGTGCCTCGCACACATTGGCCAGCACGGTCTTGTGGGGGAACAGGTTGAAGCGCTGGAACACCATGCCCATTTCCAGCAGCAGCTCCTGCTGTTTTTCCCGGGGAAGCTTTTCCACGGTATGATCGTTCTCGCGGTGGAGAAAGAGCTCATCCCGGATGAAGATCTTGCCGCTGGTGATCTTTTCCAGCTGGTTCAGGGAACGCAGGAATGTGGATTTTCCGGCACCGCTGGGACCGATGATGCAGATCACTTCCCCTTTCTTTACCGAAAGGGAGATGTCCTTTAATACCTCATTGGTACCGAAGTGTTTGCTCACATGTTCGGTACGCAGTATGTATTCGTAACTGTCGCTCACGAAGGCCTCCTACTCGTATACAGAGAATTTTTTCTCGATCTTGTTGAAGATGAATCCGAAAAACGCGGTGATCACCAGGTAGATCACCAGAGCCGGGATGAATACCAGATACGATCCTTCCGAAGTCATGATGTTTTTCGAGATCGTGGTGATATCCATCAGTGAAATGGCGAAGACCAGGGACGCGTCCTTGAGGATCATGATGAACTCGTTGCTTACGTTGGGGATCATGCGCCGCACGGACTGGGGGATGATGATGCGCACCATGGTCTGTCCGTAGCTCATGCCCAGAGCCTTTGAGGCTTCAAACTGTCCCTTGTCGATGGACTGGATGGCGCTTCGCACGATCTCGGCGCAATAGGCACCGGAATTCAGCGCGAAGGCGATCAGGGCAGCGGTAAACGCGCCTTTGTATACGGCCTCCGCATCCGAAGCGGGAAAAAGATCCCTCCAGGCGAAGCCGAAGATCCCGGGCACCGTGAAATAGACCACGAAGAGCTGGATCAGAAGCGGCGTTCCGCGGAAAAAGAAGATATAGGCTCCGGAGAGCTTTGAAAGGAACTTGCGCTTGCTGATCTTGCCAAGGGCCAGAATGGTGCCGAGCAGCACACCGAAGATCACCGTCAGCGTGGTGAGCAGGATCGTGAGCTTGGCGCCGTGCATCAGGTTCTCCCCGCAGCCCAGCATGCGGTAGGTGTAGTTGACCATCTGGCCCACCACCTTCATCGCGCCTTCATCCGCGGGGAAGACCCTGCCCAGGAAACCGACATAGCGCTCACTCATCGGATTGGCCCCGGAAGTGGAGAGGGACACATATTCGATGATGAAGAGGCTGTTGTAGGTGGCGGTCACGCGTTTGCGCGTCAGGTTCGCATCCGCATCGATCATCTTCTGCATCGCGGGGGAAGTGTGCGACAGCAGCGCCTGCTGTCCCGGTTTCAGGAAAGCCAGGATGATGCAGGCGATCAGGATGATCCCGATGACGATCAGCTGCTTCGCGTATTTTTTCAGGTCAAACTTCTTTTTCTTTTCACCGGAGCTGCTCTGTTTTGCTGCTTCTCCGGCCTCATTTTGATTTTTCATATCCGGGGACCCGTCTTATTTGTTTTCTGCTCCGGGACCGGCGCATGAAGCCGGTCCCGGTCCTCTTGGTCATGTGGAGCCGGCTTTTTATTCCGCTGCCGCGCCGAACCAGTAATCATAGGTCTGCTGGATGAAGCCTTCCTCCTCCAACTCCTTCAGGGCCTGGTTGATGGCTGTCTGCAGGCCGGTATTCTCGGGGGACATGGCGATGCCGAACTGCTCGGGCTCGCTGGTATCCTTGTAAGCGATGCGGAAGACATCCGATCCGTTGATATAGCCGTCGGCTACGGTGCTGTCCACGACCACGGCATCCACTTCACCGTTCTGAAGCTGGGTGAAGCAGCTGGTGACCTTCTCGTTGGCCACGATCTGCACGTCGATGCTTCCGGTGGACTTGTAATCGCTCATCAGGATATCGGAGGTCGTCTCTTTCTGCAGGGCGATGGACATGCCGTCCAGATCGTTGAAGGAAGTGATGTTCTTCTCATCTCCCGCAAGCAGGACCACGGCCTGGTAGTTGCTGATGTAGGGCGTGGAAAAGATCATGGTCTCCATGCGCTCGGGCGTGATGGTCACTGCCGAGCAGGTTACGTCGTAGTTCACGCCGATGCCGGCAAAGATGCCGTCCCAGGCGGTATTGATGATGTTGACCTTCAGGCCCAGTTTGTCGGCAACGGCTGTGATGATGTCGATGTCATAGCCGATGGGGGTGGTTCCGTCCTCCGCGAAATCCTCGAAGGGAGGGTAGCCTACCTCACATCCCACGCTGAGGACGCCCTCGCTCATCAGCTTTGCGCCGGAGATGTCGATGGTGGATGCACTCTTGGTCTCGGTTCCGGCTTCCGTAGTCGTGGTGCTCTCGACCGGTGCCGATGAGGTGCAGGCCGCGAGGCTGCACATTGCCGCTGCGGCACAGATACTTGCTGCGATCTTCTTTTTCATAATTCCTCTCCTTTTCTCCCTTTTACAAACAAAGGAGCAAAACAAAAAGTTTGCTCCCTTGCAAATACACCGACACTATAACAGATAAGATGCCGTTCGTCAATGGTTACGTTCAACGGCAGGCCTTTTTTCGAACCCTTTTCAGCTTGAAAAGCGTGGGCTGATATTATATAGTAATTAGCGGATGCGGATCGAAAGGGCGTCTGCTATAGAACAGATATGGGGATGCTGTTCGGGCCAAAGCCACGCACCTGCTGCGTGGCTACGGGCCGATACTTTGGTAAACAGATATGGATCCGGAGGCGGACAGGCATTTTGTGCCGGCCTGCGGAATAAGGAAGGAATACGGAGAAACGAATGGGATACTGGATCGTTGTGGTTGATGATGAGGCCTTGAGCCTGACAAATGTAAAGAACATGCTCAGCGATGAGGACCTGCGTGTCAGCTGTCTGCGCTCGGGCAAGGATCTGCTGCGCTTCATGGAAAAGAATGAGCCGGATCTGATCCTTCTGGACATATTGATGGCCGATCTGAACGGCTTCGAGACCTTCCGGGCGCTGCGGCAGCGTGAGGAGGAGGCGGGCAGGCCCCCTGTCCCGGTGATCTTTCTTACGGGGGAGCGGGATGACGAGGTGGAGCAGAAGGGGCTGGCCATCGGCGCGGCCGACTTCATACGCAAGCCATTTAATAAGGAAGTGCTGTTAAGACGCATCGAGAACACCATCACCAACAGCAGGACCATCGTCTCCCTCACGGAGGAAGCGGCGGTGGACCGGATGACGGGCTTTCTGAACAAAGCCCACGGCACGAAAAAGATCGCGGAGCTGTGCCGCAGCACGGAAGGTGCCCTTGTGATCATGGATCTCGACAGCTTCAAGCTCGTCAACGATCTGTTCGGTCACGACATGGGCGATAAGATGCTGGAGGCTTTTGCACAGATCCTGCGGAACAACATGAAAGAAGGCGATGTCCCGGCCCGCATAGGCGGGGATGAGTTCCTGCTCTTCTGCGAGGGACTTGTTGAGGAAAAGGCGCTGGCGGAACTGGTGGGACGTTTGAACGAGGCGGTCCGCTCGGAAACCGCACGGCTGCTGGGAGAGGACCATGGGCTTCCCATCGGTGTATCGGCGGGAGCCGTTATGGTGCCGAGACAGGGCACGGAGATGGAAGAGCTGTTTACCCTTGCGGACAGTGCATTGTACGGCGTAAAGCAGAACGGAAAGCACGGGTACGCCGTCTATTCTCCCGTTTCGGAAACGGCAGAGCCGGAGGAAGACGATGCGGACCGGAAGCTGGAGCGCACCATGCGGATCATGGAGGAGCGCAGTGATCAGGGCGGCGCCATGACCCTGGGCAACGATTCCTTCGGACCGGTCTACCGCTTCATCAGGCGCTATTACAAGCGCTTCGGCGGGGATGTCATTCTGATGATGTTCACCTTAAAGCTGCAGGAGGGCGAAAACGACGGAATGCTGGCCGAAAAATGCGCGCAGTTTGAGGACGTGCTCCGAAAGGCCCTCCGGATGAGCGATATCGTCATCCGAAACGGAGTCGACAGCATCTTTGCCCTACTGACGGAAAGGAGCGGGGCAGATGCGGAGGGTGCCGCGGAGCGCATCATGGAGGTGTGGAAACGCTCGGGGTATTCGGAGGGCGTCACGGTGGAGCATGTGTTCCGCTATCTGGAAAAGGCAGGGGAATAGCAGCTTATGGGTACGCAGGAGATGCGGAAAAGAAGCACGGGAAGAAGCCGTGGAGTGTTCATCGTTCTGGTGGCCCTGATCCTGTCGGCGGCCGTCATCGGAATGCTGGTGATCCGGGATGTGCGCAAGGAGACGGATGTGACCGCCCGAACCACAAAGGTGGGGCTTATCATCCCGGGTGCAAAGGACGATGCCAACTATTCCCAGTCGCATTACGATTCCCTGAAGAGTCTGGAAGAGGATCTGAACCTGAAGATCCTCTGCAAAGAGAGCGTGGCCCAGGACGAAGGCTGCGCGGAAGCCATAGAGGAGCTGGTGGAAAAGGAAGGCTGCAGGGTGGTTATTGCAGCCTCTTTCGGTTACGGGGCGTATGTCCGGGAAATGGCGGACCGCTATCCGGAGGTGTGCTTCATCCAGCCCACCGGAACGGAAACCGCAGCCAATCTGGCCACCTGCATGGGAAGGATGTATCAGGCCAGGTATCTGGCGGGGATCGTTGCGGGCATGAGCACAAAGACGGGCGAGATCGGTTATGCCGCGGCCTTTCCGATCCCGGAGGTGATCCGACAGATCAACGCCTTCACCCTGGGGGTGCGGAGCGTTGCGCCGGATGCGGAGGTTCATGTGATCTACATCAATTCCTGGGGGGACGACGAGGCGGCGGCGGAAGCGTGCGGAAAGCTGCTCGCACAGAACCCCGGCACGGATATCCTAACAATGCACACCGATTCGCTGATGCCGGACCGGATCGCCGCCGAAAACGGGATCCGCTCCATCGGCTTTAACAGGGACAATGCCGCCCTTTTTCCGGACAGCTATCTTACGGCCTGTGTGTGGAACTGGGAGGATTATTACCGCCAGGCGATCTTAAGCTGCCTGCAGGGAAAGTTTTACGGAAGACACGACTGGATCGGCATGGAGGAAGGGATGGTGGCGGTCTCGGCGCTGACGAAAAACTGCGCACCCGGGACCGGGACGGCGGTGGAGGAGGCGAAAGCGCGCTTCGAGAACCGCTCCTTTGACGTCTTTTACGGACCCGTGACCGATAATGCCGGACAGCTGCGCGTTCCGGAAGGGGAATCCATGTCCGATGACGAGATGCTGAACCGCTTTGACTGGTATGTGGAGGGTGTGACGCTTGAAGAATAAAGAGAGCTTTGTCAAAGGCGCCTTTTACATAGCCGCGCTGCTCGTGGTGGCCGGGATCATCCTCCTGATCTGGAGCTTTAGGCCCGAGGCAAAAAAGGAGGGCATCTCGGTGGGCGCCGTCTTCATCGGGGCAGCCGATGACAATGGCTGGAACCAGAGCCATTATGAGGGGATCCTTGCGGCCTGCGAGCGGAATTCCGCCGGCTTCCACGCGAGGATGAACGTGCCCGAGGAGGAAGAGGCCGTGAAGGAAGCGGTAGCCGCCCTGGCAGCGGAGGGCTGTTCATGCATCTTTCTTACGAGCTACGGATACGGTGCCTGGCTGGACACCATTGCAAGGGCCTATCCGAAGATCGCCTTTTACTGCATCTCGGGTGAGGAGGAAGCGGAAAACAGTTCCACCTATTTCGGAAGGGATTACCAGGTACGGTATCTTTCCGGCATCGTTGCGGGAGCCGCGACAAAAAGCGGCATCCTCGGATACGTGACGGCCATGCCCATGCCCGAGACGATACGCTCCATCAATGCCTATGCCATGGGCGCCCGCATGTCGGATCCGTCCGCAAAGCTTCTTGTTTACTATACCGGAAGCTGGGACGACAGGGAAGCCGAAGAACAGGCGGTAAGGGAGCTTAAGGCTGCCGGGGCGGACGTGCTGACCTATCACGAGGACAAGACCTACTCCATCGACCTGGCGGACGAGCTGGGGCTTTACACCACGGGCTATGACTACGTCAGCGGGGAATATTCGGAGCGCTTCCTTACGGCGGCCCTGATCAACTGGGACATGATGTACGACAGGGTGCTGTCCGATTTTCTGAGCGGAAGGGCCAATTTCGAGAATGACTACTGGCTGGGACTGCCGGACGGTGCGGTTTCCCTCTATCCCTGTTCAAACCTGGTAACGGATGAGACGAAGCAGCTGGTGGAAGCCGAAAAACAGAGGATATGCACGCAGCGGGACGTGTTTTCCGGCGAGATCCGCGACAACGCGGGGCAGGAACGCTGCACGGCCGAGGAACGGATCGGGGACGACGAATTGTTCAATCACATTGACTGGTACGCGGAAGGTGTGGAGATCTATGAATAGGAAAAGACACTACGACGGACACGGAACCCTGTATATGCTGACTTTTTTTGCGCTGGCCCTGCTGGCCGTGGGCTTTGTGCTGCACAGCCGGATCGGGACCCTGGTGAATTCCTATACGGAAAAGCAGACGGAGGAACAGGCGAAGGTCTATGCGCTGCTTTTGGAGGAAAAACTGAATACCGAGCTGGACGATCTGGAAAACATCGCCTTGCGTCTGGAGGCATCGCTGGATGACATGGAGGAGCTGATGCCCCGCCTCTGCTTCGGACCCGGAGTGAAGCAGGGACTGCTCGGCCTCGACGGGGAAGCCGTTTTCGGGGAAAAGATCGATGCCTCCGTGTACGAGGGGATACAGTCCTCCTTCCGCGGGAACCATGCCATAACCTATGCGGAAGGGGAAGGCCTGCTGTTTACCTGCCCGGTGTTCAACGGGCCCAACATCCGCTACGTCCTCTACCGCCTGTGCCCCTCCTCCGTTCTGGGAGAGTATCTGTCTACGGAGATCTACGATGACATGGGAAAGATCTGCGTGACCACCAGGGACGGCCGTGTTGTCATTCCCTTCTATAACAGCAGTGAGCGGGACCTGGCCTGGTACGAGAGCGCGGACATCCGGCAAAAGTATGCTTCCATGCACATGGAGATGGAGGTTTCCGTTGCGGTAGCCAGGCGCTTTTCCACGGACAGGGGAGAAATGCTCCTCTTCGAGGCCGAGATCCCGGGAACGGATTTCCTGGTATCGGGCTTTGTCCTGAAGTCGGTGGCTTCGGAAGGCATCGGAAAGATCACGCTTCTGGTGGTATGGGTATTCGGCCTTTTGATGCTCCTGGTGGTGTTGGGCGCCTTCTATCTCGGCCGCGTGACCATCAGGGCGCGTGAGAGCGATGCCCTCCGGGAAGCAAAGGCAAAGGCGGAGGAGGCCTCCAGGGCAAAGAGCGACTTCCTCGCAAACATGTCCCATGAGATACGCACGCCCATCAACTCGATCCTGGGCATGAACGAGATGATCCTGCGGGAAAGCGATGACCGCATGGTCCTTGTGTATGCCGACAATGTCCGGAATGCCGGCAATACCCTTCTTGCCATTGTCAACGACATCCTCGATTTTTCGAGGATCGAGGCCGGGAAGATGGAGATCTTTACCACGGATTACGACCTGTCGCTGATGATCAACGACCTGGTGAACATGATACGCGGGCGTGCGGAGAACAAGGAGCTTTTGCTGAAGACCGAGATCGATCCGGGGATCCCCAGGATCCTGCACGGGGATGAGGTGCGGATCAAGCAGATCATCATCAACATCCTCACCAATGCGGTCAAGTATACGGAAAAGGGCAGCGTCACCTTTTCTGTCGGCTATGAGAACGCGGAGGATACGGAAGACGAGATCCTGCTTCATGTTTCGGTGGCCGATACCGGCATCGGGATCCGGAAAGAGGACATGGCGAAGCTCTTTTCGGAGTTCGAGCGCATCGAGGAAAAGCGAAACCGCGGCATAGAGGGCACCGGGCTTGGACTGAACATCACCAAACATCTGCTGGAGATGATGGGCAGCACTTTGGAGGCGGAGAGCGAATACGGAAAGGGATCCGTCTTTTCCTTCCGTCTGAGACAGAAGGTGGTCTCCCGGGAGCCCATGGGAGATTATGAGGACTGCGCCCGTGCCTCCCTGATGAAACGGAAAAAGACCGGAGGACGCTTTACGGCGCCGACGGCGGATGTTCTGGTGGTGGACGACAATCCCATGAACCTGATGGTGTTCAAAAGCCTGCTGAAGCGCACCCTGATCCGGGTCGACATGGCGGAGAGCGGGGACGAATGCCTTGCGCTCACGGAGAACAAGCACTACGACCTGATCTTCCTGGATCACATGATGTCGGAAAAAGACGGGATCGAGACCCTGCAGGAGCTTCGTTCGAAGGAGCAGAACCCGAACCGGGATACAAAGACCATCTGCCTGACGGCCAATGCGGTATCCGGAGCCAGGGAACAGTATCTGGCTGCCGGCTTTGATGATTATCTTGCGAAGCCCATCGAAAGCGGGAAGCTGGAGCAGATGCTCCGGAAATATCTGCCTGCGGAAAAGATCCGGACATCGCAGGCGACGGAGCAGCAGGGCTCTTCGGAAGAGCTTTCGAAGGAACGCCGGGAGGAGCCGGAGGAGCTTCTCCGCCTGAAGAGCGAGGAGCGGATCGACATCGATGCCGGGATCCAGAACAGCGGCTCCCCGAAGGCCTATGTTTCGGTCCTGCGTTTCTTCTACACCTCCCTTGAAGAGAAAGCCGGGGAGCTTGACGAACTGTACGCGCAGGAGGACATCCGGAATTATACCATCAAGGTGCATGCGCTGAAGAGCTCGGCCAGGATCGTCGGGGCCGCCGGCCTCGGGGAGATGGCCCGGAAGCTGGAGGAAGCCGGCAAGAGGGGCGACCTTGATTATATCCGCGAAAACCATGCGGCCTTTGTCCGCGAGTTTAAGAGCTTCCAAAAACCGCTTGCCGCGGTCTTTGCCGAAAAGGAGAGCACGGACCGGCCTGTGGCCGATCCGGATCGGATGGCGGATGTCTTTCGCAGGCTGCGGGAGGCAGCGGATGAGATGGACTGCGATCTGATCCGCCAGGTCATGGGGGAACTGGAAGGATACAGTCTGCCGGAAGAGGACGCCGCGCTTTGGAAGGAAATGGAAACGGCGGCGGCGAATTTCGATTATGACAGCATCATAAGCTGCATCGATAAGCGCAAAGCGTAACAGTTTTTTGCAAAGGAGGGAATGGGCATGACGCATGTGAACGATCCGATCACCATCAACGGAACAACGCTGAAAAACCGAATGACCATGGCGCCCACGGTCAAGTTTGATTATGCCGGGCCGGATGGGAAGGTGTGCGAAAAACACATCGCCCATTACCGGAAGCGGGCGGAAGGCGGATGCGGGCTGATCTGCGTGGAAGCCACGGCGGTCACGCCCGGAGGAAGATTCGCGAAGAACCATCTGGGCCTGTGGGAGGATGGACAGATCGAAGGCCACCGCGCCATCGTGAAAGCCTGTCACGAGAACGGGGCGGCGGTCATCATACAGCTGAACCATACCGGGATCGGGGCGAATCCCGATTGCGGCCCGGCGATGGGCCCGTCGGCAGTTCCCACGCGGAATCCGGAGGTGCTTGCGAAGGAGATGGATGCCGAAGAGATCCGCGGGATGCAGGACAGCTTTGTGAGCGCGGCGCTGCGTGCAAAAGAGGCAGGGTATGACGGGATACAGCTTCACGGCTGCCACGGTTATCTGATCAACCAGTTCATCTCGAAAAAGACGAACCTCCGCACGGACGGATACGGCGGAAATGCCGAAAACCGCGCCCGTTTTGCATCGGAGATCCTGAGAAGGCTGCGGACGGAGTGCGGCGATGCCTTTCTCCTTTCCGTGAGAACGGCCGGCATTGAGCCGGATGTGGCATCCGCCATCGAGATCGCGGAAGAATATGTCAAAGCCGGCTGTGATTATCTGCAGGTTTCAACGGGCATCGAATGGGAGGATCCCACGGTGAAGGATGAGGAAGACCGGCCTTACAACGCGATCTGCTCTCTCGGGGTCCGTTTTCACGAACATTTCCGGGGCCGGGTCCCGGTATCCTGTGTAAACAGCATCAACGAAGCTTCGACCGTGAGGTATCTGATCGAAAACGAGCTGGTCGATACCGTGGACCTCGGCCGGGCGGTCCTTGCCGATCCGGCTTTCCCGAAGGCGGTTCTGGAGGACAGGGAATTTGCCAAATGTTTCGACTGTCCGCGTTGCCAGTACGGACCGGGGATGCCTCACAAATGTCCCGCCAAGCAGGCGCAAAAAGTCAAATCATAAATTAACAACCTGCTGTTTTCCCCGTTTCAGAGGGGGGGGCCCGGGCATGTCAAAAAGCTTTGACATGCCTTTTTTATGCGCTTTTGGCCGATGTCAAAGACCTTTGATAGACAAAATGCTCCGGGGGCACCTAAGATGGGAGCAGAAGCGAAAACGACGGGCAGGTCCCGGCCGTCGGCAAAAAAGCAAAGGAGAGAAAAATATGAAGACAGTGGTATTGGTGGTTTTGTTTTACGCGGTGGCGGCATCTTTCATCTCGACGGTCGTGCATGAGTTCGGACATGTGCTGTCAGGGCTGATGAACGGATGGAAGTTCCTGATGATGGTGATCGGTCCGTTCAAACTCTACCGGGACGACCCGGACGGGAAGATCCTTTTCGGCATCGAGAAAAATCCGGCGCTTTGGGGAGGCTGCGGCGGAACGATGCCCAAGCGGATCGATGATTCGGTCACGGAGGTGTTTGCCCGCATTCTGATCGCGGGGCCGCTGGCTTCCCTGGTCCTGGGAACGGCCGGGATGGCGGCATTTTTTCTGACAAAGCACGAGTTTCTTTTGATGCTCGGCATGGTCTCCCTGGGCCAGGGACTGGTCTGCATCCTTCCGATGAAGATCAAGACCGGCATCCTTTACAATGACGGGACCCGTTTTCTGCGCATCCGGAGGAAAGGAAAAGAGGCTGAAGAAGAAAAAGTGCTGATCGAGTCCATTTTTGCCGAAGTGATCGGGGATGCGGAAACAAAAAAAGCCCGGGAAGATCATCTGATCGAAGTCCTGCTGGATTCGGATGACGCGTCCTACCGTTATTACGGATTCTATTACGCGTACATGAGGGCAAAAGAGGACGGGGATGAGGCGGAAATGGAAAGGGTAAAGGCCGGGGCGGAGAAAAACCGCGACGGCGTGTCCCGGTATGTCCTGGACAGCTGCGACATGTCCTGAGATCGGAGGATGCTTTCCGGGCGGCCGAAAAAAGAATGGCTATGCAAACCGGGCCCGATATGAGAAAATGAGAGATCAGGAGGGCTGAACATGGAACTCGGAAGCAGGATAAAGCAGCATCGCAATGAGTTGAAATTATCGCAGGAAGAGCTGGCGGAAATGGTCTATGTCACCAGACAGACGATATCCAACTGGGAAAACGACAAAAACTACCCGGATATCAACAGTCTGCTGCGTCTGAGTGAGATCTTTCATGTCTCCGCCGATGTCCTGCTCAAGGGGGATATTGAAGTGATGCAGCAGGTCATAAAGGAAGAAGACATCAGACAGTTCGGAAAAATGGGGAACCTGTACGCGGTCCTTCTGCTGGGTACCATCATCACGCCGATCCCGCTGGTGAAGTTTCTCGGCTGGGCCGGAGCGGGGATCTGGGGCGTGCTCATGATCATCACCCTCGTGTATGCCTTCCTTCTGGAAAAGAAGAAAAAAGAACTGGATATTTCCACATATAAGGAAATAGCCGCTTTCATGGAAGGAAAGCGGCTGGACGAGATCGAAACGGCCCGCGAGGAAGGGAAACGGCCGTATCAGCGTTTCCTTCTGGCGATCGCGGCAGGCCTGATCGCCCTGATCATATGCGGGGTCATCGCCTTTTTGCTGAAATAGGGAAGGGCGATTTACCAGACCTCGTAGGTTTGGACCGACAGGCGGAAGTCAAGGCTGTATTTCCCGTATTCGGCCCTGTAGTCCCCTTCCGTCAGTTCGCCGAGCAGATTGCTCTGCATCTCGAGCATCAGCCTGTTGTGGACGTCATCGGGAGTAACGACGATCTGACAGTCCCGGGGGGTGATCTCCTTATATCCGTTTTTGTCTTTCACATACAGGGAAAAGCTGCTCTCTTCGTCGGGGGTGCTGTCTTCCCCGGCCAGGAAGAAGAAGAGGGAGGTCAGCTGCGGCTGATCCGTTTCCCCGTAGATGTTGTATCTTTCCGTGCTGTAGCGGTAATTATAGGCAGAAAAAGTCACATTGCCCAGGGTAGAGGAGGGCTCATATTCGTTGCAGTCGACCGCCAGTTCGGTATGGACGGAGGGATCGCAGCTTGCCACGGGAGTCTCATCGCTCTCCTCGATCCCGGCTTCAACCCATGCGGCCTGTTTGGGATCGTAGGATTGGCGGATCCTCTTTGTTTTTTCCAGATTCCGGAAATCACAATATGTCAGGGCGATCCCGTCCTTTATGTCGATATTGCAGCGCTCATCGCCCTTGCTGAACGAAACCAGTTTCAGATCGATCCGGCTGTCGCAGGAAAGCTTCAGGTAATAATAGTCACCCTGCTCCAAAAGCTCCGTGTCGTCAAAGTCGAAGGAACCGTAGGGGCAATACCCCGTCAGATAGTCGGAGTTGCGGATGATGCTGTCATTGAAACCGCTTGCATTCAGGCTTTCAAAAGCGAGGATCAGGAAGTCGGACTGTTTCTCGCTGTATCCGGCCACGGCCCGCAGCCCGAAGATATTGTCCCCGGGATATTCCGTCCATGCCGCCTCGTCCGGCAAAGATCCCGGGTAGCTTCCGATCACATCGTCCCTGCCGCTTGCGGCATCGCTCAGGCCGGAGCGGACTGCCCCGCCGTCCTTGCGCACGGGAAAAGGCCCCCGCTCTTCGGGCGCGGCCTTTCCGCATCCGATCAGCAAAAGCATCACAAGACAGGCAGCAAAGATCGAACGTTTCATCGGATTCTTCTTTAATTCCCTTTTGAACATCATTTTCCCTCCCCCGAAGCTCTTTCTGTATACGGATACGATCGGGACGGATCTTTTATTGGCTTTTCGGAGAAAAAAAGAGCCGGGCAGCAGCTGCCCGGCTCCGCGAAAAGCATTTACTCGAAATCTTCAAGCGCGCATAAGATGTGCATCTTGTCTCCGTCCTCGTCCGTCAGGGAATAATCCGAATCGTCGTAGTACAGATAGATGTCATCCTGGCTGCCGCCGGTGAAGTGCAGGGTAACGACCCCGTCTTCATAATCGTAGTAGCCGTTCGCGGCCACGCTCTTGCCGTCCTCCATGGTAAGGTACCAGGTGAGATCAAAATCAAGGATCAGATAGTTATTGCTGTCAAGATCGGTGTAGGCCCAGGCATACTGGACATCCGAGTAGTCGGCGTCGTCCGAGTCATCGTAGTCAGGATCATAGTCATAATTACCGACGTAGGGGTAGCCCTCATTGGGATCATACGGTATCATTCTGTCGCCGTCCGAAGTAATGAGCAGATCGGAATCAGCGATCTGCCATTCATGGCTGTTGTCTCCGCTGTATGAATACAGGATGAGATCGCCATCCCCGGTGACCTCATAGGTGCCCGATTCGCCCTCTCCGCCCTCGGATGAATAATTCCAGGTTCCGTCATCGAAAAATTCGTAGGAGTAAAAAATGACGGGCTCTACTTCGTTGATCCAGCAGCCGGTGACCACGATGTCGGAAGAGCTGTCGTCAAAGTCTTCCTCGTCCAGGTTGTAGTCCTCGTCGTCCTCGTCGTCCTCGTCGTCCTCGTCATCCTCGTCCTCATCTTCATCCAGCGCTTTGCGGGATTTTGAGGAGGATTCTTTTTTGTCGCGGGAAGAGGAGTCACTGTCGTCTTCTCCGCAGGCAGTCATGCAGAATACGGTCGCAAAGATCAGTGCGATAACCAACTTCTTTTTCATAATAGTTCCCTCCATGTGGTGGTTTTTTCCCTCTAATTGTTTACCACAGCGCGGCGTTTCTGTCAATTTTTGAGGGGATGTGGTATAATCAGCAGAAAGTATTCGGAAGGGACCGGGAAAGACCGGCAGGAGACCATGAAGGAAGTATCTGTAAAAGAGATCGCAAACTGGCCGAAAGAAAGCTATGCATTGATCGACATCCGGGATGAGGGGCTGACAGCTTACGGCATGCTGCCAGGCGCCGTCCGCCTGGATCCGGACGGAGACAGGAAAGAAAACGGAGAGCGGATCAATAAGATCGGCAGGGAGAAAAAACTCGTTTTTTATTGCCAGATCGGACGAAGGACCAGAGAACTGGATGAGGGGCAGCTCGCGCCGGGGCGCGATTGCTACAGCCTGGAAGGTGGTTATGTCGGCTTTGTCAGTGCCCAAAACGACGATGAAGCGGTCCGGGAAGAAAAACAGCAGAGGGCCGAGGAGAGCATACGGAAGAAATTTCACAAGCAGCTGTTCACTCCCTTCGCGAGAGGCTGCAGGGATTACCGTCTGATCAGCGAAGGGGACCATATCGCGGTATGCATCTCGGGCGGGAAAGACTCCATGCTCATGGCGAAGCTTTTCCAGGAGATACAAAGACACAGAAAAGTCGGCTTTTCCCTGACCTTCCTGGTGATGGATCCCGGATACAATAAGGAAAACAGGGCGCTGATCGAAAGCAACGCGAGGACGCTCGGCGTGCCGATCACGGTGTTTGAAAGCGATATCTTCGATGCCGTGGACACGATCGAAAAAAGCCCCTGCTATATCTGCGCGAGGATGCGCCGCGGGTATCTCTACAGCAAGGCAAAGGAACTCGGCTGCAACAAGATCGCCCTGGGACACCATTACGACGATGTGATCGAGACCATACTCATGGGCATGCTTCAGGGAGGGCAGATCCAGACGATGATGCCCAAGCTTCACAGCACGAATTTTGAAGGGATGGAGCTGATACGGCCGATGTATCTGGTAAGGGAAAGCGACATCATTGCATGGCGTGACTATAATGAGCTGCATTTTCTGCAGTGCGCCTGCCATTTTACGGAAACCTGCTCGACCTGCCACGAGGACGGGACGACTTCTTCCAAGCGGCTGGAGACCAAAAAACTGATCGCAGAACTCAAGAAGGAAAATCCCTTTGTCGAGTCGAATATCTTCAAGAGCGTTGAAAACGTCAATCTCGATACGGTCATCGCATACAAAAAGGACGGGGTAAGACACAACTTCCTCGAGGACTATTGATCCGTTCCTTGCGGCAGCGGTTCCGGGAAGCTTGGCAGCAACGGATATCCGGGGAATGAATGATGCAAAAGAGCAGGACTTACGAAAAAAAAGCATCTCGCAAAAACGGAATAGTGAGGATGATCTTTGTAAGCCTGTCCGTGATCCTCGAGACCGCGCTTCTCGTGCATCTTGCCTTTAACATCAGCGACTCGATCAGCTGGGTCAATCTGATCACCCGCATCGTGGCTGTCGTTCTGGTGCTGGGCATCTACAGCCAGTACAAGACCTCGTCGCTGAAGATGCCGTGGATCATCCTGATCCTGGTGCTCCCGGTCATGGGCGTTACGCTGTTTCTCCTGGTGGGTCTTACGGTCCGGACCGGCAAGATGTACAACCGCTTCCGCGAAACGGATGCCGAGATCCTTCCGATGCTGGAAGGAAAGAAAAAGCCGGAGACCGACGACAGGTCTGTTGACAATCTTTCCTTTTACATAAGCACACGCTCGGGGTTCCCGGCCTATGCGGATGCGAATGTCCGCTATTTCTCCGATACGAACGAAGCCCTTTCGGCGCAGATCGAAGCCATGAAAGCGGCAAAAAAATTCATCTTTCTGGAGTATCACGCGATCGAAGATTCCGTTGCCTGGCAGAGAGTGGAAGAAGTGCTGGCGGAAAAGGTCGCGCAGGGCGTGGAGGTCCGCGTGTTCTACGATGATCTCGGCAGTCTCGTCTTTATCAATAACACCGATTTCATCAAAAAGATGAAGAGCCTGGGGATCCATGCCAGAGTCTTCAATCCTTTCATCATCGGCGCCAATCTGTTCCTCAATAACAGGGATCACCGCAAGATCACCATCGTGGACGGAAACATCGGTTTCACCGGCGGTTATAATCTGGCGGATGAGTATTTCAACATAACACATCCCTACGGCCTCTGGAAGGATACGGGGATACAGATCTACGGCGAACCCGTGAGAAACATGACGGCAATGTTTCTGGAAATGTGGAATGCCATACGGAGCACCGATGAGGATGATGCGGATTATACGGGATATCTGGATGCCGCGTCCGTCCCGCCCGCGGAAGAGAAGGGGGAACGTGTCAGCATCGTTCAGCCCTACGCCGACACGCCGCTGGACAATGAGCAGGTCGGGGAAGAAGTGTATATCAGCATGGTGAATCTGGCAGAGCGGTATTGCTATTTTGTCACGCCCTACCTCATCATATCCGACGAGATGAGCCACGCCCTGTCCCTTGCCGCAAAACGCGGCGTGGATGTGCGGATCGTGACGCCCGGCATCCCGGACAAGAAATTTGTGTACGGCGTGACCAGGTCCTTTTACCATCATCTGGCCAGAAACGGTGTCGGGATCTACGAGTGGACGCCGGGCTTTGTTCACGCGAAAATGTGTGTCACGGACGATAAAGCCGCAACGGTAGGAACGATCAATCTCGACTACAGGAGCCTGTATCACCATTTCGAGAACGGCTGCTTCCTTTACGGGGGAGAGCTGATCACCGGGATCAGGAAAGACTTTGAGCAGATGATCGCGGAGTCGCAATATGTAACGCCGAAATACACATCCGGCCGCAAGTTTTATCTCCGCTTCGGACAGCTTTTGATGCGTTTGTTTGCCCAGCTTCTGTGACCGGGGGGATGGATGAAAGAGAAAGAGCCTGCCAGTTACGTTCAGTGGCTGGCAAGCCACTGAACAGTAACGCCTGCGGCGCAATAGAAGAATTTCCTGTGGATAATTATACGGGGATTTGCTATAATCGATACGTTCTGTGGCTCGGGACAGAATGGTAAACAATAATTTCTTCGAGGTGATGAAAATGAAAGAATATGATTTCAAAAAGATCGAAAAAAAGTTCTCCGAAAAGTGGAGCGAAGAAAAGGCCTTCCAGGCTGTGGATTTCCATCCGACAAAACCCAAATACTATGTTCTGTATGAGTTTTACAATATCAGCGGAAATCTGCACATGGGGCATCTGAAGGGAACGGTCCCGGCGGATGCGCTTGCGAGATACAAACGCTTCAGCGGCTATAACGTATTGTTCCCGATCGGGGGAGATGCGTTCGGCCTCCCGGCAGAGAATGCAGCCATCAAGACGGGGATCAACCCGCACGAATTTGTGAAAAAGGGCATGGATACCGTTCTGCGCCAGTCCAAGCAGCTGGGCCTGTCGTTCGACTGGGACAGAACGATCTGTACGAGCGACAAGGAATACTATAAGTGGACACAGTGGATCTTTATGCAGCTCTTGAAGCATGACAAGGCCTACAAGAAGAAGGGTTACGTCAATTACTGCCCGAACTGCAAGACCGTCCTTTCGAACGAAGACAGCCAGGGCGGCCTGTGTGACCGCTGCGGCGGAGCCGTCGTGCAGGAAGAGAGATGGGTATGGTTCCTGAAGATGAAGGAATACTCCGAGAAGCTTCTCGGAAACGTCGACCGGATTAAGATGCGGGAACATCTCAAGGAATCCCAGCGGAACTGGATCGGCAGGAGCGAAGGCGTGGAGGTCGGTTTCGACCTGTTTTCCGCGGACGGAGAAAAGCTTGAAAACGTAAAGATCTTCACAACCTGTATCGAGACGATCTATGGTGTCACCTTCATGGTGCTGGCTCCGGAGCACGAGCTGGTCGGAAAGCTTAAAGAGCATATCCGGAATTACGATGAAGTGACGGAATACAAGAAAAAGACGGCACTCCGTACCGAGCTGGACCGCATGACGGACCAGAAGGAAAAAACGGGCTGCAAGCTGGATGGGATCTACGCGGTCAATCCGGTAAACGGTAACAAGGTGGAAGTGTATCTGGCGGATTTCGTGCTGGCCAATTACGGCACGGGCGCCGTCATGGCCGTTCCGACGCATGACCAGCGGGACTATGAGTTTGCGCAGGCGTTTCACATCCCGATGATCCAGGTGATCGAGGGCGACGTGTCCGAAAAGGCGGTCGAAAAATACGAATACATCGCAAAGAACAGCAGGATGCTGAATTCGGAGGAATTCACGGGTCTGCCGGTAAACGAGGCCAAGAAAAAGATCACCGAAAAGGTGGTGGAAATGGGCGTCGGAAAGCTGCAGATCAACTACAAGATGCAGGACTGGTCCTTTAACCGCCAGCGTTATTGGGGTGAGCCTTTCCCGGTGGTGTTCTGTGATAAATGCGGGACCGTTTCGCTGAATGAGGAGGATCTGCCTCTGGTCCTTCCGGAGACGGATGATTACATGCCCAATGACAAGGGCGATTCGCCGCTCTCGAAGGTGACCTACTGGGTGAACTGCAGCTGTCCCAAGTGCGGCGGAAAGGCCGTGAGGGAGACGGACACGATGCCCAACTGGGCCGGATCGAGCTGGTACTGGCTGCGCTACATCGATCCGCATAACGACAAGGCCCTGGCCGATTTCGAGAAACTGAAATACTGGGGAAGTGTTGACTGCTATACCGGCGGCACCGAACACATCACGCGGCACGTTCTGTACAGCTTCTTCTGGCAGAATTTCCTGTACGAGATCGGCGCCGTGCCGACCAGGGATCCGTTTATCCGCAAAATGGGAAGCGGCCTGATCCTGGATGATACGGGAAGAAAGATGAGCAAGAGCTCCGCCAACGGTGTATCGCCGCTCGAAGTGATAGACAAGTACGGAGCGGATGCAGCCAGACTGCATGTGCATTTCCTGGGCGGATACGAGGACAATACCCCCTGGACCTACGATGGGATCAACGGCATCACCTCTTTCCTGAACAAGGTATGGAGACTGCCCGAGATCGCGGAAGGCGACGGGGTTTCGGAGAAGCATATCTACCTTTTAAACAGGCTGATCAAAAAGGCTTCGGAGGATTACGAGAACCTGCAGCTGAACACGACGATAGCCGCCTGTATGGGCTTTGTGAAGGCGATACGCGACGACGGCTTCATCACGAAGGAAGAACTGAAGCAGTTCCTTGTGATACTGAACCCGATGGCGCCGTTCATCACCAGCGAGATCTACGAGGAAGTGTTCGGCGGAAGCATCCTGGATGAGAGCTGGCCGAAATATGACGAGCGTTACCTGCAGGAGGATGAGATCGACATCCCGGTTCAGCTGAAAGGAAAGAAAGTAAGACTGATCAAAGCTTCTGCGGAGATCGGGCAGGAGGAACTGGTCGAGAAGATCCGGACGACATACCCGGAGCTCTTTGAAGGGAAAGAGATCCGAAAAGTCATCTATGTGCCGGGCAAAATCATCAATTTCATCCTTTGATCCGGTTAAAAGAAGCAGTGCCGGGGTGCCGCAGGCGGCCCCCGGTTTTTTGTGCCCGGATGGCGGAGAGGCGCACAAAGCCGGAAATGCCTGCGATGTGCGAAAACGCAACGGAAGGTTGCGGCCTAAAGAGCCAATTGCAAAGCTTCGTTGGTAGAGCCTGCGGGGCAACCTGTGTTATGATGGATCCGTAATGAAGAGATGAACAAAACCCGTTACTGTCACGGCCTGAAGGCCGTGACAGTAACTGCTTCGGGAGGGACGGAAAATGGGACTACTTGACAAGATGATGAAAACCCGCGGGGGAGACCGATGGCCGAGAGAAAAGATCGAAGCGGTACAAAGAAAACGACTGAATGAGCTGGTGGGCTTCGCCCGGAAGAAGAGTCCGTTCTATCGCAGGCTGTATGCGGGCATTCCCGAAACTTTTTCACTTGCGGATCTTCCGGCGGTGAGCAAACCCGAGATGATGGTGCATTTCGATGAGGTCATGACGGACCAAAACATCACGATGAAACGGATCGATGCGTTTACGCAGGACCTTGATCATATCGGGAGAATGATCGACGGCAGGTACCTGATCTTCAAAACATCCGGATCGACGGGGAATCCGGCGGTCGTGCTGTATGACGCGGGAAATGTCGACGTGTCATCGGCCGTTGCGGCGTTTCGGACCTTCGCGAGGGAGGAAGACCTTAAGAAGTTCATGAAACACGGAAAGAGAACAGCCGGAGTGTTCGCGGATTACGGCTTTTATCTTGCCTGCGGGATGTCCCGGTATCTTCAGCTGAAAATGCCGCATCAGAAGACAAAGATCACCGTCGATGTCAATGCGCCGGAGGCCGAGATCATAAAACAACTGAACGAGTTTCAGCCGGCCATGCTGAGCGGCTACCCTTCGAACCTGGCGCTGCTTGCCGATTTTGATGAACTGGACATCCACCCCGATGTTGTGATCACCGGCGGAGAGCTTTTGACGGATGAGATCCGCGAAAAGCTCAGAAACAAGTTCGGCTGTTATGTGCAGACGCATTATTCCTGCACGGAAGGCGGCGAGATCGCCTGTGAGTGTGAAGAGGGGCATCTTCACATCAACGAGGACTGGGTGATCGTGGAGCCTGTGGATAAGAACAATGAGCCCGTGCCCTGCGGACAGATGTCCGACAAGGTGCTGATCACCAACCTTTCCAACCACATCCAGCCTTTCATCCGCTATGAACTGACGGACAGGGTGATCGTGCACAGTGAGAAATGCAGCTGCGGAAGGACCACACGCTGGCTGGAGATCGAGGGGCGGACCGATGACATCCTGGAATTCGGAAACGGAGTGCGGATCGCGCCGATGTCTTTGTACAAGGTCCTTGAGGAAGTGACTTCCATCCGCCGCTTCCAGCTTGTTCAGAGAGCGGCTGACAAAGTGGAGCTCAGAATGATAGCGGACGATCCGCAGAAGGCATTTGAACAGGCGAAGAAAGACCTCGGGGAATTCTTTGGGAGCAAGGGACTTAAGGTGGAGGTAGTGCTTTCGGACGAAGCTCCGCAGGCCAACAAGACCAGCGGCAAATTCAAGCACATCTACAGCGATTTCAGGCAGGACCTGCCCAAAGTCTGAGAGCGGGAGGAATACCTGCCACGGAACATGAACGGAAAGCCGTCCGGAAGGGCGGCTTTTTCTGTATGAAAAAATAAACAGAATAATGTTCGGTTTATTATTGACAAAGCGACAACTACTGTGCATAATAATAAACAGAACGATATTCTGTCTATGGAGGTAACGAAGATGAAGAAGGAAAGAGTATTATTTCAGGCAGGCTATTTCCGCTTTCACGAGGATGAAGGGATGAATTTCCAGCTGAACAGGTTCTATACCTACGGCGTTTTTGCGAAGCAGGAACTGATGGAGCTCGGCAGCAGGATCGACAGTTTCGAAAAGTGGATCGCGCTGTTCATCGAGACCGGTGAAAAGGCGGAGAAGGAGAAGGATTTCCTGAAAGCCGCAACCTGCTACCGCGCGGCCCAGTTTTATACGCTCAGCGGGGAAAAGGATGCCGAAGGAAGAAGTCTGAAACATGTGTTGTATGAAAGATGCGTGAAGTTGTATAATGCTTATTATGGTCAGCTGTCCTACATGAGCGTGACGAGGATCCCTTTCGAGGGATATGAACTTCCCGTATATCACGCAGGCTGTGAGGATCCCCGGGGGATCATCGTGATCCACGGCGGATATGACAGCATAGCACAGGACCTTTTGGCCATGCTGGAGTATTTTCACGAGAAGTCCTATGAGGCATACTTCTTTGAGGGACCCGGGCAGGGAGAAGTCCTGATGCATCATGGCGTGAGGATGACTCCCGAATGGGAGCATTGTACCGGAGCGGTGCTGGACTATTTCGGGCTGGAGGATGTGACTCTCATCGGGGTGTCCCTGGGCGGCTATCTTGCGACCAGGGCTGCGGCGTACGACAAGAGGATATCCCGCCTTGTCATGTATGACCTGATCTATGACTTTTACGGTGCGATCTTGCATAAGATGGGCAGCTTCGGGAAGTTCTTTGACTACCTGACCCGGCATCCGAAGAGCATCTTCTGGAGATGGCTTGACAGGAAGTTCGACCGGAAATATTTTACGAAGTGGCTTCTTAAGCAGGGATATGCCATCTATGAGGATGTTCACACGCCCTGTGAGTACTTCAACCATATCCGGAAGTACAATACCAGGGAACTGTCAAAGCTGATAAGCCAGGACACGCTTGTCCTTGCGGGAGCCGCTGATCTCTATACCGTGTTTTACCGGGATCAGATCGATGCGCTTGAAAATGCGAGGAGTGTGACGGGACGGCTGTTCACCGAAGAAGAACAGGCAGATCATCATTGCCAGGTAGGAAACATGGGTTTATTATTGGATACGATAGCTGACTGGATCGGGGAGAAAACGAATGGCAAGGAAAGCGGTACTTGAAGGCGGAAAAAGAGATGAGATCATTGAGACGGCGTCGAAGCTGTTTTTTGAACACGGCTACGAAGCGACTTCCGTCAGGATGATCATGAACGAAGTGGGCGGCGAGATCGGGATGTTCTACCACTACTTCAAGTCAAAGGACATGCTGTTTGACCGTGTGGTGGAGAAGTTTTTCCGCGATTACCGCGCCCGTTTCGAGACGCTGCTTTCGGGCTGCGAAACACCGGAAGATTTTATCAAAACCTTTCTTCCGCTGTATGAAAACTCCATGGAGGACTTTAAGAAGATACAGGGTAATGTGCACTGGAGTGTGCAGGCGGCCATGCATGACGGCACTCTGGAGGCACTCCGGCCTGTCGTTGCCGGCCTGATCCGGAAGTGGGAGCTTCCGGGCAGCGCATCGCCGGATATCCTGGCGGGACAGCTGATCTACGGCCTGTCCGCGACCATTCATTCGGAGGAGTTTGAAAAGATGAGCGCGGTAAAAAAGAAGCAGTGCATCCGGGACTTTATCGGCAGGATACTTGCTTGATTTGATCATGGCAGAGGTGAGGAATTTTGAAGATATTGATCGCAGAAGATGATAAAGACCTGCGCAGGCTTTTGCATGAACAGCTTACGGGTGAAGGGTATTCTGTTATTGAGGCAGCCGATGGCAGGGAGGCGTATGATAAATTTATAAGCGAAGCTCCCGATATGGCACTGCTTGATGTGATGATGCCGTATATGGACGGCTTTTCGCTTTTGACTAAAATACGTGAATCCACGGAAATGCCGGTTATCTTCCTGACGGCCAGGGGTGATGAAACAGACAAGGTCAGCGGTCTGAGACTTGGTGCTGATGATTATCTGGTGAAGCCCTGGAGCCTGAATGAACTTTTGGCCAGAATAGAAGTGCAGAAGCGCCACATAAAGAAAAACGCTTCTGCCGGTGATGTAGTGATTGTCGGCAATCTCCGAATGGATTTTGCCAACGGCATTATCGAAAAGAACGGTAAAGCGCTGAGCCTGAATGCAAAAGAGTATCATATCCTGAAGTACCTTTCTGAGAATGCAGGCAAGGTTGTGACCAAAAAGCAGATCTATCAGGCTGTATGGCAGGAAGAATACATGTATGATGATAACACGATCATGGTGCAGATCTCGCACCTGCGGTCTAAGATAGATGATGAAGAGCATAAGCATATCGATACACTTGTTGGCATAGGATACCGATTCCATTAAAAATGAAAAACAGTACGAAATACAATACACGAAAGCTCTTAAAACGGAGATTCCTGGAAATTGTCCTGGTGACCATCGGTCTGTCACTCCTGCCTTTTTTTCTGATATTTATCGATCAGCTTATATACCGGATCGATCCGGCTGTGCATGTTTCTGCAGCGGAAAGGATAGCGCCTGAGGTTGAGGATGTTGATGTTTCGGATTACATCGCTGAGGGCGGGAGCGCCATGATAGTGGACAAGGATCTGAATGTCACTTTGCTCGGAGGAAAACCCATATGGAACAGAGCATCATTCTCAGAGGAAGAATGGACAGATTTCCTGACCGGGATGGATGAAGTGTACGCCTATCATTATGATATCGCCTGCCAAAGCGGCAGTGACGGATACTGGCTTGTCATGAGAAAGCCGGCAGCGGTAACGCTGTCATTGGCGTTGTTTTTTAATCCCGAGGCTGAAGATTTCGCTGCTGTTTTCATCAGATTTCTTTTTCCGTTTTTTGCATATTTCGCTGCGGTCGCCGCATTTGTGATATATTCCTTTAAGCGTACTGCGAACGAGATAAGGGCCGGAGAGGAGCTCCTTCGCAGTGAGGAGGAGAAGCGCATGTTGCTGGTCTCCGAGATATCCCATGACCTGAAAACGCCTCTGGCAAGTGTTCAGGGATACAGTGAAATGCTTCTTTCAAAGGATGTTGATGCGCAGAAACAGCGTGAGTACCTGCAAAGCATACATGATAATTCGGTTCGTTCAAACAATATCCTGCGTTCGTTGTTCATGTTTTCCAAGCTTGGAAGTGCAGGCTTCAAACCCGATACAGAGCGCACAGACATCTGCGAATACACGAGGCAGATCATCGCAGAGTACATTCCGGTATTTGAGGAAAAAGACTTCGGATACGAGCTTGAGGTACCGGAGAGTGAACTGGATGTCAGCATAGACAGGGAACTTTTCAGAAGAGTATATGATAACCTTATTGAAAATGCGTTGAAGTATAATGCTGCAGGGACAAAGATCTTGATCGGCGTTGCGGATAAAGGTTCATCAGTTGAGATAACTGTTGCCGATAACGGTATCGGTATCCCCGCGGAATATACAGACAAGATATTCCTGCCTTTTTTCAGGGCAGACAAAGCTTCATCAAAACGTGACGGAAGCGGGCTGGGACTCGCTATTGTCCGCCGGATAATCACGCTGCACGCCGGCGATATCTCCTACACCGGAGATAAAGGCGGCTGCAGGTGGCTTATCATTCTCCCCCTGAATAAATAGTGGGAACCGTCCCCGCATCTTCGGATTTAAGACGGATTTAAGACGGTGATATGCCGGTTAAAAGACTGCCATGTTAGGATCTTTTCAAACGAAAAGAAAGGCGGTCTTTTTTATGAAAAATCATCATTTACGTAGAATATGGAATCTGCTGCTGACGACGGTCCTGATGATCGTATTCTGCTTGCCCGTTATCTCACAGGCGGCGGAACCGGATGGATCAACGGACATCGGAGAGCGGATAGAAGCCTTCGTTGAAGAACACGAAGATACCATGGCCGGGCTGATGGTGTCTGTATCCGACCGTAAGGGTGAGATCTACACGGGATATTTCGGATATGCTGATATGGAAAACCATGTTCCGGTTGAGCATGAAACTGTAATGGAGTGGGGCTCCATATCAAAAATTCAGGTGTGGATATGCGTCATGCAGCTTAAGGAGAAGGGACTTATAGACCTTGATGAGGATATCCGCACATACCTGCCGGAGGGTTTCTTTACCCGGCTTAAATATGAAAAGCCGATCACCATGACCGATCTTATGAACCACAAGGCAGGATTTGACGAGGTGCCTTTTGTGTGGGTCGGTTCAGAAGAACGGCTTAAGTCACTGGAGGACTGGCTTAAATGTACGGAGCCGGCCCAGGTATATGAGCCCGGAGTGATAGCTTCTTACAGCAACTGGGGAGCGGCGCTGGCGGCTCTTATCGTGCAGCGTGTCAGCGGTCAGCCTTATGAGGAGTATGTCAGGGAGTATATTTTCGTACCGCTCGGCATGGAGCACACATCGATCATGCCCGATGCTTCGGATAATGAATGGGTCATGAATAAGCGAAAAGAATTAAAGACTTACTCGGATGACCTGAGCGGTGAGGTCCTTTCCTATGGAGATTATTATGCTTATTGCTATCCTGCAGGCGCATGTATGTCAACAATGGAAGACATGCAGAAGTTTGCACAGGCGCTTCTTGATGAAAACTCAGCTCTGTTTGAAAGTCCTGAAACACACAGAGAGTTGCTTTCGCCTACAGACTACTATGGCGATACCGGCATAGGCAGAAGTTATCACGGCTTGTGCTATAACGTTTTCATGAAAGGAACAGTGATAGGTCATCCGGGCGGAACTGTCGGCTGCTCCTCGGCATTATGGATAGATATTGAAAACGGTATCTGTATCACCCTGATAACGAATCAGCATGAGGAAAGCACTTTCGTTAACGGATTGCCGGAACTGGTCTTTGAAAGATATGAGGGGCATCTCCCTGAATTTGAAGGTACCGTTCAGGATGCACGGGCTGTATATACCGGCCCGCTCAAGCTGCAGAGGGTATTCGGCATGCAATCCGTTACCACGGATCCGTCGCAGATCGTGCATGCAAGGTATACGCTTTCTGATGAAAACGGTATCTGCAGGCTTGAAGCAGGTCAGTCGGATCTTATTGTCAGGGAAACTGGAGAGATACTTCCGGATATCATCTCGATCGCTGTGTATATACTGTCTTTATTGATGTCGGCCGTTCTGTTCATCATTGCAGTCGTGCAGATCCTGCGGCACGGAAGGCGAGGGCTGTCCTTATGGAGCATGGTATCCGCAGGCATGCAGCTTATACCCCTTATTGTGATGTATCGCGTGATTGTTCAGTTGGTGTTTGAACAGGCGCCTTTCCTGGAGATAGAAAAGCTGAGGCTGTTGTTTGTCCCTGTATTTGCACTGCTTATGGCTGATATCGCATTGATCATATACGGGATAAAGAATCATTCCCGAAGCGGCATCTCAAAAGCCCGAAACGTTCTGACGCTGATAACGCTGGCTTTAAGTACATACGGGATCATATACTGGGAGCTGTTTGAGTTCTGGAGGGTCGGCATTTGTTGATAGTAACCAATAATTATGATATAATAACCCTTAATTTGTGTGAAATTACACGATATGAAAGGGGGCTATCATGTTCGGAAAATCGAAATCGGCACAGGAGCAGGGAAACAATGCGCGGATCTCGGATCTGGAGCAGCAAATTGCAGAGCTGAAAGAGAAACTGGAATTCAGCGAGACCGAGCTGGAAGCGGTCAATGCCAGCACGCATCTCGGGATCTGGAAATGCCATTACGATGAGAACGGGAATCAAAAGAGTGTGCATTATACCGAAGAGTTCCGGAGAATGCTGGGTTTCAGCAAGCAGGAATTGCCGGATACGCTGGATTCCCTGGGCAGCATCATCCATCCGGATGATACGGAGCTGGCCTTCAGTGCATATGGGGCGGCGGCAGGGGACCGGACCGGCCGCACAAAATACGATGTGGATTACCGCATCAAAACGAAAAGCTTCGGATATAAATGGTTCCATGCGGCGGGAGAATGCCTGCGCTGGCCGAACGGCAATCCCCGGGAGTTCATCGGCACGTTTTCGGATATCGATGAACAGAAAAAGAATGCCGAGATCTTTGAACATGATTCCAGGCGTCAGCTTGCAGTAGACAAGATGATGCTGGAAGGCAGCTGGAGCATGGATCTTACGAAATACGCGATCGATGACCCGGCTTCGCCGATGGTCTATTCCGCGCAGTTCAAGAAGATCCTCGGTTTCAGTGAGCATTCCCCGGAATTTCCGGATATCATGCAGTCCTGGATCACCAGGATCCATCCGGATGATGTGCCCGGAGCATCGGAGGCTATGGGAAAACAGCTTGCGGATCCCAGCGGGAATTATGTCTTCGACATGGAGTACCGGATCCGGCATAAGAACGGAGAGTATGTCTGGGTGAGAGCCTCCAGTTATGTGGTATGGGAAGGCAGAGTGCCCGTCATGGCTGCCGGCACCATACTGGATATTTCGGAACAGAAAAAGAACAAGGTACGTTTCGAACAGGAGATGGATCCCAACATCGATTCCCTGCGTTCGGGCATTGCCGAGATCGCGGGCAATGTGGAGAAGGCGACCAATCAGATGCAGGAAGTGGCCGTGAGACAGGATGAACTGACGGAAGCGGCCAATGTGATCGAGGAGGCGGTAAGTGCGTCCATGGAGATCATCGGCAGCATCCAGGACATTGCCAGCCAGACAAACCTGCTTTCCCTGAACGCATCCATAGAAGCGGCAAGAGCCGGAGATGCGGGCCGTGGTTTTGCCGTGGTGGCACAGGAGGTGCGCACGCTTTCCGATTCCTCCAAGGAGACTACGGAGCACATCTCACAAAAGCTTACAAATGTGAATACCTCCGTCAAGGACATCCTCGAAAAGATCCGCCTGATCAGTGAGAGCATCCGGGAAGAAACCGAGGAGATGAGCACCATCAACGCAACGATCGAGGAGCTTCATGCCGCAGCCGATGTGATCGGTCAGATGGCAAAGACGCTGTACAATTAAGAAACAAAAAGAAACGGTTCATCCCGGTGAAAGGATGAACCGTTTTTTTATTTGACAAAAGCCGGGGGATCACTCCTCGATGACTTCCTCACTGTAGAAGCTTCCGTCAACATCAATGACTTCGAGTACGCAGCCGATCGAGTCGCTTGCCTCGATGCCGAGATGAGGGCCTGTGGAGGCGCCGGTGTTGCCGAGGGTTCCTATCTTGTCGCCGGCGTTCAGCTGTGCGCCTTCCGATACACATATCTCATCAAGATGCGAGTATATGATGCTGAGATCGCCGGCTTCCGTTATGATGTAATTGCCGCGTTCGACATTGAAGCCGATTTCGGTCACCGTGCAGGCATTCATTGCCACAACCTCATCTCCGACGGTTCCGCAGATGGAAAGATAGCGGTCCGGATCACCGGAACCGGTCGCATCGGAAAGGATCACACGATCCTCCGAGTTGCTTACGGGCCATGTCCAGTTTGTCTCAGGGCCGAAGAGCCTTGCGGCAACAAGCTCTTTGGCCTCATCGACCGTAAGATACAGGTTGAGATTGCGTTCGACCAGGGCATCTGCGGAAATGAAATCGGGATCCTCTTCTTCCGAGCCGTTATCTCCGGTTTCCGCATCAGGAGTCTCAGCTTCCGGATCGGCTTCTTCGGGCTCTGTCGCGGGCGCTTCTTCCGTTTCTTCTGTTTCTTCAATGCTTGCTTCCTGTCCGTCTTCTGCGCCTGCCAGAAGCATTTCCGCGGATGCCTGCTTGTCAATGCTTACTTTGTGCCATGCCAGTCCCAGACCGACCAGGCAGAGGAGGCCGGCGGCAGCTGCCAGCATGCGGCCTGTCCAGGCCGGCATTTCAAAGCCTGCTTTTTCCGTAAGTTTTACGCCGGTTTCGTTTTCGAAACGTTCTCTGATATGATCCATGTTCTCTTTTTTCATTCTCATCGATTATTCCTCCATGCAAGAGTGTGTCTTCCGTTCAGCTTGTGCTCATGTCCATGAGCATGCCTTTCAGCTTCTTTTTGGAACGGAAGAGTCTGTTTTCGACTTTCTTCTTTTCCATTCCCATTTCCTGCGCGATCTCGGCGGGCTTCTGCTCGTCGTAGTAGCGGCGTTTTACGATCTCGCGGTCCTCTTCCGGAAGAAGGCTGAGGTATTGTTCCAGATCGTATCCGCTTTCGCGCTCATCGGTCGGTGCCGCTGTTTCTGCTATCTCTTCCACGGGATCTTCCCTGCGGGCTTTGATGGAACGAAGGCGGTCCAGTGCCTTGTTTTTTGCCATCTTGCACAGCCAGGTGGAGAGCTTTCCGCGGGTTTCATCATACAGTTCGGGTTTCTGCCACAGGGTGATAAAAACATCTGCCACGCATTCCTCTATGTCTTCCTCGGAGGATGTGAGTATTCCGGCGGCTGTTTTCCAGAGCATGCGGCTGTATTTGTTCATGAGTGCCGCGATGGCTTTTTCCTCGCCGGAGCGTATCCGCCTGATGGCGTTTGCGTCGGTCATGGTAAACTCCTTTCGTGTTTTTTTTGACCCGGTCATAATATTATACGAAACGCACTGAAAAAAACACTCACATTTTTGAAAAAAAGCAGAAACAATATTTTTCTCTTGACAGCTAATTTGAATTAGCTTATTATATGGCTAATTGAAATTAGCCAACTGCCATTCGGAAGAACAAAAAGAGAGGAAAGGACATGGATACCAAGCACAGGATCCTGGAGGAAGCATTGACGCTGTTTTCCGAAAAGGGATATGCAAACGTTTATGTCGCGGACATTGCAGCACGGGTCGGCATCAAAGCGCCGTCTCTTTACAAGCACTACAAAAACAAGCAGGCCATCTTTGATGCGATCATTGAAGAGATGAAAAGGCGCTTTTTGGAGGAGGCAAACGTCCTGCAGATCAACGGAGCCGACGTTTTGGCGGATGCGGAGATCTATAAGCAGATATCGGAAGAACAGCTGATCGCTCTCGGGAACAACCTTTTTCTGTATTTCCTTCACGACGATTATACAAGACGCGTACGAAAGATGCTTACCATCGAACAGTTTCGTGACAGGACACTTGCGGCTGCATACATGAAACAGTATGTGGATGATCCGCTTTCCTATGAGGGCATGCTCTTGGGGCTGATGGTCTCCGCGGGTGTTCTGCAGGCCGAAAACGTGGAGATCATGACGCTGCATTTTTACGCGCCGATCTATCTGCTGCTGACCGTGTGTGACCGGGAACCGGAGCGTGAGGCAGAGGCGCTGAAAACGATGGAAGCGCACATCCGGCAGTTTAACAGCATATATGCATATAAAACAAATTGAAAGGAGAGAGGATAAATGGACATGAACGGGATGATATCGAAGGCAGGCTCAGCGATCGTAACGGCAACAGTGTTTCTGTTTGCGATTTTTGAGATCATCGATTTTACCATGGGCAGCTATTTTGTCTGCCTGATCCTGCCGGTAGGCTTTATCATGATGACGGCAGGTCTTTACAACGAGTGCGAGGATGACCGCAAAGTCGCTGCGAGCACGGGTTTGATCCTTGCGGCGCTGTACGGCACATTTATCATGCTCGTCTATTTTTCACAGCTGACCACGGTAAATAACGAACAGTTGAATGAACAGGCGGCAAAGCTGCTGGTATTCAGTAATTACGGGCTTATCTTCAACTATGATATGCTCGGCTACGGTGTAATGGCACTTTCTACCTTCTTCACAGGACTTTCGATGAAGCCGGAGAAAAAGACGGACAAGTGGCTCAGAGCGTTGTTGATGATACACGGAGTGTTCTACTTCAGCTGCACGTTCATGCCGATGACGGGAATATTTGCAAAGATGTCCTCTGGTGGCGACGGGCTCGGCGGAAGGCTTGCACTTGTTGCGTGGTGTGTTTATTTTCTGCCCATCGGAATTCTTTCCTTTCATCATTTCCGTTTCGGAAAAAGAGGAAAGGAAGCTTCATAAAAAAATGCTTGAAAAGCATTTTTAATTCACTTAACATCTTTTTCAGGACGTCCGAATCTTGAAAAAAGAGGAGGGAAAAGATGAATAAGGAAGAACTTCACAGAGTTATTTCAGAGAGCAAAGGAAACGAAAGCAATATTTGTCAGATATATGCGATCAAAGATGGTGACATGGCTTTTGATGATTGCTGGCGCGGGTTTAAGACAGAGGATGCGATGAATGTCAATTCCGTGACCAAAGGCGTGACGGCTTTGCTTGCAGGGATCGCGCTGGATAAAGGATTTATCAGAAGCGTGGATCAAAAGGTGATGGATTTCTTCCCTGATCATGTTGTTAAGCGGGGCGAGAAGACCATTTATGATGTTACGGTCAGACATCTGCTTACCATGACGGCACCTTATAAGGGAAAGTCGGAGCCCTGGAAAAAAGTCTGCACTTCGCAGGATTGGACACTTGCAATCCTCGATCATCTCGGAGGACGAAACGGGATCACCGGAGAATTCAGGTACGCGACCCTTGGGATTCAGATCCTTGTGGGGATCATTGAGAGAGCAACAGCCGAAAAGTGCATCGATTTTGCGAACAGGCATCTCTTTGCGCCGTTGGGACTTCCGGACCGGATACCGCACGGTGACAGCTCCAAAGAAGACCAGTTCGACTTCTTCATGAACAAGAATCCCAGAAAACATGAGTGGTACACTGATCCGCAGGGCAGTGTTACCGCAGGCTGGGGATTATGCATGTCGGCAAAAGACATGGCTGTGATCGGGGCGCTTGTACTGGATGGCGGGCTTCATGGCGGAAAGAGGATCATTTCCGAAGAATACGTAAAAGACATGCTGGCGCCTCACGTTAAGCTTGGTGAACGATTCGGATTCATGAACTACGGCTACTTATGGTACAAACCCCATGATGATAAAGAGGTATATGCGGCGATCGGTGACAGCGGAAATATCATCTATGTAAACAAAGAAAGAAATGTATCTGTGGGCATGACGGGCACATTCAAGGCGCGTATCTTTGACAGGGTTGATTTTATTGAACAGAAGGTGTTGCCGATGCTGTAACCCCGGGAGGGATATTGCATGAAGGCAGCCGGAGTATTTCAACCGCCGGGTTTCACGGCGGTTCTCGGATGGTATCTCTTCAACGGATTTAAGGGGATTGATGCCGATGCATAAATGGAATAAACAAGTCGGGACAGACGCAGGCTTTTCGGAAGCATTCTTTGGCTGCGCCGAAATTCACATAAGAGCGGAAGACAGCTTTGCCTTCGGGACTCTGTATCTCACCGGTGATATAAAAAACGCCCAGCCTGTTGGCGGCATAGGGTTCGTAGCTGTCTGCGGCTTTCGATAAGGCAGAAATATAGTGACTGATATGCTTGTCCGTTTCCGGACCGGATTCTCCGGAATCAGAAAGCCTGACGATGCGGGAGGCTTCCATGGCTGCCAGGTTGTTGCAGGCGTATACATAACCGCCTTCTGCAGCAGCCTGAAAGAATTGTTCTGCGCATTCGGCGCATTCCGCACAGCTGCTGACCGGGCCGACGGAAAAGGAGAGCGTGGGATATTTTTTGCCTGCAAGGGATTCTTTTATCTGCGCCTTCAGGGAATGAAACGTTTCTTCCGCTGCCGCACATTCCTGCAGGATACGGCCGGCCAGGTTCAATGCGCCGGCATAAGGAATGTCGCTTATGCATAGAAGAGCGAGCCTGAGAGAAAGGGCAAGGCGTTTAGGGATATCGAGTTTTTCGATGCAGGGGATCTCCCCGCATTTCAGCAGAACTCCCTTGCGCCGGTAATCGAGCAGATAATAGGCGCATGACCAGAGCGCTGCGGGATAGGAGTGTTCGCCGACGGACCACTCCTCACCGTTCTCCGGGATCGTAAGGTCTGAAGCCAGCCGGTAGAGCTCAAAAGCGGTAGTCAGCGGCTCTTTCCGGACAAGCTTTCCGTAAAAGAGCATATCGGCATACAGCTTTCGTGCTACGCTGTTTCCTTCATCGGCCAGACGGATGATCTCTCTTTCCGCAGACTGTGATGCAACACCATAGGTCTCCAATACTTTTTCGGAGTATTCCTGCAGATCGGCCCGGTAAAGCTTTTCTTCCATGCCCATGCTCCTTTCGGCGGTTTGATAACAGTTTATCACAGGGCCGGGGGGCGTGCAAGGATCCTAAAAAATGAAGAGAAGGAAATCCCGGTAAGTACTTGACATTTTATAAGCACTCCATTAGTATATCAAATAGATATATCAAAACGATATATATATATGGAGGTGTGGTCATGAGACAAAAGATCAGAAAAACGTTGCTTTTTGTTTCCTTTTTGCTGTTCCCGATAACGATATGGTATTTCTCGCCATATCTGATCATCCGGGCCGCTTCGGAGCATGTCATGAACGGCAGTTTCATCGTGTTTGCGGCAATGCTTGTATTGTCCATGTTTTTCGGACGCGCATGGTGCGGTTTTTTATGCCCGGCGGGAGGGGCACAGGAATGTGTGTTCCGCATGAATGACAAGCCTTCGAAGCAGGGCGGACGGAACCGGATCAAATATGTGATCTGGATCGTTTGGATCATTGCCGTTATCGTTACCTTTATCCTCGGCAAGAATGATGTGACGATCGATCCGTTTTACATGACGGATCACGGAATCTCCGTTTCCGAAATATATGACTATGTGATATACTATGGTGTATTGTTCATCCTTGTGCTCCCGGCGTTGATCCACGGACGCAGGGCATCCTGCCATTACTTCTGCTGGATGGCACCGTTCATGGTGATCGGAAGCACTGTGGGAAGATGGCTGCATCTGCCCCAGCTTCATATCGAGGCGGACAGGGATCAATGCATCTCCTGCGGAAAATGCAGCAGGGCCTGCCCCATGGGCCTGGATGTGAAGCAGATGGTTTCGGACGGGGCGAATTCCAGGTGTACGGAGTGCATCGGGTGCGGAGCCTGTGTGGATGAATGTCCGAAAAAGGTTCTGAAATACAGGATGAAATGGAGATAAGGGCGTGGCAAAGGACAGAAAGATCGATCTGGTGATCCTGGGACTTTTGTTTCATGAAGACCTGACGGGATATGACATCAAAAAGCGGATAGACGGGGCGATCAGCTTCTTCTGGAAAGGGAGCTTCGGGAACATCTATCCGTCCCTTTCCGACATGGAAAAGAACGGCTTTGTCGAAAAACGCAGGGCCGAGACAAAAGGCAGGCGTGAAAAGATCCTGTATCACATTACCGAAAAGGGTTCGGATGCGCTGAAGGAATGGCTGAACACGGAGCAGGCCGCAAATGACCTGAAATACGAAACCCTTTTGAAGCTGTATTTCGGCGGGGCGGAGGACAAAAGTACCGCCCTTGAGAACATCCGGTATTTTGAGGAGCGGGTGAAAGCGGATCTGGCTGTTTTGAAGGGATACCGGGAAAGCCTGGAAAAGGTGCTGGACCGGCAGGATCATGTTTATTACTATCTGACGGTCACTTTCGGGATAGACACCTACGAAGCGTATCTGAAATGGTGCGGGAAGGCGAAAAAGATGCTCGGAGGCATGAAAGGATGAAGAGGCTCATTGTTTATTTTTCACTGGAAGGCAATACGGAATACATTGCGGATAAGCTTTCGGATGCCCTGGGAGCCGGCAAGCTGAGCCTTGTGCCCGAAAAGGCTTATGCGGATAAGGGCTTTGCAAAATTCTTCTGGGGCGGCAAGAGTGCCGTCATGGCGGAAAAGCCGGCGCTGAAGCCTTATGTTCTGGATGATGATCTTGAGGAGATCATTATCGGATTTCCGGTATGGGCAGGAACCATTACGCCGCCAATCAGGACCTTTGTATCGGAAAACAAAGAACGGATGAAGGGAAAGAGGATATCGGCTTTTGCCTGCCAGAGCGGTTCCGGTGCGGAAAAGGCTTTCGAAAAATTAAAAAGCCTCCTTGGGACGGATGAACTTTGCGGCACAGCCATATTCATCGACCCGAAGGAAAAGCCGTCGGAAGAGAATGAGCAGAGATTGGAAAGATTCATTGAGAAGCTCAGGGAGAGTGCGCTTTGAGGATCGCGGCGCGGGCACGTAAACATTTATCAGATGCGAAGAAGCGGAAATGAAGGATTTTTCGGGCATAAGCAATAAATCAAAGGGAATCATATGCATCATTTTTGCGGCTTTCGGCTTTTCGCTCATGACCTTCTTTGTCAGGCTGTCGGGGGATGTTCCGACCATGGAGAAGGCCTTCTTCCGAAATGCGGTTGCCATTGTTGCATCCCTGATCCTTCTGATCAGGTCCAAAGAGAAGATCGGGATCAGGAAAGGATGCGCAGGGGATATTTTTTTCAGATGCCTGTTTGGGACGAGCGGGCTTATCGCAAACTTCTATGCCATAGACAAGCTGAACATCGCGGATGCCAACATGCTCAATAAGCTGTCCCCCTTTTTTGCGATCCTGATCTCAATCCCGATCCTCAAAGAAAAGCCTAAAAAAACGGATATTCTGGCAGTGGTTATCGCATTCCTCGGAGCGATGCTCATTGTCAGGCCGTCCGGAAGCAATGTGCAGCTGGCGCCTGCGCTCCTGGGACTGTATGGCGGGTTCGGAGCCGGAACCGCATATGTCTTTGTCAGAAGGCTTGGCAAAAAGGGAGAAAGGACTTCCATGATAGTCCTATGCTTTTCAACATTCTCCACGCTGGTGACGATCCCGTTCATCGCGATGAACTATGTTCCTCTTAAGCCACAGCAGCTTCTGTGCCTTGTTCTGGCCGGGCTGTCGGCAACGGTTGGTCAGTTTGGGATCACCTCGGCTTACAAGTTTGCACCGGCAAAGGAGATATCGGTATTTGATTATACACAGGTCATTTTTGCGGCGATCCTTGGCATGCTGTTCCTGGGAGAGCTGCCGACATTGCTTTCCCTTGCGGGATATGTGATCATTATCGGCGTCGCGGTACTGAGGTGGAGATACAATACAAAGGCGGGGTAAAAGAAAATGAGAGATTACAGTGTTCAGAACAAAAAGGCTTGGGAATTCGATGCATACGATTTTTGGGTAAAGCAATCCGGCACACCGGAAGAAAGAGCGGCCGAGGACGTTAAAGATCCGGTCGGGAAGCTGAGAAAGTATGCCCGGTATTTTGATTCCTACGAGGAAGTGAGGATCGCTAATATCTGCGGATCGTGCGGCAAAAAGGCAATCCCGCTCTCTCTTCTCGGAGCGGATGTCACGGTGTTTGATATTTCCGAGGACAATAAGAGATATGCGCTCGAAGTTGCAAGGGCGGCGAATACGGAAATAGAATACGTCGTCGGAGACGTGCTGGAGATTGATCTGAAAAAGTATTCCGGATACTTTGATGTGGTATTCATGGAAGGGGGGATCCTTCATTATTTCCATGACTTGGATGAATTCATGAAGATCATGTATGCCATTCTGAAGAAAGGCGGAAAGATCATCTGCAGTGATTTTCATCCTTTTACGAAGATCAATGACAGCCTGGATTTTCAAATGCCGACGATGGGTTATTTTTTCTCGGAGATCTATGAAGGGGAAATGGCCCATGCGCGGTTTTACGATGAAGAAACCCGAAAGAACATGCCTAAGTGCAGTTACAGAAAATATACCATCAGTGAGATCCTTAATTCGATGATCGGCAACGGATTCGTGCTCAAACGATTCGATGAGCATCCGTCATGGGTTCATGAAAATCTCCCCGGCGAGTTTACGGCGATCGGGATCAAGGCTTGATCAGAATGACAGACGAAAATGCAATGGTGACGGAAAATACAAAAACGAAAAAGTCCGGATTTGATCATGCCAAAGAGCAGTGGGAATGCTCCGTGAAGCGATTCACGGGACCGGCGTATTTCCTGATCCGGCCTGTCAACCTTGCTTTCATAGCTTTGAAATATGATGAAGATCGTAACCTTTCTGCGGTAGACGGAATTAACAGGGCTGACATTCCGGTTCTTGTCATAAGTGCGGAAAAAGACGGGTATTATGGCAACGGGAAAAGCCCGATTTACGATAAAAAGGATGCTGTAACGAACCGGAAATGTGAGTTTGTTCTCATGGATAAACAAAACCACAATGAGCATTATACCTATTTTCTCACGGACAATGCATTAGAGTATATGAAAAGTGAACCGCAGGGTGCTGTTGACAAGAAATTATATATGGAACACGATGAAAACATCATGAAGATGATCTGTGATTTTTATGAGAAGGGCAGATAATTGGTGTGTGTATTTTCTGCCTATCGGTATTCTTTCCTTTCTTCATCTCCGTTTCAGAAAATCATGAACATATTGGATATTGAAAAAATGGTTGACAGGTGACCGCTCGGTAACTACAATAAGGTTACCGGACGGTTACTTTTTGCTGCGTGAGGAAAGAAACATGGAGAGGAAAAAGGAAAAAACGGGAAAGGATAAAATGACGGCATTATGCATATTTGGAATCATCGTTCTGGCTTTTGCGGCAGATTTTATAATGGTAAGAAAAATTGCATTGGACAGATTTTCCGTCTATGAAGAGAAAGCAAAGACAATTAACACCTCCCATGGTAAAATCAGTTATATAGACGAGGGAGAAGGAGAGACCTTTCTCGTCTTCCACGGAATCACAGGAGGATATGACCAGGGCGTTGATGTATTGAACGGCCGGACAGCGGATTATAGAGTCATTGCACCTTCGAGATTCGGATATCCCGGTTCGGATATGCCGGAGAATGCCACGGTAGACATGCAGGCAGAAGCGTTTGTTGAATTGCTGGATGAACTTGGCATTGAGAAAAGCTTTGTAATTGCCACCAGTGCCGGAGGAACAGTTGCACAGAGATTTGCGTTGATGTATCCTGAAAGATGCAAAGGCCTGGTACTATACTGCTCGGGATATCCTGCATCGGAAAAACCTGCCCGGCCGGCTGAGGGGATGACAGGACCTCCGGAAGCAATTTGTAACGATTTTGCCATATGGCTGATAAGCCCGTTATTTAAGCCGATCATGGGAATGGACAGAAGCGTGATAAAGCAGATCATGCCCATGAAAGAACGTAAGGCAGGTATCGTTTTTGACGGAGACGTGGTTAATAAAGATCATGTCAATCATTATGATCATTATGATCTGAGAAATAGCAGGGTGCCTGTCCTCATTATTCATTCCGAAGATGATAAGCTGGCGGATCCGGAGAAAGCGAAGTACTGGAGTAAGGAAATCCCCGATTGTACTGCTGTTTTCTTTTCCGGAGGCGGGCATCTGATGTCGGGGAACGGCGAAGAGATCGATAAAGCACTTGACGGGTTTGTGGAGAAGAATAAATGAACACGAAAGAACTGATCCTTGAAGAGGCGCTCAGACAGTTTTCCCAAAAGGGCTTTGAGGGAACCTCCATGAGTGACATTGCCGGCCCGCTTGGAATATCAAAAGCCGCACTATATAAGCACTTTGAAAGCAAACAGCAGATTTTCGACAGGATCATAGAGGAGTCGGAAGAAAAATATAAGGATGTCCTTGAAAAACTGTCAGTTCATTACCCGGATAACGGTAATGATAAACTGAATAAAAAAGATGTGGATGTATACAGCGGCATCTCTGCAAAAGGATTGTGTGAAAATGTTCTGGCATTTGTCCGGTTTTCCATGAGTGATGAGTATTCAAGGCAGGTACGCCGCATGCTGACCATATCACAGTTTCAGAGCAGGGAACTGAGCGAAATGTATACGGGACGTTACGTAGATGCCATGCTGGGGTATGATGAAAAGCTGTTTGAGCAGCTGATCAAAGCCGGAGTGATAAAGAATGGAGATCCGAAAGCTCTCGCAGCGATGTTTTATGCCCCGGTTATCATGTATATGGGAATATGGGACAGAGAGCCCCAAAGGGCAAAAGAATGCGAAAAGGCAATAAGGGATCATGTGGAACAGTTCTTTTTGATGACGAGCAAGCATTGAGGTGCAAATATTGCATGCTGTATGTGTGGGAGGGGAAAATGAAAAAGTGGTATGACGAAGAATATGAGTTTACGGTTGAAGTGGTCGGCTTTTTGCATGGAGATCATACAGAAAGGTATTGTCGTAATGGGGAAGAGATAGGGGATGTTTATAAATGCACCTATGGATGCCCGGTTAATGCAGATGGTTACGGAATCTGTTCGAAGACAATGATGATGTTATATCCCCTGATGGAGGCGGTCAGAAGCGGCGGCGATCTTACCAAGGTTGGCGGAGATGGGAAATACTCTAAAACGCTTGTTTGTCCGGATGGATGCGTGATCTTCAAACTGACTGTGAAACCTTTGGGAAATGACAATTTCCACACCGGCGGATTCTGGGATTATCCTGATGAAACACAGAATAAATAGAATGCAGGAGACAGAGGTGGGTCTATGGGTTTGGAATTATTACAGGCATCTACAGCCGATGCTTTGACAATAACGGGGATTTCGAGAAGGGCCTTTCACAGTGATGTGGAGGTTGGGGCCGAGGGGAAAACGGGGCCGCCGGGATATATGTCCGTTCCGTATTATACGAAGATGGCCAGATCGAATCATCTGTTCAAGTTGGTGGATAACGGGCTGATCATCGGCGGGGCAGTTCTTTTCCCGGATAAAGAAAAGTTGAATATCGGCAGGGTTTTTATCGATCCTGAGAATCACCGGAAAGCTTATGGCGTTTTCATGATGCAGGAAATTGAAGCCTTGTATCCGGCAGTAAAGGAATTTACACTTGATACACCGATCTGGAATGTCAGAACCAACTCGTTTTATACGAAACTGGGCTATACGGAAGTAAGACGTGATGATGATTTCGTTTACTATTCCAAAAAACGATAAAAGTGAAATCCGAAAGGAATTGATTTAGATGAATTTACAAGAATGCTATGTGGAAGAGGACTTGTTCCCGATGATCTTCACAGAGCATGAAGAACGGGATTACGGTATTTTGTTTTATAACACGGAGAACAGGGACTCTTTCGATTCTAATCATGCTGTAATCTATAAAGACAGAATACATGATGTTCCGAAAGTGCTGAAAGATATTGTCGAGTTTTATAAGGCGAAGGGCAGCAGGCCGATCATCTACCAGTCGATGTTGGATGACAACTGGTTTGAGGAAATAAAAGATGAACTTGCTGCGGCGGGATTTAAGAGTTGGATTGAAGATCAGGAATATATGCTTCCGTCTGACAGAAACCGCATCATCCCCAATCCGGAAATTGAAGTACGAATGGTTTCGGAATGGAATGATGAGATAGAAACTGTATTTCTCGAAGCGGAAGAGCCGTGGGAGATCATGGTGGCAAAAAAGACACTGGCATACCCGAAAGCATGGATGTTCGCAGCTTCTTTAGACGGAAAGATCATAGGCCTGTTATATGGACATGTTTCCGAGAGAGCCTGCCGCGTCGATTATCTTCTCGTATCTAAAAAATTCAGAAAAACGGGCGCCGGTCGAGCACTGTTTTATGGTTATGTGGAGTGGTGCAGACAGAATAATATAGGGAAGGTATATATTTGGCCTGATGGGGATACTCCTAAAAGAATATACGAAGAAGGCGGATTCAGAGTAGTTGAAGTACGCAAAGCAGGTCGCGCGGTGTTAGGTGAAATAGTATGACGACAGAAGCTTATGTTTGATGTCATGGTCATGTGTGACATGACGGATTATTTCAATCTGAAGCAGGAAGCAAAATGTTAAATATGATAAAATATTAAGAAAAGGTTTTAATGTAATAAAAATATACCTTGAGGAAGGAACAAGTGATGTTTTAGTAGCATCATACAGGATAGAATGGGAAACTATATAAAGGCATATGGGGTTAAGAAACATAATCTTAAAAAC
>JAILHF010000010.1 GCA_024696005.1 Lachnospiraceae bacterium | reverse complement strand
ATCCTTTGCGGAATAGGAGATCATTCCGGCCAGCTCGTCCATGACCTTTCTCACATTATAATCCACCGGAACGATCTCCATTTTTCCGGCTTCGATCTTTCCGGTATCCAGTATGTCGTTGATGAGCTGCTGCAGTATTTTTCCGGAGCTGCGGATACTCTCCGCATATTTCAGGGTTCCCTCGTCCGCGCATTCCTTCAGGATCATCTCATTCATTCCCAGTATGGAATTCAGCGGCGTACGGATCTCGTGAGAGACCGTGGAGTAAAAGACGGATTTGGCCCGGTTTGCATCCTCGGCATCCTTTACCGCCATGATCAGGTCTCCCGACATCTCTTTGAACATCCTGGAAAGCCTGTCGTGAAACGGTACCAGAAGACCGGCCTTCGCTGCGGTATCCGCTGCCGTATCCCCGCAGCCGGCGGCATCCTCCGCTCTCTCATAAGAACTGCAGCTTCCCGTCTCCTTAAAAGAAACCGAGACCAGCGCGCTGTTCAGTTCGCCGCCGCGTCCGTCAAGGTAAAAGAGCTCGCCGTAGCCGTATATCGACGCCGCTTCGCGTATCTGCTTTCTGTATAGCCCGATCTCCTCCTCTTCCCGTTCCTTCAAAAGCATCACACGGTTCACGCAGACAATGAGGAGCCCCGCCTGGGCTTCAAAGGCCGCGATCTCTTCCGTGTCATGCCTCACTTCGCTGAACAGATCGTCCGGATTTCCATAGCTTAAGCTGATCCTGTCATTCAGATATACCGGTGCCCCAAAGATCAGCTGTCCGTCCTTCGGCCCCGTGATACCGATACGCGAGATACGGATCCCGTTTCTTTCAATGATCAGCGGGAATTCGCTCAGGTTCTGCGGGATGATCTGCTCATTGCGGAGTCCCAGGTATTTATTGTAGACAAAAGAAGCCGCTTTCCCGTCGATCTCGTCAACCGCGAAGGGATTCTCCTCTTTTGTTACCGTCATGACCTTTCCGACGGGAGTCCAGCCCAGATTGTAATGCACCCTTATGTTCAGGGCCTCTCCGTGGAAGATCAGGGCAAGCATGCAGCCTTCTATCACTTTCCCGCCCGCTTCATGGCCAAAGCAGCGGTATCCGGGCAGCAGCGAGGTTTTGATCCCGAAGACCGGAACCCCTTTCACATCTTTCAGCTCATTCAGGACATCCTCGGTGGAATTGTAATAATCCGGCGGGATCAGCAATACGCCCCTCGGATCCTTTGAAGCCAGGATCAGTTCCCTGAGCTCACGCCCTTCCCTCTGCTCTTCCCGATAGCCCGCTCTGATCCCATGCAGGCCGGCGCCGGAGTTTTCGAAAAAAAGAAACGTCAGGGTACAGCCCTTCCCGTCACCGGATACATCTGCCCTGTCTTCCTGTACTTCGGCACTGTTGTGAGAATTGAACGCAAGTAACGTCAGATCCGGGAAATATTGCAGCAGCTGCTGCCTGAACTCCGAAAAATCCTCCTCCCACAAATGCGCCCAGGCAAGGAGTACCTTACAGGAGGCCGTGCCGAATAAAGCCTCATTACGTATTTTCTCCGCAGTCCCCGGGATCTCTCCGATACCGCCAAGCTGATATGTACGCTGGATCATATCCGGACCGTTCACCTCCTCCACATGGATCTTTCCCCGTTATTTTATCACAGGTGACTTCCACATAGCAAGCAATGCAGGACGGTTCAACAAGACACGGTGAGGACACGGGGACGGTCCTTCTGTCCTCAACCTGAGGACACGGGGACGGTCCTTCTGTCCTCAACCATTAGGGCGCGCAAACCAAAAAAGGGCCGCCCCTTACGGAACGGCCCCGGCACATAAAATCAGGCTATGCTTTATGCTTCTTCTTCGGGATCATCATCCTCCGAAAAATCTGCGACTTCCACAGGCTCTTCCAAAACAACTTCATCTGTTTCGTCTTCCTCTGCTTTGCTTTCCGCTTCCTCCGCTGCGGCCTCCTCCTTTTCGGCCTCGTCTCCGGCTGCCGCCGCTTCTTCCACGCTCACGTCCTCATCGTCATCGGAGCGGGCCGAACGGATCACATCGCCCACGGCCTTGGAGATCTTGCCGCCCACTTCGCCGAAGAACTCTCCCACGCCGTTCAGTGTCTTTCCGAGCGTGCCTCCGATACCGTTGAGCGTATCTCCGATCGTACCGCCGATATCGTTCAGGGTCTTGGTGAGCTTGTGGATCTCGTCCTGACGCCACTTGTCATAATCCACATCCTCAAGCGCCGCATAGGCCTCCGCCTCCTTGGCCGGGAAGATCCAGGCCATCATATCATGGATGACGAAATGGATCGTGCAGGCCGTGGAATCCCCGCTGTTGAAGGGCAGTTCAAAGATACGGAACAGACCGGCCTCCGTACCCTTGCAGATCAGCGGCTTGATGCGGTTACGGTCATCACGGTCCAGCGGATAGGTGTAGCCGTCGCCCACTTCGTCAAAATAGATTGCCACGATGCACTCCGCGGCATCAGTGCTCAGAAAACGGCTGCGCATCGCAAAGCGGAATACATAATCCTGATCCGGTTCCAGCGTGACTCTCCGTGCGATCTCGGTCTGCGCGCCCTCGTTACCGAGCTCAAAGCACTCCACGTTCTCATCATTTTCCGTTACGACCAGGCGGTTGCCGCGGTTGGTCTGGCAGCCTTCCACCAGCTTAAAAGATCTTGCTTTAAAATCTATGATATTTGCCATTTCATTTTCCTCCTTAGAAAAAGAAAGAGCGCCCGTATCAACCGAAAAAGTGAGCCGGATCATATGTCCGCCCATTTCGATCGCACGACCGCTCTTTATAAGGCCCTTTGCCCTCTTCGGGTAAGTGTTGCCGAGTACATTACCTTCTGCATCAGTCACAAGAATGTTTTTTGTCATGGGTGTCCTCCCCCTTGTAAACTGTCCGATAGCCGCTACCAACAGCTATCCTTTATTCAGTTTTCACGGTTTTCGTTTTTTCTTATGGGTGTCTTCCCCAACCGAAAGATATCATAACATGATATGTTGAAAATGTAAAGAGGGCCCTCCTTAGGATTAGCCCAGCATCTCGTTCAGGCTGCGGATATGATTCTTTCTCGAAGCCGCCAGGATCACGCGGTCTCCCTTTCGTATACAGGCGTTTCCGGAAGGGATGATCAGATCCTTTCCGCGGATGATCCCGGCGATCAGCACATCCTTTTTGAGGCGGAACGCCTTGTCACGGAAGAGTGTATCCAGGCAGCGGAAATCCTCTGTAGCCGGAAATTCCATGATCTCCGCCATGCCTTCCGCAAGCAGATAAAACTTCCCGATATCCTTACCGCTATCCGCCGCTTCATGATTGCGCAGGAAGCGCAGCGCCTTTACCGCGGATGATTCAGCCGGTGAGACCGTGATGTCGATATTGACCTTCTGGAGCAGCTTTACATGCTCGGGCCGGTCCACACGGGTGATGATGGACGGGATCCGGCAGGACCAGGAATACATGCTGGCAACAAGATTGGTCTCATCGTTCTCCGTGAGCGAGATCACAGCATCGGCGGAGGCTACCTTTTCTTCCTCCAGTACCTCCAGCGTATCCCCATCGACAAAGGCGACATGGACTTTCGGATACTGTTCCATAAATTCCCTGCATCTGCCTGCATCGTGCTCGAGTATCGTGATATCGCAGTGATCCTTCTGCAGCATGCGGAGCAGATACTTGCAGCTGCTGCTGGCTCCGAGGATCACGATCTTTTTTGTTTTGTTACGCCGTATCCCCAGCTGCGCGAGGGTTTCATTCAGCTGTTTCACCGCGATGACCACATTGATATTGTCATCGCACTTCAAAACGAAATCGCCCCCGGGGATATGGAGTTTCCCGTCCCGGATCACGGTCACCACAAGGATATCCAGTCCCAGGGACTGCTTGATGTCGATGAGCGAACGGTCCTTCAATACGCTGTCTTCCCGGATGTTCATATTCAGAAGCTGGATCTCGTTCCCCCAGAAACCTTCCAGCTTGGTAAAACCGGGCATGCCGATATTCCGGTAGATCTCCTCGGCCATATCCAGCCGCGGCTTCATGAAGAAATCGATATTGTATTCCTTTTTCAGCTGTTCCGCTTCACGTACAAAATCCGCCATCAGGATACGCGCGGCCGCGAAACGCGTTCCCAGCGCCTTGGCCTGCATACAGCTTAAAAGATTGATCTCGTCGGTGTGCGTGAGGGCCACGATGGCATCTGCCGTATCCGCGCCTGCGGAAAGCAGCGTTTCCCTTGAAGCTCCGCTGCCCACGACCCCGTTCACATTATATCTGTCCGTAGCCGCATCCACGAGCTTCCGGTCCTGATCGATCACAACCACATCATAGTTTTCGTTCGCAAGCGAAGAGATCAGGAGATTTCCGGTCTGTCCGAGTCCAACGATGATGATCTTCATGCTTTTTCCCTTTCTGCATTTCTCTTACAAAGCCTTGAGGCCTTATGTTTTTCCAGTGAAAAATAAACACGCTTTACCGTCAGCCCCTGCACCAGCACGGTAAAGAAGATGGTCACATACGCTACATTGGTAAAGATCTGATAGACTTCCGGCGGCAGATAGTCTGCCGTCTCCAGCGCCAGCGCCATGGAAAGACCGCCTTTCAGCGCCGACCAGGTCATCAGCACGACAAACTCCGGCAGATTGTAGTTGCCGGGGATCTGCCGGCCCGTAAGCAGTGTGCTGACCGCCACGCCGCAGCCGCGGGAAAAGATCAGGATCAGCAGACCCGCGGGGATCACGATCGCGGCAAAAGGACTGAGCTTCATATTCAGCACCAGCAGACCGATCATCACAAAAAGTATGGAGTTTAAGATATTCTCGATGATCTCCCAGAAATCATGGTAAAAATTCTCGGGATCAATGACCGTCGCACGGCGCTTAATGCTGTCCATCGCATAGGAGAAATACATTCCGCAGACGACCGAAGCGATCACGCCCGAGAAACCGAAATGCTCACAGATCACATATACCGAGGCAACATCCAGCAGGGATATAAGTATGTACCTTACCGGGTCACGGGTGAGTTTGATCAGACGGAACAATACGAACGAAACTCCCAGCGCCACGGCGATGGCGCCGCCGATCTCTTTGACCATCAGCTCCGCAAAACGGCTGTCACCGCTGTGGTTGATCAGCGAACGGACAAAGATAAAGAGTGTTACGCCCGTTCCGTCGTTAAACAGCGATTCATTTTCGATGACCGAGCAGACGTTCTTGGAAAGACCGATCTTGTTCAGTATCCCGGTAGCGGCGATGGGATCCGTGGGCGATACCACACAGCCCAGGAGCACGCACATCCAGAAATCCATGGGGATATTGAAAACGATAGCCGCCAGATAAAAGAGTGCGCCGTACAGGAAAGACGAAAGCAGAGTCGTCAGCAGCGCCAGCAGGGAGATCGGCCGAAGATTCTTCTTAAACTTCCTCATATTGACCTTGCCGGCTCCCGCAAAAAGCATGAAGCAGAGCATCCCGTCCATCAGATACTCACGGAAACGGAAATTGGCCATATGCTCCATCACCGAGCTGACCGCGATCTCCGGAAAGATCATACGGATGACCAGCAATACAACAGACAGAAGCAGCGAAAAGAATACCAGCGCGATATCGCTCTGAAGATGGAAGATCCTCTCATTGAGCGTACCGATCAATACGATATAAGTAAGGATTATGATCAGAAACAGTAATATATTCATCTCGCAAGATCACTCCAGATCCTTCATCCAAAGCGCAACGGAAGCATCGCTGGGCATACGCCAGTCGCCTCTCGGCGAAAGCGTAACGGAACCCACCTTCGGGCCGTCCGGCAGACAGCTGCGCTTGAACTGCTGCGTAAAGAAGCGCCGAAAGAAATTCCTTGCCGCCTTGCGCACATCTTCTCCCGAAAGCTCGGGGTAAGCCCGCAGCGCATAAGCCGCGGAACGGGCCGGTTCAAAACCGTAACGCAGGGTATAGAAGAGGAAGAAATCGTTCAGATCATACTTTCCGATCTTTTCCTCCGTCTTCTGGGCAATGGCGCCGTTCACGGAAGGCGTCAGTTCGGGCGAGATGGGCGTATCACAGATCGAATGCAGGACACGGCTGAGCTCGTCATTACCGCAGATATCGGCATAAGCGGTGCAGATAAACTTCACAAGAGTCTTGGGGATCGAACTGTTGACCGCATACATGGACATATGATCTCCGTTATAGGTACACCAGCCGAGCGCCAGCTCGGAAAGGTCCCCGGTCCCCACTACCAGACCGTTATGCATATTTGCCGCATCCATCAGGATATAGGTGCGCATCCTGGCCTGGGCGTTTTCATAGGTCACATCGCCCTCGCCCTGGTAGGCCTGCTCGTGTCCGAGCTGTTTCAGATGGAGGTTCACACCTTCACGGATCGGCACTTCATAGATCTCGTCCGCAAGCAGCTCCATCAGCTTCCTTGCATTATCCAGCGTCTGTCCGGAGGTATTACCCTCACTCGGCATCGTATAGCCGATGATACGGATCTCCGGGATCAGTTTTTTGGCTTCCTCGCACACCAGCACAGCCAGCGTGGAATCCAGACCACCGGAGATGCCGATCACCAGATTCTTTATGCCGGTCGCGCGGACGCGTGTGGCAAGCCCGTTCGCCTGGATCTGCAGGATCCTGCGGCAGCGCTCATCCCTGGTGTTCTGATTGGCAGGAACAAAGGGATTTCTCGCAACGGGATATCCGAAGTGCTTCAGCTTTTCTGCCATTTCCTCGATCCCGGCTTCGGCAGCCCCTGCCGTCTGCATACGGACCGAAACCCTGCGGTATTCATTGTCCGAAGGATTCTCATAGGTCGTCTGTCTCCGCCGGTCATGCATGATCATACCCAGATCGATCAGGGCCTTTTCGGCATGGGGATAGACAGGGAAGATGCTCTCCGCCAAAAGGCTTCCGTTCTGTGCGATGATGCTGTGTCCGGAAAATACAAGGTCGGTACTGCTCTCCATCGTGCCGGCCGACGCATAGATATAAGCGCAATAGCAGGCGCCGCTCTGCTGCTTCACAAGCTGGGTACGGTATTCCTGCTTTCCGATCAGCTCATCGGAAGCGGAAAGATTGGCGATCACATTTGCGCCGGCCAGCACCGCATGGGTTCCCGGCTTGTCCGGCACCCACAGATCCTCGCAAAGCTCCACCCCCAGCACGGCTCCGCTTTCCGTATCTTCTGCCAGGATATCCGTCCCAAAGGGGACCATGCGCTCGCCGATACGCACGCTCCTGCCGTTCAGCTCTTTACCGGAGGCAAACCAGCGCGCCTCATAAAACTCCGAATAATTCGGGAGATAGGCTTTGGGGATCAGCGCTCTGACGCTGCCCTGCGAGATTACCGCCGCGCAGTTATAGATACAGTTTTCGTAACGTACGGGCACGCCGACCAGCACGGTCAGGCCGAGACCTTCCGTAGCGTCGGCGATCACGGAAAGCGCCTTTTCCGACTCGTTCAGCAAGAGGTCGCTCAGAAAGAGATCCGCACAGGTATAGCCGGTCACGGAAAGCTCCGGAAAGACGATCAGCGCACTCTCCTTCTGCTCCCGGATCATCGTGATGATTTGCTGTGTGTTATAGACCACGTCACCCACGATCAGTTCCGGCACTGCTGCCACTACCTGTAAAAGTCTGTTTTTCATATGCTCACTGTCCCCCTATCGTGTAGCTCATTATCATCTACCAAACAGTACTTATTATACATCAGATCCTGTATTGCTGACAAGAACCCCTATCCGAATGACCATCCAAAGCATACTGCTCAGACCCTAGCCGCTTGTCGATAAGGATATCTGCATGCAGAAGATCAGTATCCGGCTTAGGGCTGAACAGTAACATCCAAAGAGAACACGGATATTGATTTCCCGATGAAAAATCAATATACTGTAACTCGTTAGTGAAAAAAAGACCTGAAACAGGGAGGCGTTATGAAACTGATCTTTATCCGGCACGGAGACCCCGATTACAGAAACGACAGCCTTACGGAACAGGGAATGCGGGAAGCGCGCCTGCTGGCGCCGCGTATCCCGAAACTGGGGGCAAAGGAATATTATGTATCTCCGCTGGGGCGCGCGCAGCTTACGGCAAAACTCGCGATGGAAGGGATGCTGGAAACGCCCGAGACCCTCTGGTGGCTGCAGGAATTCAGCGGTCCCGTACGCCGCCCCGATTCACCGGATCACGACCATGTCCCCTGGGACTGGTTTCCGCAGCACTGGACCGTGGACGACCGTATGTATCAGGCCGAACACTGGACCGAGCATGAGGTTTTTGTACGTGCCGGGATTGCCGAAAAGCAGGCAGCCGTGATAAAGGAACTGGACGCTTTTCTCGAAGCGCACGGCTACCGGCGGGAAGGCCGCATGTATAAAGCCATCGCCCCGAACAATGACACGCTGGTTTTTTTCTGCCATTTCGGACTGACAACCCTGGTGCTCGCGCATCTGATCGGCGCTTCTCCCATGGTGCTGTGGCAGGGCTTTTGCAGCGCCCCCACTTCGCTGACCACGATCGTCTCCGAGGAGCGCACGGAAGGTAATGCTGCGTGGCGCTGTATTTCCTACGGAGACTGCTCCCATCTTTACGCTGCCGATACCGCGCCGGGCTTTTCCGGCCGCTTCTGCGAATGCTTCGCGAATACGGATGAAAGGCATTGAGGATCATGAAAAAAGTTGCATCGGCGGAACAGATAAAAGCCTACGAAAAAAATCTGATCGAAGAACTTGGGATCCCTTCGCTTCTTCTGATGGAACGGGCCGCGCTTCATCTGTATGAAGCTGTCTGCCGTATGCTTAACGCCTTTCCCGAAAAGCGGAAAAAACGTATCCTCATTCTCTGCGGCAGCGGCAATAACGGTGCGGACGGGCTGGCCCTGGCACGCTTTCTGAGGGAACGGAAGGATGCGGAACTTACGCTCTGCTGCACGGGAAATCCGGATCATGCGACGGAAGAATGGAAAACGCAGGCCGGGATCCTTTCAAAACTCAGGATTGGCATCGGAGGCTTTCCCGATCCTCTTCCCGAATTCGATATCGCCGTGGACGCAATGCTCGGGATCGGCTTATCCCGCCCGCTGGATGAGCGTTATCAGGATCTGATCGGGCAGCTTAACAAACGCCGCGGGGAATGTGACTGCCGTATACTCTCGGTCGATATTCCCACGGGCCTGCATACCGACCGCGGCCTGCCGCTGCCTGTGGCTGTCATGGCAGACGTGACCGTGACCTTTTCCGCGGTAAAGCGCGGACTGATCGTAAATGACGGCCGCCGCTTCAGCGGCAGTATCCTCTGCCGTCCCATCGGCATGGATATCGAAAACGGGGAAGTCCTCATGCGCTGGGAGGAAATGAAAAAAAAACTGCCTGCCAGGGATCCCCTCGGCCACAAAGGAAGTTTCGGAAAAGTGCTGTGCATCACCGGCTCTGCCGAAATGCCGGGTGCCGCGATCCTGAATGCGCAGGCCGCACTGAAGAGCGGTGCCGGAATGGTAAAGATCGTCACGCCTTCCGCAAACCGTGAGCTGCTGATCAAGGCAGTGCCGGAAGCAATGTATGTCCCGGCAGAATGCGACGACCAGCGTTTGCAGAAAGAACTGGACTGGGCCGATGTGCTCGTTCTGGGCTGTGGTCTCGGAAAAGAAACTGCTGCCGCATGGCTTTCCAAAAAGGCGATCCGCGAGTGGCCGCATCCCCTTGTGATCGATGCCGACGGCCTGAACGCGCTGGCGGAAGATCCCGGCTTCCTGACGGAACGGGCGGATATAAAGGCACCCACGATCCTCACCCCGCATCCCGGAGAATTTGCAAGGCTTTTTCCGGAGGAAAAAGAATTCATGCAGGATGCGGACCGGCTGCGCGCCCTGGCGGAACGTTATGCCTGCGTGATCACAGCAAAATCCGCGACCACAATGGTCGCGGATGCTAAACATGTCTATTACAATACCGAAGGGAATGATGGCATGGCCACTGCCGGAAGCGGCGATGTGCTGGCCGGGATCAGCGGCGCCCTGCTCTGCGTCTGTCCCGATCCTTTCAAAGCAGCAGCTCTCGCCGTTTCCCTTCATGCGCACTGCGGTGAGCTTGCGGCTGCACGTTACGGGAATGCCGGCGTGACCGCAACTTCCCTGATCGAAGCACTCACCGTGTGATCATCCGCTCTGTATTTGTTTTCCGGTGAATACCCCTTCTGTTGCTTCCTACCTCTGCTCTTTTCCGTTCAACCAGGCCACCGTCTCCTCATAAGTCATGGGCTCCCCATCCTCGGGCAGGCGTACCGCCGCTTCCGGCTCCACATAGCCTTCATACTCTGCAAAACCGCGTGGGCCGGCC
>JAILHF010000002.1 GCA_024696005.1 Lachnospiraceae bacterium | reverse complement strand
GAATCTCTCAGCAGGATCAGAAGCGCGATGAAGGATGGGATTTGATCAGAGAAAGGGGAGACCTATGTTCATCAATAAGTTAAATCAGCTCTATAAACCTAAACGGATATTGTATTATCAGGAAGCGTCAAAGGAACAGATCGATGCTTTTTATCAGGGCGCAATACCGGAAAAGATTGCGGTGTACCAGGGGGCATTTGGTACCTATGATCTTCCCGGCGTTTTTTATGTTAAAACCTTGGAAAAAGAGGTGATCGGTATCGAATACAGGATGGAAGATGAGAGGGTCTCTTATCCCTCTGATCTATCGTCTGTTATCCTTGACGGAGCTTTTTTCTACTCAGTTGAGATCGATGAGGAGATCAAAGCAGACAGGGCTTTTATTGATGAACTCTTTGTGAAGATCGCTCAGGATGACGATGCACACAGAGTTTATACGGATCTGAGCATTATAGATGAGCCTTCTCTGATATCTGTATTTACCGGTTATAAAAAGATTCGCATCCTTTATGAAGCAAAGGTATACAGCGACAGAGCCGGGTATATTATCAGGGATGATGCAGAGCATTTTGACAAGCAGTTTTTATACAAGACTGCATATGCGGATTTTATCACCGGACATTATACCTGGAATCATCTGGTGGGCTTTTTGGAGATGCCCATGAATGCAGGGATCACAGATTATGCATTTGCGCATTTCGATATAAAGCAGTTTCGTGTGATCAATGAAACCTTCGGTCATATCGCAGCCAATAAGGTCCTGTGCAATGTGGTTGATGCCATGAACCGGGCAGATTTTGTCTATGCCAGTGCCAGGTGCCATAATGATAATTTTGCGATGATCATAAAAGATATGCCGGAAGAAGAGATGATCCGTACACTGGAGGAGTTCTTCGAAGGAATGTCACGGCTTGAAGAGGATGAAAACTACAGGATATACTATCGCTGCGGCGTTGTACCTATGCGGCGTTCCATGCTGTCAGGAAACCGTGTGGCCGACGCCGGTAAGATGGTGCAGGCGCTGGGAACCGGCAGGGCAGGGACACAGATCACGGTATATACGGAACAGATGCATGATGATATTTCCTGGGGTAATTATATCAAAGGCTATATGGAGACCGCCATCAAAGAAAATGAGTTTATGGTTTATTTTCAGCCTAAGTATGATATACGGACAGAAAAGGTGAAGGGAGCGGAAGCACTGGTCCGTTGGCATTATAAAAAACGGGAAATTCTGCCGCCGTCAAGATTCATTCCTTTTTTTGAAAGGGATGGTTCTATCGGCGAGATCGATGATGTGGTACTCCGGAAGGTATGCCGGGCGCTTGCACGCTGGAAAGAGGCCGGAAAACCGCTGTATCCGGTTTCTGTGAATCTGTCGCGGGAGCGGCTTTATGAAGAAGATCTGATCACACATCTGGTTAGTATTGTAGATGAGAACGACATCCCGCACCACCTGATCGATTTTGAACTGACGGAAAGCGCGACTTATGATAATACTGAACATATGCTGGGCGTCTTAGGACAGCTCCGGGAAAAGGGGTTTCAGATTTCCATGGATGATTTCGGAACGGGATATTCTTCGCTGTCATTGCTGACCCGGATGCCTATAGATACGCTGAAGATTGATAAAAGCTTTGTGGATCCGGTATCGACGCCTGATGAGAGAGAAGAAGATATCATAGTGCTTCGGCACATAATCACACTGGCAAAAGAACTTGGCTTTGTGATCCTGGCAGAGGGCGCAGAGAGTAAGGCACAGGTAGACAGACTGCGTGAACTGGGATGCGAAGTGATTCAGGGATATTACTACAGCAAGCCTTTACCTGAGACAGAGTACGAGAAATTATTGACAGCTGATGGAAAAAAGTGAGTCTTAAAGGAAAAGAAGTGCGACAGCCCCCTTTTTTTGACGTATCCGCGTGCCGGCTGTATAATGTGACAGGGAGATGCTTCCCGTTTCAGGAAGGAGAGAGATCATGGGTATCATAAAAGCTGCGTTCGCATCTGCAAGTTCCATGTCGGCTGACCAGTATAAGGAGTACTTTTACAGCAACGCTCTTCCCGGCGAGACGATCATGCTGAGGGCGCTGAAGATGAGTTCCGAGCGATCGGATAATCACGGCAGCGATGACATCGTGACGGACGGATCCGTGATCGCGGTCGCGGACGGGCAGTTTGCGATCGTTGTGAGCAACGGGAAAGTCATTGCCGAGTACAAAGAGCCCGGTGAGCATATCTTTGAAAGCGGCGAGACGACGAGCATCTTTCATCCTTCATCGCTGAAGAACATGGGGAAGGAATTCGGAAAGCGCTTTTCCTTCGGCGGGGATACACCCGGTGTCGTTCAGCGGGTGTACTATTTCAATACCAAGGAAATGCCCGGGGAGGAGTTCAGCGGCGGGGGGATCCCTTTCCGTGTTCTGGACGAGAACACAGGGCTTGACATTGACTGCACGATCAGCGTGACAGGATACTACACATATCGCGTGGCGGATCCCATGAAGATCTACAAGCAGATGATCGGAAACATCGAACACGTATATTCCGCCTCCTATCTTCTGAAAGTAATGAGCTCCGAGGTGAAGTCGATCATCCTGTCGTCATTCGGCAGCATCAGCGGGCTGGGAATGCGTCCGTCCGGGATAGCGGAGCATTTGCCCGAGATCGAGGAAAAGGCACGTCAGCTGGCAAATGAAAAGCTTTACGAGGCCAGAGGGATCGAGCTGGTTTCCTTCGGACTGACTTCCATGCAGATCCTGGGCAAGGATTCGGCGATCGTCAAGGATATCCAGAAGACAGCGGTTCTGCGGGATCCCGAAATGGCGAACGCGGCATTCGCGGAGGCGAGGAACGAGGCACTGCCTTTGGCGGCGGCCAACAGTGCCGGGCCGTCTGTGACCGTGGTTGCTTCGGCGGCTCCGGAGCGGCCGAAATTCTGCACGGAGTGCGGAGCAAAGCTCGGAGAAGGAAAGTTCTGCCGCGAGTGCGGCCATCCGGTTTGATGCATTTCTGAGTCAAGATCAAACCTATATTCCAAAGGAGGACAATATGAACGCAGAGAAGTTGACCGCTTACCTGGATTCCCTGCTTGAACTCGGGATCCCTTCGGTAGACTGCATCGTCTATCAGGACCATCGCCGGATCTACCGGCATATGAACGGATTCGTCGATGTGGAAAAGACGAAAGCGGTCGCACCGGACCAACGCTACCTGATGTTTTCCATGACCAAGGTGCAGACCATGACCGCCATCCTGCAGCTGATCGAGCAGGGAAAACTTTCCCTGGACGACGAGGTTGCGAAGTATCTGCCCGCGTATGCGAAAGTGAAGGTAAAGACGGAGAACGGAGAAGCCGATCTTGACAGCCCGCTTCTGCTCAGGCACCTGGTGTCCATGCAGTCGGGACTGGATTATGACCTGGAACGCCCCGGGATCCTGCGTGTCTTGAAGGAAAAGGGACCGAAGGCCACCACGCGGGAGCTGGTGGATGCTTTTGTCGAGACGCCCCTTCAGTTCCGTCCCGGAACGCACTTTTGTTACAGCTTGAGCCATGACGTGGCTGCAGCTGTTCTGGAAGTGGTCAGCGGTATGAGCTTCGGCGAGTATCTGAAGAAGAATCTGTGGGAGCCGCTGGGAATGAAGGATACCTTTTTCGCAAAGCCCCATAACGAGGGCCTGGAGAGACTGGCCGATCAGTTTATCTGCAATGAAAACGGAAAGATCGTCCCCATGGAGCCGAGTTGTAATTATCAGCTGTCGGAAAGCTACGAGAGCGGCGGGGCAGGGCTGGTGAGCTGCACTGAGGACTATGCAAAGCTGGCGGATGCCCTTGCCTGCGGCGGCATTTCGGCGGACGGTGTGCGCATTCTCAAGCCGGAGACCGTGGAGATGATAAAAACGAACCTTCTGTGCGAAGAAGGACTGAAGGAGATCGCAGCAAACATGGGAAGGGTTGGCTACGGCTACGGCATCGGTATGCAGGTGCTGATGCATCCGGAGATGGTGGGTTCCGATTCACCCGCAGGCGTTTTCGGCTGGGACGGCGCGGCCGGCAGCTGCATCCAGATGGATACCCCTTCTGCCACATCATTTGTGTTCACGATGCACGTCAGAAACTGCGGCATGGCCTACGATACGATCCATCCGCATATAAGGGATATCGTTTTCGGGAAGTGATATGAAGGAACAGGAAGAAGCATGAAAACAGTCAGAGTTGTTGCGGCGGTGATCTGTGATTCCATGGAGAAGCCGACGAAGGTATTTGCCACGGCCCGAGGCTATGGCGCTTACAAAGGCTGGTGGGAATTCCCGGGAGGAAAGATCGAAGCCGGAGAGACGCCGCAGGAAGCGCTGATGCGTGAGATCCGTGAAGAACTGGATACGCAGATACGGGTGGGTGAGCAGATTGCAACCGTGGAGTATGATTACCCGGAGTTCCATCTGTCCATGGACTGCTTCTTCGCAGAAGTGGTGAGCGGAGAACTAAAACTGAAGGAAGCGGAAGCGGCCGGCTGGCTGGCCAAGGACGAGCTGGAGAGCGTGAAATGGCTCCCGGCAGATCTGGAACTGATCCCCCTGATCCGAAATCGTTTTTGAAAAAAGAATACTTAATGAAAAAACTTGTTTGTACGATCTGTACAAACAAGTTTTCTTGCATAAAAGTACCGCAGCCCCAAACTGCGGCACTTTGTTTTTTATGCGGGAACGTGTGCTTGCTATCTTGCTTCTCAGCGGATCAGCCGGCCATTTCCGAGGATCACAAAACCGTGGTCGTATGCGCAGGAAAACGCTACAGAGCAGGGGCCGCACATGCTGATCTTGATGTAATCGGCTCCGGAGATGTCGTCGATGTTCACATCCACCGGGGGAGTCAGGTAATCGAGGTCGTACTCGAAATAGACATGCCCTGTCTGATCGCTGATCGTGATGTGCTTTTGCTCCTCCTCATAGAGGGCACTTGCAAGTGTAAAAGTGATACTGCTGTATTTTTTGGCGGTTGTGATCACCAGGAACTGCTCACCCCCGTAACAATCAATGATATCGCCCTGCAGGGTATATCCGGCATACTTGTTACCGTAGTTGTCTGTCTCATGATCACTGTAATGTGCTCCGTGCTTCCAGGGGTCGATGGTATTCACGTCTTTGAATGCCACCTCCTCCCTGACCGGAGAAGGTTCGGCTGCCGCAACGGGCGTGGGTACAGGTGTGGGAACGGGAGTGGGTGTGGGAGCAGGAGTGGGTGTGGGAGCAGGAGTAGGAGTGGACTCCTCAATCTTACTACCGTCGTTGTCCGCAGGCGTGTCCGCTCCGGATTCATCGTGAATGATCATGTACCCGCAGATTGCTACGACCAGGCAAAAGCCGATCAACAATGTTACACCGTGTAAGAGTTTAGCCATGATTTTTTCCTCCTTTTGTTTTTGATGAATTAACCATATCACATTTGGAAAACTCATTTTTTTCGCTGTCGGGACAGCGGCATGTTATTTCTTTATGCGGGAACAGTCATCAGCTTATCGAAGATCTGCAGGAAATCCGTCGTGCCGAAGCTCCTTTTGATATCTGAAATGGGGCCGAAATACCGAACAGTCGGGATCCCGCGTTTTCCGTAACCGAGCAGGATGATCTTCGAGTAGAAGCACAGGTTGCTGGGGTACAGGTTGTGGGTCACGGTGATCAGTGTCTTTCTGTTATCCCGGGCGTTCCTTACCATAAGCTCGTGGAGGCTCTGCTGCGACTTAATGTCGAGACCGGTATCCGGTTCGTCGCATAACAGAAGGTCATACTGATCCTGCTGCTCGACAAAGCGTTCGCAGAGCATGACGCGCCGCTTCTGACCGCCGCTAAGCTGTGAGATCTTCATCTTCTTTTTGTCGAGAAGATCGAAGCTTTTGAGCCATTTGTCAACCTTGCGGGAGACCCGGAACGGATCGGCGGAATGAGGGCTGTCCGAAAGATTGGACAATACGGCGAACTGAATAGCGTCTTCAACGGTCTCACCGGTATCGATCGTCAGGGGCTGGCTGACAAAGCGGATCTGGGGAGATCCGTTGCAGCTGATGGTTCCGTCAAAGTTCGAATCGCCTCTGATGATGGAAAGGAACGTTGATTTCCCGATTCCGGAAGGCCCTGCCAGGATGATCGTATCGTTTTTGTTGATGGTGATGTGAAAATCGCAAAGCAGGATCTTTCTGTTGAAAAACGAACCGGCGTAGGCGTTACGGATATAGATCTTCATGAATTCCATGTTTCTTCCCTCCTTTTGTTTGCAGACCGTCGTTCTATTATCCCTTGGAACCGACGGAATTTCCTCTTTTCAGCAACATCATACACGATTTTATCTGCTCACTTTTTTTGCCCTGTGGCTTAGCAGAATATAGGACAATATCAACGATTGAAGCCCGAGCAATAACATGCGGATCCAGCAATTGATGACATTCCCGGTAGAGGGTTCATAGATGTCATAATAGGGCTGCTGAATCGGATATACGCTGCTGAGCGAGAACGGATAGGAATTCATATCGAGAAGTGCGCCGAGTGCTCCAACTCCGTAGCGGCTGATGCAGAGTTTGGCGATCGCGTTCAGTACATCACCCTTCGGGAGATCAAAGATGCCTCCCGAAAAGAGCAGTTGGATGACAAGGATAAACGGGATCGAAATTGCGATGTGTTTGTAGTCGAACAGGATCCCGATCAGCATTCCGAGACACATCGAGCTGAAGGTAATGAAAAACACGCTGAGGATGAAGTCGATGATGAATGATCCCGTGACAATGGCCAGGCTGTGGTATTCCCCGCGGAAGAAGGAATAGAAGACGAACGAACTTATCACGCTCTCGAAGGCGCAGAGGATCGCCTCGATCATGACTACTGCGACCAGGTACTGGATCGGAGCATAATGCCTGTTGCCGAAATCAGCTTCAGTGTATGTCTTATGTGCATTGTAGACTAGAAGCGTATTGAAAAAACCTGTCCACAAAACAGCCATGACATAGGCAAACAGGACCACCTTTGACTGTTCAAAACACTCGAAGGCGGATTCTCTCGTGGAGACGCAAACGGCTGTGCAGATCACGACCGACGCGATGACCATGCCGATGTTGGTTCCGATCATGGACGTGTGCTTGCGGCATAAGAGCAGGATGTCCTTCATTGTTTTTTCCTCCTTATGTTCTTGATGAATTAACCATATCACATTTCAAAAATACGTTTTTTTTTTATGCCGAAGCATATGCTCTTCTTCCCGGGAAGGCCGGAAATGGCCAATCCACGGCCGTTTCCGGCGTTTGTGAAGCTCAATCCTCTTCGTTCATTTCCAGATACTTCCCGCAGTCAAAGGCGTATTCCTTCCCGTCCGCCGCGGGCAGCAATTCCCACATTGCAGTGAAGTATTCGACATTACCCATCTCAAAAGCCGTGTACTCGTGCCTCGTGTCACCCAGAAGGCAGTATTTTGTGCCGTTTATGTCAAAGTCCATGGAGCGGTCCGGCGTGCGGCGCAGCATCTCATCGTCGGTCACGTTGAAATAGTAATGCGTGTAGTATGCATAGGCGTCTTTATCGGCCCTGAAGTACTTGTATGACGCCGGGTAGCTTTTTTCGAGGCACTCATCATCCCAGGTGCAGTCCACGTTGTACCATTCGCCTCCCAGACAGACGAGGTTCCACTGGTGCAGCCCCGGCTCTTTGATGAAACAATCATTTTTGATGTCACAGTCTCCTGCGAGACCGCAGGCCACCGTGTTTTTGATGCCGGCCTTTGTCAGCAGATACTGGAACGCGGAGGAATAACCGGCGCATACCGCCTTGTGTTCGTCACGCCCGGTCCCGACCAGCGCACCGTAGGCCGTGAAGGCGAGATCATCATCCGGATGGCAGTCTGCCGCGTAATGATCGTACGATACCTGAGAGATCAGCTTGTCGTGAATGGCCAGCTCGATTTCTACGGGAGGAGCGCTCAGATCGATGTCTTCGAGGAAACGATCAACAGCCTCGTTGAAGCGTTCGATCTGCTCCGCCTCTTCGGGATCCCCCTCGGCCAGACGGTATGTGACCAGGTAGTAATCCTCATCCTGATGCCATTCCCTGCTGTAGGACAACTGGCGGTATTTCCCACGCATGAAGAAAAACTCCGGATGGTCAAAGAGCATAAGGTGCATGATGTCGCTTGTCTTGTTGAAGACGTCGCTGGCAGTTTCGCAGAAGATGATGCTGCGTTCGTAATCCTCATCCCTGTGGTTGACAAGGTCGATGAACATCTCATACAGGAGCTTGTCCTGCGGCGAGAGATGATCGTAAAAGTAGCCGTGATCTGCCTCGGGAAAGAGCCCGGCCTGACCGTATACCGGGCAGAGGTCGGTGCCTTCGGGTTTTTCGGATGCCGCATCGCTGTCTGCAGCAATGGCGGTCGTTCCGTCGTCATTCGTTCCTCTGATGAAACCTATCGTTTCACCGAAGATCCATGCGATGAAAAGAAGGACCACGGCGAGCAGGGACAGATAGGCCACGGACATGACCAGATCACCGAGAAAAGTGAATAAACGCCGGATGGGATGTTTTGCTGTACGTTTCATGAGACCACCTCCTTTTTCTTTCTGAAAATACTGTATACCTTTTTGAAGAGGCGTTTTTTTTCAGGCATAAAAAAGGCAGTACCGCGGGGAATGCCCCCATGATACTGCTTGAGGAGATCTTGACAGATTGGCAAAAAAGTACCGCGGGTCGCCCCGCGGTACTTCGTTGTTTTACTGGACTACTACTTTGATCGTGATCTTTTTGCCGTTTACCTTGGTGGTGATGGTCGCTTTTCCGGGACCGTTGATCTCGAGGAAACCGAACTCGTTGACAAAGGCCACGGCAGGTTTGTTGCTCTTGAAGACCAGCGGCTGGTACACGCGGTAGTTGCCGTCCGAACGGAAGTTGATGCTCACCGGATCGGGATCATCACTGCGGTTGATGTTGATCGTGTACGAATACTGGTTCTTCCCGGCCTTCAGATAATCCGTTTCCTTCAGCGCCGGGTTCTCCACAAACACGCGAGCACGGTATACAAAGCCGGAGTTATCACCCGAGGAACTCGGATAATAGCAGGTAATGACCGCAACGCCGGGCTTGATGCCTTTGATCTTGCCTTTTGCATCAACTGTGACGATGGAATTGTCACTGCTTTCGTATCTTGCAGCATTGTTCTTCACACCATAGAATTTCAATTTGGCGGTCTTATCATTGTTCACGTACACACGCTGCTCCTGCGGCTGCACGACTGTGACGGGCAGGAGATAGTTGTAGAATTCATCGGTGAAGGACAGCGTGCAGCTGCCGCTTCCGATCGCGTAGATCTTGCCAGCTGCTTTGTCGATCTTTACGTAATCGTTCCTGTAATAACTCTTGCTTCCTTCCGTTACAAGATCAAGTTCTCCGTCGAGGGAGCTCCATTCAAGGTTCTTGAAATTGATGGGACTCAGCTTCAGCGTTGTATTCTGCATGGGC
>JAILHF010000074.1 GCA_024696005.1 Lachnospiraceae bacterium | reverse complement strand
GCGCACTATGTCTACCGCCGGAAATACGTCGATTGTCCCTATGCCTATGTTTACCGTTATGACTGCGGAAAAGTGCTTGAAAACACCACGCTGACACTGAATGCCAAAACCGGCGAACTTCTGGGCTCCATGCCCGATGCGATCGACTGAACCCGGCGCTTTTGGGGGGCCTGCATCGGCCCCCGCTACCCGGAAACACTTTTCTGAAAATACCACTCGCCGATGAACTGAAGCTGCGTAGGATTAAACGCATCATCATCACAATAGATGTAATAACAGCATTTGACCGTGGACAGGACGATCGCCTTGCCCTTCCTGCCGCGATAATCATATTCGGTCTGAACCGATTCCCGGATCCTGTGCGGAAAATGCAGCAATTCTTCCCCGATCCGAAGCGTAAACTCCTTGTCATCCACCAGAAGCTCACCCTTTCCCAGGTCAACAAAACCTTTTTCATTGGGCAGCGCTTCCACGCGGACTGCAAAACGCTTGCCAAAAGCATCCGCCCCGTCTCCAAGCTCTTTGATCTCCAATGCCCTTTCCCATTCATACCAGTCCGGGATACGGAACGTCTCTCCGCCTTCGGCTTTTTCTTCCAGCAGGCCGTCCTCCCGAAGCAGAAAGCTTCTTCCGCAGGCCTTGCATTCCAGCGTATCCCCATGACTTGCCATCCGGTACCGCTCCCCGCACCTGCGGCAGATGTACAAAGGCATATGCAGCCCCTCGGCGCGATAACGTTCCCGGATCAGGATCCCGCGGGACGACTGATAATCGTACTCGTCATACCGAAGCCCTTCCTCGATGGCTTCCTGCATCTCCTCTTCGCTTTTCTCACGGACCTCCCTTTGCGAAAACAGGATCCTCATCTTTCCTTCTGCCGGCACTTTCCTGGTACGCAGCTCATCCCAGAACGGATTGGCCAGGTACGAACCGTACAATGTAAAAAGAACAACCGGTACATCCATCACCCTGCAGAGTTTTCCCAGGTTTTTCGGGATGTACGCCGTTGTTCCCACATTGGAATGCCTTGATTCCGGATAGACCCATACCGCCTGTTTCCGGGCAATGGCGTATTTCATGTTCCGAAGGACACAAAGATCGGATACGTATCTTCTTTTTCCGATGCAGCCAAGCCCGCGGTAAAGCCACTTCCCATACCAGGCAAAGCCCTCCATGTCGGAAACAAACATCGCACGGTGCGGAAACATGGCAAGGGGCGCAGCGGAATAATCAGCCGGTCCCTGGTGTGTCGCGATCACCAGATAGGGCGGCTTTATCCCCTTCATCCCGGTCCTGTCGATCTTCAAGCGCAGCTTGCGGGTATCCAGAAAGGCCGCCAGCCACAGGAACGGCATCAGAAAGAAATATTGCTTTGAAGGCTTCTCCGCCATCGAAAACGGAGTCATGTCATCGGTATATCTGAGCATCTGTTTTATCCGATATACCAGAGCTTTGCGCCATGAGCGGCTATCTCCGGGCAGAAAACGCTTCCGAGCGCAATGCTTTCACCGCTCCAGAGTTCCGTTGCCTTGCTGCCCGCCGGAATGCCTTCCAGCTCCTCAAGCAGGATCTCAAACACGCCGTCCTCGTCTCCCGTATTAAAGACCGCGATATACTTCCCGCCGTCACAGTCGTCAGCGGTCCACAGTATGCATTCCTTCCCGTCCGTCTTTCTACGGAATACCTGTCTGGCATTTTTGGAGGACGCATGCATCTTAAGGACGGCCTCATTTGTGATCAGGCTCATCGTAAAATCGTCAAAGCCCGTCATTTCCCCGCCGATGATGAGGGGTGAACGCATGATGCTCCAGAGCGTCATCATCGTGATCTGCTCATCTTCCGTAAAAGCAGTCTTATTATTCTTATCGTAATCCTGCCTGATGGGACCTATGGGCAGCATGTCCGCATCGGGGAAGTGCCCCGCGCCGGCATGAATGCTCCATTTTTCCGCGCGTTCAAACATCGCATAAAGCAGTTTCCAGTCATCCCAGAAGTCGTCGGTGATGCGCCACATATTTGCCAGCTGTTTATACAGCTCCGCCTTTTCCAGAAGCGCCGGCCCCGGTGAAAGGGAGAGTACCATTTCCCTGCCGCAGCTGTTAAGCGCCTCCGATAGGATGATCATTTCCTTCTCCTCGTGGGGAAGCTCCCTGCAGATGTCATCGCATTTGATGAAATCCACGCCCCATTCGGCGTACAGCTGAAAGATCGAGTCATAATAGGCCCTTCCGGCCTCATCCGGCGTTACGCCGTACATATCGGGATTCCACATGCATATGCTGTTAAATCTCGCCGCTTCACGGGCCGTCTTGTCCGTTCCAAAAACCGGAAAGTCCTTATGCACCGCCTGTCTGGGGATACCGCGCATGATATGGATGCCGAATTTCAATCCCAGGGAGTGGACATACTCCGCCAGGGGTGCAAAGCCCTTCCCGTCTGCTGCCGACGGGAAACGGTTCGGCGCCGGAAGCAGCCTTCCGTATTCATCCATGCACAGGTCCGCGAACGGCCTGTACTCGTGGCTGACCGCTCCGGGTTCGTACCACTGTATGTCAACCACCACATACTCCCAACCGTATTTTTTCAGATGCTTTGCCATGAACTCGGCATTCTGTCTCACTTCTTTTTCGGTCACAGCCGCTCCGTAGCAGTCCCAGCTGTTCCAGCCCCTGGGGGCGATCTTTGGTCTGAACATGAACCCATCCCTCCATGTGCCTGCAAAGCTCAGGCGATCGTTTGCATCATCCATCATAAACCGAATCCGTCGAAACTGCAATAGGCGGTCCGGCAAAGCGGTCAGGCCTTCATCCCATCAGGCCGGACCAAAAACCATAAAGTCCACCCCACGGTTTCCTACAGATCTTTTTGCATCCGTATGCAGCAAAAGGTGTCTCCCTGCACCGGATCACCGCACACTTCATAGCCCAGTTGATCGTAGAAATCCACTTTGTTGTCCCGGCTCTCTACCACGGCCTTTGAAAAACCGAGTTCCTCTGCCCAAAGCTCGCATTCGGTCACGACCATGCTGCCGATCCCCAGATGCCTGTATTCCGGCAATACCACGACCCGGCCGATCATCATGCTCCTGGCGTCCAAGGGATACATCCTCGCCGTAGCTATGGGAAAATCGTCCTCCGTGATGACGATATACCGGGTATCCGGGCCATCATGCTCGTCAAACTCCTGCCTTAGGGAAATATGGTGCTTTTTCGCCATAGCCTGGATACGGACATAGTATGCGCCGGCCTGCTGCCAGGTCTCCTCCGCACGGATCACCTTATAGCCTGGGAGCACTTCGACGCTTTCCATGTCCTTCTCGAACACCGTATATCCGTTCAGCTGTATCCCCTGCTCCTCGCGGCCGAATTCATGCATCCCGTAATCTTCGGAAAAGGTGTCGGCTTCTCCGGTAAAGACCTTGCCGCCGATATCCCTGATCCTTACGATTTTCTTATCATATGCGCTTATCTGCATATCATGTCTCCTTCTGCACCAAAGATTTTCCCGCGATGTGTCACG
>JAILHF010000073.1 GCA_024696005.1 Lachnospiraceae bacterium | reverse complement strand
TCAGTCCCGAGCCACGCACTTCGCTGCGTGGCTACGGGCCGACGCTTGGGCTGGCAGGCTTGCCGCCCATCGGCGAAGCCGATTATGCATGGCGGCAAGCCAGTTACGTTCAGTGGCTGGCAAGCCACTGAACAGTAACACAATAATCTTTGTGTCGGCGGATGGATCCCGGAATTCCGTGAAACGGATACACGGGACCGGCAAACAAGCTTGAGGAGATGATAGCATGAAACAGTTCATTGCTTTTTCAAAATTGGAGCTCATGAATATTTTCGGGATCAATGTGCTTCGCCACGAAAAAGATCCCCGGATCAAAAAACGGAAGACCGCGATGACGATCCTCTTTGGCCTCGTTGCGCTCATGATGGCTGCTTATCTCGCCGGCAGCGCTTACGGTCTGACGATGCTCGGGATCGGGGACAGGATCCCGCTGTGTTTTGCCCTCATAACAAGCGTTTTCATCCTGGTCTTCGGTGCTCTCAAGGCCAAAAGCCAGCTTTACCGTGACAAGGACCTGGAGCTGCTTTCGTCCCTTCCGGTGAGCAGCCTTCCGATCGTCATGGCCAGACTGCTGCGCTCCTATGTGGAAAACCTGCTGTTTGGTGCCATCGCGATCCTGCCCACGTTTCTGATCTGCGGGATCTTCGGCGGGCTCGGTGCGGGCTTCTATCTGAATCTCGTTCTTGCCCTGCTGCTTTTGCCCGTACTCCCCACCGCCCTTGCGGCCTGGGTCGGCATAGTCTTCTCGGCGATCATAGCAAGAAACCGTCACAAAGTGCTTACCGAAGTCCTGCTCATGCTCATTCTGGTCACGGCGACCTTCCTTCTGCCTGTCCTGATCCCGGGCGCGGACAACGGATTTTCCGTAAGGATGGACGGAAACAACACGGAGGCCCTGAAGGAGATGTCTGCGGAAGCAACGCGTGCCTTCGAAAAGCTCGAAGCCTCTTTCCCGTTCCTGAAGAGCTGCTCTTCCGCTTTGCTGGGCGAAAACATCCCTGCGTTTCTTGCCTACGGTTTTGTCTCGCTCGTCATCCTGCTCCTGACGGCGCTTGTCATCGGGCGAAACTTCTTTGCGATCAGCCGGAAACTGTTCCCCGTGGCTTTTCACCGCGAATTCCGGATGGGGAAAATGAAATCGCAGGAGCTGCTGACCGCACTCCTGCAAAAAGAAGCCGGACGCTATTTTTCGTCCGGGATCTATGTATCCAATACCATCGTAGGCCCTGTGCTTGCCGTGATCTTCGCCGTGACCCTGGGCTTCGTCGATCCGGCCGCTCTGCTTACCCACGCACAGGGGCTGCCTGTTAACCTGAACTCACAGGCGTTCATTCCCTTCCTTCTGGGCATGATCTTTGCCATGATGACTCCGGCGGCTTCTTCGATCTCCCTGGAGGGAAAGAACTGGTGGATCTTAAAGAGCCTGCCCGTTCCGCTCCGGGACATCCTGAACGCGAAGCTCCTCTTTGGTCTGCTTCTGGCTTCGCCGTTTTACCTTGTGTCCGAGCTGATCCTCGTGTTCACGCAGCCGGCAGGCGCGGCCGAACGCCTCGTCTTCCTCCTGGTTCCCGCGGTGTCGATCCTGTTTTCGAACTGTTTCGGGCTGTTCCTCAACTCCAAGCTTCCGAACTTCAGCTGGGAAAGCGAATTGCAGGTCGTAAAGCAGAGCGCAGCCGTAGGCCTTAGCATGCTCGCCATTTTCGTTGTGCTGCTGCCCGGGGTCGGGGTCATGCTGCTCCCCGAAAACTACGTGATCCCCGCCTCTCTGGCTGCGGCGCTCCTGATCGGCTGCCTGGGCCTTCTGCTGTATCGCGGCCTGGGCAGGATGAAGCTGTGATCCCCCGGCAGAGGAAGCCCGCAAGTGCCGTTACGATCAGCAGCCGGACGGACGCTGATCGTAACACGCTTGCACGATCACCCTTCTTATGATATACTCTCGACTCGTATCGTAAACTTTTAGGGAGGATGATCATGAAAACAGGAATGAAAGTATTAGGCGGAACTGTCGTGGCAATGGCGCTTCTTTCCGGCTGCGGACGCAGCATGAAGGATGTGGCAGGCGAGTACACTTCCACGCTCAAGTTTGAAGATATCATGTCGGAAGAAGACAAGAGTGATATCGAAGCACTGGAACAGCAGGGCATGGGTTTCCTGATGGATACCAACGTCACCCTGGTCCTTACGCTGGACGAGGACGGAAATTACAAAATGGCGCCCGATGCCGAAAAGCTGATGGCCGACTTCAAGTCCGGCCTTGAGGAAAACGGCGATTCCGTCGTAAAGGCGGTACTCACGGCACAGAACATCGATGAGTCCCAGTACGAGTCCATTTCCAAAACTGCCGGTTACGACAGCTTTCAGGATTTCTCCGATTATCTGATCGGCGAGATGATGGGTTCCCTGGACAGCGCCATGGACGGCTTCCGCGATTCTCTCAAGGATTCGGAAGTGGGCGGCGAATACACCCTTTCCGGCGACAAGATCACCCTGAGCAACTTCAATGCCGACGGAAGTGACGGAAAAGGCAAGTTTGATTCCGACGATTCCTTCTCCATCAGCGAGACGGGTCCCGACAGCGATCTTACGCTCACTTTCAAAAAATAAGACAGCCGCATTCCTTCATTTTTTGTGCTATAATACTTGGAGACCGAATATGATAGCCCGGAGGATAACGTGAACGCCTGTCCCGAATGCGGAGGAGAATTATTTTTTGACATCAAGTCCCAGAGCCTGCTCTGCCCTTATTGCAGCGGAAAAAAGGCTCCGGGGCGTTTTTCGGATTTCGGCCCGGCGGCGGATGAGGCAACTGCCCGCTCCGGGAAAAACGACGAGATTTCGGTCACGCTCTACAGCTGCCCCCAGTGCGGCGGCAGCATCTATTCCACGGAACAGTCCATAAACGGTTTCTGCAGCTACTGCGGTTCCTATGTTATGCTCGAATCCCGCATGGCAAAGATGAAATATCCGAAATACGTTGCACCTTTCCGCATCGACAAGGAACACTGCAAGCAGCTTTATCTGGATCACGTAAAACGTGCCCTGCTGGCACCCAAGGAACTGAAGGACCCGGAGTATCTGGACCGCTTTCGCGGGATCTACATAAGCTATTGGGGTTACGACGTAAGCCTGAACGGATACCTCGCCCTGGAAGGAGAGCGCCCGGGATATGCGGGCGGCACGGAAAAGGTACGCTGCAAGGGCTGGCTCCACGCCGTCTATACCGGTGCTTTTTTCGATGCTTCCTCTTCCTTTGAGGATCATTTCAGCGAACAGATCGCCCCTTTTGATCACAACGCCCTGGTGGAATTCACACCGGCTTACCTGACAGGCTTCTACGCAGACCTGCCGGATCTTGATGACAGCGTATACGAAGACAATGCCATCTTCATCGCAAAGGAAAGGGTATTATCCTCTTCCCGTCTGCAAAAGGCCTTTCCCTCCGTTCATTTCAGCGAGGCACAGAAGGAACTGTTCCGTCCGACCATCGATGCCCACTGCTCGGAAACCTACACGACCCTGTTTCCGGTCTGGTTTTTGTCCTACCGTAACAAGGACCGTGTGGCTTACGCGGTGATCAACGGGCAGAACGGACGCATGGTCAGTGACCTGCCTGTGGACAGAAAGAAATTCTGTCTGCTGGCCCTGCTCATCGCCCTGCCGCTCTTTGGCTTTCTCTGCCTGCAGCCCGCCATCCCCCCCACAGCCCTGTTCCTGATCAGCGAATGCCTGTCCCTGAGTTCCGTCTTTATGCTCACGCAGATGCTCAAACGGATCTTTGTCCAAAGGGAAAAGATCTACGATAAAGGCTACCAGTCAAAAAACAGGAAGCTGAACTATCTTTACTACCTGAAAGAAACATCGGACATCCGCTCCATCCGGCAGAAAGGCCTTGCCCTCCTGCCCTATCTCCTCGTGGCGGCTGTCATGATCTTTCTGCCCCGGATCAACCTCGTGCTTGCGGCTCTCTTCAACGGATTCACACTGGAGCTCACCTCTATCCTGAGCATCGTGATCGAGATCTTCCTGTTTAGGAGCAGTTTTCTGATCGCAAAGATCGTGGAACAGCAAAAAGTCCCCCTGCTCGCCGGGATCTGGATCACCTTTGCCGGAACGCTCTATGGGACCTATCTGACCCTTATGACGGAAGCGGGTGCCGCCCAGATGCTCCTTTGCGTGTGCGTGATCCTTATCGGTACACTGATCTCGCAGATGATCACCCTGGACCAGTACAACATCATGGTCACCAGACCGCTGCCCCAGCTGAAGAGAAAAGGAGGTGCCGATCATGCCTGGGATTAATGATATGTCTTCCCTGATCCTGCTTGCGGCCGAAGAGAATGAAATTCCGCCCCTGACCGCCCTTCTGGTCAACGCCCTGCTGGCTATGAGCCTGGCGCTGGCCATCAGCTTCCTGCTGATCCTATTCCTGCGGCGGGAAAGAAACAAAAAGGAAAAGGAACTCACATTTGGCAGATTCTCTTCCTTTACCGTAAAAGACGCAAAGATCGAGCACGAACACTGAAAAAAGATAATTGTGGAAGGATTGGGATATTTCTGCTATCTGCTATAATGACGCAGGTTTAACAAAGGTGGGTGAATACGATGATAAAGAAGATTCTGGATATCTACAAAAAACATAAGGAGGGGATCGACTACCTCTTCTGGGGAGGCATCGCCTTTGTCCTGAGCATGTTCCTGTTCTGGCTCTTTGTCAATGTCTTCGGCTGGGACGAGGTGCTCTCGAACAATATCGACTGGGTCATCTGCGTACTCTTCACCTTCGTGACCAACAAGCTGATCGTGTTCAGGAGCAATGTGCGCTCCCTTGGCGGGATCCTGAAGGAGTTCGTTAGTTTCGTGGCGGCGCGCCTCTTCACCCTCGTGCTGGAAGACCTGATCATATGGATCGGCTGCGACAAGCTCGGTTACGACCAGGGCCTCGCCGCCCTCGTTGTCAAGCTGATCGGACAGTTCGTTGTCATCGTCACGAACTATATCCTGAGCAAGCTCTTCATCTTCAAAAAGAAGCAGGACTGACACCTGCTTCTTTTCTTATCCGAAAGCGGGGCAGCTCCCGCTTTTTTTTCACTAAACGCCGCCCGGGCTCGGTCAGAATACCACCACCCGGTTACGTCCATCCGTTTTTGCCTGATAAAGGGCACTGTCCGAACGCTCGAAAGCCTTGTTGAAGCTGTCGTCTTCCTTCACCTCGGTAACACCGATGCTGCAGGTGATGTTGCCGATCCGTTCAAACTCATTCTCCTCGATGGCCTTCCGGATCGTCTCCGCAAGCTCCTCTGCCGCCTTCCCGTCCGTATCATAGCAGACAACGGCAAATTCCTCGCCGCCCCAGCGGCCGAGCACCGCATTCCTGTCACTGATGCAGTCGGAGAGCTTGCGGGTAAACTGCACGAGGGTCGAATCTCCCACCGCATGGCCGAACACATCGTTGATCTGCTTGAAGAAATCGATATCCAGCATCATGATCGAAAGGGGACGGCCGTTTTTGCCCCGTTCCACGATGGCGTTGCACATCTCGGTCTCGATACGTCCGTGATTGAAGATGGAGGTGAGGGAATCCATCGAGGCCCTCTGCTCATATTCCTTCAGCGTACGGCGCAGTTCGGCAAATTCCTCGTGTATATTCTGGACCATGAAGACAAAACGGTAGTCGTCGGCATTACTGGTCTCGGCGCGGCTCAGGATCAGCTTGACCCAGATATACTCCCCTTCCAGATTCATCATCATGCAGTCAAAGGAAGATGTCCTTCCGGGGGCATACTTCTTCTTGAGGGTTTCGGGATCCGTTTCCTCAAGGAACTGCGCCTGGTATTCCTTTCCGATCATATTGACGATCATCATTCTCCATTCGCTGTACTTGAGCTGCTGGTTCATGACATCGCCGGAGAGCTCGGTCACGCTGATGCTGCTGGTCGTGTCCTTCACGATGTCGATATACATGGAGAAGAGGTAGATCTTCTGGATCGTATCCACCTTCTTGTTCGTCATGTCTTCTTCTCTGAAAGCGCTCTTGTCAAGCTCTTCCATCAGATAGAGATAAAAATCCTCTTCCACCGGATAGACCAGGATCTGTATCACATGCAGGTTACCGTCGATCATGATGTTCACGCGCCTGCTGTATTTCCCCTGGAATTTACCCGAGGTAGCCAGAAAGACACGGTAGTCATCCACGATGGCTTCCGCGCTGTTCTGGAAATGATACCACAGTTTCTCGATCATATCGGTATAAGACCAGTTATCCCGGATGAAATCCCGGAAGATCCCCTCCTTGCTGAGCGGCTTGATGGCATTTGCCTTCCCGTCCACCGCCACGATGGCATCCACATGATCCCTGAGATAAACACTCGCGTCTTCTACCCGGAAGGTATCCAAACTGTATTTACCCATAAACATCCCCCACAATTCTTTGTGTCATGTTCCGTGACCTGCCGGCCCCCGAACGAACGTGCCTGCCTCCATGCACCTGCTCACACAGGATCCATTATATCACATTTTCAAAAAACGGAAACAGCCGCCCCGCGGGATCTACCAGTCGCTGTCCCAGTCCGTGGAACCGGAATCCCAGGAATCACTGTCCCAGTCCCAGTCATAATCGCTGCTGTCATCGTTGTCCCAGGGATCGCTGCTGTCGTCGTTATCCCAAAAACCGCTGCTGTCCGCATTCCCGTTCAGGATCCGCTCATGCTCCTCGTAATACGGCGTTTCCGAAAAATCCGTCAGCTGCGTCTCTGTATCCCAGTCGGGACAATAATAGAAATCCTTGGCGTCATACTCGTTTTTGAGCAAGTCCGGGACCTCGGAGTAGTCTATGTTCTCCCAGTCCCCGGAGTCCGAAAACTCGTACCAGCTTTCGTTATCGTAAGTGTCCAGGTGATAGAAATCCCGCCCTTCATACTCGTAATAGCCGGCGGTCGTGATACCCGGTTCATAGAGGCAGTCGTAAAAGGCCCGTGACTGCGTGGCATCCGAAACGCCGTACTCATCCTTCCAGATCACATCGAGATAGTAGGGCTTCGCCGTCTTGTTCTCCGCCAGTTCCGGGATCACATCGATCGGAACGCGCTCCCACTCACCGCTTCCGCGGTCATAATGCAGCCATCTTGTGTTATTGTCCTCCGAATAGCTGTAATTCGAAAGAGTATAATAGATCTCGCCGTTATAGGAGTAATAACCCGATTCGGTCGAAGTATCGGGATGGGTCAGATTCCAGATCAGAGGCCTCAGCGGAGAGATAAGCCCGCAGAGGATCAAGGCGCCCCCGATGACACAGGCCAGAAAGATGAGCGCGCTTGTGACATTCGATTTCTGACTGCCGCCATGCCCTGTTTCCGCACCGGCTTCACGAGCGTCTTTCCCCGCATCCTGCGCGTCCTGCCCCGCTTCCGCGGCCGATCCCGCATCACTTTCCCGGGAAGGTACGCCGTTTCCGTTCCCGCGCACAGCCTCTTTCGCGGCGATCCTGCCCTTCTGCTCGATGATCTCCTGCTTCAGGCGCTGGAACAGCTCGTTCACGGCATACGCTTCGTCACTTCCTTCGTAACGGACCGCACGGCTGCCGTTGTCCTTGTTCTTATAGACCACGAAATTTCCGCTCTTTTCATCCCGGTAGATCCCGAAGGCCCTCGGTCCATTGTGATCGATGCCGATGAAAAAGCGCGTTGTCTCATAAGGCGGCAGCCCCTTGGAGGCGTACCATTCCTGAAGCTCCTCAATGGTCAGAGGCTGATCCGTTGTGCTCCGGCGGACGTTTGCATTCGTCGCACCGCAGGAGGGACACTTCTCCAGCGTATCATCAAACAGACTGTTGCAATAAGTACATGTGATCTTCATTTTACTCTCCCAGCGGACTCCGCTGCCTGCGGAATATCCGGCCGCGTCTATTATAACACAAAAGCGGCAGTCTGTTAAGACTGCCGCACATATGGCATGTTACTGTTCATTCTGCTTCCGTATCTTCCTCCACCGGTTCCGGCGTCCTGTCCTTTGCGTAAAGCAGGAAATACGCTCCGAGAAAGACCGGGATCGCGATCAGGGCAAACGCCGCTTCCAGACCCTCGACCGAAGTCTTCCAGATGCCGACGGAATACAGTCCGATCACGCCGTCCATGATCGTATGCAGAAGGATCGCGAGCGGATACAGCCAGAAGCGCTTTTTGTCCCTGCAGGCATAGAAGACCAGGATCGAACAGCCGATGTGGAAGATCATCGCCACCACTCTTTCGAATACACTTAAAGCCAGAGTGCCGAAAGACAGGGCCGCAATCCCTTCGGGCAGGTTCATGAAGGTTTCCACCTGATCGGGCGCCACCTGCTTCACCTGCTCGACCACGCTCCCGAAAGTGCCCGTGTTGATCATGACCGTATAGATCAGGTTATTGACATAGGTCATTCCCGCTATCAGGATCACCTCGATGCCGCCGTGACCGAGCCCGTACGAGATCGCCGTCTCTCTGTTCTTCTGCTTGCCGAGCAGGAACCTGAACGCCACCAGACGGCCGGTCTCCTCAAAGATCCCGGGGAACAGGCCGAGCACCAGCGCGTACAGGAGAGGCGTGGCTTTTATGAACCTGCTCAAGGCATTGTCCGGAACGATGACCAGTGTCTGGATCGGTTTTTCCAGGATCAGTGCGAAGAGGAAAAAGATCGCGGCACCGCTCAGGATGGAAAGGATCGGTTCCTTTTTCCGGATCTTCCACCAGATCGCCAGGATCAGCGGCACACCGAAAAAGATGAGCAGCGCCGTGACCTGTACCACTATAGAACTTGACGGAACTGTCTGAAACTGCATTTGGGGCTCCTTTCTTCCGCTTCAGCGGATCTGCTCAAATATTTCTTTTGTCTCCGCAGCGGTGGTATCGCTGACGATGTAGATCCCGTTCCCGGTCTTTACCATGATATACACTCCCTCCTGCGGCGCGAGGAAGACCTTGCACTTCGTGATGTCCTTCGCGGAAAAATCTCCTTTCAGGAGGGTCGGCATTCCGACACCTGCCAGGCGGTAAAGCTGCAGGCTTCCGATATCCTCTCCGTAGCTGACACTCTCGATCTCGTCCAGACGGATCACATACTCGTCGCGGAGCTGATGGCAGATCAGCTTTCCGTCCTCTACCCGCAGATCGATGGGCGTTGCTTCGATCATGCCCAACCATACAAAGCACAAAACCAGGGCCAGAACAGCCAGTCCTACCACGATCTTGCCTCCGGGATGTGCCAGATTGACGGTCGCCCCGACACCCGCGCGTTTTTCCACCTGAAAGCGCCTGTCCTTCGGATTGTAATAGATCATGCCTCCGATCCAGCATTCATCGTCATCCGAGACCAGATCGGTCTGCTTTTGGTAGCGGGCCTCGATCTTTTTATCGGTCGACACGAACACGGCGATCCCCGCCAGGAGAAGGATCATGTAAAAAGCCATGGAAAGCATCGTGATCATTTCGGAATAAGTGAACAGGGCAATGATGAGGATATAGGCCGCGTTGACCCAGAGGAACGTGATGTTCATGTTGGCACGGTTTTTCTTTTTGGCCCTGTTGAAGTTTGCGTTCACATCACTGTCGCTTGCGATCACTTCATTTTTCATGTTGTCCATCAGGAACGCGAGGACCGTTATCAGAATTCCCATCAGCCAGAACATGCCGCATACCCAGGGTGCAATATGTACTCCTGCCCGCATGTTGCCGAACCTGATCACGCCCAGATCTGTCAAAACGGCAACCCCCACCGCAAGCAGGCCTGCGATGTTCGGAAGCAGCACAGCCGGCAGCTTCAAAGCCCTGATCTTCCCGGCTGCCTTCAGGTCGACATAGCTGACGCCCTGTTCGCTGCTCAGCCCGAGCTCCCTTTTGAGTGCTATCATGTGGGCATGACCGAGAATATAAGGTACCATGTCTGCCAAAAGCGCGATATAGATGAAGCCGCACCAGATGAACATCTGCATTAAAAAGCCGTGCAGAAACAGCAGGATCACTCCGATCACCGTGCAGACGAGTGTGATCGCCGTTGCCTGCCTGTTGGCTTCGTTTACGATGGCTTCGACCTTCTCTTCCGTCCCGGCTTCCCCGAATTCCTTCCTGCGCTTCACACCGAGAACGATCTTTTTCTCTTTCCATTTTTTCGGATACAGATATAACAGGCTGATCCAGAGACAAGGGATCAGACAAATGAACATGAACGATCCGAACAAAAGACTCTCCATGGCTTCCCTCCGAATGAAAACAGGATATCCCCGTTTTCCTTATCCCTTATCGTCCGTTCCGTAATACTCATCCACCAGTGATACGATCTCCTGACGGCTGACACCGGACAGTCTCGCTTCCGAGACGATGCGCTTGAGCTCGGTCTTGTTGCTGTCGCTGATGCCGCCCTGCACCCTGATCTCCGTCCTCACTCTGGCGCCGTTCTTGCGGTCCGTCATGATATAGCCCTCCTGCTTCAGAAGCTGATAGGACTTGCTCACCGTCATCGTATTGATGCCCATCTCGAGAGCCAGGGCACGCACGGTGGGAAGCTGCTCCCCTCCAGCCAGTTCACCGGAGGAGATGCCCATCACGATCTGGTTGCGTATCTGCAGATAGATCGGCACATCGGACAATTCATCGATCCGTATTATCATGCAAGCTTTCTCCTTTCCGACAAACAAAACTGATGCATTCTTTGTATTACTAACCTTAATACAAAGAATACATCACTTGATGACGGATGTCAATGCTTTTTAATCTCTTTTTGTCAGCTTGATGATCTGAACGGAAATATACGCCGTCGTCAGGGTGCTGAGGCGGAACGTCGCGCGGGGGTCGGCCTGCCGCAGGCCCGCGGTGAATTCGTCCGCAAACTCATCATCGTTCTGCAGGGTCTGTATCTCCCGAAGGCCCGAAAAGTCGGGGTTCAGACTCCAGATATACTGCCTGCCGTCCGCAAAGGCGTAGATCCTGTGCAGCTCGTCTCCCGCTTCGTTCATGCAGCGGATCTTCCCGTTTTGATACAGGGGCGAGCTTTCGATCACACGGCCGTTTACTTCGAAGGAGCCGTCGAAGTTGATCGCACCGACCACCCGGGACGCGATCTCCTGCAGTTCTTCGTTGTTCTCGCCGCCCGAACGGTTATGCGAGATGCAGATGTAGATCTCCTTCCTCGGAAAACGCCCGTTTTCTGCAGCGATCCGGATGTTTTCGATCGCTTCATCCAGGACCCGGCCCGGCAGCTCGTTCAGGATCTTTCCGAACATCAGCACATTGTATCGCGACCATTTGCTGTCCTCGTAATCCGTATCCGCAAACACTTCCTCAATGCCCGGCGCCAAGCCGTTTGCATCGAAAGGATTGACCGCCATGCGCGTCAGTCCGCGGATGCCGTCAAAGCGGAAGCCCCAGCGGGCGCGGTCGTAGCCGTAATAGAGCAGCTCCAGGTTTTCCGGAAGCACGTTTTCTTCTTCCGCGCGTATCTTCGCGGCCGCATAGGCCAGGGACCAGGCATCCAGGCAGCTCCCGCAGCCAAAGCAGGCCGAGCCGAAATACGTGAGCTCCCCGTTTCCTTCTGCCCCGCGGAAATCATGCAGCAGGGCATCATACATCACCCAATACTCAAAAGCGTAAACATAGGCATATTTCATCAGATAGCGTGAGACGAACAGCGGATCCGAATAATCCTCCGCCCCCGGGCCCCTTCCGCCGTCCTCATGCTCCCTGTCGTAACGTATCGTGCTCCAGACGCGGAATGCTTCCCGGTATTCCGGCGAACCGGGCCGTGACATGATCTGCCGTATCCCTTCGATCTGCTCATCCATCACCCGGTCCAGCACATCGATCAGGTCGTCCTTCTCGTTCTGCTCCTCCGTCAGCTCCCCTTCCTCCGCAAGAAGGCGCACCGTAGGCGCATCACTGTTCAGAACAGAAAGGATCCGCTCCATCTCGTTTTCCGAGCTTCCGTCGGTCGTGAGGCGCAGAAAGCGCTCGCGGTAAAAATCCTCTCCCAGGGAACGGATCGCCCTGTCCTTCAGGGCATCATTCTCCATCGTTTCCGGATCGGAACGGTGATACGCCCCGTCCACCTCGATGATGGCACAGATCCTGTCCTCCCTTGCGATCACAAAATCCGCCCGCGAGCCGTTTTCGATATAGCGGCGGATCTCTTCATCCCTCTGATCGATCCCTTCGATCAGGCTTAAGGGTACTTCACGGTAATAGCGGTAGCCATTGCGAATTTCGTCACAATGATCCAGTTCGTCGATCAGGCACAGCTCCGGTGCGGAGGGGCTGCGGTTGATCTTGGGAATGCGCAGCTCATCCGCGCAATGCTTCATCCTTCTGTATTTCGGGACCTTGTCAAAGATCGAACGGAGGCTGCTCCGAAGAAAGCCGTAGTCGGTCCCGGGATCCCTGTGTTCCAGCTCTTCCCGGACGTAGGCAAGGAAACTGCGCAGATAGGTGTTCCTCCCGTTCTCCCTCGGGTTCACGTACACCCCGCTCTCGCGCTGCAGTTCGCGCGGCATCCACACGGATGAGGTGATCACACAGAGTTCCTTTTTGGCCCTGGAGATCGCCACGTTGATCAGCTCGCGCTTCTGCGACCAGGGCGAGAAACCGGCATCCTGGACCGGCAGGATATAGACCCTGTCGTATCCCCGGCCCTGCGCCTTGTGGATCGTCAGCTGCGAGATGTCGTTCACGTCCTCCGGGATGTCTTCCAGCGTGTTCTCCACGGGATCGTCCGCGGCAAGGACCTCTTCCAGGCGGTCGTGCAAAACCTCCAGCTCGCAGCGGTAGGGTGAGAGCACGCAGATGCTGTAGCCGGGATCCTCCCTGCGTTTTTCGATCACCCCGGGCAGTTCATCCTTAAGGAAGATCTCGATCTGCTTCAGATTGCAGTTCCGTTTTGTTTCGGTCTGCGCGTCTTCGGTCTGCTCCCAGTAATCGCCCTCATACCAGCGGATCCGGATCGGCAGCCTGTTGTCCTCGTGCGTCATCACGCGCAGCTGGCCGCCGTAGATCTCCCGGTTGCAGAAACCGATGATCGCCGGATGACAGCGGTAATGTTCGTTCAGCAATATGTTTCCGCAGCGCCCGTCAAAGGACTTCGCCGCGGCTTTCATGAAACTGTTGTCCTTCTCGTCCAAATACCACGGTGCGTCGTTTCGGATGATCTCCGGGCAGAGGTCTTCCGTATCTTTATGGATCGGCGGAAGCTGCTCGTCATCACCCAGAAGGATCAGATGCGAGGCCTGCGAGATCGCAAGCATTCCCAGCATGCAGGAGACCTGCGAGCATTCATCCACGAGCACGTAATCGTATTCGTCTGCTTTCACGCTGTTTCTGAGAGAATGGATCGTGCTGAAGATGATCGGATAATGTTCCAGCAGGGAAGCCGGAAACACCCAGCGGTTTTCCCTGGTAAAGAAATGCGACATTTCCCGATGAAGCTGCGGATCTTCGGCACGCAGCTTCTCGAAGAACTCCTTGCGCATGCTTTGGTTTCCGAGACGGGCGGCACGCCGGCTCAGATCCGGATCCTCCCGCACCGCATCCTCCGCATTCGACAGCGCTTCCCGGTTCGCGGAAATGACGGCGATCTTTGCCGCCGGGCGAAGACGCCTTATGCAGAGCACGATGTTTTTGATCGTTTCCGTTTTGCCGGTTCCCGGAGGCCCCTGTATGATCGTCAGATCATTCAGGATCGCCTGCGAGACCGCATCGATCTGGGAATCGTTTGTCTGCGCGCTGCAGATCTCCCTGACGCGGCGCTTCAAGTCTTCGAGCTCGGCCTCTCCCGCGCGGTGAACCGTTTCCAGCTCTTCCTCTTTTCCGAGAAACGCTTTTGCGAGCCGGTTCAGATTCTGCTCGATCCCGCCTTCCGCTTCCTTCCCCGCATAGAAGGGGATCAGGGAAAACGGAAGCTCGTTTCCTTCCGCGTCCCTTCCGCAGCGTTCCGCCAGGCTGTGGTAGTAATCCCAAACCAATCTGTACATGCCATGTCCTCTCTTTCCTGTTTCATGATAATGCCGGTTCAGTTTTCTTCCTTCGGAATGGTCCTCGGAAGGATCAGTTTTTTCCGATAGCGCAGGCTGCCGATGACCGGCCTGCCGTATCTGTCATTTTCAAATTCGAAGGGCGCTTTTTCGAATTCCGGATCCAGTTTTTTCATCCAGTATTCCGCGCCGATCCCTTTCGCGTAGTTTTCCACGCTGCCGGCACCCTCTGCGTGCACGGGATTGTATACCGGATAGATCCGCACTACCCCCACTTCCGCCCTGCAGGAATCGGCGACCGAGTATTTCAATTGCTCCAACGTGTATTTTCCTCCTTCCGTTTCCACGGTGATGTAATACCCGTCGATCCCCAGTTCCTGTCCGGCCTGCAGGCAGGGCGGCGTATCGCTGAAGCTGCTTTTGTCTTTCCCTTCAAACTGGAAGGCTTCGAAAAGCTTTCTCCGGCCTTCCACGGCTTTCGCTTCATCCTTTTCGTCCTTCGTTCCGAAAAAGGACAGACGGATGTCACCGGGCCCGTAGAGTATTCCCTTCGCCGCGCTCTTTTGTCCGCCGGAACGTCTTTTCTTTCTGCATTCCGGAAAAGCTTCCGCTGTTTCGGAACCGTCCGGTTCCGGATAATGCAGCTCCGGTTCCGGATCAAAGATCACAAGCCCATCCCGTGCCCTTGTCATCGCCACGTAGCGCAGCCTTTCGTAATCCTCTTCCGTGCAATTGTCGAGCCGCTCGTCCTGCGGGCAGCACATACAGACGCTGTCAAATTCCCGTCCTTTCGCGCTGTGCACCGTGGACACGCAGATCGTGAGCCCCTCATCGCTGTTGATCTCGTTTACATAGTCATCGAAAAATTCCGAAAAGAGGACCGTGCGCATGTAACGGTACAGGGCCGCGTAATGCAGCCTGCCGCCATCCGTATATCTTCTGCGGTAATCCTGCACAAAGCGCAGCATGGGCCGGCAATAGATGCTGCTCTGATAAGCTCTTTCAAAATCCGCGATCAGCCGGTCCGGATCATTGACCCAGCCATCCGCCTTCTGTGCCTCCTTCTCAAAGCGGCGCAGGATCGCATCCGCCTCATCCAGCCAGACCAGGTAGAAATCATCCTCTTCCCGGTTCCCGCCCACAAACATGCGCAGCTGAACACCCTTTCTGCCGCCGAAGCGCTTCTTCAGTTCCGTGTAGATCTCACGCACGTCATCCGCACGCACGCGAAGCACGCCCAGTACGGCCTTTCTGCCTTCCTTCAGGATACGGCGTGCCTCTGCGGAAACTTCATCGCAGATCACGGAATTGCAGTCTTCGGGCGCGCAGCGGAAGACCTGCACTCCGCTTCCCTGCTCCGTTCTTCGGGAGACCATTGCCCTGCTTCTTTCCTTATCGCGGATATTCGCATTCCGAAAGCGCTCCGCATAGCGGACCAGCGTCTCCGTGCTGCGGAAATCGGAAGTCAGCTCATACTTTGCCGTCTCCCGCTTCGGGAAGCTTTTCACGAAATCCTTTATATACTTCGATCCCGCGCCCATGTACGCAAAGATCTGCTGGTCGTCATCCATTACCGAGATCAGCTGATCCATGTTTCCGGCCTCGAACAGCGCGCGGACCAGTTTCATCTTTCCTTCGGTCAGATCCTGCGCCTCATCAAGGATCAGGATCTTTCTTCTCCACAGGCGTTCGTCCGCGGATTCCCGGTTCTGCGGAGAGAGTTTTTCCGCCGCTTCAAACAGGATCGCATCGCCGCCCTCATCGGGAAGAAAGCGCCTGCCCGTCAGGCGGCAGGCATAGGCGTGAAAGGTACTCACGATCATCCCGCCCGTATCGATCCCGGCCTCCGTTTCCAGCCTTTCCTTCAGGTTTTCGTTTGCCTTGTTCGTAAAGGTGAGCATGACGAAATCGTCCGGCGAGTATCTTCCGCTTTTCAGAAGGGCCGCGGTCTTCCGGATCAGCAGGCTTGTCTTTCCGCTTCCCGGCCCGGCCGCCACGCTGATCACGCGGTGTTTTTCATCCCGGATGACTGCAAGCTTTTCTTCTTCCGGATCTTCCTCCCGGAACGGTCCGGGCAGGACGGGCGCTGCCTCATCCTGCTTCGCAGGCAGGGCTTCCTCCGGGCTCCCGGCAGAAAAGTAAGCAACGATCGCATCCCGGATCTGCTCCGGGCTGCCATCCCTGACAAGCTGCGCGAAATGTTCCAGAAAGATCTTGCGTTCCCTGCAGCATTGATAATGTTCTGCCGTCTCCCGGAAATCCTCTTCCCGGAAATCACGCATCTTCCGGAGACGGATCAGCATGCGCATCCTCCGTTTTCCGGGCTTCTCTTCCAGACAGGTAAGCAGGCCGAGGTCTTCGAAGAGCGCCAGGCTGCCTCTCCGGCCGAGATCGTCTTCTTTCGCATCAAAGGGCACATGCTTTCCGAGCGGAAGCGTGCAGACGCGCCCGTAAAGATCGGCCGCCTTTGTCATGTCCAGATCCAGAAGATCCGTGGAGAGATATCCCGAATACCGCATGTTTTCCATGTCCTCATCGGGATGGAAGCGGCAGCTGAAGAGCTTCAGCCTGCTTCCCCCTTCCTCAAGGGAATACATCAGGGCCCGCTCGCAGAGAAGCTCCCGCACGCGGTTCAGTTCCTCCCGTTCCTGCTCGCTGTATCTGGGTATCCGGCTAAAGGAAGCTGCCGGTGAAAAACGCGGAACGAGGATCGAGAAGTCTTCTTTATTCAGATATCCTTTCAGAAGATCGGGACAGTCTTCCTTGTAGCCGATCCTTGTGTCCGAAGTGTCCTTCTGATCCGCATCGATGACAAGCTTCAGAAAACTTCGGAAGCGCTCTCTCTGTGAGTCATCGGGCTTTATCACATAGCGCCTTATCTGCTCCCACGACACATTGTTCGGATATTTTCCGATCGAGCGGATGCGGCAGAGGATCACTTCCGGTTCCCGGTCGATCATCGCTTCGGCAAGCTCCACGCCGGAAAGACAGCCCTCCCCGTATTTCTTCTTCAGCTTTTCAACCATGATCTTCGTGATCACAAGATCCTGCAGGAAAACGGGCAGGCCCTGCAGGCACAGATCTTCCGAAAGCTTTGTATCTTCATATACCGAGCAGGGAATCCTTCCGGCCGCCACCTTCGGGAAATCCCTCTTCAGCCTTACATAACAGGCCGGCTTCTCCGCTGTCGTTTCCGCTTTCTCTTCTTCGTAAAAGCGGTTCAGGTCCCTTTCGATATAGGCTTTGTCTTCGAGCAGGCGGAGGATCATGTTGACCTTCATCGGATCGAAACCGAGATTGGAGCAAAGAATGCCCGTGCCGATCCCGAGATGCTTTTTCCCTCTTTCGGCTTCGGGCCGATCAAGCTCACGCTCCCGCAGATACTGCCACAGCCTCTGCACCTCCGAAAGGGATATGACGGAATGTTCGAGCAGCAGATCGTGCTTTTTATAATCCGACACACTGTGAAGGATATGACATTCCGCCGGCTTCCTGTCCCTGCCGGCGCGCCCGGCCTGCTGGATATAACTCTCGAAAGACTCGGGCATGTCGTAATTGATCACGGCGCGCACGTTCGGCTTGTCGATCCCCATGCCGAAGGCGGCATTCGCGGCAACGAAATACTCACGCCCGCCGGCACTCTCTCCGCAGAACTTTTCGATCACCTCGTCCTTGTGGCTTTGCGTGCATTTGCCGTGAAAGAAGAGGACGTACTCGCCGCTTCTTTCCCCGTTCAGCTCACACAGCTTTTCGTTCAGGAATTTCGCGATCTCTTCGGTTGTTTTGGTATAGAGCGCATAGATGATCACGGGAGAGGCGATCCGGTACTTTCCGTTCCGGTCTTTCTTCAGGATCCCGCGGATGCGGCCTTTCCCGTTCGGCCGGATCAGATCCCACAAAAGCTTCTTCTTGCTTTCGTCGGGATCCGCCAGAGGATCCGTTTCATGCAGATGATAGGAGAGATTGTCCCTGGATGCCCCCGAGCCGATCGACAGAAATCTTCTGTCCCTGTCCTGTTTGAAATAGGCGATGATCCTGTCTTTCGCCTCTGCGGAGACCGTAGCGGTAAAACAGGATACCGGGATGTCTTTCTTTTTTTTCTTTTCGATGGTCCGGATGAAATCCGCGATGTTGCGGTAGTCAGGCCGGAAGCTCAGCCCCCACTCGAAGAGGCAGTGCACCTCGTCGATCACGATCCTCTCAATGCGGCGCTCGCGGCAGAGAAAAGGAAGCTCACGGAAACGCAGGCTTTCCGGCGATACATAGAGGATCGCCGCCCTGCCTTCGATGATGTCCCGCCGGATGTCGCAGCGCTCGGGCCTGCTCTGGCCACCGTTCATGCTGCCCGCACAGAACGAAAGCAGGTCATCACTCTCCTGCTCTTCTTCCGGGGAAATGTCGTCTTCCTCCATTTGCAGTTGAAGCCTGGAATTCAGATTGCCGACCTGGTCGTTCATGAGTGCCAGAAGCGGCGAGATCACGATCGTGAGCGGGCTCTTCTTCGGATCCTTCCCGGCGCTGTTCCACTTGTCCATGCTGATCAGCGCGGGCAGCTGAAAACACAGCGACTTGCCGCCGCCGGTAGGCAGCTGCACAAAAAGGTTCCTGCCCTCATCCGCTGCCTTCACCGCTTCCAGCTGATTTTCCAGAAAGCCGTCTTTTCCGAAGAATTTTTTCAGATACGCTGTATAGTCACTGTCCTTCATCGATCCTCTTCCTGCCCCCTGCGGAGCAATATTCTTTTTCAAAACAACGGTCCGGGATCAAAACAGTAACATTATACCATAAAACGGAAGGATTGGCTTACATCCGCGTGGAGATGTTTGCTCCGAAGTTCATCCCCCAGGGACTGATGAACTCAAACACGACCGGAAGCACGATCATGAAAAGCGGAGGCAGGACGAGGTCCCAGACCTGCACGCTTCCGAACACGCCAAGAGAAATGGCGATGCGGAACATGAGCACGACCGGGGTGAGGATCACGCAGGGCTTCAGGATCTTGCAAAGGCGGAAGAGCATCAGCTGGTCCTTTTCCACGGGCACATAACGCAGCAGGCTCGTGATGCGTACCGAGATCTTCGTCAAGGGCTCCGCATAGGACGCGTACTTTGTACCATAGCACGCGATCCCGATCCAGAAAAAGTAGAAGCCGAACACGCTCAGCATCTTTTCCCCTTCCCAGACGGCAAAAGGCGGGATCAGCATGATCATGGAAAGGCTCACCAGAAAACAGGCCAGAAATTTCATCAGCACATGATTCGGGAAATACGTTGTCTCTTCCTTGAAGAATTCGGCAATGATCTTCTGTTGTTTTTCATCCAATTTAAATGTTCTCATCGAAACCTCCCAAAGATCCTTCTTTCATGATCGCCACATAATCCGCGTTCTTGTCGATCTCGTTTGTATTGTGACTGATCATCAACACCGTGATGTTCTCTTCCGCCAGTCTGTGCCGCAGCATGTTAAAGAATTCGATGCGGTAGACCGGATCCAGGCCGGCGGTCGCCTCATCCAGAAGCAACAGCCTGCACTTGTGCGCGATCGCGAACGCAAGCTGCATCTTCATCTTTTCGCCGCGCGACATCTTGAAATAGGTCCGGCTTCCGGGCAGTTCCATCTGCTTAAGCATTTCCTTATAAAGCTCCATGTCGAAGTCGTCGTAAAAGCGTCCGAGCAGTTCCGCGTTCTGCAGTGCGGATCGCTCATTGAAGAAGATGCGGTCCTCGGAGACAAAGCCGATCGCGTTCATCAGCTCGCGGTGGCGTCCCGCGATGTCTTCTCCTTCAAAGCGGATCACACCGTCGTAGAGCGGGCTCTCGTTCAGGATGTAATTCATCAGCGTGGTCTTGCCCGCGCCGTTCTCTCCGGCGATGGCATAGATGAAGCCTGCTTCCAGGGAGAAGCTGATATCCTTCAGGCGGAATTTTCCTTTCTTTCCGCTCACATGTTCAAACTCCAGACATGCCGTTCCCATCTCCATTCTCCTTTCAGCTTTCGTACAGGGTTTTGGCCATCTCCAGAAAATCCTTCTTTGAGATGCCGGCCTGCTTTGCCTCGCCGATGATCTCGCCCAGGCGCTTTTCGATCATCATCAGCTGCTTTTCCATCAGATAATCGGTGTTGTATTCGCAGACGTAAAAGCCCTTGCCCGCGACCGAGCGCAGCAGCCCTTCCTTCTCCAGCTCCTCATAGGCGCGCTTGGTCGTGATCACGCTCACGGACAGATCCGCCGCCAGGCTGCGTATGGATGGCAGCGCTTCGCCGGCTTTCAACTCGCCGCTCACGATGGCGCTCTTCAGCTGGTTCACGATCTGTTCGTAGATCGCCAGGGTCCCCTGGGGCAGTATGTTGATCTTCATCATGACCGGCTTTCCTCCTCGTAATAAGCTGCGGCTTCGATCTCCTCACGCATCGCTTTTCTCAGGATCAGAAAAGCAGGGATCATGAGGAGCAGCAGCGAATAAAAACATATGCTTATGATGGTCTCCGTCCTGCTGTAGATCCCATCCGCGGGCATGCAGAACATGACGACCGATCCGACAAAACAGGCGATGATCAGGAAGACGTACCAGCCTGCTTTTCCTTCGCACCTTCCGGGGTTCGCGACGCACACATAAAGGAAATTGCTGATCATGATATAAAGCAGTGCCAGCGGATGCATGCCCCGGAACAGAAATACAGGGAGAAGACAGAGAGTGAGGACCAGGTAATGAAAGACGCAGCGAAAACGGTATACGGAAACGATGCGCTCTATCCTTTCCTCCGCCGTCATCGGGCAGAGATAATGCATCTTTGTCAGCCGGAACGGATGCATGATCGCCGAGATCCAGACAAAGAACAGCGGCAGCACAAACAGAAGGATCCATGCGTCCAGTTTCCCATGATTCAGGGCCATCAGCGGGCAGATCGCCGGAGCCATGCTTAAGAAGCGAGGATCCGCCTTTCCGTCTTTGTTTCGCAGGGAAGACCTGTTCATTCGATATTCTCTGAAAACATTTCCGCTCATTTTTTCTCACCGCCTTTGCTGTACAGATACATGAACTCTTCGATGGATACCGGACTGAGCTCCAGCCCCTCCGGATACCGTATCCTTCTGTGATGGGCGATCAGCGCCCTGGTGCTGTACTTCGCTTCCTCCATCCCGATCCGGTACTGCTCATCGATCATTTTGACCAGGTATTTCTCGCCGGAAACGATGCGGTACGTGTCGCGGAAGCTTTCCATGTCTCCGGTGAAGATGCTCTTGCCTTTGTCGAGAAAGATCAGGCTGTCCGCCATGCGGTCCAGATCGTCTGTCAGGTGGGTGGCAAGCAGTACACTTCCGCCGCCTGCCGTGAATCTCTTCATGTGCTCCCAGAAGTGATCGCGGAAATCCGGATCGAAATTGGCCGTCGGCTCGTCGAGAAGCAGATACTTCGGCTTCACGGCCAGGGCAAACGCGAACTGGCACTTGAGCTTTTCGCCTTTGGAGAGGGCCCGGAACTTTTTTGCGGGATCCAGGCGGAATTCCTGCAGCAGCCCTTCAAAACGGGAAAGCTCGAACGCATCATAGGTAGAACCGAAGTAGGAGGCGTTTTCCGAAAGTCCGGCACCCGGAAGAAAGAGCTCATCGACCAGAACACAACCAAGAAGCGCCCGTATCTTTTTCTCCTCTTCACGATACTCCATGCCGTCGATCGTGATCGTGCCTTCATCGGGACGGATCAGCCCCAGCAGGAGATTCAGAAGCGTCGTCTTGCCGGCACCGTTCCTGCCGACCAGGCCGCAGATCTCACCCTCGGCGATCTGAAAAGACAGATCCTTCAATTCAAACTTTCCCAGCCGCTTGCTTATTCCGGAAAACTCGATCATGACACCCTCCGACTTTCTTGTACATCAACTGTATATATGGCAATATACAGTCAATATACAATTTTGTCAAGGCCTTTTTATCGCAAAAGAAAAAAATCGGTCTCCCGATTCTTCTCCATTTCATAATCAGCTCTTTCCCTTTATCAAAAAGCTGTATCCAGGCTTTCCAGAAACGCTATGAACTTTTGCATGGCTTGCTGTAAAAGACAGGTTATATGGTTTTAAAACATTCTCCGCAGCTGATTTCATGTCAAGAAAAAAAGCCGGGAGGTCCGTCCCCCTGGGTCCGTCCCCCTGGTTCTGTTGACACCTAGCTTTACATAAGTATATACTTCATATATGCTTTCGGCCTAGCCGCAGGCATACTGACAAAAAAAGCCACGAGGTCCGTCCCCCCCCGGTTTTTGAAAGGAAGGTGTAGTTATGGATATGGATTATTTATTGTTTCTTCAGGGAATAAGAGAAGCAACAGAGAGTATTTGAGGTTTACTGGCGATACACTACAGGATTCAATACAATCCATACAACATGGCAACGGACATATGGGAGGTTACGCTTGAGCACACATGATATTCTGCTGACGATACAGTATATAACCGTAGGCGCATTGTTTGCTGAGATATGTATCGTGTTTTTGGGATGGAAGAATTCGATCCACTCCTACCTCTTCCTTGCATGTGTTTCAACCTTTATCAGCAATCTGGGATATCTTCTGGAAATGAAAGCGACCACCGAGGAGGCTTACCTTACAGCCTTAAAGCTTTCGTATGCGGGTCGGGTATGGATCAGTTTTTTGCTGTTTTTATTTGCTGCCCGGATGTGCAGGATCCGGATACCGAAATGGGTGACAGCTCTTTTCGGACTCATAAATACCGCGATCTACCTTACGATCCTGACGATCGGCAGCAATGGAGCTTATTATAGATCTTATGAATTTGTACCGTATCCCGTAAGTCCTGTTTTTTATCACACCAACGGAAGTATGCATGATCTTCTGATGGGAATGAACTGCGTCTTTGCTGTGCTGGCGCTCCGCTGGCTGATCCGGGAATATCTCCGGGAGAAAAACAGAAAATCAAAGTCAAGGTATCTGTGCCTGATCATGTCATTCGGTGTTCAGATACTGTCTCTGATCGTGCAGCTTTCAGGCGTATTTGAAATTTCCAGATATTACGACCTCACTATGCCGGGAGCCCTTTTCGGAACGATACTCCTGTTGATCGGTATCCTTGGATTTGACCTTTTGGGGACTAGTGAGATCGCAAGGGATTTTGTGATAGACAGGATATCCGAGGGGATCATCGCAGTGGATAACGAGGGCAGGATACAGTATTACAACGAGCCTGTCACAAGACTTTACCCGGAATTTCTGACCTTTTTTGGAAAGACTGAGCCTGCAAAAACAGGATCTCACAAAAAAACGCCGGATCTGTCAGAACCACAGGCTTCCATGGGACATGCCCGTACTCCTTACGATATAATCTCGGAAATTGACGGGGCCGTCCGTAACAATGATACGATCCATATAGGTGACCGTATCTATACGCCTGAAGAGAACGAACTCGAACTTCAGGGCGAAAGCTATGGAAGGCTGTTTGTTCTTGTCGATGATACGGAACATTATCACTATATAGAAGAGGTTCAGAAACAGAGAGATATAGCAGACAGGGCAAATGAGGCAAAGAGCCGTTTTTTGGCCAATATGTCACACGAGATAAGAACTCCCATCAACGCTGTGATCGGGATGGACGAGATGATCCTTCGTGAGTCTAATGAAAAAAGTATCCGTGCATATGCGGCAGATATCATGTCGGCCGGGAGAACTCTGCTCTCACTGATCAACGATATTCTGGATCTTTCGAAAGTGGAAGAGGGAAAAATGGATATCATACCCGTGCAGTATGATCTTTCCTCTCTGATCAACGATCTGGTAAATCTTATAAGGGAGCGGGCAGAGAAAAAAGCCCTGATACTGAATGTCAGCGTGGATCAGCAGATCCCCCATCTGCTTGTCGGGGATGAGATCCGCATCCGGCAGTGTGTGATGAACCTGCTGACCAATGCTGTGAAATATACGGAAAAAGGTGCGATAAGCCTTACTGTTTCCGCTGATAAAACTGACGATTCTCATATCAGCCTGTGCTTCTCGGTTCTTGATACCGGTATCGGTATGAAGCCGGAAGATATGGAATACCTCTTTTCACCCTATAAACGCATTGAGGAAAAGAGAAACCGTGCCATAGAGGGAACGGGGCTTGGCATGAGTATCACAAGACAGCTCCTCGAACTGATGGGAAGCAGGCTTGAGGTAGAGAGTGAATATGGAAAGGGATCGAAATTTTCGTTTGCTGTGGAACAGGAGGTCGCGAAATGGGATGAGATCGGAGAGATCACAGCGAGATTCCGCGATATATCTTCCGCCATGCGGGAATACAGAGAGCTTTTTCATGCACCGAAGGCGAGGATCCTGGTTGTGGATGACACTGAGATGAACCTTACGGTCATAAAGAGTCTGCTGAAGCGGACACTCATCAGTATAGATACCGCCGCGTCAGGCAAGGATGCTGTCAGGATGTCTGCCTCTTCGGCCTATGATATTCTTTTTATAGACCATATGATGCCCGATATGGACGGGATCGAGACATTAAAAGCGATACGTGCCTCCGGAATGTGTAAGGACGCACCTTCTGTGGCTTTGACGGCAAATGCCGTATCCGGCGCAAGGGAAAAGTATCTTGAAGCCGGATTTACTGATTATCTCTCCAAGCCCGTCGATGGAGAAAAGCTGGAGAGAATGATAAAAAATATGCTGCCGGCCGAAAAAGTTGAACCTGCGGAAGAGACGACGGAAGCGGAAGACTGCAGTACAAAGACGGCTATTCAAGAGACAGAGAACAGTGACTTTTTGAAAAAACTTGAATGCATAGAAGAAATAGATGTGCAGGCAGGCCTGAAAAACTGCGGATCCGAAGAGGGATACCTTTCAGTTATATCGGTATTTCATCAAACCGCAAAGAATAAGGCTGACGAAATTGAAATGCTCTGCAGGCAGGGCGATATTGAAAATTTTACGATAAAGGTTCATGCACTGAAAAGCTCGGCCCGTATAATAGGAGCGACCGAACTTTCCGGGCTTGCACTTAAACTTGAGGACGCAGGAAAAAGCGGAGACAAGGCTTTTATAGATGATAATACTGACAGACTTTTGAAGATGTACCGTTCATTAAACGACGGCCTGTCCCGGCTTGACAGCACGGATGAAGACCGGCCCGAGATCAGTGGGAGCATGCTTAAGGAAGCATACCAGACGATAGCTGAAATTGCCGGAAGCTATGATTATGAGCTGATGGACGGTATTTTAAAGGATCTTCGCGGATACAGACTCCCTGCATCAGACAGGGAAAGGATCTCGGATATCGAAAAAATGCTGACCGAACTGGATTGGGAGGGAATTGCTGAAAAGGCAGGTGAGGTTATATGAAAAGATCTTTTTTTAAAACGTTATCTCTTATAGGTAATACTATAAAAATGGGTCTTGCCATGGTGTTACCCGTGCTGTTCATAGGCAGTATGACGGTTCTGTTAAACGGATTTCCCGTGCAGGCGTATCAGGATTTTCTGGATTCTTTTCTGGGCGGAGCGCTTCGGAGCATTCTTCAGATCCTGCAGGTGACAACTGTCGGAACCCTTGCCATTTACATGACAGTTTCCCTGAATCTGAGCTATATGGACAATTCGCCGGAGAGCGGGCAGACGGTATCAAAGCTCGGAAGCCTTCTGGCATGTCTGACAGGATTCTTTATTCTTGTAGGCTTCTTTACCGGCGCGCCGGATTTTTCCCTGCTAAGCGGTCAGGGAGTTTTCAGCGCTCTTCTGTCAGGTATCATCGGCTCAATGCTTTATCTGAAGTTTGAGTCTGTATTTAAGTCCGGCAGGCACAGCTATGTTGACGGGGCGGACTCTGCCTTTAATGCGGCGCTTTACGTGATCAAGCCTTTTCTTGCAACAATAGTCTGCTTCGCAGTGATAAATTACCTGATCACCTTAGCCTTCAATGTCACAAGTGTTCAGCATCTGTTTATGAATGCAGTGGATTCGGTCTTCTTAAAAATGCACAGGTCGTATCTGAGCGGGCTTTTGTTCTCTGTTCTTATCAGCCTTATGTGGTGGTTTGGCATACATGGAAACAATGTGCTGAATCAGGTTGCTGAGGATATGTTCACGGAGCTTATACCCGGAGAGATCGTTTCCAAGAGTTTTATGGATACATTTGTCATTATGGGAGGTACAGGATGCATTATCGGACTTCTCATTTCCATAATGATCTTTGGAAAGCGAAGTTCCGTAAAAAAACTTTCCCGCATAGCCTTTGTTCCCTGTCTGTTTAATATATCGGAGCTTTTGGTCTTTGGCTTTCCGGTGATCTATAATCCGTTTATGGTGATCCCGTTTATCCTGTCTCCGGCATTGTGCTATACAAGTGCATATTGTCTTACAAAAGCCGGGTTTTTACCTGAGGTTGCTGCTAATGTGATATGGACCACACCGCCGCTCTTAAGCGGTTATATTGCCACTGATTCCGTGCGCGGTATCATCGTACAGCTTATCAATATCCTGATCTCAACGGCCTGCTATGCACCGTTTGTACGTCTTTATGAGAAACGTTCGCTGAATGAATTCGGGACCGCAATGGACGAGCTGGTGGGGATCCTGAAAAAGAGTGAGGAGACTACGGAGGAAGTTACTCTTACGGAATGCGAGGGTAATGCCGGGCGGCTGGCAAAGCTGCTAGTGACAGATCTGCAGGACTCTTTACACGCATCAACTGAGGACGCTTCCTCAGATAATACGGAGAATCCGCTTATGATCAAATACCAGCCGCAGTATGACAACACAGGGAAATGTATCGGAGCGGAGGCTCTTCTCAGGTGGGAACATACGCGCTATGGCTGTATCTACCCTCCTCTTGTGATACATCTTGCGAAGGAGAGCGGTGATCTGTATGAGTTGGAAACATATATCCTTGAGAAAGCTGTTCAGGATTCAAAGAAGCTGCGTGCGACATTCGGGGAGGATTTCAAACTCAGTGTAAATGCTACGGTTTCAACGCTCTATGATAAGAAATATGCTGCTTTCTTACATGAGCTGGCAAAACGATATATGCTGAGGCGCGGAAATATCTGTATTGAGATCACAGAGGAAACAGAGCTGATCACATCTGAAGATACCGGTGCGCTGATACAGGAGATAAGAAACTTCGGATATACATTTGCCCTGGATGATTTTTCCATGGGACATACATCTTTGCAGTACCTGCAGCATAATCCTTTTGATCTGGTGAAACTGGACGGAGGTCTTGTTAAGTCTGTCCTTACAAATGAAAGGACAAAGGAGATAATAAGTTCCATCGTGTATCTTTCAAAATCACTGGATTTTAAGGTGCTTGCGGAATATGTTGAATCAGATGAGCTTAAGAACGCGCTGGAACAGGTAGGTGTACTTCTTTATCAGGGTTATCTTTTCAGCCCTGCGGTTGAGCTGGATAAGCTTATTTCAATGCATTGATTTCGAAACAGAGAGGAGAATAAAGATGGCAGAGCAGATAAATGGAAAAAATGTAGTGATCGTAAGTTATTCAGACAGCTTTCTGGCAAAGAGCGTGATCACAAAACTGTCCGCCTGCGGTGTACGGGCGGTACTCGTTCATGCAGATATCAAAGAGATCGAGAAATACTCTGACGGAATGGAACTTGTTGTTATCTTTATGAGCGAAGAACTTGAGAATGTGCCTGAAACCCTGGTTTATCTTAAGGATATCATACTGGATAAAGACCTGGGACTGATCCTTATCGGAGAGGATTCACAGTTTGCATCCGTTAAAAGGACAATACCGGAAACAGCTGTGACAGATATGTTCAAGCGTCCGCTGGACATTGAGAAACTTATCAAGCGGATAAGCTCATATATGGATGAGAATACAGGCGATAAGCGAATGAAAACCGTACTGATCGTAGATGATGATTTCACTTATATGCGCACTGTTTATGAATGGTTAAAGGATACATATCACGTAGGAATGGCATCTAACGGGGTGCAGGCGATCAGCTATCTGGCCAAAAACAAAGCTGATCTTATACTTCTTGATTATGAGATGCCTATCGCCAACGGACCGCAGGTTCTTTCCATGTTGAAAAGTGATTCCGATACAGGTCATATTCCTGTGATGTTTCTGACAGGCCACGGTGACAGGGACAGCGTGCTTTCTGTTGTAGGACTCAGCCCTGTCGACTATCTGCTTAAAACGATAAACAAACAGGCGCTGCTTAAAAAACTGGAAGATTTTTTCAGGAATCCCTGATCCGTCTTCTATTTTTTCACAGTAAAGCTCCGAAGGTTTTCGACTATATCCTGATATGTTCTGTGCTGCATTTCGGGAAAGGCCAGAAGTAAACGTCCCACGCCAAACAGCTTGTGATACATGATGCTTTTTCTGATGCCCTTTGTGAGTACGAATGCTCATATCTCGAACAAAACTACTATCTCTTTGATTATCGCGACGAGGTACTGGATGCGATTTCACATATATACGGCTGGGACTTCACCAGAAAATATATGTCAAAGGCAGAAATCAAAAATATTTTACGGCATCGAAAAAAGGAGCAAATTTAGCAACACATCATTTCAAAGCAAAAAACTCTGCAAGCGCCATTTTATCTGGAGCTGCAGAGTTTTATTATCTCATTTGCTGTAAAAGACAGGTTATGTGTATGATTACTGTAATTATACCATTGTCCAACCGAAGATCAAGCCGGATTTTTGAGTAAATATACACACGTAATGTTAACATGTGTATATTTACTCCAATCCATACATACACGCTTCGTAACCACCCGGGCCCCCACCAATATGTAGGCCGTGTAGTGAGCATGCGGCATTCTGTCAGAAGTAAAAAACTTCCTCGAATTTCTTTTCCAGCGCGATGCATATGACCAGCGCCAGTTTTGCGGTGGGACTGAACTGCCCGGTCTCGATCGAACTGATCGTGTTCCGGGAAACACCCACCATCTCGGCCAATTGGGCCTGCGAGATCTTTTTCTGCGTGCGTATCTCTTTCAGATTGTTCTTTAAGACCAGATCTTCCATCCGCTCACCTCAGGATCGTGATAATGTGCATGACCAAAAGAGCCGCGGCGATCAACAGCTGGACCGCGCCGCCGATCAGCTTGATCTTCTGCTTCAGCTCTATGCCCTTGAAAAGCAGCATGGTCCCGCACATCGACATGAGGACCGCGCAGAGTCCCATATTGAAGTTGTCACAGACGAATCCTTCCAGCATCACAAGGATCGCACACAGGATGCCGCCCACCGCGCATGCTTTCTGCCCGGAGCCCGTGAAAACCTTGCGCTCCATCTCATCGCGGCCTTCGTTATCTTTCCTGCTTCTTTTCAGTATCTCTTCCCTGTCCATTCCCAAGCCTCTCTTTTCATGAATCCCGGGGGCTGCCGGTCATGACCTCGCCGGCATACGCCCGTCTCCCATCATTATATACGGATATGCGATCATTTCAAGCACAAGTACTCCGGCCCAGATCCAGGTAACAAGCGGAGAGAGCGAAAGCAGCCCGCCAAAGACCATCATGACGCCGGGCACGATGTACTTTCTCGGATGATGCCACAGATCCGGATCCGTCTTCCAGTTCAGGATCGGGAATCTCCACTCCAGGAAGGAGCAGAAGATCGAACCCTGCAGGGAAAAGAGCAGCACCCAGATCAGCTCCGTCACGCCCACAGCTCCGCGGATGAAATGCCACGCGACCAGATATACCAGCTCGATCAGAACGTCAAACACAAAGATGAAAAGATTGTATTTCAGGACATAAGCGGTCTCCTGGCCGGGCATCATGCGCAGGACTTCCTCCGTGTCGCGGTCGTAGGAGATCATCGTACAGAGGGGCGTATTGAGCAAAAGGAGCCCGAGGCCCACCGGCAGGAAGAAGGAGCCGGCGTCTTCAAACTGCTTTGTAAGGAAGGGTAAAAATACCGCAAGCGCGCAGAGGAAGATGCTGTTCGTCACATAGCTGGCATTCGAGCGCATGATGCGGAAGAAATAAGCGAAGATGCCGCCCGCATGGTGCTTCCTTCCCGCGTGCGAAGAACTGTACTGCCGGTAAAAAACGTAAGGATCCGAGACAGCAAGCACGATGCATGCGAGGATGAGCCCCGCTGCCATGGCACCGGCGGTAATGTAAAGGTTCGGTGCAAACAGAATGCTGCAAAGCAGTGCAGCGATCCAGAGCAGATCAGCCAGAACTCCCAAAACTTTGGCCGAATGCAGCAGGCAGAACCAGGCTGCCATCTGGATGCAGGCTGCCACGGCAAATACCAGCGCAAGTGCGACCTGCACGGGATCGGGCCTGCTCAGTGCAAAAAAGAGCATGAGGACCGGCAGGGATTTGGTCAGGACCGCGTAAAGTGTAAAGGAACCCACCACGCCGATCTTGCAGTCCGCCGCTTCAAACGGAAGGCTGAAGAGGCCGAGGAACATTTCGTCGTTATGCTTCGAAGTGAGCATCTGCATCATGATCCCCGCCGAAAACACGCTTGCCGTCAGGAAGAGGACCTTCTGCGCGATCGCCATCTGTGCGCCGGAGCCGAAGATCGAAGAAAAGATGATGACCGAGATGAAAAGCGCGTTCTTGGCTTTCTTGAAATCTGCTCCGAATAATTGTTTTGCAAGAACTGAAAATACTCTCATTGCTTGAGAACCTCCCGGATCACTTCGGCGTTGATGCTCTCCCCTTCAAAGACCTTGTCGATCTTTCCCTCTTCCAGGACCATCACCCTGTCGGAGGTGAGGCAGATGCTTTCCAGTATGTGTGAGGAAAACAGCACGCTTCCGTATTTCCTGTAATCGTTGATCAGTCGGTACAGATACTCCGTGCTCTGGAAATCCAGGCCGTTCACCGGCTCATCCAGAAGCAGGAATTCGGGGTGCAGCGCGAAAGCGACGATCAGGCCGGCTTTCTTGCGGTTGCCCGTGGACAGCTCCTTCATCAGCACATCCGTGTATTCCCCGAAGTGAAAGCCTTCCACCATTTCTTCAACATTCTCCGCCTTCACGCCGTAAGAGCCGCAGGCGTATTTCAGATACTCGCGGAAGGTGAAATATCCGAAGGAGCTGTCTTCCGCGAACACGATGAAACGTTTTTTCTTGAAGTCCTTGTCGCGGAAACGCGTCTCTTTGCCCTTCCAGCGGATCTCCTTTGCTTCGAAGCCGGAAAGCAGACCCGAGATCGTTTTCATCATCGTTGTCTTGCCCGCTCCGTTGAGTCCGATCAGGCCAACAATCTCGTTCGCATACAGCCCGATCGACAGATCCTTTATCACCGGCTTTCCTTCCGTATACCAGATCTTTATGTTTTTGATCGAAAGCAGTTCTTCCGTCTTCATCATGCGTTCCCTTTCCTGCTCTTCTTGTAGAGCATTGCAGCCGAGCCGAGAAATGCGAGTGCACCGGCTGCGCTGATCACTGCGTTCGTGAGATCCCCTTTGACGGCGCTGATCACTGCCGTTGCTGCAAAAACGATGCCTGCGATGGTACGGATGATGATGTGTCTCATATTCTTTTCCTCCTTGTCGGTGGTGTTGTTGTTTTTGTTCACTTGCCAAGTAAACTTGTCATGCTCATAATATACTCTTGCCAAGTTAACTTGTCAATACTTTTTGCCAAGTTTTCTTTGCAAACTTACAAACCCCTGTAAATACAGCAAAAAACGCCCCTTTTCAGAGGCGTTTTTCATGATCTTTGTCTTCGCTTTACTCCACACGCAGCCGTTCGACCACGCTCTTTTTGCTCAGCGACCTGTAAGCTGCCACCGGGATGATGACCACAAGCGCGGCGATCAGAGGCAGTGTCAGGAAGATCGGCAGGAGCGAGAAATGCCAGCGGAACATTCCCATCTCTGCCATGAGCGATTTCAGAAGCGTGAGCGATAACAGCGAACCCATTCCGATTGCCGCAAGGGCTGTGAGACAGAAGTAACCGAAGCCTTCCTTCGCGAGCGCCTGTTTCTGCTGCTTTCCGGTCATGCCCACGGCTTCCAGCATCGCGAGCTCCCTGCTGCGCACCAGGATCGAAGTGATGATCGTATTCGCGAAGTTGATGATGCCGATCAGACCGAGGATCAGGCCGATCACACCGCCGACGATCGCGAACATGTCGGTAATGCCTTTGTATTCCGCACGGATCGTCTCTTTCGACGAGTACTTGAGGTCTTTGTCAACGTTATTCACATAGTTGCTGATCCATTCCTCGAATTCCGCTTCACGGCCGTCTTCCACATCCAGCAGGACCCTCATGGCTTCCCTCTCACCGCTGAGTTCCGTGAATTTGCCTTCCGGAAGAAGGCAGTCGAACTGGAAATCGATGAAGCTGCGAACCCCCAGCGCATAAGGGATGTCCACCACCCCGTATACCGTAAATTCCTTTACGGGTGCATTATCGTAATCCAACACCTCATACACTTCCCCGTTCGGCGCCGTCAGCTCTCTGATCTCCGCGTATTCCGGCGCATGGGTGCGGAGCCGCACCTTGTCCCCGGGCTCCAGGAAATTCTTATGATAGTCCTCCCAGTCAAATCTCGAGATCAGTACATAATCTCCCGAACAGAACTTCTCCCAGTCGATATGATCCGAGCCGTCGATCGTCTCCACCACATCCAGCTTCTGCGCCACAAATTCGCTGATCCCGTAACGGTTGCCCGTGAGCCCGTCCGACTCTTTCACATGCTCAAGATAGGCTTTCGGGTCAAATTCCTCTTCATGGGAATGAAAGTACATCAGTTTCTCATATACTTTTTCATCTCCGGACAGCGAGCTCATGACCTTTTCCCAGTTTTCCGCGTCAAATTCCGTCGAAACATAGGTCTCCACGTAGATCGCTCCCGATCGCTCCACGCCGGGCCTGCCGGCAAGCTCTTCGACAAAATCCGCATCAACGCCGTCCAGGCTGTTCCAGCCTCCGCCCGGATTATCGAGCAGGGCGTCCTGCACGCTGAAATCCGTCATCAACAGGTTCTTCAGATAATCATCCATGTCAAAGCCGGACACGATCGCGTATACGGAATTCAGGATGACCAGCGCAAGCGAAAGGGAGAGCACCACGACAACGACCTTCTTTTTCGGTTTCCCGTCCTTTCCCCGTACTTCGGTAAAGCGGAACGCTTCGATCGGCGAAACCCGGGATGCGTTTTTGCAGGGCTTTCCGGCGCTGATGAGCACGGTCAGGTAAGAGAATGCGGCCGCTCCGATGATGATCCAGATGTTCATGTGCAGCTGTCCCTTCCCGACAGCGACCGTATTGAACTGGTCCGAGATCACCGGGAGCAGCGCCGCTCCCAGCCCGACGCCCAGAAACAGGCCGATCGGGATGCCCACTGCCGAGATGATGCTTGCGCGTTTCAGCACCATCTTCCGGATCTGCTTTCCCGTGGTCCCTATGGTCTTGAGCAGGCCGTACTCCTGCATGTCGGACACGATGTTCAGATAAAAGATGTTGTAAATGATCAGGTATCCTGCCAGGAAGAAGGTCAGCAGCAGCACGCCGCAGATAAAGAGCATCGAAGGATCCACTGTCGAGGTCGCGTATGCCCAGTTCAGGCCGTACTCCGTGTCCTCGCTCAGTCCGGTTTCGGTGATCAGACGCTGTACCTGCGACTCGATGTCAAAGGAGGACGGAAACATGATGTCCGCGGAATAGGTTCCGGCGTACACACCGCTTTTCACATCTTCGGGATTCACCGCCGTGGGAGCATACTTTTCCTGAAAGGCTTTGGAAACAAGGCCGATCTGCGCCGTTGCAATGGGATCGCCCGTGTAGAAACCGCTGAGCCTGAAGTCACAGTCAACGATCTCGTCCTTGATGTTCATTGTAATGTGAAATTCTTCGCCGATCCGCTTTTCGACACCGAGGTCGTCCAGCGTGATGGTGCTCAGGACGATCTCGTTTTCCGCTTCGGGCATTTTTCCCTCTTCCGGATAGCAGAAGCTCCATTTCGCATCCAGCGCCTCCGAATAGCAGAACTCCGTGTAATTCTTTTTGAGGCGCTCGTCTGCTGCTATGCCCACGGTGATCCTGTAGGTGACAGCCTTTGCCCGTTTATAGTCCTTCATCTGTTCGTATTCGGACTGCGAAAGATACTTCAGGCCGGCGTGCATCTCGGTTCCCACCTGCCGCATCGTTCCCAGCTGCACCTCACGCAGCATGCTTCCGCCCACCGTAAACAGGGAAGAGAAAAGCAGGGTGGTGAGAATGACTGCCGAGACCAGCACGATGTATTTCTTGACGTTCATCCGGATCCCGCTCATCGCGAGATCGTTTATGGCTTTCTTGTTATTAACTCTCTGCATGATCCCGCTCCTTTATGCGATGCGTCCGTCTTCAATGCGGATCGTTCGGTCTGCCATCTGCGCGATCTCGTCATTGTGCGTGATCATGACAATGGTCTGTTCGTATTTCCTGCCGCCGGTCTTTAACAATCCCAGCACATCCTGGCTGGTCGCGGAATCCAGGTTGCCGGTAGGCTCATCCGCCAGGATGATGGCGGGCTTTGACGCAAGAGCCCTGGCAATGGCCACTCTCTGCTGCTGCCCTCCGGAAAGCTTGGACGGAAGCCTGTCGGTCTTGTCTGCCAGGCCCAGCGTCTCAATGACGTTATCGATGAAATCCTTGTCCGCTTCCTTGCCGTCCAGGCGGATCGGAAGAACGATGTTGTCGTAGACCGTCAGGGACGGGACCAGGTTGAAGCTCTGGAAGACAAAGCCGATCTTTCTTCTCCGGAAGATGCACAGCGCATCCCCTTTCAGTCCGGAAATGTCCCTGTCATCGATCACCACCGTTCCGGATGTGGGATTGTCAAGGCCTCCCAGCATGTGAAGCAGGGTGGATTTGCCGCTTCCGCTCGTCCCTATGATGCTGACGAATTCGCCGCGTTCCACGCTCAGGGATACCCCGTCCAGTGCTTTTACAAGCGTGTCGCCTTCGCCGTAGTATTTTTTCAGGTTTCTTGCTTCCAGGATTTTCATGATCTTACCTCCGTGTTTTTTTATCTTGATCACAGGATAACACCGGATCATTACCAGATCGTTTCTCAAATCTTTCATCTTTGAAAGATTTGCAGAAAATTACGAAAAGGCATAAAAAAAGAGCCTTTCCCGTGAAAGGCCCCCGCAGCTGTCTGTTGATTCAGGCCTGCAGTGTTTCCCAGACCACGATGTTCTTGCCGTGCTGTTTTCCGTAATACATCCGTTCATCCGCGACCTTGATGAGCTCCTCGGCTTCCCGGTGATCCGCTTTGTTCTCCGCAAGCCCGATCGTGATCGTCGAGAAGATCCGCTTGTTAAAGAAGACTGTCGGGTTCGATTCGATGTTCCTTCGCAAAAGCTCCGCTTTCTCCCTGGCTTTATCCAGATCGTAATCCTTCATGAGGATGATGATCTCTTCCCCGCCCCATCTGCAGATGTCGCATCCGTGCATTTCCCTCCGGATCAGCGCGGTGATGTGCCGCAGCACTTCATCACCGCCGTCATGCCCGTAAGAATCGTTGATCCGCTTGAAATTGTCGATGTCGCAAAAGGCGATGCAAAAATGCCCCTTCTCTTCATCCTTCATGATCGGCTCGATCAAAGGCAGAAAACCTCTGCGGTTCAGCAGATTCGTCAGGGCGTCCTCCTTCGCGTCGACGGACAGCTTCCTGTTTTCCCGTTCGAGCGTGTTTACCTCACCCTCACTGGCATAGATATACATGAAATTATAGAAGATGGTCGCAAATACCATGGCAAACGCCGAGAGAAGAACAAGCGTCGTCCTGAGCGAAGCAGGCACATCATAAACCGGCGGCATCGGGGTAAAGAAGACATACAGAAAAGCAAAGACCGCAAAATTCATTGCCAGAAGAGCAATGATGATCAGTCTTTTTTTCCCCTTGAACAGGAAACAGCCGAAATAGATGATGATCGGCACGATGGAAAAGAGAAAACAATAGGTGCCGCAGCGCAGACCCACATAATGGGTGGAAATGACCGTATAGGCTGTAACCTCGGCGATGATGCTGATGAAGACCGGCATGACGAATCCGGATCTGCACAGCGCCATGCAAAAGATATAGATGATGACACTCAGGAGATTGAACTGGACCAGCGGCATCACACCCGCGGCCCACATGATGAACAGGAGCGCGGCGTGGACCATTCCCATGACAGCAACCGTCACAAGATTGCTGTTATGGACAAGAAAGTGCATTATTCTTTCAGATAATCTCCGCTCCTTCACAATGTCCGTTCTCCCCTCCCGCAGGCTTGCAGCCCGCGCCCCGGAAAACATTATAGCAAAATCGGGAATGCTTCGCAACGGATTCCGGCCTACGCACCCGGGAAAGCCCTGTCAGGGATCGTCAGCCGTTCCGCGACGCAGCCGTCTGCACGGCTCCGATCAGGATCATCGCCATCGAAATGCCCAAAAACACAAACCTGATCGCTGTGGGAATGTGATCTGCCGCCAGCAGATGGACCGCATTGAGCAGAAAGCCCACGGGGATCAGAGCCGAAACCCTGCGGCCGTTCGGCGCTGCCGGTGCCTCGCCCTTCCTCTCCTGCAGCTCATATATGATCTTCCTGGTCCGGATCAGGGCATTGAACATGCCCAATACAATGGCAACGATCAGACACACGATCGCCCAGGCTATGGTCTGTCCTCCGACCGTGGCATAATAGACCTCCAGGATCATGCAGGCCATCTCCAAAAGAATGGCCAGCTTGAACAGCAGGGCGATCTTTTTGTACTGGCCGATCGCACTGTCCACATCCGTATAAAGCTGAAACTCGCCTTCCTGCGCTTTTCGTCTGAGGTAGACCCAGGGGCCCCAGCTCTGAACGACTTCCACATCCATTTCGTTCATGAACTCTTTGAATTCACGGCTTACCCCGCCGAAACCGTGGCCGATGTCGACCTGGTACTGCCACTCGCCCTTTTCGCAGGGCACAAAATGATAGAAACCCGCGAAAAAGCGGTCCATGGCATAGCCCTCTCCGACCAGGCGGTTAAGCCATTCCACCTCTGCATCTTTGTCATAATACAAACGAAAGCGTATCATCCTTCCTCTTCCTCCGTTCCGATCAGGTCCGAATTGATCCGTCCCGCGTTTCCGAGAAGCTCCTGAAGCCGTTCCGTTTCGGCAAGGAACACCTCACGCCCTTCCGGCGTCAGCAGATATTCCTTCTTTTTGCGCGAGCCCTCCTCCGCGCTGTAGACGCTGATCCAATGCTTTTTCTCCAGCGTCTGTATCGCCCCGTACAGTGTTCCCGCTCCCAGCACCAGTCGCCCTTCCGTCATTTCCTCCACTTCCTGGATGATGCCGTAGCCGTGGTTCGGATGCCGCAGTGCCAGAAGGATGTAGAACACCGCCTCTGTTAATGGAAGATCCTTGGTAAACCGTCCGCTTTTCAAAGCTTTCTCTCCTTATCTTCTGTTCTTGAGATTCATGCTAAGCCTTACACCGGCAAATACGCCTGCCGGAATCGCGATCAGGTCGATGACACCCAGGAAACGTATTGCCGCATCAGGAAGCTCCGTTCCGCTGATCCAGCCGAATGCCAGGATCCCGAAGTTCAATGCAAGGACTGCCAGTGCTGCGATTCTTACGACCTTAAGACCGGTTTCGTTGTTAGCTGTTCTCATTTTGATTTCCTCCTTTTTCTGTTCACGCCGCTTTCCGGCGTTTCAAATCTTTTTCTGTGTTCCGATATATCGTCTGTCGTTATATCGTGGTTTTAATATATCACCGGCCGATATATCTGTCAACACTTTTTTCAAAATTTTTTCAGAACAGAAAAAGTCCGCTGAAAGGCCTATTTCAAATCGTGTTCCTTCTTGATCTTCCGGCTCAGTGCATACAGCGCAAAGCTGGCACATACCGCAACGATCGAGATGATCAGATTGGTGTAGAGCACCGGCCGCAAGAGCGTCGCATATTCATGGGGATCAAAGATCCCGTCCAGATGCAGCTTATGGGAATAATACATCCAGTAAGCCGTGCAGATCAGCGCAATGAGCCACAGGATCACACGCACGACAAACAGCAGTTTTACCGTTTTGGCTGCTTTTTCCTTCATGATATCCTCTCTTTCAAAAGGCAAAAAGGTGTTCCCGATCAACCAAATGCGATCGTTTCCAGCACCTTCTCATCAACGGGGAACGACGCCGACTTCATCTTCGCCGCATTACCGGCCACCATTTCAAAAGTCCGCCTGCGTTCTTCCTCCGGCACTTCCGTCCCGCCGAACAGTCCGCCAATGAAAGCCGCAAATTCCGCAAGGCCGGAAAAGCCTGCCAGCTGCAGCAATTCGTCCCGTTCCGCTTCCGGCGCGGCTTTCAGAAAGGCCGGCAGGAAGATCCCCACCGCTTTCCCGTGTGGCAGCGCCAGATCATAGGTCAGCGCATAGCTCAGCGCGTGGGGAAGCGAGGTCCCGCTCTGCGCGATGGACATGCCCGCAAGCAGGGAAGAACGCATGAGCAGGTCAAGATCCTCCTGCGATGCCGTTCTCTCCTTTGTGAGGATCTCCTTCGTCTTTGCCCAGCAGCGAAGCCCGGCACTTGCCGTCATCCTTGTGTAATCGTCCGCTTTCGCGTTCAGGACGCTTTCATATAAATGCGCGAGCGCGTCAACGGAAGTGTTCACGATCAGTTCCGCAGGCGCATTTTTCAGATACTTCCCGTCAACAAGCGCCAGCACCGGGAAGATCTTGTGCACCATCGAGATCTTGGTCCTTTTGTCATGCCGCGTCAGGACCGACACCCCGGTCACCTCCGAGCCTGTTCCGCAGGTCGTGGGAACGCAGACCACGGGAAGGGCCGACGCATCTTTCGTAGCGTCATACAGATAGGAAAGATCCGCCCCGGGATGCTTCAGAACGAGCGCGACCGCCTTTGCCGCGTCCAACGCCGATCCGCCGCCGACGCCGATGACCAGGTCGATGCCGCTGTCCGAAAACAGATCCCTTGCGCGCAGCACGGTCTCCGTGGAGGGATTCTCCTCCACCTCCGAAAAAAGCAGATGCTCCACATGCTCCGCTTCCAGCGCAGCCATGACATCGTCCAGGGAGCCGTTTTTGCGCGAAGAACTTTTCCCCGTCACGATGAGCGCCTTCTTTCCGAGACGCGCGATGTCCTTCGCGTGCCGGAGCACGCAGTCTCTTTCATCAAATACCCTGACGGGCATGTAAAAATGCATGGAACAACCTCCTGTCATTCACTGCTGTGAGGCACGCCGCACCCACTGCTCCATTATATCCGAGAAGGCAGCCTCCCGCAAGCATCAGCGCTCTTTCTGCACCGTCTTCAGAAAATCGGCACACAGGCTTTCCCTTCTTTTCCTGTAGATGATGTAGCTGCTGATCACGGGCGTCTGGAAATCGATCAGATCGATCTTGCGCAGCTTCCCCTCCGCGATGTAAGCTTTCGCCATGTCCTCCGGCAGGAAGGAATAATTATCCTGCTTCAGCAGATAGGGCACGATCTTCATGCAGTCATCGATCTCGAATTCAAACTGGTGGAAACGCGGGAAGAGCTTTCGGATGTATTCTCCCACGTTCTGCAGCGCGAAGTTGCACATCAGATATTTTTCGCCGATCAGCTCCTGCTGCCGTATCCCCTTTCTGTACTTCCTGTTTTTGATGTCTGTGACGAGGATCAGTTTATCCCGCTTGAAAAGCCTGCAGGAATAGCTGCTCTTTTGCAGGGGAATGTACGTGAACGCGATATCCAGAAGGTCTCCCTGCAGCTGGTCGATCAGATGCGTGGAAAGGCCGATCGAGATGCGCAGGGAATCCGTCGGGTGCTTTTCGCGGTATTTCAGGATGCGCGACGCGAGATGTCCTTCGTAGATGGAATCCGCGCTCCCGATCCGCAGGTGCCTGTCAAAATGCCGTATCGAAGAGATCTGCGCCAGCGAGGTTTCCGTCAGCTCGATCATCTGCTCGGCATACTGCTTGAACTGCTCTCCTTCGAGAGTCAGCTCCACGCTCCTGTTCGTGCGTTCAAACAGGGATACCTTCAATTCCCTTTCCAGTTCCTTGATGCGCTTGCTGATCGTCGACTGCGCGACAAAAAGCTGGTCCGCCGCCTTTGTGTAACTCTCCGTGGATGCCAGTGTCAGAAACGTTTCCAAAGCTTCCGTATCCATTTTCTTCCTCCTTCCGGACGCTTCCATCCGTCCGCAAAACGCATCGTCACGGGACGATCCGTTTCGTTCTCATCCGCCTCCTACGGGCTCATTATTCCTGTTTGGAATTATTACTATCCAAATAATTCATTTTACATATAGTACCATATGTGCTTATATATGAACAACGTTTTTTTTGGAGGGCAGGATCATGAGCGATATCACACTCAGCAACAAGACCTATAAGCTGGAACAGGACCCTTACAACTATCAGCTCCAGGATGTGGAAGAGCCGGAGCTGTTCCGCGCGATGTTTCCCTATACGGAAACGCCGAAGATCGCGTTCAACTACCGCAGGGTCCCCGAGAACATGCCGGAGGACATCTTCATCACCGACACGACCTTCCGGGACGGCCAGCAGTCACGCGCGCCCTACACGACCGAACAGATGGTGCACATCTACGAGCTGCTCCACAAGCTGGGAGGTCCGAACGGCATGATCCGCCAGACCGAGTTCTTCGTATACTCGGAAAAGGACAGGAAAGCTCTGGAGAAATGCATGGAGCTCGGCTACGAATTCCCCGAGATCACCACCTGGATCCGCGCAAACCGCAAGGATTTCGAGCTGGTGCGCTCGATCGGCGTGAAAGAAACGGGCATACTCGTAAGCTGCTCCGATTACCATATCTTCCATAAGATGGGACTTACCAGAAAAGAGGCCCTCGACAAATACCTGGGCATCGTTTCGGAATGCATCGATGCGGGCCTGCGTCCCCGCTGCCATTTCGAGGACATCACGAGAGCGGACTTTTACGGCTTCGTGGTTCCTTTCGCGAACGAGCTGATGAAACTTTCCGAAAAGAGCGGCGTTCCCGTCAAGATCCGCGCCTGCGACACGATGGGCTACGGCGTGCCCTATCCCGGTGCCGCGCTCCCGCGGAGCGTATCCGGCATCATCTACGGTCTGATGCACTATTCGGGCGTTCCCTCCGAGATGATCGAGTGGCACGGACACAACGACTTCTACAAGGGCGTGGTGAACGCGACCACCGCCTGGATGTACGGAGCATGCGCCGTGAACTGCTCGCTTCTGGGCATCGGGGAGCGGACCGGAAACGTTCCTCTGGAAGCCATGGTCTTCGAATATGCATCCCTGCGCGGGCACTTAAACGGCATGGACCCGCACATGATCACCGAGATCGCCGAATACATCCGCGACGAGACCAACTACAGCATCCCGCCGATGACACCCTTTGTCGGCGCGAACTTCAACGTGACGAGAGCCGGGATCCACGCGGACGGCATGATGAAAAATCCGGAGATCTACAATATCTTCGATACCACGGCCATACTCGACCGGCCGCCCAGGGTCTCGATCAATTCCTCCAGCGGCGCTGCCGGCGTGGCGTTCTGGGTAAACGAGTACAGACGTGCCCATAAAGAAGACGAACTGGAAAAGAACCACCCGCTGATCCGTCACATCTGCGACTGGGTAAAGTCCGAATACGACAACGGACGCATCACCATGATCAGTGATGATGAAATGCTGGAAAAATACAGGGAAGCCCTGAAGGCCTCCTGAGCACAGCAGAAACAGGAAATATCAGCAAAAGCCTCCGATCCGTCGGGGGCTTATTTTATTACTGTTCAACTATGGAATACTGCAGCATCTCGTATTTCAGCTTCGTTCCCTCCGTGATCTCGGGGGGAAGCAGCGCGCGGGCCACCAGCTTCAGGTCATCCGACTCGATGTCGGTCCTGCGAAGGTTTGCATAATCGCTTTCGATGCTCTCCACAACATAATAAAATGTTTCCATCTCATTCCTCCTGTCAGCTTTTGCATGCAGCCCGTCAGGGCAGACGGATGCGGAACTTCGTTCCCACGCCCTTTTCGCTCTCTGCCTCGATGTCGCCACCGTGATTGCGCAGGATCTGCTTTGCCATCGCCAGGCCTATGCCGACGCTCTCGTTCGAAGCATTTCCCGCCTTGTAAAAACGTTCGAAGATGTGCGGAAGGTGCTCTTTGTCGATCCCGCTTCCGTTATCCTCGATGCAGATGTACGCCGCCAGGTTGTCCCTGCGGGCCGAAACCCGGACAAAGCCGCCCTCGGCCGTATGCTCGATGCAGTTCTTGATGATATTGGTCAGTGCCTCGCGCAGCCAGTGCCCGTCGGCATGTACCGAAAGCCCTTCCGGGACCGCAAAGCTCAGCTCCACTTCGGCCGCATCCGCCATCACCTCGAGGGAACGGGCGATATCCTCCGTGACGGAAGCAAGCGGGATGTCGGCGCATTTCATTTCCAGGACGCCGGCTTCCAGCTGCGAAAGCGTCAGGAGATTGCGGATCAGCCAGGTCATCTTGCTGATCTGCGTGTCGATCTTTGCGGCGTAATCGTAACGCTGCTCCTCCGTGACATCCGGTGCCATCAGAAGCTCCGTCATCAGGGAAACCGCCGTGAGCGGGGTCTTGAACTGGTGCGAGATGTCCGACATCATGTCGGACATGTATTTTTTCTGACGATGTTCGCTGGAATATTCTTCCTTCAGAATGGTGACGACCTTGTAGATCTCACTCTGCAGGATGCCGATCTGCCCCTCCGACATCTCTTTCATCTGCGGCAGCTCGGAATGATCCTGGACACGGGTCAGGTAATCGATCAGCTCCCTGATCTTCTTCTCTTCCCTTCGTTTCCGCACAAAATGCGCGGTCACGCACACGGCCAGGCATACAAGTGCCGTGACCGCCGCCGCAATGATCGTATCCATCCCTTAATCCATCCGGTATCCGACGCCGCGCACCGTTTCGATCACCGGCGCATCTCCCTCGGCCTCGAGTTTCTTCCGTATCCTTCTCACATAAACCGTCAGTGTATTGTCATTGACAAAATCGCCGGCGCTGTCCCACATCTCGTTCAGGATATGGCTGCGCGTCAGAAGCTTTCCGCGGTTTCTGACAAAAACGAGCAGCAGCCTGTATTCCGCCGCGGACAGGAAGATCTCTTCCCCGCCCCGCAGAATGCGCCCCGTCGAAAGGTTCAGTTCGTTCTCTCCGATGCGGATGAGCTCCTGCGCATCCTTCTCCTCCTGCGCGTTCGTCACGCTCTTTCCGCTGCGCCTCATCACCGCTTTGATGCGTGCCACCAGTTCCCGGATGCGGAACGGCTTGGCGATGTAGTCGTCTGCTCCCTGTTCCAGAGCCAGCACGGTATGCACCTCATCGTCGCAGGCCGTGAGAAAGAGGACGGGCACGTCCGAGATCTCGCGCAATGCCTTGCAGATGCGGTATCCGTCCCCGTCCGGAAGCATCACGTCCAGAAGACAGACATCGAAATCCACACCGCCCTTCAGTTTTTCCAGGGCATCCCCACAGGTGGCGTGTGTCTCCACCTCGTATCCTTCCTGGCCGAGGGCGATCTTCAGTCCCTCCGTTATGATCGGATCATCTTCTACAATAAAAATCTTCATTTCATAAATGCTACACTATCGTGTTTCGTATGTCAAATTCACACGCTCTCCGTCCGCAGTTTCTCGATCAGCTCCTCTCTCCCCCTGTCACGATAGGACAGAGCCGTAAAGAGCAGCAGTCCCGCAACACTCAGGATCAGCGTGACCGCGATGAGCGGAAGCGGCAGCGTGAAATGCAGCTTTCCGAAGCGGTCGCTTAAAAGCTTCTGAAGCACCAGCACAAACACCATGACGATCAATACCGAATGCAGGAAGGATCTGCCCAGCAGGCTGATGTCTTCCAACAGCAGCATGTGCTGCTTCTGCCCCTTCGTCATGCCCATCGAATCCAGCACGGACAGTTCGCGGTGACGCGAAAGCTTTCTTCCGGCGACCGAATTGTAAAGGTTCAAGAGACAGATCAGCGCAATCAGGATCGTAAAGCAGCCGGCCGTGATCTCGATGATCCTGGTGATCGCCGTCATGAAGTCCGTCATCCCGTCGTACATCGATGCCGAAGTGATTGCGCTGTCCCCGTAAGTGTCGTTGATCTGGGACAGCCTGCGCACAAGAGACGAATCTTCGGTATTCACGTTGAACAATAACGACCTCACGAGGATCCCCCTGCCGTCTTTCAGCAGTCCGTCCATGTACTGCCCTGTCTCCGTGCTCGTGATGATCCAGATGTAGCCGGGCCGCAGGCGGAAGAAATCACTGACGTCCTCCGCATCAACATAGCCCGCAAAGGTAACGGGTATCTGTGTTTCATAAACCCGGTCCTCTTCCTCGTCATAGCCGTTCGTGAGCAGGTCAAGCTCCTCCCCCGGCGCGAGCGCAAGCATCTCTTTCAGATCGTATACGGCATAATCCGGCTGCAGGGCACCGTCAAACGCAAAGCGGTATTCATCCGTGGAAAGCCTGACGGTATCATAGACCAGGACCGTATGCTCCCCGCTCACGTCTGCTCCGGCGTTTTTCGCGACCTCGGCATAATCCTCGGGAGAGAGATACACAAAATTGCATACCGGATTGGTTGCCGTGTCTGTGGGCTCCAGCACGTTTTCCATGACGATATCCGGGATCTTCTCGGGAAAATACATTTCCACGATCGTCCGCAGCGTGTTTTTATATTCTTCCTTCAGATCCTTCATCGCGATGTTGTATGCAAACAGGGAATACTCCAGCTCCCGGAAGCTTTCCGTCTCCGGCGAGCTTTCGATGTCTGCCTTTCCCTTCGCGTAATCGGCATCATCATCGGTGGCAAAGGCATAATCATAGCCCTGAAAACGCTCGCCCGGCATGAAGTCTTCGTTTTCCGTTTTGGTCTTTATGATGTCTACCATGCTCCTCGAAGCAAACGCCGTGATCAGGCTCAGGGCAGCAAATGCCGTGATGCTCCTGACGATGCCCCTTGTGGAATGACGGTTCCGTTCCAGCGAAGCAGCGGCGATCAGTCTTTCGGGCTTTCCTTTCAGCAATAACGCAAGGCGGCTTTTGTAGCGCTTCTTTCCCGTCCGGACATCTTCATTCCCGCGGATGCTCTCCACAGGCCCTACCTTGCTGATCTTCATCGCCGGGATCCATGCGGATATCCGGACTGCCAGCGTGGAAAATACGATGACAAAGAGGATGTTTACGGGATTCACGATCAGACGGTAGCCGATCTCGCAGCTCCTTCCGTTGATCACATTGCTCGCGATCGCCGAAATGAGCTTGGAAAAGTGCGGATACAGGAGCATCATCCCGCCCTTGACCGTAAGCAGTCCCAGAAGGATCCCGCCGGGCAGAGCGAAGAGGAGCAGGGAAAACACTTCGTAGTACACGCTCCATTTTTTTTGCTTTCCGGTAGCGCCGACGGAAGAGAGCATCCCCAGGTAGCGGCTCCTTTCGCGGAAAGACATCGAGAACACGTTCACGATCAGGATCAACGCAGCTGCCGTGATCAGCGCCACAAAGAAGACCTGGAAGAAGATGCAGAGATAATTGAAGCTCGCGTCATTTCCCCTTGCGGCAAAGGTCAAAAGCATGTTGTTCTCCACGACCCTTCCTTCTTCCACCGGGATCGATCTTCCGTCGTCCGTCATGTAGGAGCAGCCCTCTTTCCGTACTGCTTCACGCTCCTCTTCCGTCCTGTCTTCGTCCAGGATGCTGAGGATCTCGGCAAAGCAATCCTGCTTCGAATGCAGATCGATCGTCAGGACGATGTTGACACGCTCATCCTCCGCGCAAGACGCTTCGGTTCCGCTGAGGGCAATGTAGCCGCCCTGTCCCTCCGCTTCGTAATAAGGCATTTCCATGAAGCCGACGACCGTCAGGCTTCTTTTTTCGCCGGTCATCTCGCGGAGGATCTCGAAGTGATCGTTATTCTCATAGTAGGGAAAATGCGCGGGCACGGGAAGTGTTTCGCCATGAAGCACCCTGAATCCGCTCGAGAAGAACACCATTCCCGGTTCTTCGCCATTTGCGATCGCCTCTTCGTCTTTTTCCGAAGCAAAGGCGTGAATGTAGCGCTCAAACATCTCCGCTTCGATCACATCACCGATCGCGATCCCGGAGCCCTCCTTCAATGCGCGCTCGCTCAGCAGGATCTCGTTCTCATTCTCCGGATACCTGCCTTCCTTCACCTTGATGTTCATCCAGTCAAAAAGCTCTCCCGAATAGCCCTTCAACTCGATATAGGGCGTTTCGTCCGGGTTTCCGCTCTGCGCGAATTCGCTGTAGCCCAGGGATCTGGCGATCTCGACCCGGTCCGTGGACTTAAGCGCCCTGATCTTTTCGAGCTGGGATGCGTTCACATCGTAGACCTGGATGTGCCACTTTCCCTTGTCCGCCGCAACGGCGTTCTTCATGTATTCCAGCACGGTATCCTTTCCCACGAACACGGCCGTCATCATGGCCACCATGATCATGATCCCCAGGAACGTGATCAGTGTGCGCTTTTTGTTCTTTTTCATGTATGCCGCCGTGACTTTGAATATGATCTTTTTGTTGTTCATTGCCTTCCTCCAAACCTTCCGCTCTTTATACCAGATTCCTGACCTTTTCGTTACGCACGATCCGGCCGTCTTCGATGCCTATCACGCGGTCGGCCTGCATTGCAATGCGCTCGTCATGGGTGATCAGGATCAGGGTCTGCTGCACGCTGCGGTTCGATTCCTTCAAAAGCTCCACGATCTCTTCCCCGGTCTTGCGGTCCAGGTTTCCGGTGGGTTCGTCCGCAAGCAATATCGCGGGGTGGCTGTACATGGCCCTTCCGATCGACACGCGCTGCTGCTGTCCTCCGGAAAGCTGGTTCGGCAGGTTCTGCCTTCTGTCCGTCAGGCCCAGATGTTCCACCACCGCATCCAGCCTTTCCTTGTCGAGCGGCCTGCCGTCCAGCAGATGCGGCAGCGCGATGTTCTCGTCCACGTTCAGCACCGGCATCAGATTGTAAAACTGATAGACCAGCCCGATCTGTCTTCTGCGGAAGATCGCCAGCTTGTCTTCGTTCAGGCTGTGGATCTCGGTGTCATCGATAAAGACCTTTCCTTCCGTCGGCTTGTCCACACCGCCCAGGATGTGCAGCAGGGTCGATTTGCCGCTGCCCGAAGGCCCGATGATCGAAACGAACTCGCCCTTCTCCACGGTGAAGCTCACGTTGTCGAGCGCCTTTACCTCGGTCTCTCCGGAGCCGTATATCTTCGAAACATTTTCCACTCTCAGGATTTCCATTGTCTTACCTCTCTGTCTGTTTTATAAAATAGGAAAGCGCCAAAGTTTTCCTCTGACGCTTTCTACTATACCACTCTCATATGACAACCCGATGACTGTCCGGGTGACAGATTAGTCACTTTCAGCGGCCGTTGGCCACTGAAAGTGACGTGCTTGCCGCCATTCAGGATCGGCTTCGCCGATGGGCGGCAAGCCTGCCAACCAAAGTATCGGCCCGCAGCCACGCAGCCAGTGCGTGGCTCGGGTCGGAATCGTTTTTTCACTTTCCGTGGCCGTTGGCCACTGAAAGTGACGTGCTTGCCTTAATTCCCCATTTTCGACAGATCGATGATCCGGTCGCACAGAGCCGCGGCAAGGTCCATGTTGTGGGTGATGACGAGCATGCCCAGCTCACGCCGTCTCACCTCTTCCATGAGCACCTTCCAGATCTGCATCTGTGTGATCGCATCCAGCATGGTGCTCATTTCGTCGGCAATGATGAATTCCGTTTTGGGCCCCAGCACGCGGGCAACGCAGAAACGCTGCAGCTCTCCGCCGGATAGCTCATTGGGCCAGCGATCGGACCAGAGCTCTTTCCGGATGCAGAGACGTTCCAGCAGCTCATCATTCGCCACCCACCCTTCTTCCAGCGACTGCTTCAGTCTCCAGCGCGGGTTAAGAGCCTTTTCCGGATGCTGGTAGATCATCTGGATCGGATCATAGCCTTTTTTCGGCAATTCTCTTCCTTTCCATCTCACCACGCCCTCGTCCGGATTTTCGTATCCCGCGAGCACTCTCGCGAGGGTGCTTTTTCCGCGCCCCGAAGGTCCGACCAGCCCTGCTACCTCGCCCCGGCGGATCGAAATGTTCACGTTCCTGAGGATCCAGTCTCCTTTCCCGTAACGGAAGCCGATGTTTCTTCCCTCAAGCAAAACCGTCCTTTCGCATTCTTTTTTCTTTTTCGGAATGACACTCTCAAAGAAAGTGTTTTTCGGAAGTGCTTCCCACAGTGCTTTTGTGTATGGATGGGACAATCCTTCCGCGCCCTTCCGGAAATCTTCCGAAGCACAGACGTCGACGATCTCTCCATCCTTAAATACCGCTATCGTATCGGCATATTTCTGCGCAAGCTCGATGTCATGCGTGATCATCAGAATGGCACAGCCGCTTTTGCTCAGGTCCCGGAAATGGTTCATGGTCTCCAGCGCGAGATCCTCGCTGAGTCCGGGTGTCGGTTCGTCCGCCAGGATCAGCTTCGCATCCGTGATCACGGCCGTAGCGATCAGGGCTCTGCGGGCCATGCCGCCCGAAAGCTGAAAAGGATAGAGCTTTGCCACCGACTCTTTCAGACCGTAACGCCGGAATACTTCCTTCTGTTTTTCCACGCTGCCGTGCACGCCGCGTACCTGCTTCCCGATCTTCATCAGCGGATCAAGATACGTCAGGGACTGCGGGATCATGATCATCTCCGTTCCGACCTTCTCCCTGCGCAGCTTTTTGTCAAGCCTGCGGCCGCAGAAGTACATCTCCCCGCCCTCCACGGCATTAGGCGGAAGCAGTCCGAGTGCGGCGTGCGCCAGAACACTCTTCCCGCTTCCGCTTGCTCCGACGATCGCGAGGAATTCCCCTTCATGGATCGTCAGGTTCATTTTTTTGATGATATTCAGTTCATGTTGCTTCAGCCCGCGCTCATACATGCGAAAACCCACGGACAGATCTTTTATCTCAAGTATCGTTTCCTTCATGTTTCCCTCCCGCCTACATCTGTGCGTTATACGGATCCAAAAGCATGCGCAGATTGCTGCCGAGCGCTTCAAACATTACCACCACAAGCAACAGGGCGACACCCGGATACACCGCAAGCCACCACATCCCCGTCGTCAGGTATTTCATCGATTCGGAGAGAATGATGCCGATCGCCGGCTGTTCGGCCGGAAGTCCGAAGCCCAGAAACGTTATGGACGCCTCGTGCATGATCGCATGCGGAAACATCAGGACCATTCCGATGATGAACTGCGGGATCACATGCGGCAGGACATGATGCAGTGCAACCCAGACACGCGAATGTCCGAAACGATAGGACGCATGCACAAAATGGGATTCCCTGAGCGAGAGGATCTCGGCCTGCACGATGCGCCCGAGACTGCACCAGTGCGTGACGATGACGCCGACAGCCACACCCTTCGCCCCTTTTCCGAGCAAGATCGAGATCAGGATCAAAAGGATCAGATGCGGAATACCCATGAACAGATCCACAACCCAGTTGAACGCCGCAGATACCTTTCCGCCGAAAATTCCTGCAAATGTTCCCAAAAACAAAGCCATTACGGAAGAGAACACCGAGGCGAGCAGGCCAATGAAGATGCTGACCGATAATCCTTTGACCGTGCGCATGAACATATCGCGGCCCATCCAGTCCGTTCCGAACAAATGGGTGGCTGACGGGCCCAGATTCTTTTCCGAAAAAACCGGTGCGTAAGCTTCCGGATCCATGAGGCTTCCCGCCAGCGTCAGCGATGCGATCAGGATCAGAGCCAGGCAGATGATCGTTATCGTACGAATGCGACGATTCATTTCTTTCCCTCCTCCCTGATGCGCGGATCCGCCACCGTATACAGGATATTGGCAAGCAGATTACCGCCGAAAACAAACAAAGCCGAAAACATCGTGATGCCCAAAAACAGCGGGATATCACCCTTCAGTGCCGACTGCACCGTGGCATTTCCGAGTCCCGGATACGTAAACACCGTCTCGGCCAGTACCGAGCCGCCGAACAGTTCGCTGACCGATCCCAGCTGCAGAGTGATAAAAGGCAGCATGATGTTTCGCAATCCGTGACGGAATACGATCCTCCAAACGCTTTCTCCGCGCGCTCTCGCAAACATGGCATAATCGCTGTCCAGAACCTGACGCATCTTTTCCCCCGTCTGGAGTGTGATCTTGGAAACACCCGTCAATCCCAGTGTCAGAGCCGGAAGGATCAGATGACGCACGCGATCGGACAAAGCCGCCTCCGCAACGGGCACTCCCACCGGTGACGCCAGTCCCATCGGAAGAAGATGCAGCTTAACCGAAAAGAGCAAAAGCAGGAGCATCCCGATCCAGAATGCCGGCGAAGATTCCAGTGCAAGGCAATAGACGCGTATCAGTTTGTCCGCAACGCTGCCGCGGTATACCGCCATCAGGATCCCCAGCAGCAGACCGATCACACCCGAGAGGATCCACGATGCCGCCATCAGTACGAGTGATAACTGAAAACGTTCCGCGATCACATCTATCACGGGCTTCCGATAGATCATCGATACTCCCATGTCTCCGCGGAGCAGATTGGCAGCCCATTTCACATAACGTACCGGAGGGGGCTCATCGAGCCCCCAGTACACTTCTATCTGTGCACGCTGTTCGGCGGTAACGGCAGCCTCTCCCACATAGGATTCCACCGCATCGATCGGCGAGATCTCCACCATGGAAAAGGTCACGATGCTGACCGTCACCAAAAGCAGCACAGCTTTTAAAACACTTGCCGTTAATTTTTTAAGCATTGCCTTTACTCCCAGTACCAGTCACAGATATTGCTGAGCGCTACCTGTCCGTTCGCGCAGTGGGGCTGGACCGGCTGATTGCCGATGTTTAAGCCGTCGCGCACAAAATAGCAGTGATCCGCGCGCACATACCATGCCGCAGGCGCGTCGCCGATCAGACTGGCTCCGCTCTTTCCGTCCCACTGCGCGAGCTTATAGTATTTGTACACATCTTCCAAATCCCTGCTGCCCATTGCGAGTTCCATGTACCTGTCCACATCGGGATTGGAATAAAAGCTCGAATTGCTCCAGCCCGCACCTCTGGTATTGGTGGAATTCATCAGATAAAACTCGTTCGGGGTATAATCGCCGCGGCCGAACATATAGGGCGTGGTAAACAGACGGTCATTGAAATCGGCATTGGCGCCGCCTTCCGGCGAGATCGCGATCCCCAGTGCCTTTGCCTGCTCCGCGATCGCCATTGCCATTGCCTGGCGGTTGGCATTGCTTGCCGTATAAAAGAGTGTGAATTCCGCCTTCAACCCGTCCTTCTCACGCACGCCGTCTCCGTCCGTGTCGATCCAGCCTCCCTCTTCCAGGATGGCGATTGCCTTGTCCGTTCCGGAGTTCTCGGCGTTGAGCGCCGTCTCCTCGTTGAACCAGGGCATCGTGTCACACATCGAATAGGACGCGATCCCGTATCCGTTGAACACATCCCGGATCAGGGCTTCACGATCGATCCCCACGCTCAGCGCACGGCGGATGTTCACATCGCCGGTCACATTGTTTCCGACCGGACGGCCGTCTTCGGAGGTCTTGCCTTCATCCATGGTCGTCGGGAAGATGATGCCGTAGTTATCGATGGATTCGATGGCTTCCATGCGGTATCCGTCGATCGTCTGCGTTGCGAGATTCTGATTGGTATAGACCAGATCCACGTCCCCGCGCTGTGCTGCCATGAACGCTGCATCGTCATCCATGAACAGGAGCACGATGCGCTTGATCGAAGGCTCCTTGCCATAGTAGTATTCGTTGTACTCCCAGATGCACTGCTGTCCTTTTTCCCACTCCACCAGTTTGAACGGACCGGATCCGATCGGGTTCTCGCCGTAATTCCCGTCATAATGCGCTTCCGGAACGATGCCGACCTTATAGGTCGTGTAAAGGAAGGTGTAATCAGGACTGTTGAGATGAAACACGACCGTTGTATCATCGATCGCTTCCGCATCCCGGATATTGCTGAGATCCAGGCTCGTTCCGCCGTCACGCACCGCTTCATAGGTAAACGCCACATCGCCTGCCACAAGCTTTTCCCCGTTGCAAAAATACGCATCGTCCCTGATCCGGAACGTCCAGTCCAGACCGTCATCGCTGACGAAATACTCTTCCGCCAGATCGTTGCTGATCTCGCCGCCGTAGGCTTTCGTCAGGGTGCTCTGCAGGATGGGATCGTAACGCTGCCCGTATCCGGTGACCGGATCCCAACCGGAACCCGGCTCGGAATTGATCGCTGCGATCACTTCCTCTTTTACGGGAGCGACGGCGTCTTCCGTTTCTGCCGTTTTTTCCGTTGCTGCTTCCCCGGCCGCGGGCGTTACGCCCCCTGCGGAAACCTTGCTGAGTGTTGCGGGGTCTGCTCCGCCGCATGCCGTCAAAAATACGGCCGATAATACCGCGAGTATCCTTTTTTTGTTCATGTTATTTTCCTCCGATTTTCTGAAATTTTGAGATCATGACTACAGACCATCATCCTTTTCCGCACCGGTCCATGAGGCACTCCCGTGATCTGCCGTCCGGCAGATCGGCCTCTTTCCCACGCAAAAAGAAAGGGATGATGATTCCCTTCAGATCAGTTGACATGAAGATCAAAAAGGATTCAATTGTTCAGGCGGATCTTTTTACTGACAGGCGTCTGCCTTACGAAGATGTCTTTGCCTGCGACATCGGCAGATAAAAACAGAATGAACGGTAACAGGACAGCCACCACCACGGGGATCGAAGTTCCCAGCTGGTGGAGTACCGCTTCGCAGAGCTCCAGACAGGCGCAGATGTGACACTCTTCCTCTTCGCAGACATGCCCGGTCTCCATTGCGACATAGTAAGAGGAAAGCAGGGCAAGCACACACAAGAGCATGCTTATCATGCAGGAAATAAGGCTTATGAGCTTTGTTTTCTTTGCATTCGGCATTGCCGCCACTCCCTGATCTACGGATATCTCAGCGGCTCCCAATTTGAGAACCATTCCCGATTATAGCCCGCGCTTTTTCCTTTGTCAACCAATTTGCGAATGATTCCCAAATTCAGTTCTGCCGGATCGTTGGTCCCTGCGCTGCTGCAACGCAGAAAAAAAGCCGCTTGCCGGCTTGCTGCCGCAAAAAAAAAGCGCCGGGAGATCCCGGCGCTTTTCACACACACTATCCTGTTTATTCTTCCTTTTCGTCTTCCGGGACCACACACTTGAGATGAAGCTCATCCAGCTGCTTGTCGCTCACGGTCGAAGGCGCATCCATCATCAGATCGGCTGCGTTTTTGTTCATCGGGAAGGTGATGACCTCGCGGATGGACTCTTCTCCGGTAAGGAGCATGATCATGCGATCCACGCCGGGAGCGGCTCCCGCGTGAGGGGGTGCTCCGTAGGTGAATGCGTTGTACATGGCGGGGAATTTTGCCTTCACGTCGTCCTCGCCCAGTCTTACCATTTCAAAAGCCTTGACCATGATCTCGGGATCGTGGTTACGCACGGCTCCGGAAGCGGATTCATAACCGTTGATGACCAGATCGTACTGGAAGGCCGTGATGCTCAAAGGATCCACCTCGCCCTTCGCTGCCTTTTCGAGGATCTCGAGTCCGCCGTTGGGCATCGAGAACGGGTTGTGGCAGAATTCCAGCTCGCCGGATTCCTCGCCGATCTCGTACATCGGGAAATCCACGATCCAGCAGAACTGATACTGTTCTTTTTCCATGTGCTCGGGGCAGAGCAGGCCCAGCTTCGAGCGCAGAACGCCTGCGGTCTTCTGTGCCGTGCCCAGATCGCCTGCTGCCAGGCCGACAAAATCGCCGGGCTTCAGTCCCAGGCCCTCGATCACCTTATCCTTGACGGGCTGCACAAACTTGGATATGCCGCCCACGATCTCGTTATTCTCGTCCAGACGGAACCAGAAGGTCTTGCGCGCGGTCTGCACTTCCACATCCGCGACCAGCTGGTCGATCTGCTTGCGGGTCGCCTTGAAATCGGAGACCACAACGGCCTTGATCCTGGTATCGGCGCTCTCCTCGAAGGGTCCGAAACCGATGCCCTTCAGCAGCTCCGTTGCGTCCTGCAGCTCCAGGTCGATGCGGAGGTCGGGTTTGTCGGTACCGTATTTCTCCATGGCCTCAAGGAAAGGAATGCGCTTGAAAGGCGCCGGCGTGATCTTTTTATAGATGCCGTACTTTTCAAAGACGGGCACAAGGACCTTTTCCAATACCGCCAGCACATCCTCCTGGTCGGCAAAGGCCATTTCCATGTCGAGCTGGTAAAACTCGCCGGGCGTGCGGTCGCCTCTCGCATCCTCATCACGGAAGCAGGGCGCGATCTGGAAATAGCGGTCAAAGCCGGAGGTCATGAGCAGCTGCTTGAACTGCTGGGGTGCCTGCGGCAGTGCATAGAACTTTCCGGGATGCTTTCTGGCCGGTACCAGATAGTCTCTGGCGCCCTCCGGCGAGGAAGCCGTCAGGATCGGCGTGGTGATCTCGAGGAAGTTTTCCTCGGTCATCAGCCTGCGGAGCTCCGCGACCACCTTGCAGCGGAGCACGATGTTGTTCTTTACCTCGGGATTGCGCAGATCCAGATAACGGTATTTCAGGCGAAGGTTCTCGTCCGCTTCCTTGCTGCGGTTGATCTCGAACGGAAGCTCGTTGTTGCGGTTGCGCCCGAGCACCGTGACGGCGGTGGGCACCACTTCAATGTCGCCCGTGGGGATCTTGGGGTTCTTGTTGCTGCGCTCCCTTACCGTGCCCTCGATCTGTATCGTGGACTCTTTGGTGATATCCTTGAACCTGCGGACCATGTCCTCGTCCTCCGCCACCAGCTGTGTGGTGCCGTAAAAGTCGCGCAGGATCGCAAACGCCAGGTTTCCGCCCACCTCGCGCAGGTTCTCCAGCCAGCCGACAAGCGTGACGGTCTTGCCCTCATCCGCCTGTCTCAATTCTCCGCAATTGTGTGTACGTGATTGTGTCATCTTTTTTACCTCTCGTGATCATCCGTTTTCATATAAGAACGGGGCTCTTTCCTCCCCGTTCGGAATCCGCACCATTATATCACATTTTTCCGAAATGACCATAGTTTTCCGCAAACGGCCCCGCCCGTCTCAGCCTGTCATCCTCCATATCATCTGCGCAGGTTCATAATACAGGCGTATCAGGCGCAGCCGCTCAAAGATCACGATCTTGCACTCAAAGATCATGGTATGATCCGTGACATAGACCCCGTCGGGCATCGTGCGTGCGCCCTGCTGCGGCAATTCCCGGTATTCCTTGATCGTAAACGCCTGCTTCAGGCCGTCCTCGTCCGTCACACGTATCCGGATGGGCACGATGGCGCCGTCTTTGCTATGCTGGCATATCACATCCACTGCTACAAGAGCAGGCACATTCTGTCCCATACTCTACCACCTCGTTCTTGAAGTATAGAACATATGTTCGATTTTGTAAAGTGGGATATTTTATTCAAACTGGCTCGCGTACAGCCTGTAATAAAAGCCTTTCTGCTCCATCAGACCATCGTGGTCGCCCTGTTCGACCACATCGCCGTTATTGACGACCAGGATGCGGTCCGCGTTCTGGATCGTGCTGAGTCGGTGCGCGATGACAAAGCTGGTCTTTCCCTTCATCAGGCTGCGGATCGCCTTCTGCACCTGCCGCTCCGTGTTGGTATCCACGTTGCTGGTCGCTTCATCGAGTATGAGCATGTTGGTATCATAGAGCATGGCTCTCGCTATGGTCAGCAGCTGTTTCTGCCCCTTCGAGATGTTTCCGCCGTCCTCGTAGATGACGGTATTGTAGCCCTTGGGCAGCTTGAGGATGTAGTCGTGGATCTTGGCGGCTTTCGCGGCCCTCACCACTTCCTCTTTCGTGGCGTCCTCCTTGCCGTAGGCGATATTGTCAAAGATCGTGCCCTGGAAGAGCCAGGTATCCTGCAGGACCATCGCGTAATTCTTTCGCAGGCTCTCCATCGCATACTGCCTGTATTCTTCGCCGTCCACGCGGATTTCGCCCGAATTGACATCGTAAAAACGCATCAGCAGATTGATGATCGTGGTCTTGCCGGCGCCGGTTGGCCCGACGATCGCGATGGTTTGGCCGGGAAGCGCCTGAAAGCTCAGGTCGTGCAGGATCGTCTTCTCCGGCACATAACCGAAGGCCACGTGCTCCGCAGCCACCTCGCCGCGGCAGTCCGAAAGTTCCCGCGCTTCGGGCAGATCCGCCGTCTCCTCGGGCTCGTCCAGAAGGCGGAACACGCGCTCCCCTGCTGCCAGCGCGCTGAAGAGTTCGTTGATGATGTTCGAGATCTCGTTGATCGGTCCCGAGAATTTGCGGCTGTATAGGATGAAGCTGGAGATCTGCTCAAGGCCGACGATGCCCTTCATGTAAAGCAGCGAACCGCCCATGCCGATGGCAGCCAGGCCCAGGTTGGAGATCATGCCGATCGTGGGCCCCATCCGCATGCCGTAACCGTCGGCATCCCGGTAGGCTTCCGCCGCGCCGCGGTTGATCTTGCTGAACTTTTCGGACATCCTGTCCTCACAGGCATAGGCAAGGATGGTCTTCTGTCCCGTAAACATCTCCTCCGCGTATCCGTTCATCACACCGTACGCGCTGCTCCGTTTGGAATAAAGCGGACGCGTGATCTTTCCCATGTGCCTGGTGTACCAGATCGAAAGCGGGATGGTAAAGATCATGCACAGAACCAGCGGGACCGAGATCGTGCACATGATGATGAAACTGCCGGCCACGGTGATCGTGCTGGTGAGGATCTGGATCACATCCGTGGAAAGACAGGTCGAGACCACGTCGATGTCGTAGGAAACGCGGCTGATGATGTCGCCGGCCTGATTGCGGTCAAAATAGCCGACCGGAAGCTTCATGAGTTTTTCGAACACATCCTGCCTGAGCTGCTCCGCAACGCGTTTTCCCACGCGCGTCATGCACACGTTCACCAGAAAGCCCAGGATGTTGGAGCCCACATAGGCCGCCAGCATGAGCAGTGTGTAATGGAGCACCAGGTCCATGTCCACCTGCCCCACTCCCTTTTTGCAGCCTTCCTCCGCCACGCCGATGGCTTTTCCGGCAAAGCGCGGCCCCAGGAGGTTTCCGACGTTGCTGATGATCGCACACAAAAAAAGCAGGAAGATGATCCACTTATATTTCGAAAGATAGCGCAGGATGCGCAAAAGCGTACCCCTGGCGTCCTTCGGCTTTTCTTTTTTTCCGCCCCGATCTCCCGGTCCCGGCATTTCCCGCTCTCCTTCCGGATCTGTTACACCTGCCCGCAAAATGCGGTGTCTCAGCTCATGGCGCCCATCTGCACCTCATATGTCTCGCGATAATCCCTGCAGCTCTGCATCAGTTCCTCGTGCGTTCCGTAACCGATGCACTTTCCGTTATCCAGCACCAGGATCCTGTCCATGTTCATCACACTCGATACGCGCTGCGCGATCAAGATCAGCGTGGAATCGGGGTGATGCTCCAGGATGGCCTTGCGCATCGCCGCATCCGTCCTGTAATCCAGCGCAGAGGAGCTGTCATCGAGGATCAGGATGTCGGGATCCCCGGCCAGCGCCCTTGCGACAAGCATGCGCTGCTTCTGGCCGCCGGAGAGGTTCGCGCCCTTGATGCTGGCCTCATATTGCAGGCCCTTTTCCAGACTGTCCACATATTCGGCGGCACAGGCATCCTCCACGGCGCTGCGTATCGCCTTCGGATCCAGCCTGCGTTCAAAATCAACGTTTTCGTACAGCGTGTTCTGAAAGATCATGTCATTCTGGAAGACAGTGCCGAATTTCCGGCGCAGTTCATCCTTCCCGTATGCGGAAACGGGCTTTCCGTCGATCAGGATGCGGCCTTCGTCCGTCTCGTAAAAGCGCATCAGGAGATTTACGATCGTGGACTTGCCGCAGCCGGTAGGCCCGATGATCCCGAGCGTTTCGCCCTTTTTCATGGTGAAGGAAATGTCGGAAAGCGCCTTTTCGCGCGTCTCACCGCCGAAATCCGCAGCGTCTCCGGCCTCATCCGCATCCTGCTTTCCGTAGCTGAAGGATACGTGCTCGAAACGGATGTGCTCTCCGCCCTCTTCGCAGCCGGCTTCCCCGTCGGCTTCTCCGGAAATTTCTTCATCCGTGTCCGCGGCAAGCACCTCCGCGATGCGGTTCGCACTGGCGCTGGCCTTGCTCATGGTGATAAAGATCCTGCTGAGTCCCATGACGCCCATCGTGATCATGTTGAAATAGGTCAGAAACGCCAGGATCACACCGGGCTTGATCTCGCCGATGTTCACGCGCCAGGCGCCCACAAAAACGACGACCGACAGGCCGATGTTCAGAAGAAACTGGATGACGGGACCGGGCATCGCCATGACGGTTGCCGCCGTGACATCGCTCCCGGTCAGCTCATGATTGCTCTCCGCGAAACGTCTTTTCTCGAAGTCCTCCTTGCTCAGCGCCTTGACCACGCGGATGCCGGTGATGTTTTCGCGCATCACGCGAACCACCACATCGAGCTTTTTCTGGACTACGGAATACAGGGGGATGCCCTTTGAAGAAATGACATAGATGACCAGGATCAGAACAGGCATCAGAAGGAGCAGGACCAGAGACAGCTTCAGATCCATGAACATGGTCATGATCAGGCCGCCGAGCAGCATCATGGGCGAACGCACGCAAAGGCTCTGCAGCTGCGCCACGGCACTCTGCACGTTATAACTGTCGCTTGTCATGCGGGAGATCAGGCTGGGGAGCGTAAGCGAATCAAACTGTGTCCCCGAAAGATTCATCGTCTTTTCGAAGAGTTCCTGGCGGATCTCGTAGCTGATCCTGTGCGCGTTATCGATGGCCCTTTTGTTCGCAACGACGTTCAATGCCCGGAACACAACAGCCGTCACGAACATCAGCGAACCCCAAAGGAGCACCATCGCCAGGACACCCGAAGGGACGACCTCGTCGATGATGTACTCGAGTATGTAAGGAAGCGAGAGCTCACTGACCGATCCGAGAAACTTGATCAGGATGGCCAGCGCTACCGGCTTCCAGTGCTTTTTCATCTGTCTGAAGATCAGTTTCATGATCGGACGTTCATTTTATACGATCATGTGATCCTGCGTAAGCGAGAACTGTCTTCCGCAGGAGCACTGTACTTTTGTTCCCGGCAATACCGCCATGACGGAACCGCAGGACGGACAGGCCACTTCGATGGCGGGTGAAGACGGGCCGGCACCTGCATATCCGCCCCCCGCGGTATAGGCGGGAGCCTGCTGCCCCTGAAAGACATAACCGTTGGCGTTTGCACGCATCCGCACCTGATCCTCATCCATGCCCGTCAGCGCACCCGCGATCTTTACCATCGCATTGTCCGTGCGGGCGGTGCTTGCGGCTGTTCTCTCCACGATCACGGTGGTAATGGATACCTCCGGAACGGCCGCCGCGCTCAGCAGCTCCTCTTCCCTGTCGACCCTGACAGGCTCCGCTTTTTTGGTGAGCAGATATACCCGGTCTTCGTATTCCACCACCCGGACGGTCTGTCCGAGCGGGAATTTATGCTGATTCGTTGTTCCCGTGCTCAGGGATTCCTCGTGCAGGCGTCCGTTGTTGTCAAAATAACGGACAACCAGAAGGATCGCGGGATGGTCATTGATCCTTATGCTGTAATCCAGATCATGCTTCCAGACCTTGGCCGCGTAACGGGTTCCGTTTTTGATCGCGGTAAGATACCTGACCAGATCCAGAACGCCTCTGCCCAGCACGATCAGTCCGATCACACCGAAGATCAGTCCGGCGACCAGCGCGATGCCCGCGTTCTCGACCACCGTTCCGGGCGGCTTGAATATGCCGATGCACATCACGCCGAAGCCCACTGCCGCAAAGATCAGTCCGAATATTAAAGTAGCAACCCCACTCGTCATCTTTTTTCCCCCTTCGCAAGAAATTCCTGTATCCGATTTTATTATATAGGCTGCGGAAGGCTTTTTCAATACACCCGGATCCGGTGCACTGAAGAAGTTCCGCCCGGCAACGTTAGCGTGCGGCAGGCCGCGTCACTCCTCCGGCTCTTCCGAGATCTTCTCCCCGAAAAGGCTTTTCCAGCGTTCTCCCAGTTCCTTCAGCAATGCCTTGTCCGCATCCGAATATTTCCGGAATTCCCGGATCGCGTATTCCGCGTTTTTCTCTCCTCCCACGGAGCTGTTGTCATAAAGAAGGCGATAACTCCAGGGACTGTAATCCGTTGCAAAATCATCGCTGTCCTTCCGCCCGTCCAGAGATGCGATCTTCTTCTCTTTCAGATACTCCTCGAAACGGAGGACCTCTTCTTCCGAAACGGCATAGGTCGTTTTGATCAGGGGTTCGCTGTGCTCCTGCCGGTCATAAGAGATCAGAGTCCAGCTTCCGTCCCCGCCATTCCGCAGCTCCGCGGAATGGCTTTCGCCGAGCATGTCGCAATATCCCGGACTGTATGAGAAGTTCTTCAATTCTCCCAGCTTCATGTATTTTTCCTTTCTCTTCCATGCGAGGAAGACGACGATGAGTGCGGTCACAAGAAGCACTGCCACGATGATCGGCATGATCTTCAAAAACAGACTGTTCGGCATGGTCACACCCTCCCTAGAATTTGATCTTGATCTCGGTCCGGATCGGCGCCTTAACATTCTGCGCAAAAACTTCCGCATCTTCCGGCTTTCCGACGATGGCTCCGTAATGGACCGGGATGGCCACGGACGGATGCATCGCATTGATCAGTTCCGCGGCTTTCTTTGCGTCCATCGTATAAAAGCCTCCGATCGGGACCAGCGCCACATCGCATTTCACGGCAGCCGCTTCCCTGATCGCATCGATATCCCCGGCAGCATAGATGCGCTTTCCGTTGACATGCAGGACGTAGCCGACCCACCCCGCTTTTTTCGGATGAAAAGGCTTCATGATGTTATAGGCAGGGACCGTTTCCACTTCCAGACCGCCGATCTCGTGGAAGGTTCCGGGCTTGACCGTCACGATCTTTCCGACCAGATCCTGCACCGTGCGCGCCTTCGCTTCCATCTTCTCCGGGACCACCAGGATCGTATCGGCGCAGGCGGCTTTTTCAATGTCCTTCGGAGAAAAATGATCGTAGTGATCGTGGGTGATGAAGATGCAGGCCGCATCCTTCGGGCATTCCTCAAGCTCAAAGGGATCGATGTAGAGATTGCCGCACATGGCTTTGATCCGAATGCTGTTGTGTTTGAACACTTCGATATTTTCAGTCATCTCCGTCCCCCGTTCCGATTCCGTGATACAGGATCTCGTTGTACCTTGCATTCGCTTCCTCAGCCGCCTTTTTCTCCCTCCAGCGGTCGATGTCCGAACAGATCGCCAGCATCTCGTCCACGATCACTTCCGCACTTTTCGGTTTTTCGCAGTGCAGATATGCCGTCATCCTGCCCATCGCTTTCGGGCTTCCGAGCTGTTTTGCGATCTGCTCTCCCAGTTCCCCGGGAAAGCCGAGCTGCCTGACTGCCGCAACCAGCTGCTCTTTTGCTCTTGTCCATTCATCCGTCATGTGCTTTCGTCTTCCCTGCGAAGCGTTTCATTGAAACAGTTCGGTGCTGAAATAACGCTCTCCCGTATCCGGCAGAACGGTAACGACCGTATGTCCTTTTCCGAGCAGCTTTGCCATCCGGATCGCAACGCATACATTCGTTCCGCTCGAGATCCCGCAGAGGATCCCTTCCGCGCGGATCAGCTTCTTCGTGGTCTCTATGGCCTCTTCATCCGAAACAAGCTCGATGCGGCTGATGATGTCGCGGTCGAGGATCGGCGGGATCAGGCCGTCTCCGATCCCCATCTGCAGATGGGAACCGATGGATCCGCCGGACAGTATGGCCGCGTTCTCGGGTTCCGCCGCCCAGATCAGCATGTCCGGATTCTTTTCCTTCAATGCTCTTCCGATCCCGCTGATGGTCCCTCCGGTTCCGATCCCGGAGCAGAAGCCGTGGATCGGGCCGTCTACCTGGGCCAGGATCTCTTTGCCGGTATGCAGAAGATGCGCTTTCGTATTATCCGGATTGGAAAACTGGTCCGGCATGTAATAGTTTTTGTTTTCCCTGCAAAGCTTCTTTGCGGTCTCGATGCAGCGGTCGATGCATTCGCCGATGTTGTCATCATCATGGATCAGCATCAGCTCGGCACCGTACTGCCTGATCAAAAGGCGCCGTTCCGCGCTCACCGAATCCGGCATGATGATGATCACGCGGTATCCCTTCACGGCACCGACAAGCGCCAGGCCGATCCCCTGGTTTCCGCTGGTCGGTTCGACGATGACGGAATCGCTGTTAAGGAGCCCTTCCTCCTCCGCCGCTTCGATCATCTGAAAAGCGGTCCGCGTCTTGATGGAACCGCCGACGTTCAGTCCTTCGTATTTTACCAGTATGCGGGCATCGTTCTCTTCCGTCATGTGATTCAGACGGATCATGGGCGTATTGCCCATCGCTTCCAGAATATTTTCGTAAATCATTTTCTTCCATACTCTCCGACAGATTATTTTCGCATCATGTCACAGATCCCGCGGCATTCAACAACTAAAGCAATAGTTTATCACGGGAAGGAGAAAAAGTCCATTTACCTTGCGCGCGGTGCCTGCAGGGATGTATAATGACAGCATGATCGAAAAAACACTCGAAACCGAATCCGGAAACATCCGCTATTGGATCTCCGGGGAGATCCGTCCCGACAGGCTCAGCCTGCTCTTTTTGCACGGCCTGACCGCAAGTCATCAATTGTTCGAACAGCAGCTCGGCCATTTTTCCGATCGTTATAACGTGATCACCTGGGACGCTCCCGCGCACGGCCTGTCACGTCCCTTCAAAGACTTCACCTACGAAAAAGCCGCCAACGCCCTGATCCGGATCCTGGATGAACTGGGGATCGCCGAAGCAGTCTTCATCGGGCAGTCCATGGGCGGTTTCATCACCCAGTCCGTGCTCAAGCGTGCGCCGGAACGCGTGAAAGCCTTTGTTTCCCTGGACAGCACGCCCTTTGGTGAAAAGTATTATTCGAAGTCCGACAGATGGTGGCTCAGACAGGTGGAATGGATGTCCCGTCTTTATCCGGAAAAAGCGCTGAAAAAGGCCATCGCGAAACAGACCGCACGTGAAGAGCGTGCCCGCCGGAACATGGAGGACATGCTTTCGGTCTACGAAAAAAACGAACTCTGTCATCTGATGGGGATCGGCTTTGCCGGATTTCTGGAGGACAACTGCGACCTGCAGATCAGCTGCCCCACGCTGCTCATCGTCGGTGAATTCGACATCACCGGAAGGGTGAAGCAGTACAATGAACAATGGGCAAAAGAGCTGAACACTTCCGTGAAATGGGTGAAAGACGCTGCCCACAATTCCAATGACGATCAACCCGAACAGGTCAACCGTCTCATCGAAGAATTCCTGTCCGGGCTGTAAATTCGTTACTGTTCAGTGGCTTGCCAGCCACTGAACGTAACTGGCTTGCCGCCATGCATAATCGGCTTCGCCGATGGGCGGCAAGCCTGCCAGCCCAAGTGTCGGCCCGTAGCCACGCAGCGAAGTGCGTGGCTCGGGACTGAAC
>JAILHF010000072.1 GCA_024696005.1 Lachnospiraceae bacterium | reverse complement strand
GACGGCGTATCATATAGGGGCTTCCATTAAGGATGCTGGGAAGAAATGTTTTGGCATTTCCTTAATAGATGATCCGGGGGTTGTAGCAGAATTGTTGAACCGGCTGAAAACGGTTTGACACAAAAACCAGAAGGATTTAGGTAATGTTTGATGTTATTGTTATCGGAGCTGGACCTGCAGGAAGTACGGCATCAAAGATCCTGGCAGAGAAAAATGTGCCTTGGCGCCCCCCTAAATGTTGGACGTAAGGAAGTCTGGAAGGTATGTTCCTTTCAGACTTCTTCTTTTTTTGCCAATCCACCGCGACAGTGCTCATTTTGCGTTACTGTCTTATGAACACTGCCGTAACCGGGGGGGTTGTGAACGGGATCGAAGGAAAGGCGTGAAAAATCTCGGCTCTCGAACAAACTCAGCTAAAGTAGAAGAAGCCCCCGCAGCTACCACAGTAGCCCCCAAATAGGGGATGTGTTAGCCCGGAACCGCGCATACCTCCCTCTGAAAACCTCAATCCTCAAGAAGCTAATTGAAAAAGCTGCAAAAATGCGATACAATTCAATTAATCGCGACTAATTGTACGTCAAAGAGTACTGTTTAGTCCCGAGCCACGCACTCCGCTGCGTGGCTACGGGCCGGTAACCGGCTTAGCAGGCTTGCCGCCTATCGGCGAAGCCGATTTTGCATGGCGGCAAGCGTGTTACGTTCAGCGTCCGGACGATGAACGTAAGACATCACGGAGGTGACAGGATGGGACTTGTAAGAACAAATGACAAATGCATAGGATGTAACCGCTGCATCAGAGCCTGCAGCAGCATGGGGGCGAATGTCGCTGTCGAAAAGGGCAGGGGTAACGTGATCGATGTGGACGAGGAGAGGTGCATTGCCTGCGGCGCATGCCTGGACGTATGCGAGCATGGTGCAAGAGAGTACATCGACGACGTGGAAACTTTCTTTGAGGATCTGAAGAAGGGCGTGAAGATCTCGGTTCTCATCGCGCCTGCTTTCCTGGCCAATTACCCCAGGGATTACGAAAAATACCTCGGAATGCTGAAAAAGCTGGGCGTGAACCGATTCATCAGCGTTTCCTTCGGAGCCGACATCACCACCTGGGCTTATATCAAATACATCACCGAGCGCCGTTTCTACGGCGGCATCTCGCAGCCCTGCCCGGCCGTGGTGGGCTACATCGAGCGCTACACGCCGGAGCTGATCCCGAAGCTGATGCCGGTCCAGTCGCCGATGATGTGCGCGGCTGTCTATCTGAACAAATACATGAAAGTGAACGACAAGCTTGCGTTCATCAGCCCCTGCATCGCCAAGAAGAACGAGATCGACGACCCGAACAACAAGGGCTATGTTTCCTACAACCTCACCTTCACCCATCTGGTGAACTATCTGAAGGAGCATCCGGTGAGCGGCGCGACGCCTTTCAAGGACGAGATCGAATACGGCCTGGGTTCCATTTATCCGATGCCCGGCGGACTGAAGGAAAACGTGTACTGGCTTCTGGGCGAGGATGCGCTGGTCCGTCAGATGGAAGGCGAGCATCACATGTACGAATATCTGCAGCGCAACAAAGAGCTTTTGAAGGCCGGCAACACACCTTACCTCTTCGTGGATGCGCTGAACTGCACGAATGGCTGTCTCTACGGTCCCGGTACGGAAGCGCGCGCCAGGATGTCGGAAGATGTGTTCATGGCCATCCAGAGGATCAAGGCCGACAGCAAGAATTCGTCCAAGAAATCGGCCTGGGGCCGCGAACTGACGCCCGCAAAGAGGCTGGAAGCGCTCAACAAGCAGTTTGCCTCCCTCGACCTGAACGATTTCCTGCGCAAGTACACGGACAGGAGCGCGAAGTGTTCCTGCAAGATCCCTTCGGCGCGCGAGCTCGAGGAGATCTATACCAAACTGAAGAAAGACACCAAAGAGAAGCGCATGATCGACTGCGGCTGCTGCGGATACGAATCCTGCCGAGAAATGGCGATCGCGATCTACAACGGCTTCAACCATATCCACAACTGCATACACTACATCAAGGACCGTGCATACGAGGAAAAGGACAAGGCATTGGAGCTGACCGAAGAGGTGCAGCGCACGCAGGATGAGATGCGCGAGAAGAAGCTCGCCCTGGCGGAAGAGATCGGCGAGAACTTCGGCACCCTGAAGGAATCCATCGGGCAGATCGAAGGGACCAGCGCGGACAACGCGCTTCAGACCTCCGGCATTTCGGAGGAGATGTCCGACGTGGAGAAGTTTGCGACCGAGCTGAAGCAGGTGCTCAACACGATCGAGGCATACCTGAACAAGCTGGAGGCCAACAACTCGGCCGTGATCGCGATCTCGTCCCAGACAAACCTGCTGGCCCTGAACGCATCCATCGAGGCGGCACGCGCAGGCGAAGCCGGCAGAGGCTTTGCGGTGGTCGCTGACGAGATCAAGAAGCTGGCAGAGGATTCCAAGGCAACGGCCGACGACAGCAACGCAAACAACAAGGACATCAAGGAGACGATCGAGCGCCTGGTCGAGGAAGCAGGCAAGCTGAGCGAGATCGTACAGATCGTGAACGGCAGAGCCACCACGCTGGTCGCTTCTGCCGAGCAGACGGCGGCTTCCGTCAGCGTCATGAAGGATGTGGCGGAAAGCGTGGAAAACTCGCTGCAGCAGATCCTGCAGGATTAAAACAGCAGAAACAAAAGTGCATCATTTTCATTTCACCCGTCTTGACACCCTGACGGAATGAATGCTATAATTTTGGCAGATTATAGATAGAAAAGCATCTATAATCTGCCAAAATACATATAAAAACAAGGATTCTGACAGATTATAGCGGTAAAAGAAGAGATATGAAGATCATTGGACGAAAAAGGGAATGTAATGAAATAGAAAGATGTGTTCTTTCGAAACGGGCGGAGTTTGTTGTGGTTTACGGACGCAGGCGCATCGGGAAAACATATCTCATAAAGGAGTTTTTTAAGCATCGATTCGCATTTTACGCGACAGGTGTGACTGATGAGAAAACGGCCGGACAATTACGGGCGTTTTACACCAGTTTGAAAGAGTATGGGGATACGGATAAAACCGTACCCAAAGATTGGTATGAAGCTTTCGGCAGATTAAAAAGTCTGCTGTGCTCTCCGAGTGTGCGCCGTGAGCCTGTAAATAACAAAATAGTGGTATTTTTGGATGAGTTGCCGTGGATGGATACGGCCAGGTCAGATTTTAAGAGTGCGTTGGATTTTTTCTGGAATACCTGGGGATCAAGCTGTGAAGATTTATTGCTGATCGCATGCGGATCAGCAACATCCTGGATCATTGACAATCTTTTGGAAGGGAAAAAGGGATTTCATAACCGGGTAACCAGGCGGATAAGGTTGTTGCCGTTTTGTTTGAAAGAATGCAAGGAATTGTTGGAACATAATGGAATATCTTTGCCGGAATCGCAGATCATCGATTGTTATATGGCGTTTGGCGGCATTCCGTTTTATCTGAACATGATAGATCCGAGGCTGAGTGTTGTACAGAACATAGAGGAATTGTTTTTTAAGGAGTATGGGGATCTTCACGATGAATATCATATTCTGTTCAGGTCTTTGTATAAAAATCCGGAAAAACACATGGCGATCCTGAAAGAATTGTCTTCACGTAAATGCGGCATGACGAGAACGGAGCTGGCTTCTGTAAAAGAGATTGGTGGCGGAGAGGGACTGACCAAGAGTCTCAGGGAATTATGTGAATGCGGTTTTATCAGGAAATACAGAAACTATGCCAAAGAGAAAAATGATGCGATCTATCAGTTGATAGACCCGTTTGTTGCTTTTCATCACAATTTTGGCTCGGAAAAAAAAGAAGGGTCTTCATGGATGAAGTATGTAAATACTCCGAGCTATAACGCCTGGAGAGGAAATGCTTTCGAGATGGTGGCATTGAATCATGTTCATGAGATAAAACAGGCACTTGGGGTCAGTGGAGTTGAGAGTGAGGAATATGCATGGAAAAGTGAAAAAAACGGTGCCCGGATCGATCTGCTGATAGACAGAAGTGATGGGGTTGTCAATCTGTGTGAGATGAAATATTCCAATGATCCATACGAGATCACAGCGGAAGAATATGAAAAACTGCAAAGAAGGCTGGTTACTTTTCAACAGGAAACGGCCGCAAAAAAATCCATGCATATCACTTTGGTAACAGTCAATGGATTAAAGAGAAACAAGTATGCCGGAATAGCAATGAATACTATCACCGGGGAAGACTTATTCGGGTGAAACACCTCATGACAGCATATACCTACATCCTGCGCTGCGCGGACGGGAGCCTGTATACGGGCTGGACCACCGACCTGGAGCGCAGGCTGAAAGAACACAACGGAGAAGGAAAAGGCGCAAAGTGTACACGTTCGCGAAGACCGTGTACACTTGCGCATTATGAGTCTTTTGAGTCGGAAGATCCCGCCGAAGCAAAGCGCATGGCCATGCGCCGTGAATGGGAGATCAAACACCGTCTGACAAAAGCGCAGAAGGAAGAGTTGTGCGCCCGGAGCGGGAAATAGGTCCGTAAGCTGCGTAATGTACGGGAAAAAACCGGATTACCATGAAAAATACGGGGAAAGCCCCGGAATATGGAAAGCTGAAGCACAAAGAGCCGGCTCAAAGCGGCTCTTTGGAAGGAAGGCCTGCTTTCCGGGGATATTTTTTCGGGCAGGGCTTTTCTTTTTTGATGAAGACCAGGCAGCGCTGGGCATCGCTGTCCGGCAGGCAGATCTGCCGCACCTCTTCGATGGTGCCGCCGAGCAGTCCCACCGCATTCGCGGATTCCTCCCGCTCGGTCCCATTCAGGAATTCCTGGGATTTGTAAGCAATGAAATACCCACCGCACCTGACATAAGGCAGGCAGTACTCCGCGAGCACGCTCATGTGCGCGACCGCGCGGGAAACCACGTAATCGTAGGACTCACGATGGCCTGCGTCGCGGGCAAGGTCCTCGGCGCGCCCGTGAAAGGCGCGGATCCCGCTCAGCCCAAGCTCCGCGATCACGCGCTCCAGAAAGCCCACACGCTTGCCGAGCGAGTCGATCATCGTGACCTGCAGGGAAGGGAAAGCGATCTTCAGCGGGATGGCGGGAAAACCGGCGCCGGTCCCGATGTCCAGAAGGGAAGCGTCCTCCGGGGACGGGAAGACAAGTTGTTCATTGGCCCCGGAACGCCCGGGATCGGCCGCCCCTTTCTGACCGAAGCCCGCCCCCGGCGACACACTGTCGGCAAAATGCTTGACCAGCACCTCCTCCGGCTCGGTGATCGCGGTAAGGTTCATCACCTTGTTGGTCTCGACCAGCATTTCGTAATAGCGCGCAAAAGCCGCGGCCTGAGCCTCGTCCAGCGCTATCCCCATCTGTGACATGTATTGTATGATCCTGTCCGTATCCATAAGCACCACTATACACGAAGAACCCGCCATTTACAAGCTTGCTTTCGCACACGTGACAGGTCCGCAGACCCGAAACGGGATCCGCCCACCCCCTTTCGTGTTACTGTTCAGTGGCTTGCCAGCCACTGAACGTAACTGGCTTGCCGCCATGCATAATCGGCTTCGCCGATGGGCGGCAAGCCTGCCAGCCCAAGCGTCGGCCCGTAGCCACGCAGCGAAGTGCGTGGCTCGGGACTGA
>JAILHF010000068.1 GCA_024696005.1 Lachnospiraceae bacterium | reverse complement strand
GCGGTCAGAGTAACTCAGGATACTCATCCCCGTTATACTTCTTCAGGACATCCCTCACCAGCGGCATCGCCTCGAGAAAAACCTCCACGCACTTCGGATCAAACTGCTTTCCCGAGCCCTCCTCGATGATCCGGACGGCCTTTTCCAGCGGGAAAGCCGGCTTGTACACCCTGCGGGACGTCAGCGCGTCAAACACATCCGCCACGGCCATGATCCTGGCCGAAAGAGGGATCTCCTCGTCACGGAGCTTTTCGGGATAGCCGGTACCGTCCCAGCGTTCATGGTGATAAGCCGCCATATTCCTTGCTTCCATCAGGTAATTCTCCCCGCCCACAGTCTCGATGGCCTTCTCCATGATCTTCTTTCCGGCGACCGTGTGCGTCTTCATGATCTCATATTCCTCCTGATTCAGCCTTCCCGGCTTGTTAAGGACATCGTCGGGGATGTTGATCTTCCCGATATCATGGAGCGGCGCGCTTCTGACGACGTCGGAAATGAATTTATGCGTGATCGTTTCCGAATAGTACCCCTTCATCTTAAGCCCCTCGACGATGATCTTCACATAAGCCGACGTCTTCTGGACATGGGACCCGGTATCGGAATCCCTGTTTTCCACCAGATCGGCCATGGTATTGATGAGCCCGTCCTGCATTTTCATGGTGTTTTCCGAAAGCATGCTGATGCCCCTGATCTGATCGACCTGCTCGGTAGCCATGTCGCAAAAAGCATGATAGACCTTTTCCAGCTCGTCACCGGTATGGATCTCGATCGACCGTATTTTCTCCAGCGCCCTGTCAAGCCTCTCCTGGTCGTTGCCCGCCTCGATGATCTCCCGGATCGCCAGGATAATGCTGTTGGTCGGATAGGTCACATGAACCCTCGTCATGTTAAATCCGAACGCGAGGATCAGCACGAAAAAGCTGCTCAATATCAGTATGATTCGGATGGACAGATCCGTCGTATAATCGATCAGCGCGTCAAAGGTGGTGTCTGCGCAGGCATAACAGACAAGACTTCCATCCTCGTCCAGAACAGGATGATAGGCCGTCGCCATCCAGCCCCACGCGTCCCTCGTTTCGACAAGGACCTCCTCGCCGCTGAGGAGATCCTCCATATATGGCTCCAGGCTTTCATCGAGCGGCTCAAAATAACCCGGGTCATAGCCCAGCAGGTCATCGTCCGCATTGGCGTAGCCGGCATACTCCTCCTTGTCATCCAAGTCAAACACATAGGTGCTCCCGGCCTCTTCGACCTTGACCACATATAAATATCTGACGTCGAACGCGTTCTCCCGGATGTCATAGAGAAGTTCCTCTGTATCGGCATACCCGGGCGCATCCTCGCCCTTAAGGATGTACTCGTCGACCCTGTCCGCATCCACGACTTTTGCCGCAAAGCGCGCCGCGTTTCTGGCCCTTTCCTCCCGGTCCTTTATAGAATTGCTGAAATAGATCCGGGCGCCTACCGCCCCCGTGATCGCCACAAGCAGGAAAGACATCAGAAGCAGTAAAACCGTCAGGCGCTTTTTCAGCGAAAACATGGATCTGTCGCCCATCTCCTCCAGATCCTTCAGCTCGTCTGCAGATAAAGGGCGCTGCCTCCATCCGCTGTTCCGGATCCGGTCCTGAGCCGGCTTCGGGATGATGCGAAGAACAGCAAGAGCCACCCCAAGGGAAAGGCCCTTGTCGAGAACATTGAAAAAAGCGGAATGTGCAAAGAATGGGAGAAACCGGCCCGGATCCCCGGACAGCCACCACTCGATCGCCGCTCCCGAGATGCCGCTTGCAAGGCCCGCAACGAGGACAAACAGGCATGCATCCTTCAGCTTTTTGAATGATCTGTTTTTGGCGAACCATGCCGACCATATCGCGATCAGCACATTGACGCAGCCGAAGTAGATCATATTGTTGTCAAAAAGCGAGCATACCGTATTGGTCGCCACGGCCGTGACGATGCCCGGAAACATCCCGCCCAATATAGATACACCGATCGTCCCTATGGTATCCAGATATAACGGTATTCCAAACCGGGTCATCAAAAAGCTCGGCACCGAATTTGCCGCGATGCCTAATAAAACGGCTATGATATTAATCCCTCTGCTTCGCCACAGCCTTTTCAGATCCGCCCTCATGGCTTACTTTTCCCGCTCCCCTCTGATCGATGCTTCCCCGTAACTGTTCAGGTTCCATGCTCCCCTTGCCCTGCGGGCGGGGCAGTCATGGATCCGCTCCGAACAGTTACGTCTATCATACTATATCACGGCCTGTCCTGCAAAACATCCTCATAATAATGTCGCTATGAAACCGTTAGAAGTGTACCCTTGCGAAAGGATCAGAAATTCCCCGGAATATTGTATTCCTTCATCAATTATATGATGCAAGGGTCAAAAGGTCATAATGCGTTCAAACTTGTTTGAAAAGCATTATGACGTTATGACCCGCAAAACACGAACAAGTAGCGCTATTGCGCGGATTGTGAGTGTTTTAGAATTGCGAGAGTTGCTTTAGCAACAGAGCAATTCGTGGCATCAGTTGGGGGCAAAATATCTTTTGACCCCAACATCATTATATGGATGATATACATTCAAAATGGTGGGGATATTTCTATCTGACAGGGCCTGTCGATTATACTGCCATCAGCCCTGCACGATCAAATTTGAGTGCCAATATAGAAAGAATGGAAAAAACAAGATCTAAATATTATCCTGACGAAGTTCCCGGTTACGAGGAAGTGGGCAATACAGCATATATTACTTTTGACAGTTTTGCGCTTACCATGGCATCGGCGGAGGATTTTTATAAGGTAGAGGATCCGATGGGCATGTCAAATTCCTTTCTGTTTGCGAAAATACGTCGTTTTTTGCTTTTCCTTTACAATACATGGATTATAACCAAAAATGCGACAGGATTTTTGAATTTTCTTGAAAATTTCCGTTCAAACACTTATACTCTTGTTTCGGGGCACAAGACCGGATTTCCGGATTTTTCCCAACATTCAGAAAGGACGACTCCATTATGAAGCTTTTGAAAAAACTGACTGTTTTCGTTGTATGTTCCGCTTTGCTGCTTTCTGTCTTCCCGGCTTTTCCGAAGACGGCTTTTGCGGCAACCGTCGTTCGAAATACGCACTTCACCACCCTGAATGAGATGAAGACGAAGCTTCAATCCTCCGATTCCCAGGCCTGGTCTCCCGCTTACCTGACGGAAGCGGAAAATGCCTACTGGTCCTTTGCTCCCGCCACTTCCCTCGGCAGCACCGCCATCACACTGGATATGGCCAAAAACAACTACCGCAATCTGGAAATGCTTCTGGATAACGGCTATACGATGGACTACAATACTCTCTCCGCTTACTGCGCCGAATATCTCGGCAAGCTGAACGGCAATCCGGATGCTTTCTATAATGAGCTGTATTCCTGTCTGGGCAATCCTTATCTTCTGAACAAGCCCGAAGCGAAGGTCACTGCCACCACTTATAACGGAAGGGATTATTCCAAGGTTTTTGATCCCGCCTTTTATCTGGCCCAGAATCCGGAGCTTCAGTCAAGCATCGGAAACAATCCGCCGGAGCTTCTCCGCCACTTTGTGGAGACCGGAATCGGACAGGGGAAATCCGGAAACGCTTCCTTTAATGTGGCAGCTTACGCAGCCACGATGGATGCGGCCGTAAAAAACAACCAGCTTTCTTCCGCTTCCTATAAATCTCTCGGCGCGGGCGCTGCTCCTCCGGTGGGACGTTACAGCTATGCCTGGGCGAATTATTACGGAAGCTATCTGGGACATTACAGCGCAGGAGCCCAGACCCTGCCCTCTGCAGGCTCTTCTTCCGATCAGAATGCAGCCTCTGCCGCAAAAACCGTGACCGGCACCTATACGGCAGGCGCCGGTAAGAGTGTCTATACAAACGAGCCGGTTAGCGCTGCGGCAGCAAACGTCAGACCTCTGGCTGTCATGATGCCCACAGACAAGGCTGCCCAGCCCTCCTACGGCATCAGCCGCGCGGACGTGCTTTATGAAATCATGGAAGAAGGAAACATCTCCCGCCAGATGGCCATTATTCCCTCCTGGCAGGATTTGAGCCGGATCGGAAATCTTCGAAGCTGCCGCCTGTATTACATCTATGCCGCCAAAGAGTGGGATCCGATTCTGATCCATTTCGGCGGTGTAGCTTATATGAAGGGAGTGATCGACGCCCCCGATATCAACAATCTTTCCGGCACCTATGAGTACGGCGTGGGCGGAAAGGCTCCCGGCGCCGGCTATTTCTTCCGTTCCTCGGACCGGAGCGCCCCGCATAATGCTTATATCTCCGCCTCCGGCATCCAGAAGGCCTGCACGACACTCGGCTATCCCGTCACTTTGAGAAGCGGTTATTACAACCCTTCGCATTTCAGATTTGCTTCCGGAGTCAATGATCTCTCCTCGGCTCCAAATGCTGCGGCGGCAAATACCATCGACCTGTCGTCTGTCTTCCCCTATACACATCCGACCTTTACCTATGACGCCTCCTCCGGCCTGTATAAAAAGAACATCCACGGAGGAGCTCACACGGATGCCATAAACGGAAAACAGCTTGCTTTCGCGAATGTGATTATTCAGAATACCAAATGGGAACAGCTGGACAAGAAAGGGTATCTCGGCTTCAATATGCTCGATACCACGGAAGACGGCTACTTCTTCACCAAAGGGAAATGCATCCATATCAACTGGAAAAAGACCGGTGATTACACTCCCACCCGCTATTACGATGACAGCGGAAAGGAAATCGAGCTGAATACCGGAAAAACCTATATCGGCATTGCCCAGAAAGGAAAGAAGGTATCTTTCCGGTAAGACTCAGATGTCTTCGATCTGCCAGTCGATCGGTTCCTCACCGTACTCTTTCAGAAATTCATTACATTTGGAAAAATGCCTGCATCCGAAAAATCCGCTGTTTGCCGAAAGTGGACTAGGATGCGGCGCCTTCAGCACCAGCTGCTTCGGATTATGCAGCATCTGTGCCTTTTCTCCCGCATTTCTTCCCCACAGCAAATAAACCACAGGCCTCTCCTGCTCCGCTACGGCGCGGATGATTGCGTCCGTAAACTGTTCCCAGCCCTTGCCCTTGTGGGAATTTGCCATTCCGCTCCGTACGGTCAGCACGGTATTCAAAAGCAGAACTCCCTGCTCCGCCCATTTTTTCAGATATCCGTTATTCGGAATCCTGCAGCCCAGATCCGACTTCAGTTCTTTATAAATATTCTGCAGG
>JAILHF010000040.1 GCA_024696005.1 Lachnospiraceae bacterium | reverse complement strand
CTCCTTTCTTTGGTTAGTCAGGTGTTTTGATTAGATTGAGACTGTCAAGGCTCAATCTAATCTGGTGCCCGTAGGGTACCAGCGTACACTTATTTTTCAACCTTTAGGGTAAAAAATTTTATGCTTATCATCGGTGATGTTAAGCAAAGAGCAGAGGGTAAACACTTCCGCGGCCTTAAAAGGTATAGCGCCGTTACGCTTCTGATAAAACCCGGCCCGGGAGATACCCAGCGTGCTTACAAGATAGTCTATCTTAAGCCCGCTCTTTTCGATAGCCTCGTCCAGAAGCTCCGTGTCTACATATAGTGTATTTGCCATCAGCTTTAACCTCCTTCCCTCTATATTTTGGTGTACACTTCTTTGTCAACCTCGTTCATCATACGACTACTAAACAATTTTGTCAAGTAAAAGTAGAAAAAAAAGTGTATCTGTGATAATATGGCTACAGAAGGGAGGCTGAGCAGATGACCGTAGGAGATAGAATAAGGCTACAGAGAGAACGGCTCGGACTTTCTCAATCTGAACTGGCTGAGAGAATGGGCTACGCAGGTAAAACAAGTATAAGTAAAGCGGAGACCTATGGAGATAATGTCACGACTACGAAGGTAAAACGCTTTGCCGAAGCGCTGCACTGTTCCTGGGATTACCTTATGGGCTGGACGGACGATCCGGAAGACTACGATCGTTTAGCTACAGAAGGTGAGTATGTAATGCCAAAAGACTGGGAAGGTACTTTTGAGGAGTGGGTAAAGGCTAAAAAAGCAGCTGAGGAGGACGCCCGTAGAGAGCATGATCTCCTGAGCCTGCTCTCCGAAGATGAGCAGGACGTACTTTTTGCATACCGGGCAGCAGATGATAACATGAAAAAAGCTATAAAGACCATACTGGGAGTAAAGGATGAAGAAAACGGATAACAAACCAACGGAAAAGGCCGTGATCTATGCCCGCTACAGCTCCTCCGGCCAGCGCGAGGAGTCGATAGAGGGCCAGATCAGGGAGTGCCGGGCCTATGCGAAAAGGAATAATATGATCGTGGTAGGAGAGTACACCGACCACGCTCTTACCGGCCGGACAGATAAGCGCCCGGACTTCCAGCGCATGGTCAAAGACAGTGAGAAGTGTCTCTTCGATGTCGTGATCTGCTGGAAGATCGACCGCTTCGCCCGAAACCGATACGACAGTGCCACATATAAGCACCGTCTTAAGAAGAACGGTGTGCGGGTGGTCTATGCGAAGGAAAGCGTCCCGGATGGCCCGGAAGGTATCATCCTGGAGTCCGTTATGGAGGGCTACGCGGAGTACTACAGTGAAAACTTGGCCCAGAACGTCAAGCGCGGGTACTATGAGAACGCCCTGGCCTGTAAGGTACTGACCAGCCCCTGCTTCGGGTATATTAAAGGCGATGACGGCCGCTATGCGGTGGATCCGGTTAAGGGTGAGATCGTGAAGCGGATCTTTTCGGAGATCTTAAGCGGTACGGCCACTAAGGATATCGTGACCTGGCTAAACTCTTCCGGGTACCGGACATACCGTGGCGGCAAGTTCACTATGAGCTCCGTGGAGTATATCTTGAAAAATGAGAAATATGTCGGGGTGTATGAGTATGAGGACATACGCATAGAGGACGGCATACCGGCTCTTGTAAGCCGTTCAGACTTTGAGGAGGTACAGATTATCATGAAACACCGCGCAAAGGCACCAGCAGCCAAGCAGGCCGCATATCTGCTATCCACAAAGCTCTTCTGCGGAGCGTGTGGCTGTAATTATGTCGGAGAGTATGCCACCTCACAGAACGGCAGCAGGTACTATTACTATGCCTGTATGGGAAAGCGGGGGCATAAATGCGACGCTCCCAGGCTAAACAAGGACGAGCTGGAGAAGTTTATCACGGACGAGCTGGTGAAGCTTCTCCTGGATGATAATTTTATCGAAGAAGTGGCCGACGCTGTGATCGAGTACCAGAAGGAAGAAGAAAAAGGGACCCGTATACCGGCCCTGGAAGCCCGCCTGACGGACATAGAGCGAAGACTCAATAATATGGCCACCGCTATTGAAGAAGGCCTCTCTACGCCCACGACAAGGGCCAGATTGAAGGAACTGGAGGAGCAGCGGATCGGGGCAGAGCGTGAGCTGGCAGAGGAGCTTCTGGCCCGTCCTAACTTAGATCGGGATCATATTATCTTTTTCCTGGAGAAAATGAGATCCGGGGACGCCAACGATCCGAAGTATAAAGAGCGGCTTGTGGAGACTTTCCTGCAGAAGGCTTATATCTATCCGGATCGGATCGTGATCAGCTTAAACTACTCGGGCAAGTCCGCCACCCTCACGAAGGATATGGCGGACACATTAAAAGCCCCGCAAAACGGGGCTTTTAACGGTGTTCGAATTGACACAGTAGAGTCGAGGTGACTGGATTCGAACCAGCGGCCCCCGCGTCCCTAACACGGTGCTCTAGCCAAACTGAGCCACACCTCGAGGTGAAAAGCTGCCTAGCAGATTTGAACTGCCGACCTCATCCTTACCAAGGATGCGCGCTACCGGCTGCGCCAAGGCAGCATTTCTGTCACCGAGAACTAATATTATCAAAGAAACAGAAATCTGTCAAGTGTTAATGTCCCGCATAAATATATTTATTTTTGGACTTCACACCCAACATGCGAACCTCGGATTCGGTCAGCTGCAATTCTTCAAATACCTGGAGCGCATCCTCCTGCTGAGCCGCATTGATGCAAAAGACCAGACGCGGCTTCTCCCTGAGGAAAATGCGCGCAAAAAGCCCCGGTTCCTGCCAGCGCAGGAAATAAGAGATCCTGGCATATTGCAGAGCCGCTTCGATCCGGTGGCGGATCTCTTCCATTCTCTTGCTCTTTCCGGGAACCACTTCACAAAGGTCGATCTCGTTATTCACCTGTACCTTTGTCATCATATTATCGATCATGCCAACTTTTCTCCTTATCGGAAGTATTAAACCGGCGTGATCTCCTCGATCACCGCCGCGGAATATCCGTGAGGAGCCTCCAGCAGCTCCGCGCGGATCCTGCTGTTGTTCTCCGTAAACTCGAAGACGGCAAAGCCTCCCTCCAGAACAGGGGTAAAGTCCAGCTCATCGATCGAAAGCAGGGGCTTCCCGCCCGCAAACTTGATGTAGCTCTCCTTCAGGCACCAGAGGGCGAAGAAATCCTTCTCCGACTCCGCGACCGCCAGCTTTTCCAGATATTCCTTCTCCGCGGGATGAAAGAAACGTCCCGCGATATCAGCTTTCAATTCACGCCATTCCTGGATGTCCGCGCCTACCTTCACATCCGAAACCGCAACCAGTGCCATGTCTCCGGAATGGGACAGGGAAAAATGCACTTCGGGAAGATCCGGAAAGAAGGGCTGCCCCTCCCCGTTCTTTTCCACTCGGTAGATCCCCTCCGGTGCGGAATCTCCCAGATGCTCCCTGGCTCCGTGCTGCAGCAAAAGCCCGGCCGTAAGGATCTGCGCACGCTTGCGCACGTCCGCAACCCGTCCCGCCTGTTCCCGGCGTAGCGGATCCACGCCGTCCAGCGCCTCCCGGGCGTTCTTTGCATCCTCCAGCAGCTTCGTCGATGCCATGTAGATCTCGGCCATTTGCTTTCCTCCGTCTATTTGCGGAACACTTCGCGGATCGTGGCATAGCCCTGCGCCGCAAGCTGTTCCTTCTGAAATTTCTTATTCTTGGCCATGCGCACTACCAGGACTTTCCTTCCTTCCGCCCTGAGTGCTTCCGCTTCCTTCATGACCGCTTTCACCTCGTCGGGTGCCAGTCCCTTCTCCAAAAGGATCGCTTCCTTTTCTTCCTCTTCCGGAATGCGGTAGCCGTTCTCCATCAGGATCGTGATGATGCGCTCGAAGCCGACGGAAAAACCGCAGGCCGGCGTGGGCTGTCCGGTAAAGCGGCCGATCATCTCATCATAGCGTCCGCCGCCGCCGCAGGAGGAATGAAACTCCTTCAGCTCCACTTCAAAGATCGTCCCGGTATAGTAACTCATCCCGCGCACCAGCGTGGGATCGAAGACCGGTTCAAAATCCGCCGTCTTTGCTTCTTCCACGGCGGAGAGGATCTCCTCCAGGTTCCTGCGCCCCTCTTCGGGAAGCGCCTCGCCCATCAATTCCGAAAGCGCCGCGATCGCAGCGGCACCGCTTTTGCCTTCCATCTCGCGGAACAGTTTCAGATAACGCTCCGCCTTTTCCGCCTCGTAACCCGCTTCCGTCAGTTCCTTCTGCACGCCGTCGATGCCGATCTTATCCATCTTGTCGAGGATGATGAACACCGAATCGTAATCCTGCTCCGCAAAGCCGGCATAAGCCGCCATGGCCTTCAGGATCCGCCGGTCATTGATGCGGATGCGGAAATCCTTGAAATCCAGCTTTCCGAGCAGCGTGCTCATCGCCAGGATCAGTTCGATCTCGGCCAGGTTCGAAGCCTCTCCGAAAATATCGATGTCGCATTGCATGAACTGGCGGAAACGGCCTTTCTGCGGCTGATCCGCACGCCATACATTTCCCATCTGCAATGCCTTGAACGGCGAAGGGAGCTCCGAAGAATGCTCCGCGTAAAAACGGCTCAGCGGAACGGTCAGGTCATAACGCAGACCGGAATCCACCAGATCCGCCTCATCCGAGGCTGCAGAAAGATCCAGCTTGTTTCCCCGCTTCAGGATCTTGAAGATCAGCTTTTCGTTTTCTCCGCCCTGTTTGCTGCACAGGTTTTCTATATGTTCCACACCCGGAGTCTCGATCTGTGTAAAACCGTAGCTCTCATAGGTCCTGCGGATAACATCCATCACATGATTGCGAAGCCGCATCTCCTCCGGCAGTACGTCCCTCATGCCTTTCACGGCTTTTTTGATCATTGCCATCTCTCATTTCCTCCCACAAAAATCCAAAAATAACTATAACGCAAACCCGCCCGTTTGGCAATATACGGGGCGACAAAAAAGGAAGCCGCAGCCATAAGAAAAGAGGCGGCCCGAAGGCCGCCCCGATCATTTCCGTTACGCTTATGCTTATCCGAAATATCTCTTGAGCAATCCCTCAAAGGCCTTTCCGTGGCGCGCTTCATCGCGTGCCATCTCATGAACGGTATCATGGATCGCATCCAGGTTCAGTTCCTTTGCACGCTTGGCCAGATCCGTCTTGCCGGCGGTCGCGCCGTTCTCGGCATCCACACGCATCTCCAGGTTCTTCTTGGTGGAATCGGTCACAACCTCCCCCAGAAGCTCGGCAAATTTTGCCGCATGCTCCGCCTCTTCATAAGCGGCCTTTTCATAATACAGTCCCACTTCGGGATAACCTTCGCGGAACGCCACACGTGCCATGGCCAGATACATACCCACCTCGGAGCATTCCCCTTCAAAGTTGGAACGCAGATCCTTCAGGATATCCTCGGGCACACCCTTTGCCACGCCTACCACGTGTTCCGATGCCCATACCTTCTCGCCTTCCTGGACCTTGAACTTCTCGGCCGGAGCATGGCAAACCGGGCACTCGGCGGGCGGATTGTCGCCCTCATGAACGTAACCGCAAACAGTACAGACAAACTTCATAGCAAATACCTCCTGTAAAATATTTGGAAGGACTTTTCAGTCCCATACCCCACGTAACCCCCATTTTATCGGATGCCGCATAACGCGTCAAGGCATCGCGGCAACAGTTCACAAAGTGTTCATAATGCCTTTCAGAGTTACGAACGTATCGGCCCGCAGCCACGCAGCCGGTGCGTGGCCCGGGTCTGATCAGTAAGCCCTCAGACCTTTTCTTCCAGCTCAAAATCGGAGAGCAGAAGGGTGGACAGCTCGGCTTCCGGTTCCGCCACCAGACGTCTCGACTGGTTCAGGATCGCCTCTTCCACCAGATTGCGGGCCAGGCGTCCGTTCCCCGCATCAGCGGCCCCGGTCATCTGTATTCCGTTAAAGAAAAGCGTCAATGCCGCGTCGGCCCCCTCGTCGATCACATAGCCCTTGGACTTCGCGATGCAGCGCGAGATCGCGAGCAGCTCTTCTCCGGTATAATCCGGGAAATTGATCACGTTCGGGAAGCGGCTCTTCAGGCCGGAATTGGCCGTGAGGAATTCCGCCATCTCGTTGGAATAACCGGCCAGGATCACGATCAGGTTCTCGCGGTTGTCCTCGATCCCCTTTACCAGCGTGTCGATCGCCTCCAGGCCGAAGCTGTCGTCCTTGCCGCGGTATAAGCTGTAGGCCTCATCGATGAAGAGCACGCCGCCGATGGCCTGGGAAATGACCTTGTTCGTGAGCGGAGCCGTGTGTCCCACATAACGCCCCACCAGGTCGGCACGGGAAACCTCCACCAGCTGTCCGCCGCTCAGCACGCCGATGGACTTCAGATATTTGCTGATGATGCGGGCGATGGTGGTCTTGCCGGTACCGGGGTTCCCGGTAAAGATCATGTGCTTGCTGAGCTCTCCCGCCTTGAGGCCCGCCTCCGAACGCCGCTTCTGCACCCGGTAGTACTCTTCCAGGCCGAACACATACTCTTTTACCTGGGCCAGGCCCACGATCTCGTCCATTTCCTTGCGGATCTCGTCGATCTCGCCGCGGTAAGCACCCGGAAGCAGTGCCGACAGATCCAGCTCCTCGTCTTCCTTCTGCGCCATCAGACGGCCGTCCTGCGCCTTGAGGCACAGTTCCGTCCCTTTGGGATAATCCCCTTCCAGTCTGGCCTGTGCCAGCGCCTGCAGCACCCGGTCAAAGAACTGCTGCACGCCCTTCAGGCCCGCCTGCTTCTCGGAATGACGGAGCGCCTCCTCCAGAAAACCGTCCGCATACGAAAGCCGGAAGGAAAAACGTTCCTCCGCCTTCTTCGTCAGATCCTCCAGTTCCTTTTCGGCGATGCTGCGGATCGCGTCATCCTCCAGCGCCTTTGTCTCACAGACATCTCCGAGGGAATCGATGAAGGGTGCGCCGAGGATCCCGGCCGCCTTGTCCAGCGACTTTTCCGAAACAAAGACCAGGTATTTTCCCTTGGCCGTAAAACTGCTGACCGTATCCGTTGCCAGCGAATTCTGCACGTTCACGAGCTGCCCCTTCTGCATCACGTAGCGTTCGGAGAGCAGGAAGCTCCCGTCCGTGACCAGGGAGGAGATCTGCGCAAGGAAGGACGGATGGCAGGTCTCGAAGTTTTCAAACAAAAGAATGCGGGATTCATCCGCCAGCGCGGAATACATGTCCTGCAAAAAGATCTTGTCCATCGAGGCATCCGTATACACGCCCAGATCCATCACCCGTATCGCCGAGCTCTTCAGGATCCCGCGCCTGTATAGTTCCCGCGCCAGTTCGCTCAGCGCAAAATGCCTCCCGGTATCGTCCTTTCCGATCAGGAAGATGCTGTTGAGGGACTTGTTTCCCTCAGGCGGCATCACATAAGGGCGCTTAAAAGCGATCACAAGCTTTCTGAGAAACTCCTTCTGCCCGAAGACGCTCTTCTCCAGCTCGTCCGTCACGCCGTCAAAGGCATCCAGCGCCGCTTCCCCGGAAAGCTCGGATACCTTCTGCTCCGATACCTCCACCGCTCCGCTCCGGGCCGTCAGGCTCGTGCTCAGCCCGAAATCCGCCGCCACTTCCTCTTCGATCCGTTTGCGGCGCGCATCCGAAGCCCCGGCGGTTCCGAAATCCGCTGCCAGGTTCTTGTTCAGCTCGGCCAGCTGCCGGTCCAGGGCAGCCCTGTTCTTCGCCAGCTGGGCATTGGCATCGTCCGCTGCTTTTGCGGCGGAAGCCGTCTGCGAGGCCGTGGCCCTAGCCACGGCACCGATCTCCGAAGAGAGCGTCCCCGACAGTCCGGAAAAGGGAAGGCTTAAGGAAGACGGTGACCTGCCCGTTACGGCATTCAGATTATCCTGCAGGGAACCGCCCTTTTTCTTCATTCTCTTTTCGGCTTTCTCGATCTCCTCAAGGGTATATTCCGATACTCCCCTGCTGCTGCCGGTCAGGCTAAAGATATCTTCGTTCATTCTCTTCCTCCTACCCCGGGCTTCTTCTCTGCTTTCCGCCCGGACAGCTTTCCGTTAATGTCAGCGTCCGCCGACCTTTGTCCATTATCGCATCATTGTCCCGAAATCACAAGCCCCTCAGAGAAGCCGCATCAGCCTGCAGTTCTCGATCCCCTCGCTCCAGAATTCCTCCGGAGGGCGCTTGCGTATCCGGCAGACGATGCTGGAATTCATGGCTCCGTGTCCCATGATCAGGACGTCTTCCCCTTTCTGCCGTCTGGGCTCCACCACTTCCTCCAGGAACGCTCCCGTGCGCGCCATGAGCGCTTCCAGGCTCTCGGCGCCGTTCACCGCCACATAGCTCTCGGGATGGAAGAAGAGGACGTTGACCGGACAGTCCGGGATCTGAAAACTGTTTTCCAGTCCTTCAAAGCTGCCGAAGCACATCTCCTCCAGCCGTTTGTCCGTGATGATCGGCACATCCCTGCCCCGCAGCACGATCTCCGCCGTCTCCCTCGCCCGGATCAGGGGGGAACAGAAACAGACATCAAAGGTGATGTCCCTGCACTCCTCCGCCGCTTTCTCCGCCATGCGCCTGCCTTCCTCGTTCAGAGGGATGTCCGTCCGGCCCTGCAGCTTGTGCCGCTCGTTCCAGTCCGTCTTCCCATGGCGCATGATATACAATCTGCCTTCCTTCATTTTGCTCTCATCCCTATCCTTTACTAAATTCCCGTTCCGGCAGCTTCCTTTTTCTGCGTCTCGGACAGTACCGCATTCATGCTTCCTCTCCGGTATCCCTTCAGATCCAGGGTCACATACAGAAAGCCCAGTTCCCGGAACCTGGCATAGACCGCTTCGCGAAGCTCCTCTTCCGCCAGTTTGGGGATATCCTCCTCCGACACCTCGATCCGGGCCAGCTTTCCGTGAATGCGCACGCGCTCCCGGAAAAAACCCTTCTCAATAAGAAACTGTTCCGCCTGATCCAGCATGCGGAGCTTCTCTTCGGTGATCTCTTCCCCATAGGCAAAACGCGAGGCCAGGCAGGCCATGGCAGGCTTGTTCCAGGTGGGCAGCCCCGCGGCCTTCGAGATCAGCCGGATGTCCTCTTTGTGAAGCCCCGCCTCTTTCAGGGGACTGTTCACCTTCAGCTCGGCGATGGCCCGCATGCCCGGGCGGTAATCCCCCAGGTCATCAAGGTTGGAGCCCTCCACCACACAGCCGATGCCGTTCTCCGCTGCAACGGCCGCGATCTCGGAAAAGATGTTGTGCTTGCAGAAATAGCAGCGGTCCGGCCGGTTGTTCCGGTATTCCTCAACCTGCATCAGGTCCGGATGGACAAAGAGCTGGCGGATCCCGCGGCTTTCGCAGAATTCCACAGCCTCCTGTCGCTCCCGCTCCGGAAGGGACGGGTCCGAGCTGGTCACGGCGATGGCTTTGTCTCCCAGCGCCTCGTGGGCAGCCCACAGCAGGATGGCGGAATCCACGCCTCCTGAAAAGGCCACCGCCACCGAGGCATATCCGCGGAGGATCTCCTCCAGCCGCGAAAGCTTCTCCTCCAGTTCCGCTGTCAGTTTTTCTTTCGTTTCGATCATGCGATCCGTTCCTTTCTTTAACACTCAATAAATGGTTTTATCCGTTTTATCCCGGAAAGCGCCAAAGACCCTGATCGTCTCCGCATGGTCCTTCTGTTCCAGGGATAGCACTTCCTCCTCGCTCCCGCCTTCAAAAAGGGTATCGATAAACTTATAGATGTAATCATCCCGAAAGCCGATCTCGGCCGCCTCTTCCTTCGTGTTTCCGTAATAAACCTTCCCGATGTTGGCCCAGATGATGGCGGACAGACACATGGGGCAGGGATAGGCATTCGTATAGAGCACACAGCCCGACAGGTCGTGGGTACCCAGATTGCGGCAGGCATCCCGGATCGCCATCACCTCACCGTGGGCTGTGGGATCGTGATGCGCAAGCACGTGGTTGGAACCCCGTCCGACCACCTTCCCGTCTTTCACGACGCAGGAGCCGAAAGGCCCTCCCGCATTTGTCTTCAGATTTTCCGCGGCCAGTTCACAGGCCAGCTGCATGAATGGATCCATCCCACACCTCCCTTACAGGACCGGCATCTAATGTCAGTCCGTCTTTTTTTCCGTTTCCGTCCCGGCCTTTTCCCGTTCCAGAAAAGCCCGCACCTGCGCCGCATCCTTCAGGGCCGATCCCGCGCCGATCGCCGTTGTGCAGATCGCGCCGCAGGCATTTGCAAACAAAAGCGCCTCCCTGACACCGGCTCCTCGCAGGATCTCTGCCGCAAAGCCGGCGATCAGATTATCCCCGGCGCCGGTGGCGTCCACCGCTCTGACCGAAAAGGCCGGCAGCCGTATCGTGGTCTCTGCGTTCTTAAACAGGCAGCCCGCAGCTCCCAGCTTGATGATCACGTTCTTCACACCGCGCTCCAGAAACAGGTCCGCCATCTCTTCCGGCTCTTCCTTCCCCGAATAGTAGCGCGCCTCATCCTCGTTGGGGGTGAGATAGTCGATCAGGGGCAGGGAATCCGCCAGATCCGCGAGAGACAGAACGCGGAAATTCGGAAGCTTGGTATCGGCAAAGACCAGGGCTCCGGCCTCCTTTGCGGTGCAAAGCACCGAACGAACGATCTCCGGGTCATTAAAAGGCGCCCGGAACAGGGAGCCCAGAAGCAGCGCCCGCGCACCCGAAAAACGCTCGGAATAGCGCTCCGGATGAAAATTGTAACGGTGCGCTTCGTTCGTGATGGACCTGCGCGTGCCGTCCTCCCGGACGAACATGGTGGTGACCGGCGTGGGATGCTCTTCCGAACGCAGGATCAGTTCCGTATCCACGCCGCAGCGTTCAAGCGCCGAGACGATCATGTCGCCGGCGGCATCCTTTCCGAGGGAACACAGAAGCCCCGTTTTCATACCGAGCTTCGCCGCTGCCATGCCGGCGTTTACGGCTTCCCCTCCCACGTTCAGCGAGCCGGAATCGGCCCGGTAGCCGGTCGCGGAAACCGGCTCGGGATCAAAACCTTTGATGATGGAATCCACCAGTGCGGTCCCGATGCAGATGATATCGTATTCCTTCAACTCTTTCGCCTCTCTGTCCGCGGGAAGGGCTGCTCCCCTCCTCACCATCCCAGCGCGTTGTTATACAGCACGTCCAGATCCACGTCCCCGTTGATGCCGTCGATCCTTCCCGTGCAGCCGTGCTGCCACATGAAATAATTCCCCTGGTAATTCGTGGACGAAACATAATGGGCAAGCCAGATCTGATGGTTTCCGCGGTTCGCCCATACCGTGTCCAGGTAATACTTGCTGTTGTACAGGCAGCCCCCGTAGCCCCTTGCCTTCACCTCCTCGACAAAAACGTCGAGGTTTCTGTTCAGGTCGTTGATGTTCATCCCGTAATTCTCGAAATGCAGAAAGTCTTCCCAGTCATAGGCGATGGGAAAGTCCAGCTTCTCGCCGTCCAAAATGCCCATCAGATAGGAAACGCTCTCCCGGACCTCCTGCGGGGTGCTCTCCTCCGCATGCCAGTAGATACCGATCTTCAAGCCTGCCGCTTTTGCGCCGGCGATGTTGTTCTTATAGTACCGGTCCGTGTACAGCTCGCCGTCGTCCCGGCCGCCGATCCGCATGTATACGAATTCACAGCCTGCCGCACGGACCTTTTCAAAATCAACGGTCTCCTGCCAGCGCGAGATGTCGATCCCCACGCTTGTCTCGGGCGTCTTGTATTTTGCGATGAAATCGGAAAACGGCTCCGGCGTTCCCACATAGCCGCCGCCGGAGGGAAGCTCGGTCACGACCGTCACCTTCATCCCCTGCGAAGCCGTGCGTCCCGCATCATCCCGGATGGTAAGGGTGATGGGATATGTGCCCTCCGCCCCGGTATTTACTTCACCGGCGATCTCCAGATCCACATGCCGGTCCGAATCGTCCGCATACCCGACATATTTATGCACATCAAAAGCGTCCCCGAGCTTGATCACGGGATTGCCGTTGAAGGACAGGAAGAACGGTGCCCGCAGATCCTCGGGCAGCGCCTCCTGATCCGTGTTTGCACCGGCGTCGTCCTCCTCTTTTTCCTCCGCGGGAGCACTTTCGTCATCCTCTTCCTCATCTTCCCCGTCTTCCGCCACCGCCGGAACTTCGTTTTCCGATACCTCTGCCGGCTCATTTTCGGAAAGCGTGCTATTCTCACTTTCCGAAAGCACCGTGTTTTCACTGAGCTGTCCCACTTCGACGATCTTTACCGAATCTGTTGTCGCCCCAATCTCCACAATGTTTCCGCTCACAGCGGCTTTCTCCGGCTTCTCTTCGGGCTTGTCCCCGTGCAGAAGACCGGATGCGACCAGGCAGATCAGCAGCACGATCAGCACCGCCACGCCTGATATAAGCGCAATTTTCGCGAACTTCATGATGAAATGCTTTTCCTTTCCCGTCCTGTTTAATGACCATGCTTATCTTACCACGAACGCGTCCTGATTTCTATCGGATAAACGAAAGCCGATCTGTTATATCCATTCTATCTTGCCTGTTCATCCGGTCAATTGAAATCCGTCGGCATTAATGCTATATTTATCGTCGGGCCGCGCATTTCCAAATATCCCCCGTCTGAAACGGGGCGCGTTCCCGGAAGGAGAAAAATCATGATCTACATCGTTTATCCGCTGCTGCTTTGCGTGCTGCTGATCGGATGCCGCTTTTACGGGCGCGGCAAATGGAACGAGGATGCTTTTTCACTGGACCAGACCAAGGCACTACAGGGCTTTATCGCCCTGCTCATCATGTTCCACCACTGCGGTCAGAAAACCAGCGCATCCTGGATCGATAAGCGCTACTATCTGGGTGGTCTGGACTTCTTTGTCCCGATCGGTTTCATCCTGGTCTCCTTTTTCACGTTCTGTGCGGGCTACGGGCTGTATAAGAGCTTCAAGACCAAGAAGAATTATCTCAGTTCAAAGTTTCTGACCCACCGCATCCTGCCGATCATCGTCCTCGGCTACGTCGTGGCGCTGATCTTTTTTGTCGTCCGTCTCCTGCTGGGAGAACGGATGAACCCGAAGCAGATCTTCTGGTATCTGAGCGGGCTCAAGCTTGCCAACCCGAACGGCTGGTACGTGATCGTGATCCCCTTCTTTTATCTTTGTTTCTTCCTGGCTTTCCGCTTCATCAAAAACGAAGAAAAGGCCCTGCTGGTCGTTCTGCTGTTTACGATCGCCTACCAGCTTTTGGGCGCCTCCCTGGACCACAATGACTGGTGGATCCGCGGCGAGTGGTGGTACAATTCCATCCATCTCTTTGTCGTCGGCATCTTTTTTGCCATGCATGAGGAAGGGATCGTTGCACACCTGAAGAAACATTATGTCGGATACTTCATCGTCAGCCTTATCTGCGTCTTTGTCTTCTTCTGGCTGAGCGAGTTTTCCAAAGCCGCCTTTTCCTATTACGGGGAAAACTGGGGCGCTCCCGACAAGGTGCAGCGCCGCCTGATCTGCCTGCTCTTCGAGATCCTTGTTTCCTCGGCGACGGTCTTCTGGGCTTTCCTCCTGAGCATGAAGCTGCGGATCGGGAATCCGTTCCTGAAGCTGATGAGCCGCATCACCCTGCATTTTTATCTGATCCACGGCCTCTTTTCCGAACTGTTCTGCTTTGCCTTCGACGGAAAACTGAAGAGCTTTTATATCAAAAACAGCCTGCTGTATGTCGGCCTGGTCTTCGTCCTGGGACTGGCCAGTGCCCTGCTCCTCAAGTTTTCGGAGGACGGCCTTCGCAAACTGTTCAAAAAGAAAGAACGCTCCGGCGGGGAATAAGCCCCGGCCGAAGCCCCTTTCGCCTTATCACTTCCCAAAGCGGAGTTTTCAGCTTTGGGCTTTTATCTTGATGACCGCCTTGAACATGTCTCCGTCCACGTTGATCTCGAGCGTGCCTCCCATGAGTTCCATCAGGCTCTTCGCTATCGACAGCCCCAGGCCGGAGCCTTCCGTGTTTCTGGATCTGTCTCCCCGCACAAAGCGTTCCATGAGCTCGTCACCGGAAATGCCCAGTTCGTCTTTCGAGATGTTGGAGATGCTGAAGGACGCCGTCCCGTCCAGTTCCCGGACCTCCGCATATACACGGGTTCCCGGCATCGCGTATTTCAAAACGTTCCCGAACAGATTGTCCATGACCCGCCACAGCAGATTGTAATCGGCGCTGACCTTCAGCTCGCTGTCCATGTTTTTGCAGACCGTCGTCAGATGCGCCTCTTCAAATTTATCCTGGTATTCGCCCAATACCTGTTTGGCCATGGTACACAGATCCGCCTCCGAAAGCTTCACCTCCACCGCTCCGGACGAGGCCTTTGAGGCATCGATCAGATCCTGGATCAGCTTTTTGAGCCGGTCGGACTGGCGCGCCAGTATGGCAAGGTATTCCTTTTTCTCCTCTTCGCTCACGTCCTCCTTCTGCAACAGATCCACATAGTTGATGATGGAGGTCAGGGGAGTTTTGATGTCGTGGGATACATTCGTGATCAGCTGGGTTTTCAGATGCTCACTCTTCATGCGTTCTTCCACCGCGATCTGAATGCTCTCGCCCACACTGTTCAGGTTATGGGCAAACATCCGGTAATCGGGCAAAAGGTATTTTTCATCCACCGGCACATCCAGCTTCCCGGCCGCGATGCGCATGGCTCCGTCCCGGAGCTTGGAATAGCCGATCAGGAGGAAAATGATCAATGCGATCACTCCCGCCCGCAGGAGCACAAACAGCACCGCCCCTTTCCTGGTATGATCCTCCAGATATGCCGCTTCCACAATGGACGCGATCCCAAAGACCGGAAGGATCACCGCCGCGCGGGCAAACAGCGGGAAATGCTCGGCCGCCCAGACGGCTGCCTTCTTTACGGCTTTTCCAAACAGGACAGACAGCCTGAAACAAAGGGAGCTTTTCAGGAATGTCCGGGTTTTGATCCGGACAACAATGCTTCCGAGGGTGGCCACCGCCAGGATCATCATCACAAAGAACACCCCCACTCCCATCCACACAAGTTCGGCATAGCTTAAACCGTAGGCATTGCTCCCCCAATCGTAAGCCGTGAGCTTCAGGAGCATGTAGAGGGTAGCTGCGAGGGCCAGTTCGGCCAGGATCACGCCTACGCCAAGGATCTCCAGCGGGGTCCTGTCGAGGAAGGAGGTCTTCACCTCTTCGCCTCCGTTCGTTCTTCCGGCCCCTATGCAATACAGGATCAGGAAGGCCAGCGCCACCAGAAACAGGATCACGACTCCGGGGATCCCCATACGGTCCGCCCTGTAGATATCCGAAAGGAAGGCCCTGATCTCGCCGTTGTTATGCAGATCCTCCCCAGATCCCTGCCCTGCCTGCAAGGCCTGCGCCGACGTCTTATACAGGACGAGGATGTGGCATTCCATCCCGTTCAGCGTCAGTCCGTCGCTGTGGTACCAGACCTTCCTGGGGCCTTCCGTCACGATATCCAGAAAGTTGTCACGCCGGTAATAGGAAGATGCAAAGGGGACCAGTTCCATGTAGTTGGTATAAGCGTCGTACCCCGGCGTTCTGTAAAGATAGACGTCATCGTCTGTCAGTTCGATCTGCCCCGGATAACTCTCTTTGGAAAGGATCACCGCATATTCCGCCGATACCTTGTCAGCGTACTTTTCGGCTGTCTGCCGGATCCTCCGGCGCAGCTCCTCCAGCATTTTGTTCTGATCCGCTTCCGTCGGAAGCACTGCGGCCCCGTCTTCCGCTTCGGCTCCGGGATCCGTAAGCGGCAGCACTCCGGGGAGATCCCGGTAGCCGAAAGCCATCTCTTCCACCATATCGCACAGCTCCACGCCGCTGATGCGTTCCATGACGAGCTGCTCCATCTCAGTCCTTGACAGGCCGTGGAAGCGTCCGTAGAATACGATCAGCAGCATGGCGATCAGCAGCGCCATCGCCGTCCCGGCAGCCGCACAGCAAACCACGCACAGCAGCCTGCTCACTCTGTTATTCAGTATCTTTTTCATCTTATCCTCCGCAATCTATTCCTGGCCGATACCGGAATCCATCCGGTATCCCTGTCCCCAGATGACCTTCAGATATCTCGGTTTCGCCGGATCGATCTCGATCTTTTCCCGGAGGCGCCTGATATGCACCGCCACCGTATTCTCGGTGCCGTAGGGTTCCTCCCCCCACACCTTGACATAGATCTCGTTCGGGGAAAACACGCGTCCGGGTTCCGTCATCAGAAGCCTGAGGATCTCATACTCGGTCTTCGTGAGATTCACGATATCGCCGTCCACACGCACCTCCTTGGCCGTGTCGTTTAGGCTTATGCTGCCGACCGTGAGCAGATCCTTCTCCGGCGACAGGCTCCCCAGCATCGTATAGCGCCTGAGAGACGACCTCACCCTTGCCGTAAGTTCCGCCGGCAGAAAGGGCTTCGTGATGTAATCATCGGCTCCGAGGTTCAGCCCCAGGATCTTGTCCGTATCCTCCGACTTGGCCGTCAGAAAGATGACCGGCACGTTTGAAAACTCCCTGATCTTTGTCAATGTCTCGATCCCGTCCATCTCCGGCATCATGATGTCCAGAAGCACCAGCCGGATCTCTTTGTCTTCCTTCATGCGCTTCAGGGCATCCGCACCGTTATAGGCCGTGACCACCTCATATCCTTCCGCCTTCAGATAGATCTCCAGCGCCCGGACGATATCCTTTTCATCATCGCAAACCAATATCCTGTTCATCCTGTTTACCTGCTTTCTTTAAGAGCTCTTGAAACGCATTATAGTATACCAAATATGAAGATAAAAGATGACAAAAGATTAAGAATTTATGACGAAGCGAAGGAAGGACAAGACTGCGATCCCGCAAAAAAACGGGGGCGCGAACGCCCCCGGACAGATCGTTTTCTTTCGAAAGAAGCGTCTCAGGCCAAGGCTTCTTCCAGTTCCTCAAAGTACTCGGCAAAGGTCTTCCGGCAGCAATCCGGGTCCCGGATCACCACCCCTTCGCAGCGCAGGCCGCACAGCGCAAAGGACATGGCCACCCGGTGGTCGCCAAAGCTGTCGAGCTCTGCCCCCCGGGGCGTTCCCCCGCAGATCCGTATCCCGTCCTCCGTCTCTTCACAGTCTATGCCGAGGGCCGAAAGATTGCTGCTCATGGCGCTTATGCGGTCGCACTCCTGTTTCCGGATATGGGCTATGCCTTTAATGACCACTTCCCCTTCGCAAAACGGTGCCAGTGCCGCCAGCGTGAGCGCCTGGTCGGAAAATGCCGACATGTCCGTGACGCCGGGGCTTTTGAGCATTCCGCCATCGGGTCCCGCAAGCACGATCCCTTCCTCATCCTGCGAAAGGCTGCAGCCCGTCTTTTCCAGGACGTCCAGAAACGCAATGTCCCCCTGCAGCATCCCGCTCTTTACGCCTGCCACCTGCGCCCTGCAGCCGAGCAGCGCCCCTGCAGCGTAAAAGTACGCAGCCGCAGACATGTCCGGTTCCACTTCGTAGATCCTTCCGGCCAGAAGCCTGCTGCCGTCAAAGTGCCAGCAGTACGGATCCTTCCCGGCAAGCGTCGCTTTCCCTCCGAAACTCTCTATCATGGAAGCCGTCATGAGCACATAAGACATGCCGTGGGTCCCCACCGCCCGGATGGCCGTCTCCTTCCCCGCCGCTGCCGCGGCGATCAGGAGCGCGCTCAAAAACTGGGAACTGTCTTCGATGTTTACGCTGATCTCCGCGGGAAATTGCCCGCCGTTGCCTTTCACTCTCATGGGAAAATGCCCCTGTCTGCCGGTGCATTCCACTTCGGCCCCCGCCGCCGTCAGCGCTTCGATCAGGGGCCCCATGGGCCTGGCCTTCATCTGTTCCGAGGAATCCATGAAATACTCCCCGTCCGAAAACGCGAGCATCGCCAGCAAAAAGCGGGCCGCCGTCCCCGCGCTGCCCACGTGGATGTCCGCCTTCTTCACCGGAAGCCTGCCTCCGCAGCCCTTTATGACGATGTCCCTGTTCTTTACGATGCGGCTTCCTTCGCTGTCCGTTTCCGTAATCGCAAAACCCAGGACCTTCAGCGCTTCGATGAATACCCTCGCGTCTTCACTGCTCATGCAGTTTTTGATGACGCTTTCGCCCTCTGCCATGGCCGCCAGAAGAAGCGCCCTGTTGGTCATGGATTTCGAGCCCGGAACGTGCGCCCGGATAAAGCGCCCGGGCCGGAGCTCTTTCGTCTTCACCTCATATCTTTCCCTGTTCATATCTCATCACCCGCCCGTAAGCGGGCATTTCTCCTTTCCGGCGGATACCATTTTTTCTCCCTACAGGCAGATATAGTCCGTGGAGCTCGATTCCGTCGCTAAGCCACTCTGCGAAACTGCCTCTACATATTCAAACCGCACGAAACCGGTCGACATTCGGCATCCATGCCTCATGTTTCCCTCGCTCAGCCATCCGGGCTTCGCGTTCCTGATTTTTCATGCAGTTTCGAGAGTGGCTAAGCTCCTCCATAGGCTGCCACGTCCTATATCCTGCCTGTTGGTATCTCAATCGTACGCGCAAGGCACTCTGCCACACCGTCTTCCTCATTGGAGCCGATGACTGCCGTTGCGCATTCCTTGAGTTCCGGGATCGCGTTTTCCACCGCATACGCCTCATCCGCGATCCGAAACATCGGGATGTCATTGACGGAATCCCCGAATACGACTACACGCTCACAACGAAGCCTTTTCTTCAGCGCAAGGATCGCTTTCGCCTTGGTGCTGTTTTCGGGGCAGACTTCCAGCCAGTATTCCTCCCCGTATGCGTCCTTCTGCAAAACGGTCTCCCATCCGCCGGCTTCCCTGATCCTCTCGAAGATCGGATCGAGCTTTTCCTTCCGGTCGATCATCGTTACATAACCCGCTTCGCCGTCAAACAGTTCCCCGGGATCCTCCGCAAAGACTATCCCTTTGCCGTCTGCGTGATCTTCAAGGTATTTTTCGATCCCCTCGCAGTGAGCGCCCTTCCAAAAGCGCTTTTCCATTTCGCCGCCGTGCCAGATGCTGACAAAGCCGCACTGCGGCAGCTCCTTCAGCAGCTCCTTCAGCTTTTCTTTTTCCGCCTCCGTAAAGAGCGCTTTTTCCATGATCTCCATGCGGCGCGGATCGGCAAGCGCCGTTCCGTTCCGGACGATCATCGGCACTTCAAGATGGAAGGGCCTGACGATCTGCAATACGCTGTAGAGCGAACGGGCCGTGGCCACGGTAAAGTTCATCCCCATCTCGATCAGTCTGTTGATGGTCGCCACACTGTTTTCGGATATGCTCTTGTCACCACGCATCAGGGTACCGTCGAGATCCGTCACATAAAGTGTCCGGAAGAGATCGAAGATCTTCCGGTATCTGGCATTGTGATTCTTCATCGCCTCGGGGGAATCCGCGTATTCCAGAAGCCCGGCCTTGTCCACCCATCGGTACTCGGTCGTCTCCCCTTCCTGAAGCCTGACCGAATCCTTGTCTGCATCCACTACGGCCAGATAGGAATAAAACATGCTATGGCTGGGTTCCCGGAAGCTCACATTCACGAGCGTAAAGTCATCGGACACAAGCCCCGTCTCTTCAAACATCTCCCGCTTTGCCGCCTGCAGCGGCTCTTCTCCCGCCAGGGCGGAGCCTCCCGCGCTGGCTTCCCAGAAGCCCGGATAGACGTCCTTTCCCGGATGCCTCTTTGTGAGCAGATAGGTCCCGTCTTTGTGCCGGATCAGTATGTCGCTTACCAGATGATATCGTCCCTCCGGTATCTTCTCATAGTTTCCCGGCTTGCGCTCCCAGGTCTCCCCGGTGCGCTTTCCTTCCCTGTCATACAGATCCCATAGTTCCATGGCTTTTCCTTTCGGATATCCGCCCGAGGGGCGTTTTCTGTCCGGATCAATACTTCAGACTTTTTAAGTATTCCTTCTGTTCCTCCGTGATGCGCCTGCTCTCGACCGACTTCTGTATCGCCTTGTTGTGTGTCCACTTCTCAAGCTTTTTCTCTTTGATATACGGAAGAACGGCATCATACTGTTTCGCGAGCGCCGTTGCAAAGTACCAGGCGACCATCATGTTGATATAATATTCCTCACTGCGTACTTTAGCAACCATCTCCGGATATTCCGGATCAAAATCCCCGTCGAGGAAGTGCTCCATCAGCATGCCGATCGCAAAGCGCACCGTGTAGGTTTCTTCCGAACGGATCCATTCACGTATGCAGGCCAGCAGTTCGCTCTTATGCTTCTTAAAGACCGCCGGAGACATCTGGTCGCAGGTGGCCCAGTTGTCGACATAGGGCAGAAAACGTGTCAGTTCCCGGATGCATCTGTCATAATCCTTCATTTCGGAGATGATGAAGGCATGCAGCTGGTCTTCATCAAAGTAGCGGTGCGGCAGTGCTTCCAGAAAATCCCCGATATCCGCCCGCTTTGCCAGCGTCTTGGCAAATTTCCGCAGGATCGGCGTACGCACGCCTATCATGTCGTCCGCGCTTTTCCCGGGGATGAGTTTTACCTGAAAATCCCTGTATTTCTCATCCTGTGAAGCAAACAGCTCTCTGACCACCTCATCCTGTATCATTGTCCCATCCTTTCCGCTCAATATTCCTTCTTTTTCATGATCCCATTGCTGATCAGCAGGGAAACCAGCAGCAGCACGACTGCCACGGCGCCGCAGACTCCGGCAACCGTCACGGCAGGGACCTGTTCCAGTCCGGCGATCACGGCTGCCACATCCCAACCCAACTGCACATTCATGAATTCCGCGATCTTTTTCCCGAAGATGAGGATCAGGGCTACCCCCCCGAAGATCGCAAACAGAATGATGCGCCCCTTTTCCGATCCGAACTTGAGCACGACCGGGATCATCAGGCTGCATACGACCAAAAACATCGGGATGTAAAGCAGATCCTGTCCCAAAAGCTCCGCCGGGACAAAGCTCTCTTTTTTGATCATCAGCGAAGCGATCTGCAGCACGACCGAAAACACCCAGCTTGCGGTCACAACGATCAGGGAAAGCAGGTATTTCTCCCCGGCATAGTTTTTCCGTGCCCCCGGCATTGTCATGAGAAATGCCATGCCGTTATCAAAGCTGTCATACGAGATCGTCGTAAACGCCAGAAGCGTTGCGATCATCGGGAAATAACTTACGAGAAACGAGCTTTCCATGCTGTATCCCAGAAATACCGCCAGGAACAGATAAAGCACTCCGAGTTTTTTCTGCTGTCCCAATATCGAAAGATCTTTTACCAATAATCCCTTCATCTCTCATTCCCTCCCAATGTCAAGACGATGATATCGTCGATGCTGCTGTTTTCAACCACCATGTTCGGATAATTCTCGATATAATACTGCTTTTCCTTTGTAAGGCAGGTCACGCTCAGGCGGTCCTTCCTGCTCACGGTCACGTACTGTTTGTCCAGTTCCTCGAATTCCTTCTCCGACATCTTCAGGATCCCATACTGGCTGAGCAGCGTATCGGTATCCTCATGCATGACGATCTGCCCTCTGTCGATCATGTAAATGTCATCGCACAGCCCCTCCAGATCCGACGAAATGTGGGAACTGATCAGGATCGAGCGCGAGCTGTCCTCTTCCATATATGCCCTCAGCAGATCCAGGACTTCATTTCGGGCCAGCACATCCAGGCCTGTCGTCGGCTCGTCCATCACAAGAAGCTTTGCCTTGTGGCTGATCGCCGCAAGAACCCGCAGCTTCGCTTTCATGCCGCTCGAGAACTCTCTGACCGGCTTGTCAAAAGGAAGATTCTGCTCTTTGCAGTGTCTTGCAAAAACATCCTCCTCAAAATCCGCATAGCTTGCGCGCATGATGCGGATCACGTCTTTGATGTTGAGCATCATGCTGAATCCCGAATCGGAAAGTGCCACTCCGATGGACGCCAGTTCTTTTCCGGGCTCGCTGCCCAGCACCTCAATGCTTCCGTTATCGGGACGCACCAGTCCGAGGATGGACTTGATCGTGGTGCTCTTCCCCGCACCGTTCTTCCCGATCAGTCCCGTCACGGTCCCTTCCCGGACCTCCATGGAAATGTTCAGTTCAAATCCTTTATACTTCTTCTGAAGTTTATCGATCTTTATCATCTTTTCTCCTTCTCATTCATTCAGGATGATCTCCAGGATCTCACGGATCTCCTCATCGGAGAGCCCCAGTGCCCTGGCCCGTTCCGTTGCCAGAGCAAATGCTTCCTCCACGGATTTCTTTCTGGCTTCCGCTGCCAGTGCCATGTCCGTGGCAGCCACAAAACTGCCCTTTCCGTGCACGGTAACGATGAATCCTTCTTCCTCCAGCCTGTCGTATGCTTTTTTGACCGTGAGGGCGCTGATCTTCAATTCGTTTGCCAGTCCTCTCACGGACGGAAGCGATTCACCTTCCGCCAGACCTCCTCCTATGATCTCCTGCTTTATCCTGTCCATGAGCTGTTCATATACCGGCACCATGGATGAATTATTGATCACGATCTGCATGTTCTTTTTTCCTTTCCCCGAAGTCCCCCGCCTGCGCATTGCGGTTGATCGAAAGTCTTTCTGCAGTAAGCTTTCCTCTTCGGTTATGAACAGTATATAACAGTATATAACTGTTGTCAACTGTTTTATACTGTTATACTGTGTTTTTTTGAGCACAACAAAAGCGCGGAGCTTGCCGCGCTTTTGTTCTCATCTTTCCTCACATTCCTGCTTCTTTTCGGGCGGAAACGGCTTACATCGTGACCAGCTCATACTCCCGCGTGCCGATCCCGATCTTTTCCGCATGTTCCAGTGTCTCCACCCAGGACACGTTATGATTGCTGTTCTGCCAGACATTTCCGTGATCGTGGAAATGCTCGCTTGCCATGTTATCACCGAGCTGGCTGTTTCTGACCGGTTCCGCCTTCTGGCACAGATCCACGCAGGCCTGATCCAGCGCGACCGGATCGAAGGATGCGAGCATCCCGATGTCCGGAAGGATGGGCGCATCGTTTTCGCCGTGGCAGTCACAGTTCGGGGATACATCCGTGATCAGGCTGATATGGAAATTCGGTCTGTCACTGATGACCGCCGCAGTGTATTCCGCCATCTTCCTGCCGAGCAGTGCCGCCGCATTCCAGTTGTTATTGGCTATGGCATCAAAAGCGCACGCGCCGATGCAGCGCCCGCAGCCTTTGCACAGCTCAGGATCGATCCAGGCCTTGTTCTCTTTATAAACGATCGCATTCGATCCGCATTCCTTCGCGCATCTTTTGCAGCCCCTGCATCTTTCCTCATTCACATGAGGCTGTCCGCTGTTATGCTGCTGCATCTTGCCGGCACGGCTTCCGCAGCCCATGCCGATATTCTTGATGGCACCTCCGAAGCCTGCCTGCTCATGACCTTTGAAATGATTGAGCGAGATCACGATATCCGCATCCATCACCGCACGTCCGATATAGGCTTCTTTGCAGTATTCCCCGTTCGGGACCGGCACCACGATATCGTCCGTTCCCCGCAGGCCGTCCGCGATGATGATCTGGCAGCCGGTCGTCACGGTATTAAAGCCGTTGATGTTGGCGCAGTCCAAATGCTCCAGGGCATGCTTTCTGCTGCCCGGATAAAGGGTGTTGCAATCCGTGAGGAACGGAAGGCCTCCGTTCTCCTTGACCACGTCCGCCACAGCCTTCGCATAGTTCGGCCTTAGATAGGCGAGATTTCCCAATTCTCCGAAATGCATCTTGATCGCCACAAACTTTCCGTCCATGTCGATCGTGCCGATCCCGGCCCTGCGGATCAGTTTCTGAAGCTTGGCGGTAAGACTCACACCCAGAACCGTCCTGAAATCGGTAAAGTATACTTTGGCCTTTTCCATTCCCGATCCTCCCTGTTCTTTTTCTCATTGTAACAAGCTGGTCTTCTCCATCCTGTCCTCTGTTCCATATTGTATGATATGCCGGGAGCATTGGCAAGAAAAAAGACATTCCGCGGTCGTTTGATTTTTCGCGATATCGTTTTTCAGGGAAAGGTCTTTCCCGACGGGCTGCCGTAAACAGGCCGGCTGCTCAAAGCGTCATGGAAATCCCCTCATGTCATTGCAGCTCTGCGACAATGATGCAGTTGCTGTTCGGATAAGCAGCCGGCCTTCCTTCCGCGTCCAAAAGCTCGACCTTCGCGTCCAGATGTTCGGGATACCCCGGCTCCAGAAATTCGATCGCTTTGAGGATCCTAAGCCCCATCCCCGTCAGGCAATCCGTGAATTCCCGGAGCGTCATGTATCCGAACTGCTCCTGTACTTCATGGGCATAACTCTCATTCCCCCAGGTATAGGTATAGAGGAATTCCCGGAGAAAATTGACATTTCCCCTGACGATCCGTTTGTCTTTATCAAAGGCGCTTACCTTCTGCTCTTCCGAAAGCTCCTTCAGCCCCTTGAAATCACGCCTGTAGTTTTCAAAGAAATCCGGGCCGTTCTCATCCCTAAAGCGTATCATGATCTCTTCCGTGCTGTCGGTCTTGATGCCGTCCCTGATGATGATCCTGCCGCCGGGATTCAGTGACAGTGCCGCGTTCTTCAGCGCGTTCTTTACGGAAGAAAGGTCAAACTTCCCGTTTTCCGTTTCGGTATAGGAATAAACTTCATGCAGGATCGAAGAAAAGATGATGTTGTCCGCCCTGCGTTCCAGCACGGCATCCACGAAATTGTGGCGGAGCACCGTCCAGCCATGCCCCTCCTCCTCTTTCTTTTTCCTGAGCGCATCGATCACATTCGCCGAGATATCCGTTCCCACGATCTCCAGTCCGGGATACTTCTCCTCAAGCCGGTCCAGGAGCACGCCGCCCCCCGAACCGACATCCACGGCACTCTTCCCGCACACGTAGTCCAGGATGGTGGATTTGGTGCTCTCCTCCGCGCTGTTCATGGTCCTTAAATATTTGTCTTCGTTGTTCAGCCGGTCAAACTCATCTCTGCGGTAACCGAACATGTCGTAAAGCGCGATGATGCTCTTCTCGAAGGTAAGCAGGCCGCTGTGCTCGGCCTCCACGCAGAAATCGATCAGTTTTTGGCATACCGGAAGAAAGGCAAAACCGAAGGAACAGATCCCGCCCTCTACCGAAGCCTGCGGCTCGATCTCGCGTATCTGTCCGCCGCGCAGGTATTTTTCGATGATGCGCTTTTTATAGACATTGACGTGCCTGCGTCCTTCGTAATCGTAATACAGGCTGTCGGAAAGTGCTTTGAAATTCAGATGACGTACTTCATCCCCTTCACAGAAAGAAAGCACGATCTCCATGATCCGCAGGACCTCGGACGGCGAAAAACTTCCCAGCGCCGATTCAAAATACCAGAGGTCGAAGCGGGGAAACACTTTATCGCGGAAGAAGCCGACCAGTTCTTCGGGAATGTCGGCCGCAGCGGGCAGGAGAGCCTCCAGGCGCTCCCTCGGGCTCATTTCCCGAAGGCAGCCTTCCTTCTCCGTCAATATGGCGCGGATGCAAGCACGCACCTGTCCTTCCACCCTGTTCCAGATCTCTTCCGATGCCGCCATGATGACGCAGGCGTTCAGGACATGGAGCACTTTTTCGGCCTGCTCCGCATCCAGACGACAGCTCGTCACCAGCTGTCTCAGATCCAGACTGTCTGCCAGGGCAACCTCGCCGCGAATGCTCTGTCCGATCAGGCCGTGCGTGCGGATCAGGAGTGCAACGATCCTGTGATCGATGCCCCCGCAGCCATAATACTCTTCATAGATCGATGCCGATGCCAGATTGTGAATCTCGAGCGGATAGCCCTTTTCACGCCAGGCCTTCCGCTGCTTCCCGGAACCGCCTTTCGCGGTCTCGGACCAGGCCAGCGTCGTGCGGATCAGATAATCCTCGTAGGGGGAAAGCTCATCCTGAAAGGCATCCAGAATATCCAGGGAACGACAGACATACTCGAGCGTTTCCCGGTGCGTGCGGTTTTCGGTTGATGCAAGCCGCTCCACGTTCACATAGGAATTCTCGGTGTCCGTCAGAAGCACAAGCCAGGGATTGACCGCTGCCACGCCCTCCTTCATGCTGTCGTCTTCGTTGAAGAATTTCCTGTAAGTTTTCCCGTAGAGGATGTTGTTTTTCATGCCTGTTTTTCCGCCGCCTCACGCAGATCGGACATCGCCTTCTTCAGATCCTCACGGATGCTTAAATGCTGAGGGCAGGCCGATTCGCACTTTCCGCACTCCTTGCAGTTGTCGCCGAGTTTCCCTTCTTTTTCCATGTTATCCCACGCCCACTTGACCACGCCGAAATTCTGGTACATGTGGTAACGGTTCCAGGCGCTGAAATTGCCCGGGATATCCACGCCGAACGGACAGGGCATGCAATATCTGCAGCCGGTACAGCCGTTCTGTATCCTGCTGTTCATGATCTCCTTGATCTTCTCGATCGCCTCATATTCCTTCTCTTCCATCGGAACAAAATTGTTAAAGGTGTCCAGATTGTCCTCCACCTGTTCCATGGAAGACATGCCGCTCAGCACGGTCAGGATGTTCGGAAGGCTCGCCACATAGCGCAGGGCGAAAGACGCCGCGCTCTTTCCCGGTCTCACGCTGCCGAACACATCCATGATATCATCGGAGAACTTCGAAAGGGAACCGCCCTTGACCGGCTCCATGATGGTCAGCGGGATGCCCTTTTCTTCCGCAAGCTTGTATCCCTTCATGCCGGCCTGCTCTTCCGTATCCATGTAGTTGAGCTGGATCTGGCAGAAATCCCAGTCCCTGTAGCCCAGGATCTCTTCAAACGCCTCGTAACCGTCATGGAAGGAAAAACCGAGGAAGCGGATCTTGCCTTCCGCTTTCAGTTCCTCGAGCCGCGCCACGGTACCGACTTCGAGCATCTTTTTCCAGCTGCCGGCGTTCATGGCATGCATGAGGTAAAAATCGATATGATCCGTCTGCAGCTTCTTAAGCTGCTCATTGAAGTATTTATCCACATCTTCGATCGTGTTCACGAACCAGACCGGAAGCTTTGTCGCCAGATAGAACGAATCGCGCGGGTATTTTTTGAGGGCCTCCCCTACAAAAAGCTCACTCTCCCCGTCATGATACGGATAGGCGGTATCAATGTAATTCACTCCCGAAGCAATCGCCTTGTCCAGCATCTTTTCCGCCAAAGGCCTGTCGATCTTCCCGTCTTCCCCGACGGGAAACCTCATGCAGCCGAAGCCCAGCAAAGACACATCGATCCCCAGTTTCTCAAATCTTCTTGTTTCCATCTCTTCCTTCTCCTCTCATTTTGAAATCATAAAAGCAGAAATATCATGGATGCATGCAGATTTTTGCGTGAACGGTTATGATACTGCCATACAATGACATTATAGGGGCGGAAACAGGCTTTTTCAACCGTAAAAGTTGTTGTTGTTCACAAACGCAGACCGTTCAGGATATCTCCGCCGCTGTTTTCACCGGTATGCCGCAGGATCGCCGAGCGCAGTTCCACATCATCATCCGCACAGCGCAAAAGCGTTTCCGCATCCGCAGCCTCCTGCAGGCGGCATTGAAAATACAGCCTTTCATAGTCCGGCCGCCTCTCTCCGGCACTTCGGATCAGCGCAAAGGGGATCTCGGGATTATGAAGCCCAAGCCACTTAAGATAGGCGGCTTTTGTCTCCTCATCCGGACCGCCGGCGCATAACAGGCGTTCAAAGATCATTTTCGCCTTTTTCAGTCTTACGGAAAAGATGAAGCGTTCCTTCTCCTCCCCTTCATCGGCGTAATCTTCTTCGCCTCCGGCCAGGAACGGGCTGTAAGCGTCTGCGTCGTCCTCCGAAAGATAGGTCTTCATTTTCGAATCGAAGCGGGAAAGAAAGCCCTCGTCCTCAGCAGCCTCCGCAATCGCACTCCGCGTGTGCTCCGGCCAGGCCAGAACGGCAAGCGCCAGAAGCTCCGGGGCCCCGTTCACGTCATGCACGCCCTCGCCGGACTTTTCATAAAGAAAGATCCGGGCAAGCTCCTCCGAGCCCTGAAACGCCTTGTCCGCGACCTCACACCCGACCGGGATCCGGATCTCCCGGAGCCCCCCGCAGAACGCATAGGCCCATTCCCCGATGGAAACGGTATCTTCCGGCACGGTCACGCTGTTCAGTTTTCTGTCCGCAAAATGCTGTTTTCGTTTTATGACACTCATGGCTTCTGTCTTCTTCCCGGATTTCATTATACCATAAGAATCACCGCGCCGGAAAAAGAGGGTCCTTCCCCGGCACCGTTTGTGGTATGATAGTGCCCAGTGAAAATTTTTTTGAAAAAGTTTGTAACGGATCGTTCTTTTTCTGCACTAACGATACAGAAGGCCCGGGAAAGGAGGTGAGCTCTTGCAGTCCATGGACGAGATCTATCAGCAATATGCACGGACGGTATATAAATATCTGCTGTCCCTGACACACAAGGAAGAACTGGCGGAAGAACTCACCCAGGAAACCTTTTTCCAGGCCATACGCTCGATCGACGGCTTCGACGGAAAATGCAGGCTTTCCACCTGGCTCTGCGCCATAGCGAAAAACCTCTTCTTAAGCTACCGGAGGAAAAATCCGGAGCACGAAGACATCGATGAGCAGGAGATCGCGATCGCTTCCGCGGAAAGCAGCGCGATCGATTCCCTCGGAAAAATGGAACTTCTGAAAAAGCTTCACGCTTTGCCGGAGCCCTACCGGGAAGTTGCATATCTGCGAGCCTTCGGCGGCCTCTCCTTTGCGGAGATCGGCGAAATCCTCGGCAAAACGGAGAACTGGGCAAGGGTAAGCTTCTATCGGAGCAAGGAAAGATTAAGAAAGGAAGTGGAAGAAAATGAATAAGATCCCATGTGAAACGATACAGGACCTCCTCCCGTCCTACATTGACGGGCTGACCAGCCCCACGACCAACGGGCTGATCGAAGAACACACCGAAGGCTGTCCGGCCTGTGCGAAAGCGCTGGCGGCAATGCGCGGCGAAGCCGGTATGGAACCGCCCACGAATGCCCTTGACAAAAAAGAGATCGACTTTCTGAAAAAGACCAGGACCATGCAGAAGATCGCCTTCTTCAGCAGCATGGCGGCGATCGTTCTTGCGGCTCTCTTTGTGCTCCTGCGCATCTTTGTGGTAGGAAGCTCCTATGACGGTGCCTTCTGCATGATCGATGAGATCTCGGTCGAAAACGGCGAACTGCGGCTGAAAGCCTCTACCATGGACAGCATCAACGTCATCTCCCGCATGCGCTTTACCGAGGAAAACGGAACGGTCAGCATCCGGGTAAACGTGGTCCCGGCCGGCATCTTCGCCCGTCCCGGCAAGGAATTCCGCTATGCCGTCTCCGATCCCTCTGCCCTGAAAGAGGTAAGGATCGGCAAGCAGCTGATCTGGGAAGAAGGCGAAAGCATACCCGCACTCGCTTCCACGGTATATGCCAGCCGTCATGATTACATCGGGGACATGCCGGCAAACCAGAAAAGTGCAAATGCACTCAGCCTGTCCACGCGCATCGGCGAGTATGAAAACGAGCTCGAGACCGCGCAGGAGCCCTACGGCTGGACGATCCGCCTGAAAAACGACATCTCTTCCGCCGATGCCGTGCTCCGGGAAAGCGACATGGAATCTTCCGCCTATGTGCTGATCGGCGTGATCTCCAATCTGGACCATGTCTGCTTTGAATACACCGTGGACGGAAGCTCACGTTCCCTCACTTTTTCCGCCGCAGACGCGAGCGACTTTCTGGGCCGGGACATCAAGGACTGCGGCCGGAGTGCCCGGGTGCTCAGCGAACTGATCGAGAAGACCGGCTTCTGAGCGCCTTTCCGCCTCATCACCCGGGAAGCTCGCAAAAAAGCGCCGGGTCAAGGGGTGCGGCCGGAAAACTCACGAAATGAAACCTGCACAGCGTCACCCGGGAAGCTCACAGAAAAAGCCCGCATAAGGAAAGCTGTAGTGCATGACCCTGTTGCCGAAGAGATCTTCCTCTTTCCCCTGCGCACTGCCCGCAAGGATCTCTTTCGCTCCTTCGATCAGTTTCCGCGTAAGCTCCTTCTCCACCGGAAAGCTTCCGTGCGAAGGGTAAATGACATCAAAGCTCTCCTCGTAAGTGCGAAGCTTTTCCATGCTGGAAATGTAGGTCTTCAGATCCCTAAACGGCCCGAACATGAAGATCGTGCCGTTCTGCACGGAATCTCCCGAGATCAGCACGCGTGCGTTCACATCCAGGATCGCCACGCTTCCCGGCGTATGCCCCGGGATGTCGATGATCCGAAGCGGTCTGTTCCCGAGATCGATCACATCTCCGTCCTTTATGGGCCTGATCGCCATGGCTTCCCCTTTGACGCTGAAATTCCCCTCTTCTGCGGGACTCATGTAGCAGCTTTCAAACGCCGCGTTTCCGGAAATGTGATCCCGGTCCGCGTGCGTGTTAAGCAGCTCAAGCGGCTTGTCCGTGATGCCCTCCGCGATACTGCGTGCATCGGGTGTGTTCATCCCGCTGTCGATCATCAGCGCCCTGTCGCTGCCCTCCAGAACAAAAAAACGCACCATCCCGTCCTCGATGCGCCATGTGTTTTCATTGATCCGTATCACCTCTGCCATGTCACTCCTCCTTTTTCTTGTGAGATCAGATCACACCCAGGCATCTGAGCACATACAGCCAGAGTGTGAGGGAAAACGAGCAGCCGAAGGTCGTCAGCATGATCACGCTGCTGCTGAGCGTCCCTTCATGCCCCATGCTCTTTGCCATGATATAACAGCTTACGGTCGTCGCGGAGCCGAGCATCACCAGAACGGCGACGATCTGTTCCCCGGCAAAGCCCAGTGCCACTGCAAGGGGCAGAAAGATCGCTGCCAGGGCAAAGAGCTTGATGAAGGCAGCGATCAGCGCCGGTTTCACATCCCCGAGCGCCTTTTTGAAGTCAAACGTCGCACCCATCGACATCAGGCCGAGAGGCGTGGCCAGCACGGACAGGTCCGTGACGACGGTCTGAAAGATCTTCGGCTGCGGGATGCCAAGCAGCGACCACAAAAGGCCGACCGCGATCCCGATGATGATCGGATTGGTGACGATCCCCCGGAGCGTCGACCGAAGCAGCGCGGACCTGTCTTTCGCGGCATCCTCCCTTCCCTCAGCCGTGAGCATCAGCACGATCACCGCAAAGATATTGTAAAGCGGAACACTTCCGAGTATCATGAGCGGTCCCATGCCGACGGCTGTGTCCCCGTAGATGTTATGAATGAAGGCAATCCCCAGAAGCGCGGCACTGCTGCGATAGGAACTCTGGATGAACTCCCCGCGCTTTGCCCTGTCATGCACGATCCATTTGGAAAGAAGCGCGATGCCTGCAATGCTGGCAGCTGTCACAAGCGTGCAGAATAACACGTATTTCCCGTTCCATGTTCCGGCGAAATCCTGTCCCGCCAGGTCCTTGAATACCAGGACCGGCAGAGCCGCCTTGAAAACGAAGCTGTTCATCCACGAAGCCGCCTTCTCATCGATCAGGCCGATTTTGCGGAACAGATAGCCCAGCACCATGAGCGCAAAGACCGGTGCGGTCGCATTTATGCTGAATAAGAGATTTTCCATCTTTCTCCGAACGCTCCCGCCCTAACAGCCTGAGGAAGCGAAGCAGCTGTGCAGCTGTTTCAGCGCATCCTCGATCAGGTGCCCTGTGCTGAAATCGGAAACTCCCGCGATATAGTTGTCGCAATTGGAAAACGGGATCATGATGCGCTTAGCCCCGGCCTGGGCGATCGTGCAGGCCATGGCCGGCGTGATCTCTCCGAGCATGGCATCCGCGATCACCATTCCGACAGGCCCCATGATGACATCCGCCTTCCGGCAGGCTACCCTGACGGCGTTTTCTCCCGTGGCTGCCTCATCCGCACCTGCTTTCAGCATGGCCGCTGTCGCGCTGGAATTGGTTCCCACCGCCAGGATATGAAGCTCCGGCAAATCCTTTTTGATCGTTGTGATCAGCTGTCTGCCGAGCCCGCCTCCCTGGGCATCAATGACCAGGATCGTTCTGATATCACTCATTCTTTCTCTCCATCCAAAGTTTTTCTTCCCCAAAGGCTCCGTTCGGGCCTCAGCCATAGAGGCTCCTCAACCAGCCGGTGACACCTTCCGGGAGGCTTTCCTCCATCGGCGTCCCGTCGTCAAACATCAGATCAACATGCATCGCGTTGACCAGGCAATGCTGCCCCATTTCCACCCCGACATAGATCGATGCGATCCCATGATCGCCGTTGTATACCCATTCCGGCGTGAAGATGAAGCATCCTTTCATCTTTTGAAGCAGAGGAAGCTTCGGCTCGACATATTCCGCATAGGAATTGAACTCGTCCCGCTTTCCGATCGCCAGGAAAAGATGCTTCCCCTTCGCATCGAATTCTTCCAGAACCGCATCCTCCGGAAAGGCGCTGCTGCCAACCGGTATCGCCACATCGATGTCATCCATGAAGCGGGCCATCATGCGAAATGTCATCGACGCCCCCGCCGAATTTCCATACAGCACGCGCAGTCCGACACCTTCCGTATGCGTCCTCACAAACTCCTCCTGCAGCGCATGCAGGATCTCACAGTATTCGTCTGACCAGGTGCCCTGAACGCCGTCTTCATCGCGGTATTCATTCGCGATCGGCACCAGCAGATATGCTCCGCCCAGAGTTTTCTGGTATTTTTCCGAGGCATAGAATTCCGCCCCCGTATAATTGATGCACAGCTCCCCGACCAGCGAATTGCTCTTTCCGTGCAGGAAAGTCAGAAGCGGCATCTTGCCGCTATCCTGCCGGCCGTGCTCACGCGGGTCGTACCAGTAATACTTCATGCTCTGTTCTCCATGGCGGAATTCCCCTTCATGGAACAGCGGAAAGTATTTCCCGGGTTCGTACGTCGGCTGCCTTGACACGAAATCCCCCTCCGGGACCTCCGGATACCAGGAGGCATAACCGATGAGCTCTCCCTCCTCCACACAACGAAGGACCTCCATGGGCGTCTCCGCGCAGACAAAGCCCGGCATCCTTCTGCAGGGCTGATCCTCTTTCTCCGTGATGTACCACGTCGCCTGTACCGGATGCATTCCCAGTTCCCCGGCCGTTTCCAGCTCGTGCGCGCCCCCGTCCCCGACGTAAAGACACTCGCCGGCCGAAAGCCCAAGCTCCTTCAGGCATCGTTCATAGATCTCTTTCCCGGGCTTGCGGCAGCCCTGTTCGTTCGAAAGCATGGCCACATCCAGATAAGGGAAGAAACGGCTTTCCCGTATCTCATCCGCTTCTTCCTTATAGCAGTTGCTGATCAGGGCGATCTTACATCCGCGCTCCTTCAGAGCGTCCAGCATCGGGAAGATCTCCGGGTGGATGTATCCGTTTGCGAACGCCGCATGATGCGCAGCCAGGCGCTTTTTCATCATCCTCTCAAACAGTTCATCCGAATAACGTCCGAAAGCCCGCAGTGTTTCCGCCAGCGCATCCTGCGTCGAATGCTTTCCCACGCTCCGGGCTTCTTCACTCTCCCACCAGACTTTCTGAAAGTCCTTCACCGGAATGCAGGCATCTTCCGCCATGCGTGCGCTGCCGTAATACTCCTTCCCCATCCCCATCAGGCTTACCAGCGTTTCGTACATGTCGAAAATAAGCGCTTTGATCATGATCTTCCTCCTCCGTGGCGGCTGTCACACCAGATTGAACTGCATGAAATTCCCGTTATGCTTGAATCCATAGGCAGTATAAAGCTTCACACCCATGTCCGATGCCGTGATCTGCACCGCGCCGCAGCCGTAGGCCCGCGCTTCTTCCACCACGTTATGCAGCAGGGTTTTCGCGATCCCCTTGCGGCGGTAGTCCGGATCCGTATACATGCTGGACAAAAGCCCCAGCCTCCCGCTCGGGCAGCTGAAATAGGGCGGCTTCTCGACAAAGGACATGCCGCTCGTTCCCACGATCTTCGTGCCGTCCAGCGCAAGCCAGGAAACAAACGTCCCGTCAGCCATGTGCCTGTGGTAATAGTCAAAAAGCGCCGCTTTCAGGTCCACGCCTTCCGGAAGCTTGCGCCCTTCCGAAACGTATTCTTCCGTCAGCTGCGAGATCCGCAAGTCGATAAAGCGCTCCAGATCTGCCTCCCCAAGTCTGCGGTAACGGATCGCAGCTGCGCTCCCCCGTCTCGTATAGACCGTGCGGGTGTAGCGTATCTCGTCCCCTCCGGTCTCGCCGATCTCTTTTTCAAAATCGTTCTCGTCAAATTCCGGAAAGAACACATCGCCGTCCTCGACCACGGTGTCCACCTCGGTAATGTACATCTTGTCCACAAAAGGCATTGCCTCTTTATACAGGCCGTATCCGCCCGAGATATACACATCCGCATCGCCGGCCAGCTCGATCGCCTCCTGCACGGAAGATGCCGTGCGCAGGTTCTCGCCCTCAAACTTCTTTGTTCTCGACACAATGATGTTCATGCGGTTCGGCAGGGGATGCCCGATCTCTTCATAGGACCTGCGTCCCATGACCACTACATTTCCGGTCGTCAGTTCCTTGAACTGTTTCTGCTCACCTTTTATCCTCCAGGGTATCTGCCCGTTCTTCCCGATCACATTGTTTTTGGAACGTGCCACGATCAATCCAACCATTTTGCCATTCTCCTTTTTTCTTCCTTCGGGGATTTTCTGCTTCATCTCAAGAATCTTTATCTGCAAGAAGACAGGCCAGTCCTTTTGCGATCCTCCATCCGGGATCTTTGAAATGATTTCCCGGATTCAGTTCCATCGTGACATTAAGCCCCTGTTCTTTGTAATGCGCCGCTATCGCTTCGGTGTTCTCCCGTACACTGCGAAGAAGGGCACTGCCGGAGCGGTCCTCCCTGTCTCCGAGAGAAAGATAGACTTTATCCGGCTTCTTCTTCATCGGATGGGAAAACACATGATCCTTAAAGCCCGGAAACCAGAGTGAGCCGGACACGGACGCCAGGCGGTCAAAACGCTCCGTTTCATGAGCGGCGTACAGGGCAAAAAGCCCGGCCATGGAATAGCCTGCCAGCGCCGTAAATGCGGGCTTTCCCTTGATCCGTTCCTCTGCCCCGGGCAGTATCACATCGAGCAGAAGCGCAAGATACGCATCCGCTCCCCCGCCAAAGGGCGCTTCTTTCGCAAACGCAGGCGGCGCCTCCCAGGGAGAAAGATCATTCTCCCATTCCAGCTTTGAGATGCAAAGAAGGTTATGCTCCCGAAGCGAAAGCTTCTTCAGCTCCCCTCTCAGACTGTCCGCATCATCCGTAAAACTGTTCAGGACCAGAAGCGGACTGTTCTCCTTTTCGGCCGGAAACAAGACGATCTCTTTTCCGGCTGTTTCGTATCGCAGACTTTCCATGCAGCCGTTTTCTCCGGATTCTCAAAAATCTCCCGTTTATCTTATCATATCGCTGCTTCTTTTTCCATAAGCACAAAAAAGACAGCCCCGGTCACCCGGGGCTGCCCTGAAAAACATTTTCTTTTTATCCGGCGATCGCGATCAGGTGCTGTCCTGCCGGTTCCTTCGGATCTTTCTTGGGCAGGCTGATCTTCAGCACGCCGTCCTCAAATCCGGCCTTCACATCTTCCTCGGTGACTGCCTCGCCAACATAGAAGCTTCTCTGCATGGAGCCCGCATAACGCTCCTGACGTATCATCCTGCCTTTGCGGTCCTTTTTGTCCTGATCCAGGCCCTTGGCCGCGCTGACGGTAAGGTAACCGTCCTCCAGGCTGAGGCTGATCTCGTCCTTTTTGAAACCGGGCAGATCGATGTCGACCTCGTAGCCCTCTTCGCTCTCATGCACGTCCGTACGCATCATCTGTGCTGCGTGCTTTCCGTACAGCTTGCGGTCGATCTTCGAAAACGTTCTCGGATCCGGAAAATCAACCAGCTCATCCAACAGATCCTCTCCAAAAAGTCTCGGTAACAACATAGTACTCGCCTCCTTCTCAAGATACTGGTAACTTTAGTTCCTGAGCAGAGGAAGGAGTGTTCAGATCTTCTTGCGGATCCTCTCTTTTCCTTTGTTCTGACTACGTTATAGCACTGTTTGTTAGCACTGTCAAGTGGTGAGTGCTAATTATTCTGTGAAGCTTTTGTGAACTCCGAAGAGCCTGTATTTACAGGCTTTTCGAGCCCTTTGCAAAAGCGATCACCAGATGCTCATCGGCCACATCGTTGTATACCGAACAGCCGCCGCTGCTCACATCATAAACATGCACGATGTCCCGAAGCTCCTCCTTCTGCTCGAATTCCCCGATGAGATCCGGGTATTCTTCCAGTTTTTCCGGATGATAGTGAATGGTCTTGGCATTGTGGAATACCGCTGTATACAGGATCTCCGCCTCGACCAGATCCTGGAAGATATGGCTCCCGTAGGAAAGCTCGGGATTATAGCCGGCTTTCGTCTCCTCCGTCTCGCATATGAGCTCGAAGGCGCTGATATCATAAAAGCTCGTGGGCACACCCAGTTCCGGCGACGTGGTTCCCACCCGCCCGGGCACGATCAGCATCATGTGCCTGCCCTGATCGCAATAATGCCGGTTGATCCCGGATATCAGCTTCGCCACCAGGTCTTTTTCCCTGTAAGGCATGTTGTAATACTTTACCGGATCGACATAGACGATGATATCGAGTGTTGTCGTCCGGGACAGGCCCATGGACGCTCCCCTGCTTTCCAGAAAGATCGCCTCCTCCGGAAGATCCGGGGGCACCACCGTTCCGCCCTTTCCCTTCTGCACCTGCAGCGGCCTGCACTGCAAAAGATCCACCGAGTATTCGCCGTTTTCGGAAATGTTGATCGTAAACTCCGTATCAACGGGATAATCATACTCTTCCTGGATGCACAGGAGCATGCGTTTCATCTGTTCCATCAGCAGCTTGTTTTCAACAAGCCCTTTGCAGGAGATGAACTTCACCTCGCGCCATCTTCCCATCTCCTGCAGCCTCGATTCCGCGTCCAGATCATGCTCCAGAAGGATCCTGTCCAGATACTTCGGAAAGACCGGCGCAAGCTCTTCGAGCGAGAGCTTCTTGAGCATGTGTTCCGCCATGTCGATCACTTCGGCTTTTCCCTGGGAGAACTTGTGCTTGTCGGCCGACGAGGAATAGGAAGTCTTTTGCGGCTTATCCAGATTGACGATGCGGGGATAAGAGCCTTCCGTCCGGTCAACCGCGGAGGTTCCAAGCCCCATGACCAGCCTGAGCATCCCCGCCTTCGGATCGATATCCTTCATCACGCGGTAAGGACTGTAGGAATACCCCACTCCTGCTGCACAGGGCATGTAACTCGAACCGTAATAGGATCCCGATACGCGCTGGATCAGAAGCGCCATCTGCTCATCACGCTTATCCAGCCCGCGGCGCTTTCGGTAATCCAGCGCCGACAGGCTCATCGAGGAAGCGTATACAACCTTGATCGCGTGCTCAAATTCCGCGATGCGCTCCTCCAGGCTGCCGCGGTTGACGCAGAATACCGACTCATATTTTCCGGCAAAGGCATTCCCGAAACCGTCCTCCAGAATGCTGCTCGAGCGGATGATGTAGGGATCCTGCCCGTAATAATCTATGATCCGCTTAAACTGCTCCTGCATGGCATCGGAGAAAACGCCTTCCATGATCTTTTTCGCAAATTCCTCTGCCAGCGAAAAATAGCCTTTCTCCGTGCGCTGCTTTATCCTCATGTCCCAAAGGTTATTGTCAACGATATAGGTATAATACATGTCCGATCCGACATAAAAGGAATCGTGCGGCTCAAGCACTTCCGCGATATCCGGTTCCCGGTTGCGGATGATGGCCCTGGCCAAAAGCATGCCGCAGGCCTTGCCGCCGATCATTCCCGTTCCCACCATGTGATCGCGCACCGCGAAATAATCCTCGGGCGTAAAATGCTTTTTGACCATCTCACGCATCTTTTCGTCACGCGTCATCATGATGTTGCACATCCTGGCGCAGGACTCCGTGATGTCGGCACCGTTTTCATGCTGCACCTTGGCATGCATGAAAAAACGGTCCCAGGAATCGGCATACTGCTCATCGGCGGAACGCTGCGCCTGTCCGAGGGCCTGGTAAAAGCGGCTGGACTTCACGCCGTCCAATATGGGCCTGAACTGTCCGCTCTCCGGCTCGTAGGTATGCGGCAGGAACATCGTATCGGAAGAACGTCTCCATACCTTGACCGGACGCACATAATGATTCTTTTTGTCCGAATACACGTCAAAGAAGAGCTGCGTGGTATCGTGCATTTTCTTGATCGCCTGCACGGAATGCTTCCCGCGGATGATCGGGAAGAATGCTACCGTGTCCAGAATAAAGAGAAAAGGACAGGTGACACGGAAAAAGTTTCCCATCATCAGATCCGTCGCCCACGCAGTCTGCAGTTCCGAAAGACAGTCAAAGACATAGAACGCATCCCTGCCTTCCCGTTCAATGAAGTTGTGGATGTCGACGGTAAAATTTTCAAACCTGTGTGACAGCGGCACATCGATGCGCTTTACTTCCGGGCAGTCTTCGATCAAAGGCTCATGACTCGCAAAGCGGAAATAGATGATATTCCGCTTATCCTCGATCGCCTGCCTGACATAAGGCTCCATGAACAGCCTGAATTCGGAAAGGTCCGTAACACGCCACACCACATTGTCTCCGAGACGGATGTTGTCGATCGCCGCGTCCATCTCCGGAATGCCGCTCTTTACCCTGTCAAATGCCGCCATGACTCCCTCCTTTCGTTACGGGTCAAACTGAAACCTTGACAAATGCTCAAACGGCAGGATCTGCCGCCCTCTGAACAGACCGCAGCCGTCGTTGATCAGCTGGTTGTTGATCGCCTTGAACATGTTGACGCTGACAGCGCTCAGATCGAGCTCCCGCAGCAGACGCAGACGTTCATAGGCTTCGTCAAATGCCCTGCACTCCCCCGGCAAGATGATGTCACGCTTGCTTCGATGCTCCTCCTGCCTTTTTTCATAACCGAAATGATTGGCTTCCCCGATCTCGGCAAAGTCGTCCATGTCCTTTGTGCGAAGCTGAAGCTCCGTATAGCAGCGGGCCGGATTGTCGTAAAAGGTGATATGGAGCGAGCGGTAACCGGAGGGCCGCGGACTCGTGATATAATCCCGGTAGTAGCAGTGATTGTTCGCGCTCAGCGCCCCGGAACAGGTCAGCTCCGGATGCCCCGACATTTCCGGCGAAAAGCCACGCTCCTCCAGGAAAGACGGCAGGACATCGGCGATCTCGTAAAGGTATCGCAATTCCTGTTCCTCCTGGCTTTCCCCCTCCGATACATGGCATAAAGGCAGCGAGATGACGATCCGGTACGCGATCAGGTCCCGGAAACAGTTGAGATTGTTCTTGATCTCGGCATCATCCGGAAAAATACCCGTTTCCCGATAACGCTCATATATATATTCCAGGATATACGCATTGAACTTCTCTTCCGCGCGGATCAGTGATTTGATCCTGCCCTTGAAGGTAAACGCCAGAAACGGATATTTCTTTGTCATGTACAGATAGAATTCCTTGATCCGCTGGGACTGTGAAGTCAGAAAATCCGTGTGCTCCAAAAGCTCGATGATCTGCGCAAGGAAGTTGCTGTGGGCAAGATCGATGGGATTTCCCTTTCCGATCGCTTCCTTTTTCAGGTCATCGGAATAGCGGAGCAGGATCTTCAATACCGTATCTCCGGAATACAGGTAATCGTTTAAGCTGATCATCTTCCTCTCTCCTTCCGGGCAGAAAAAAAAGGAGTCCGTTCAGGACTCCTTTGTCTCTGCTACCATCATTCTTTCTGACAGCCGGAAAACGTTCCGGATGCTTTACAGACATTATACCCCATCCCTTCGGATAATGCTACTGTTTTTTGCCCCGCCTTATCGGTTAAAACGTTCCAGCGCTTCCTGCAGCTTTTTGTTCTCCGCTCTTTCTTCCGCGCGGATCAGGAAAAGGCTGGCCAGCATGCTGATGGTATAGCTGATGCCGAAGCCGATCCATGCACGGATCTCCGTAAGCGGGAACCAGTGAAAGGCGATCACCATCACAGCCATGGTCAGCAGGATCAGAATGAAAAAGATCGCATTCCGCAAAAGGATCGGCATGCTTTTGATCAGGCGGTCCGTAAGGAAAACAATGCGCGCAACCGTGATGACCGCCGCCAGGAGGAAAAGCTGCAGCAGCGTATCCAGACCGATCCCTTCCCCGCCCAGGCGGAACAGCGAGGAAAAATCGCCGATCTTCTTTCCGATCAGCAGATTCAGGATCAGGAAAACCATTACCATCACGCCGTAAGTAGTCATCAACTCGGCAAAATAATCAAAAACCGTTTTTTTCTCTTCCATCATTTCAGCCCCAGCTTTCTTCTCAATTCCTCGGAATACATGCGTGAAACCACGATCTGCTCCCCGTTTTTCAAAGTCACCCTGATCTTTCGGTTGATCTCCGATCGCAGGCTGCGGATCATGCGCAGGTTAACAATGCTCTGCTTGCTGATCCGCAGGAAATCATGTTCCAAAAGCTCCTGCTCGATCTCATAAAGCTTCAGTTCCGACTCGTATACCTCGTTTTCCGTGTAGACAAAGGTCTTGCGATCCACGGTCTCGATATAGACGATCCTGTCCGTATCCAGAAGATAGGTCTCGTCGTTCTGCTTCACGCCGATCTGCATGTTGACCATGCGGAGCATCGCGATCATCTTTTCCACATCCTGGGTCAGATGCTTTGCCCGGATCAGCACTTCCGTGTCCGCATATTTATCATCGATGTCTATCTCGATCTTCATTTACTCCAGTCCTTTTCTTTTGAACATCACGAAGAACAGAACGATCACAAGCAGCATGTTTACCATGAGGATTGCCGCCCCACGCGTCTCCATTCCCTCAAAGCTCATCCTGTCCAGAAGCTCCCGCAGCTGCTGCGTGTAGAAGATCCCGGCAACGCTTTTGATCTTCTCGTTAAACATTGCCAGCATAGGCATGAACGAGCAGGCCATCATGACCGGCATGTACAGGGAAGTCGCCATCATCTGGTCCCTCGCGCACACTCCGACACAGGCTCCGGCCAGGATCGAGATCAGGAAACCCACTCCCATGACCAGCAGGTAAAACGGAATATCTTTCGGATCAAGCCCCGTGGCGATCACTCCCGCACCGATCATGCAGATCATCCAGATGTAGATCCCGACGCCGATCAGATACTGATGCGGCTTGATGTCGGCCATGACCAGGACCCTGAGCGTGTTCTTCTCCTTCTCTTCCGCGATGATCGAAGCCGCAACCGAAAGCGGTGCCATACCGATGTACATTACCGAAAACAGCTTGCTGAAAAAGTGCTCCGGCATGCTCTCTATGTGGACGGCATTCTCCATGACCAGCGTGATGATCGGAAAAAGCACGAACTGTATCAGTACCGTTTTGTTCTTTAACGTATCTTTCAGCTGTTTTTTGATGATGGTCAGTATATTCTTCATTCAGGCATCCTCCTCTAATTTTCTTCCCGTAAGCTCCAGAAAAACCGTTTCCAGATTGGGTTCCGACGAATGGATCGTTTCGATCCTGCCCTCTTCCAGAAGTCGGGCGATCTCTTCCGCCGAGCTCTTTTCATGCTCCAGCTCCATGTCTTCTCCGGATGCCAGATGAAGTTTTATCTTTTTCTGATGATTGTATTTCCTGCAGATCTCCCCGGGCGTTCCCTCCTCAACGATCGTGCCTTCATTCAGCAGCGCAACCGTGTCGCAAAGCGAAGACGCTTCTTCCATGTTGTGCGTGGTAAGAAAGATCGTGCAACCGCTCTCTTTCTTTTCCAGGATAAGCTTGTGAACGGATCTTGCCGTCTGCGGATCCAGTCCGCTCGTCGGCTCGTCCAGAAAGATGATGCCGGGCGCATGCATGAACACCCTCGCCAGACAGAGTCTGGCACGCATCCCCTTTGAAAGGGCCGATGCCGGCTTCTTTGCCGCATCAGCCAGCCCCACCAGTTCCAGGATGTCTTTGATCCTGCGGTAAGGCACGCCGTAAACGTCCGCAAAGATCTTCAGGTTGTCGATGCAGGAAAGGCGCTCATACAGGCCGAACTGGTCCATCATGATCCCGAACTGCTTCTTATCCTTCCCGCTCAGTTCGCCCACTTCCTTGTCCAGCACACGGACGCGTCCGCTGTCGGCTCCCTGCTGGCCGGTGATGATCCGGATCAGCGTGGTCTTGCCCGCTCCGGAAGGACCGAGCAGCCCGAAGATCCGGCCGGAAGGGATATCCAGGTCGATCCCTTTGAGCACTTCTTTGTCTGCGTATTTCTTGCGTACTCCGCTACATTGTATCATTGTCTGCCTCCTTTTGGTCTGTTTGATGATCTCAAACTACCAAAAGGAGATGCCGCATGCAATGCGTCGAAACGCATCCTGCCGTTTTCGCTGCGCAAGTTGCCGGATACGCTACTCTTTTTCGCACTTCAGGCGCACGAATCGTCCCGGCTCCAAAAGCAGGGTATAAGCATGCGCTTTCCGACGTTCAAAATCCTCCCATGCGACTTCTTCGACCGGCTCGAAACGGCGGCCGGAAGAAACATCCCTGAGGGCACTCACCTCCGTGCCCGTGTGGATCGTGACACGTTCCGGACGCAGATTGCCTTTTACGTAACGGTAGAGGATCAGGCTGCCGTCATCATAGGTAAACATCGAAAATCCCCTGCCTGTCGCATAGATCCCGTCAGAGAGGATGCGCTTGTAAACATCGAGAGCGGCCGGCGGGATATCATAGAGTCCGGCCTGGTTTTCGGGAACAGCCATGACATACAGCCTCCCTTTTCCGTAACTGCAGCGCAGCAGAAGGGACGCGTGGAAATCCCCGTCTCCCCCGTTCAGCAGAGACCACTCGTTGTTGTTGCCGTGACAGATCTCGGGGAAGAGAACGGCCTTTTCATGTTCCTCATATCCGCTGTAATCCCCGGTCACCTGGTAACGCGTCACAGCGATGCTGCTGCCCGTAAGCCATGCCTGGGTCAGGCCTGCCTTTCGCAGCTCGTCTCCGGCCCTGCGCAAAAAGCCGCTCGTGATCACCGCATCGCCGCCTTTCCGGACAAACGCCTCCAGCTTGGAGACGATCCCGCTGTCCGCGCAGGCGCTTTCGGTCAGGAATATCTTTTTAGCATCCGGATCAAAATGCGGCGTGGGGTCCATCGCGGCTCCGACCATGCCGAAGCGCATCTCCAGATGGTTTTCACCGCAGGATTCGTGGGGAATGCAGACAGGAACGCCCGTCGGGCTGCCAATCCCTTCCAACAGGCGGTCGATCCTGGAAAGCATCAGGCCCATGGGAGCCGTGAACGGATTGTCGATCAGATCGCTCCACTGAAAATGCATCAGCTCCTTCGCACCGGAAAAAGCGGTCAGATAAGCCTGCTCCAGATAACGGTCGATCGACCAGCACTGGTATGTATCAAACCAGCCGCCGCCGTTGCGTCCGGGCCAGGCGTTGTCCATGTAGCGCATCAGGCTGTAGCTCAGATATTCCGGCAGATGCTGGTCGGTGTAAGCCGGGCTTCTGGTCTCGGTACCCGTATAGGTCCCGTCAAAGATCCTGCCCTGCTCTCCGGGAAGATAACCCGTAAAATGATAGGATTCGCGCCAGTTCGGATACTTGATGATCATCTTCACCTTCGGGTTCACCGCTCTGGCAGGCCCCACGATCAGGTTTTCGGATACATCCGTCATGAGTTTTTTGCGGAAACTCACCCAGTCCTGATCGCCTTTTTCCCGGATGCAGCGCTCACAGCTGCAATTGGTGAAATAAAAATCATCGAGGATCACCTCATCGAAGAGTCCGGCCGCGTATTCCGAGATCTCCCGCAGCCTTTGCCGCATCGCGGGATCGGTATAGCAGAAGGTATTGAAAAGCCTCTGTTTTCCGGCTTCGGTTCCTTCAAAATCGTCAATGGTCGTCGTGATCCCGCCGGACACCTCCACACCCTTCTGCTCCAGGAAGTCCCGGATCATCAGGATCTGTTCCCTGTCCACATCCTTCTCATCCCGGTGGGTTTCCAGATAGACCTTGTCCAGGCCGATGTATTTTTCCAGATACGCAAAATCGTAATCCAGTTTTTCCTTCGTCAATCCCATGGCAGTCCATGCCGGGATATATACGACCGTCTTAAAATTCCGGAAATGCCCCATTTGAATCCCTCCTTCTGAACATCTCTTCGCGGGTATTATTTTACCATATTTCTTGTCGTTCTGCAGGCAGAAATAGTCCGTGGCGCTCGATTCCGTCGCTAAGCCACTCTGCGAAACTGCCCAAACATTATTCAATCCGCACGAAACCGGTCGACATTCGGCATCCATGCCTCATGTTTCCCTTGCTCAGCCATCCGGGCTTCGCATTTCTGATTTTTCATGCAGTTTCGGGAGTGGCTAAGCTCCTCCATAGGCGGCCACGTCCTATATTCTGCCTGCTGGTAACAATCGGCTTGGGGATAGAGTGCAGCGATCAGATTCCGTCTGCCTCAGTGCCGGATCCAAACCCGCATCTCGCCTTCTCCGCGGTTAGCCCAGGCATAATAAGGGATCAGGACCAGACGGGCATCCTCGTATTCCGCTTCCCTGTATGCCGAATACAAAGCCCCTTCCTTTGCCTTTTCCCGTTTTCCGGGCATGAGGATCCTCGTCATCGTATTTCCCGCGATCTCCGTCTTTTCGAAAACAGCTTTGGACGCATCCGTATCCGCGGTGAGCAGATGAAGGTCCTTTCCGTTATCCTTCTCCTCGATGCAGTACACAAAAGGCCCCCAGGAAAACGACACTTTTCCCTGGTCCTCGACCACAGCGGATGCCGCCTCCATGACCCGGAGCTTTTTATCGAATGTCAGCTCGATCACATCTCCCTGGCGGAAAACACCCTTAATGTATTCATATCCTTTTCGGGCTTCGTGTGCATGCTCCCCGCACGCAAGCTCATAGCCGTCGCACCAGTCCGGGATTCGGATCGCGATCGCCGCTTCGGTCCCGTCCGCCGAAGCTTCTTTGCAGCTGACCCGGATCCTGCTGCCGTCAATGACATCCGCGTCCACCTCCCAGACCAGCCTGCCCGACGGATAATCCTTTTCCACCGTTCCTCCCATGTACAGATGCATGAAGAGGGTATCGTCGCTCTCCGTATAGGCATAAGCCGCCACAGAACTCAAAAGCCTTGCGATATTGGGAGGGCAGCACGCGCAGCCGAACCATTTCTGGCGGACGGGTTTCACATGCGCTTTTCTCGCATCCTCCCGGCAGGCTTCGGGGCTCACCTCCAGGGGATTCACGTAAAAGAAGCTCTTCCCGTCCAGTGCCATGCCGGCCAGGACGGTGTTGTAAAGCGCGCGCTCCATCACATCCGCATAGCGGCTGTCCGCTTCCATCTGCAGCATCCTTCTGGCAAAAAACACCAGCCCGATCGCCGCGCAGGTCTCGGAATACGCCAGATCATTGGGCAGATCGTAATTGAAGCTGAAGGCTTCCCCGATATGCGTGCCTCCGATGCCGCCGGTTATGTACATCTTTTTGTTCACGATATTGTCCCAAAGACGCCGGCAGGCCTGTTTGAGCTCCTCATCCCCGGTCAGTCTCGCCACATCCGCCATGCCGGAATACAGATAGACCGCGCGCACCGCATGTCCCACCGCTTCGTCCTGCTGCCGCACCGGAAGATGTGCCTGATGATAATGATAACCGGGCTTGCCGCCGCGCTTTTCCTCCTCGCCGGGATGTTCCTTGTCAAAGTAATAAGGCCTGGTGCCGCGCTCGTCAATGAAATACCTGCTCAGCTCCAGATATTTTCTCTCCCCGCTCACTTCGTACAGACGCACCAGTGCCATCTCGGCGATCTCATGCCCGGGATAGCCGTTGATCTGTCCCTCTCCTTTTCCGAAGCGGGAATATACATAGTCCGCGAAACGCTTCGCTGCGTTCAAAAGCTTGTCCTTTCCGGTCGCCCGGTAATAGGCCACGGCGCCTTCCGTCAGATGGCCGAGGCAGTAAAGCTCGTGGTGATCACGCAGGTTGGTAAAGATGCGCGACATGTCGTTGATGATGTAATAGGTATCCAGATAACCGTTATCCTGCTGGGCCGCGCAGACGATGTCGATCGCTTCATCCGCCGTCTTTTCCAGCTCGGGGTCGGGATGTTGGGTAAGGGAATATCCCACCGCCTCGATCCATTTCGAGAAATCGGTATCCTGGAACAGAAATCCGTAGAAACGTTCTTCCAGATGATCCATGTCCTCCGGAAACGGCCGGAAGATATCCGTGGGCCAGATCACTTCCTGATAAGCGCTTCCCAGTTCGCGGCGTTTGGCCTGGATGCGGCCCGCCACCTTGAAATTGCGCATGGCAAAACTCGGCTCCGCCCCTTCCACGCGGTCGTTGATCGCATCCCACTGGTAGGGGATCACTTCCTTTCGTACCAGTTCCATCTCCCCTTTCCAGAAAGGGTCTGTAATCTTTGCTTTTTTCAGATCAATGGGTCTTCCTGCTGCTTCTGTCATCTTCTCCTCTTTTCCGGCTGACATGCCTTATATGCCTGGTTAATGCTGTCTGTGCATCGGGTCTGAACTACTGTCAGCTTATCATCGTATGATCCCGCTGACCATTGATAATAGCGAGAAGAAAATGTATAATATGGAAAAACCGGTCGGAGGTCCACATGTCCGTTTCCCTTGATACGAATGCCAGCCATCGGATAGAAAGTGCCAATTACGTAACAAATGTCATGCCCGTCCCGCATCCGGACCGGGTTCTTCCTGTACATGATTTTTTGTATATTTTGGATGGAGACTGGGAGATTTATGAAGATGACATTCCATATCAGATGGAAAAAGATGATCTGCTGATCTTAAGCGCGGGCCATCACCACTATGGCCGGAAGAACAGTTCCCCGGGAAACCGGCACATGTACATCCACCTTTATCCCGAAAACGGGGCTTCCGCCCCGGATGTCCCGCTTCTGTCCGGGGGCAGCTCCCCTCTCTTTCATTGCGCGTCTGTTCCCCGGATACGGCAGTATTTCAAAGAGGTCATCGCGACCTACTGGAGCGACACTCCCCTGCGCGAAGAAAAGCTTTCCCTCCTCTTCGGTCTGCTTTTGTGTGAGATCAAATCCCTTAACAGCGCAAGGCAAAAAGAGATCCGTCATCCGGAAGTGGTCGAAGCGATCGTGGAGCTCCTGCAGACCAATTCAAGCCACATGTACAGCTGCGGGGAGATGGCCTCCCGCTTCTTCATCTGCAGCCGCACGCTTTCCGATCTGTTCCGCCAGGCCTTCGGTGTCAGTTTCTATCAATATCAGATGAACATGAAGCTGGAGATGGTCCGTCAGTACCTTTCGGACCACCCCGACGAGATCCTTGCCAACGTCGCCAGAAATTACGGCTTTTACGATGAATTTCACCTGGGGAAGACCTTCAAGAAAAAATACGGCTATTCCCCAAAACGAAAAGCATGAAAGTCAGGCCCCGGATGTCTTTCCGGCAAAAAGTTCCAGTTTGGCTATGAAATCTTCCAGTATGTATCTGGAATCCACATCCTTATAGATCCTGATCTTCCGGTGATCCGGGCACTCGGTCGAAGCCGTGTCATCCTCGATATGCGGCGCCGGGGCAATCTCGAACCTTCCGCACCCCGGATTAATGGCAAGGGCTATTGCCGGCGAATCTCCCAGAGACCAGCTTTCTCCCTGCGTCCATCCCGCGCCTTCCGAATGGTTGTATTCCATGAGGTTATTGTACAGATGCTCTCCGATCTTTCCGCAGGGCTCGATCCTCCTCTTTATTTCCGCGATCCCGATATTGATCGTTGCATAAACATACGACGGCACCAGCCAAAGCTGTGTATCCTCTTCAAGGATGAGGTTTGCCGCTTCCACATCATTTCCGGCGTTAAACTCACGGAAAGGCACAGCTCCGTAATTCGTTCCGTGGGTACCGATCCAGATGATCGTCATGCGGCCTGCTATCTCCGGCCTGCTCCGGACTGCCATTGCAACATTGCTTATCGCCCCCTGACAGAGCAGGTACAAGGGCTTGTCATCTTCCTTCAACGCTTCGCTGATGATGAATTCGGAAGCCTCTGACAGTTCTCCGTCCTCTGACAGCGGTCCCCTCTGGCCTTTCAGCACGGGAACTTCCATGTCCATGGCTTTTAGGATGGTGATCACCTCATCATAGCTGCGCTCCATGGAACCCGGCTGTGCAAAATGCTCCGCACATATCCCTTTGACGATCAGCTTAGGGCTTAACAGCGCATGTACGATGGCATAGGGATCGTCTGCCTCGCATGCGGCATCGGTATCGACTATCACTCTTATCTTCTTGTATTCCGGCACATCAAACATGATAAGCTTCCTCCCTCTACAAAATGACCAGTTTATATTCACCGCGCTCATAACCGTACCCGTCCCCGGCATCGGAATAGAATTCATAAGGCCGGGCTTTTCCCGGGAAACGCTTTGCCTCATAGTCTTCTCCCTGTTCCTCCGTGGAACGCGCAGGCTGCGCCATCGGGATCACACTGCCCTCTCTGGCAAATACCGGGATCACATCCAAAGGAGCCGGCACTTCCTGACGGCTTCCTCCGGCGTAGCGCTCCCCGCTCAGCAGATCGTACCAGTCACAGCCCGCCGGGAAATAAACGCTTCTGCTCTTCAAAACGTCTTTTCGTCCGCTGCCGTCCTTTTCATAATACATTGCTTCCGTAACCGGACACACCATCAGGGATTCACCAAACAGGAACTGGTCCCGGATCTCCCAGGTATTCTTATCCTCCGCAAAATCAAACGCAAGCCAGCGGATCATGGAGCGGTCCTTGAGCCACACCTTTCCGGCCTCGGAGTAAATATATGGCATCAGCCGGTAACGCAGCCGGTTCGCCTTCAGCAGGGCGTCATAAAATTCATCCCTGAAATTCCACAGTTCCCTGCGGCAGTCCGTTCCGTGAGCCCGAAACATCGGCAGGAAGGCCGCAAACTGGTACCAGCGGACATAAAGCTCGCAATAGGCTTTGGAATCCGTTGTCTCATCATATTCCCCGTTCCAATACCAGACATTCCCGCGCTTCACAAAAAACGCTCCGATGTCCGTAGTCCAGAACGGCAGACCGCTGACAGAAAAATGAAGCCCTATCGCGATCTGATCCCGCAGGGTTTCCCAGGAAGCGGCGGTATCGCCGCTCCACATGACCGTGCCGTATCTCTGTTGTCCGGTATAGGCACTCCTGGTCAGGTTACACACACGTTTTTCCGCTCCGTCTTTCATTGCTTCACGCTGGTTCTCCCAGATCCCCAGCGCATGATAGAGCGCAAAGCTGTTGCTGTATTCATACGGAAGCCGCAGCCCTGCCTCCTTCAGGTATTCCTGATAGACCTGTCCTTCCTCAGGCCTCATCCCATGCCCCCATTCCGGCGTGTATGGCTCGCTGCTGTCGCACCACCATGCATCCGTGCCATATGAAAAATGCGTGCGCTTCAGCTGCTCGAAATACAGATCTCTCGCCTCTTTCTTCAGGGCATCATAAACGCCGGAACCCGGAAGCAATAATCTCTTTGCGGCAAATTCCTCATGGTTTTCCGTTCCGTCGCCCATGTTGGGCCAGATGGAGATCATGAAATGAACATGTTCTTCATGCAGCTTTCCGATCATCGCCGCCGGATCCGGAAAACGTTTTTCGTCATAGGACTTCTGCCCCCACTGGTTATCTCCCCAGCTGAGCCAGTCCAGCACGATGCAGTCCATGCCGATCCCCAGCTCACGTGACTTTGCCACCGTCCCAAGGATCTCTTCCTGAGACTCGTATCTTTCCTGCGACTGCACATATCCGAAAGCCCATTTGGGCAATAATGCCGCTTTCCCGCTGAGCAAACGATATCCCATGATCACTTCATTCATGTTTCCCGCAATGAAATACTGATCCAGTTCCTGATCCGCCTCCAGATACAGATAAGTGCCGTCCGCACCGTCATGAAAGATCATCGGCGCATAGGTATCCGTAAGGATGCCGTATCCGTTCGTGGAAACAAACATCGGGATGGCGATCTTCCGGTTGGCCTGATGCAGATACAGATGCTTCCCACGCAGGGATGCACAGCCTTTCTCCTGTTGTCCGAAGCCGTATATCGCCTCATCTCCCAACGCAAAGTGAATGCGGATATGGTAACTTCGTCCCGTGAATGTTTTTAACGGTTCTTCGATCACATCCTTCTTTCCGTCCGCCGTCTCGATCTGCTTTGTCTTCTGCTCCGCATCTGCCAGATGATAGCTGTCGAAAGCTTCAAACTCGACGGGCTGTTCGGGATCCTGTGAAAAAAGCAGGCGGTCATTCCCGTCAAAAAAGGAAAGCGCAGAGGAAGACCTGTTTACAGCCACCTTCAGGGAAGGCATTGTCAGCATCACACGATCCTCTTCCTCGCTGTATTCCCATTCCGAAAAAGCTTCATGACAAACGATCCCCGGCTTTTCTTTTCCCGAAAACTCTTTCGAAACGGCAAAACGGATGCGCACAATGGACCCGCTTTTCGGCTCCAGGCATAACATACCGTATTCAGAGCACAGGTACAGACAGTCCTCTTTTCGCTCAATGCTTTTTATCGTCCGGCTTTTCGGCGGCATTGCTGTCAGCATGTCATTATCCCTCCTTTCGGATCAGGCGCTCTCTTACATAGCGGATCTGCCGGTTCAGCATTTCCGTATCCACCGCCCCGGATGCGTCAAATGCGGTCGACTCCAGCGTAAAATCCCCTTCATAGCCCGTGTTCTTTACAAAATCCAAAAAGCGTTCAAAATCGATATGTCCTTTTCCGATGGGGAGCGTTTTCAGATTGCTCCAGTCCTTGATCCCTCCGCCGTAATCGTTCACATGGTAATGGCGGATATGTTTCTCCTTCCATAACCATTCATATTCCTTTTCGTACAGAAGCTCCAATTGACCGTGAAATGCGGCCATTTTGGTGTCAAAAACAAAAACGATGTCCGGGTATTCCGCCGCCAGTTCGCACCAATGCTCCATCGGTGTCATTTGATTGCAGACCACGTTTTCCACCAGCAGCAGCTCCCCGCATTCATCAGCGATCTGCCGGAGTTCTTTATACGCAGCCAGATTATTCGCAAAAAACGCATCCGAGGTGATCCCGTCCCAAAGATGCATCACCATCTTTTCCGCCCCCATGGCACGGGCCATTTCCGCATTCTCACGGAAGCGTTTCACGGCATCTTCCAACTCTTCTCCGCCCTTGCTGATCCCTTCCCCTATGCTTTTCTGACAGTGATAGGCCGGTGTGACGATCCCATTATCCCGCAGAAAGGATATGATCTCCTCTATTTTGTCATACCAGTCGCTGTACATCATGAATTCAAAACCGTCACAGTCCAGTTTTCCCGCCAGCTCCTTCAGCAGGCGGAAATCCCGGCCATTCGGCTTTCCGATCAAAGCTCCCGTTGAGCAAAGAATGCGATTCTTCATCATCCTACTCCCTTCGCAAAAGAAAAGTACCGTCCTCATGCTTTACCAGTATATCGCATACCAGATTTCCATGCTTCCTCCATATAATGCAAACTGATCTACAGGAAATGCGGTTCCACGAACTCCACACCGTTTTTCAGCAGCTCATCGATAAATATCCTGTAATAACCCGGTACCAGTTCCTCTGTCTCGTCATGCGCATGCAAAAGCAGGATATGATCGCTGTCTTCTTTCAACAATACCGCACCGTCTCCCGCTTCCGTCGCATGGATCCTTTTCATGACATCTTCCCGGGTAAATCCGCTGCCGGGACGGATCATGTACTCCGCGAAATCAAACGTCCAGAATGTATCGATATCCTGATCCAGCCCTCTTTCTTTCCACCAGGGATATTTAAGCTGCGTATCATCAACTTTGTCAAAGCTCTTTTCGCGCAGGTACTCCTGCAGTCTCTCTTTGTTTTCTCCGCCTTTGTCGCCGTAAGGGAAGCGGAAGGGTCTGTACTTTCTTTCCACCCCGGCCTTTTCGTAAAAGCGGTCCAGAAATTCCTCATTCTTTTCGATCTCCTGCCGGGCCTCTTCAAAGCTCAAGCGGGAAAACTGCGGATGGGTATAACTGTGATTTCCGACAATGATGCCGCTTTTCAAGGCATAGATCAGTTGCTCCGGATGTTTCTCCGCCCACTGTCCCACTGCGAACATGACCGGCCTTATCTTCTTCTCATTCAGATAATCCACTATCGCCGGGGTATTCTCTGATGACACATCATCAATCGTCAACAATGCTCTTATCATTTTTCTCTCCTTTCAGTCAGTCGTGATCTCGCTTATGATACACTTTTCTCCATCCCTGCAGATGAGCTCTGTCTCTCCATCAAGTATACTGTAAGCTTCACCGAAAAGCTCAGTTTTTCCGTCTTCGATCACAATATAGCTTCCGTCATTCAGTGCCAGTATCTCATGTCCCATGCTGTCTGCATATGTTATGTCTTCGATCAACCTGAGCCCGTCCAGGATATCATCCCTTAAGATCTCGAAGTGGGGGAAAATATTAACCTCCGTCAACCCCAGGCCCGGTATCCAGCGTTTGAAGTCAGGATCAAGCGCTTCACCGGGAAGTTCAGGCCCTGCATAAACCGTATCGGCACAGTTCATGGATCCCGCACTCCATGCGATCACTATCCCTTTGTATTCTTTCAGCTTCTCCCGTAATCCTATCTTTCTGAAAAAAGCATTCTGGGTAGGTACATGTCCTCCCGTAAGGATGATCACATCCGTTTTACTTATATTCTCTGCCAGAGTTTCTGTTCTGGCGTCACACATCCCGATCGATGAAACCTTTAGCCCGCTCATGGGAAGCGCTTCTTTATAACAATATAAAACAGCGTCATTCTTTTCATAATCTTCCGAATCTGCACATATCATGAGAACCCGCGCATCCTGCGGCCATATATTTTTTAATTTCTCCAGCAGCCCATTTTTATCTGCTATCGGTCCCGGCAGACGCTTTCCGTCAACTTTATACGAACCGCCTAAATGACTTGTAAGTATAGTTATCATATGTATTCCCTTCTAAACCACCAAACAATTGATCTATCTTTCAAGGGGCAATCATGGGGCAATCAGGGGGACGGTTCTGCGGTTGATTTCAGTATAAAATGACCCTTCTGTTGCTTAAAAAAACCCATTTTCCGGGCCGATCACAGAACCGTCCCCCGGTTGGTCTAACTCTCAAGTATACTGAGTTGCATCTTATCTATGTTAAGCTCTGCCTCCGCACCATAAGGCAGTATGCAGATGGGCGATGTGTGTCCGAAGTTAAGATCACTCATAACCGGCAGATCCGGGCAATTGTATTTATCCGTGACTACAGAGCGGATACGCTCCGCGTATGTATCAAAACTCTCCGGTCGTTTCATCTTTCCTATGATAACACCGTTTAAGATCTGCAGATAT
>JAILHF010000039.1 GCA_024696005.1 Lachnospiraceae bacterium | reverse complement strand
ACTTCCGTTAAAGACAGTCCCTGATATCCTGTCTGACGCAGCACTTCATATATGACTATCGCTGCGGCATTCGAAAGATTAAGGCTCCTGCATTCGGCCGTCATAGGCAGTCTGAAGCATCTGTCCAGATTGGCTTTCAGTATTTCCTTGGGTACTCCCGTACTTTCCTTTCCGAATATGAGATAGATTTTTTTATCTGACGGGATACCCGCAAAATCAATATCCGAAGGAGGTTTCTTTCCGTACCTTGTCATGAAAAAATATTCGCCTTCATTCTTTGAAGCGAAATCTTCATAGTTTTCGTAAATGTTATAGTCTGCCCATGTGATATGGTTTGTTGTGGATCTCCTGAACTTTGGATTATCTATATCAAATCCGAGCGGCTTTATCAGATGCAGCTTGCATGCTGCTGCCACACATGTCCTCATTATATTTCCCGCATTCTGTGGAATCTCAGGCTCAAACAGAACCACGTTTATCCGCATCAGACCAAATCCTCCTTTGAGTGTTTTCTTTCAAGAAAAAGCAGCAGGTTGCCCTGCTGCTTTTGTGTTTTGTTAAACTTAAGTCAGGCTCAAGCCTTGTTATCAGATCCAAGAACCTCTTTGATCTTGTGAGCAACGATAGCCTTAACATTAGCACGGCCGTCGCCAATGTACTGTCTGGGATCAAAGTGATCAGGATGCTCGTCGAAGTGCTGACGGATACCTGCTGTAAGACCAAGTCTTAAATCGGAATCGATATTGATCTTGCAAACTGCAAGCTTAGCTGCCTTACGAAGCTGCTCTTCGGGAATACCGATAGCATCCGGCATCTTTCCGCCGTGCTCGTTGATGATCTTTACATATTCCTGAGGAACAGAAGAAGAACCGTGAAGAACGATAGGAAATCCGGGGATCATCTTCATGCAATCCTCAAGTACGTCGAATCTAAGGGGAGGCGGAACAAGGATACCATCCTCGTTTCTTGTGCACTGCTCGGGTGTGAACTTATAAGCACCGTGTGATGTTCCGATTGCGATAGCAAGAGAGTCAACACCTGTCTTCTCAACGAACTCCTGAACTTCCTCAGGACGTGTATATGACTCATGACCAGCCTCAACCTTTACGTCATCCTCGATACCTGCAAGAGTACCAAGCTCTGCCTCTACAACAACGCCGTGTGCATGTGCATAATCAACAACCTTCTTTGATTCTGCAATATTCTCTTCGAAAGTGTGGCTTGAATAATCGATCATGACTGATGTGAAGCCGCCGTCTATGCAATCCTTGCAGGTTTCGAAATCAGCGCCGTGATCGAGATGAAGAACGATGGGGATATTAGTTGTCTCAACAGCAGCCTCTACAAGGTGCTTAAGATATGCGGGCTTTGCATACTTTCTTGCGCCTGCTGATGCCTGCATGATAACAGGACTGTGAAGCTCATCAGCTGCCTCTGCGATAGCCTGAACTATCTCCATGTTGTTTACGTTGAAGGCTCCGATCGCGTAACCACCGTTATAAGCCTTCTTGAACATTTCTTCTGATGTAACTAAGGGCATAACTATTACCTTCCTTTCGTGTTGTTTTTAACCATATGTATTGTAAATGCATGGCATTTGAATTTCAAGTAGTATCGATCTTATTTCTTTTCGGGTTCCTTTATATCCTTGATCGCATCCATGGCCTTTTCATAGCTTGCGATGACTGCCGGATAGAGTTCCTTAGCCTTTGCCATATCTCCTTCTCCGCGGAGAGCCTCGGTCAGTTCCACATCCGTATTGTAGAGTTTTGTCATACCCAGATTTCCGGCAACACCCTTAAGCGAATGTGCTCCTTCAAAAGCATCCTTAATGCTTTCTCTTGCCATTCCATCCTGCAGACGTTCAAAGGATCCGTCCCTTTTGAACATGCCCAGGAGTTTCTCATAAAGAGCCTCATCTCCCATGCATCTTGACAATCCGCCTTCATAGTCAAATCCGGCATCGATAAGTACCTGTTTATCCATATTCACCTCTCCCTTTTGTATGACAATCTATATAAATGTTTGTAGCCTTTAATCACCATCAGTATATTTGGACAGCATCGCCCTTATCTCTTCTTCCTTGATAGGCTTGGTTATAAAACTGTCCATTCCGGCCTCTTTTGAACGTTCCAATGCATCCGTAAAAGCATCTGCAGTCATGGCAATGATCGGTATCCTTATATCCCTGCCTTCTTCCCTCTCAAATTCCCTGATCGCTGCAGACGCATCATATCCGTTCATGACAGGCATCTGTATATCCTGGAATATCGCTATATATGTGCCCTGCGGAGCTTTCCTGAATATCTCAAGCTCCTCTGCACCATTCTCGGCATGTTCCACCGAAACACCGGTTTCCTCGATCATACGCTTTGCGATCTCGGCATTTATAAGATTATCCTCGGCAAGCAGTACTTTGCCGGAAAAATGCATCTTGCCATCTTCCCTGTCAGTATCTGTCTCCGTTTTTCCTGCACCTTCAGTATGTTCCACTTTTACGGGAATGGATACTTTCATCTCGGTTCCCTTCCCCACTTCGCTCTTTACTTCGATGGTACCGCTCATAAGCTCTGTAATACGCTTTACGATAGACAGTCCCAGTCCCGTACCGGTCGTAACCTTTCTCCGTTCAGGATTATCACTGTCCTGCGAAAACTCATCAAACATGACCTTCTGGAACTCTTCACTCATGCCTATACCGTCATCCTTAACGGTAAAACACAGAGTTCCCTTTCCGTCCTTTACATCATATATGCCACCGCTATAGCTTACCTTGCCGCCTTCAGGTGTATATTTAACGGCATTGGAAATGATATTAAGCGTGATCTGGTTGATCCTGACCTTATCTATCATCATGACATATCCGTTGCCCTCTTCGGTCCCGTTCACTTCATTTTTGAGCCCCTTTACGCTGCACATGGGATCCATGATATTGCGTATCTCGGAGATATAATCAGTGAAATTATATTTTTCCTCCGACAGCTCCAGATTGTTGCTGTCGATCTTGGATATATCAAGCACATCATTTATGAGCGAAAGAAGGAAACGGCCGCTTGTGGCGATCTTTTCAATATCATCCGTAAGCGCTTCCCTGTCATCCATATCCTTCTTGGCAAAATCGGTAAGGTTCAGTATGGCACCTATGGGTGTACGTATATCATGACTGATCCTGGATACGAAATTTGTCTTTGCGGCATTTGCGCTCTCGGCTGCCTCAGCAGCTTTTCTGAGCAGCTCATTCTTCTCGCGTTCCGCGCTCAGTACCTGAGTAACATCTGTCTCATATATGAGTATCCGGTTCACATCCTTATCAAGTCTCGAAAGGTTAAACTGCTTCTGCATGATGGGTCCGTTTTCCGGCTTTAATTCCATGCTCTCACATATTTCAGGCTGTCTTTTGAGCGTTTCAACCGTATACTTCAGATCACTTACTTTAAGAAAACGCTCTCTTACTTTTTTATCATGGATATTTTGAGCAGCTTTTTCTATGAACACTTTATAGGGTATGGTCCTTTCGCTTTCAGGCACTATGTTTCCTTTTTTTGTCCAGGAACCGCTGCGCAGCTTTACCACTGCCTCCTTTACATTAATGACTGCAGCAAAATTGATCGCATCATTTGTAACTATCCTCATAATCTCTTCATCACTGTCTATCTCCTCCTTCTGACTGGAGACACGGCGAGACAGCAAAGCTATCAGCAACAGGAGAAAGGATATTACCAGAGTCATGGCAACTATTGGCTTATAATATCTCTGCCAGAAATTCTTTTCATTGTTCACGATGATCGCATCCGCAGGCAGGGCTGAAGCCTTGATCATATAATGATCCATCATCTTTTTATTGAACACGGCCTTTACCGGCGTATCCGTTACAACAGGCACATCGGAAGGATCGGCGCCTTCAGCTATCTGAAGAGCCATCTTGCCTGCCATTTCTCCTGATGCCACACAGTCATAGATAATGCCACCAAAGGTACCGTGCTCGGTAAGATCCATGTTGACTGAAAATACCGGTACGGAAATATACGGCATGAGCATATCGGTCATATAGCCGAGAGTCGAAATGCTCCCGTCATTCAGATTGAAAGTATTCTGGATGATCACCACAGAATCCGCTCCGGCTGCTGACAGCTTACCCTTCACTTCAGACTCCGGTGTTTCCGAGATATTTAGTATCTCGTATGAAAACCTTCCATCCACTTCAACTGCCGCAGTAAAGCTTAACGTATCATCCTTACCGGCACGTGAAGAATCTGTAACGAATATGATATTGTTTCTGCCCGGAAAAAGATTCTTTATGGTATCAAAGTTGGATGCGAAATCATAATTTTCCTGCACGCCTGTAATGCCCGAAGACTTGGAGGCATGTTCGATGATCTTACTGTTCTGTATCCCGAAGTAAACGATGGGAACATCACCGACTATGTCTTCTCTGGCCATGAGGAAATCCAGTGCCGAATCATCAACGGCTATATAGCAATCAAACTCAGGCATCCTGCTGAGTTTTTTCATGAGGAAGATATAGAGTACCGAAAGGTCATAACCTGAACTGAAGCGCCTTGTGTCCATAAACTCATAGCTTACTTCACACTTATTGGACGGCAGAGCTTTCTGCAATCCCTCTATCTCAAGGCTCGATACTTCATCCCCCATGGCATATGAAGAAAGCACCATGATACGATACTTGTCCGAAACAGTCCTTATCGCACCGGAACTGTTTTCGGATACAGTATCCCCTTCTGACACAGCAGCCGAAGCAGATGCAGAAACAGGGATAAGAAGCAACAATATAATTGAAAATAATAATGATCGGCCGAACCTTTTCATCCTGTGATCTCCGTAAAAAATTGCCTGTCGTATAATTATAATCTGCCGCAGACATATATTCAATAAAGCAGTACTGCATCCGGCTTCAGTCGGAAATACTACTTACTCAGTCCCTGAAATAAATCGAGTAGGGAAGATGTAATCGCACCCTACTCGCCCGCGAGCCGCCGGTCAGCTTTAGCTGACATTTTTCCATACGGCGGCTCTGCGATATAAAAAACGGACGGAGAGACATATCTCTCCGTCCGTATATTTACCTTTTCAGAACGTCTCAGCCTTTTTCAAGAGCAAGAGTTCTTGTAGTAAGATCACATACCTCAGCAGGTCCGTAATACTGGATCGCACCGGGATATGTGAAGCAGGTCTCAACTGCCCATGTATCTCTGTGTGCCTCGAAATATTTGAAAGGCTTACCGTCAAGCTCTACAAGTGCCTTTCTGATAACAGGCTTATCCTCGCCGTTACGTCTCTCCATGTTCATCATCTTGGTGATGGGCATACCGCCTGCAACCCACTGATCAGCAGGCTTTGAGATATTCGATACCTTTGAAAGATATCCTGTGTAGCCATACTGGATGAGCATGAATGCATTGTAACCGAGTGAGTAGCAGTAATCTGCATCAAAGTTTGAAGGGAATGCGCATCTTCCTTCATAACCGAAGAAGTGATGCTGTGCTCCGAACTTACCCTTATATGTGCCTGCTGCCTTTCTCTTAGCAAGCTCATTCTTTACCATCTCGGAGAAGAGCTTCTCTGACTCGATAAGTGAAACCTGAACGTTTCCGTGAGGATCTCTCTCAAGGAAGAGCTGCTGCTGGATGCCCTGGGGAAGTATATCAAATACTGCGAAGGACTCAGCTGTAAGACCTGCCTTGATGAAGTTGTACTTTGCATTCCAGTCGGGAAGTGCATTGAACTCCTCTGTCTTCTTTCCTGCAAGAAGCTCGTTGATCTCAGCGATGAGCTTTGAGAACTCAGGAACGAACTCAACGATACCCTCGGGAATGATGGCAACGCCGAAGTTGTTGCCTGCATTGCCTCTCTTCTCAACAGCGTCAGCTATGTAATTTGTGATCTGTGCAAGAGACATCTTCTTAGCCTTAACTTCCTCACCGATGAGGCAGATATTAGGCTGTGTCTCAAGTGCACACTCAAGTGCAACGTGTGAAGCAGAACGTCCCATAACCTTTATGAAATGCCAGTACTTCTTTGCTGAATTTGCATCTCTCTCTATGTTACCGATAAGCTCACTGTATGTCTTAGTAGCTGTATCGAATCCGAATGAAGCCTCAATATCTTCATTCTTAAGATCACCGTCGATAGTCTTGGGGCATCCGATAACCTGAACGCCCGTGTTGTGAGCTGCCATATACTCAGCAAGAACTGCTGCGTTTGTATTGGAATCGTCACCGCCGATGATGACAACAGCTGTAAGGCCGTGCTTCTTTGCAACCTGCTCTACGATAGCAAACTGCTCCTCTGTCTCAAGCTTTGTTCTGCCTGATCCGATGATATCGAAACCACCGGTATTTCTGTATGCATCAATGAACTTATCATCAAACTCAACATAATCATCATCGATAAGTCCACTGGGACCGCCCTTGAAGCCTAAGAGAACATTGCTCTTGTCTGTAGCTTTAAGAGCATCGTAAAGACCGCAGATAACATTATGTCCTCCGGGAGCCTGACCACCTGAAAGGATAACGCCTACAACCTGCTTCTTTGCAGCAGAGGTATTCTGACCCTTCTCAAAGGTAATTTCTTTCTTACCGTAGGTGTTGGGGAAGAGAGCCTTGATCTTGTCCTGGTCGGCAACGCTTGATGTCGCTGCGCCGTCCCTGACACAGATGTCGGCGATCCCGTTACGAAGCATCCCCGGAAGCTTCGGGGTGTACGCATATCTTGCTTTTTGAAGAGGTGAAAGGTTCATGGGTAATCCTCCTTTATATAGGGAATAATTATGATAGGAAAGTCCGCTAGCGATTATATCAAAGGAGCGGGGATAATGCAATGAAAGGATTCGCAGGCTGCGGATCCCTTATTTTATACGTTCGATGAAATACATGCGCGACGCAAAATCCTGGAAGAGGCGCGTGGCCCCCTCGTAGCCCGTGCCGCCGAAATCCTGGGACAGCACAATGCCCGCACGGTTGAGGAGCGCCCCGCTCACCGTGAAGTCCTCGACCTCCCCATCCATTTGTACAAACTTCGCGATCGCATTGTGCAGCACCGAATCCTGCTTCACATGAACGGGCGCGATCATGTTCACCAGGTTCCCGAACTCCCGGATGTCGACTTTGACCGGCAGGTTGTACACATGGTACATCGCCGACTCATCAAGCCCCACCGTCTGAAGCCTTGCGCGAAAATCATTCGGCCGGTTCAGTTCGTTCCATACCATGGCGACCCCGCGGCTTTTATCCTTTGAGACCACCATCCACCCGCGATCCGAGACCCTGTAAAAATCACCCGCAAAGAAGACCTCTCTCCACTGCTTGTAGAGTGTGATCTGCGCCGCGATCTCTTCGCGTTCCTTTTTGTCAAGGTCGCAGAGATTGATCTCATAGCCGAACACCCCGAAGGCCGCAACGGCAAAGCGTGTCGCAAGCGGCGTGATCCGGAGCGTCTGATGGTTCGGGCATGCGCTCACATGCGCGCTGACAACGGACATCGGATAACCGTAGCTGTAACCCGTCTGGATCTGCGTGCGCATGATCGCGTCCGTATCATCGCTCCCCCAGATCTGCGGGAAGTAACAGAGCATCCCGAGGTCGAACCGGTTGCCGCCGGAGGAGCATCCCTCAAACAGGATCTGCGGAAACTCCTTGGTCAGTGTCTCCAGGATATCATAGAGCCCGAGCACATACCGGTGCGCGGCTGCTCCCTGTTCCTCCTTTGTCAGCCACGGGGACCACACATCGGAAAACGGACGGTTCATGTCCCATTTCACATAGTCGATCCCGTTGCCGTCAAAGACGGAACGCATGGCGTTCTTCACGTAAGAGACCACTTCCGGATTGGTCAGGTCCAGGATCATCTGGTTCCTGCCAAGGCTCTGGTCCCTCCCGGGGATGGCCAGGGCATATTCCGGATGCGCGCGGTAGAGATCGGAATCTTCACTGATCATCTCGGGCTCCACCCAGATCCCAAACTGCAGTCCCAGGTCATGCACCTTTTGGGAAAGGCGTTTGATCCCGCCCGGCAGCTTCTTCTCATCCGCCACCCAGTCGCCAAGGGAGGAGGTATCGGAGTTCCTTCCTTTGAACCATCCGTCGTCCATGACAAAGAGCTCGACACCGGCTTCCGCCGCCTTCCCGGCAAGCTTCAGCAGTCCGGACTCCGAAATGTTAAAATAGGAAGCCTCCCAGGAATTGAGAAGGATCGGCCGGGGCTTATCCGCAAAAGGCCCCCGGACGATGTGCTTTCTGACAAACGCATGCATGGACCGGCTGATGCCGCCAAGGCCGTTGACCGAATAAGTCATTACGGCTTCCGGGCTCGCGAAGGATTCCCCTTTGGAAAGGGGCCACATGAAGTCTTCCGGATCGATGCCCGCCACAAAACGCATCCCGTAAAACCCGCTGACTTCACAGGCTTCATAGTGGTTGCCCGAATAGACCAGATTGAACCCGTATGCCTCTCCGGCGTTCTCCGTGACCGCCTCATCCGCCACGATCACGAACGGGTTGTTGCGGTTGGAGGATACCCCCGTTTGGGTATGGTTCACATGCAGGCCGTGAACCAGGTTCGTATCAAAGCGTTCCATCTCCCTGGCCCAGTGCCCGCCGAAGGTGATCATCTTAAAGTCTCCCCCGCGCATGTCCAGCTGCATCGACAGCAGGCGTTCGATCGAAAGCGTTTCTTCGCCCGCGTTTGTCAGCACGCAGCGGCGCGTGATACAGTCGCTCTCTTCAAAGGCCGTATAGATCAGATCGAGCCGCACATCCTTGGTGCGCTCCTTCAGATGCAGGGTCAGTTGACTCACCCGGTCATTTTCTGCGGCCTGCGCGCAGGGCATCCCCGGGATCTTCCGGATCTCGTCGGAGACTTCATAGGAATCATAGATAAAATCGGATGTCCTGCTCCCGTCCGCATAGGTCAGCACGATCATCGGCTCCCGGTAATCTCCCTTTCCGACAGAGGAGATCTCCTGCGGCAGATCCTCCAGGGTCAGCGGTCCGTCCTTCGAATAATTGACCGTCGTCCCCTTGCCGTGACTCACCTTGTGCGAAAGGGCGTCAAGCAGGTCATCACCCTCCTTCGGGTCCGGCAGGCGCGATCCGTAAAAAAGATGCTCGCAAAGGGCGCCGTCCCTGATGGCAAAAGCATAGGTCGTATGGTCGGTATGCAGTAAGAACAGATTGTCTTTGACGTTGATCATGTTGTTCTCCTTGTAAACGGGAATCCCGGCTCATCCCGGCTCGGCTCTGCTGATAAATCCGCCTCCGATGACGCAGCCGGTCTCATCGTAGAAAACTGCCGACTGTCCGGGCGCGGCGGCACGCACCGGCTCATGAAAGGTCAGCCGCAGCAGGTCTTGACCGATGCAGTCAATAACAGCAGGCTGTGCCGGATGCTGGTAGCGGATCTTGGCAAGGCAGGGAAGGCTCTCCCCCTCCTCTAACCCTTGGACACTTAAGAAATTGGGGCGTTCCACAAATACTTCCCTTGTAAAGAGCGCGTCCTCCGCGCTCAGCACGACTTCGTTTGAGGAGGGCCTGATCTCCTTTACGTACATCGGTTCCCCGAACGCGATCCCGAGTCCTTTGCGCTGGCCGGGGGTATAGTTCCAGATGCCGCGGTGCTCCCCGAGCACCTCTCCGTCCCCGTTGACAAAGAAGCCTTTTTGCAGCGGACTCTTCGCATGGGCTTCCACAAAGGCGCCGTAGCTTCCGTCCGGTACAAAACAGATCTCCTGCGAGTCCGGTTTGTCCGCAACCGGGATCCCGGCATCCGATGCGATCTTCCGCACTTCGTCCTTGGAAAGATCCGACAGCGGCATCAGCGTTCCCGCAAGCTGTTCCTGCGTCAGCGCCCAGAGCATGTAGGTCTGGTCTTTGGCCGCATGCTTTGCGCGGCGTACCGTGTATCTTCCGTTTGGAAGGCGGGTGACTTTCGCGTAGTGACCGGTCGCGATGCAGTCGGCCTCCAGCACTTTTGCCTCAAAGAGCATCCTCTCCCATTTGACGTACCGGTTGCAGAGGATGCAGGGGTTGGGGGTCTTCCCGGCCAGATAATCCGCCGTGAAAGGTTCCGTGACGTGCTTTGAAAACTCGGATAAACAGTTGAAGGTATAATACGGGATGCCCAAAAGATCGCAGACACTTCTGGCATCATCGATCTCGCAGCACCGGCTCTGCTCTCTGTCTGCCTCCCAAACCCGGAGCGTGACGCCGATCACTTCCGCGCCTTCTTTTTGCAGCAGATAGGCCGCAACCGCGCTGTCAACACCGCCGGACATGCCGACGACCACTTTTGGCATAAACACTTCCTCCGGGATCAGTCCCTGTTCATCCTGTCCTTTGCAACAAACCGCTTCTGCAGGATCCCGTGCACGGTCTCGCGCACGATCGCCGCATTGAACGGTCTGGTCAGAAAGTCATCGATCTTTAAGGTTTCAGCCTTCGATACGATCTCCCGGTTTCCGTCCCTGACCAAAAAGAGGAAGGGGATGTCATACGTGCCGCGGATCTTTTTGTACAGTTCTTCGCTTCCGTCACCGGACAGTTCCATCTCAAAGCTTCCGCTCTTGATGATGCGCAGCCCGGAAATGAACCGTATCTTCTCTTTTTCATCCACATAGTTCTTGCCGACCTCGGAAGGATCGCTGTGGGCGATCACCAGGCCGTCCGGATCCACGATAAAGCAGTAACTGATATCTCCCTTCGTCATCTCCTCGGTGATCCGCTGTACCTCGTTGAGCGTCACGTCAAGGGCCAGCACGCTCTGATAGTCCGCAAGGCGCTTGGTGAACGAAACGATGATCCCGCCGGTCTGCGCGTCGACATAGGGTTTGGAAAGCACCATCTTTCCTTCGGCGGCGATTGCTTCCCTGTACCAGTCGCGTTCCCTGGGATCGTACTCTTCGGGCGGTTCCCAGCCGGCACCGTCCAGATAACCGCCGTTTAAGTATCCGTAGATGCCCGTAAAATTCTCATCTACACGGTCCCTCGTCCTGCCTGTTTCCATGGCAAGGTATCTTAGGATCTCCTGTCTGGTCGCGCCGTTTCGCATCATATGCTCCACCGTATCCGCGACAATGTAGAGCACGTCGCTGCCCTTGTTTAAATAGGTCTCGATCATGGCAGCCTGACCCTTGAGGTTGTTTTCCCCGAGCGCCTTGACGTCTTCCGCGGCGCTCCTGTAAAAGGACGTGAAAATGTAGGTCAGCATGAGCGCCTGCAGCACAAAGATCACAATGATCGTGACCAGAAATTGTCGGACGAATGTTTTTTTCATGCATGCTCCCTGGTGGATGTGCCGGGGGAATTCCCCTTTTCGTCCGTTCCCGGGTTTTTCGACGAACGGATCAGCAGAACGGAGATCATCGTAACAAGCGGGATCAGGTGTCCGATCCACGAAAACCTTGAGAGCACGAGCAGATTATAAACGGCATGATAGGCAACGGAAGTCAGGAAGAGACCCACGGTCCCAAGCACCCTCAGATAGAAGCTGTCCCACATCGACAGCAGTCCGATCGAGATCAGGGACGCGCAGACAACGTGCATGGCGCCAACGCCAAGGCCCCTCAGCAGGATCGGAAAGATCCCGGCCCCGCCGTTTTCGACAAGATTCCAGACATTTTCAAACGTGGCGAAGCCAAGGGCCAGCGCGAACATGTCCCCCGTGATCCACTCTTTTTTCGGTTTGAAGATCAGAAGATAAACCAGAAACGGCAGGAACTTAAAGCCCTCTTCCACCACCGGCGCGATCTCAACGGCGGCAACCATGGCGTTTGCCGCGTACCGCACGGCCACAAAATCCGTGATGTAGCGGGAGAGCAGGCAGCCCGTCATCCCGGCGAACAGGAAGTCCATCGTCTGTTTTCCCCTGTCTTCCAGACACAGGATCGCGACCGCGATCGGCGCCGCCAGACAGAAGTACAGGTACTCCATACTCATACGGCGCTCTCCTTTTCTTCCTTTTGCATCTCAAGCTTTAAGACCGTAAAGAAAATGGCCACAAGAATAACGGTAAGGATCAGATCGACCCAGAAATACGGATTGAGCAGGCTGTCTCCCATCCAGAAACAGGAGATGATCCAGAGCGCGTATTCCAGCGCGCAATACAGGAGGGTCAGAAGGCAGAGGGTCCGGTAGTGGTCACGGACACCTGACTTTCTGCGTTCATCCAGTCCCCGGCCTGCCCGGTAGATCAGCGCGGTCATGAAGCCCGCAGCAAGAATGTTGCTGACATAGTCGCCCCACTGCATGAAAAAGACGCACATGCCGACCGTGAAGACCGGGATCAGCGCATAGACGGGCCGGAACTTAAAAAACCGTTCCCCGCTCAAATACTGCAGGGCCAGGAACAGGAAAAGGTAGGACACATACCAGGCCATATCCGGCGTGATAAAGCGCGGCGTCTCGTCATAGAGCAGCAGGTAGAGCAGCCAGTAAAGCTCCCCGAACAAGAAGCCGCCGTAGAACAGGCTCATCAGTTCCCAGGTCATGTTCCTCTTCCGGATCAGCTGAACCAGCGAGAGAGCAAAGCAGAGCAGCAGACCCGCCAGCTGTATGGTGTTATCGATCTTTTCAATCATGTTTGTTCTCCGATGGGCATATTCCTTTATATTATACAACCATCGGCGCCCCCGCTCAAGCAGGGAACCGCGCTCTTGCGCGCGTCCGAAACACAGGATGGCGGAATCTGTTGCGTACGGCGTGGGATATGCGATAAAATAGGGAAAGAGTTTCAGGAAAAGCAAGGAAAGGAAAACTCCCATGTCAGCAGGAATCGTATTCGCCATACTCGGTATCGCAGGCCTCTTCCTCGTACTCGGTGTTCTCGCCAAGATCCGGAGCATCACCAAGGATGTCGCTCCGCTCATCGAGGCCATCAGCGGGACTGATTTTGATCAGATCGAAGCGGAATATGCCACCACGCCCAAATCCGTGAGCGGCATGACCTCCCTTTGCATCCCGCGCATCGCGAAGGATTTCCCGGAGTTTAACTGGAACGAATTCAAACAGAAAGCGGAAAACATGCTGCTTTCCGCCTTCCATGCCATCGAGGAGGAGGATGCCTCCCTCGTGGTCAACGCTTCTTCCGATCTGCGTTCCCAGGTCGCCCTGATGATCGACAATAACCGGAACGCCGGCCACCGCGAGATCTTCCGCGAAGCCGTGATCCACCAGACCGAGATCAAAGACTACCGCAAAGAAGGCGGCAGCTGCGTCATCACCCTGCAGTCCTCGGTGGGTTATTACCACTATAAAACGGATCGGAGCGGCACGATCGTTGCCGGCAGCAACAGCGTGACCACTCAGACCCGTTATGATACGGAACTTGTATATGTACAGGACACTTCTCTCGTGAAAGACGGGCAGAAAGCGCTCGGCTCCACCTGTCCCAACTGCGGAGCCCCGATCAAAAATCTCGGTTCCAAGGAATGCCCTTATTGCGGATGCGGCCTGACGGAGATCAGCATCCGCGTCTGGAACATCAACCGCTTCACAGAGAGCTGACATTTATCGACTCAGGGTCGGTATGCCTCGCCCACGGCCTTTGCCACGGCCGGCGTGACCGCCTCGTGGAAGCTGTTGGGGATGATGTATTCGGGGCTTAATTCCTCGTCGCTGACAACGCCCGCGATCGCTCTTGCGGCCGCAAGCTTCATCTCTTCCGTGATCTCTTTGGCCCGCACATCCAGCGCTCCCCGGAAGATCCCGGGAAAGGCCAGTACGTTGTTGACCTGGTTCGGATAGTCGCTACGCCCGGAGCAGACGATCTTTGCGCCTGCTGCCTTTGCCTCCTCGGGCATGATCTCGGGCACCGGATTGGCCATCGCGAAGATGATGGGATCGCGTGCCATCGTTTGGATCATCTCAGGTTTCAGGACACCGGGTGCCGAAACGCCGACGAAAGCATCCGCGCCCCGGATCACATCCGAAAGACTTCCCCTGACGTGTTCCCTGTTCGTGATCTTTGCCATCTCGGCCTGTGCGGGATTGAGTTCCTCCATCCCCTCGCAGATCGCGCCGAACTTGTCGCAGAGGACCACATTCTCAAGGCCCGCCTTCAGCAAAAGCTTTGTGATCGCGATCCCGGCAGACCCGGCCCCGTTGACGATGAGGCGTATCTTGCCGATATCTTTTCCTACCACCTTTAGGGCGTTGATCATACCGGCAAGGACCACAACGGCCGTCCCGTGCTGGTCATCGTGGAAGACCGGGATGTCGCAGCGTTCCTTTAACTTCCGCTCGATCTCAAAACAGCGCGGCGCCGAGATGTCCTCGAGGTTGATCCCGCCAAAGGACCCCGCCAGCAGCGCCACCGTGTTGACGATCTCATCCACATCCTTCGACCGGATGCAGAGCGGGA
>JAILHF010000060.1 GCA_024696005.1 Lachnospiraceae bacterium | reverse complement strand
ACAAGGGAGCAAAGGCAGAGGCAGCGAGCTTCGACATCGACAAGGCTTCCCTGGCAGATGCGGAAGTGTTCCTGGGAGACATGGTCTACAAGAAGGCGGGTACCTATAAGTCCAAGCTTGTGATCAGCGTGGACGGCGAGGTCCTTCCGGCTTCGGAGTATAAGCTGACGTATGCCGAGAACGGAAAGGTGAAACTGGCCGATGCCGAGAGTGAGAAGGCCGTGACCGTGACCATCACATCCAAGGAAAAGAACTACAAGGCAGGCACGATAAGCAGAACTTACAGGGTATACAAAGATCCCGGCGTAACGGATGTGTCCAAGGCCTCGGTCAAGCTTGTTGTGAAGGGCGGCACAAAGAAACTTACAAGCGTAGGTTATACCGGCGCGCCCATTACCTTCGATCCTGCGGATGATAAGCGTCAGGCGGACATCTCCGTGAAGATCGGCAAGAAGGTGCTGACCGGATCGCAGGTATTCGAATACTTTGACGTGACGTACGCCGACAACGTGCTGAAGGGCAAGGGAACCATCATCCTCACGGCCAAGGACACGAGCGGCAATCCCTACAGCGGCATGTGCTCCGGGAAGTTCACGATCTCCAAGAGGAAGATCAAGTAAGAACGCGGGAAAGATACGATGATAAAGAGAGTGACGTCGTTCAGACGTCACTCTTTGTTTGAGGACACAAAATGTTCACAAATTTTGTTAGCACTCACTATTGACGAGTGCTAACAAGTGTGCTATCATAAGCTCAGTTCCGAGGGAAAGGATGCGGAACAATAAAAAAGAGTGAGGCAGCGCGGACGACCGGGAAGGGTTCCCGGGGAGAAGCGCTTGACAAAGGAGGAATGACTTATGTATGCACCGAGTATCTTTGATGATCGCATGATGAACAATTTTCTGGATGATTTCTTCGGAAAGCCCGTATCGGCACTGAACCGCATGGCGAACCCGATGCGCACGGATATCGTGGAAAAGGACGGGGTCTATACCATGTCCATTGAAATGCCGGGTTACACGAAGGATCAGATCAAAGCCGAGCTGAAGGACGGCTACCTGACGGTCAGCGCCAGCGCCGGCACGGAGAAAGAGCAAAAGGATGACGCCGGCAAGGTGGTCTACAGTGAGCGTCAGTTCGGCGCATGCCGCCGCAGCTATTTCGTCGGCAAGCACTTAAACGAGCAGGACGTGAAGGCCAACTTCGAGAACGGCGTGCTGAAGCTCGAATTCCCTTCCGAGGAAAAGAAGCCGGCGGAAGAGGTCAAGCGTGTGATCTCGATTGGCTGATCCTTACATGACAACTACCCTTTCTTTTTGGATCTCCCCTTATGTGGGGCTGCGCGAATGCGTGGCCCCTTTTTTGCGTTTTGGGGCCTGATGTGGTACAATAATAAGGATTTTCGCCACCCGCGAAAGGAAGAGGAAAGGGGAGAGGGATGCCGGAGGTTCTTCTGATCGAAAAAGAAGAGGAACTTGCAGGAAAGATCACGCAATATCTGGAACTGCAGGGGCTGAAGGTGCTGGTCGAGCACGATGCTCTGGCAGCGCTGGTCTCTTTTGCGCGCGGCAGATACGACCTGATCCTCATGGATGCGGACTTTGAGGAGCCCGATCCCGTGCGTGCCCTGGAAATGCTCCGGGCAAAGACCGCGGCCCCGATCCTGGCGTATTCCGGGAAAAGGGAAGAGGCGGATGCGATACGTATCCTGGATGCCGGGGCGGATGATCACATCCGCAAGCCCCTGCGTTACGGCGAGCTGAGTGCCCGCGTGATGGCGGCGCTCCGCCAGAAAGAACGCTATCAGAGCGCCGAGATCCCGGAGGGAGAGCTGTTTGAATACAGGGACATCCGTGTGGACTGCGCGAAACGGCGCGTCTGGGTCGGGAAGAAGGAAAAACATCTGACCCGTAAGGAATACGATCTGCTCCTTTTCATGATGCGGCATCCCGGGCGGGTGTTTACCAGGGAGGAGCTCTACCGTGCGGTCTGGAATGACGAGGCGGTGGGCGGTGTCGCCACGGTCACGGTCCACGTCCGAAAGCTCAGAGACAAGATCGAGGAGAGGCCTTCGGAGCCCGTATATGTCGGGACGGACTGGGGAACAGGCTATGTCTTTCTCGAGGAGGAGCCGCAGTGGTAGAGATCTTGTACGAGGACGCGGCGCTGATCGTATGCCATAAAGAAGCCGGCATGCCGGTGCAGACCGCCGGGATCGGCCGCATGGACATGGAGAGCGAGCTGAAGAACTATCTGGCGAAAGAAAACGGTGAGCCCTATCTCGGGGTGGTGCACCGCCTGGACCAGCCGGTGGAAGGGATACTGGTCTTTGCGAAAACGCCGAAGGCGATGGCGGCGCTGTCTTCGCAGCTGAATGCGGAAGACGGCATGCAGAAGATCTATCTTGCGAGGGTATACGGGCATCTGCCGGCCGAGAGCGGAAGCCTCACGGACCGGCTCGTAAAGGACGCAAGGAGCAATCTCTCCCATGTGGCAGCCCCCGGAGAAAAGGGGGCGAAGGAAGCCGTGCTGGATTATGAACGCCTGGAGACCGATGCGGAAACGGAACTGCTTCGCATCCGCCTGCATACCGGAAGGCATCACCAGATCCGGGTGCAGCTGGCGCATCACGGGGCCCCCATCCTCGGCGACCGGAAATACGGGACGCCGCAGATGCTTGTCTGCGCGGAGAAAGCAGGGATAAACAGGCTCTGTCTTCTGGCACGGAGCCTTTCCTTCCGGCATCCCGTCAGCGGAAAAAGGATGGAATTTTCGGTGGAATGTCCTTTCTGATACGGGATTTACAACTCTGCCCATCTATGGTAAGTTTTTTAGAGACGACTTCGATCCCGGATAACCGGCCGGATCGTTATCAATCAACAGGACCCGGAGGAAATTGTTATGGACGTGAAGGAAGGCGGTTTAGGTGTAAGACGCCCGCTGTCGAAAGAGCAGATCGCCCGAAGGACCATGAGCCGTGAAGAGGTCGCCATGTGGGCTGCGCAGACAAAGCGGGAGGAAACGGTCTACCTGCATTACTGGGAGTCGAAGGAAGTGATCCCGGTCACGGAGGTGGGGGATGATTACCTGGTCTTTGTCGGTCGCAGGGAGTCGATGACCGCCAAGGTATGGATGGTCATGGACAGCACGGTCCCGCACAGCGCCTATATCCTGCGGCCGCAGAAGGGTCTGCGCTACGATCTGTCCGAAAAGGAAGGGGTGCTCCTTCGTTTCCAGTTTTCGGGAGAGCTGCGCATCTTCAACAAAAACGGCCTGAAAGCCGTGATCGACGAGACGGAGATGAACGTCTTCCAGAAGGGCGATGACGTGATCATCCGGATCGAGAAAGAAAAAGGCCTTCCTTAAGGAGAAAAGCCGGATGGGGACCTGGAGTACCAGAGGCCTGCGGGGATCGACCCTTGAAGAGATGATCAACCGCAGCAACGAGAAATATCGCGAAAAGGGGCTGGCCCTGATCCAGAAGGTGCCTACGCCGATCACTCCCATGGAGATCGACAAGGCGGGTTCCAGGATCACGCTGGCCTATTTTGACCAGAAAAGTACGGTGGACTATATCGGTGTCGTGCAGGGGATTCCCCTTTGCTTTGATGCGAAGGAGTGCGCCTCCACGACCTTTGCCCTGCAGAACATCCATCCGCATCAGGTGGAGTTCATGCGGGATTTCGAAAAGCAGGAAGGCGTGGCCTTTCTCCTGATCTGTTTTACGGGGCTGGATGTCCTGTATTATCTGCGTTTTTCCGAACTGGACAGATACTGGAGGCGGGCGGAGGAAGGCGGACGCAAGAGCTTCCGCTATGACGAGCTGGATCCGGACTATGTGATCCCTCCGCACCGCAGCATCCTTGTCCCCTACCTGGACCTTTTGAACCGGGACCTGGCGGCGCGGGAAGAAAAGGATTAGCACAAGCGGGTATTTTGTGCTATAATGACTGCCGAAGTCAGATAGAGTAAGGAGGTTGCGAATGTCTTATCACAAGACCCTCATGGAGTATGCACAGAAGCAGGTATCTGCCTGCATCCAACATGATACGATCTCGGACGAGCTGTTTGCAAAATACGGTGTGAACCGCGGCCTGCGCGACATCAACGGAAAAGGCGTATTGACGGGGCTGACCAATATCTCAAAGATCGTATCCTTCAAGGAAAAGGGCGGGAAGCGTGAGCCCTGCGACGGCGAGCTCTGGTACCGCGGCTATAACGTGCGCGACCTGGTGGGCGCGATGGCGGGAAAGCGTTTCGGCTTTGAGAGAACGGCGTATCTTCTGCTGTTCGGAGAACTGCCGAATGAAGAGGAGGAGACGGATTTCTTTCGGCATCTGGCCAGAAGCCGCTCCCTGCCGACCAATTTTACAAGAGACGTGATCATGAAGGCGCCCGGGCGCGATATCATGAGCAGCATGACCAGAAGCATCCTGACGCTGGCCAGTTATGACCCGCAGGCGCTTTCTTCGGATCTGGCCGACAATCTCCGCCAGTGCATCATGCTGATCGCGACGTTCCCGATGTTGGCGGCGTACGGTTACCACGCCTACAATCATTATGAGAACAATGCGAGCATGTACATCCACAGGCCCATGCCGCGCAAGAGCACGGCGGAAAACCTGCTGCGCATGCTGCGTCCGGACGGAAACTATACTCAGACCGAGGCGGAGGTGCTGGATGTGGCGCTCATGCTCCACATGGAGCACGGTGGCGGAAACAATTCCACCTTTACCACCCGCGTGGTAACGAGCTCCGGAGCGGATACCTATGCCACCATGGCGGCGGCAATGAGCTCCCTGAAGGGGCCCAGACACGGCGGTGCCAACATCAAGGTCATGGACATGATGGATGACATCCGCGAGCATGTGCATCATTACGAGGATGAGGAAGCGATACGCAAGTACCTGACGCGGATGATCCGCGGGAAGGCGTTTGACGGCAAGGGCCTGATCTACGGCATGGGGCATGCGGTCTATTCCATCTCGGACCCCAGGGAAAAGGTGTTCAAGAGCTTCGTGACGAAGCTGGCCGAGGAAAAGGGCCGCTGCGACGAACTCATGCTCTATAACAACATCGAGAAGATCGCCCCCGAGGTGATCGCTGCGGAACGCAGGATCTACAAGGGCGTTAGCCCCAACGTGGACTTTTACAGCGGTTTTGTATACAGCATGCTCGGGATCCCGGTGGAACTCTACACGCCGCTTTTCGCGATCGCCCGCATCGTGGGCTGGAGCGCGCACCGGCTGGAAGAGCTGGTCGGAAACGGCAAGATCATCCGCCCGGCTTACATGAGCATCATGAAGGAGCGCAGTTTGTGATATGGCATCCCGTCTGCTCTGGTTTTACCATGCGGTGCGTTACACGCTCCGGAAAAAGATCCCCTTTTTCGCCCGGGCGCCCTATTGCAAAAGGCGCATGCTCGGACGGGAGGAGGGAAGCCGCGAGCTGGAGCGCCTGATCCGCGGGAGTGAGCCGTTCATGGCAGGCCGCATGGGGCTGTTCGAGACGGCGGTGATGCGCATGGCGGAATTTGGAATACGCCGCAAATATGCGCTTACGATGGAGAACATTTACAATTGCGCCGGTTTCTTTCCGAACGATCCGGCGCTGGCGGAACGCTTTACGGAGACCATGCGCGGGGCCTATCGCTGCTGCGACATTTATGCCTGCAATCAGGAGCTGATGGAGCCGTATTTTCTGAACCGCTATGCGCCGAAGGACTGCATCGCGGTGAAGGACATGGGGCTGTACGACGTGTTCCGCCTGGATTCGCACTGGAGCCGCGCTCTGGAAGGGAAGAGAGTGCTTGTGGTCACTTCCTTTCCCGAATCGGTGAAAAAGCAGTATGCCCGCCGGGAACAGATCTATCCGGGGAGTGATATCCTCCCGGAATTCGCTTCCCTTCAGGTCTACCAATCCCTGGTGACCATCGGGGACAGGAAGGATCCGCGTTTTGCGGACTGGTTTGAGGCGCTGGCCTTCATGGAGAAGGAGATCCTGGAGCTGGATTTCGATATCGCCCTTCTGGCCTGCGGTGCCTATGGATTTCCGCTGGCGGCCGGGCTGAAGAAGGCCGGAAAACAGGCGGTCTGCATGGGCGGCGTGCTCCAGATCCTCTTCGGGATCCTGGGACGCAGATGGGACGGCTCCCGTTTCGGCGGGATCGAGCACATGCCGGAAAAGCTCAAACGCTATTATAACGACTCGTGGATCTACCCGCTGGAGGAGAGGCCGAAAGAAGCCGACGGGGTGGAGTACGGACCGTATTGGAAATAAAAAATATGCTATGGTAAATCATCATTTGATGTGCTATAATAGTAATGTTGGTAACCACGCATTAAAAGGAGGAGCGACATGCTTGCTACATTGATCCCCTTATTTGACCATACCATGAGTGTATGTGCTTATTCGGTGTTTGCGCAAAAGGAGAATTTCCTCCTCAATCCCCGCCTTCTGGGTGTGGGACGTTATGACGGAGCCTCCAATATCGAGGGATTCGAGATCATTGAGAACATGGGACTCGATACGGTGGCCGGTGACAAGAGCGTATTTATCGAGATGAACAATATCTCGCTCTTCTCGGACATTGCGGGCCAGTGCAACGCGCCTCATGACAGGATCGTTCTGCTGCTCGACAAGGACATGCCCGCCGAGGAGCGTTACATCGAGCGCCTGAAAGAGCTGAAAGAGCAGAAATACAAGCTGGCGATCCGGAAGCTTCCGGTCAGCTGCTTTGAGGAATACCGTCAGGTCCTTTCACTGATGGATTACATCATGCTCAACCACAAAAAGATCGACATCGGCAAGGCGAAGGTATATTTCTCGAAGGTATATCCCAACATCAAGCTTGTTGCCGTCAATGTGGACGCGCAGGAAGAGTACGACCGTCTGAAAGAGGGCGGCGGATACGATCTGTACGAAGGCGAGTTCTTCCGCATGCCGATCAAGAAGGGCAACGAAGAGATCGCGCCTTTGAAGGTCAACTATCTGGAGCTGCTCAAGCTTGTCAACGATGTGGACTTTGATCTGACGGATGCTGCGAGCGTCATCGAGCGCGACCCTGCCCTGGTGCTTTCGCTCCTGGAGATGGTAAACCGCATGACCGTGAATTCCGGCATCACTTCCGTAAAGCACGCGGCAGCTATGCTGGGACAGAAGGAACTGAAGCGCTGGATCAATACGGCGGCGACCAAGGAGCTCTGCGTGGACAGACCGAGCGAGATCATGCGTCTGTCGATGATACGCGCACGCTTCTGCGAGAACCTCGCACCGGTATTCAGCCTGGCAAGCCAGTCTTCGGAGCTGTTCCTGATGGGATTGTTCTCCGTTCTCGACGTGATCATCGAAAAGCCCATGAGCGAGGCGCTCGATATGGTCAGCGTTTCCAAGGAGATCCGACAGGCTCTGCTGGAGCGCACCGGTCCGTTCGCGCCGCTGTTCGATTTCATGTGGCAGTATGAGAATGCATCATGGCAGGAGGTATCGCGGCAGATGGTTGTCGGAGACATCGATCTGGATCCCGTGTACAAGGCTTATGTGGAGTCCCTCCGCTGGTTCCGTGATCTTTTTGCTAAATAAGGTTTAATACAGGAGACAGATCAAAGCCCCGCTCCGCCCGGAACGGGGCTTTACTGTTCAGACAGGGGCGACCGGCCCGGAGGTTTTTTGAAGCAGTATCAGGCACTTGTAAACAGCGGGGATCATGCGGCGCTTAAGCGTGTCATGAAGAAGGCGGAAGCCGGAGAGGCGCTTTGCGTGGCCTTTCTCGGCGGTTCGATCACGGAGGGGTATTCGTCGACCGATCCGAAGCTCTGCTATTCCGCGAGAGTCTGTGACTGGTGGAGGGAAAACTTCCCGAAGAGCGAGCTGCATTACGTCAATGCCGGGATCGGCGGGACCGGTTCGCAGTACGGCGCGGCCCGCGTGGAAAAGGATGTGCTTCGTTTCCGTCCCGATGTGGTGTTTGTGGATTTTTCGGTCAATGATGAAGCGAATGAATTTTCGCAGGAGTGCTACGAGGGCCTGATCCGCAGGCTTTTGCGCTCGGAAAGCCGCCCGGCGGTGGTGCTGCTTCATTTTGTGCAGTACGACAGCGGGATCAGCGCCGAAGAGCAGCATCGCAGGATCGGCGAGCATTACGGCCTGCCCTGCATCAGCACACGCTCTTCGCTTTATGCAAAGCTTAGGGACGGCGTGCTTGAGGCATCGCTGATCACACAGGACATGCTCCATCCGAATGATGAAGGCCACGCCATGATCGCGGCCATGATCACGGATCTTCTGGATACGGTAAAAGAAGAACCTGCCGGAACGGGCGAAGAACGCAAACTGCCCGAAGCTCTCACGGCGAACGCGTATGAAAATGCCGTGCGCCTGCAGCATGCCGATGCCGAAGCGGAGCTTGCCGGATTTGAGAAGGACACGAAAGAGCCGGAGTATCCCGCGGACCATTTCCGCGGGGGCTGGACCGGAAGCAGGGCGGGGGATGAGCTGCGCCTGCGTTTTCGCGGGAGCGAGCTTGCTTTGCAGTTCCGCCGCACCGTGAAGAGACCGGCGCTTCTGGCCGAGGCTGTCGTGGACGGAGACAGGGAGCATGCGGTCATCCTGGATGCAGATTTTGACCAGGATTGGGGTGACTGCCTTTCGATCGTGACGATCATGCGTCACGGGCGGATGCCGGAAGGATGCCGGGAGGAAAAAAAGAGCCCGGTGAATTACGGAAAACGGACGGCTGCCCTGGAAGGGCTGCGGGATGTAAGCCCCAGCGCGGAGGAGCACGAGCTGTGCCTGCACATACTGGGGGATCCGGATTCGCTGGGCTGGGAGCAGGCCGCAATGCAGACGGGCGGACCGGCCTGGATAAAAACGGAGGGGAATGATTCTCCGGCGGGCTTTGATCTTTTGGGGATCATCGTATCGTCACCCGACGGGGAAGAGGAGAAGTGAATGGGAAAGCTTGAAATACTGAAGCTGAAGCCCGTGCTGATGGAGAGGATCTGGGGCGGCAGCAGGCTCAAAAACGAATGGGGATACCAAAGCGATAAAGAAACCGGACTGGGGGAATGCTGGGTCGTTTCCTGCAATGCGCAGGCAGACAGCGAGGTGACGGAAGGAAGCTATAAGGGAAAGCGCCTCTCGGAGCTCTGGGAGGAGGAACCGCAGCTTTTCGGGAAAAAAGAAGGGCAGTTTCCGCTGCTGGTCAAGCTCATCGATGCCAAAGAGGATCTTTCGATCCAGGTGCATCCCGATGACCGTTATGCGAGGGAGCATGAAAACTGCAGCGGGAAACGGGAGTGCTGGTATATCCTGGATTGCCCGGAAGGTGCCGAGCTGATCATCGGAAACCGGGCACGGGACAAGGAAGAATTCAAGAGCATGGTCCGTGAGGGCCGCTGGGACGAGCTGTTGAACTATGTTCCCATCCGGAAGGGGGATTACATCCCGATCGATCCGGGAACGCTTCACGCGATCACGGCCGGGGTGCTGCTCCTGGAGGTGCAGGAGAACAGCGACATCACCTACCGCGTGCACGATTACAACCGCCTGCAGAACGGGGTTCCGCGTAAGCTTCACATCGAGCAGAGCCTGGCGGTCGTGAAGGCGCCGGATGTCCTTCGTCCGGAGCAGATCCTGCATACGGAGGACAAGGGAGAGGGGCTCACGTTCCTGGCGCAGACGCCGGATTTCAAGACCTGGACACTGCGTGTGGAGACGCAGCAGGACATCACGGAGCTGGCGAAGGACAGCTTCCTGATCGCAAGCGTTGTGGAGGGCAGCGGCGAGATCGACGGCCTGCCCGTCAGAAAAGGAGAGAACATGATCCTTCCGGCGGCTTATCCCAGCCTGATCGTGAAGGGCAGTCTGCGCGTAAATTTGGCGGCTCCGCTATACAAGAAGGCGGGGGTATGATATAATAAAAGCGGCCGGGCAGTTGCGCGAGTGAATGGTAAAGGGGTTTCCGTACAATGATCTTTGTGCCTACAGACGAATTGAGACAAGGTATGAGATTGGCAAAACCGATCTTTAACCGTCAGGGTGTAATGCTTTATGACCGTGATTCCAGACTGACCCCTCAGGGTATCAACAGTATCCGGAATTTCGGGCTGATCGGTGTTTATACCCTTGAGCCGGCTGAGCCTGTTCCGCCTATGAGTGACGAGGACAGGGAATTCGAACGTTTCCAGACCATGGCGGTCTTTACCCTGCAGGAGATCATGCAGGATATCCGTGACGGCGCCCAGCCTGCCAGGCTGGAAAGCCTTACTAACGATATCATAAGGCGTTTCGGGCGGATGAAGGGCAAGTTTACCTTTACCCAGAACCTGCGGAGCGCGGAAGACAATACCTACAAGCATTCCCTGAATGTGGGCATCCTTGCGGCTGCCATTTACGGGAAGCTGATGACGAATGCCGAGGCACAGCGCAATACGGTCCTCGCGGGTCTTTTGCATGACATCGGGGCCCTCGACATCCCCGAAGCCATCAACCGCAAGAAGAGCAGTGAGCTTACGGATGAGGACAAGGATCTGATCCTGCGCTGCAAGGAAGAAGGATACCGTCTGCTCAGGGAGAACTGCGACCTGGATTCGGAGGTCATGAAGAACATCTCCTTCCTTCTGCGTGACCTGAAAGAGCAGCATAACGGGAATGTCCGGGATGTGAAGCAGCCGGATTTCCAGCTTGAGACACTGAAAGTCGCATACTATTTCGACATGCTTACTGCCATGAAATACGGTGAGGATCCGCAATCCGACATCGCGGCATACAAGTATCTGCATCATCCCCGCAATCGCATGAACCAGCAGGTCGTCCGCGCGCTGACGCAGGCGATCCACATCGTGCCGGTCGGCTGCACCGTGGAGTTTACCGACCGCAACAAGGGCATCGTGCTGACGGAGAACGGGGACGATATCCTCCGGCCTTTCGTTCTGAGTTTCCATGACAACAAGATCTACAACCTCTCGGACGGAAAGGTCTACGAAAGCATGCAGATCAAGGATGTCCTGAAGACGATGGACAACCGTTATATCATGAAGGAACAGTACGAGCAGTACCAGCAGGCGTTGATGAACGGAGAGGCAAGGGTCATCCATCTCGGGCAGTAGGAAGAAATGAAAGAGAAATACCGCTCTGTCGAGGCCTTACATACAAACCCTCATCTCAATTTCTATCACATGGACGCGCTGACGGATTCCGGCAGGGCGTTTGATTATTATTTTGTATCCCGAAACGATGAGGAACATATCAGGCTGCGTACCGGACAGGACAGCGCCGAAGGCGTGGTGATCTATCCGGTGCTCCGCGAGGATCCGGGCCGTCTGGTCCTGATCCGGCAATACCGCTATCCGCTGGGCAGCCGGCTTTATGAGCTCCCGGCGGGCCTGATCGAGGAAGGGGAGAGCCCGGCGGAAGCAGCGATCCGGGAGATGAAGGAAGAGACCGGTTACCGTTTCGTTCCGGTCGAGACGGACAGCATCTGGAGCAGGCCCTTTTACATGGGAGCCGGATTTACGGACGAAGCCTGCGTGGCGGTGTTCGGCTATGCGGAAGGAAGCGGGAACGAACAGGCCGTGGAGGATACGGAATCCATACGGGCGTTTACCGCAGGCAAGGAAGAAGTGCGCAGGATCCTGAAAGAAGAGCGTGTATCGCTTCGCATGGCTTATCTGATGATGAGCTTTTTGCAGTCGGATCCGGAGAGACCGTTTGAATTTGTAGGAGTCAGGACATCATGATCATAACAAATCTTTGCGAAGAGAAATGGAAAATGCGTGACTGCGAGAGCGGCAAGACCTATAAGGCGGGGGCACCCGCTTCGGTATTGTCCGTCCTTCTCGAGGCCGGGGCCATACAGCATCCCTATGCGGGGGAAAATGAGAAAAAGCTCCTTGCGCTTTTCGAACATGATTATGAATTTATCTGTGAATTCAGTCTTCGCGGCGATGTGCTTCAGGAAGCGGAGCAGGAGCTGGTATTTGACGGGCTGGATACCATTGCCGAACTGTATCTGAACGGGGAGAAGCTCGGGCGGACCAAGAACATGCACCGCACGTACCGTTTTCCCGTAAAGGACAGGCTGCGCATGGGAGATAACGAACTGAAGATCCATTTTTATTCTCCTCTGCGTTATATCCGTGATTACAAGGCGGCTCCCGGCAAGGAAGTGAACTGGACGAACAAGGGCGCACTTCCCGGGGGACAGCTGCTGCGGAAAGCGCAGTCTTCCTTCGGCTGGGACTGGGGCCCGCAGCTGCCGGACATGGGGATCTTCCGTGAGATCCGTCTGGAGGCGTGGACGAAGCTCCGCCTCAGCGAGGTCAGCTTCTTCCAGGAGCACGAGGACGGAAAGGTGACGCTGTATGTGGATCCGATCCTCGAATACAGCGATCCGATCCCTGTCGAGATCGAGATCGAGGTGAGCGAGCAGGACAAGGTGAGTTTCATGACACGCATGCCCGATCCCGGTGTGCGCATGACCGAACGCGGCGAGAACGAGATCGGGATACCGATCCATTCGCCGAGGCTCTGGTGGCCGGGCGGGATGGGGGAACAGCCCCTCTACCGCGTGCGGATCACACTGAAGAAAGCCGACAAGATCTATGACGTGAAGGAATACCGCATCGGCCTTCGTACGATAAAGCTTTCGCGGGAAAAGGACGAATACGGCGAGGAATTCTGCTTCATCGTGAACGGGGTGAAGATCTTTGCGCGCGGGGCCAACTATGTTCCCGAGGACGCGATCTATCCCAACATCACGGAACGCAAGCAGGAGCGCCTTCTGGATTACGCCAAGGAAGCAAACTTCAATTTCCTGCGGATCTGGGGCGGCGGCTATTATCCTTCCGACCGTTTTTACGACATGTGCGATGAACGCGGCATCCTGGTCTGGCAGGACCTGATGTACGCCTGCAATATCTATGAGCTTACGCCCGCCTTTGAAAAGAGCATCCTGGCGGAGACAAGGGACAATGTGAGAAGGCTGCGCCATCACGCCTGCCTGGCGCTTTGGTGCGGGAATAACGAAATGGAGAGCGCCTGGGACCACTGGAAGGGCTTTTCGGATCATTCGCCGGCCCTGAAGGCCGATTACATCAAGATGTTTGAATATCTCCTGCCGAATACCGTGATGGATGAGGATGAGAGCACGGACTGGTGGCCGTCGAGCCCGTCTTCAGGAGGCTGCTTTGATGCGCCCGACGATGAGAACCGCGGGGATACGCATTTCTGGGAAGTGTGGCACGGCCGCAGGCCTTATTCGGAGTACCGCGATCACCATTTCCGTTTCCTTTCGGAATTCGGTTTCCAGTCCTTCCCGGGACTCAAGACGGTCAAGAGCTTTACGAAACCCGAGGATCGCAACATCTTTTCTCCGGTCATGGAAAGCCATCAGAAGAACGGGAGCGCGAACGGACTCATCGTCAGCTACATCTCGGAGAATTTCCGTTATCCGAAGGATTTCGAACAGCTGCTCTATGTCAGCCAGATCCAGCAGGGACTGGCTGTGGAGTGCGCTGTGGAACATCTGCGCAGGGAGCGCGGCCGCTGCATGGGCACGCTTTACTGGCAGTTCAACGATAACTGGCCGGCAGCCAGCTGGTCCTCCGTGGACTATTACGGACGCTGGAAAGCGCTCCATTACATGGCAAAACGCTTCTATGCGCCTGTGGAGGGCAGCATACAGCTGGAGGACGGAAAAGGGATCGCCTGCGTGGTGAACGACCGTCTGGAAGCCGTGACCGTCCGGGTGCGGATGAGCCTGGTCACGACGGACGGGACCGAGCTGATGCGCTACACGGAAGAGAGCCGCGTGGAAGGCATGAGCGTCTGGAAAGGACAGAAGCGGGATTTCGGGAAACAGAAGGAATCCCACAGCGAGCGCGAGCTCTATGTCCTGGCGGAATTCGAGACCGATGGCAGGAGCTTCTGCCGTGACGCGGTCTTTGTGCCGTACAAGCACATGGAACTGAAAAAACCGGAGATCACCGTGAAAGTCACCGAGAACGACCAGTGCTACCTGATCCTTCTGAAGAGCACGGTTTATGCGCCTTTTGTGATGCTGGATCTGAAGGAGGCAGACGCGATCTTCTCCGATAACGTTTTCTCCCTGCATAAGGACAAGGAGATGCTTGTCACGGTATCGAAGGATTCGATACACGGGCCGGTGGAGATCGAAGGAAGCGAGAACTTCCGCGAGCAGCTGCAGATCTTCCATCTGTACGATTCGTTCAGTTAAAAAAGGGAGGCGCGATCATGATCGGCTGGCACGAAGCTTCCCGGAGCTTTAAGATCGATACACCCCATTCTTCTTATGTCATTGCCCTGGCGGACGAGCCGGCTTATGCCGGGCACGCCTATTTCGGCAAACGCATTTCCGATGAAGATGTGTCTCAGCTGCTGCGCATTGCGGAGCCGCCTTATGTGCCTTCGCGCAATGCCAGGGATAAACTGAGCTTTCTGGATACGTTCCCGATGGAATATCCCACGCACGGAGTGGGGGATTTCCGCGGGTCTGCGCTCAAAATACGCACAAAGGAAGGGCATTCGGCTTCGGAGCTGTTTTACCTGCGCCACGAGATCGTTTCGGGAAAGCCCGAAGCGGAGGGGCTGCCTGCGACCTTCGGAGATAACGCTTCCACGCTGAAGCTCATTCTTTGGGACGAGGTCTGCTCTTTGGAGGTGGAGCTACGCTACAGCGTGTTTGAAGACTGTGACGCCGTTCTGCGCAGCGCGCGGATCACGAACCGCGGGACCCGGGAGCTCTTTCTCGAGAAGGCGCTGTCGGCTTCCTTCGACATGGACAACGAGGAATTTGAACTGCTGACGCTTCACGGAAGCTGGGCCAGGGAGCGTCATATGCAGAGAAGACGGATCGGAAGCGGCTTCCAGGGCGTTTCTTCCGGCCGCGGCGAGACTTCGCACCAGCATCAGCCTTTTCTGGGGCTCCTGTCCCGGGATTGTACGCAGGAAAGAGGGGAAGCGTACGGTCTGCATCTGATCTATTCCGGGAATTTTCTGGGCAGTGTTTACGGCGGACAGTTTGACAATCTGCGCATCAGCATCGGGATCGATCCGGAGGATTTCTGCTGGAGGCTTGCTCCGGGGGAGAGCTTTCTCACGCCCGAGGCCGTCCTGGTCTATTCGGATCACGGACTGGGCGGCATGAGCCGCAGTTTTCACGATCTGTATCGCAGACACCTGATCCGTTCGGTCTGGAAGGACCGTACCAGGCCGGTCCTGATCAACAACTGGGAAGCGACCTATTTTGATTTTGACGAAAAGAAGCTCCTGGCCATAGCGGAGCAGGCGGCAAAATGCGGGATCGAGATGCTGGTCATGGATGACGGCTGGTTCGGGAACCGTTTTGACGACAACCGCGCGCTGGGAGACTGGAAGGTAAACGAAGAAAAGATCCGCGGCGGCCTGAAAAAGCTGACGGACGGGATCGGTGCGCTGGGGATGCGTTTCGGCATCTGGTTCGAGCCGGAAATGGTCAGCCCCGATTCGGATCTTTACCGGGAGCATCCGGACTGGGCGATCGCCGTTCCGGGCAGAAAAGCCGGGCTGTGCCGGAACCAGTATGTCCTGGATCTGACCCGAAGTGAAGTAAGGGATCATGTTTTCGGACTTTTGACCGATATATTAGATAGCGCGGATATTGCCTACGTAAAATGGGACATGAACCGGCAGCTGGCGGATCTGGGAAGCCTGGGGCTCGATCCCGAGTGCCAGGGCGAGCTTTCCCACCGTTATGTGCTGGCGGTCTATGAGCTGCAGGAGCGGCTGATCAAACGCTATCCGGAACTGCTTTTGGAGAACTGTTCCGGCGGCGGGGCACGTTTTGATCCGGGGATGCTTTACTACAGCCCCCAGATCTGGTGCTCGGACGATACCGACGCGGTGGAGAGGCTGATGATCCAGGAAGGGACGGCGCTGCTCTATCCGCTGTCCGTGATCGGAGCCCATGTCAGCGACTGCCCGAACCATACGGTAGGCAGGGTCACGCCCTTCGAGACCAGAGGCTATGTGGCTCTGGCGGGGACCTTCGGGTACGAACTGGACATCACGAAGATCTCTGAGGAGGATCGCGCGCTGATCCCGAAGCAGGTGGAGATGTATCACCGCTATCACGGCTTGTTTGCGGACGGGGACTATTACCGGCTTGCGTCCTATTCGGAAAACCGTCTTTACGATGCCTTTTTGTGCGCGTCGAAGGACCAAAGGGAAGCGGTGCTCGTCTATGTGCAGGTCATGATGCGCCCGAACCACCATTCAAGAGTCCTGAAGCTGGCAGGCCTGGATCCGAAGCGGCGTTACCGCCTGTACCGCTTTGTGGCCGAAACGGCGGAAGAAGTGCCGTTTGGCGCCGACAGGGCCTTTTACGGGGATACGCTGATGAACGCCGGGATCACGATCGGCGGACTTTGGGGAGATTTCAAAGCTTTGTTGCTGCATGTCAAAGAGGAAGAGTGATATGAGAAGAATAACGGGAATCGTAACCGGATTGATCCTGTGCCTGATGCTGGTTTTCGGCAGCAGCGGGAAAATGCGTGCCCATGCGGAGGAGCCTTCGCCCGTCCCCACGCCCACAGCGACGGAGGGGGAAGAAAAGGAGGCAGAGCCCACGCCCGTGACGACACCGGGAGATACCCCGACGGAAGGGGAAGAACCCGGCGATGAGGAAGAGCCGGGCGACGCGGAAGATCCCGGGGATCCGGAAGGAGAGGACGAGGGCATTTCGATCAAGGATGCGGATGTGACGCTTCTTCTCAATAACACGGTCTATACCGGATCCGTGCAGGTGCAGAAGGTCGTTTCCGTAAAACTGAACCGCAAGCAGCTTACGGAGAACGTGGATTATATCGTGGATCCTACCAGCCGCCTCCGGGCGACCGAGGTCGGAACCTATCAGGTGAAGATCAGGGGCATCGGGGAATATATGGGACTGCTCACCGTGGAATGGAGCATTGTTGCGCCCAGTCCCACACCCACGCCCGATCCGGACCTGCCTACTGCTACGCCCACGGAATCGCCGGAACCGACGGGGGAACCGCTGCCCAGCGGCGCGTCTCCGACCGGCGAGCCTTTGCCCAGCGGTGCAAGTCCCAGCCCGACCGTCTATGTGACACCCACGGATTTTCCCACGCCCACACCGCTTCCGGGGAACGGATTTGAGGTAAAGGGTGTAGAAGGAAAGCTTTATACCGGTGAAAAGATCTACCAGGATGACATGCAGGTGTATTTTGACGGCCTGCTGCTGACCAAGGGCAAGGATTACAAGGTCAGCTACCGGAACAACGTGAATGCGGGTGTCGCGACGATCGTGATCACCGGAAAGAACAATATCAAGGGAACGCAGGAAGTGGATTTCTCCATTTACCCGCTCGACATGGGCGAATGCTGCACGACTACGGACATCGTGGTGCCCGTCGGTGCAAGCTCGTCCGCAAAGACGCCCGTCGTCATGTGGGGAAAGAAGGCGTTGAAGCGCGGCAGGGATTTCCAGATGGATATCTGGCCGAACGAGATGAAAGAGGCCACGACCTATGGCGTGATCCTGACCGGGTCCGGGAATTTTACCGGACGTCTGGCCGTGCGCGTCACCCTGATGGAAGGTGTGGATATCCGGAACGTGCGCGTCTCGAAGATCCATGACCAGAACTGGAGCGGTTATGCCATCACACCGCCCGTGGCCGTGACCTATAAAGGGGCCGCGATCACGACCGGTTTTGACATCTCTTATGAGGATAACGTGGATGCGGGATTTGCCTATGTTGTGATCACCGCGAACGGGAAAGCGCTTCCGGACGGAACGGTCTTTGCGGGACAGCTGAAGCGCTCCTTCCGCATCGTGGGCAGAAAGATCTCGTCCGCGCGCATCCGCCTGGGCAAGGTCGTCTACACGGGCGGTTTCGTGATCCCCGAAGTGACGGTCAAGGTCGCGGAGAAAGAGCTGGTCCAGGACCGGGATTACACGGTAAGCTTCAGCAATAACCGCCATGTGGGCAAGGCCGAGGCGATCATCACCGGCATCGGCTCCTATTCGGGGACGGTGAAGCGAAGCTTCGAGATCAAGCCATGTTCCCTGACCAAAAGGGAAGTCGAGATCAGGCTGCCCGCAAGGGTCTACTACGAAAAAGGCGGGACGGAACCGAAGCCCGAGGTGCTGTATAACGGGAACCGGCTCATGAAGGGGCGTGATTACACGGTCAGCTACAGCGATAAACGCAACGCCGGCGACATCATCACCGTCACGGTGGAGGGTGTGAACAATTACCAGGGCACGGTAAAGACGGAAGTGGCCTGCATCGCCAAGCCGATCGAGGAAACGATCTCGCTTACGAAGGATCCCGTGTACAAGGACGGGACCACTTCGAGACGTTATCTCTCCAAGCCGGTCCTGATGGATTCCAACGGCAAAAAGCTGCAGGCGGGCGTGGATTTTGAGAAGAGCTATACTTATACCTATGCGAACGGGAACGCCGTGGATCCCACGGATGTCATCTCGATGGGAAGGCGCATCTATATCACGATCCGCGGAAAGGGTAATTACACGGGGACAAAAATGATCGAGATCCGCGCCGTTGCAAAGAACATGTCCACGGTGCAGTGCAAGGTCGCGCCGCAGACATATACCGGTTACGAGATCATGCCGACTTATCTGGATTTTGTTACCAACATCGAAAGCACGCAGTACGAGATCGTCGGTTACCGGAAGAACGTCAACGTGGGGACGGGAACCGTTATCCTGCACGGACTGGGGGAATACGGATCCTACAAATACGTGAAGTTCAAGATCGTAAAGTACAAGGTTCAATAGGGGAAAGGAAATCGCACAGATGAAAAAGAAACAGGGATTTAACCGGAAGGACGCCCGCAGGGACGCCTGTTTTCTGGTGAACGGATTTTCAACCTGCGGTTATGACTGGTGGTGGCATTCTTTCACGGGCCGTCATGAAAAGACCGGAGAGGAGAACGCGTTCTTTATCGAGTTTTTTCTTTGCAATCCGGCATATGGGAAGGAAGGACCCGTCTTCGGCCAGCTTGCGGAAAACCAAAGGAAGGGCCTCAAGCCGTCCTACCTGATGGTCAAAGCAGGCGCCTGGGGGGAAGATGCCACGCAGCTTCACCGTTTTTTCGGCTGGAAAAAGATCGCCGTCCGCGGGAAGGCGCCTTTTGCGATACATGCGGACGACTGCCGTCTGAGTGAGAAGGCCACGAAAGGGCATGTTTCTTTAAGCCCCGAAGAAGTGCGCCTCCATCCGGAGTACATGGCCCAGGCAGGAGAGATGTCCTGGGATCTGAAGATCGACAAGCAGATCGCTTTCAACGTCGGCTACGGCGCAGGAAAACTCCTTCGTTCCCTCGGGGCTTTCGAGATGTTCTGGCATGCGGAAGGCATGAAGACGGCGTTTTCGGGCGAGGTGGTCTTCAATGGAGAGCGTTACCGCGTATCCCCGGAGGATTGCTACGGCTACTCGGACAAGAACTGGGGGAAGGATTTCACTTCACCCTGGGTCTGGCTTTCGTCCAACAATCTCCGAAGCACGGTCAGCGGGAAAAAACTGAAGAACAGCGTGTTCGACATCGGCGGCGGCTGTCCGAAGGTCGGACCGGTCAAGCTCAAGCGCAAACTCCTTTCGGCTTTCTGGTACGAGGGGGTTCCTTTTGAGTTCAATTTCTCCAAATTCTGGACATTTACAAGGACAAAGTTCCGCTGCCATGAGACGGAAGAGAAGATCGTGTGGCATGTGGACCAGCGGACCTGGCGTAACCGCATGGTGACGGACATCTGCTGTGACAAGAAGGACATGCTGCTGATCCGTTACGAAGCGCCCAACGGAAAGATGCTCCACAAGCGCCTGTGGAACGGCGGAAACGGCAGGGGCATCGTGTCGCTTTACCGAGACGGCAAACTGATCGACAGGATCAGATGCGAAAACACCGGATGTGAATACGGTGAATATGAAAGGGAGGAAAAGTAAAGAAATGGAAAAGAGATCACTTGTGGGGAAGATCGTCACCTGTCTTTTTCTGACGGCTTCGCTGGTATTGTTCTTCACGGACGCGCTCACGACCGGTCCGGAGGAGTACGGCCTGATCGGGCTGATGGGAGGACTCAACGAAAAGCTCGGAGACCTGGAGTACACCTGTGACGACATGGACTGGCTCGGCTATGAGTTCATCGATAACTGGGATGAGGAAGAGGCCCAGGACTGGGAAGAGATGGAGCTGGATATCAACGGCGGTGAGGACGGTGAAGTGGTGATTCCGCTTGATGCCGTGCAGCAGGGCGATGACATGCAGTTCAAGCTCGAAGGCATGGATGAAATGGATGACGAGATCGAGCTGGAGTTTGATGACGAAGACTGGGAAGATGACGAAGAATGGGACGATGATGAAGATTGGGACGAGGACGATGAAGACTGGGAAGACGATGAAGACTGGGAAGATGACGAGGACGGGGAGGAATTAGACTGGGAAGACGACGAGGACTGGGATGACGAAGAAGACTGGGATGAAGACGAATGGATGGACGAAGAGGAGAAAGCCTTCCGCAGCAGTCCCGAATTCCAGAAAGCGACAGCTGCTCTGGAAAAGTACAAGAAGTCAAAAGAGTTCCTCTACGGTCATTCCTTCGGCCTGCTCAGCATCGGTTTGCATGCCTGGGAACTGCGGGGCGTGATCACGGATCTGAAGGGACTCGGGGAAGACTATGTCGACATGGATATCGCAAATGAGACCATCGATCTGCTCACGGTTGTGACGCTTGTATCGTGTGCAGTGCTTCTGATCGCGGTCCTGCTCTATGCGCTGGCAATGTTCCTGGTGCTCCGCGGAAAGGGCGGAACGCTGTTCTACAGCCTTTATGCCCTGCTGGTGTTTGGCGGTGTCTTTGCCCTGATGGCAAAGCTGAACTACGACATGATGGGAACCCTCTTCTCGGATGATCCGATCTACGGCGTACTGGTCAGCATCACCTACATCGCGATGGCTGCCTGCGCGCTGATCGCCCTGATCCTCGGGATCGTTTTCGGCGAAAAGAAAAAGAAGAAGAAGGGGAAAGAGGAAAGCCCCGCAGAGGAAGCGCTTTCCTGAGGAAATCTCCGCGCATGAAAAAGATATTTCTTTACGTGAAGGACAAAAACAAGAAAGCAGCGGCGGAGCGGATCTGTGAAACACAGCAGATCGCCCTGCACGCGCTTTCGGCTGCGGATCTGAACCGGACGGTCGCTTCGGTCTGCGGTGTGACAATGAAGAACGGGGGGACGCATGAAACGGCGCCCCCTTTGTACGTGATGCCGGAGACGCTTCTGTTTTACGGGCTGGACGATGCGGCGCTGGATCGTTTCCTGGAGGCCTGGAAGGAAAGCGGAGCGGAAAAGATCGTGAGAAAAGCCGTCATCACGCCGTTCAACCTGTCCCTGACGCTCTATGAGCTGATCGAACACCTGGGCAGGGAGAGCGCGGAAATGGGATGACAGAAAAAAATCCCCTGAATGCAAAACGGCATTCAGGGGATTTTGCTTTTCTTTGTTTTAGCAGGCGACGGGACCGGCGGTCACGCGGCTGCGCTTCTTCCCGTACAGATCGGTATCGAAGACGATATCGCTTCCGTCGGGATTTTCAAAACGTTCCTCGGGTTCGAAGGCTTCGCCGAGGGTATCCGAGCAGATCAGGGATGCTTCGGGCAGATAAGCCGCAAGATCCGTGACGAGTCTGTATTCTCCGTTTTCCTCCCGCAGGGATACGCTGACCTCGTGCTCCGTATCCACAAAGGCATCTTTTTCGATGTCACAGGGCTGTGCGCCGTTAAAGTAGGCGTTGCCGCCCGTCCATACCGGCAGGGGCATGTAGTACCTGTCCCGGGTTCCTGCGGCACCTTCGCCGCAATAGCCTTCGAAATGGCTTTTCCATGTTTCTTCGGTCATGTATCCGTTAAAGACAAGGGTTCCGGCCTGCAGATTGAAGCTGTCCCATTCATCGTCCTTCATCGGCTCGCAGATGTCGATCAGTCCCTGACGCAGTTTCGGCTGCACAAACACGTTGTTGTAGAAACGGACGTCGCCGTGAAGAACGGTCATGAAACTTGTGATCATGGTGTCATGCGGTTTGTGTATGGGTGTGTATCTCGGAGAGGGATACTTCGTTGTCCCGTTATTTACGCCGCGTCCCACACCGCTGATCGCCCCGCCGAAGAGATTGTGGACAAAAGCCACGCCCTGCGCAGCGAGCCTGACACTGCGCTCCGAAAGCATGACATTATTGTCGACAAGAGTGGGACCGTGCGCGATCTCGATCCAGAGATCCTCACCAAGCCCGAGCCCTTCCGCGCATTCGCTCTTCAGCAGATGATCACGGGAAAGGCAGTTGTCGTGGAACAGGTTCGAGCTGACCCGTGTTCCCTGGCACTGCCAGTCGAGCCATATCCCGCGCGTGCAGTCATGGAAATGGTTGTTCCTGATGATCACATCGATGGCGGCATGGAGCTTGATGCCGCCGATCTCGGCACCCGCAAGATTGCGCTTGTTGTTGATATGGTGGATGTGGTTGTTCTCGATGATCGAAAAGACGGATCCGAGGTTGCCGACGATGCCGGTCTGTCCGCAATCGTGGATGTCGCAGTTGCGAACGACATGTGAGCCGATCGTTGCCTTGTTCCAGCCCTCGGCCTGCGCGATCAGGGAGCAGTCCCTCTGCGTCTGCGCGCCGTCCTTATACTTGTAGTGGAGCCATTTGTTGTCGTTTCCCTGCTGTCTGTATTTTCCGAGAGAGATGCCGGAACACTTGGAATGCGAGATCTCACAGTCTTCGATGATCCAGCCCCTGGACCAGTGCGGCCCGATCAGCCCCTCCTGCAGCGCAGTCGGCGGAGCCCACTGCGTGGCGGCCTTGGTGAGCGTCAGCCCCGAAACCGTGATATGGTTTACGTGCTCGGCCACGGGCCAGAAGCAGTGCGGGCGCACGTTGATCTCGGTGACTTCCCGGTTGGGGTCCATTCCCTGAAAATTCGCGTAGATCAGTGTCATGTCCTCTTCATCGGACTGGCAGGTATACCAGCAGTGCAGGGTGAAATCACGTTCCCAGGACTGGTCGTAATATGCGGGGGAGAGCACCTTCTCGAGGCTGTCACGTTCGTACAGGGACCGGTCGTTTATGTAGACCTCGCCCGTATGAACGGGAACCGTGATGTTCAGCCAGTCGCCGCTTACATAAGTCTTATAGGGATTGTAGGAGCCGAAATGACTGTTGGGGATCTTTAAGAGCCATACATCGCCCTGATAATGCTCCCAGGTATTGAAGACATCCGCGCCGCTGATCACGGCTTTGCGTCTTTCGGCGGAACGATAGACGATGGGCTTTTTTTCCGTGCCTGCATTAAGCGGGTTTACGTCTTCGCGATAGATTCCCGGATGGATCAGTACTTCATCTCCGGGCGAGGCGATCGATGCCGCTTCCCCGATCTTTCGAAAAGGGTGTTCCCGGCTGCCGTCACCATTTGCTGCTGCGTTCCGGTCAACATGGTAGATCATGATCCCAAACCTCCTTCTTGTACTGTTTTCTGATAATTCTACCCTTTTTTCGGAAACGCTTCTACTTAAAAATTGATAAGGGAAGATCAGTTTTTGCAATGGGCCGGAGCCCCCGGAAAACGGGGAATCCCGGCACTTTGAAGGAACTTCCGGAAAAAAATAAAAAAATACTAAAAACCTATTGACACAGTGGGTTAATGGTGGTATGATTCCGAACATCAGGTAACAATACCGAAAACGGAGAAAAGAAATGAAAGAGACAAGCCGTAAAACAATCCTAATCACTATGTGTTGTCGAATGCGACAGATCCGGGCTGTTCAGCCGGCCGCCTCATTCGAAGGGATTCCGATACGCCTTGCGAAAGAGCGATGTTGCCGAAGCGATAGATAGAGACTGACTGCCCGGGAGAAAAGCCCCCGGCATTTTTTTACAAAAAATCACAAAAAAGAGAAAAGGAGATATAATAATATGAGCGAATACAGATTTGAAACCTTGCAGCTTCACGTAGGACAGGAACAGCCCGATCCCGCAACGGACGCCAGGGCGGTGCCCATTTACCAGACCACTTCCTACGTATTCCGGAACAGCCGGCACGCGGCAGACCGCTTCGGTCTTGCGGATGCGGGAAACATCTACGGAAGACTTACCAATTCCACCCAGGACGTGCTTGAAAAGAGAGTGGCGGCCCTGGAAGGCGGAAGTGCAGCACTGGCGGTGGCTTCCGGAGCAGCAGCGATCAACTACACGATCCAGGCCCTTGCGGCAAACGGCGGCCATATCGTTGCACAGAAGACCATCTACGGAGGAAGCTATAACCTGCTTGCGCACACGCTGCCTCTGTACGGCATCAGGACGACATTTGTGGATGCTCATGACCTTGCGGAGGTCGAGGGAGCGATCGAAGAGGACACCAGAGCGATCTATCTGGAGACCCTCGGGAATCCCAACAGCGACATTCCCGACCTTGACGCGATCGCACAGATCGCTCACAAGCACGGCCTGCCCCTGGTGCTCGACAATACCTTCGGCACGCCTTACCTGATCAGACCGATCGAGCACGGAGCCGACATCGTGGTACACTCCGCGACCAAGTTCCTCGGCGGCCACGGGACTACGCTGGGCGGCGTGATCGTGGAATCCGGAAAATTCGACTGGAAGGCCGGCGGCAAGTATCCCAACATTGCTGCTCCCAATCCCAGCTATCACGGCGTTTCCTTTGCGGATGCGGTAGGACCGGCTGCGTTTGTGACCTATATCAGGGCGATCCTTCTTCGCGATACCGGATCCACGCTGTCTCCGTTCAATGCATTCCTTCTGCTGCAGGGCATTGAGACGCTTTCCCTCAGACTGGAGCGTCACGCGCAGAATACCGCGAAGGTGGTAGAGTTTTTGAGCAAGCACCCCAAGGTAGAGAAGGTGAACCATCCTTCCCTTCCCGATCACCCCGATCACGCGCTGTATGAGAGATACTTCCCCAACGGCGGCGGCTCGATCTTCACCTTCGATATCAAGGGCGGACAGGAGGAAGCCTGGAAGTTCATCGACAACCTGAGCATTTTCTCGCTGCTGGCCAATGTGGCGGATGTGAAGAGCCTTGTGATCCATCCTGCTTCCACCACCCACTCGCAGCTTTCCGATGAGGAGCTCAAGGATCAGGGCATCGGCAGGAACACGATCCGTCTGTCCATCGGCACGGAGCATATTGATGATATCATTGCGGACCTTGAGAAAGGGTTTGCGGCAGTATAAGGAGGACAAGAGCATGTCAAAGATCTATAAGGGAACACTGGGACTGGTCGGGAACACCCCGCTGGTTGAACTCACAAACATCGAAAAGGATCTGGGCCTGAAAGCAACGCTTCTGGCCAAGCTGGAATACTTCAATCCCGCCGGCAGCGTAAAGGACAGGATCGCAAAGGCCATGATCGAAGATGCCGAGCAGAAGGGCATCCTGAAGGAAGGTTCCGTCATCATCGAGCCCACATCGGGCAATACCGGGATCGGACTGGCGGCCATCGCGGCAGCCAAGGGATACCGCATCATCCTGACCATGCCCGAGACCATGAGCGTGGAGCGCAGGAGCATCCTCAAGGCTTATGGTGCCGAGATCGTTCTGACCGAAGGCTCCAAGGGAATGAAGGGCGCGATCGCGAAGGCAGAGGAGCTGGCCGCCGAGATCCCGGATTCCTTTATCCCTGGGCAGTTTGTTAATCCGGCTAATCCCGCGGTTCACAAGGCAACTACGGGTCCGGAGATCTGGAATGACACGGACGGGAAAGTGGACATCTTCATCGCAGGCGTGGGAACGGGCGGAACCGTGACCGGTACCGGCGAATACCTGAAGGAGCAGAATCCGAATGTGAAGGTTGTGGCTCTTGAGCCGGCTGATTCACCCGTGCTTTCGGAGGGCAGGGTCGGAGCGCACAAGATCCAGGGCATCGGTGCGGGCTTTGTTCCGGATGTACTGAACACAAAGGTCTATGACGAGATCTTCAAGGCGGCCAATGAGGACGCATTTGCCACGGCAAAATACCTGGCAAAGAAGGAAGGAATTTCTGTGGGTATCTCTTCCGGCGCGGCACTTTTCGCGGCGATCGAATACGCGAAGAAGCCGGAGAACGAGGGAAAGACCATCGTGGCTCTTCTCCCCGACAGCGGAGACAGATACTACTCCACAGCGCTGTTTACCGAATAATACGGGAAGAAAACGGGCCTTCTGCCCGATTATAAGGAAAATATGCAAACAACCGGTGACCGCAGTCATGCAAAGATATGACCGCGGTCACTGTTTTTTTTCTGCCGCATCCTGTAGGATGAATACAGATACGGAGGAGAAGGAAATGAGATCGGAATTGTCGGCGTGGAATTATGTCAGGAACAACAAGAGATCTTCCGGAACGCTGATCATGGCATTGGCGCTTGTTTTTGTTGCGATGTATCTGATCAGCATGCTGCTTCTGACCACGACGGAAAGCTTCCTGCCTGTGGTACGTGAGATGCCCAAAAAGCTTGCCTACTTATCCGTTTCCGCAAAAAGCCTCGGCGTGACCGTAAAAGAGGGTGACACGGAAGAGGAACTGCAGGCGGAATATGAGAATAAGAGGAACGAGCTGATCGAAAAACTGAAAAAGGTGCCCGGGATCGAAAATGCATATTACACCCAGATCATCGTCTGTTTATATCAGTCCGTGATGGGACAGATCGTATACGAAAATCCCCTGATCGCGGCGGATGACGTGCCGCGTTTCTTAAAGCACGTGGAGGCGGAGCTGGTGGAAGGAAGCCTGCCGGCGGCGGATGGCGAGGTCCTCGTGGACCGGACCATCATGAAAAACAGAGGCTACCGGATCGGCGGCTATTTCATGGAAGAAGCTTACGGCAAAACCTTCCGGATCTGCGGTGTGATCAGCTCGCCCGGCATGGTCTGCGTCGGAACGCCCATGGGATATACCAACAGCGGCTGGTACATCGTGACGGAAAAGGAAGAGACGGTGCGCGACATGACGGCAGTGTTGAACGATCTCGGGATCGTGACCGGTGATGCGGACAAGGTGATCGACACCGTCGATTACGAAACACTCTTCGAGCGTGACTTCGAAGGTGTATTCGGCAAAATATTGAAGGTGATCTATCTTGTGGTGATGGTCTTTCTTGCCTTTACCGTGCTGATCGCCTATATCGCCCACATGCGGGGCCGCATGAATGAGTATTGTCTGTACATGTCCATCGGATACGGAAGGAGCGCGGTATACGGAATGATGATGCGGGAGATGCTGATCATTTTCGGAGGCGGTGCGATCATCGGCCTGGTGGTGGCGCTTTCCGGAGGCGCATTGATGCAGCATCTTCTGATCGAGGCAAGGGGGCTTAGCTGCAGGGTGATCATGCCCGAACAGATCTTTTACATCCTGGCATCCTATTGTTTCATCATCGGGATCCTGCAGATACCGGTAGTACTTAGCATTAACACGGTCAGAACGATCGATGCGATCGAAGAGTAAGGGAGGACGGCAATGTTTGAAGTGAAAAGGATCAGCATGATCTACGACATGGAAACGGAAGAAAAACTGTATGCGCTGAAAGGCTTTGACCTGTCGCTCCCCGACAAGGGGCTGATCGGGATCATCGGGCCTTCCGGCAGCGGAAAGAGCACGCTGATGTACTGCCTTTCGACCCTGAAGAAACCGACAGACGGAAGCATCCTTTATAACGGCATGGAGCTGACTACGGCTTCCGACGCGGAACGGGAAAAACTGCGCCGAAGGGAATTCGGCTTTGTGTTCCAGAAGCATTATCTGGTCCCTTACATGAGCGCCGTCGATAATGTGATGGTAGCGGGGATCGGGAAAGAGGCGGATACGGAAAAGAAGGCAAAAGACATCCTTGAGGAGCTGGGGATCAAAGAACGGGAGTTTTCGAAAAAACCGGCAAAGCTCTCCGGCGGTCAGTGCCAGAGGATTGCCATTGCCAGAGCCGTGATCAACGATCCGAAGGTGATCTTCGCGGATGAGCCGACCGCGTCCCTGGATCATGAAAATGCATTTAATGTGATGAAGATCCTGAAAGCGTATTCCGAAGACCGTCTGGTGCTCGTGGTAACACATGACAAGAGCATTCTTAAGGGCAGTGACCGCGTCATCGAGATGTGGGACGGCGAGATCAATATGGCAGGCGGGGAGGAAAGATGAAAGCATTATCGGCTGGCTATTACATAAAAGAGAACAAAGGAAGAGCGGCCGTCCTGATCATCCTGCTCATGCTCACGGTCCTTCTGTTTACGGCGGGAAACTACATAGACAGCGTTTATTACTACTGGGACAGGAATCTGGAATATGATGACCGGATCTGCCTGGTGGATGCGCTGTCCACGGATGAGGAATATCACGATTTCACGGCTTTCATGGAAGAACTGAAAAAAGACGAAAAACTGATCGTCTTTGAAAGGAGCGCCCTGGGCTTCGCGGGACTGGAATGGACCTGCACGATGGGATTTGAAATGGGCAACGGTTCCGTGGTGTTCAACACGCCGGAGGATCTGAAAGAAGCGTTTGCTCTTTTGGGGATCGAATGCGATCTGTCCCGGCTTACGGACCGGAGCGTGGTGCTTGGGGCCGGACTGGCAAAGCAATACGGTCTGAAGGCAGGCGACACGCTGGATTCTTCCGTGGATGACGGGATCAAAGGAAGCTATACCGTTGCGGCGCTCATAGATGACGACAGCTATATTCTGTTCTATGTCGTGCGGGATGACGAGCGGCTCCTGCGGGCCAATGTCATGTCGAAGGAGATGAGCGGACAGAAGCTGCGGGATTATCTGATGGAAAAGAGGGGGGATCTGAACGTCAAGGTTCCCGAATACGGAGAGCGCGAAGAGATCGAAAGACAGTTTGCCCCCTTCCGTCTGATCTTCCTTTTCGGGATCATCCTGCTGTCGGTGATCCACGCGGTAACGGTAAACACGGTGCTTACCGGACAGTTCATCAAGCGCTCTTACGAGTTTGCGATCTTCAGGGCCATCGGCATGACAAAAGCGGAAGTGTTTAAGAAATGCTTGTCCGAGGTCCTGACGATGGATGCGATCGGGATCATCTTCGGGGGGATTTTAACGACAGCCCTGAGCTTTTTATTGAACGAATTGTATTACATCCCGAAAGGGCAGTATCTGCCCTATTATTCGAATCTCGGATTGGCGGCTTTTCTGCTGTCGAACCTGCTGGTGGTGCTTCCGGGGATCCTGAGCAAATCACGGGCCATGGCCCGTGCGGATATCACGGCTTATTAACGGAGTGAAAAGGAGAAAAAAATGAAAGCAGTCATGAAAAGAATCGGAAGGATGCTCCTGCATGCAGCGGTGCTTCTGCTGATCCCGCTCAACAGCTATCTCTTCCTCATGGATGAGGTGCTTACACTTGTATTCGCAGCCGCATGGCTTCTGCTGTTCGAATTGCTCTTTTGGAAAAAAGAGAAAAAGAAGTGGCTGATGATCACGCTGGATGTGATCCTTCTGGCATTCCTGTTTCTGGCGTGCGAGGTCAATCCCTACTGGAATACCTACGGCAAGCGCCTGGATGCCTTTGTGCCGGAATGTGACGGGGAAAGGGAACTGACCGAGAAAGAGGCACTTGCGGATTTTGATTTCGCGATGAAGTATCTGAATCGCATTCATCCGCTGGCTTACGGCGGGCTTCCGCAGGAGGTCGCGGCAAAAGCGGAGCAGATGCGCTCCGGCATTGTCGGGCGGGGAAGCATGAAGACCTATGAGCTGAGCCGCGCGATCGAAAACGTGTACGCTCTGCTCGGAGACGGGCATACCCATGCGGATGAAAGCTATAAGACGTACCATTACATGAAATACAATTATTACATGAGGTCGCAGGGCTATGAACCGGTCGGCATCAACGGCGAAAGCTATGAGGAACTCCTGAGCAGCCATCCGGGGCTGGTGAGCTATGAGACCATGGATTACGGCAAGCGCATGATGCGCACGCGCTGCTCTTCGCTGGAGGGACTGCGCTATCTGGGTGTGGATATCACAAAGGAAGTGACGTATAATTATCTGACGGAAGAGGGGGAGACCTATGAGCTGACGGTCACGGCGGAGGATTTTCTTCCCCGCGACGAGTACAACGCCTTCAGCGAGGAGATGACCGGAGAAGATCTGACGCACGAGGAGGTAAAAGACTTTGTGTATTACACGATCGACGAGGATCTGAGTCTTGCGCTGCTCACGCTGGATGATTGCAACTACAATGCCTTTTACAAAAAGACCGTGGCCTCGATGTTTCATGAGGTGAAAGAAAAGGGGATACAGAACGTCGCGGTGGATGTGCGTAACAACTCCGGCGGCGATTCCATGGTCGCGGATGAATTCATAAAGTATCTCGACACGGAGGAATACGACAGCTGGGACTGTGAATGGAGATTTCATTACTTTATGCTTCCGCTCAAGGGAATGCCTGCAAAGGTAAAGCCGAGGGAAGATACCTTTTCCGGCAACGTGTACATCCTGACCTCGGTATTCTCCTACAGTTCCGCAATGGATTTTGCGATGCTCCTGCAGGATAACGGACTGGGCAAGGTGATCGGGGAACCCTGCGGAAACCTTCCGGCAAGTTACGGGCAGATCAGCGGATATTACCTGCCGAATTCGGGAGTCTGGATCCAGATCTCCACAAAGAGATGGCACCGCATCGACCGGACGAAGGAGGAGCTGCCGGTGATCCCGGATATCGGGTGCAGGGCGGAAGATGCGCTCGATGTATTGAAGGAAAATCTTTGAACGGATAAAAAGGAGCAATAAACACAGGGAATGATCCATATCCTCGCAGCAGACATTTGCATATTGATCCTGACGTTCGCATCGGTGGCAGCATCCGGAAAGGCCTTCGGGATGCTGTTCGCCGGCGGTCTTTTGCTCATTTTTGTTACCTTGTCCCACATGAGTGAAGGAAACAAAAAAGAACACCGCATCCTGCAGGTTTGCGCGTCCCTGTTCTTCGGTTTCCTGTCGGGGGAGTGGTTTGCTTTTCTGCCGCTTTGCCTGCTTCCCAAACAGTCGTTTCGGAATAAGCTTCTTTTCGCAAACGGGGCATTTCTGCTCAGGAGCCTCGCGGCAGCCATTCTGCAAAAGCATTTCGAAAGCAGGCAGCTGGCTGTGTATCTCGCCGAAGCCCTGCTGCTTTCCGCGGCATCAGGACTGATCTTTCTGCTGCAATATCTGGTCCGGAAGGAAGAAACGCGCCGCAGAACAGATGAGGAGCGTCTGCGCCGTGCCAGCCTGGGCGAGATGTATGAGATGCAGAGAAGCTCGGAGATGCTCAGGGAGAGCTATTACGAAAACAAGAACGCAAGGCTCATCGAACGCGAAAACATCAGCCGTAACATCCATAACAGTGTGGGACATTCGATCACCGCTGCGATCATGACCCTGGATGCCGCGGACATGCTGTTTGAAAAGAAACCCGAAGAAGCGCACCGGCGCATGAATGACGCGGCCGGCCGCATCCGCGGAAGCCTGGAAGCCATCCGCAGCGCGGTGAGGGCGCTGGATGCCGGGGACGAGGATGTTTCCATTAAGGATCTGCTGTGCTATACTGATAACATCATTGATGAGTTCATGATGGACACGGACCGGAGCTGTGACCGCGTCAACGATATCTATTCGGAGAACCTGATGCTTCCGAAGGAATACGCGGAGTTTCTGAGCGGGGCGCTGAGCGAACTGCTCACAAACGGCGTGAAGCACGGAAAAGCCACGCATTTTGTGGTGAGGATCGCGGCGGATTCCGCGCATGTGCGCCTGGAAGTGTCGGATAACGGAAACGGGTCTTTTTCGGAAGAGAATGCGGAAGAACGGATACGAAACGGCTTCGGTCTGAAAAAGATCAGCTCGTATGCGCAGCGCTGCGGCGGCAGCACGGAATATAAAAACAGGGAAGGCTTCCACGCGTCGATCGAATTGCCGGTCCGCGCCGAAAAGGAAGAAGCCTGAAAGGATGAGCGGATGTACAAGGTTTTGCTGGTGGATGACGAAGAAATGCTCCTGGACAGTCTCGAGGTCATTCTGTCCCTGAATGACATGGAGATCGTAGGGAAAGCGCATGATGGGAACGAAGCCCTGGAGCTGATCCGCAAAGTGTCCTGCGATATCGCGCTTGTGGACCTCAACATGAAGGGGATGGGCGGGATCGAACTGATCGGACACCTCAAAAATAGGTATCCGCAGATCCGCATCCTGGTCCTCACAACGTTTTACGATGATAACAACATCACCGAAGCGATCAGCAACGGAGCGGACGGGTATCTGTTGAAGGACTCCGGGAAAGACGCGATCCTCGGGGCGATCTCGCAGCTGATGAACGGTGTGAGCGTGCTTGACCCCAAGGTGATGCAGCGGCTCACGGCCATGATGAACCGGACGAACAATCAGTCACTGTATGATGAGATGACGGCGAGAGAGCGCGAGATCGCATCCCTCCTGGTTGAGGGCCTGAGCAACCGTCAGATCGCCGACAAGCTGTTCATCTCCGAAGGAACGGTGAAGAACTATATCTCCTCCATCTACGACAAGACCGGCATCCATGACCGCGTCAAGCTGGTGGTGGCGCTTTCCTGAGCGCAGCCGCAGCTTATTCTTTCTTCGTGTCTTCTTCTTCGCTTTCTCTGGCCAGTTCTTCCTCGGTCAGCATCTTGTTTTCTTCCTCGAGTTTCGCTTTGGCCTGTGCAAAACGCTGGCGCATCAGGACCTGCCGGATGATCAGGATGATGATCAGGATGATCAGGGCCGCGATGATGAAGAGCCCGACACGGGGGATGCCGGTATCGCGCACGATCTTTGCCAGAAGGGTTTCGGGCGACATGGGGATGGATGCGCTCTTGTCCTTTTCGGGACTGAGCGTTACGATCCCGTTTGCTCCTACCAGGGCGATCTCACCCTCTAGGCTGTCGAGCTTTTCACGGTCAAGGCTCAGATCCGCGAAAGCCATTTCTCCGGCTGCATCGGCCCAGGTGATCACGTACACGATCTTTTTGTAGTTATAGGGGGAACGGATGACCTGGATGATGATCTTGTCATCCAGGGCTTCCGGGATGGTGTTGACATCCTTTTTGATCGTGTAGCTTCCGCCGTTTGGCGTGATATACAGCTTGTCCGCAATTTCGGAGGGAAGCTTCAAGTCGCTTCTCGATCCGGCCATGATGATATGGGACTCCGCTGCATTTGTTTTGCTGAGCTCATGGACGACGTTGTAATCGCAGGCCTGCTGTGTATTCTGGCCGCTGCGTGCCGCGAGTGCCGCTACGGACTGCCACAGAAGTTCGGAACAGCCCTCCGGCAGGCAGACCGTTGCCGTATCGCCCCACATGGAAGGAAAATGCTCCAGGGAAGGGTATACGGTATTGTCGCCTGGCTCGAGATAGATGACCGAATCCTTGTCGATCACGGTCCAGGCCACATCATACCAGTCTTTGGAACAGTCGATCTTTCCGAGATAATTGTATACGTCCACCGTGATCTCGAAGCTGCTCTTGTCCAGCACTTCCTTCGGGATCCTGACCTTGAGCTTTCCGCCGTCCACATTGGAGCGGGAGAGCTGGATGCTGGAAGCGGGGACGCCGTCAAAGCAGACGGTCAGCATGGAGGTGTCGCCGACCAGTGCGTCCGAATGACGGAAATGCACTTCGAAATAGGAGTCGGGGCCGCCCAGTATCCCGTCCGGCTGGCGGATGGAAAAATAGGTCTGCTGATGAAAGGCACCTGCCAGATTGATGTCATCGTATCCGAAATCCTTCAGCGAGTACAGGCCTGTTTCGCGGGATGAGAGAGTCTTTGCGCTGTCTTCAAAGGAAGTGCTGATCACAACGTTTTCTTTGGAGAACTGGCTCAGCAGTTCGCTGTCCGTGAGCACTCTTACGGCTTTGGCAAGGCCTTCCTTTCCGCCGCCGTAAACCTGGATGTTGATCCCATTGTCCTTCAGGACCGAAAGATAGCCTTCGCCGTCTTTCAGGGAAACGGAGCCGGAAGCATTCGTGTTGATCAGAAAACTGCTCTTTGCCTCTCCGTTTTTCTGTTTTCCGACATGCAGCTGCTCGATGGTCTTGTAGGGGAAGTTGGCGCCGATCGCGGAGGCAATGGTCAGGGCGGCAGCGCCTTCCGTGTCAAGGTCGCTTCCGGCCAGCACCATTTCCGTATCCAGGGCGTTTCCGAGTTCCGCACGGTTGAACAGGAAAGGATAGAGCTCGTTGAGCAGGCAGACATCGGCGGGATCCATGGTCAGGAACATGGCCGATTCCTCGTCGATGATCAGCCAGTTTGCGGGATTGTCGATGTCGGCGCAGTCGCCCATGATCGAACGCTGCGCGGTAAGGATACTCAGCTGGTTCAGTGTGCCGTCCGTCTTCAGGCGTTCAACGGGGATCTCGACATTCCATTCGATCCCCGGAGTATCCCTGTATTCGTAAAGATTGATGCTGGAGATCGCGATGCCGTTCACTTCGACCGTGGCCGTGGCGTGATCCTCCAGCAGGGTGTCGCTGGTCCTGAGGATCAGGGAAAGAGAAGCTTTTTTGAGCTTCGTGTCTTTCGGGATGCGAAACCAGTAGGAGGTATCGGCCTTCGGCAGTTTGATGAACTGCGGTTCGGTGAAAAGCCGGATCTGATAGGTCTCGTAGCCGGGATCCGTCGTTTCCTCCTCCTCATCGCCTGCGGCAAAGGCACGGGCGCAGAGCGTCATGCACAGCAGCAGGGCACTAAACAGATACAGCAGTGTTTTTTTCATGATTGCTTCCTCCTCTATTCTGCCTGGGGATGATTCTGTGTCGTATCGCTGTCGGAAAGACCGTGCACGGTCTTTTCCCAATAAAAAGGTTTGACCAGAAGCTGAAACAGGGCCTTGTACGCCGCGATGGACATGAACACCCAGTACAGCGGCGTCAGCAGCGCATAACGTATCATTGCGTATGAGAAAGGCTGATGCTTTTTCAATGCACAGTCCCTGATCACAAAATAAGTGCCTACCATGTTGATGTATACGAAGACGAAGTTTCCTACGATCATCTGAATGGCGGCGATGTAGTATATCAGGCCCGGGAACAGGCTCTGTATCCAGAAGGGCTGCCAGATGAGCCAAAAGATCAGCAGCGCCCAGAAGATCGGATTGATCAGGGGCAGGAAGGGCGTGCCGAAGATCATGGCCAGATAGCCGGCCATGCCCTTTGCGCCGATCTGCTTCACGAACAGGAGCGGATGACGCATATGGACAAAGAAGGTCTGCATGTAGCCCTTCAGCCAGCGGGAACGCTGCCGGATCCAGTTGCCGAGATCGCAGTTCGCTTCCTCCCAGGTACGGGAATCGATCACGGCGGTCCGGCAGTGATGCTTGTAAAGCCTTATCCCCAGGTCGGCGTCTTCGGTAACGTTGAACGGATCCCAGCCGCCCACTTTCCTGAGGAAAGAGGTCTTGAAGTGATTGGAGGTCCCGCCCAGAGGGATCGGGACATTCAGCTGCATGATGCCGACCAGAAGCAGCTCAAACCACATGCTGTATTCCTGCGTGAACAGCTTTGTGAGCCAGTTTTCACGGCTGTTGAAATAATTGAGTTTGGCCTGCACGCACACGTAATCCTCGGGAAGCCGCTTGAAGGCGAGGTACGCCTTTTTCAGCTGGTCCGGTTCGGGCCGGTCTTCCGCGTCGTAGATCACGACATACTCGCCCTTGCAGGTGATGAGGCCGTAGTTGCAGGCCTTGGGCTTTGTCTTGGGAAGGGAATAGGGAACCACCACCGGGATGAAGTACCGGGGAAGGTTCATCTTGTTAATGGCTTCTATGGTCTCCTTGTCGTCTTCCTCCAAAAGGATGCGGACTTCGAGCTTGTATTTCGGATAGTCCATCGCCGCGACGCGCTTCAGCAGATGGTGGATCACTTCCACTTCTTTGTAGACCGGGATCAGGATCGTATAGACGGGCAGGTCGTGCTCATCGATCGCTGCAATCTCTTCTTCCGTGAAGCGCAGCTGCCCGTCATCCTTTGTGCCGCGGATGACGATATAGAATTTCGCTAAGGCCATCAGCAGATAGATGACCTGGAAAAAGACCATGATGATCACGAGAAGCTTGGAACGGTTGAACACGAAGCCCAATAGCAGGGTGCCCAGAAGGAGCGAAAGCATCACGACGATCTGCGCCGAAGTGAAGGTAACGATCGCCGAGTTGTCGGGCTGGGTCTCGTACAGGCCGAAAACGCTTTCGTGGGATTCTTTGGCTCTGTACGCTTTTTCAAAACAGGAGAAGAATTCGTGGCTGCTTGCCAGCACCTGTTCCACATGGCGGCCCGTAAACTCCTCCAGTTCGGCCAGTTCCTCGGGCTTAAGCTGTTCCTCGGCGGTGACCAGGACATAGCTTGCGGCTTCGTCCACGATGACCGCTTTCAGTCTCTGTGCCATTTCATAGGGAAGCGCGGTCAGATCGTCACTCTGGATCTCGGACCCGAGCCTTCCCATCTGCATCATGTCCGCAAGGGTACGGTAAAGGTCTTCTTCCCGGACCGATTCCTGGCACATCAATATGTCGCCGAGACGCCCGCCGGTGCGCTTCTGCAGCTCCAGGGCTTCATCCAGCTGCTCGCGGGTGATCATGCCCCGCTTTAAGAGCTCGTCGCCGAGAAGCGTTTTGCTGCGCTTTCGTCCGGCCATGACCTTGTCCAGCTGTGCGTGGGTCAGGAAGCCCATCTCCACGCAGATCGAGCCGAGACGTCCGCCGTGAATGCGCTGGTATTCCAGGACCGCGTTCATCTTTTCCTTGTTGAGATAACCTTCTTTTATCAGAAGCTCGCCGATCGGCGCGCTTCTGTCACGGCCGATAAAAGCAGCCAGTTCACCCGAGGTGACGATGCCCAGGGTCGTGAGGGCTTCTCCGAGCAGGAGATCATGATCCTTCTGGTATTCAAGAGCCCGGTTCAGTTCCTCTTCGGTGATCAGGCCCTTTTCGACCATGCGGGCTCCGAGACCGCCTTTTTTCGGGGCATTCTGTTCCTGTTGTGTTTTTTCTTCTTTTTCGCTCATCTTTTTACCCTGAAGATCTTGAACTCACCGATGCCGGTGACCTCTTCGGCCCAGTCACAGCCGTTGTTGTACAGTTCCGGCCAGGCGATGTTCAAAGCGTCCATGTTTCCGTAGCTTCCGATCTGGGGGACGACGATGTAGTCGACGCCCGTGTGCACGGGATCGGCCACGCAGTCATCAAAATCCGGACTGCAGCTGATCACCCAGCGTTCGGGTTCATCGGCATTCATGATCACGTAATACGTCCGGTAGGAGTCCATCAGAACCCTGCTGTTGCGGCAGTTGGCGTTCAGATAATCGGCAACGCTCTCCGAATGGGCCGGTATCCCCAAGAGCAGATCCTCCCGGAATAAGGAGGAATTGCGGAATGCCCAGGCATACACGATGCCCGTGAGCAGAAGCCCCGCAGCCATGATCCTTGTCACTTTCTTTCCCTTGTCCCCGGCCGAATGGTACGCGTAGGGAACGAAGGCCGGCGCAAAGAACAGGGGATAGCAGAGGTAACGCACATAACCGCCGGATTTCCCCAGCAGGATCATGATCGTGGTAAAAACGGTAAGTCCCGGTATCGCGATGCCCATGATGAGTGTTTCATAGCGCAGGAACTGCCCGGAAACGAAGCGGGCGATCAAAAGCGCGAGAAAGGGGATCAGGGCGGGCCATACCCGCTCCAGGACGAATACAAATGCCGAGAGCGCACTGCCGTAATCCTGGTAATACGCGGAATAAGCAGACATCGAATATCCCGAATTCATGAAGAACAGAGGATTGCCGGTGATCATCCAGTTGTAGATGACCCAGCAGATGACCGTAAAGATCAGGGGGAGAAACGTGACCCACATCGTGCTTTCGATGTACCAGAGAGGCTCGGCACCCTTTTTGATGTAATACTGCCTCTCGTGACGGGAAACGATCATGTGCAGGGCCATTCCCAGGGCGATGAATATGGCGAAGGGAACCGCCTCGTAGCGGACCAGGAACATGATGACAAAGCTCATGCCCATTTCGATGATGTAATAGGGTTTGCCCTTCAGCATCCAGTTTGTAAGGCTTGCGATCACCTGGATGCCGGCCGCGCCCATCATGATCTCGGTCATGCCGTTTGCGCCGTAGAACAATACATAGGGGTTCAGGGAATAGAGCAGGATCACGATGAGAGAGTCTTTTTCCGGACATCCGACCGAATGGAAGCAATTGTACAGAGCCCGGGCCCCCCAGGCCGTGAAGAGGGCACTGACGAAGGACATGCTGATCCCCTTTGTCACCAGGGGACGCCAAAGCTTTGCTGCCCAGACAAACGGTAACTGCAGAATGGAAGGAAGGGGATTCCACACAAGGCCCATGGAACTGAGCCGGTGGGGGATGGAATTGAGCACGTAAAAAGAGTTTGCGGTGCGGCTCATTGCGTCACCCAGCAATACTCCCCGAAAGCCAAGCAGGATGCCGAGCCCCCATTCCGCGAGGAACACCAGTACCGCCAGGCGCCATTCTCTTTTCCGCAGGACGGTCGCTTCATCAGTCGAAAAAGCCGTCGTTTTAGCACCCATTTCTCTTCTTTCTCTCCCCAACCACAACGATCGATATTTTAGCAAAATCAGTCAAGAAAATCAACGAATTTTGTGCATTTTATATAGGCATTCGTGCAGCCGGCGGAAGATGTTTTGATTGTAAGCAGAGGAAAACAATGTTAAAATCTCTTCTATATAGGCAAAAAGCTCATTTTCGGGAAACGGGGTGCATCGTAATGAAGCAGCGGAAGAGATTTGCGATCTTCGGAAGCAACCTTACCAGCAGATATAAGCGCAGCATAAGCAGGGTGTTCAACATCGCGGCGGAAGAGCTCGATGTCGATCTGGTCATTTTCAATACCTATGGCCGCATCGGGACCAGAAACGGTTTTACGGAAGATTACGAGACGGAGATCCTGGACTATTTTGACCTGGACCGCTTTGACGGCATTGTTTTTGACGGAGAAGGCTATAACGTGGACGGCATGTCGGAGAGCATCGAACGCAAGCTCCGTTCCGTCAAGTGCCCCGTGATCTCGATCAGCAGTCATATCAACGGTTTTTATAACATAGAATTTGACGATGCGGGCGGGCAGCGCCGCATGGTTGAGCATTTTCTCGATGATCATCACTTTACCCGTATCGCGTACATGGCGGGGCGGCTGGATCACCCCGATGCGAAGCTTCGTTTGAAGGAATTCCGCGCCGTCATGAAGGAGCACGGACTTCCGGAAGACGGTGTCGGCGTGTTTGAGGGGGATTTCTGGTATAAAAAGGGCGTGGAAGCGGCCCATTACTTCATGTCGCTTTCGGAGCGCCCCGAAGCGATCGTCTGTGCAAACGACTACATGGCGATGTCGCTGATCAATGCGCTTAGGTCAATGGGCGTGGGAGTCCCTGAGGATATCGCCGTTGCGGGTTATGACGGAACCTATGAAGGGCAGGAATTCCTGCCGCGCCTTACCTCGGTGACTCGTGAGCGCATGGATATCGCGCGCAGGGCGCTGAAGCTTCTGGTGGACCTCGCGGACGGAAAGGGAGCGGAGGGCGTGGATCTGCGCGTTACTCCCAAACCGGTCCTGGCCCAGTCCTGCGGCTGTGAACCTCTGGAATACAGGCATATCCTGGAGATCGTGGACCGCATGCATGTGGAAACACGCAGGATGGGAACGGATCTGTACGAGTCGGAATCGGCGATGGTCAAGCTCAACAAGGTCGATTCCGTGCGAAAGATGGAGGCGGTTTTTGAGGAGGATTCCGTGAATTTCGGGGATTATTCCGCCTTTTTCATGATGGTGCACAAGGATGCGATGGGGATACCGGCCTATGACAGCAGTTTCACTTATCCGTCGGGCACTTTTGCGCCGGTCATCTGGATCGACAAGAACAAAGAATATACGAAGAGCCCGCATTCCTTCGGCTTTTCCAATTTCATCCCGACTGCGGGATCGGACCGCTGCCACGTTTATTACGTCATGAGCGTTCATTGCGCGGAAAAGCTGTTCGGCTACTCGGTTGTGGAGATGACCGGAAAGGAGATCTTCACGGAGTATCATAACATGTGGCTCCATAATCTGGGGCTGACGTTGAACGCGCTGCAAAAGGACGATCAAATCAATAAGCTGATCCGGAAACTGGAAGGGCTGAGCATCACCGATGATCTGACCTCCATGCTGAACCGGCGCGGATTTGATGACAAGTCGCGTGCGGCCATCTCGGCATTTCGCGGAGAGATGACGGTATGCGCGATGGTCATCGACATGGACGGCCTCAAGCGCATCAATGATGAATTCGGGCATTACGAGGGCGACCGGGCGATCCGGGCGCTGGCGGAGATCATCAGCCGCTGCTGCGATTCCGGCGAGATCGCCGGAAGGGCAGGCGGAGACGAGTTCTACATCTTTGCGCCGGATTATTCCGAAACGCGCTTGAAGCGATTCATCGAACGCATGAAGGAATACGCGGATGAATACAACAGGAACAATGACCGGGGATATGTCCTGGATTTCAGTTACGGTGCGTATCTGACTGAAACCGATTCCTACGGGCGCCTCGAAGAATTCTTAAAGGTCAGCGATGCGCGCATGTATGAGCAGAAGATGACGAAGCCGGGACGTCGCAGGGAATGAGAAGACGCAGCTTTCCGGAACAGTAAGGAAAGAAAGGTAACGCAGGGAACCGTATCGGAAGGTACGGTTCCTTTTTTGCGTGAAGGTTTGAAGGGAACTTCAGAAAATTTCAAAAAAGCTATTGACATATTATCAAAATGATAATATGATAAGACCACATCAAAGATATTATCAAAATGATAATAAGACAAGATGCAGCAAAGCTATCATCGGAAAGGATGATGGGAAGGAGGGAATCATGAATGAGATGTTTAACGGAATGATGGGAAAGATCGCACCGGGCCTGTGCAGGCTTTCCATGAACGGAGAGATCGCCATCCGGACTTCCGGCGGATACAGATCCTTTGACAGCAAGACGGGACAGCTTACCAATTGCAGCAGCTTCGTGTTTGATATCGGTGAGGAATTCTTCTTCGTGATACCGACAAACAGGGTAAAGCCCGGAGACATCATCCTGGCGAACGGAAAACCGAAATGCGTCATCTCCGCAGAGAAGGACAGGATCTGTGCCCTGAATTACGAAGACTCCACGGTGGAGCAGATCATGCCGGAGCGGTACATCTTCATGGGGAACACGTATTTCTACGGGAAGGTGGTATCGATGCTCGGAAACGGCATGAAGAAAGGGAAGGGTCCCGGGAAGGTCATGAAATTCATGATGCTTTCCCAGATGATGAAAGGAAAGAACAGCGAACAGTCCAATCTTCTTCCCCTGCTGTTTTTGAGCGGAAAGGGCGGCGAGGCGATCTTCGAAGGGATGTTTGACATGGAAGACGAGGGGGATGAGGATGACGGAGACGATGAAGTGTAAGCAGCAGGATGAAGAAGCATCAGGCGCATGAGGCGCCGGAAAGGAGGCACACATGGGATGCGGAGTATGGAGAGAGGAGACATTCAGATCTTATTCGAGAGCAAGGGGGCGAATGGTAGGCGCCGGCGGAAGCCTGGCCGGGGACATGAGCAACCAGGAGATGTTTACCGCGAGGAACATCGATCCGGCATTGGATCCGAAGGATGTATGCCGGGAATGCTGCGACAATGAGGAACATCCGAACACGATCCCGGTGATCCTCGCCCTGGATGTGACCGGTTCCATGGGGCAGGCAGCCGTGGAAGTCGCGAAACAGCTGAACGTCATCATGACCGGGCTGTATAAAAAGCTCAGCGATGTGGAATTCATGGTCATGGGGATCGGCGATCTGGCATATGACAGATGCCCCTTGCAGGTGACGCAGTTCGAGTCGGACATTCGCATCGCGGAACAGCTCGACAAACTGTATTTTGAATTCGGAGGAGGCGGCAACGCCTATGAATCCTACACCGCGGCATGGTACTTCGCCGTCGAGCACTGCAGGCTGGATGCCTGGAAACGCGGTCGGAAGGGGATCATCATCACGATGGGGGATGAAGGCATCAACCCTTATCTGCCCGGAGAAAGACTCGGCGAGGTGACGGGGCGCCGGATCCCGAGGGATGTCGAAACGGAGTGGCTCTATGACAAGGTGCGTGAGAAATACGATGTCTATCACATTTTCGTGAGGCACGGCAACAGAAGCGAGGAGGGCTACATCCGTACCTGGAAGGATTTCATGGACAGCGAGCACTTCCGCATAAGTGACATCAAAGGCATCGCCGATACCATCATCCGCATCGTCAGCGCCGGAGCAGAAAAGAGGGCGCGCGAAAGCGTTGTCACCGATGCGGCCGGCATGCCGGAGATCAGCTGGTAAAAGAGGATAAAAAGGAAAGGAGGGTGTGGCATGCGTGATATCAGGATCGTCATCGGCGCGAATTACGGGGATGAAGGAAAAGGGCTCATGACAGATTATTTTGCGGCCGAGGCGCTCGGCCGGAAGAGGCGCACGCTGGTCATCTGCAGCAACGGCGGCGCACAGCGCGGGCATACCGTTACCACACCCGAAGGCGTCAGGCATGTGTTTCATCACTTCGGCTCCGGCACGCTTGCCGGGGCCGACACCTGGCTCCCGCGCTTCTATATCGTCAATCCGATGTTCTTCATGAACGAGTACGAAGAGCTGGCCGGAAAAGGCGTGCGGGATATCCGCATCTTCATGGATCCGGAGTGCCCCGTGACCACGCCCTTCGACATGATCACGAACCAGCTGCTGGAGGAAGCGCGCGGCGACAGGCGGCATGGCAGCTGCGGCGCAGGGATATGGGAAACGCTTTTGCGGCAGGGCCCCGGGCTTGCAAAAATGCGTGACATGACGGATAATGAACTGATGCGTTATCTGGACGGGCCGTGCAGAAAACAGCTGCAGGAGCGCCTCGCGGCAGCGGAGATCAGCGGGATCTCGAAGGACTGGAAGGAGATCATCGAAGACAAAGGCCTGCTTGAAAACTATGTAAACGATCTTCGTGCCATGCTCTCGCTTGCGGAGCTTCGTGAAGGCGGCATCCTGAAGGAATATGACAGGCTCATCTTCGAAAACGGCCAGGGGCTTTTGCTCGACCGTTCGCGCAGGGAATACGGCTGTCACACCACGCCCAGCAACACGGGGCTTCGGAATCCCGCACAGCTGATCCGGGAAAACCTCAGAGGGGAAACGGCCGATGCGGAATGCTGCTATGTGAGCAGGACCTATCTCACCCGCCACGGAGCAGGCCCCTTCAAAGAGCAGTGTGCGAAGGAAGAGATCAACGCCGGCATGCGGGATCTGACAAACGTACCGAACCCGCACCAGGGCACCATGAGGTACGGGAAGCCGGATGCCAGGGAATTCAGACGCCGGATACTTGAAGATTACGACAGCGAGCGGCTGCCGGCGGGAATCGCGAAGCGCCTGAGCATCGCAGTCACGCATGTGAATGAATACCGTTCGGAGCCGGAGGAGCAGGCCGATTACCTTTCCGACGGAGAAACGAGGGATCATACCGTGTTCCTGAATGACGCGGAGACGAGGAAACAGATCGCATGATAAACCACATCATTTCGGCAGAAGAAAAAAAGTTTCTGAAAAACTATGACATCACGGCGTATGACCGCCCTTCCCTTACGGCAGACATGGCGGTCTTTGCGATACGGAGCGGCTCCGAGCAGCCGGAATACAGGAAGGATCCGGAGAAGCGTCTGGGCGTGCTGCTGATCCGGAGAGGCGGCCATCCGTATAAAGACTGTTACGGACTGCCCGGAGGCTTTGCGCAAAAGCAGGAGTCGATCGAGGAGACGGCAAAACGGGAACTGAAGGAAGAAACTTCCGTGGACAACGCCTTCCTTGAGCCCTTCGGGATCTTCAGCCGGAAGGGAAGGGATCCCCGCGGCTGGATCGTCTCGAACGCTTTTCTTGCTCTGGTGGATGCGGAAAAGTACCGCGTCCGGCCCGGGTCGGATGCCTGGGAGGCAGCGTGGTTTTTCATCGACCTGGAGGTAGAAGAGAGCAAAAAGCATGTCCGCAGGGACAGCGCCGACATCACTACCCTATACCGGCTGAAACTTGAAAAGGAGGATGTGACGATTTCCGCGCTTGTGAAAGAAACCCGCAGCTTTGCGGGACATCTTGAAAAAACGGGCTACGAAATACTTGAGGATGAGGGCTTCGCGTTTGACCATGCCGAGATCATTGTCCGGGCCCTGATCGCATTGCGGGAGCGCACGGCGCGCTCGGGGCGGATCGTCTTTGACCTGATGCCGGAGTATTTTACCCTCTACAATCTGCAGGAGGCACACGAGATCATTCTGGGCGAAAAGCTGCTCACACCCAATTTCCGCCGGAAGATGGCACCCTTCGTGACGGAAACCTCCCGGCAGGTGGAGACGGGGGCGGGGCATCGCCCGGCGAGGCTTTACCAAAGGAACATGGAAGCCTTCTATGATAAGTCTTTTGAATACTGATTTTATGGAGGAAAAAAATCATGAAAAAGAGAAATCTGATCGTGGCGCTCCTGCTGAGCCTGGCCGTGTTCGCGGGATGCACGGACAAGGCGTCTGATGGCGGTCGAGGAGAATTCAAAGAGAATGAGAAGGATGATGACGACGATGAAAAGCCCGAAGAAGTGACGCCGACCGAAGCGCCGGCGGATCCCGAGCCCGAGCCTGAGCCGGAACCGGAACCCGAGTCGGATTTCGAGGGCTACATGAGCACGGAAGAGGAGATCCTGTCTTTTCTGGACGGCGAGTGGGTGCTGAACGAAGGATCAAACATGATCCAGTCCCCGGAGGAGCTCTTCGATACCCTGACCTTTGATGCGGCGAGCCACACGGCAACCTACCACATGGCCTATGCGGCGGAAGAAGTCTATTATGATTTTGAACTGGAGGATCTGTTCCCGGATGTGCCCGGCCAGTACAACAAGCTCGTCCTGAAGGAGAGCGGGACCACGGACGGATATCCATACAGCGACGGAAATGTCGAGATCGAGCTCTCTGTCTGGCTGGCAAGCAACGGAGGCTTTGATGCGCTTGTCATCGGCGATGCAGGAAACGCTCCCTACAACCTCCTCCGTGAAGCGCTGGGGGATTACCGCAAGGCAGGGGATTTCTGGTACTTCCACAGAGGCTATGGTGAGAATACCATTTCCGGCAGCGGCAGATTTGACCAGAAGAGCGCCGTCAAAAAGAATGCGCATTTCTTTGCACTTAAATATGTTGAGTACGGCTCGGAATGCAGTCTGCAGGAAGTTGAGTTCATTCCCGAGACGATCGACCTGTCCGGCTGCAACGAAGACCTGATCGCCTACGGCTATGCAGATAACGGGCATCCGTTCGAGACCGTGACCTACCGTTACAAGGGGCAGGAAATGATGGCAAATTCCGGCTGTTACGATCCGATCCTTGTGGAAGTGGAAACGGATTCCAACGGGGAGATCACTTCCGTCATGGAATATCCTCAGGCGGTGCTCGGCTATTTCAGTGTGATGATGGAAGGCGCGCCCGACGCGATGCGGGATCCGGCAACCTTTCAGGCGATGGACAACAAATTCCTCGGCGAATGGGGCCACGGTGTCGCACACGAGAAGCTGCTCATCAGCGCCGATGATCCGCAGACCGGCGGATATTATGTCGTGGTTAACTTCTACGGCCTCGGAGACGCGACCGGCTATGCGAACATCTCGGGTGACAAGCTTGTGATTAATCAGGGTGATTTCCTCGGAGCGAGCTTTGAAGGCGAGCTGGAGATCGATAACAAGGGCGTCCTGAGGCTGAAGATCACGGATACGGATTCCGAATACTTCGATGTGGGCAACGTTTTTGAATATCCGGAGAAGGACTGATTGTTTTTTTTCTTCTGCAGCGAATAGTATTAGTTTTGAGTGAAGCCATTTTATATGGCTTCTTTTTTATTTGTGGGATGGATTCTTCGGATACATCTGGAAGGTAAAAAAGAGTTGGAGCTCTCTTGAGATTAAGTGTTGGTGTTAAGAAAAACTTTACGATTACTAAAATGAAAACCAAATCATACAATATATAGTTGTTGCTGAAAGAAAACAATACAAAAATAGCGTTCTGGCTTGACATATTGATAATTGTGCGGTATCTTTGTATTGTGATGTAGAAAAGGTGGGAATGGAGGACGAACAATGGCTAGAAGCATAACTTATAGGATTAAAGAAATGATAGACCAGAAGGGGATCACTCAAAAAGAGCTTTCTGAAAAAACGGGTATTACAGAATCAGCGATTTCAAACTATGTAAGAGGGTCTCGCGTTCCCAGAGGGGCTAATTTGATGAAAATTGCTAAGGTATTGGGGACAACTGCAGATGATTTGCTGAGTGGAGATAGAGAAATGGACAAAGAAAGAGATCTTGTCTGTGCTAAAGCTCTTATAGCACGTAACGCTGCATATATGACAACAGATGAAAAAATGGAATTTATAAAGATGTTATTAGATAGGGAGGGGGCAGATGAAACTGAGTGATGAAACGTATGAAGAGATTAAACAGGCTGTGGCGGATATGCTTGTAGATTATGATATAAAGGGTATTCCGTTATTCCCGTTTGAAGTTGCAGATAAAAAAAATAGGAATAAAAGTGATACCGTATTCCAAATTACACACCACGTTATTGCCGGTTGCTGTAGCATATAGTGAGGATGGGTGTTAGCGTCGGGCGGAATCGACCACCCAGAGCCGCATAGATTTAACCATTTCCAGTCGGAAAGAAAACGCCAATGCAGCAGTCGTTCTCCTTTCCTTTAAGATTTTGTCTTGGTCGATGAGATAGGATCACCGGCCGAT
>JAILHF010000037.1 GCA_024696005.1 Lachnospiraceae bacterium | reverse complement strand
GGCACATTTTTCACGTGTACAAAACTGTCCAGATTCAGCCGGTTGCCCGACACCTTCTGATTGAACCAGTATTCCGGTGCTATCACGATCTTTTCGGGATTCTTGTTCAGATACTGCGCCCACCAGCTGAAGGACGAATTGGCGATGATGTTGTGCTTGCAGGCGCTCATCATCGTTATATCCAGTTCTACCGCGCTCTCGTTTCCTCTTACAAAATGACACTCCGCATCCTCGATCCGGATGTTTTCCTCACACCAGTCGGGATCGTTGGAGAACACGAAAAAGACCGGATCCTTGACCAGGCTCTTGATGTGTTCCATGGCATTCCTGATGAACCGGGCATTTGCAATATTCCCGTGTAGATAATTATCCAGATAATCCCCTCTTCGGACATGTACCGAAACGGAGGATGAAGACTTGATCCTTTTAAGCAGCTCCCTATTCTCCGCGTTCAGAGACGAGGGATCCATTACTTTATCCAGAAAAGAAATTTCCTTCGGAAAGAATTCGATGTCCTGCCAGTAACCGTTGTATAAAACATTCTTTGCGGAACGCTTCCCCGCATCAAAGAAATCGTCTTCTCCTACCACCTCATACGATTTAGGCAGGGACTTGCATTTATTGAGATCAAACCATTTATCGAGCTTATACCCACCATGATCATGATAGATTTTGAAAATTGACAGATCAGCGTATACCTGCTCTTTACCATATTCTTCCTGCAAACGGTGATACAGGCACAACTGAAAGAGCTGATTCGCCAGTCCCCCCATGAAACGGACTATATGCATATTTTCGCCAGCTGTGCTCATTTCCGCTTTCTTCCTCACTGTTGAGAGTCAATGTTTCCTGAAGACAAAAATACCGCAATCGTATTCACCCAGTTCATACTCCCTGTTGCGGATGACACGATTTGCCTCGCTCTCGTCATAGCTTTCCAATTTCAGTCCTTCCTTAACAAACGCCAGTTTTTCAAGAGCGCATTCATCAAATTGCTCGACCACGGTATTGGGGCAAAAAAGCCTGTGCGCGTTAAAATGACACTCATCCTGCATCTTTACCGGGAAAGAGATGTAAATCCTCCCGTTTTTTGCAGCAACTCTCTGGATTGACTTCATTGCCTTAAAGCAGGCCATCGGGTCGACGGGATCCCCATACCTTCCCAGGCCAAAGTGCTCTATCGCATGAAGGGAAGAGATTGAATCGATGCTGTTGTCTTCGATATTGGACAGGCTAGTCGCATCTGTCTGTGTGAAAGACAATTTTCGGATCGAATACGGGAACGGTCTGATATCCAGCATTACCACTTCATCAATACAAATATTCGCCAAAAGATGGGAAATAAAACCGTCCAGCTTTGATCCTATGTCAAAGTGTTTTTTTATCCCGGATTCCGACACCAGTTCCGCAACATAAATATCCTGCACAAAATAGTGTCCATCCACACTTCCGGCTGTCTGATCATAATCGAAAAGCTGCGGATTTTCTTTCGTGACCGGAATGCCTCCGGCCTCCTTCTGCATAGCTTCGTATTTTTGTTTATCACTGTTATACTTCGCAAGCGCCTCCTCACGATGACGCCTGTCCGCAATGCTCTTTTTGATTTTGGTCTTTATTCCTAATCCCATCTGTCTCCTCGCGTATCAGTCTTTGCGTGTCCAACGGACTCTCGGTGCACAGATCCCCGGTCTTTTCAATGTCCAGAACGGAGATGTGCTCAGACCTCCCTGGATCGTGATCTCCGTAAACGGACAGTCATTCTCCGGATTGATCAGCCATTCCTGAAAATGAATGCTGGCCATCATTTTGATCAGATAGCTTCCTTCATTCAAAAAGTGCTTCGGTATTTCACCCTCAATCACATTCTTTCCCAGGCTCATCTTTTTGTATTCATTTTCATCGTCGGTTATGTTTGTCCAATAGATCACGGTCCCCATCGAATCGTAAACCGCATACCCGATCGTAAATGCCGTATGCATCTTTTTCATGTCAAACTCGATCCGAACATAATGCTCTTCATCATTGGAAAGAGGTCCGGACACTTTCTTCCCGTCTTTGTCGATCACTTCAAAAGCCTGAAGAGAGAAAAACTCATTTTCAAATTCACTAAAATCATTCGTGTCTTTGTTGGAATAAATTCCCTTCTGGTATTCCGCTATGCAATCGTCAATGTCCCCCTGCTTTACGATCTTTCCCTTATTCAGCACGATCCCCTTATTGCACAGCGCCTTCACCGCGTTCATCTGATGGCTCACGAAGAGGACAGTGCGCCCTTCGCCGGTGCTGATGTCGCTCATCTTGCCGATCGCTTTTTTCTGGAACTCCGCATCGCCCACGGCCAGCACTTCGTCCGCGATCAGGATGTCGCTTTCCAGGTTGGCCGCCACCGCAAAACCGAGACGCACATACATGCCGCTGGAATAACGCTTGACAGGTGTATCGATGTGCTCGCCGATCTCGCTGAAATCAATGATCTCGTCGATCTTTTTATCGATCTGCTTCCGGCTCATTCCCATGATGGCGCCGTTCAGATAGATATTCTCCCTTCCGGTCATCTCGTGATGAAAGCCGGTTCCCACCTCCAGCAGGCTGGCGATGCGTCCCTTGATCCGGATCTCTCCCTTGGTCGGAGGCGTGATCTGGCTCAGGATCTTAAGGAGCGTGCTCTTTCCGGCACCGTTCCTTCCGATGATGCCCACCCGCGAGCCTTTCTCGATCGTAAAGGAGATGTCATCCAGGGCGTAAAAGCCGTCCTCCAGCTCCGCACGGGATTTCGCTCCGATCTTTCCGTTGGGATCTTCCTTTCCGCGCTTATCGGCGATAAAGGACTGCAGATCCTGAAAGAAGGTGGAATTGTTATACTGTCCCAGCTTGTAGTATTTCGACAGATTTGTAACCGTTATCACATTTTCCGACATACTCTTTTTTTCCTTATATCACATCGATGAACTTCTGCTCGTTCCGGTTAAAGATGACCAGTCCGAAAAACAGGATCAGCACCGCAAAGACCAGGCTGTAGATCACGGACCAAAGCGGGATCTCGCTCACTCCGAAGATGCTATAGCGGAAGAGCTCGATGGGCGCGCTTACCGGGTTCAGGCAGATCAGCAGCCTGAGCTTGCCCGACAGTTCCGAGATCGGATAAACCACCGGAGCCGAATACATGAACAGCGACATCAGAAAACTCAGCGCCATCGCGATGTCCTTGTACTTGGACGTGATGGATGAGATGACCATGCCGATCCCCAGAGAGATCGTAATGATCCATAAAACCGTAAGCGGGAAGAGCAAAAGCTGTATCCCGGGAACAGACACCTCTCCGACGATCAGATAATAGATGAACACCAAAAGAAACAGAGCCAGCTGTATCCCCAGCTTGATCATCGCCACGATCGTATTGGAGATAGGAACGATCACTCTCGGAAAATAGACTTTTCCGAAAAGACCTTTATTATCCTCAAAAACTCTTCCTGTTGTCATCAAAGTCCCGCTGAAGAAACCCCAAAGGATCGTCCCCGAAAAATAAAACAAGGGCTGCGGTATGGAGTCTGTCCCCATGTTTGCCAGGTTACCGAACACGATCATGTACATCAAGGTAGAGCAGATCGGAGAAAAGAGATACCAAAGCGGTCCCAGTATCGTCTGCTTGTAATAGGTCACAAAGTCCCTTCTTACCAACATGCGAACCAGGCTGCGATAGTGCCACACTTCTCCCAGTCTCAGATCCAGCAGTTTTCTTTTCGGTGTTATGACAATTTCCGTTTTCGCACTCATTTCATCATGCCCCGCTTCTCATCTTATGATAAAGAAACAAAGGCCCCCACATTCTTTTTTTGATCAGGAACATCCGCAGGGCGTTTCCTTTTGAGATATTCTTTATCTCGGCCTTCACACACTGCCCGTAGATCCCTTCTTCTTCTCCGGCCTTCATCAATGCCTTATAGTTCTTATATCCGCTCTTTACCGCGCGGTCCAGAACGAAGATCACACGATAAAAAGCAAAGCCCCTTATCTGTTTCAACTGCCATTCGTTGTCCGCATGTTTCAGCAGAAAATCTTCCAGCAGTTTCTGTCTTTTTATCGACTCTGTTTTCAATGATCCGGTGATCGAAGCCGAATTCAGACGGTAGTAATAGCTGTCCATGTCGATCACCTGAAGCGAGCTGATCTGTTTCAGGATCAGCCAGTTGGCGGCTGCATCCTCTCCTTCCGTGACCCCGTCCGGCACCTGCGGCTGGGACGCTGCGTAGAATTCCCTTTTTATCGCTTTATCGGCAAGGTTATACAGCAGGCTTCCCATGTTGATCTCGTCCTGCTCCGGATCGAAAAGATAAGACCTTCTGATCGCATCCAGTCTTTCTCCCTCGTAAATGCCGCACTCCGCCCGGTTCAGCAGGGACATTCGTTTTGTCCCGTCGGTTTCGGTCCGCGTATATCCCCAGGCGATCATATCTGCGCCGGTCTCATCGATCTTTTCGGCCACGGTCTGAAGGTAGTCTTCGCCGATCCAGTCGTCTCCGTCAACACTCAGCACGTAATCGCCGCTCACCAGAGCTGCTGCCGTTTTTCTTACACTGACCAGCCCGCCGTTTTCCTTGTGGATCACCTTAACCCTGGGATCCTTCGCGGCATAGCTGTCGCAGATGCTTCCGGAAGCGTCCGTCGACCCGTCGTCGACCAGAAACAGCTCGTAATCCCGAAAGGACTGCCGCAGGATGCTCTCCACGCATTCCTCCAAAAACGGAGCTATGTTATATACAGGCACTATGATCGAAAATCTCATTCCACTCCTACAGGCCGCAGATCAGCTCTTTCCATCTCGCCGCGATCGCTTCCGGCTCAAAACGGGCGGATCGTGCGATCCCCTCTTTTGCCAGTTCGAATCGGTATTCCTCATCCGTCATCAGCTTCAGCAAAGCTGCGCGGTATTCTTCTTCCGCACCGTCCCGGATCAGCATCCCGTTCTTTTCGTTTTCGATCATCTCCTGAAAAGCGGCGACCGTATCATACACGACCGGGACCACGCCAAACTGCAGGGCTTCGGATATCGTCAGCGGCCATCCCTCGCTCTTCGAAGTCATCAGGAAGATCGCCGAACGTTCATAATACTCCCTCGGTTCCTTTCTTCCGTAAAAAGCCACATTCGGGATCTTTTCCTGCTCGACCTTCGTCCGGTAGAGCGCTTCGTCCTCGCCGCTTCCCACGATGCTCAGGGCCCAGCCCTTTGCCGCAGGATCCTCTTTGACCTTCTTCCAGATATCCAGCGCCAGCGAGATCCGCTTCTGCGTCTCCTCCAGGCGGCTGACGATCAGTACTCTTTTTTCTTTATTATATATGTTCCTCGCGGTATAGTCATTCGGATAGGTCAGCGCATTCGGTATCGCGTGAAACTTTGCGCTCTCCTCTTCCCCGACGCTGCCCCAGGCCGCAAATGCTTTCCGGTATCCTTCGGAAAGCAGCACCACGGCATCGGCATTATGACAGCTCTGATTGCAATACCGCCGCAGCCGTTCGACATATCGCTTCCGGAAATAAGGGAAGAACAAAAGCTTGATGCCGTTCGTGAGCTTCTTTTTAGCCGTTGCGCCTTTGAGCTCTTCCGTAAGACGCTTCCTCGTAAAAAACGTATTGTCCCATTCCGGTTCAAAATGATATGCCAGGATCAGCCTGCACTTTTTTTCTAAGCCCGACCTGTCAAGCTCCGCGGAGATGCGCAGCTCTCCCTGGTCGATGAAGCAGTCGATCTTCCATTTCCGGATCAGTTCCTCGATCTGCGAAACGCATTTCTTCTCATCCACGCGGCAGATCTCCTGAAAGCAGTCTTCTTTTCCGCTTCCGTCTTCCACGACATAAGCGGCATACGAATCCCAGCCGTAAAGCTCCCGAAAGCTCTTCGCAAGGGTGATCGTCGTCCGTTCCGTGCCGCCTTTGTTGGCACAGGGCTGAAAGGCCGTAAAAAAGAGGATGTTCATGCCTTCTTTCCCTTTCCCAGCTTCTTTCCGAAAGCCGACAGCAATCCGCCGACCCCGCCTTCTTCCAGCTTGTTCTTCACCCAGTACGGAAAACGGGCCATCTTGTGTCCGAAGGACCCGTATTTCCCGGCCAGTATGTATTTCCTGTTTATCTCAAGCAGCTTTTTCTGCGTCCCGGTCTGCCAGCTGGCCATGTAATGATGGATCGAATAGGTATCGTCCGTGATCGTCAGTTCTCCGGTATCATAATCCAGAGGGCAGAAATAGCGCGCCGGATAGATGTACACGCCGGCAACTTCCTCGATCTCGCCGCTGCCCCGGAAGCCGTGCTCCTTCAGGATCTCCGTCACATGACCCACCACGGTCTGTTCGTCCGGCTCGCCCCGTTCGTTCAGGAAATGCATGCCCTGATACTTTTCCAGTATCCGGGCGTAGATCTCCATCCCGGGTTCCGCGCCCATTCCCAGTCCGGGCGCGACCATCTTGCTGCCTTCCAGGCCTTTCTCACATCCAAAAAAAGGGCCTCTGTTCACAATCTCTTCCGGATCGCGTATGATCTCGACATCCGTATCGAGATAGATCCCGCCGTATCGGTAGAGGATGCTGAATCTCGCAAGATCGCTCACATAGGCGTATTTGCCTTTTTCATAGGCTTCTTTGGCATAGACGGATTCGTTAAAATCAAAATTCGTTTCGTCCCATCGTATGATCTCGTATCCCGGACAAAACTTCTTCCAGCTTTCTATGCACTTTTCGGCCAGCTCCGGCAACGGTTTTCCGCCAAACCAGCAATAATGGATCTTATGTGGTATCATCTCTTTTTGTCCGGACTACGCGGCTTTCCGACGGCATTTCCCTGTAACGGGCAAATCCCCTGTGGAATCCCGCGATCCTGCAGCGATAGATCTTTCGTTGCTTCGCGTCTCCCGTGAGCCATTTGATCCAGGCTCCGGCCGTTGCCCTGGCGAATTTGGGGAAAAGCCCCGCATTTCCGCCGCAGACCAGATGCTTCTTCAGCAAAGCACCTAAGCCAATATAATACTTATATACCTTATTAAAGTCAAGAGACGCATCATCGTCGGAATGCCCGTGATATACCTTCATCTCAGGCAGATAACAGGCATCGGCCCCCAGCTTCATCATCCTGAGCACAGCGTCGGATTCTTCCCCGCTCCCGTATCTTGCACCCACGCCGAAGCGGGTGTCAAAACCGCCGATCTCCTTTAAGAGTCCCGCGGGCAGGATCAGCGTGGCCGAAGCTCCGATCTGCAGCATGGCGTCGGCATTCAGGATCTGCCCGTCCCGGTAAGGTCCGTAACCAAGCACCTCCCGGTCCCTTTTGTCGAGAAAACGCAGATTGCCGCATAAGATGCGCTTGTCTTCTCTCCCGCAGTTTCTTAAATGCTCCGCCGCCTTTTCAAAAAAGAGGCTGTCATATACGGCATCATCGTCACCCAGGCAGATCCATTCTCCCTGCGCAAATCGCAGGCCGTAATTCCTGGCTCTCGAAAGGCCGGTAAAGCCCACCCGATAGTAGCGGATCCTTTCGTCGGAATATTCCCTGCATCTGTTTTCCGTTCTGTCATCCCGGCTCTGGTCCACGACGATGATCTCAAAGTTCCGGTAAGTCTGGGCGATCAGGGAATCCAGGCAGGATGCGATCACCTCCGAACGGTTCAGGGTACACAGAAGAACCGATATCATGCCCCTCTTTGCTTCCGAACTCATTCTGCAGCTCCTCTTCCGTCCCCGCTCAGGGCAAGGTCCTTTTTGATCGTTTTCCCGAGCTTCCTTCCGGATGCACTCCAGCTGAAACGCGCCAGGTTATCCGCAATGGAGCTGGCATCAACACCGTCCCATTTCAATGCTTCCCTGAGGGCTCTTTCCAGATCCGCCCGTACGTTGTTCCTGAAAAACAGTGCCGTCTCTCCCAGCACTTCCTTCAATGCCGGAGCATCGGAGGCCACCACGCGCTTCACGCCGCAGGCCTGTGCTTCCAGCGGCGGCATTCCGAAGCCCTCGTAGAGGGAGGGAAAAACAAAGGTTTCCGCGCCCGCATATACCGCAGGCAGGTCTTCTTCATCGATGAAACCCGTGAACACGATGCGGCCGCTGTCCACGGCTCGCTTCACTTCTTCTTCCATGAGCCAGCCCTGACGCCCCGCCAGCACCAGCCCGGGAAGCTCACAGCCCTTTTCGACAAGCGTGAGATAGGCGTCGATCAGAAGCTTCAGGTTCTTCCTGGGCTCCACGGTCGACAGGCTCAGAAGGTAGCGTTCCGGCAGCTTGTATCTGTCCCGCACCTCTTCCACCTTGCGCTTCGATATCATCTCCGGCTCCGGCTTTTTCGTCCCCATGTAAAGCAGAAGGATCCTCTCCCTGCTCTGTTTCAGAAGCTCGCAGATCCTCCCCGCCGAAAACTCCGAGATCGTGAGCACCTTCCGGCTCACTTTTGCGGTGTGCTTCGCGCCTTCTCGGAAAAAGAGTACCTGCTTTTTCTTCATCGTCTCCGGGCAGTCATAGCAGCCCAGGTCCGCGATCATCCCGTAGGTGTTCTTTTGCGAGAACAGCAGCGGTACCGGGAAAGCCGGAAATACATAAGCGTCCGCACCGATGCGGCTCATCGTGAGCGGCAGCGTGATCTGGTTCGCGACCAGCTTGTTCTTTCCGCGGATGCGGCAGAACCTCACCCTCCCATTTTCACGGAAGCTTTTCAGCATGGGCGGGATCTCGTTCTTTATCACAAATACAAAATCAGCATCGGGCGTTTCGTCGACCAGCGCACGGGTGATCTCCAGAGCGCAGCGCTCCAGTCCCGAAAAATTATCACTCAGACTTGTCAGATCGATCGCGATCTTCATGCTTCCCCTTTCCGGTATATCCCATGATGGTGCGGTCCCTGTACCGCAGGGCCAGAAGAAAGATCTTCATGTCCTGCACAAAATAGCGGCGGAACATCCTGCCCGGTTCCTGCAGGAAACGGTAAAACCATTCCAGTCCTTTCTTCCGCATCCACTCCGGCGCGCGCTGCTGTTCCCCGACCGCAAACGCGATGGCTGCGCCGATGGGCAGCGCGACCCTGCACTGCAGACGCTCCCGCAGGCGATAGAGGAATTTCTCGGACTTCGGCGATCCCACGCCCACCACCAGGATGTCGGGCTTCGCCTTGTTGATGCGCACCAATGCCTTTTCCACCTCGGAGGGCTTGTCCTCGAAATGCATGGGCGGCGAATAGCCTCCCACAATGTTCAGTCCCGGATATTCCTTCGGAAGCTTTTCCTTCGCCTTTGCGATCAGCTCTTTGGATGCCGCAAAAAAGAAGATGCTCCTGCCTTCCTCCGCAGCGCGCTTGCAGACTGCGGGCAGCAGATCCGAACCGGTCACCTTTTCCCGGATCGGACAGTTAAAGGAATCGCCGATCCACATGAGCGGCGTCCCGTCCGTTGTGATCAGGTCCGCTTCCCGGTAGACCTTCACAAACTCCTTGTCCGTCTCCTGCAGCATCACATGGTCCGCATTGGGCGTGACCAGGATGCGGCAGCGTTCCTGATCCTCGGCGGCAAAGGCCATGATCCGGTCCACCGCTTCCGCAAAGCTCACATCGTCGAGCTGCAGGTTCAGAAAATCCCGGCGGCAGCCTTCCAGTTCCTTCGGTCTCTCCAGCCTTCGGGGACCCCGCAGCTTGTACACCAGAACGGAAACGATCAGCACCGCCACCATGTCCACGGCCAGATCCAGGGGATCACCGTAGCGCCCCGGCACAAAGATCTGGACGAACTCGTCCAGGACGGCAATGATAAAAGAGAGGCCACACATATACACGGCACGCAGCTGGCGCCGTATCCCGTTGCGGGTGCCGGCCCAGGCCAGACACACCGCCAGTACCGCGTACTCCGCAAAATGCGCGGCCGCGCGGACCAGCAAGTTCACCACATCCAGCTGCGCCTGCGAAAGCGTTCCCGTTCCGCCCACAAGCTGATACATCCCAAGACCCATGCTTTCGCTGGTCTGCAGGGATTCTTCACCGGGCTGGAGGGAAAAATAAAAGATCAGCACCAGGACCAGCACCGTGGGGAGAAAACTGAGCATATTCCATTTTTGATGCTGCGTCCGTTCCATCTCAGCGTTTATACGATCTTCTTAAAATATTCGATGGTCTTCTTCAGGCCCTCTTCCAACGGGATCGTGGGCTCCCAGTCCAGCTCCTTCTTGGCCAGATCGATCACGGGCTTGCGCTGCAGCGGATCATCCGAAGGAAGCGGCTCGTAAATGATCTTCGACTTTGTTCCGGTCAGCTCGATCACCTTCTCGGCAAGCTGCTTGATCGTGAACTCACCGGGATTGCCGATGTTCACCGGTCCCGTGAAGCCTTCGCGGGAATTCATGAGGCGCACCATGCCCTCGATCAGGTCATCCACATAGCAGAAGCTGCGCGTCTGCGAACCGTCTCCGTAGACCGTGATGTTCTCACCCTTAAGGGCCTGCACGATGAAATTGCTGACCACGCGTCCGTCCGCGGGATGCATGTTCGGTCCGTAGGTATTGAAGATGCGCATCACCTTGATGTCCACATGGTTCTGGCGATAGTAATCGAAAAAGAGTGTTTCCGCAACACGCTTGCCCTCGTCATAGCAGGAACGGATCCCGATCGGGTTCACGCAGCCGCGGTAGCTCTCGGGCTGCGGATGTACCTCGGGATCGCCGTACACCTCCGAAGTGGAAGCCTGCAGGATGCGGGCATGCACTCGCTTTGCCAGTCCCAGCATGTTGATCGCACCCAGCACGCTGGTCTTGGTCGTCTTGATCGGATTATACTGGTAATGCACGGGGCTCGCCGGGCAGGCCAGGTTATAGATCTGGTCCACTTCCAGATGGATCGGCTCCGTGATGTCATGACGGATGAACTCGAGATACGGGTTCCCGATCAGATGACGGATGTTGTTCTTGTTGCCCGTAAAGAGATTGTCGAGGCAGATCACATCGTTGCCTTCCTTCACGAGACGGTCGCAGAGATGGGAGCCCAGAAAACCCGCTCCTCCGGTTACCAGTACACGTTTTGCCATTTTTGTTCCCTCCTATTTTCCGATCAGTATCCGAATATACGGTGTGATGCTGTGCCACAGCGCGGCTGCCGCACCGTAATTCTTTCTCACATAATGATACCAGTCCCTTGCGGGCAGACCCTTGGGACCTTCCTTCTTTTTCAGGCGTTCGGCACGGCTCAGTCCGGTATCCCGCCAGCTTCCCTTCATGTCGTTGTCATCGCAGACACCGACATAGTCCGCGCTGTTGATCACGATGCGCCCCGCTCTCTTCAGGCGCATGCCGTAATCGTAATCGCCCATGCTGTGCACATATGCCCCGTCCAGGTTTCCGCTCGAAAGGAAGCATTCCTTTGTGAGCAGCAGGGCGTTGCAGTTAAAGGTATCGCAGCTTTCGGGCCTGACGGAAGGCGGGATCAGCTCGTAACGCGCCAGATGCCTGCTCAGCATCCGCACGCCGCCGTAGCTCTGCTCTCCGCTTCCGGCACGCGTGGCTCCCACCACGGCGTCCGCTCCGTTTTCCTCCAGGCGCTTCAGCATCGCGTCCAGCGCACCGGGCAGAAAGCGCACATCGTCATTGACCAGCATGATGCAGTCCTGCTCCGCGCAGTGGGCTGCCGCGTAATTCATCGCAACGCGCATACCGCCGTTCCAGAACAGCTCCGGCCCGCGGCGGATCAGCTTCAGGCTGCCGTTCTTTACCGGAAAGGCTTTCAGCATCTCCACGGTACCGTCCCTGCTGCCGGCATCCACCACCACGACCTGCGTCTGCGCCTTCGCATCCTGCAGCAGGCTCTTCAGGCACTCTTCCGTTTTTTCCCTGCGTTCATGGCAGGTAAGAAGGATCATCACTTTTTTCATCAGAAACTGACCAGCCTTTTCCCGCTGAGATGGAAGAGAAGCTTGCAGAGGAAGTCGATCCTTTTCTTGGCGTTCTCTCCCCCTTCTTTCTCGGCCCATCGATACAGCTGATACACGCGGTAGCACCAGGCGGTGTTCGCCTTGCTGTCTCCCAGCTCTTTCTGCAGGCGGAAGATCTCCAGCTTGCGCTTCGCGTTGTTCTGTCCCGTCTTGTTGTCTTCATACATGCGGTACAATGCGAAGGGAATGCCGGTGTAATGCACCTTTTCCTTCGCGTAGGCTTCTATGAAGAACTTCCAGTCGAAAACATAATGGTATTTTTCATCCAGCAGTGCGCCGCGGTTCCTCCAGAAAACGGCCGGCTGCACGATGTAATACCAGCGGCGTATCACCCACTTCGGGACCTTGCGGTCGGCGGGGTTGTACTCCGTCAGATTCTTGTCCTTGTCGCAATACCAGGCGTCGCCCACGACCAGTCCCGCATCGGGATAGCGGCAGAATGCCCGGTCCACGCGCTCCAGCACATGTTCATCCAGATACAGATCATCGGAATTGAGCCAGGCGACGATCTCGCCCTTTGCGCGCTTCAGGCCCTTGTTGATGGCCTCGGCCTGTCCGTGATCGGGCTCCCGGATGTAGACGATGCGCGGGTCCTTTTCCATATAGGAACGAACGATCTCTTCCGTTCCGTCATCGGAACAGTTGTCCACGATGATGTACTCCAGATCCCGGCGGCTCTGCGTCAGGACCGAATCCATCGTGTCGCGTATGAATTCCGCCTGGTTCCAGGTCGGCGTTATGATGCTGAAACGTATCCTGCTCATTCGGCTCCCTCACTCAATATCCTTGCCAGTTCCCTGACCACTCCCATTCCGCCGCATTTGCCCGAAACCCAGTCCGCGATCGCGAGGATCTCGGGTTCGGCATCCGCAGGTGCTCCCTTAAAGCCGCAAAGCTTCATGGCAGCCAGGTCGTTGGTGTCGTTGCCGATGTACATCACTCCGGAAAGATCGATCCCTTTCCCTGCACAATATTCCTTCAGGGCCTCAGCCTTGTCCTTCACGTCGTGGATCACTTCCAGCCCGAGCTTTCGTGCCCTGTGCATCACGATCGGGTTGGTCTCGGTCGAAAGGATCATCTGGTCGATGCCGAGAGAGCGGATGATGCCCACACCCAGGCCGTCCCCGCGATGCATCATCGCCATTTCCTCTCCGTTCTGGTTCACATAGACGTGATTGTCCGTCATCACGCCGTCAAAATCATATACGATCTGTCGTATCCTGTTCCTGTCCGGTTTCATGACTGCCCTTTCAACTTCTTTTCCACAAAGTTCAATACTTTACCGACGCCGAAATACTTCTTCAGATAAGCCCGGTCATAATCCCTGTCACGCACGATCGGCAGGTTCTCGGGCAGGGGAAGCTTCATGTCTCCGTAGGAAAAATCCTCGTGCGTCTCCCCTTTCGTATGCGTCGCGTCTTCACGCTCGAAACCGATGTTGCGCACCAGGTTTTCCCTCGGCACGATGCCGAGCCCGCGGTGCACATGACGGCAATAATCCCACTGGATGTCCCAGGTATCCTTCTGCTTCGTATAGACCCGCTCCACATCCAGCTTCAGGAACGGATAGGAGAGCAGGCCGTACACGCCCACCAGGGAACGGTCCTTTTTCCGCTGCGGCCAGTCCTTCACGTCCACATCGTAAAGCTTCCAGGCCCTTGCCCAGGTTCCCCATCCCCAGATGCTGGAAAAACAGGAGAAGCAATACGGTCCGGGCATGCGGTAATCGCGCACCAGATTGGTCCCCGATACCATCATCACCTTTTTGTCATCCGCGTATGCCCTGAGCATCTGACGCATGTAGGGAAAGAAAGCCGGGGCCGGCACCACATCATCCTCCAGGATCACCGTGCTGCTTTCATGCTTCAGCACCTCACTGATCCCGGTATAGACACGGTCGCGGCAGCCCATGTTCTTTTCGGCATAAACCCGGTGAAGCTCGCAGTCCCAGTCGATATGGCTCTCGACATAGCTGCGGCACTGCGCCACCTTGAGCCGGTCGTCCTCCCGGCCCTCCCGCGGTCCGTCACAGATCACGTAAAGCTTCGCCGGCTGCACGCGGCGTATCTCCTCAAACACCTCCATCAGGGTGTCCGGACGGTTGAACATGATCAATGTGACCGGTATGTCATACATCATTTCGATCCTCTCCCGAAAAGCACCACGCCCACGGTCTGGAGCAGCAGCTTGGCGTCCAGCGCCAAAGACCAGCGGTCGATGTACTCCAGATCCAGGCGCACCACTTCGTCAAAATCCGTGATGTCGCTGCGGCCGCTTACCTGCCACAGCCCTGTCAGTCCCGGCGTAATGGACAGACGCCGGCGGTAATGGACATTGTATTTCTCAAACTCGGCCACCGTGGGCGGTCTGGTCCCGACCAGGCTCATGTCCCCCTTCAGCACGTTAAGGAACTGGGGGAACTCATCCAGGCTGGTCTTGCGCAGAAAACGTCCGACCTTCGTGATGCGGGGATCGTCCCCGATCTTGAACATCAAGCCGTTCATCTCGTTCTTGTCCATCAGCTCTTTTTTCCGCTCTTCCGCGTCCTGATACATGGAGCGGAATTTGTAGATCAGGAAATGCCTGCCGTTCTTGCCGATGCGCTCCTGCTTGAAGATCACGGGGCCGCGGCTCTCGATCTTGATCGCCAGGGCAATGAACGGAAAGAGGATGATCGTAAACAGCAGCCCTATAATGCTGCCGAGGATGTCGAACGCCCTCTTGATCAGCAGACGCCGGTAATCCATGTTCTGCAGCGAGAAGGAAAGCACGGAAAAGCCGGCAAAGTCCCCGGCTTCCTTTCCTTCCATCGATAATTCATCCACATCGATGTGATAATGACAGAGGATCCCCATCGCCTCGAAATCCATGATCATGTCTTTTACTTCCGAGATCTGCGTGCGGGGAAGCGAGATGAACACACGGTCCAGGATGTTCTGCGTTGCCACCTCGATCAGATCCGAGGCGCCGGCCACCACGGGGATGTCCTCGATGCTGCCGCCCTTCATATCCGCATCCATGATCGCAACGGAGGTGAGCTCGTAGTTCCAGGCGTGCTGGCTCTTGATCTGCTTCACCACCTTCTTCGCGCGTTCCTTCGTCGTGATCACCATCAGCTTGTCGCTGTTGACGCTCTTCTTGTAGGCGTTGAGCATGTATTCCTTGAAGCCCAGATGGACCAGATAGGTCAGGATCAGATTGGCGACGGCGAACACGCCGAAGACCAGTCGGGAAAGCATCTCCACATCGTTGCGCAGATACATGAAGATCACGCTCACCACCGTGATCACGATCGTATATTTCAGGCTCGCGACCAGTTCCCGGAAATAGCCCCGGATGAAGAAATCGCGGTTCCAGTCGGTTATCATCGAATACATCAGGGAGGCCAGAAGAAGAAAGATACCGAAGATCACATGCGTGTCGCCGTTTCCGTCTGCCGTGATCCCGCCGAAACGCAAAAACATGGCTCCGATAAAGGACAGGGCCACTACGATCAGCTCGATCAATATCAGGGTATAGGTTTTGACAACCCTGCTTTTCCGGTAAATGGTATTCATCGCTTCAATACAATCCCAACAGCTTTCTTGCGGCACGCCGCATCCGGGCTTTCCTGTAGCCCCGCCGGCTCCGGTCGATGCGGCCTTTCAGCTCCGCTTCCTCCGCTCCGTCCAGCTCCGACGCACGATAAATGCGCAGGGCTTCCTTCAGGCCGCTTTTTTCCGCACTGCCGTAAAACGGCTGCAGCTGCTCTGCCGTATAGCTTCCCCGCTTTTCCCAGAGCTCCTTCATGTCCGGATAATGCCGGATGTCACTGAGCGCACGGCATTCCGGTGCGACCAGGATCTCCACATTGTAGCCAACCATGTTCAGGGCACTGTGCTGCAGGCTGCTCATCGTGTTCCAGGACGAGTCCTCCAGCTGGCGGTAGGCGCCCATGCATTCCGGCAGATAGTACATCTTTCCGTGCTGAAACAGCCAGAACGTGATGTTGTTATCGTCAAAAAGCTCTGCCAGAGCCCCCTGCGGCCGGTCCTTGCGGAAGATGTTCCGAAACAGCAGTGCATTGGCCTGCAGAAACATCAGCGGCCAGTAATCCGAAAGGGACAGCTTCTGCTCCTTTTTCGCCCTGCAGAGCGCGGAACTGCTGCCGTCCGCCCATTCCATGAGCAGATTGTGCGCGCACATGACGCAGTCGCGGTTCTCTTCCTTCTCCAGGATATCGGTCATGCGCTGCAGGCGGTGACGGTCGAGGTAATGGTCGTCCCCGTCCAGAAAACAGCAATACTCGCCCTTCGCCTCCTCCAGCAGGCAGAGACGGTTGGCCGATGCCCGCCGGACCGGGTCGTATTTCGTTCCCGCTTCCCGCGGCTGCCTGAAAAGACGCAGCTTTCCGGGATAGCGCGCGGCATATTCCTCTATGATCGCGACGGTCGCGTCCGCAGACCCGTCATCTCCCACCAGAACCTCGAAGGGATAAGACGTTTCCTGCTCCAGCACGCTTTCCAGAGCTTCACCTATGTACTTCTCCAGATTATAGCTTGTGACCAGCACGCTGATCTTCGTCGCAGATGACATAATTATACCACATTACCCATTCGGACACCAACGTTAATATACTATTTTATCCTAATTATAGGGCTTTTTCAACGATTTTGGGGGGATAGCGGCCAGCATCATGCCGGCGGTGACATAGACAAAGGGCAGGATATAGTCCAGAAGCCGCGTCCATTCACTGTAGGCCGCCAGATTCACCGTGACCAGGATCAGCAGCATCCCGCCGGAAAGGCCCAGAAGCGCGAAAGGACACTTCTTTTCCCGGATCCACTTTGCGACCAGCCACACAAGGGCGGCAAAACAGAGCGCGCAGACATAGGCGACCCGCAGGAAGCTGAAGCAGATCTGCTGCAGATTGAGCAGCAGGTTGGGTATCTTGCCCTCACAGAGCCTTGTTTCGTAGGGCGCATCGTATTTCCAGAACATCTCGTCAACGGCGGTCCGGACCAGATCCTTCGCATAGGCCGGCAGGTCCGAGCGCAGGCACTCCTTCGCAAAGGCAAGGGCTTTCCTGTTCTGCTCAACCTGTGTATCGCCGAAAAGTTCCAGTACCGGGGTGGTCGTCGCATAGGCATATTCGTAGCCGTTTGCCCGGTAGATCTCCTCGATCTTCTCCACCATCTCCCGGTCCGGATGCTCCAGATAGGTTCCCGAACGCAGGGCGTGGACGATCTTGTGGCGGGCGCTTAAGTTTGACATGGAAAAGAGACCGCAGTGTTTGTAGTTATAGCTGCAATATCCCAGATCGAACAAGCCAAGCAGCAGTGTGAGGATCAGGGCAAAACCGAGAATGCGGCGTTTGAGCGTTCTTGCGGAAGGGACAGCTCCGGCATCACTTTTCCCGGCGGCTTTTCCGGCAGAACGGGCCGATACGGCAAGAGCAAATTCATCCTCGCTTTTCAGGAAGAAAAGCAGGATCAAAAGCAGCAAAATTGCCCCGACAAAAACGAAAAGCGCGGTCTTGGTGATCGTCCCCCAGAAGACAGACAATACCATGCCGACCGCGTCCCGTTTGCGGAACTCCTTCAGCCAGGCCAGGGCGTGATAGACGAAAAAGACCGTGAAGCTCAGCGAAAGCGATTCCGTCACCAGGATCATGTCCCATTGCATGATCGCCGGCGAACAGCCGTAGAATGCGGTCATGATCAGGCTGATGCCACGCTTTTCCCCGGTAACGATCATGAGCGCCCGGTATAGATACCAAATCGAGATCAGCGACAGCACGATCTGCACCGCAGTCACGCCGTAGCCGAAGCCGTCCTTCATGAGCCATTGGAACAGGTCGATCAGCAGCGGATAGCCGAACATCCGGTAGCAGAGCTTCGGATCGTAATCCACGTAACTGCCGGTATCCTGTATCCACTTTCCGGCCTGTGTGTTCAGATAGTAGAAGCAGCGGTTCAGCAAAATGAAAAGGAACACTGCCGTTTCGGGCCGTATCAGTTTTTTCCGCAAAGCTTCCTTCATCTCTTACTCCAGGATCGCCGAAAGCGCTGCCAGATTCTTTTCCCGGTATTCCTTCATGAAACGCTCGACGTTGCGGGACAGTTCGAGTGCCTTCTCTTCGTCCGAAAGCAATTCGACCACGCTCTTCGCGAACGCTTCGTCATCGTCTTCCACCCGGGCGATCTCAAAATCCGCCCGCAGGCCGCGTATGCCGATGCTGTGCGTGACCAGGGGTTTGGCGTAGCTCAAGGCCTCAATGGTCTTGATGTTCAGGCCGGTCCCGTAATGCACGGGATTGATCACGAGCCTTGCGTTGCGGTATGCCTCGCCCACATCATCCACCACGCCCAGCTTCTCATAATCCTCGCTGTCCGGTATGTGCCTGCAGATCGTTCCCGCGATCTGGAAGCGGGCATCCGGGCACGCCTTCCGAACCAGCGGAAGAATGTGTTCGATGAAATGGCGCACCCCTTCGCGGTTCACCACATAATAGCTCCCCAGGAAGAGGATGTTTTTCGTGGGCGCGACATAGGCTTCCGAAACCGGCATGTTCTCGCCGATCGTGCATACCTTCACGGAAGGAGGCGCGATGCTTTTGAAGAAATCCGCTTCCTCCTCCTGGATCGCGACCACCCAGTCGGCCCGGGCGATCCCCTTCGCCTCTTCCTCTTTCTGAAGGGCGAATTCGTAATTCCTGTATCCGACGGCTTCGTACATCTGCCGCTTGAAGGTAAAGGCATTATGGGTATCCAGGACCTTGAGGGTCCCTTCGGGCGCGGAAAGCAGCGGGCGGGAATTGAAGATGTACTCCGCCCAGATCACATCATAGCTGTGTTCTTTGAGAAAATCCTGCATGAAACCGTCGATCGCGGGATCGATACGCTCATCGATGGTGAAATACTTGAACAGGCCGGGGATGTGCAGGATCTCCAGGACCTTGCGCACCTTGCGTTTGCAGAAGACCGGAAAGCTCCTCTTTTTGTTGCGGACACTGTAAAAATGGTCTTCCCCGATCCATTTGCGCGTCTCGGAGGGATCCTCTTCGGAATAGGTATCCAGGTAGAGATAATCCACTTCACAGCCCGCATCGCGCATCATGTTGATCAGGTTAAAGACCCTTTTGCGGTTTCCCCGCTCCACAGGGATCACGATCGTTTCCGAAACGATCAGTATCCGTTTTTTCATCCCGACTCCTTTTGCATATTTACAGCGATTGTGTTACAATCTGAAACTATGAACAGGGAATTACAGGAACTGCTGCAATCCGATCTGAAACGCTGTTACGACCTTCCGCTTTCCGCGAAGGATCGTTTTTTCCTGCCGTTGCAGATGAAATATCTCAGGCTCTGGCGAAAGACCGCCTGGCATTACAGGAATAAGCGCGGCAGCCTGCTCACAAAGATCCTTTCCCTGCGTCTCGATGCACTCTCGGAACGCAGCCAGATCCAGATCCCCCGGGAAGTAACGGCCGGGCCGGGCCTGTATATCGGGCATCTGGGACGCGTCATCGTGCATCCCGACACCTTGATCGGCAAAAACGTCAATCTCTCCACCGGCGTGACCATCGGCGCCGCGGGCCGCGGCAAGGAAAAACGCGCTCCCCGCATCGGCGACTGCGTCTGGATCGGTACCAACGCCGTGATCGTGGGCGATGTCACCATCGGAAATGATGTGATGATCGCGCCCGGCGCTTTCGTGAACTTTGACGTGCCGGATCATTCCGTGGTCGTAGGCAATCCCGGCGTCGTGCATTCGCGGGAAAACGCCACCGAGGGCTACGTCAACCGCCGCCTCTGAGCTTAATTTCCCGACTTCGGGACCGGTTCTTCCTCATCCGGAAAGATTCCGTCGAGCACTTCCTTCATGTGTTCTTTCGAATACACCTCTTTTCGCAGGCGCGCGAAACGATCCCTGTATTCCTTTGTGTCTTTTTCAAAGTTTTCTTTCTGCAGTTCATCCCAGGATGAGAACAGGATCCCGGGAATGTGGTTTCCTTCCAGCACCTTGCGGAAGCTTACGGGAACCGTGTCCAGGAAGACCGCTTCCTGCAAAACGCCGGAAGTCTGCGTCCCGTACTGCTCCGGCGCATAGGGGAGCACCAGATAGCTTGCCTCTCCGAGAAGCTTCAGATACTCTTCCCTGGAAAGGTACGCATCACGGATCGTGATGTTTTCCCCGGCCATGGCACGGAGCCTTTCCACTCTCTCCTTGTCGTAAAAGCGACCGGCGATCGTCAGGGGATAGCCGATCCTGCTAAAGCAGGCGACCATCTCTTCCAGCTGTTTTTCGGCGCCCATCGTTCCCAGGCAGACTGCTTCGGGCTTTTTGCATGCGGCACGGTAAGGCCCGTATTCCTTTTCATCGCAATAGTAATCCGGGAGGTACACACTCTCGACATTCCGGAAACGGAAATCCTCGCCGGCCGAAATGATGCGGTACATTTTTTTCTGCGCCTGCTCAAAGACCCATTGCTTGACCCTTCCGCGCAGGCCTCCGTGCCAGCCGTCCTGGAACATCGTGCAGACGATCCGTTTTCTCCGGGATCCGAAGATCGCCAGATACAGCATCAGATAGAATTCCGTATTAAAGAACCAGACGTTCTTCGTATATTCCCGGTGCAAAATGACCGAGATATTCGAGAACATCCGTACCTTGTTCCATATTTTCTCCCGCAGGCTGTTCCCCGTTTTCATGACGATCACATGCGGGAGGACCTTCGCCTTTTTCCTTCCGGCAAAGGAAGCACTCTCCAGCACGCAGCGCGGAGCCAGCACCTGCAGATCATGGTCCGTCTCCAGCAGACGGGCGTACTCGCCCAGGACCTTGGGGGCGTGTCCTACCGCCACACCGTTCTCATCGCATCTGCCCTGGTATTCACCCATGATCACTCTGGTCTTTTCACTCATGTCCGTATGCCCGCTCTCTTCCTTTCTCATTCCTTTGGCAAAGGTCAACGTACCGACTGTCTATTTTACCTTATTTGCTCCTCCTTTTCAACTTCCCGTGGGGCTTGTTTTGCCCCGTTGATTTCGATGGGGATTATGATAGAATGAGATCAATCCGAAATACAAGGGAAGGAGACGGGAACAATGACAGATCTCAACGAAATATACAAAAGTGTGCTGGAGGCGGACAGAGCCGCCGTGGTCATTTGCGACCTTGAACACATCATCATTTACATGAACCCTGCGGCGATCGCGCGTTATGAAAAATGGGGCGGAAAAGCCCTTTGGGGAAAGAGCCTGCTCGATTGCCACAATGAAAAGTCCGGGGAGATGATCCGGAAAGTCCTGGACTGGTTTAAGGTATCCAAAGACCATAACATCATATACACATCTTATAACCCGAAAGAAAACAAAGATGTATACATGGTGGCACTGCGAAATGATGCAGGTGAATTGATCGGGTACTACGAGAAGCATGAGTATCGCGACCGGGAAACCATGAAGATGTACGACATGGCCTGACTTCCGGAATGGTCTCTTGGGGACGGAGTTAGCGGTTCATTTTTGGATATGCCGCCCTTGAGGAAATGGACCATCAACCCCGTCCCCATGGTCCATCACCCCTCCGGTTTTACAGCTGCGAATTCCATGACCTGCTTCATTTTATCTTCAAATACTTTTGCAGGTACCAGTGCAATGCCTTCTTTATCGTCCGTCAGCACGATAAGCCGCTGTCCTCCGGAAAGGCCGAACATCTCGCGTACGTTTTTAGGGATTACCAGCTGACCTCTTTCATTTATCGTCACCGATCCCCAAATGTTTTTTCCTTTTGGCGGAGGAACAATAGTCTCGCCCCCATCTAAAGTGGTTGTTGTTACGAGACTGTCGATCGTTACACCATAGGTCTCTGCCAGACGCATGCACTTCTCTATATCCGGGACAGTAGCACCTGTTTCCCACTTTGCATATGCCTGCCTGGAAATGCCTATTTTTTCTGCTATTTCCTCCTGGGAAAAACCATGGATATTTCTAAGGATAATCAGATTCTCTTTCAGCATGTTCGCCACCTCGCTTATAGTCTGAGCAATGAATTTACCGCATCAATGTATACATCTTTATGTACTTCGTGTATCGAATGATCACTGGTCGTCGTTTCAATGAATGTGCAATCTGTTATGTAAGACGCTGCTCGCTGAGCCTGTTCTTTTGAAGCAGCACACAGATATACGCCGTTATCTGCTTTGCCTTCCTTTGCATGCAAAAATACGCACGGTACTTTTATATCCGAAAGGATCTGTTTATGGCTGTATCCGTTATTCCATGTCAGATCATAAAAACGCTCACCGTACTGCAGATCATACTCCATCTGATACTGAAAATAGCCCCAGATGGAAGACGGAAGGAAACCGATCTTAACGGGTTCTCCGGGATGTTTACAGTGATACTTCTGTGCGTAGTCGGCTATTTTAGGCATCGCGTCGCTCATATACAGTTCTCCCCAATAGCAATGTCTCAAATAATAGCTCTCCCAGCATTCTGATGTATCCGTCAGATTGTATTCATGGATATTTTTATACGTGTCGTGGTAAGCAAAATAGTTCTCCCAATCCTCGCCTTCCGTATTAAAAACAGGCGGATCTTCAAGGATCGCACCGGCTATATTCCCGCCACCGTAGGCAGCTACATAGGCAGCTGTAATGGCACCGTTTGAATGTCCTGCGACATAAGTCTTTTCACCGATAACATTATCTATAAACCAGATAATATCGTCTCCGTTAACATTGAGGTAATAGAGGCTTTCATCATGCGATGACTCACCATGCCCATAAACATCAACCGCATATATATGCCAGTTCTTTGAAAGTTCCGGCATCACTGTTGCGTAGCTCTCCCATATGCCGCCCTGTCCGTGGATCAGGAGAAGAGCCGGCTTATCATTTACTACTTCTCCGTAATTGATCACACTGCCGCTCGGAAGTGTCACCTGCTTTTCTTCAGCCGATACCTTCGCAAGAGCCCTTTCGTATTTATCAAACCAATGAATGTTCCCATACCAGAAAACGCCAAATGCTATAAGTGCTGCAGCTATAATTACGGTTACCGCAATACCAATGATCTTCAACATTTTTTTCATGACAACCTCCTGTACGATTTTGTATCTATACAGGAATTGTAATGTATGGTTGCGGGATCATCTACCAATCACACTTGTCAAAAAATGTTGAGTTCTGTTATGTTTGATTGCGCGTTCTTTCCTTTGCTCCTTCGACTAAAAACTCAACGCAAACGGTGATCCTGCTCACATTAGAGGTATTTTTCAATCCCACACTGTTCCACAACTCTTTTTCCGAGAAGAGTGATCGCCTGCTTCGGACATTTGTTGATGCATCGGTAACACATGGTACAACGGTCTCCCGAAACTGCCTTTTTCCCAACCACGGAAATATTGTTCATGGGACACAGTTTCTCACATTTCCCGCATCCGACGCATTTCTCCTGATCGATCCTGAGCTTTGAAGAATACTCCCCGGTCTTGTGCCCAAAGTATGCTCTCTGGCCCCAAAAACCGGCCATCCTGTACAACACGCCCAAGCCTTCCTTTGTGGGATGACCTTCTTTCAATTGTGTGACAGCTTGCCGTATCTTCTCTTCCGCCTGTTTTACGAGTTCTTTATTCTTTTCCAAGGGCCGCTTCAGTGCCTTTTCGTCCGCGATGCTATCGGGCATTTTAAGATGCAGTCCGCCTATCACTTCAGCGTCATGGCTCTGCAAAAGCCGTCCGAGCAGTCCGGATCCGTCCCCGCTGAAGAGACCCATGGTCGCGATCACAAAGACTTTCCTGTTTCTCCACAGCTCACTGTTGGCCGCAACGAAATCCCTTACGATCTTAGGAACCGTGCTGAACTGAACCGGATATGCAAACACGACCAGATCCGCATCCTTCACAGCCGCCAATGCCTCAGCGTCTTCAATGGAATATGCGCGGGAATCTTTATCATATTCCCGGCAAAAGTACTCCGCAGCATGTCGTGAATTGCCCGTTCCGCTGAAATAAATACCTGTCATTGTTTTCCCCTGTGTGCATAAAAGCAGAAAATTGATCTGCTTAACATTTTAGCAGGCTCGTCAGTAAAGCCCTTATCCTGTCTATAGGTTGCTGAAATCCGGCATCAGCTTCCGGGATAGCTGATCTCGTTATCCCATTCCCTGATCTTATCAAAGAATCCGTCCACCTGCATCAGTCCGTATGACCACAGAAAAGCCCTGTCCTTTTCACTGATCTCGTCAAGACTCATCCAAAGCACTTCCTTGAGCGGATTATCCTCACCGTCGTATTCAGGATCAGAGCCGGTTACGGGAACAGCATCCGGAGAAATTTCCACCTCAAAGGAATAATCCGTGCCTCCATCGCCTTTATGCTGCACGCTTAATGGTCTGATGATCCTGCCGTCAAGTCCTGTTTCTTCTTTCAATTCCCGCAGGACCGCCTGCTCGGGAGTCTCCCCCGGTTCGATCCCTCCTCCCGGAAGAGTCCAAAAATCACGCTCGAAAAAGTGTACCTTTTCCATCAGGATCTTATCTCCCCTGACGATGATCGCCACACTTCTGTTCCGTCCCCTGCCGTAGAATTCCTCATTTTTCTCTGCCATGTTCTCTTCTCCTCACGATTTCGCATGCCTGCGGTTTTCCGCCTCGAGAAAGCGCCGGATCGCATCGTTTGCAAGGATCTGTTCACGCGCGTGTTTCGAGATGTTTCCGGCAAATCCCTCCATGGTACAGCCAAGATAAAAATCCTGCGGCAGCTCCTTTGCATATTCCCCGCCGCCATAGCTTCCCGCGGAACTCCCCGGTGTAAAACAGTTGTAATGTATGTCCGCAGTGCCGTCTCTGTGAAAACGTAGAGTGACGATGTCATGTTCGTGTGCTGCTTCAATATCATACTCCGCAACAGGGATATCGCTGTGCAGGAAATCCAGTCTGTTCTCTTTCGCAAAGCTTTCGGCAAATGTATCGTATTCCCCGCGGATCAAAACCTTTCTTTCACGCATCTTTTCGAGCAGTTCAGGTGTTGCCGCCACCGATACGACGCTGCGGCTGAGGATCAGGCAGGAGATGCAGGGAAATGCCTCGAGATATCCCTCACCGATTCCGGTGATGCCTTCCGTAACGCTGAGCGTATCGTATTCGTCTGCCCAGTTCTTTTTAGCTTCGGGATCCACGTCGGCATCCTCGCGGCAGAGGTTTCCTCTCCCCTCTACCTCAAGCAATCCGTCGAAATGATTGATGTATGTGATATTCTGATCACGCTTTGAATAGAACATTTCTCCTATCCTTTCCTGTTCTTTCGACGTCTTATTCTCGTGACAGTTTGTCGAATAAACCGTGACATTCAAACTCTTCTTTTATTCCTTAAAAAGATCATTCAGCACAACCTGTCCTCCGATCGAACTGTTATATTTCCCTTCTTTAATCCCATACGTGGTTACCATTATCAATTGAACCGCTTTGTTTGTGCGTGTTTTCTTTAAGAAGGATTCTTTCTTGTTTTTCAAATCTTCATTGTAAGATTTATCGATTGAAAACATGTTAACGGAAAACTTCATTTCACAAAGATCAATAACCCTGTCACCTCTGTCAATCACCATATCTACCTGTGCTCCCGTAATCCCCAATTCCTCGTCCGCTTTCGTAAACCATACGGATTCCTCTGTAATGATTCCGGATATTCCGAGTTTATTCTTTATCTGAGCCGTATGGTCCTTGCATAATTGTTCAAACGTCAAACCGGCCCATACCCGACGAACGGAATTGTCAATTGCTTTGCTCCAATAGTTCTGATCCTTTCCATATTTGTCTTTTACAAATGTAAAATAGAATTTCGTATAGTAATCGGAAAGCTGATACAGAGTATCCTTCTTTTTATTCCCATAAAATGACGTAGCCCTAACAAATCCGGAATCCGAAAGATTCTTCAAGATTTTTGTAAGCTTCCCATTTGGTGCCAGCTTCACCTTTTCCGCAATTTCACCGCGAGTATATCCGTATTGCCTTTCACTTAATGCTTTAACTATCTTTATATAGTTTTCGTTGTTTGAAAATAATGTGCTATATAAAATATCAAATTCATCCCAGAGATCACCCTTCCTCTTAAAGAAAAGCCGGTCAATATTCTGAGTGTATGATAAGCTTGAATCGAGAAGATTCAGGTAATAAGGAATACCTCCCATGATCATGTAGCATTCAGCCACCTCATATGCAGACCAGAGTATGCCTTTTTTATACAAAAACTGTTTCGTTTCGCTCAACGAGAATGGTTCCAAATACAACCTGCTTGTATGTCTTCTGAAAAGTCCCCCTTTATTATCGGTAATATTTTCAACCATCCAGGAAGTAGCTGAACCGCATATGATAAAAACAAGGTTTCTTTGTGTTGATGCCCAATCATTCCAAAACCATTCAAACGCAGGTAAAAATTTAGATTTTCTCGTATCAAACCATGGTAATTCATCAAGAAAAACAACCTGTTTTTTCTTCTTCGGAAGATTCTCAAGATATATTCTCAATTGTTCAAAAGCCCGATTCCAGTTTTCGGGTACGTCTGCATTTTTTCCGGTATGTCTGTTTAGCTCCATTGCAAAACGTTCAAGCTGGTCTGCTTTGGGCTCATTATACGATCCGGTCAGTTTGAAAGCAAAAGTATAATTGAAATACTCATTAATCAGATAAGTCTTTCCAACCCGTCTTCGACCATAAACAACAATCAGTTGAGCGGAATCCTCCCTCATGCACTGATCCAATCGTTTGCATTCTGAAATTCTGCCGATTAAATACTCTTTTTTCATAATTATCACTATAGCATTCCCTGCCGGATGCGTCAACAATTGCCGGTCTAAATCTTGTATTTTTATCAACATTTAGACCTCCTATTTGTGAGGTTATAAGAATGTCAATATTCTTGTGCACAAGCTTTTCCTACAGATACCGGAAGCACACCCTGCCGATCATGATCTCGTCCTCTGCCTCCAGCATCACTTCCTCCTCTGCTTCCAGTTGGATCCCGTTCAGGAATGTTCCGTTTGTAGAATGGCAGTCCTGGAGGTAGGCTTTTCCGTTCTGCATCAGGATGCGTGCATGGATGCGGGAGACCGAACGGTCATTCAGCGGCAGGTCCACGCAGGTCTTCACCTTGCCGATCGTGAAGGGAAAGCTTTCCATCCTGTGTCGTTTTCCGCCGTTCTTCTCCACCAGGATATTTTCCGTTTTTACATCCGATGTGCCGATGAATACGGTCTTCCCGTAATCTTCTTCCTCTTCGGCATGTTCCTCCGCATGCTCCCTCGTATCCTCCAGCCCCTCAAAATCGGAAGAAAAATCCCATTCTTTTTTCGGAAGCTCCGTTTCCTCCGCGCTCTCCTCCGGAACGACTTCTCTTCTGCCTTTTTCCTTTTTCTTCACATCTTTTTTCTTCCGAAACAACTGCATCAGAAAAAGGATCAGACCTGCTGCGCTAAAACCGATCCCGACCAGACGTGCCGCACTTCCGACAGGCAGGATGCCTGCCACGAGCAGGATGCCCAAAGATGCCATGATCAACGGAAACAGAAACCGGGCCTTGTTGTCCGTTTCCGTTTCTTCTTCTTCTCCTTCTGTCGGAAAGCTGCATCCATCCGCAACGGGAAGTTCCTGCCAGTCCTTGTGCAGATCCTGCTCCCTCGCTTCCGACATCCTTTCCTCTTCTTTTCTTTCTTCCTTTCCTTCTTCCTTTCGCTCTTCCAAAAGTCTTTCGATATCCGAAAGAACAAAGTTATCGTTCTTTACCGCCTTGTAAAGCCGGTACACCCACATGGCACCCTCGGCACCGTTCTGCTCGACATGTTCCATGAGATATTCCGCAAAAACGATCATCTGCTGCCGGAAAGAGAGCTCACGCCAGGGTTGAAAAAGCAGTCCGGGCTTAAGCGAATCCGGCTCAACATAGAGCTCGTCGACATCCAGCACCAGCGCATCTTCCGAAAGCATGTACTCCTGCAGAGCCGCACTGCTCTCGATTATCCCCCTCAGCAGGCAGACCGCATCCTTTAATTTCATGACCTTGTGCTCGTACAGACGCCCCAGCGGCTGCAGCGAACTGATCTCGTAATACAGCTCCTCCCTGCCCTCATTCAGGCGTCGTTCCACCGGCAACAGGCCGCTGATGCGGTTTTCTGTCACCATCTCAAGCTGATAATCTCCGGCATGTTCCGCCGGGCATTCCGCAACCAGATAATTATGATTCATGCTCTTCCTGTACTTCATATTCTTCTCCTTTTATCTCCCCTCGGAGATGCGCTTGATCGTGCGCACGATCATCGACTCCTTCAGACGCGGCGCTTCCCTTTCCGCCCGGATGCTCCAGTCCTGTCCGTGGATGTTTCCGATCACAGGGACCACCGGACCGTACATTTTCCCTTCCAATGAGGCCTTTACCCGCAAGCCGTCCACACTCACATCCGTATGAAAGGATTCCATCATGACCAGTTTCCCCTTCAACAGCTCCTGCAGTTTGTTCTCCGCCAGCTTCAATATCTCTCCGTTTTCTGCCTCTGCCTGACGTGCAGCCTGTATCACACTCACATCCAGCGCATATTCCGCAGCTGTCCGGTTATAGAGCATCATGCCAACCCAAAGGACAAGCAGACTGACCGTCAGGGTAAGCGGAAGTATGATCACTGCCTCCAACGTCATCATCGCCCTTGCTTCCATCATTCTCCTCCTTTTCACTCCTCATGCGCCCGACAGACTGAGCCGCAGCATGTACAATAGAAACCCGCCCAACAAAAAGGGCACAAAAGGCAAGGTGCTCTTTCGTCCGGCCCGATGCATCATTATCAGAAAGATCGCCGCAATGGCCGCCAGCAAAAGCGCATACATCAGCTGTTCCCCGCCTCCGCCGATCCCGTACATTCCTCCCAGAAGCATCATCAGCACCGCGTCCGCGGCTCCCACGCAGGAAGTGAGCTTCCCGCACAACAGCAACACCAGGCCCGGAACCAGACCGATGCATAGCTCACGCAGATCAGCCTGCTGCAGGATCAGGATCACCACGCTGCCGATCGCACAAAAGATCAGATAACTGACCGGCAGCGCCTTTCTCCGGATATCCATCACACTGCCCGCAAGCAGTATCCCTCCCGTCCATAATTCCTTAAACATCAACACTCCTCTCTTCCATCCACGCCGTTCATCGTCCGCAGCGGCTGCAGGGCGGTCTTCCTCCGACCTTTGACAGCGGCACCTCATGGATCGTTCGTTTCAGTCCGCTGCAGGTCAGGGACGAATGGTAACGGTCGCCTTCGTTCGTAATATAGACCGTCCCGCTCCCCCCTCCGCAGATCCCGCAGGCTTTGTATTTTCCGCCTCCCGCGTTTCTTCTTTCTCCCACACGTTCCCTGTCCACCGCCTGAATGCTCAGGTCCAGATGCGTGCAGCTGCGGCTCAGATGATAGACCGTTCCGGTATCGGTGATGTAAACGATCGGGTCCTCCATGGTCCCGCCGCCTCCGCTGCCGCTTCCCAGCCGGTATCCGGTCCAGGCGTGAACACGCGCCCGGCTTGTCAGCTTCTGCAGCGGAATGCCGAAAACCTTTCCCCTCGGATCCATGCCGTACTCCGCCACCAGGTCCACCAAGTCGTTTCCGAGCAATACCTTTGACTGCAGAAGCGACAGCCCTCCCTGCATGCCCATCTGTCGCCGGTATGCATCCGGGATCTTCCTGCCCAGTTCGGCTGCCGCATAACCTTCTGCCAGGACCGTGGCCGCCACACCGCCCACCTCCAGGCCGTCTGCCGTTCCTCCCTTTCCGCCTGCCGGCACAGCCCCGGGCGCCAGACCTTCCGCGGATGCATACACGGCGATCTTCTTTGCAGCCCTGCTCAGCTCGTGATCCACGCGCATCGTAAAATGCATCAGCTCCATCGATGACAG
>JAILHF010000063.1 GCA_024696005.1 Lachnospiraceae bacterium | reverse complement strand
CCTGGCCTCCGCCGCCCTGACCGTCTCCGTTCCCGTCCTGACCATTCTGTCCGTTCTGGCCGTTCTGGCCATTCTGTCCATTCTGACCATTCTGTCCATTCTGTCCGTTCTGTCCGTTCTGTCCATTCTGTCCATTCTGACCGTTCTGACCATTCTGACCGTTCTGACCGTTCTGACCGTTCTGGCCATTCTGGCCGTTCTGGCCGTTCTGGCCATTCTGGCCATTCTGGCCGTTCTGGCCGTTCTGGCCGTTCTGACCATTCTGGCCGTTCTGACCGTTCTGGCCGTTCTGACCGTTCTGGCCGTTCTGGCCGTTCTGGCCGTTCTGACCATTCTGGCCATTCTGACCGTTCTGGCCGTTCTGGCCGTTCTGGCCATTCTGGCCGTTCTGGCCATTCTGACCCTGCTGACCGTTCTGACCCTGCTGACCGTTCTGGCCATTCTGACCCTGCTGGCCGTTCTGACCCTGCTGGCCGTTCTGACCCTGCTGGCCGTTCTGACCATTCTGGCCGTTCTGGTTCTGCTGACCGTTCTGACCCTGATTTCCCTGGTTCGTGCTGATATGGGAATTCATCTGCTGGGCTGCCTGACTGAGCTGCTGCGCCGTGCTGCTCTGGCTCTGTCCGCCCTGCTGGTTCTGCTGATTCTGCTGGTTCTGGCTCTGGTTCTCGGACTGTGTTCCCTGCCCCTGCTGGCCCTGCTGCGCCGGAGGTGTCGGTGTGGGTGTCGGCGTGGGCGTAAGTCCTGCCTGCTGTGCCGCATCTTCTCTGGCCTGAACGTTTCCCGCCATCTGCGAGAGCGCCTCCGAGATATCCTCAAATTTATAGTCCAGGCGGCCCGAAGCCTTTTCCAGTTCTTCCATGTTCTGTGCCTGGTTCATCTCCGTAAGTGACGAGGAAAGGGATTCCATCATCGAATTCAGCTGCTCCCTCTCGCTGTCGGTAAGCCCCGTCTGATCGATGCTCTCGATCTCTTCGATGGCCTCCTCGATCTCTTCCTTGAGTTCCGCACTCTCCTCTTCTACTTCATGCTGCTCGGCCGCGATCTCCCTCGCTTTGCTCGGCATCATGAAAAGCGCGATCATGAGCCCCAGCAGAAGCAGCGGGAATACAAGACGCTGCCAGCCCAGACGGATGGGCACGGCGATCTGTTCCGCCAGATTCCGGAGGCGGTTCGCCGCATCCTCCTGCTGCATGCCTGCAAGGACATCCGGCTGCCCGGACTCCTTTTCGATCGCTTCGTAAGCGGTGATCACACGTTCTTCCAGACCGAAGCTGTCGATCTTTTTTGCCGCGTGACGCATGTCCTTTTCCTGGAATTTGCCGATCAGCAATCCGGCGATCAGTCCCAGCGCGGCCAGGCCGACCGAATAGTAGTGTACATAATAGAAGGGCCTGATCAGCGCGATGCCTTCCAGGAGGCAGGCAAGGAAAAGGCCTGCGCACAAACCGTCCAGCGCGCGCCGCAAAAGGATCTGTGTATTGATCCGCCTGCGGATCTTTTTCACGAACGAAACGATGTACTCTTTTCCGGAGATCCCGTTTTTCATGACGTCACCACCTTCATCGAATTCTTCTTTTTCTTGTTACGTACCAGATACCCGTGCAGCGGATCGATCCTCCAGGCAGCCAGGCGCTGAAGCCCCCAGCTCATCAAAAGCATCACGATGCCGGACACGATCACCCAGCCCCAGCCGCTGAAAAATCCAAGCGGATTGTTGCTGAAAAGATCTTCCCCGCTGAGCATCAAAAGAAACATTTCCAGGATCGCCGCTACGGGATTGATGATCATCAGGACCGAGATCGCGCTCGATCCGGTGTTCGAATTCACCAAAAACATGATCAGCGCGGGTACCACGCTGGCCTGCCCCACCACAAAATAGAACACGTAGGTCAGGATGATCGCAGTAATGGACTTTTTGGTCAGGGTAGACGCAAAGATGCCGATGGAGCCCGTAAGGATCGCAAAGATCATGAAGGCGATCATCGTGATGAACAGGCAGCCCCAGCTGATCCCTCCTATGGTAAACGAGATCGCCATCAGGGGAACGCTGCCGATGATGAACACCATCATGCGGATCACGGCCGAGGTAACCTTTCCGCGCACGATGGCCTTCGGGGTCATGACGGTCGTGAGCAGCAGATCGAAGGTCTGCTTTTCTTTTTCACCCGATACCGCCGAAGCCGTGATGATCGGCATGATCAGCGCGATGATCCCGAACTGCACTCCGGCAAGTATGGGGAAAAGCGCCATGAAATCCTGATAATCCGACGTAAAACCGTAGGAAGAAAAGGCGTCGAATATCATATAGGTCGCAAAAAAGAAGATGATCGAAAGCACCGCCTCATAGGCGAACACCCCCCATGCGATCTTCATGCTACGCGACAGAACCTTCAGATCCTTCTTAACAATAGGATTCACGCGGATCTTTTCCAAAAACTTAGGCTTCTCCATTTTGTCCACTCCCAGCATTTGCATTTTCGGATCCTGTATCGGATACGTTTGAACTTCCGGAATATATGGGTGTTCCCGAATCTTTTGGCATGGCTCCCATATCCTGCGGTATGGGCGGGACCTGCTCCGCTGCCGGCGGGATCATCGCACCGGGTCCCATGGGCTGTCCCATCCCCGGATCTCCCATCGGCTGGCCCATCGCAGGGCCTCCCATCGGCTGGCCCATTCCCGGATCTCCCATCGGCTGGCCCATTCCCGGGCCTCCCATTGGCTGCCCCATCCCAGGGTCACCCATCAGCTGACCCATTCCGGGTCCTCCCATCGGCTGACCCATCGCAGGGCCTCCCATCGGCTGGCCCATTCCGGGATTTCCCATCGGCTGGTCCATTCCGGGTCCTCCCATCGGCTGGCCCATTCCGGGATTTCCCATCGGCTGGCCCATCGGCTGGCCGTTTACGGGCCCCGATGCATTCTGCGGCGGCACGATCGCGCCGGAGGTAAGCTGCATGAACAGCGTCTCGAGATTGCTCTCTTCCCTCTGGAAGCCGCCGACAAGCACGCCGGATGTCATCAGCCCTCCGATCATCCGGTTCAGTTCCTCATCCGTGCCTTCAAAATCGATCACGATCTCATTTTCACGGCGCGAGACCACATGGATCTCGGGCATTTCCTGCATGTGACGTGCCGCCTCATCCATGTCGCTGCGGATCGCAATGACCACATGATGCTCATTCTTGCCCATGCTCAGGATATCTTCCATGCGGCCGGCCGTTACCAGACGTCCGCGGTTCATGATGCCCATGCTGGTGCACATCTCGGCGATGTCTGCCAGGATATGCGAACTGATGATGATGGTCTTCCCCATGGAATTCAGATTCATGAGCAGCTCTTTCATCTCCACGCGGGCACGCGGGTCCAGACCGGAAGAAGGCTCATCCAGGACAAGGAGCTCCGGGTTATGGAGCAGTGCTCTTGCCACGCAGAGCCTCTGCTTCATGCCGCGGGAAAGGCCGTCGACATACACATCTTCACTGCCGGAAAGGTTGACCAGTTCCAGCAGGTCGCGGGTCATCTTGCGGACCTCCGAATCATCGATCCCGTAAATAGAGCCGTAAAACTCCATGTATTCACTTACCTTGAGATTGTCATATACACCGAAAAAGTCGGGAACATAACCGATGCAGCGGCGAACAGCCTCCGACTGTCTCCTCAGCTCATAGCCTCCGATATAGATGCTGCCGTAATCCGGCTTCAAAAGGCCGCAGAGCATGCGGATCGTAGTTGTCTTCCCCGCACCGTTGGGCCCGACGAAGCCAAAGAGATCCCCCTTGGGGACATGAAGCGACAGATGATCCACCGCCCGAAAACCACCGTAGTTTTTTACCAGATTCTCCAGATAAAGCATTTTTTACTCCACACTGTATACACAGAGGAAGCGTTCCTCCGCGATATTCCCTTTCAAAAGCTTTTGATCCCCTTTGCGCACTCCCACGATGAAGCAGGCATTTTCATTCAACTCATGCGCGGCGAAATACATGGACATGAAGAGCTTTGCCTCCTCGTATTCATGCCGGTCGTAATAGCGTTTCGCCAGGTCGTTGATCTCGTTTTCATTATTGTAGCGCTGCCTCGATTTGGAGTTGATGTTTATGCTGTCGCCCTTTTTGACATCATCCAGGATATCGTAATAACCGTAGCATACGACAAGAACGTGATCAAAATCGTAATCGGTATTATTCTCAAACGAGCCGACGAGTTTTGAATTCTCCATGCGGATATCGGCATCCATGCCGCCCGCTTTCACGGAATTCGGCATCTTGATCCTGAAATACGCGGAATCATAACCGGACTCCGGCAGATAGTGCAGCTGTGTACCGGCCGTGGTCACCGAGCAGACATAGGCGTCCCGATCTTCGCTGGCATAGCGGCTCGGGAAGATGAGCGGCCCAGCCGCATCGGCATCATCCTCGAGCGTAACGGTCCAGCTCTTGTTGTTGGCGGAAAAGCCCATGAGGATATCCGTCTCTTCATTCTTTCCGTCGGCAGGCGCCATCCGGATCGAGGTATACTGCCTGCTCCGCATGGAAAAGCCGCGGCTTACCAGGAAAACGAGAAAGATGAAAAACAGGGAAAGGATGGGGATCGCGATCCAGATCTTTTCCCGCTTGTTTAACTTCTTCAGGATCAGATAGATACCGGGGCCCACGAGGATCACGTAGATCAGGATCACGATGCGCAGGCCGGTAGGGCTGAAGCTGCTCCGCCCCTGCATCACGCCGTAACTGATCCCGAGATCGTAATCGGTCAGCGTCTGTGAATACGCTCCGTTGCTGCCGGTGTTCATGAGTGCCATGATCTCCGAGATCAGCATGTCGGCAAAATACGACTGATCCAGGACCTGATCGGACATGGAATACGGCAGCAGAACTATCTTGCCCCTTCCCTCATTCCGGTAGCGGAAATCACCGGACAGCCCCACCTGCGTCGTGGTATAACTGTTTCCGTAAGTGATGTCCGCGACCGTGACATAGCCGTTGATCGAATAATAGGAAAAGGTGCTCTGGGGTTTGTTGCTGGCCAGTTTCGCATCGATAAAGGAAGGATTGAAAGCGTCAAAGGTCTCATCCAGTCCCGCTCCGGTCCCGATGACCAGAATGCCGCCCATGCGGGTCCATTCCTCGATCGCATCGATCGCTTCATCGGAAAAGCTCGAAAGTTTCACGTCATCGATAAAGAGGAAGCTCATCTGGCGAAGGGTACGGCCGTCGGTCAGTTCGGAATTCATCAGGTAAAGCCCGTCCCAATTGCTTCCCACGTTCCCGTTGTAATAGCCGTAACCGTATCCGTACATTCCCAGATTGTCGAACGCTTTGTCCAGATAATCCAGCCCGTTGCCCGCCGAGGTGAGCATGCCGAACTGCTGGGACGCTCCGAAATCAAACAGGCCGCGTTCCCTGGCGGAATAGAGCTCCTTGCCCTTCGAATCCAGGACCTTGATCATCGCGCTGCACTCTTCGATCGTCCCATTGCTCTCCGGTATCGGAAAACGGATGCTGACCGTTTCGGTCTCTCCGGACGCGATCGCCACATAACGCTCGTAAACGCAATGATTGCGGCTGTTGCCGTTATCCAGCACCAGACGGACATACCCGCCGAAATCATCCCCGTTGTTCGTCACATCCATGAAGACTTCGGCGCTCTTGTCAGACTCGTTCACCGTGGCCGAGACATCATCCACATCGATATCCTTATCGTTCCCCTTGCCTCCGGCCAGTACCGAAAGCGGCTGTCCGAGGCAGATGAAGACAAGTCCGAGGACAAGCAAAAGCCCGATCCGTTTTTTTACTTTTCCAGCATTCATTCTTCCCTAATCACGAGGACGCCTCCGCTCACGCTTTTCCCGAGCCGAAGGAGCATCCTCCCTCCTTCATTTCTTCTGTATCTTCGACGGAGATCAGGCTTTGTCACCGATCAGCCAGTCGTACATTTCCTGATATTTTCCGGCACTCACATGCCAGGAAAAATCCACCGCCATGTCACGGTCGATCATCTTGTTCCACTCGCGGCGCTTGTCGTAATAGATCTTTTCGGCGTAGCGTATCGTCGCCATCATCTCGTGGGCGTTATAGTTCATGAAAGAAAAGCCCGTGCCGGTGGAATCAAATTCGTTATACGGCTGCACGGTATCCTTCAGGCCGCCGGTCTCCCTCACGATCGGTACCGTTCCGTAGCGCAGCGCCATCAGCTGGCTCAGGCCGCAGGGTTCAAACATGGAGGGCATGAGAAATGCATCACAGGATGCATAGATCTTGTGGGAAAGCTCCTCCGAATAGCTGATGTTCGCGGACACCTTGTTTCCGTATTTCCACGCGAAATGCTTGAACATGTTCTCGTAGCGTTCCTCACCTGTCCCGAGCACCACGATCTGTATGGCATCCTGGCAGAGCTCGTCCATGATATAGGCGATCAGATCAAAGCCCTTCTGGTCCGTCAGGCGGGAAACAATGCCGATCATCATGATCTTCTCATCCTCTTCGAGACCGAGCTGTTTCTGCAGCGCTTTCTTGTTCCGGATCTTTTCCTTGCGGAAATTCTTCGCATTGTAAGGAAAATCGATCAGCTTGTCCCGGGCAGGATCATACTCATCGTAATCGATGCCGTTCACGATCCCTCGCAGATCACCGCTACGCGCTTTCAGCAGGCCGTCCAGCCCCTCTCCGTAGAAAGGCGTCTTGATCTCTTCGGCATAGGTATCCGAAACGGTTGTGATCGCGTCCGCATACACCAGGCCGCCCTTCAGAAGATTCGCATCCCGGTAGCTCTCCAGCTTGTCGGGCGTGAAGAATTCTGCCGGGATCCCGGTCACATCACGCACATCCTTCACATCCCAGCGCCCCTGGAATTTCAGGTTATGGATCGTCATCACGCTCTTCATCCTGGCAAAGAGAGGATTGTTCCGAAACCTCTCCTTGAGATACACAGGCACCAGTCCGGTCTGCCAGTCATGGCAATGGACCAGATCGGGCTCGAAGCCCAAAAGCGGGATCGCCGACAGCGCCGCCTTGGAAAAGAACGCGAACTTGACGATATCGTCATAGGCATTCCCGCTGTAAGGGCGGAAACCGCCGAACATCATCTCATTGTCAATGAAATAATAGGTCACTCCGTCGGCTTCCGCCTCCAGGATACCCACATACTCGTTCTTCCAGTGGAAATCCATGTAGAAGTGCGTCTTGTACTTCATCCTGTCCTTTAATTCCTTGGACATGCAGGTGTATTTCGGCAGCATCACGCGAACGTCGAAATACTTTTTATCCACACACTTCGGCAGGGACCCGACCACATCCGCGAGCCCTCCCGTCTTGATAAACGGCACACCTTCCGATGCGATGAACAAGATATTCTTCATTACCTTCCCTCCAATTCTGCCCCGCGCCGCTCAGCGGCGCTTCAAGGATTTGCCGTCAGACAAATCATCTTCGCATACAAAATACGGACAGCTCTTCGTAACCCCCGGACTGCCCAAAACCCGTCTGACATTATATATGATTTCCCTGCGAAACGCAAGTCTGCGCCTTGCACTCCAGCGCCTGCTCACGAAGCTCCCTGGCATTTGAGAGAGCGGCTTCGCTGCTGCTTTCCCCGCCCAGCATGCGGGCAAGTTCCTCCGTCTGTTCCGCTTCCGAAAGCAGGCGGATGCCGGTCTGTGTTTTTCCGTCTTTCTCCGCCTTTTCGATCACAAAATGACGGTCGGCCATAGCTGCGATCTGCGGCAGATGCGTGATGCAGATCAGCTGCCTCTCCCGGGAGAGGCCTCCCATCTTCTCCGATACCTTCCAGGCGGTCCGGCCGCTGATCCCGCTGTCGATCTCGTCAAAGATCAGGGTCCCGATCCCGTCCCGGGAAGCAAATACCGTCTTCAGGGCCAGCATGATCCTGCTCAGTTCACCGCCGCTGGCAACATCCTTCAGGGGCCTGAGCTTTTCGCCGGGATTTAAGCTGATCATGAACTCCGCATCATCGGCGCCGTAGGAAGCCGGCTCTTTCCGCTCTGTCAGTTCCACCCGGAAATCCGCCTTCAGGAAGTTCAGCTCGCCCAGCACCTTCCCGATCTCATTCTCCAGTTCTTTCGCAGCCTTCATGCGCCTTTTGCGGAGCTTTTCGCAGATCGCGCCCTGGCGGTCGCCAAGCTTCCTGTCTTCCTGCAAAAGCTTCTCCTTCGCCGCATCGAGGTTTTCCAGCTCGCCAAGCTTTGCCTTCCGTTTCTCCAGATAGGAAAGCACCGCTTCCTCGCCTTCCCCGTATTTCAGGAAAAGCCTGCGGATCTCGTCCAGACGCCGCTCCGTCTCCGCAAAAAGTTCCGGATCAAAAGAGCCGCTCTCCAGACGGTCCGACACGCTGCGAAGCACTCCTCTTAGCATGTCCTCGGCCGTGGAAAGCGCTTCCGCATCATCCGCAAGCCCTTCATCCTTTCCGGCAGCCGCATTCAGCTCATGAACGGCACGGCCCAGCGCATCCAGCACGGAATCATCCCCGTCCAGAAGCTCACGCACCTTCCCGAGATCCTCAAAAGAGTCCCGGGCGCCCTTCATGCGGCGGTAACGTTCTTCCAGTTCTTCTTCCTCACCGGGTTTAAGAGCCGCGCCCTCGATCTCGCCGATCTCGAAGGCGGCAAGTTCGATCTCCCGCTCACGCTTTCCCTCATCCAGATCAAGCGCCTCCAGCCTCTCCCGGACAGCCTTGCGCTCGTGAAAGAGCTCTTCGCACTCCGCCAGTTCCTTCTTCATCGCCTCGCCGCAGTAATCATCCAGCAGTTCCCGGTGGCGGGACACACGAAGCAGGGACTGGTGTTCGTGTTGTCCGTGCACGTCGATCAGAAGCGAAGCCAGCTCCCGCACCTGTTTTACGCTCACCGTTTCGCCGCAAACGCGGATCAGCGAACGGTTCTCCGTGATCTTTCTGCTGATGATCACGGTCCCGTCCTCCTCCACCGGCAGCTCCATGGCACGGATGGCCGCACGCGTTTCTTCACTGTCCACATGAAAGACCAGCTCCACCAGGGCATACTCCGCGCCTTCGCGGATCAGGCTTTTATCCGCCTTGGCTCCCAGGCAAAGGTTAACGGAACCCAAAAGGATGGACTTTCCCGCTCCGGTCTCTCCGCTCAGGATATTCAGGCCTTCTCCGCATTCCAGTTCGGCTTCGCGGATCAGCGCCAGGTTTTTCACTACGATCGAATCCAGCATGTCTTTTCCCTAACTGAGCTTCTTCTGCACTACCTGCAGGAAGCCGTCATCTCCCAGTTTGACGATACGGCACACCCGTATGCTCTTGCGCACCTCCACGGAATCCCCGGCACCGAGCACGCCGCAGTTGATGCCGTCAAAATATGCACCGGCCTCCGTTTCCGTTCCGCTCTTGGTACGCGCCGGTAGCAATTCGATGCGGATGTGGTCCTCATCGCTCAGGACGATGCTGCGGCTCTTCAGGGTATGGGGCGCCACCGGCGTGAGCACCATCAGCCGCGCGGAAGGCTCCACGATGGGACCGCCCGCCGAGATATTATAGCCCGTGGATCCCGTCGGCGAACTGATGATGATGCCGTCCGCATAGAAGTCACTCAGGAATACGCCGTTTACGCTCACCCGGCAGCCCACCAGCTGGGTATCGCCGCGGCGGCTGAGAACGATGTCGTTCAGCGCATGCTCCAGCTCGCTCTTCACGCCGTTCTTTACGGTGCAGCCCGCGAGCATCATGCGCTCCTCGATCTGATAGTATCCGCCGACCAGCTTTTCCAGAGCACCATCCACCTCCGTGATCTCCACCTCGGTCAGATAGCCGACATTCCCGAGGTTGATCCCCAGAAGCGGGATGTCCAGCTTCCGCAGGGCTATGGCCACCTTCAGCATGGTGCCGTCACCGCCCAGAACGACTACCGCCTCGGTATCCGCAGGCATCTTCAGTTCGTCCTCGATCAGATCAAGAGAAATAACCCTGGCCTCAGGCACCAGGCTCCTCAACTTCTTTTCCACCTCTCCGGCATACTTTCTGTCCGGATCCTTCAGGCTGTTTGTTATGATCCCGAAACGTTCCATCTGTTTCTCCCCTTATTCCGCCGCGTTGTGAGCCAGATCCACAACCCCGGCGGCATCAAACGAACCATCTTCTCCCTCGCCTTTTTCCAGGAACAGAAGATACTCGATGTTCCCCTCCGGTCCGCGGATGGGCGAAAAATCGAGTCCCTTCAGCACAAATCCCTCTTCCTTTGCATAGCCGCAGACCTTTTCGATCACCTCGAGATGCACCTTCTTATCCCGGACCACGCCCTTTTTGCCCACCTTTTCCCGGCCGGCTTCAAACTGCGGCTTGATCAGGCACGCCATCTGACCACCTTCCTTCAGAAGGGGGAATGCTGCGGGAAAAATGCGGGAAAGGGATATGAAAGAGACATCCGCCCCGGCGAAATCGATCTCCTCCGGGATCTGCTCCTTTGTGACATAACGGAAATTGGTCTTCTCCATGCAGACCACGCGTTCATCGCTTCTGAGTTTCCAGGCCAGCTGGTTTGTGCCGGAATCCACGGCATAGACCTTCGCAGCTCCGTTCTGCAGCATGCAGTCCGTAAAACCGCCTGTGGAGGAGCCGATATCCAGGCAGACCTTTCCCTTAAGATCCGGCGAAAAGACCTTCAGCGCTTTCTCCAGCTTCAGGCCGCCCCGGCTGACATAAGGCAGCGGATCCCCGCGGTGCTCTATGGTCAGGTTCTCTCTGGAAAAGAAACTTCCGGCCTTGTCCTCCCGCTGTCCGTTCACGAACACTTCTCCGGCCATGATGATGCGTCTGGCAGCCTCCCGGCTCTCCGCCAGCCCCTGCTCAACCAGCAGCACATCCAGGCGCTCTTTTCCCGCCCTCTCAGCCACCTTGCTTCTCCTTTATCCTTGCCAGGATGCTGTCCGCGTCCAGACCCACATCCTTTTTCAGCAGTTCCACATTGCCGTGCTCCACATAGGCATCCGGCAGGGAGATCGCGAGAAACTGCGGCATTTTCCCGCCTACCGCGCTTTCTTCCAGTCCGGCCAGAAAACGTTCCCCGAAGCCGCCGGCCGCGACATTTTCTTCCAGCGTCACCACCAGCCTGTGTTTCAGCGCAAAGGGATACATTCCTTCGTCAATGGGCTTCACGAAGCGGACGTTCACAAGGCTGCACTCCCTGCCTTCCTGTTTCAGCCGCTCCCGTATCTCCACCGCGGTCTTCACCATGCTGCCCACGGCAACCAGGCAGATCTCCCCGCCTTCCTGCAGGACCTCGCTCTTTCCGTACTCGATCGCCGGCCGGTGCTCCTCCAGCCCGTCATAAGCCTGGCCTCTGGGATAACGTATCGCGCAGGGGCGTTCCTGCTCCACCGCGAAGCGCAGCATGTCCGCCAGCTCCCACTTGTTCTTCGGAGCCATCACCGTCATGTTCGGGATCGAGGACAGATAGGAAAGATCAAAGATCCCCTGGTGCGTCTCCCCGTCGGCTCCCACCAGACCCGCCCGATCAACGGCAAACACCACCGGCAGGTTCTGGATGCAGACATCGTGCAGTATCTGGTCATATGCCCTCTGCAGGAAGGAGGAATAGATCGCGACCACGGGACGCATCCCGCCGGCCGCCAGTCCCGCCGCAAAGGTCACCGCATGTTCCTCGGCGATCCCCACGTCAAAGAAACGCTCGGGATACAGATTATGAAAACGCTTCAGTCCCGTTCCGTCCGGCATGGCCGCCGTGATCGCGACCACATCGCTTCGCTGTTCTCCGAGACGGCACATGACCGTGGAAAAGACATCCGTATAATTTGCTTTTTCCCGCAGGCCCTTCGGCATGCCGCTGACGATCTCGAAAGGCTCGGCCCCGTGAAAACGGGCGGGATGCTTCTCCGCGGGCAGATAGCCTTTTCCCTTCTGCGTGATCACATGAAGAAGGACCGCGCCCTTCACACGTTTCGCATAACCGATCATCCGGATCATCTTCGGGATATCATGCCCGTCCACGGGGCCCAGATAGGTGATCCCCATGTTCTCAAAGAGCATTCCCGGCACAACAAACTGCTTCAGCATGCTCTTGAGTTTCTGGATCTTCCGGGCCGTCCCTTCGTTACCGGATCGGACCAGGGAAAGATACATGTCCTCTTTCAGATCCAGATATTTCTCGGAGGTACGCAGAGCGTTCAGATAGTTCGGCACGCCTCCCACATTCTCCGAGATCGACATGTTGTTGTCATTCAGGATGATGATGAAGTTTTTCCAGAGTTTGGCGGCATTGTTCAGGGCCTCATAGGCCATGCCGCCGGTCAGGGCACCGTCCCCGATCACCGATACCACGCTGTATTTTTTCCCGCTCAGCTCCCTGGCTTCCACCATGCCGAGGCCGGCCGAGATCGAGGTGGAGGAATGTCCCGTGTCAAACGCGTCGCAATCGCTCTCCTTGCGCTTCGGGAAGCCGCTCATCCCGCCGTATTTCCGCAAGGTCTCAAAGCCTTCCCGTCGGCCGGTCAGCAGCTTATGTGTATAGGACTGATGTCCCACATCCCAGATGATCTTGTCCTCCGGAAGGTTAAACGCCATGTGAAGCGCGATGGTCAGCTCCACAGCTCCCAGATTGGAGCCCAGATGCCCGCCCGTCTCGCTGATATGCCGGATCAAAAAAGCACGGATCTCCTCCGCCAGGGCAGGGAGCTCCTCCGCATCCAGCTTCTTGATATCGCCGGTCTTTTCGATCCGGTCCAGCAATTCGGTTCCGCATGCCAGCGGATCGATATATTCGTTTTCCTTTTTCTTCTTCGCCATGTCCTTATCCCGCAAAAGCTCCCAAAACTAACTCTTCCGGCTGACCAGCATTTCGATCAGCCCTGTCAGGAAGTCCCTTGCAGCCTTCTCACTGCTGCTCTCTGCCGCGACCTCGGCAACAAGAGCCGCCGCCTCATGGGAAAGCCGTTCCTGCTCCGCTTTTGCCCTTTCCAATCCGAGGCAGGAAACATAGGTCTTCTTTCCGTTCCGTTCATCCGAACCGATCGGTTTTCCCAGTTCTTCTTCGCTGCCTTCAATGTCCAGGATATCATCCTGCAGCTGAAAAGCGATCCCCAGGTCATACCCGGCCTTCTCAAGCTTAAGCAGGCATTCTTCCTTTGCGCCCGCAAGCGCTGCTCCGCAAAGGAAAGCCGCCTGCAAAAGCGCCGCCGTTTTGTTCTCATACACAAAGAGCAGGGCTTCCTCGGAGAGGGAAAGATCCTTTTCTTCCGCTTCCACATCAAGGCATTGCCCGCCCACCATGCCATATACGCCGGCTTTCCCTGCCAGGATCGTGAGGGCGCGGATCACATGGGCGCGCTCTTTTTCATCCGCATCCGAAAAAGCCGAAATTGCCGTTTCATAGGCATAGTTCAAAAGCCCGTCCCCTGCCAGCACGGCCATGGCCTGTCCGTACATGATATGCGTCGTGGGCTTGCCGCGGCGCAGCTCATCATTATCCATCTCCGGCAGATCGTCATGCACAAGCGAATAGCTGTGTATCATCTCGAGCGCTGCCATGAACGGCTCGACCAGCGTTCCGCTGCCGCCGCACAGCTCGTACGCGGCTTTCATGATCACCGGGCGCAGGCGCTTCCCGCCGGCGCGCACGCTGTAATCCATGGCCTCCAGAACGGTCTTCTGAAAGCCCTTCTCCTCAGGAAGATAACGAAAAACGATCTGCTCCGCCTCTTTACTCCTGTACTCCAGTTGTTCCTTCAAAGACATCTGTGCTACCATCCTCCCGCAAAAGCAATACCTGCTTTTCCACCCGGTCGATCTCCTCGTTGCATTCCTTCAGCAGTTTCATCCCCTCCTGATAGAGGGCAAAGGCCTGATCCAGGGGAAGCTTGTCATCCTCAAGTTTTGCCAGACTATCTTCCAGCCGGGAAAACTTCTGTTCCAGGCTTCGTTTTTCTTCATCCGCCATGTTTTCGGTCCTCCTCTGCGGCAAAAACCGCTTCTTCCTCAACACTTTCTATCCTTGCAAGGGCTCTTCCGTCTTTCAGAAGCAGCCTGACGGCGTCACCCGTTTTGATCTGACGGACACTTCCGAGAGCTTTGCCCTGTTCATCCGTGGCATATACATATCCGCCGCCGAGCCGTTTGAGCGGCGAGCGCCCTTCAAAACGATGCAGCAGCAGTTCAAAAACATGTTTCCGTCTCTGCAGCTTGCGGTCCATTAAAAGATCCAGCTGTCCCGGCAATGACGCAAGCCTCTGTTTTTCCGTTTTCAGCCTGTTGTCCATCAGGCCTTCCATCCGTTCCTTCATCCGGCCTGCCCTGGCCCGGTCATCCCGAAGCCTTGCCTGGGGCGAGAGCTTATCCAGCCGCGCTCCCAGTTCTCTTAAGCGGAGGCGTTCCCGCACCGCATGATTGCGCATGGCCACATCAAGCCGTCTTGCCGCCCCTTCCAGGCGTTCCAGGTCCCCCCGGATATCCGACACTGCCAGTTCCGCCGCAGCGGAAGGCGTGGGAGCACGCAGATCCGCCACAAAATCCGATATGGTAAAATCAATCTCGTGTCCGACACCGGAAATAATCGGAACACTGCAGTCAAATATCGCCTGGGCCAGATCCTCGTCATTGAAGCACCACAGATCCTCTTTCGAGCCGCCGCCCCGTCCGACGATGATCAGATCCACTCCGTACGCCTCCATGGCCCGGATGCCTCTTATGATGGTAGGCGGCGCCGTCTCACCCTGTACCGTTGCCGGATAGAGCAGGATCTGCAGATAAGGGTTTCGTCTTCTTGCCACATCCAGGATATCCCTTATCGCCGCTCCCGTCGGGGAAGTCACCACGCCGAGCGTGCGGACATGGCGCGGGATCTTCTGTTTGTATTCCTCCGCGAACATCCCCTTTTCTTCCAGACGCTGCTTCAGCTCAAGAAAGGCTGCATTGAGATCCCCGATCCCGTCTTTTTTCAGTGATTTTGCGTAAAACTGGTATTTTCCCTGTTTCGGATAAACGCTCACCCGTCCGGCCGCAATGACCTTCTGGCCGGTCTCCAGCTTAAATGCAAGCCCCTGCCGCTGATCGAGGCGGTCCATCATGCAATTGATCACGGTATTTGCGTCTTTTAGAGAAAAATAGATATATCCCGAACTGTGATAGGTTACGGAACCGACTTCGCCCCGGATCGCCACCTTGCTCAGCATGTAATCCTGGTCGAACATGTTTTTTATATAAGAAGTGATCTGCGTGATCGAATAGATATTCTTATAATCACTCATATCCTGTCTTTTGCGAATTTAGCAAGCACACCGTTGACAAACTCGCCGGACTTCTCCTGCCCGTACTTCTTCGCCAGTTCAACCGCTTCGTTGATCGCAACGGCGTCGGATACTTCCGGATCAAAGCGCATCTCGTACAGAGCCAGCCGCAGGATCGTCAGTTCCACCTTCCCGATACGCCCGGTATCCCAGCCCTGGATCTTGTCGTTGAGCATGGCATCCAGTTCGGGGATGCGCCCGGCCACTCCGATCACACGCTCCCGTATCTCGTCACGGTTCGCGCTCAGGCTCTCCGGTATCATGATCTCATCCGCTTTTCGGCCTTCTTCTTCGGCCTTCTGCGCTTCCTCTTCCAGATATTCCGCATCTTCGCTCTCAAAAAAGAGCGAGATCTGCCCCGGAAGCTCTTCCGGCGCATGCAGATCCGCTCCAAAAAGCAGAAGGAATGTCTTTTCCCTTATCGTCCTTCTTCCCATTCCGCTCAGCCCTTCGCCATATGGATCGAAGCGATGCGGATGTTGACATCTTCCACGCTGAGACCCGTCATCGTCTCCACAGAGTTTTTCACTTTCTCCTGCACCTTTTTGCAGGTTTCGGGAATGCTGTATCCGTATTCAAGAACAACGGAGAGATTGATCGTCACGAGATTATCGAGCAGATTGACACGGACACCCTTGGTCAGCTTCTTCATCGCGACCTTGCTCATCAGCTCGTTGGTGATGCTGCCGGTCATGGCGCTCACGCCCTCCACCTCGGAGGAAGCCAGTGCGGCAATCATGGCAACCACGTCGTCCGCGATCTTTACGCAGCCGATCCCCTCGTTATCCGGCTTTAATGTGATCGTATTGTTCTCCATGTTTATTCCCCTTTCTTCCGGCCCGGATCATATTCCAAACCCGTGCCGATTATATCACAAAGAAGTCATTCTTTCAATCAGAACCAGAAACTCAGGATGTGAAGCTGGTCATCCGTCGTGTAATCCACCGAACTCACGTTTCCCGGGATCAGATTAAAGATCTCCTTGTTGTCAAGAAGATAATCCTTGGTCATCTCGTAACACTCTTCTCCGATGCACTTGATGCTCACATGTCCTTCCCCGAAGGCTGCCGCATCAGCAAAGAGCTTCCTGAGGACAGCAGGCTCATAAAGGGTAAAGCAGCATCCTTCCCTCACGTAGTAATTGGCTTCCACCGCCACGCAGTACGGCAGCGGCACGACATTATCCATGTCATGCGTCAGGGATATCTCTTCCGTGGTCACATTCAGGTAATTGTAATTGATCTCTTCCCTGCCGGCCTTGGTCGAATTGGTACCCGAAAGGTATCCGGCGTCCCCCCAGGTGGCGTCAACATAATAATAGGCCCCGTCTATGTTCACCAGGTTCCAGGCGTGTCCTTCCCCGCCGTGTACCTTTCCGACCACCATGGTGCAGGGGATATCCAGTTCTTCCAGCAGATACTGCAGTGCCTTGGCGTATCCCTGGCATACCGACTGCCCGTGCAGGAACACGGAAAGGATATTCTGATTATCAATGGAACCGATCTGGTATTCCGTCGTGCGGATCAGATATTCATACACGTGCTTTACCTTATCGTAGGTATCTGCCCCGGCCGGGATCCCGCTCAGGCAAAGATTGACGTAATTCTCGATCTGCGGTTTCATTTTGGCACATTCTTCCGCGCTGTACGTGTATTTGCCGCTGAATGTGAAAAACAGATCGTTTCCCGCATTTCCGAAACGGCTGTAGGAATAACCGTCGATCCAGTACAGTTCGGGATGATCCTGGAACAGGCAAAGAAAAGCCGTCTGCAGATCTTCCGCATCCTCCGCGGAAACCAGGATGTCTTTTTCATGCGCGTTAAGAATCAGCAGGATCTCCGCATAAAGCGGGCGGAGCCTCTCATCCATCATGTCGTACATGTAGCGGCCCTTCTGCTTTTCCATGCACTTCTTGACGGACGCATCATCCAGGCCTGCTTCTTTTTTCTTTTTCTTCAGGGAATCAAGACGGTCTTTCCCGCCCGATACGCTTTTCTCCTCGACGATCAAAGGAGCTTCGTAACCGGTAGCGGGCGTCAGCGTCACCACGTGGCCGCTCTCCCCTCCTGCCGCCGAAACCGGCGCACTTTTCTCCACGTCCGTGCCGTCCTGGTTCAGTACATGCACCGTGGGCGTGTCGATCCGGGCCTGCTCCTCGCCGCAGGCACACAAAAGAAAGGCTGTCGCGAGGAGCAGCATTCCCATCATGCTTTTCTTCTTCGCAAATGAGCGCAATGCTTCCACCCGTATCCTTTACCAGTCTTTTCCGAACTCGCTCAGCACAAGTCCGGGATTCCGTTCTTCCGTCATCCCCACGCTCCAGGCATTCACAAAGAGCAGCAGGGGATTCCCCTTCAGATCCTGCACTTTCTTCATATCCGAAGTGCCCGACAGCTTCTTCACATCCACCTCATCCTTGTTCACGATCCAGCGGATATGCTCATAGGGCAGAGGCTCCATGCGGATCTCTACATTATATTCATTCTCAAGGCGGTATTTGAGCACATCAAACTGCAGAACGCCGACCACGCCTACGATGATCTCCTCCATGCCCGAGGAAATCTCCTGGAAGATCTGGATCGCACCTTCCTGGGCGATCTGCTCCACGCCTTTTACAAACTGCTTTCTTTTCATGGTATCGACCTGGCGCACTCTCGCAAAATGCTCGGGCGCGAAGGTCGGGATCCCTTCATAACAGAAATCGGCCGACGGATCGCAGACCGTATCCCCGATGGAGAAATTACCCGGATCGAATACACCGATGATGTCTCCGGCATAGGCTTCGCTCAGGATCTTCCGCTCGTCAGCCATGATCTGCTGCGGCTGGAGCAGGCGCATGGAGCGGCCGCTCTGCACATGCTTTACGTTCATCTGGGCATCAAATCTGCCCGAACAGACCCTCATAAACGCGATGCGGTCCCGGTGCGCCTTGTTCATGTTTGCCTGGATCTTGAAGACAAAAGCCGAAAAAGGATTCTCCGAAGGCGCGACCAGTTCCCCACCCGATCTTCTGCCGCTCGGCGCCATCGCCATGTGAAGATAAGAAGTCAGAAAATACTCCACGCCGAAATTCGTGAGAGCCGAACCGAAGAATACGGGCGTGAGCTTTCCTGCCCGCACCTGTTCAATGTCGAATTCCGCGCCGGCAGACAAAAGATCCAGCTCTTCCTCCAGCTTGTCCGCGGCCTCGTCCCCGACAAAAGCCCGGATCTTGTCCATGTCCCGGATCTCTTCCGTGCTTCCCTCTTTGGTACCCTTTTCGGTATCGGAGAAAACAAGCAGCTCTTTCGCTTTCAGGTCATATACACCCTTGAAGCCCTTTCCGGAACCGATGGGCCAGTTCACCGGGCAGGTATCGATCCCGAGCTCCTTCTCCACATTGTCCAAAAGGTCAAAAGAATCCAGGGCATCCCTGTCCATCTTGTTGATAAAGGTAAAGATCGGGATCCCCCGCATGGCGCAGACCTTGAAAAGCTTTCTCGTCTGCGGTTCCACACCCTTGGAGGCATCGATCACCATCACGGCAGAGTCTGCCGCCATCAGCGTGCGATACGTATCCTCCGAGAAATCCTGGTGTCCCGGGGTATCCAGTATGTTGATGCAATATCCGTCATATTCAAACTGTAACACGGAAGACGTGACCGAGATACCTCTTTCCTTCTCGATCTCCATCCAGTCCGATACCGCATGACGCGCCGTAGCCTTGCCCTTGACCGATCCCGCCAGATTGATGGCCCCTCCGTATAGCAGGAGCTTCTCTGTCAGCGTCGTTTTACCCGCATCCGGGTGCGAAATGATCGCAAAGGTCCTGCGGCGCTCTATTTCCTCTTTCAATGAAGCCAAAACGATTCTCCTTCCCACACCACAATTGTGACACTATATGATAGCATATACAAGATATGGTTGCAAGAGAAAGCCCACAAGCAAAAAGCGCAAAAAAGCGCCCGGCGGGCCGCCGGACGCTTTGCAAGCATTCAAGAAGCTTAAATCACACAAGCGCTGTCCCGGAGATCATCTGCGGGATGCCGAGGTATTTCAGCACCGTCGCCCCCAGGTCCGCAAAAGAAGAGCGTGTCCCGTAATTTCCTGCCGGCAGGAAATCCCCGGCCCCGCAGGCCACAAAGGGCACATACTCACGGGTATGATCCGTGGTCTTCGTAAATCCGGGATCGCAGCCATGATCAGCGGTCATGATCAGCAGATCTTCAGGACGAAGCTTCTTCATCATCTCTCCGAGCTTCCTGTCAAAATAGCTCAGCGCATCCCCGTATCCCTGAATGTCACGGCGATGTCCGTAGATCATGTCCGTATCCACCAGATTGGTAAAGCACAGGCCTTTAAAATCGCGGTCCATCCATTCCAGCGTGCGCTCGATCCCCTCGGCATTGTTCTGGGTATAAACATAATCCGTGATGCCGCGCCCGGCAAAGATATCCCGGATCTTGCCGACCGAAAGCACTTCCATGCCCGCATCCTTGATCTGGTCCAATATCGTCACGCCGGTGGGCTCGAGCGAGAAATCATGCCGTCTCGGTGTGCGGGTATAATTTCCGTTGCCGCTGCCGATAAACGGCCTGGCGATCACCCGCCCCACCGCATATTTCCCTTTCAGGATGCGCCTTGCGATGCGGCAGTACTCATACAGCTGCTCGCAGGGCACGATATCCTCATGGGCCGCGATCTGGAATACGCTGTCCGCAGAAGTATAGACGATCAGCTTTCCCGTTTTCACATGCTCATCCCCGTATTCGTTGATGACCGTCGTTCCGGAATACGGCTTGTTCACGAGCCAGCCCCTGCCGGTCTCCTTTTCGAATTTCTCCATCACTTCCGCAGGAAAGCCATCCGGGAACGTGGGCATCGGATCCGGGCTGATCAGGCCGGCCATCTCCCAGTGGCCGATCGTGGTATCCTTCCCCATGGAGGCCTCGGTCAGTCTGGCGTAAGCGCCTTCCGGTTTCGCCACCCCCTCCCTCCAGTCGATCCCGTCGATATTAAAAAGGCCGAGTCTTGCCATGTTCGGCATGGCAAAGCCCTCGGCTTTCGCCGCGCTCTTCAGCGTATTGCTGCCCACATCCCCGAATGCCGCCGCATCCGGCGCTTCTCCGATCCCGCAGCTGTCCAGTACGATCACAAATACACGCTTCATATTCCTCTTTTCCTCCTTATAACCCCCGGGCGTAAGCCCATACACTAAGATAATACTACTTTCCGTTCAAAAAAGATACCACCAATAATACGGATCAACGCGTTGGATATATTTTGTCAAAGGTATATGAACTTACCTTCTTTCCCAAGGATCGCTTGACGCAGCTGCATCCTACCCCCTATAATGAAAAAGTCCCCAAAGCGGGAACAACACTACAATTCTTATGGAGGTTGATTATGGCTAGCATTGAAGAAGTATTGGATGACCTGATCCAAAAAGAACCCGGAGAGATCGCATCGATCGCTGTCCAGATGCTCGGAGAACTGCAGGATAAGTTTGCCGAGATCGACCCTGAAGACAACGGGCTGGGCATCATCATCGCCCTTTTGAGCACCAGTGCCGGGATGGACGATGTCCTTACCCCCACCGAATCCGCATTGGTAAGCGGCATCCTGGAAGCACTCGATGTCGAAATGACCGACGATGAGATAACGGATCTTATCCGTGAAACAAACACGTCCGATTCTTACGAGCTTGTCGGAAATGTGTACCGTCTCCTTTCCAGCGACGAACAGACCTCGTTCATCACCTTCTATGCCTGCATGTTCGCGATCGATAAAGAATACAGCGACGAAGAGCTTGAAATGCTCAAGACTCTGTTCGAACAGGCGGATTGACCGGCAAAATGCCATTCTTTAAAAAAGGAGGTTCAATCACAAATTTTATGTGATGGCTGATTCCTGACATACCTCTTCCGGCTCATATCCATGATCTTCAAGAAGAAGTATTCATCATCAGGATAGCCGTATCCGTGACGACGCAGGGTTTTGATCTTTTGGTTGATCCCTTCGATCTTGCCGGATGATATTTTGTAAGTTGCATGAGCTATGA
>JAILHF010000058.1 GCA_024696005.1 Lachnospiraceae bacterium | reverse complement strand
CCGCGAAGATCTCTTCCGCATCTGTCCATACAAAATAAAACTTTTCGGCATCCGGAAGAAAAAGTTCTTCAGTGGAACGGTAAAATTCCTTCCAGAAAACGCTGTATTTTCCCGTGCAGATATACAGGATCCCTACTTTATTCATTCTGCTCAAACATCCTTTGTATCACTTCCGCCCGATCAGCTTTTTCACGATCCGCTTTGCTTTGGCAACCAGTTCCTGCCGCTGTCTCAGGCTTTTTTCCTGCTTTATCATCTGCTTGCTTCTTTTGCGCTCCGCTTCGTACTTGCGCTTCAGCTCATCCCCTTTGTCTTCCAGCCACTTGGCGAAATCTTCTTCGACGATCGCCTGCTGCTCTTCAAACGAAAGAGCATTGCTTTTGCGGATGGAAGTGCTGCTTGTTACCAGGTAACCTGTCAAGGCTTTCCCGACATAACAGATCTCGGTATAGCCACAGATGCGGTACCAGAAAGCATAATCCTCGATCGCAGCAAGGCGTTCTCCCTCTGCAAAACCACTGCAGCTTTCGATCAGAGAACGATGGATCATCATGGAGCTGCAGATCACGGGGTTTGCTCGTATGATGTCCTTAAAGCCGTATATCCTGTCTTCTTCGCCCGGAAAATAGCGTTTTCCGGTATTCTTTCCGTCCTCATAAAGAAAAGCATTCGTGCAACATGCTTTCAATCCGGTCTTTTCCAACTCATGAAGCTGCACTTCAAGCTTCACGGGATTCCACAGATCGTCATCATCCAGAAACGCGAGCCATTCTCCCTTTGCTTCACGGATCCCGATGTTTCGCGGTATTGCCGGGCGTCCGTTATGACCGCAGGAAATATAGCGTATCCTCGTATCGCTCTCGCAAAGTTTTTCAACTCTTCCCTTTGTCCGGTCCGTCGAACCGTCATCACAGACAAGGATCTCGATGTTTCTCTCGGTCTGCTTCTGAACGGAAAAGATCGTCCGCATCAGGATGTCTTCCCTGTTATGTGTCGGAATGATCACCGATACTTTTATCATCTGCTTTTCATCCCGCATCAACCATTTCCTCGCGTGTCTTTATCGGAAGCAGAGTTTTCCTTCAGTTCTTTCAGAGAGTTTTTGATCGTTCTGGGAATCTTCAGAACGGCTCTTCCCGTTTTATAACTCCTGTCGTTTTCGATAAAGTTCCGGTATCCCTTTTTCACTTCATCCATCAGCATCGGAAGGATAAATCGATCTGCTCCTCCTGTCAGAGGGGCGTAACAACTTTCCGGATCCGAAGACTTCGGATTCTCACTCAACAGGAAAATAATGCTGCTCCAGTCTGCTGCCTGATCATGCGATGAAAAACGTTCAAAGCTTTCCCTTGCTTCTTTTCCGAGCTTTTTGCGAAGCTTCGCATCCTTCATGAGCGTCAACAGGTTAGCTTTCATCTTTTCAAGATCATCAAGCGGTGCGCTCAGGATCCCCTTTCCCCCGTCAAACAAGGAAAGATAGGACAGATCGTACATCACGACCGGAAGCCCATACGCCTTTGCCTCCAGAAGTATCATGGGATAACCTTCCATTTTGGAAGTAAACAAAACACAGGCCGCCTTTTTGTAATGCTCCGCTATCTCTTTTTCATTTTTGTATCCGTGAAAGCTGACGCATTCGCTCAGTCCGTTCTCCCGGACATAAGCCTTTGCCGCTTCTTCCAGTTCTCCGCTTCCGACGATATCCAGGTGGACCTTTCCGATTTCTTTCCGTACATGGCGGAAGATCTCCAAAGCCTCCAGCGGATATTTCTCCGGTCCTAGCCTTCCGATCAGAAGTACGCGATCGGAATCCTCTCCCGAGGGAACCACATCCCGTGCAAGCTCTTCCGGCACAGGGTTTTGCACCAGAAAGCTTCTGCAGCCACACAACTGATAAAACCTGGCATTCGTTTCCGAGATTGCCACCACCATATCGCAGAGACGGAATGCATCCGTCTGGTAAAAGGCGTTTTCGCCCTCCCGGAAACACCAGGCAAAATTCCCATGACAATATTGCACATAAGGGATATGCAACAGTTTCATCAGAACGCATTCCCAAAGGGAATCCTGTTTCGTCCATGCGTTGTTCACATACAGATCCACCTGCTCTTCTTCACAGGCTTTCCGAAGAGCTGAAAGATGCGCTGCCTCGTCATCCACAGGTATCACGATGCGCTTTACCGTCTCCGGGTAGGAAAAATCAAGCGGATCCGGTCCTTCCGCGCAGAAAAAGACCACGCGGTATCCCATGCCGGTCCAGATCTTCATCAATTCCGCATTCACACGCTCCACTCCGCCCGCATAGGCTCTGTGGTAATATGTGGCGATCGTTTTGATCCTTCGCCGGGATGTTTCAAAACCTGCCTTTACGAAAAAAGTAGCCGCATCACGATAGGACCAAAGGGAAGAGAGCGCACCAAGGACCCTGGCAGGATCTTCCTTCTCCCATAAAGAGCGCAGCTCATCCATCGTGGAAGAGATCACTCTTTCCTCCGCGATCATATCCCTGCTATAGGGAAGCTCCTTGCATTTTTTTCGCAACTCTTTTCCGTTCATAACAGATCCATCGGTTCATTCTTTTTCGTCATGCTACGGAGCGTTTTCAGCATGAGTTTGCAGGCCAGCCCCATTTTGTGCTTCCTGCCGTTCAGTTTATAGTCCTCGTAGATGTTCAACGCGTGCTCCACATAGTTTTCGTATTTCTTTTCAAAATCCGTGCCGAAAGCTTCATCTAGCATTGCCAGGTATGTCAATTTCTCATGAATTGAAACAGGTAAGCCCAGATAAAGCCAGGCATATTGCTTCAGCTCCAGCAACTCTCCCTTTTCCAGCTCCGGAAGCAGTTCCGGGCGGTTCTTCTGCAGGAATGTCTTCAGTGCTTCCTTTCTGTTCAGAACAGACTCCGTATCCCTTCGTACTTTATCTTCCGTAACCTGGCTGCTTTTAGTCATCCCGCCGTCGGCCACATAATGATAGAGGATCTCATCCGTTCTGTCGTATGTTTTTGCGTAAGTGGCAAAAAGAGCGGAGAAATACACATCCTCCGACATATTACAATAGAATTCTTCCGCCTGCTCCAGCACTTTCCGGACCAGACTGCGGGAATAGCATTTATTCCAGACGGTATGCGCGATCTCCCTGCTGATGATCTTTCTCAGATAATCGCCATCAAAGACAAAGTCGGCACGGATAGGCGTTTTTTCCGGCTGTTGCATATAAGCAAATTCCAGAATTTCGACGGCTTTCTTTTCCAGTTTTTCATGCAGTATCCTGCACAGATCTTCAGAGCAGTAATCATCGCTGTCCAGGAACAGAATGAATTCTCCTTTTGCTTCCCGCATCGCAACGATGCGCGAAACAAGCAGCGAGCTGTTCTTCTCGTTGCGGATCAGTTTGATCCTTTTATCATTTTCGGCATACTCCTGCAAAAGTCGGTAAGAATCATCTTCGGAGCCGTCATCCACGACGATCACCTCGATATCCGCAAAAGACTGGTTCAATATTGACGACATAGCTCTCCGCAGACAGTCTTCCTTATTGTATACCGGGATCAGAACGCTGAAGAATGGTTTATCAACAGGCGTGTCGATCGTAGGCACATTTTTCACGTGTACAAAACTGTCCAGATTCAGCCGGTTGCCCGACACCTTCTGATTGAACCAGTATTCCGGTGCTATCACGATCTTTTCGGGATTCTTGTTCAGATACTGCGCCCACCAGCTGAAGGACGAATTG
>JAILHF010000043.1 GCA_024696005.1 Lachnospiraceae bacterium | reverse complement strand
CACATGCTGAACTTCAGCGTTTACACGCAGGACGGCATATACGATGACACGCCGGCGGAACTGCCGTTCTGCGGCATATTCAATCCGGCGGGATACGGCTTCTATGCCATGCCGGCCCCCGGGCATAACAAGATGTGCCTCAAGAACGAGGCGAAGATCCCGGGCCTGGTGAACCGTGAGCTCACGATCAATGCGGACGGGACCTATTATTGCGAAGATTCGGATGCGGAGGAGAGCCTGATCGTCCAGGCAGCGGCGTACCGGCTGGACAGCTCGTTTCCGAATGCGACCAACAATCCGGAAGCCTTTGTCAGCAAGTGCATAAAACTGCTTCCGGACAGCGGAACGGTCGACGGCCTGGTGCTGATGGATGATTCCTATGATCCGGCGTTGTGCCACATCAACGGCGAACCGGCGCTGTTTGCTTTCTGGGAGGAGGGTGAGCGCTATTGCCGTGGGATCTTCTGCTACAATTACGAAGCCGGCAGTGTGGGAGCGGCAAATGGAAATGTCCAGATGTATGTAATGAAGGCGGATGAGGGTGGTGTGCTCGGACGGGCCGAGTATCTCGAAAACTGCCTGCATTCCATAGAAAAGAGCGGCTCCTATGAGGGGCTCTCCAGCGCTTCCGAGTACGTCGGTGATCACTGGCAGCTCGTCGAAACGAACGGCGGGGACGGGGATCACGGCATCTACGGAGACGATGTGGTCTTTATCAACGGGGACGACCTGGCGACGCTTGCACAGTACGGGATCGATCCCAATGAGGTGTATGATGATTACGCCATCGGCGCGGCGGATGGGAACTACCGTACTTATGAAGTGCTGCCGGACTGCGCGGTCTATCTGCGTTTTCCGGAAAACATCTTTAAGCGTCTCACCCCGGTGGACGTGATCTGTGCCGAGCCTTCGGAGCCGCCCTTCGTGCGGCTCATGTGGCTGCTTCTGGATGAGAACGACAAGGTGACGGCAATGTACGAACCCTATACGCCTTGAGCGGCCGGGAAACCGGGGAGCGGGCCGCCATGCAGGATCGGCATCGCCGATGGGCGGCAGGTCTGCCGGGCGAAATACCGCCCGCAGCCACGCAGCGGAGTGCGTGACCCGGGACGGAAAATCCTTGCCGCCTAAGTGAAAATAATCCTTGACAGTGGCAGGGGCGAAACGTATAATGACAGAGCGTGCGATTTCGAACGCTCTGTTTTTTTGTGTGCAAGTAGGTCGTACAGCTTATGTTAATTCAGACAGGAGGTGAACAGGATGCCGACATTTAATCAGCTGGTAAGAAAGGGTCGTGAGACTTCCGTAAAGAAGTCTACCGCACCGGCGCTCCTCAAGGGCTACAATTCTCTGCACAAGCGCGCGATCGATACCGAATCGCCGCAGAAGAGAGGCGTTTGCACCGCAGTGAAGACCGCTACCCCCAAGAAGCCTAACTCTGCACTTCGTAAGATCGCCAGAGTACGTCTTTCCAACGGGATCGAAGTAACGAGCTACATCCCCGGGGAAGGTCACAATCTGCAGGAGCACAGCGTGGTTCTCGTCCGTGGCGGCCGTGTAAAGGATCTGCCCGGTACCAGATATCACGTGATCCGTGGTACGCTTGATACCGCAGGTGTTGCCAACAGGAAGCAGGCGCGTTCCAAGTACGGCGCAAAGCGTCCTAAGGACAAGAAGTAAGTTGTAAAAAGACCTGGGTATCATATGAAGAATTAAATGTTGGAGTTCTGATTCATCTTTTCAGGGAGGAATACAGCGCGAACACATTTTTGATTCAGATGTGAGTACCGATGATCTAGTCATGCCGCCCCATTTCGTGATGAGCGGCCGGCCGCGTATACTTGCGCGGCGTACGGCATACGGGCGGCGGTAAGAAATGATTAAGGAGGGAAGAACCGTGCCACGTAAAGGACACATTCAAAAGAGAGACGTTTTGGCAGATCCTTTATACAATGACAAGGTCGTAACCAAGCTGGTCAACAACATCATGCTCGACGGCAAGAAGGGTGTTGCTCAGCGCATTGTATATCATGCATTTGCCAAAGTGGAAGAGAAGAGCGGCAAGCCTGCGCTGGAAGTATTCGGCGAGGCCATGAACAACATCATGCCGCTTCTGGAAGTAAAGGCGAGACGTATCGGTGGTGCTACCTATCAGGTACCTATCGAAGTTCGTCCCGACAGGCGTCAGGCCCTGGCACTCCGCTGGCTCACGATGTTTGCAAGAAAGCGCAGTGAGAAGACCATGGAGGACAAGCTGGCAGGAGAGATCCTGGACGCCGCAAACGCTACCGGTGCCGCTGTAAAGCGTAAGGAAGAGATGCACCGCATGGCTGAGGCTAACAAGGCGTTTGCACATTACAGATTCTAAGGAAAGGAGGGAAACAAAGTGGCTGAAAGAGAATACCCTTTGGAGCGTACCAGGAATATCGGTATCATGGCTCACATCGATGCCGGTAAGACCACGCTGACCGAGCGTATCCTGTACTACACCGGCGTTAACTACAAGATCGGTGACACCCACGACGGTACTGCTACCATGGACTGGATGGAGCAGGAAGCAGAGCGTGGAATCACCATCACCTCAGCCGCTACCACCTGCCACTGGACCATGCAGGAAAACTGCAAGCCCAAGGCCGGCGCTCTGGAGCATCGTATCAACATCATCGACACTCCGGGCCACGTCGACTTCACGGTAGAGGTGGAGCGTTCACTCCGAGTACTGGACGGTGCCGTTGGTGTTTTCTGCGCGAAGGGCGGTGTTGAGCCCCAGTCCGAAAACGTCTGGCGTCAGGCGGACACCTACAATGTTCCCCGTATGGCATTCATCAACAAGATGGATATCATGGGCGCGAACTTCTACGGTGCCGTAGACCAGATCCGTAACAGGCTGGGCAAGAATGCCATCATCCTGCAGCTGCCGATCGGCAAGGAGGATGAGTTCAAGGGCATCATCGACCTGTTTGAAAACAAGGCATATATCTACAATGACGACAAAGGTGATGATATCAGCATCGTAGACGTTCCCGATGACATGAAGGACGATGCGGAGCTGTATCGCAGCGAGCTGATCGAGAAGGTCTGCGAGCTGGATGACGATCTGATGGAGCAGTTCCTGGAAGACAAGGTACCCTCTGTCGAAGACATGAAAGCGGTACTGCGCAAGGCAACCTGCGAATGCCGTGCGGTTCCCGTATGCTGCGGATCCGCTTATCGTAACAAGGGCGTGCAGAAGCTTCTGGATGCGATCCTGGAGTACATGCCCGCACCTACCGACATCCCCGCCATCAAGGGTGTGGATCTGGACGGTAACGAGGTGGAGCGTCACAGCTCCGATGCGGAGCCTTTCTCTGCATTGGCGTTCAAGATCATGACCGATCCCTTCGTTGGTAAGCTGTCCTTCATCCGTGTGTATTCCGGAACCCTGAATTCCGGTTCCTACATCCTGAATGCGACCAAGGACAAGAAGGAGCGTGTGGGACGTCTGCTGCAGATGCATGCAAACAAGCGTGCCGAGCTGGACAAGGTTTATTCCGGTGATATCGCTGCCGCGGTAGGCTTCAAGTTTACCACGACCGGTGATACGATCTGCGACGAGCAGCATCCGGTCATCCTTGAGAGCATGGAGTTCCCCGAGCCGGTCATCGAGCTGGCGATCGAGCCCAAGACCAAAGCAGGTCAGGGCAAGATGGGCGAAGCTCTTGCAAAGCTGGCGGAAGAAGATCCTACTTTCCGTGCACACACCAATACCGAGACCGGTCAGACGATCATCGCCGGTATGGGTGAGCTGCATCTGGAGATCATCGTAGACCGTCTGCTGCGTGAGTTCAAGGTCGAGGCAAACGTTGGTGCGCCTCAGGTTGCATACAAGGAAGCATTCACGAAGCCCGTGGATGTGGATTCCAAGTACGCAAAGCAGTCCGGTGGTCGTGGTCAGTACGGTCACTGTAAGGTTAAGTTCGAGCCGATGGATCCCAACGGCGAGGAGACCTTCAAGTTTGAGTCTACCGTTGTCGGCGGTGCTATTCCCAAGGAATACATCCCTGCGGTCGGCGAAGGCATTGAAGAGGCTGCTAAGGCCGGTATCCTGGGCGGGTTCCCCGTTCTGGGCGTGCATGCAAATGTGTACGACGGTTCTTACCATGAAGTCGACTCCTCCGAAATGGCATTCCACATCGCCGGTTCCATGGCCTTCAAGGAAGCCATGCAGAAGGGCGGAGCGGTTCTGCTCGAGCCTATCATGAAGGTGGAAGTTACCATGCCCGAAGAGTACATGGGCGACGTGATCGGTGATATCAACAGCCGTCGCGGACGCATCGAAGGTATGGATGACCTGGGCGGCGGCAAGATCGTCCGCGGTTATGTGCCCCTGGCCGAGATGTTCGGTTACTCCACCGATCTGCGTTCCAAGACGCAGGGCCGCGGCAACTACTCCATGTTCTTCGAGAAGTACGAGCAGGTACCGAAGAACATCCAGGAGAAAGTACTGGCTGCAAAAGGCAACTGAGTAACGTGACCTTCCCTGCCGCTTTCGGGCGGCGGGGTTTTCAGAGAAAAACACTTGAAAAATCACAGGATATCGCATATAATGTACAACAGTGATTTTTTAGAACCATTTTACCTAAGAGGAGGAAAAGTACAAAATGGCTAAGGAGAAATTTAACAGATCCAAACCCCACTGTAACATCGGTACCATCGGTCACGTTGACCATGGTAAGACCACTCTGACCGCAGCTATCACCAAGGTTCTGGCAGAGAGAGTTGCAGGTAACACCGCTACCGATTTCGAGAACATCGATAAGGCTCCCGAGGAGAGAGAGCGTGGTATCACCATCTCTACCGCTCACGTTGAGTACGAGACCGAGAAGAGACACTATGCACACGTTGACTGCCCGGGCCATGCCGACTACGTTAAGAACATGATCACCGGTGCCGCTCAGATGGACGGCGCTATCCTGGTGGTTGCAGCTACCGACGGTGTTATGGCTCAGACCAAGGAGCACATCCTTCTGTCCCGTCAGGTCGGTGTGCCTTACATCGTAGTATTCCTGAACAAGTGCGATATGGTTGACGATCCCGAGCTCATTGAGCTGGTTGAGATGGAAGTTACCGATCAGCTGGCTGAGTATGAGTTCAATGATTGCCCTATCGTTAAGGGTTCCGCTCTGAAGGCTCTGGAAGATCCCAGCAGCGAGTGGGGCGACAAGATCATGGAGCTGATGGATACCGTGGACAGCTACATCCCCGATCCTCAGCGTGATACCGACAAGCCTTTCCTTATGCCTGTCGAGGACGTATTCACCATCTCCGGTCGTGGTACTGTTGCTACCGGCCGTGTAGAGCGTGGTACTCTGAAGCTGAACGAGGAAGTCGAGATCGTCGGTGTTCGTGAAGAGAGCCGCAAGACCGTTGTTACCGGTATCGAGATGTTCCACAAGTTGCTTGACGAAGCTCAGGCAGGTGACAACATCGGTGCTCTGCTTCGTGGTGTGAACCGTACCGACATCGAGCGCGGACAGGTTCTTGCTAAGCCCGGCAGTGTTAAGTGCCACAAGAAGTTCACCGCTCAGGTGTACGTTCTGACCAAGGATGAAGGTGGCCGTCACACTCCTTTCTTCAACAACTATCGTCCTCAGTTCTACTTCCGTACAACCGATATCACGGGTGTCTGCAACCTGCCCGAGGGTACCGAGATGTGCATGCCCGGCGATAACGTTGAGATGAGCATCGAGCTGATCCACCCCATCGCTATGGAGCAGGGTCTTACCTTCGCTATCCGTGAAGGTGGCCGTACCGTAGGATCCGGCCGTGTGGCTACGATTGTTGAATAAAGTGACAGCAACGAGAAATAACTCCGCGAAAGCGTGAAAGAAGGCCCGGCAGAAGCTTGCTTCTGACCGGGTCTTTTTTCATGCTTTCGTGCGGGTGTGGCGACTGCCACGCCCGCAATAGAATCCCTGCGAAGCGGGGATTCTATTGTGGAGTTACAGCCCAACCCAAGTAATATCAGGCTCCCGGGATTTCCCGGGAGCTTTTTTATTTCTGGTTCTCCGATTCAATCAGGGGGACGGTTCTTCGGTTGATTTTGCAAAACTGGGGTTTATCGTTCTGTTACGTTCGCATGACGGCTCCGCAGGACGGAGGAGATTTTTCTGCGGAACCGGGGACAGAAGCCGGGATTATGTTTTGCTGCTCCCGGAGACATCCCTGTTTGCGCCCCGTCGCAACGCTCTCGGCGGACTAATCGCCAACAGCCCGTGGACAGCCGGCACATGCGAGTCGGCACGCCGTCTCGCAGCCCTGCACCGCCTGTCACACGGCTGTAGGCGCTGGATTCCGCCTGCCGCTAAAGGCGCTCCGTGAATGGGCTCAAACAGGGATGATCTCCTCGCGCGGCATAAAGCTTTCTTCTTTCGGCTTCTGTCCCCGGTTCCGCACCCACAAATTCAAATCCGTCCCGCGTTTCCCTAGGCTCACTCCGCCCCTACTTGTAGAGGCTAAGCGAGATGCTCGCCTATCCTCTACAAGTAGGGGTGGAGTGAGCCTCAGATGCGCAGGGCGGTTCAATCGTTTTCGAAGCGTCAACCGACGGATATAAGGATCCGGCGCATTATGGAGGAGCCGGCATGCTCTTGAAGCTGCGCTGAACCAAACAGGGATGAGGCGCCCGGACGGCGCCGAAAGCTCGAGCGGCACATGGATGTGCCGTCGAAGAGCGGTCCCGGACTGCGGCGAAAAGCTTACGCAGCTTCATCAGAGCTGCCAGGCGACGGAATCAGCGCCGGGGACTTATATCCGCGGTGACGCTCAAAAAACATCCCCGCCCTAAGCAGATGCATGCAAACGGAACAAAACGACAAAACCCAGTTTAGTGAATTCGCCCGCAGAACCGTGAATTTTATTCTATATGCTCCACGCAATACTTTATGAACAGCTTCACCACCGGCGACTGCGTTACATTGGGCAAAGTTGCGATCCCCAGTTCCCGGGACAGAGCCGGACGGAAAGGAAGACGTTTCAGTTCTCCGTTATAATGCCGGGTCACCAGTTCGGGTATGATCCCGAAGCCCAGGTGATGCTCGATCATCGACATCATGGTCCGGTCAAAAAAGATACGGTATTGACAGATCGGTTCGATATTCATTTCCCGGAATTCTTCAAAGATCTTCTCCGCATCGGGATCGGATCCTTCACTGTGGCTGATCAGCGGTTTGTTATGAAAGTCTTTCAGGTTCACATAGTTTTTCTTAAAGTTGCTGTCAGCAGGAAGAACCGCGAGCATAGGATCGTTCATGATGTGTGTCCAGTCATAGTTATGCCAGGGCTGACGGCTCATCAAAGCCAGATCGATGGTATAGGAGTCCAGCGCATTTTCCAGTTCTTTATAGCCTCCTTCGATAATGGAGAAAGTGATGTTCGGAAATTCCTGGGAAAAGCCTTCGATCCATTTCGTTAAGAAGGATATGGACATACTGCTGTAGGACCCGACGCTGATATGTCCTTCGTTGATGCCGTTGATACTGTCGATCGTCTGATCCGCGGAACGGAAGGCGGCTAAGATCGCCAGGACCCGGGGTAAAAGGACTTCGGCGTCTTTTGTCAGGGTCATACCGCTGTGATGACGGATAAACAGCGGAAAACCGGTTTCCTCTTCCATGCTCCTTAAGATGTTACTGATGCCGGGCTGCGTGTAGCCCAGGATTTCCGCTGCTTTTGTCAGATTCTTTTCTTCGGCGATCGTTGCGAATACTTCGCATTTCTTATAATCCAGCATAATAGGCTCCTTTGTATATGGGGATTCGCTTGTGATGAGATCCCGGAACAGTATGAAAAATAAGCTTTTTGAAACCATAACAAAAATTTATGGATATATTATAATTCAAAATTTTACAAATGGCAACAAAGAATGTAAAATGCAACTATCTTAAGAAGAGGAAAACAGGAACAGAGAGAAATAATTGCAAAGGCGCATTCCAGGCTGAGGTCGGGGAATGTGCCTTTGCTTTTATAAAATAGTACCGGATGGGTACATAGAAGGAGGATAGATTATGAAAAAGAGAAAAGGGATCATGTTGACGATGGCACTTATGACAACGATGGCGACACTGACAACGGGCTGCGGAGGAGCGGCGGAAAGTAAATCCATTTCGATCGGAGCATCCTTTCCACTGACCGGAACCATCGCAGCAGACGGAAAGACCTGTGTGGATGCCGTCAATCTGGCGGTGAAGCAGGAAAATGAGAAGGGAGGGATCGGAGGAAAAACGATCACGCTGGTACAGGAAGATGATGAAGGTTCTCCTACTTCCGCAGCCTCAATCGCAAACAAGTTTGTGGACAAGAGCGATATCCTGGCGGTGGTTTCTTCCTATAACAGTTCCTGTATGCTGGCGCAGGTGGATACCTATAAAGGAGGACATCTTCCGGCAATCAGCCCGGTAGCAACCACCCCGGCCCTCACCGGCTGCAGTGATTATTTCTACCGCACGGCACCGAATGATTCGGACTGCGGATCCTATGCAGCAGAGTTTTTCGAAAGCCAGGGGATCTCAAAGGTAGCGCTCTTTTATGAGAATGATGATTACGGCCTGGGGATTGCCGATGCATTTACGGCAAAGTGCGAGGAACTCGGAGTGGAGATCGTTACGGTACAGACCTATGTTTACGGCGAAACGGTAGACTATTCCACACAGCTTACGGCTACCGGTGCATCCGGGGCGGAAGCGATCTTTATCGCAGGATGTGTGACGGAGCAGGGCCTGATCTGTGAACAGAGAGATGATTACGGATGCAAGGATATGGTCATCCTTTGCGGGAACGGAGGATATGCTCCGGCACTTCTGGACTACGATACCGAAGGCGTTTATGTACAGGGTGAATTTGATAAGGAACTGTCCGAAAAGGCCAAGACCTTTGTGGAAGAGTTTAAGGCGGAATACGGATACGAACCCGGTAACTGGGCAGCTTCGTCATATGATGCGGCATGCATCGTCATCCAGGCTATGAAGAACTGCAGCGGTGAGCTTACGAGAGAGAGCATCAACGAGCAGATCTCCAAGATCACATATGAAGGAGTTTGCGGAACCTATTCCTTTGTAAATTGCAACAGTTCCAAGAAAGAGCTGATGTTCAGGGTTGAAAACGGAATTTTCACTCTTATGAAGTAATCTGAAAAGAAAGGGAGCGTCTTATGGAAAAGGGATATCAGTACGGCTTACTGAATGAAACGAATGACGGCGTATATGTGAGGATGGGAAAAGGGCAGAACATAGCGGGTTATCCGATCGGAGTGGTCTATATCGAAAATGTCTTCTATCCGATCATGCCGGGAAACGTAGTGAATGCCGGAACCTATCCCTTTCCCGTAAGGATGATCCCGGTGAAAGGGATTGACTGTGACGAACTCTTTGCCTGTGATGAAAAGGTTGGGGCCGCGATCCGGGAAGCCTGCATGACACTTATGAAGGAAGGAGTGAGAGCCATCAGCGGTGCATGCGGTTTTTTCGGAAACTACCAGAAGGAAATAGCGGAGCTGTGCAGCGTGCCGGTAGCGCTTTCCAGTCTGGTACAGGTGCCCTGGGTGCTGGCAACCTTAAAGCCCACGCAGAAACTGGCGATCCTTACGGCTGATGCAAAATCCATTACGGAAAGACTGCTTGATAACTGCGACATCACGGAAGGGATGAAGGAAAGGCTGGTGATCAAAGACCTCGCGACATCAGAACATTTCTCCTGCGTGATCAAAAACCGGGGCGACTGGGATAATGATCTTGCAAGAAAGGATGTTGTGGGTAAAGCCGTGGAAGCGGTGAGCGGAGCAGAGGAGATAGGTGCGATCCTCCTGGAATGCAGCGATATGCCGCCTTATGCGGCAGCGGTTCAGAGAGAGACGGGACTTCCGGTATTTGACTTTATCACCCTGATCAAATGGCTCCATTCTTCCGTAGCTCAGAGACCTTATGAAGGATTTATATAAGGAGGTGGCGCTTATGAAAAATGTAGTGATCACGATCGCCCGTGGATTCGGCAGCGGCGGAAAAGAGATCGGTGTGATACTGGCGGAAGAGCTGGGGATACCCTGTTATGAAAAGGAGATCCTGAATATGGCTTCCGATAAGAGTGGGATCAGCAAAGCACTGTTTGAAGAAACGGATGAGAAGCTGAAAAGTTCTTTCCTCAGGAAAATGCTCGGTTCGGTTCCGAGAAACTATAAGGTGGAAGCATCGGACAGGAAGTTTACGCATGACAACAATCTGTTTCATATACAGAGTGAAGTGATCGAGGAACTGGCAAAGACGGAAAGCTGCATCATCATCGGAAAATGCGCGGATTATGTTCTGAAGGACAAAAAGAGTGTGATCAGAGTGTATATCGATGCACCGATGTCCGCCTGTATCGTTTCCATCGTAGATCGGATGGGAGTGGAAGAAATGGAAGCGATCCGGATGATCAACAAGACCAATAAGTACCGTTCGGATTATTACCGCTACTATACGGGCGGAAGGAAGTGGGGAGACCCGGTTTATTACGATATCTGCCTGAATTCGGCTTCCTGGGGGCGGGCAAAATGTGTTTCGATCCTGAAACAGCTTTATGAGGAACGAAAAGCCATGTAAGGAGGGATACCTATGTTTTTTCAACATCTGATAAACGGGATCATCGTAGGCGGGATCTACGCTATGGTTGCCCTTGGATATTCGATGGTATACGGAGTCCTTCAGATCGTTAACTGGGCACACGCGGATGTTTTGATGTTTGCGACCTTTATCGGACTCATTCTTGCAACAAAGCTGAATATGCCGGTTCTGGTGATGATCATCCTGGCAGCGGCGTTTGCGGCGATCCTGGGAATGAGTGTGGAACGGGTGGCGTACCGGCCGATCAAATCGGGAAACAGAAAGATGGCGGTGCTGGTCAGTGCACTCGGAATGTCCACTTTTCTGCAGAACCTGGCACAGCTGATCTTCGGAAGCACTACCAGACAGTTTAAGGCCATCGAATCAAAAACCTACATGGTGGGCGGTCTGTCGATCAGTAACCTTCAGATCCTGATCCTGGTGGTAACGGCCATTATGCTGCTGATCCTGTATATCCTGGTCTACAAGACGAAGGTCGGGGTGGCGATGAGAGCCTGTTCCGTAAGCGTCAACAATGCAAAGCTTATGGGCATCAATACAAACCTGATCATATCCGGAACCTTTGCCATCGGTGCATTTATGGCAGGTGTGGCCGGTATCCTGATCGGGGTTTACTACAGCGCGGTTTATCCGACCATGGGATATCTGCTGGGAATGAAAGCCTTTGCCGCCGCTATCCTGGGCGGGATTGGATCCATAATGGGTTCAGTACTGGGAGGCTTTATCATCGGTATCATCGAATGCCTCGGTGCAGGCTACATATCACCGGCGTATCGCGATGCATTTGCCTTCCTGGTCATGATCGTGATCCTGGTCATCCGGCCGTCCGGCCTGATGGGAGCAAAACGGATCGATAAGGTGTAAGGAGGAGCTCTATGAAAATGAAAGCATTCTTTTCAAAATTGAAAGACATCCGCCTGAACAGGTGGCAGAGGATACTTCTTATCATCGTACTTGCGGGTATCGTAATCTCTGCACCTTATATCATCGAAGACAATTATGTGCTCCACATCCTGATCCTCTGCGGGATATATGTTTGCCTGACCCTGTCCCTGAACCTGATCATCGGATGGTCCGGCCAGTTCTCTCTGGGGCATGTGTGCTTCTACGGTATGGGGGCTTATATCACCACACTGCTGATCACCCAGCAGAATATGGGCTTCTTCCAGGCGACGCTCTTAAGTACGCTCCTGACAAGTATTTTCGCGATGCTGCTCTGTCTGCCGACCCTGAAGCTTCGGGGAGATTACCTGGCAGTGATCACACTTGGTTTTGGGGAAGTGTTCCGGCTGTTTCTGACCAATGCCGTGGATCTGACCAAGGGCCCCGCCGGGATCCCCAATATTCCGGATCCGGTACTGTTCGGATTTGAGATCAGCAGCAAGCAGGCATACTTTTACTTTATCGCCATCGTGGTAGCGGTATTCCTCTTTTTTATGAAGCGCTTCAACAATTCCGGTTTCGGAATGGCGATGATGGTGGTGAACGAGGATGACATAGCCGCAACCGCACTGGGGATCAATGTAGTCAAATACAAGCTTTGGGGCTTTGTGATCGGCGGAGGGATGGCAGCGATGATCGGCAGCTTTTATGCAGTCTATATGGGCATGATCTCCCCCACATCCTTTGCCTATGCGGAGTCGATCAAAATGGTATCCATGGTGGTGCTCGGAGGCATGGGCTCCATTCCCGGATCCGTCCTGGGAGCAGTATTGCTGACAGCATTGCCGGAGGTGCTCCGTTCCTTTTCGGAATACCGCATGGTGGTGTACGGTGCACTGATGGTGATCATGATGATCTTCCGTCCCGAAGGCATCTGGGCGAGATCCAACAGAATGCTGAATGAGTATAAGATCAGAGCATTTGAGAGTGTTAAGAAGTAAAAAGATCAGGGGAGGCGATCCTGTATGAATAAGATCATTGAAACAAAAGAAGTAACGATCCGGTTCGGAGGACTGGTTGCGGTGGACAGTGTCAATCTGGTTCAGAGAAGAGGCGAGGTCCTGTCGCTGATCGGACCGAACGGAGCCGGAAAGACAACCTTATTCAATCTCCTGACAGGAGTATACCATTGCACCTCGGGAAATATATTCTTCGACTATAAGAATATCACAAACGTAAAGGCGCATGAGAGAACGAAGCTTGGGATCGCGAGAACTTTTCAGAATATCCGGCTCGTAAAAAGCATGACGGTTTTGGAAAATGTTCTGATCGCCCATCCCGAGTGTAACCGGGAGGGACTCCTGGGTGCACTGTTCGGAATGGGAAGGACCGCCGGAAAAAGAAGACAGGTCGTGGAAGAATGTCTGGAACTTCTGGATATCGTTGGCCTGAAGGAGATGGAAGCGGAGATGGCCACCTCATTACCTTACGGAAAACAGCGTCTGCTGGAGATCGCCCGCGGTCTTGCGACAAAGCCGCAGCTCCTTCTTCTGGATGAACCCGGAGCAGGAATGAACGGTATCGAGAAAGAGGAACTGACAAATGTGATCCATTATATCACAGAGAAGATGAAGGTGACGGTGCTGATCATCGAACATGATATGAAATTCGTGATGGGGATCTCCGACCGTATCATCGTTCTCGATCACGGACAGAAGATCGCAGAAGGAAAGCCGGAAGAGATCCAGACGAATCCCAGGGTGATCGAAGCCTATCTCGGTTCGGGCGAGTTTAAGGATGAGGAAGAAGCGTAAAGGATAGGAGGGTGTGTATGAGCGGCATACTTGAGGTTAAAAATCTGTCAGTCAGTTACGGGATCGTACCCGCATTGAAGGAGATCTCCTTTCATGTGGACGAAGGTGAGACCGTTGCCCTGATCGGACCGAACGGAGCCGGAAAGACTACGACCATGCATACGATCTCCGGTCTGTTAAAGCCTGTGGGCGGCGAGATCCTGTACTGCGGAAAGAATATCGTCGGTACCGAAGCGCACAGACTGGTGACAGACGGCATTTCCCAGGTGCCGGAAGGAAGAGGGATCTTTCCCACCCTTACGGTGGCGGAGAATATCGATATCGGGGCTTTTATACGGAATGATAAGGAAGGGATCAAAAAGGATAAGGAATGGGTATACAGTCTGTTCCCGCGCCTGAAGGAAAGAATGAAACAGATCAGCGGTACTTTATCGGGAGGCGAGCTTCAGATGCTTGCCATGGCAAGGGCACTGATGGCCAATCCCAAATTGCTGCTTTTGGATGAGCCGTCAATGGGGCTGGCTCCCGTGATCGTGGAGGATGTTTTCCATATCATACGGCAGATCAATAAAGAACAGCATACTACGATCCTGCTTGTGGAGCAGAATGCACAGATGGCTCTTACGGCAGCAAAGCGGGCCTACATCATCGAGGTGGGACAGATCGTAAGGGAAGGCCTTGCAAAAGATCTGATGCGGGATGATGAGATCCGGAAATCCTATCTGGGACTGTAGAGGAGGATCACGATGAAGAGCTACGGATTTATCGGCTGCGGGAATATGGGATCGGCTCTGGCAAGAGCGATTTGCCGCAGGATAGATGTAAAACAGCTTTATCTTTCAAACAGAGATCCGGATAAAGCGGAAAAGCTGGCTATGGAACTTCATGCAAATGTTTCGGACAGGGTGTCCATCGCAAAGGAATGTGACTGTATTTTTCTGGGAGTGATCCCTCAGGCTATGGAGAAGCTTCTTGCCGATATCCGCCCCTTCCTGCAGGAACGGAAGAAAGCCCCGCTACTCGTGTCCATGGCGGCGTCACTTACGATCGGGGAGATCGGGGAGATGGCAGGCGGAAATGTTCCGGTGGTCCGTATCATGCCGAATACACCGGTTTCGGTAGGGGAAGGCGTGATCCTGTACGCCTGTGGTGATAGGGCAGGACCGAAGGAAACAGAGCAGCTCATAAATGTATTGGAGGCTGCCGGCCTGTGTATGGAGATGCAGGAAGAACAGATCGATGCAGCCACCGCCCTTACGGGTTGCGGTCCCGCATTCGTCCAGATGTTTATCGGCGGGCTTGCGGACGGAGCGCTGGCCTGCGGAGTACCCCGGAAGGAGGCAACACTTCTGGCAGCGCAGATGCTGATCGGTAGCGCAAAACTCACCCTTCTGTCCGGCAGGAATCCGGGGGCGTTGAAAGAAGAGGTATGTTCCCCCGGCGGCACCACGATACAGGGAGTACGGGTACTGGAAGAACGGGCATTCAGCGGAGCGGCGATGGACGCCGTGATCGCGGCATATGAGAAAACAAAGGCTTCTGTGAAATAGCAGAAAGCAGGGAGGAGAAAGGATATGAAGGATTTTATCTTTAAGCTGCCGACTAAGATCATTTTCGGAACGGGTTCGTCACTGGATCTGAAACCGGTACTGGAACAGTACGGCATCAAAAAGGTGATGGTGGTAACGGACCAGGGGATCGCGGGGACCAAAGGCTTTCAAGATCTGCTGGCCGGACTGAAAGCGCAGAATGTTGACTATTGTCTCTTTGATTCGGCAGTAGCCGATCCTCCGATCGAGGAGGTGGATGCGGCAAGAGAGGTATTGCTTCAGTCGGGGGCCGACGGTGTGATCGCGGTAGGCGGAGGAAGCTCCATCGATACGGCAAAGGCCATGTGCATGCTGGCGACCAATGAGGGTTCGGTCAGGGATTATCTCTTCGGCGGTACCAAAACCGTAACAAAGCGGCCTCTTCCGCTCCTGGCGGTGCCCACTACGGCAGGCTCCGGTTCGGAAGTGACGGCAGCATCCGTGATCACCGATGAGCAGAATAATATCAAGCTGTCGGTAACCCACGAATACCTGATGCCCCTGGCAGCCATCGTCGATCCGCTGATGCATATCGGGATGCCGCCCATGATCACAGCCAGTACCGGCATGGATGCACTGACTCATGCCATTGAAGCTTATGTTTCCTTAAACGCGGAACCTTTAAGCGATATGTACGCCGAGAAATGCATTTCGATGATCGGGGAGAACATCCGCACGGCGATGTACGATCCGACGAATATCGAGGCAAGAAGCCGGATGGCCATCGCTTCCATATTGGGAGCGGCAGCAATGGTAAATGCAGGGCTCGGAGCGGTACACGGGATCTCCCAGGCTATGGGCGGCATCGCACATACCCCGCACGGCATCGGGAATTCGCTCTTGCTGCCTTATGTGATGGAGATGAATGTGGCCGGTAATCCGAAGAAGTTTGCCAGGATCGCGGAGCTGCTTGGGGAGAATATCACGGGTCTTTCCGATACGGATGCGGCAGCCCTTGCAGTGAAGGCGGTACGGAAGATGGCTTCCGACCTCCGGATCCCGGATTCCCTCAAGGATCTGAAGATCCCGGTCACCCCCGATATGTTCGATACCATCGTGGATGGGACGATGGCTTACCGTCTGCTGGCGGTGAATCCGGTGAAGGTAAGAAGGGAAGATGTTTATGAAATCCTTAAGAAAGCGGATCACTAAATAAAAGGAGGAACAAGATTATGGCAGAAGTAATGAAATTCGAGGACTTTAAGCAATATCTGAATCCGGTGTTCTATAAGCACACGGATCTGATCGCGAAGAAAGCAAAGGGCTGCTATCTCTGGGATGTGAACGGAGAGAAGTATCTGGATTTTGTACAGGGGATCGCCGTAAATGCCATGGGGCATAACTATGAGCCCATTGTGGAAGCGATCAAGGCCCAGGCCGATGATCTGGTGAATGCTTCCTTTAATCTGGTGAACTATGAATCGACCCTGATGCTGGCGAAGAAGCTTGCAGAGGCAGCGCCTGAGGGGCTCACTTCCGTATTCTTCTCCAACGGCGGAGCCGAGGCCACGGATTCGGCGCTGAAGCTGGCAATGTCCTACACCGGCAGATCTGCGGGTATCGCCTTTATGGGATCTTTTCACGGCCGTACCTGCGGTGCCACCTCGATCACCGGCTCCAATTCCAAATACCGGAAGCATTACGAAGGGCTGATGGGAAATGTGTATTTTGCACCGTATCCGGGCCGGGATCTGTGCCCGCCCGAGATACCCGGGGAAAAGCGGGGAGAGTATTCCCTGTTTGAACTGAAGAAACTGCTCCGTTATATCGTATGTCCGGAAGATGTCGCCTATATCTATATGGAACCGGTCATGGGAGAAGGCGGTTATGTGGTCCCGCCCAAGGCCTTCATGCAGGAAGTGCGCAAGATCTGTGACGAGAACGGCATCCTTCTGATCTATGACGAGATCCAGGCAGGTTTCGGCAGGACGGGAAAGATGTGGGCTTCCCAGAACTTTGATGTGATCCCGGATATCATGACCTGCGGCAAGGCCATTGCGGGCGGACTGCCCATGAGTGCCGTGATCACGAGACCGGATATCGCGGAAAAATGGCCGGTAGGTACCCATGGAACCACCTTCGGAGGAAACCCCGTTGCAGCGGCAGCCGGCTGCGTGGTGCTGGATCAGTTCAAGGACGGAAGCCTACTGAAAAATGTAAACGAAATGGGAGAGTATCTCAGAAGCGAACTGAAGAAGATCCGTGCGAAATATCCGATCATCTATGATGTGCGCGGCCTGGGACTGATGACTGCAATCGAATTCGCATACGAGGACGGGACTCCCGCCCCGGAGGTCTGGGCAAAGGTGAAGGCGGGATGCTTTAAGCGCCACATGCTTACGCTCAATTGCGGAGTTCACGGAAACGGGATGCGTTTTGCAACGCCCCTGAACGTAAAGAAGGAAGAGATCGATGAGGGCCTGCGGATCCTGGAAGAATCCCTGGCGGAGATCTACGGAAAGTGAGGTGAAGATCATGACAAAGGTATTGTACTACAACATCGACGATAACCTGGATTATGAAAACAGGATGCTGAAGGAATGGGGGATCACGGATATCGAATTGATCGAGATCAAGGATCCGGAAGGGACGAAGAATTTTGTATCCCATATCAATGAGGTACAGGCGGAAGGTCTGGTTGTGGAGTACGAATCCGTTACAAGGGAAGTGATGGATGCCTGTCCTTCCCTGAAACAGGTTTCCCTGCAGTCCATCGGTTACAACAATGTGGATATCACGGCAGCTACGGAAAAGGGAATCTCCGTGACCAATATCCCGGGCTTCTGTGCGGAGGAAGTATCCGTGCATGCCGTGGGAATGATGATCGATCTGGTCAGAAAGATCACCTTCCTGGACCGGAGCGTCCGTGCCGGTAAGTGGGATCCGCTGCTGGGCTACAAAACCTACCGGATCACGGGTAAGACCTTTGGTATGGTCTTCTTCGGAGAGATACCCAAAAAGATGGTTCCCTTATTGAAAGCCTTCGGTCTGAAGATCCTGGTATATGCTCCCACTAAGACGAAAGAGTATCTGGCGGAGTACGGTTGTGAAAAAGCGGAAAGTCTGGAGGAACTTTTGAAGGAGTCGGATTTTGTTTCCCTCCACTGCCCGTTGATCAAGGATGTTACCTATCACCTGATCGGGGAAAAGGAACTGGCTATGATGAAGAAAGAGGCTTTCCTGATCAATACGGCCAGAGGATCCGTAGTAGATGAAGCAGCGCTGGTCGCAGCCCTGAAGGCGGGAACGATCAAAGGAGCCGGCATCGATGTGATCGAAGACGAGACGAACGAAACCTCGGAGCTCTTCGGCCTGGAAAATGTGGTGATCACGCCCCATGCGGCATTTGTTTCCGAAGACTCGTTCTATGACGGAAGGAAGAGAGCGCTGGACCAGCTTGTACAGCGTTTCTCAAAGAAAACGGTACCCAGTACATTGGTTAACAAAGATGTGAATATCATCTTTTAGCATTCAAAAACAAGGAGGATAAAGTTATGGGAAGAACACAGATCACAAGTGAAAAGTGCGGAGAGTGCCACGGGCCGTATGCCCTGGGTGTCAAGATCGGTAATATGGTCTTTACTACACAGATCGGAACGGATGTGAGCGGGGAGATGGTTCCCGGCGGTATGACCGAGCAGACCAAAGCTACGATGGAGAATGCCAAGGCAGTTCTGGAAGCGGCAGGTGCCTCCATGGCGGATGTGGCGAGAGTCACGATCTATATTTCCGATATCAACCTGATCCCGGAGATGAACGCCGTATACCGGACCTATTTTGAAGAGGGAAATTTCCCGGCCCGTTGCTGCACCCAGTGTGTAAAGATGGTGGACGGATGTCTTGTTGAGATGGAATTTACGGCTGTTCTTGCATAAAGGAACAGTTGTTTTCCGGCCCGGGCTACAGCCGGCAAAGGGGTCGGCTGACCCGGGCTGTTATTGCAAAAGGGAGGTGCTGGTATGTCCGACAGAGTGGATCAACATTGTATTCTTGATGTGAAAAAGACCGGAAGGACGGTAAAGATAACGGTAGACGATAAAGAGATCGAGGCTTATGAAGGGGAGCCGATCCTTTCCGCTTTATTGGCGAGCGGGATAAAGATCAACCGGTATACGGTGAAGAAGCATGAACCGAGAGGATTGTTTTGCGGTATCGGACAGTGCTCGGACTGCTCCATGGTAGTAGACGGTAAGGCAAATGTAAGGACCTGTATCACCCCGGTAAAAGAGGGAATGGTGATCAAGACGCAGGATGGTCTTAAATAACAGTATCGGATTGGAGCGTGATCAATATGTTGGAAAGAGATGTGGTAGTAGTAGGAGCAGGGCCGGCGGGACTTGCAGCTTCCATTGAAGCGGCAAAGGCGGGAGCCGATGTGTTGCTGGTGGACCTGAACATGAAGCCCGGCGGACAGTTGTTTAAGCAGATCCATAAGTTCTTCGGATCAAGCGCACACCGTTCGGGTACCCGGGGCTTTGAGATCGGAAAGATGCTTCTTGCGGAAGCGGAAGAGGCTGGCGTGGAGATCTGGCTGCAGAGCACGGTGATCGGTGCATTCCCGGGAAATCTGATCGCCATCGAAAAGGGCACGGATGGCGGGAATAAGGAAGTGATCACCATGAGGGCTAAAAAGCTGATCATCGCCACGGGTGCCAGTGAGAATGTGGTGAGATTCAAGGGCTGGACCACACCGGGCGTGATGGGAGCCGGAGCGGCACAGACCATGATCAATGTGAATCATGTAAAGCCCGGAAAAAAGATCGTTATGGTGGGATCCGGAAATGTGGGACTGATCGTTTCCTATCAGCTGATGCAGGCGGGCTGCGATGTGGTGGCGCTGGTCGAAGCGGCTCCGAAGATCGGCGGCTACGCGGTTCATGCAGCAAAGATCCGCAGGGCAGGTGTACCGATCTATACACAGCATACGGTAGTGGAGGCAGTCCCGGGGGAAGACGGAACGGTATGTAAGGTGGTGATCGCCAAAGTGGATGATCATTTCCAACCCATTCCGGGAACCGAGCAGGAGATCGAAGCCGATACCGTGACCATCGGAGCAGGCTTGAAACCTGCAACGGATATGGTGAAGCTGGAGAAGTGTCAGCTTACCTTTAACGGCCCCTTTGGCGGATTCATCCCCCTGCATAATGACCGTATGGAAACCTCCAGGGCAGGTGTATATGTGGCAGGTGATGCGACGGGAGTCGAGGAGGCCAACACCGCATTGGAGGAGGGAAGGATTGCCGGGATATCGGCGGTGGAATCCCTCGGCCTGATCGGGGAGAGCGAAGCGGAAAAGAAGCGTATCGAGATCTGGGGCCGTCTGGAAGCATTGCGGATGGGACCCTTCGGGGAAAGAAGACAGATCGAGAAAAATAATATCCTGGCGGAATATGAAGAAAAGATCGGAACCGCGGTTGAGATGGAGTAGGAGGGATGCCAAATGTCATTGATCAATACAGGTTATCTGGAACCGGAGGAATTACGCGAGCTTCAAAAGCTGCCTTCGGAGGAACGTTATCAAAAAGGGCCGGTTGCCGTGATCGAATGTGTCCAGGAGATCCCCTGCAATCCCTGTGAAGCGGCATGCCGTTTCGGGGCGATCCGTATCGGGGATCCGATCACGAATCTTCCGCAGTGCTCGCATGAAAAATGCACCGGCTGCGGTGTGTGCGTGTCGAAGTGTCCGGGACTTGCCATATTCGTTGTGAATAAAGCGTACTCGGAAACTACGGCGACCGTTTCCTTTCCTTACGAGTACATGCCTGTTCCGGAGCAGGACATGGCGGTAACGGCGGTGAACCGGAAAGGGGAGCCGGTATGCGAGGCAAAGGTTGTAAAGGTCCTGAACCCTGCCGCGTTTGATCATACGCCGGTAGTAACGGTTGAGATACCCAAAGAATACGCGGATGATGTGAGAAGCATCCGGCGTTTACAGGAGGCGGATTGATATGGGAGAGTTTTTCAGTGATGATATGATCGTTTGTCGTTGTGAGGAAGTGACAGTGGCGGAGATTAAAGAAGCGATCCGTCAGGGCGCACGGGATGTGGTCGGCGTGAAACGGCGGGTAAGAGCCGGAATGGGCTTGTGTCAGGGCAGAACATGCGAAAAGATGGTTCAGCAGATCCTGGCCCAGGAACTGGGAGTGAAGCCCTGGGAGACCGGAACATCTTCCGCCAGACCCCCCATCAGGCCGATCGCTTTCGGCGATCTGGCGAAGGGCAGTGTGGAATAGGAGGTATGAGATATGTCTGTAGAATATGATGCGGTTGTGATCGGTGCCGGGGCCATAGGCACTTCTGTCGCCTATCACCTTGCCGAAAGAGGCCTGAAGACCATGTTACTGGAAAAAGGCGATATCGCAAGCGGTTCCTCCAGCCATTGTGATGCGGTGGGACTGATCTGCGATAAGCAGCCCGGTATCGATACCAAAATGGGACAGTACAGTATCGATTATTACGAGGAGCTTGCAAAGAAATTCGATTTTGATTTTGAGTTTGAACGCAAGGGCTGCCTCTATGTATGTGAGACCGAGCCGGAATTTGAGGCGGCATCGGAGTATATGCGAAAGCAGAACGCAGACGGTTATCCGCTCAGGATGGTGGAGAATAAGGAATTGTGTGAGATGGAGCCCCATATCTCCAGGGATATCTACGGCGCGCTCTATACGCCGCCCTCGGGCTGTATCGCGGTGAGCCCCTACAAGGTATGCTTTGCCTTTGTGGAGGAAGGAAAAAAACTGGGACTGGATGTGATCACCTACTGTGATATCAAAAAGATCGATCTGGATCCGAAGACAAATGCCGTGAGCTCCATCGAAACGGATCACGGGACTATTAAGACGAAACGGATCATCAACTGCGCCGGAGTATGGGCTCCGGAGATCGGGAAGCTGGTGGGGCTGGATATTCCCATCGAACCGAGAAAGGGGACTAACCTTGTTTCTGAAAAGAGCGAGCGTCTCTGCAATAACAAGATCCTGGAATACGGCTATATGATGTCCAAGTTTGACGGGATCAATTTTAAGCGGAATGTGAGCAAACTTGTGGAGGACCAGAATATCGCCTTTAACCTGGAGTATACGAAGGCCTGCAACCTGCTGGTGGGCGGCAACCGTTTGTTCAGGGGCTTTGACACACGGACCGAGATCGAGACCGTTAAGGCGATCTGCGAAAGAGCGATGCGTTTCTACCCCGAGCTTGCGGATATCAAGTGTATCCGGACCTATTCGGGCGTGCGGCCTTTTGTGGTGGATCATCTTCCCATCGTTTCGGATGTGGATTCGGTTCCGGGCTTTTATATCTGTGCCGGTCATGAAGGGGACGGGATCTGCTTCTCGCCTTTCACCGGAAAGCAGATGGCGCACATCGTTCTGGGCGAGGATACCGATTTTGATATCAGCAGTCTGGATTTCGCACGTTTTGCAAAGTGAGAACAGATCATGATCCTGTTACAGCAAATGACAATCCTGTTTCTGATCATGCTGATCGGCCTCATCTGCCGGAAAAGGGGCTTGATCACGGACGAGGGCAGCAGTGTGCTGTCGAAGATCGTGGTCAATGTCTCCAACCCGGCGCTGATCCTGTCAGCCGGAATGAACAAGGCGACGGTCGTGGAAGGCAGAGACTTGCTGACGCTGGCAGCCGTATCGCTGGGAATGTATGTCTTCCTGATCCTGATCTCCTGGCCTTTTGTCAGGATCCTGCGTCTGAAAAAGCACGAGTACGGAACCTTCCGGGTGATGACGGTCTTTTCTAATATCGGCTTTATGGGCTTCCCGCTGATCTCGGCGGTATACGGCAGCGAAGCGCTCCTGTATGCGTCCTTCTTTGTGATCCCCTATAATGTGCTGATCTATACCTGGGGGATCGCCTTGATGAAAAAAGGAGATAAACAGGGAGACGGAGAGAGGGAAAAGCTGAGCATCGGCAAGATCTTTAACATCGGTGTGATCGCCTGTATCCTTACGATCATCCTCTACCTTGGCAGGATCCGCGTGCCGGGATTTCTGGAAAGTACGGTCAGCTCCCTGAGCGCTCTGACGGCTCCGCTGTCCATGATCGTGATCGGGGATTCCCTGGCAAAAATGAAGATCCGGGAATTGCTTACGGATAAGAAGATCCTGCTGTTTTCACTGATCAAGCAGCTCCTGATCCCGGTGGCCGGGGTGTTTCTTCTGGGCCTGTTAGGGCTGGATGACAGAACCAGGGCGGTATGCATGGTCATGCTGGCGACTCCGGTGGGAAGCATGACGGCCATGCTGGCCCAGCAGTATGACGGGGAATACGATCTGGCTTCCAAAGGCGTTGCCCTTACGACCCTGCTGTCGGTTGCTACGATGCCCTGCGTGGCGCTTATTACCCGGCTATGAAAAAAGAAAAAACTTTTTCGGGAATGATTCCCGATTTCCTTGACAAAAAAAGGAGTGATGTCTATAATTGGGAACGGTTCCCGGATTAAAAGCGGGAATCGTTCCCGTTTTATTTGAGGGTGGAGGAAGAATGAGTTCACGTCCGAAGTATAAAACAAAGCAGAGAGAGATCCTCCTGAGTTATCTGGAGGGGGTATCCGGCGTGCACATCACAGCGAATGATGTGTGCGAGTATTTCCGTTCCCGTGGGGACGGCATCGGTCAGTCCACGATCTACCGTCATCTGGAGAGCCTTGTGGACGAAGGGATCCTGAAAAAGTATACGATCGACGCAGGAAGCCCGGCCTGTTTTGAATATGTGGGAACCGGTGCCTGTGAAGATGTGGAGCATTGCTATCATTGCAAATGCGAGGGCTGCGGAAAGCTGATCCATCTGCATTGCGACGAGATGATGGCGATCCGGGATCATCTGTACCGGGATCATGCCTTTGTGCTGGATGTAAGACGTACGGTATTCTTCGGATTGTGTGATGATTGCGCAAAGGAAAGAAAAGAAAAGGAATTGCTGTCGTAGCAGTGTTTGGAGAAAGAAAAGTGAAGGCAAAGGATCGCAGGATCGAAAACTGCATAAAGAGACTTGCGGCATTCGTGCTGCTTTTTGCCGTGCTCTTTTCTCTTGCTTTTTTGTGCGTTGAGGCGGGGCATCAGTGCGACGATGATGATTGCGCGATCTGTGCCTGCCTGCAGCTGTGCCGCGATCAGCTCCGGCAGCTTGGCGGCGGAGCGGTGGCTTCGGTGGTCGTGCCGTTTTTGGCATTGATCGTATTTATCGTCATGCAGTCTGTTTCCGGGGGATATACATCCATGACCCCGGTCGCCTGCAAGGTGCGACTGAATAATTGAAGGATCTTCGCATATCGCGAGAGAAAGCGGCGGGCGTTTTCAGACAGCCTGCGCATCGTTCCAGTAAGAATAGAATACATCCGGAGAAAGCACCGGAGACGTTTTGCGTCTGCGGTTAAACAGCGCGTAAAGCTCCGGATCAGACATGGATTGGAGAATATCATGAAAAAGAAAAGCATTTTAATGTTTGTGGTGATGGCGGCCCTGTGCTGCCTGGCGGGCTGCAGCAATGCAAAGGCTGCGGGAACGGAAGAGAAGGCTTCGGAGAAGCTCAGCATCGTGACGACGATCTTTCCGGAGTATGACTGGGTAAGGGAAATCGTGGGAACGAACGATGCGGAGATCACCATGCTTCTGGATAACGGCGTGGATCTGCACAGTTTTCAGCCTACGGCCCAGGATATCCTGAAGATCTCCGCCTGTGACATGTTCATCTATGTCGGAGGAGAGTCCGATGAGTGGGTGGAGGATGCCCTTGCGGAGGCAACGAATAAGGATATGGTCGTGATAAATCTGCTGGATTCTCTTGGCGATCGTGTGAAGGCGGAAGAGATCGTGGAAGGTATGGAGCATGAGCATGACCACGATCATGATGCGGACGAGCATGACGGGGATCATGATCACGAAGAAGCGGACGAGCATGACGGGGATCATGATCACGAAGAAGCGGATGAGCATGACGGCGACCATGACCATGAAGAAGCGGATGAGCATGACGAAGATCATGATCACGAACATGAGGAAGAGATGGACGAGCATGTATGGCTCTCCCTGAATAATGCCTCCTTCCTCTGCGACGTGATCGCGGAGCAGCTTAAGACTCTGGATCCGGAGCATGCAGACAGTTATGCGGCAAATGTGAGCGCTTATAAAGAAAAGTTATCGGAACTGGACGGGCAGTATCGTGCAGCAGTGGAAGCCTCTTCCGTTGACACCCTGCTTTTCGGCGACCGTTTCCCCTTCCGTTATCTGGTGGATGATTACGGCCTTAGCTATTATGCGGCATTTGCAGGCTGTTCCGCGGAATCCGAGGCCAGCTTCGAGACCATTGTCTTCCTTGCGGAAAAGACAGATGAACTGAAGCTTCCGGCTATCATGACGATCGAGGGCAAGACGCACCGCATCGCGGAAACCGTGAGGGATAATACGGCATCCAAGGATCAGAAGATCCTGACCCTGGATTCCCTGCAGTCCGTCACCTCCGAGGATGTGAAGGCAGGAACAACTTATCTGTCTGTGATGCAGAGCAATCTGGAAGTATTAAAGGAAGCATTGCAGTAAAAAACAAAAGGAAAGAATTATGAGTCTGATCACCGTTAAAAATCTGTCTGTGGGCTACGAAGGAAAAGCCGTGGAGGAAGACATCAGCTTTGAGGTCGGAAAGGGAGACTATCTCTGCATTGTGGGAGAGAACGGCTCCGGCAAGTCGACTCTGATGAAAACCCTTCTGAATCTGGTGGAATCGATTTCGGGAGAGATCCTCTTCGGGGACGGCCTGAAGAAGAACGAGATCGGCTACCTTCCGCAGCAGACGCAGGTCCAGCGGGATTTCCCCGCATCGGTGACAGAGATCGTTATGTCGGGCTTTCAGGCGCGCTGCGGCTGGCGCCCGTTCTACACAAAGGAAGAGAAACAGGAAGCACTCGCGCATATGGAACGCCTGGCCATTCTTCCTTTGAAAGACCGCTGCTACCGGGAGCTTTCCGGCGGGCAGCAGCAGCGCGTCCTCCTGGCGAGGGCGCTCTGCGCAACACAGAAACTGATCCTTCTGGACGAGCCGGTTTCCGGCCTGGATCCGAAGGTGACGATCGAAATGTACGAACTGATCCGGGAGCTGAACAAAAGCGGCACGACCGTTATCATGATCACGCACGATATCGAAGCGGCGCTCCGCTATGCCAGCCACATCCTGCACTTCGGGAACCGGATCTTTTTCGGAACGCGTGAAGAATACATGGAGAGCGATGAGGGAAGCTTCTTCCTGCAGAGGATGGAGGTGCGTAAAAATGGATAAGCTTGCGGAATACCTTCAGATCCCCTTTGTGCAGCACGCGCTGATCGCGGGGGTGCTGATCGCCCTGTGCTCATCGCTTCTCGGGGTCACACTGGTGCTGAAGCGTTTCTCCTTTATCGGTGACGGCCTTTCCCATGTGGCATTCGGGATCATGGCCATCGCTGCCGTGCTGCGCCTGAGCAACGACATGCTGCTGGTGATGCCGCTTACGATACTCTGCGCAGTACTCCTGCTGCGCACCGGACAGAATACGAAGATCAAGGGTGACGCTGCCATTGCGATGATCTCGGTGGGCGCGCTTGCATTCGGTTATCTGCTCATGAATATTTTTTCCACCTCGGGCAATCTGAGCGGGGATGTATGCAGCACCCTTTTCGGGTCAACATCGATCCTGACCATTTCAAAGAAGGAAGTGCTGGTCTGCATCATATTGTCCATCGTGGTAGTGGTCAGCTTCATCCTGTTTTACAACAAGATCTTTGCGGTGACCTTTGACGAAGGCTTTGCGAGAGCCAGCGGGGTAAAGGCCGGGCTATACAATCTGATCATCGCCGTGATCACTGCCGTGATCATCGTGCTTGCCATGAACCTGGTCGGGTCGCTTTTGATCTCGGCGCTGATCATCTTTCCGGCGCTTTCCGCCATGCGGCTTTTCAAGAGCTTTAAGTCGGTCACGATCTGCTCGGCAGTGCTTTCCCTCATCTGCGCGCTGGTGGGCATCCTGATCTCGATCCTTACGGGAACGCCGGTCGGCTCCACCATCGTGGCCACGGATGCCGCAGGTTTCCTGATCTGCTGGATCGTAGGGGAAGGGCTGGGGGCGAAGAAATGAACTGCCTGTACGGAGCTTGGGATAACAAAAACGATGGGAGCGCGCTCCCGGGAATGGAAGAGCGGCATGGAAAGAGAGTGGAGTCCCATCATCGATGGTTTTGAGGGAAAGGAAAAGACAATGAAGAAGATAAACAACCGCGTACATCATGGAAATAAAAGCATCGCACTGCTTTGCGCATTTGCTGCGTTCAGTCTTGCGGCCTGCGGCGACAGTGACGGAGGCGTTACGATGGGAGCCAGGACGCAGAATTCCACGGCCACGGTAAACGACCTGCTGCAGGCCGGGCTGGAGGAGCAGCAGAAGACGAGCATCTCCACGCCGGACCCTACTTCCACGCCGACGCCTACCCCCGCTCCGGTGGAAGACGGAGGGTGGCCTTCCGAGCCCGACAAGCCGGATGAGAATGCGGTGCTCAGCACCACGGAAGGGATCGACATCGATCTGACCATCCTTTCTTCCACGATGGTATACGCCGAGGTTTATGACATGATGAGCGTGCCGGAAAACTATCTCGGCAAGATCGTGAAGATGGAGGGGCAGTATTCCTACATGGCCGATGAATCCAAGGGTGTGGAATATCATGCCTGCATCATCAAGGATGCGACGGCCTGCTGCTCCCAGGGACTGGAGTTTGTGCCCAATAATCCCGAGGCCTGCCCGGTTTTGGGGGAGTCCGTTACCGTGGTGGGAACCTTTGATATCTACTTCGAGGATGATTACGGCTACATCACCCTGCGGAACGCGCAGGTTCTCTGAAGCGTTCTTTCTGCTGCGGTCAGCCGCAGCGCGTCAAAAATTGAGAAGTGAGTACACAAAAAAAGAGTAGCTGACCGGCCCGATCTGTTGTAAGGTCTCCTTATGATGCCTGTTTTACGTGGAGGGAATTAAGATGCAGGGGGAAAGGCAGGAGGAAAGATCGGGTGTCTCCTGGTTATGGGAGAACATGAAAGGGAGGCGCGGCCTCTATTTCGTGGCAATGTTCGGGACGGTCGTCTATAATGCGATGCAGCTCGTGGTTCCTTATTTTTCGGGGCGCATCGTCGATCTGTTCTTAAGCGGTCCGGATGCGGCCGAAAACATCCGCACGAAAACGGACCTGTTTTATCAGCTTCTGATCGCGATGGTGGGGTTCACCATTCTGCGCACGATCATCGTATATCTGGACTGCATGGCTTATGAACGCGTTTCCCAGCGCGTACTTTACCGTGTCCGGAATTATCTTTACGACAAGATCCAGCGTCAGGACATGACGTTTTACAGCACCTACCGCACCGGTGATCTGATGACCCGCGTGACGGGCGACCTGGACGCGCTCCGCCATATGATCGCCTGGGTGGTCCGCGCCCTGATCGAAGCCATCTCGCTCTTTTCGGCGGCGGCCATCTGCTTTTTCGTGACGGACTGGCGCATGGCGCTGGCGATCCTGGCCATCGCACCCTTCGTCTTTGTGACGATCTTTGTTTTCCGCAAACGGGTGGCGCCGATGCATGCGAAGCTCCGTGAAAAGTTTGCCCAGATGAACACCTATGCCCAGGAGAACATCGCCGGAAACCGTGTGGTCAAGGCTTTTACCCGTGAGGATTACGAGGAGGAAAAGTTTGACCGCGCCAACCGCGATTACCGGGATACCGCGCAGGAGACCAGCATGGTCTGGGTGCACTTCCAGCCCATCGTGGAAGCCTGCGCCAACCTGATGCCCGTGGTCATGCTGGTGGTCGGCGGCATCTTCATGATCCGCGGCAGCATCACTATGGGTGAATATGTGACCATCTCGGGACTGATCTGGGCCGTGGCCAATCCCATGCGCATGCTGGGAAACATCCTGAACGAATTCCAGCGTTTCTCGGCGGCTTCCAGAAAGGTCATGGAGATCTACTATTCCGAAGCAAAGATCCGCGACCTGCCCGATGCCATTGAGCACGAGGAAGCCTTTTCCGGCAAGATCGAATTCCGCAACGTTTCCTTCCAGTACGAGGACGGGAACATGCCGGTCCTGCACGACATCTCCTTTGTGATCGAGCCCGGACAGACCGTGGCACTCATGGGCGAGACCGGCTGCGGCAAGACCACACTGATCAACCTGATCCCCCGTTTTCACGAGGTGAGTGCCGGGGAGATCCTGATCGATGACGTGCCGGTCCAGGATTACAAGCTCCACAGCCTGCGGAAGAACATCGGGCTGGCCAGCCAGGATGTGCTCCTCTATTCCGATACCATCGAAGGCAACATTTCCTACGGTGCGGGAAACATCAAGCCGGAGGAAGTGGTGAAATTTGCAAAGTATTCCGCGGCAGCCGATTTCATCTCCCGCATGCCCGACGGTTACGATACGATCGTGGGTGAGCGGGGCGTGGGCCTCTCCGGAGGACAGAAGCAGAGGATCTCGCTGGCAAGGGCCCTGGCGGTCCGGCCCTCGATCCTGATCCTGGACGATACCACCTCGGCGGTGGACATGGAGACGGAAAAAGAGATCCAGCATTCCCTGCAGAATCTCGATTTTTCCTCCACCAAACTGATCATCGCACAGCGCGTATCCACAGCAAAGACTGCGGACCGCATTATCATGATGCGCGACGGCCATATCGTGGAGTCGGGTTCCCATGACGAACTGGTCGCCCTGGGGGGATATTACAGCGAGCTGGTAAAGCTGCAGGAAGGGGGGATCTGAGATGGCAAGAAATACCTTCCGGGAAGACGAACAGCTGCAGGAAGCGTTTAACATCAAACATATCCTCAGAGCCTCTTCCTATATCAAAAAATATGCGAAACTGATGCTCACCGCGCTGTTTCTGAGCGGTCTGGGCGGAGCCTTCGGTTATCTGGCTCCCATGATCATACGAAAAGCCCTGGATGTGGCCGTTCCCAATGCGGACTACCGCCTGCTGTTTACCCTGGCCGGGATCCTGGTGGCAGTATACGCCGCAAGCGTGGTCTTTAACCGCATCCGAAGCGGCCTCATGATCAGCGCCAGCCAGAATATCATCTATGATATCCGCAAGGACCTCTTCGCGCATCTGCAGAAGCTGCCCTTTGCCTACTACGACGACAGGCCGCAGGGCAAGATCCTGATCCGTGTGGTAAACTACGTCAACTCGGTTTCGGACATGCTCACGAACGGACTGATCAGCATCGTGCTGGAGAGCTTTAACCTGATCTTCATCACCGTGTTCATGTTCATCGTGGATGTGCAGCTGGCCCTGGTGGTCATGTGCGGCGTGCCCGTGCTTGCGGTGTTCATGTTCTGGATCAAGAACAAGATGCGCAAGGCCTGGCAGGCGGTGTCCAACAAGAGTTCCAACCTGAACGCCTATCTGCAGGAGAACATCGTGGGTGCCCGCATCACCCAGATCTTTGCGAGAGAGGACGAGAACGCGGAGACCTTTGCGAAGCTATCGGATGACTGCCGCAAGACCTGGATGACGGCCGTACGTTACTCCAACCTGCTGTGGCCGGGGATCGATGCGATCTCGGTCTGCGTGCGCGCGGCGATCTTCCTCTTCGGCATCTACATGTTCGGACAGGGCGAGAAGAGCCTGGGAACAATCGTGGCCATCACGAGCTATGCTTCCTTCTTCTGGCAGCCCATCATGAACCTGGGGAACATCTTTAACAACTTCATCAATAACATCGCTTACCTGGAGCGTATTTTCGAGACCATCGACGAGCCGGTGACCATCAAGGACAAGGAAGGGGCCACGGACCTGCCGCCCATCAAGGGAAAGGTGGAGTTCGATCACGTGCGCTTCTCCTATGATGGGGAAGAGGAAGTGCTGCACGATGTTTCCTTCACGGTGGAACCCGGGCAGAGCATCGCCCTGGTGGGACCCACCGGTGCCGGCAAGAGCACCATCGTCAATCTCCTTTCGCGTTTCTATGACGCACAGGAAGGCGAGATCCGCATTGACGGAAAGAACATCTATGACGTGACCCTGAAGAGCCTGCGTTCCCAGATGGGTATCATGATGCAGGATTCGGTGATCTTTTCGGGCAATATCGAGGATAATATCCGATACGGCCGCCTGGACGCGAGCTCCAAGGAAGTGCGGGCGGCCGGCAAGGTGGTATGCGCGGATGCGTTCATCCGGCAGATGAAGGACGGTTACCGCACCGAGGTGCGCGAGCACGGCTCCTCCCTGAGTGAAGGCCAGAAGCAGCTGATCTCGTTCGCGCGCACGCTTTTGTCCGATCCTGCGATCCTGATCCTGGACGAAGCAACCTCGAGCATCGACGTTCAGACGGAAAGAGCCCTCCAGCAGGGACTGAACGCGATGCTGAAGGGCCGAACCTCCTTCATCATTGCCCATCGTCTGAGCACGATCCGCAACTGCGACCGCATCCTCTACATCGATAACGGCGGCATCATGGAAAGCGGCAGCCACGATGAGCTGATGGCCCAAAAGGGCTACTACTACAAACTTTACACGGCCCAGGGCTGAGCTCGAAACAGCAGCGCGATGCGGCGTGAAGCCGGTATCCGATCATGAAGAACAAAAGGACCGGGCACAGGATGCCCGGTCTTTCTTTTTTGATAAGCGCTCTTTCGCGGTACCGAGGAGAGCGCCTTTGCATTCAGATCACGCGTACGCCTCCACGGGAACGGACGCGCAGCACCGCGCAGGCGCCATCCCCGAAGACGGCATCCATGCCCTTCTGATAGGCACGCACCAGCTCCTCGGGAACCCAGGCCTGCATGGTGCCGGCAAAGCCGCCGCCGTGCACGCGGCAGGCACCGCGGCCCGAAAGAAGCTTTTCCGCCACACAGAGGGCAAGGGAAACATTCTGGTGCTGCACGTCATGGCTGGTATAGACATTCTGCAGATATTGGAAGGAGGAAGCACCCGAGGCGCGCACGCCGGAAAGGAAGGCTTCCATGTCCCCCGCGCGCAGGGCTTGCACATCCTGCTGTACCCTGCGGTTCTCCTCATAAAAATGCATGGCGCGAAGGACCGCCCGGTCTCCGCATTTTTCCCGGATGGCCGGAAGATCCGCCATCAGCTCGTTCTCGTCAACATCACGTAACACCTCTTTCCCGAAGCAGGCGGCCACGGCCTTCATCTCGGCGGGCACGGCAGCGTAGTCGGGTGTGAGGTCCGCGTGTGATCCCTTGGTATCGGTGATGCACAGGCGGTAGCCTGCGGCGCTGAAATCGAAGAGGACCTGCTCGGTCTTCGGATCGGAAGGATCCGCAAAGTCGATGTGTACCAGACTGCCCACGGAGCAGGCCATCTGGTCCATCAGGCCGCAGGGCTTGCCGAAATAAACGTTTTCCGCATACTGGCCGATCATGGCGATCGTGGTGGCGGAGATGAGGCCTTCGTTGTAGAGGCCCGATTCGATGGTCCCCACCAGGGTCTCAAAGGCGGCGGAGGAGGAAAGGCCTGCGCCGATCAGCACCTTGCTGGTAACGTATGCATCAAAGCCGCCCACAAGGTGGCCGCGTTCCGAAAGACCGGCCAGGACGCCGCGGATCAGGCCGGCGGTGGTCCCCTCCTCCTCCGAGCGAACGGAAAGATCGGCACAGTCGATGGTGACCATGGGAAAGCCTTCCGAGATCAGGTTCACTTTCCCGTCATCCTTTTTTCGCACGATGCCGATGGCATCCAGATCGATGGAGGCGGCCAGCACTTCGCCGTGCTGGTGGTCCGTGTGGTTTCCTGCGATCTCGCTTCGGCCGGGAGCGGAGAAGACGAGCACCTCTCCGCCGCCGAAGGCTTCGCGGAAGGCATCAAGCGCTTTTGCATAACGCTTGGCCTGATCCTTTTCTTCACCGGCATAGATATCCGAAAAGATCGCGGGATAATTCCCGCTTTCCAGTTGCTGTTTCAGCTCTGTCATGTTCATGATCCCGTTCCTCCGTTGTTCTGTTTCCCCGTTGCTTCTATCATTTTAGCAGATAGCCGTGTTTTCGTCATCAGAAGATTTCCCACGGCATTCTGTTTTTGGAGCACTTTGCTTCGCCTGAGCGCAGCAATTCGCGCTTGTTTTCCGCATCGGCGCATAGTAAAATCATAACGGCAGGGGCTTCATGGCCACAGAGCCCGGTCGAAGATCATGGGGACGTATCCGTGATCGACGGGAAAGGAGAAAACAATGGACTTTACAAAACTGAGCTGCGAGGAATTCACGCAGATCTTATCGAGCAAGGAGCCGGTCCCCGGCGGCGGCGGAGCCAGTGCCCTGGTGGGTGCTTTGGGCTGCGCCCTGGGAAACATGGTGGGCAGCCTTACCATCGGAAAGAAGAAGTACGCGGATGTGCAGGATGACATCATCGCTTTGAAGGAAAAGGCGGATGCGCTGCAGACGCGGCTTTTGAACCTGGTGGCGGAGGACGCAAAAGCCTTTGAGCCGCTGTCACAGGCATATGGTCTTCCTAAGGAGACGGAAGATGAGAAGCAGCACAGGGAAGAGGTCATGGCGGTGGCGCTCCACGAGGCTTCCAAAGTGCCTCTTGCCATCATGCATGCCTGTTGTGAGGTGATCGAACTCCTGGAAGAATTCGCGGAGAAGGGCAGCCGGATCGCTCTTTCCGATGCCGGCGTGGGAGCGGCCTTTGCAAAGAGCGCGCTCTTCGGCGCTTCCCTCAATGTCTTCATCAATACGAAACTGATGAAAGACCGGGAGCTTGCGCAGAGCCTGGATGCGGAGGCGGACGGGATGCTGAACGAATACGGCCCCCGCGCCGAAGCGGTGTTTGAGCGTGTGATGAAAGAGTTACGCTAAGCAAGAATAAAACGAAAGCGGCAGCCCCGTGGCTGCCGTTTTTTGTTGTTGCAGAGTGTATCCTGTTTGAAACGCATTTATTTCGCTTTTTCGGCAAGTAACTCTTTCAGCCGCGCGATCTCATTGTCTTTGTCGGCAAGAGCCTGTTGTTGTTCCGCAATGGTCTGTTCTCTTTCTGCAATGATCTGTTCTCTTTCTGCAATGCGGTCAGCCAGATCCTGCTCGCGAAGCAGATAGTCTTCACGGGCTTCACATTCCTGCTGAATGCGTTCATCTTCAGAGAGCTGGTATAAAGTTGTAGCAGCAGCGCTGATATTGATATCCTGTGCAGCAAGCATTTTTATATCCTCCCATGTTTGCGCTTTGAAGAGTTTCGCCCATTTGTCTATATTATATCGACGATCCTCGAGGGTTGCAAGATTGACATGTGTCGGATCAACCACACCGATGATTTTTTTATTGACAGTTCCGCCTGCCTTCGCTACAATTCTTATCAAAGCATAGCTGGTGGATATCTTGTGCTTCCCTGAAAAGCACATCACAGGCAGTTCGCCTCTTATTCACGGATTGCAAAAATATAGGAGGCTGTGCCGGACAAACACGGATCGTGTTGCCTTTGGCATTTCCTCGAAAACGAAGTTGGGGAGGGATGCATATGGGGAAGGCCAACAATGCGATCAATCATTATCTTTCGGACAAAAGGAGGTTTGCGGATCTCTTTAATGCCGTGCTGTATGGTGGGAAGCAGGTGTTGGACCCGGAAAGGCTGACAGAGATATCCGGAACGACCTATGAGGATCTGGAACAACGAGATGCGGGAAAAGCGCCCAAGCGCCGGGAACGTCGAAATGATATCACGATGCGTTATGAGGACGGGCAGATCTACCGGATCCTGATCAGTGAGGCGCAGAACAGCGTAAGCTATGTGCTGCCGCTGCGGAATCTGGATTATCTGGCGGCAGGGTATCATAAGCAGTATGAAAAGATAAAGAAACACCACGATGAAGCGGATGATTATGCGGATTTTGCGGAACGTTCCAGCGGGATGCGAAAGGGAGAAAGACTGATCCCGCTCCATATCCTGTGGGTCTATCATGGAGAAAGAGCATGGGATGGGCCGAGGAACTTTCAGGAAATGTTGCATGCAAACGGTTCGGAAGATTTGGATCTGTCGGTATTTTTTGAGCCGCGTCTCCTTTGTATCAATGAAATTAAGGATTACGCGAACTTCCAAACGGAACTGCGTCTTTTACTGGAACTTCTTGGGAAGAGGAATGATAAAGAAGAATTGTTCCGATTGGTTGATAAAGATGAACGCTTTGAGCACCTGGGGGAAGATACCTTTGAAACAGCATCGGTACTTTTGGATACTCCGACAATCTGGAAAAGAAGGAAGCGATATTTAAGCGGTGAGGAAAGAGAGGGATATAGCATGTGTAAGGCAATCAGGGAGATGGTAGAGGAAGCGGAAAAGAGAGGGGAAAAGAGAGAGGCCCTGCGTATCCTTTATGATCTGGTCAAAGACGGCGTTCTGAGCATGAAGGATGCGGCTGCCCGTGCCGGCATCACTGAGGCTGCTTTTCAGGCAGGAATGGAGAAAGGGCAGGGGTGAATCCTTGCCATGAGCCGCTGAAAGTGCTAAAATATGCTTAACTGATCCGCTGGAAAGGCGAAAACGGAGCGGGGCGTCGAGTAAACGTTTGAAGCAAGGTTAAAGCATAGAATGGTATTGACTGAGAGGATAAAAAAGGGGATAATCTGTTGGCAGGCAGGCAGGCAGGCAGGCAGGCAGGCAGGCAGGCAGGGTAAATAATTCCCTATATTTCTATATGAGAACACTGGTATGAGCATGCAGATTGATTTGCATGCTCTATTTGCGTTATAGCAAGTGGTGCATCAAGGAGGGCAACCTTATGAAAAAAAGAATGTTAGTAAAAATCCTTTCTGCCGCATTGAGTTTCTCGATGCTTGCAGGTGAAACGCTTCCCGCATTTGCGTGGGAACTGGAAGAGGATCCGGGTGAGCAGCCGGGAGAAGAAGTATCCGATAATGATGTGGAATCAAGGGTAGAGCCGGTGCTTCCGGTCTCGTTTGATGACCTTGTTTCCGCCATCAATGGAGACGGAGAGGGTGAAGATGCCGTAAGTGATAACGACATCACCACCCCGGCACTTACAGTAGAACCCGAGTATGACCCTTACGATCCGGATGGAGACGGGATCATCTCCGCCGAAGAAGGTGCTCCGTTCGAGATAACGGTAAATCCTTCCATCACAGATGGGTTGGAAAAATACCAGGATTTTGACATCCCCACAGAGGATGAATTTTATGATTACTTCAACGATACAGTGGATGCAGAATTCAAGGAGCTCGGAACGGTTTCTGTTACGGCACAGAATAATTTCTATTCTTCATGTTTCAATGACATCACGATCCCCTATACGGATTATGACAAGAACGAAACCTACGATGTCCCTGCAGCCTATCCTGCAGCTTATACCCTGCCGGCAGAAATGACAGATGATGACCCCCTCAAGGTTTATCTGGAAACAAATTATCCCCCTTGCTATTGCCAGGGTACAAAAGGCATCTGCTGGGCAGAGGCATTCTACGGCATGATGAAGATCAATGCCATCAAAAGAGGAATCGACCTGACAGAAGATAGAATGGTAGAAGATCGGTCAGAATGGTCATGGGAGCCAGAAAATCTTAATGATGTTCATGAAACTGCATGTTATTTTTGGGAAGGATCAGGAGAAAACAACGCAGATCCGTCCGGCGACCTGACCGCACATGAAAAGGACACGACACATTCCGGTGGAAACATGCAGGATTTTTATAATCCGTTCTTAAATAGATTGACCTGTTACAGCAAATATGATAATGAATATGGATGGATAGAAATTTATCCGGAAACCATGAAACTGTTTACCATATCGCCAGAAAAAAATCACAATCAGACACAGAAAAAATATCAGAGCTTTATCAAGAAGGTAATTCAGGAGACCGGTTCTGTATACATCAACCTTCAGTGTGATAAGTATAACAAAAACTATAATACTTATCTTTATGATCCTTCTAAGGGAATGGACGATTCCGATCATGCCATTCTGATCGTGGGATGGGATGACAGCATTCCAAAAGAGTATTTTGCTGACAAGAATGGAAATGCGCCGGAAAGTGATGGTGGATGGCTGATCCGAAACAGTTGGAATTATGACCGCAAGACATTCAGCCACCAGTCGTATGCATGGATCTCTTATGAACATACCAGTCTTTGGATCATAGGTGCATTAAACACGATAGATGAATCAGATGGTCATCCGGGAAAACGTTTCTCTTACATGAATGAGGGGCGTGAGAATGGTAATGCGACTTATCCCTACGCCACGGCATACGCAAATATCTTCCGGGATGCAATGCATGCAAGTGGTAGCAGATCTTTTGATGCAGGCGATCATACCGTGTTAAGATCCATTACTTTTGATTCGACACATCCTACGGATTATAATTTAGAGATCTATACACATGTTGATCCCGAAAAAGGGCCCACTTCCGGCATTTTGAAACAGAAACTCAGTGGCACGGTTCATCTTCCGGGTTCCACGACGCTCTATCTGAAAGATCCTGTTTATGTAAAAAATAGTGAATATTTTTCGATCGTGATATATGCAAACAGTCTATATGCAATCGGTCTGGAAGGTTCTGATGAATATTCCAGAGCACAAAAAGGACAGTCTTTCGTATATAACGGCAAAGAATGGTTAGATACTACGACCTTGACATCACATTATGGAAATGTAAACATTTTTTGTACCGGTGATAATGCTTACGATTGGGATCTTCCGGTAGAAAAGGTCCAGGATCCCACCATCACCGCAAGAAATGCAGATACCCTTCAGATCGGAGACACTATTGAGCTGACCTGCGGACAGAGCACGGCAGACATCTATTACTCTTATGATAACGCAGAGTTTACAAAGTACGAAACACCGATCATGATCAAGAAGAAAGACGCCGGCAAGGAGTTCACCCTGTATCTGTATGCATCGGAAGAGGGATTTGAAAACAGCAACACGGTATCCCATGCATGGACGGTAAGCGACAATTCCATGGTGAATGTAAGTATCCGTGAAGTACAGCTGACAACCGCAAACAGAACATTTGAAGTGTATGCAACTGTATGGGATGTAGACGGACAGCTCATGGAAAAGCCGGTAGTGGCTTGGAAAAATGATAATGAAAAAGTTGTGGGTCTGACACAGAAGAATGATGTCAACGGAGAGTGGATCGCTTTTGTGGAAGCACTCGATGACGGAACCGCAAATATCACGGCAGAATACACTTTCGAAAATGGTGTGACCAAGTCTGACAGTTGCAAGTTTGAGGTCGTGCTTGACCATCCGGAACGGGAACGTCATCTGACAGTTGAGCCTTCCTACATTGGGTTTATCAAGAAAAACGATACCGTTCAGCTGAATCCTACCGTAAAGGACGGAAACGGAATAGTTCTGACAGGCATGGTCGTAACCTATGCTTCTTCTGACGAAACGGTAGCAACCGTAACGGAAAGTGGTCTGGTAACTTCCATCAGTAATGGAAACGCAACGATCACGGCAGAATGTGAGGGTTCCATCGTGGAGATCCCGGTGACCGTAGATGCCAAGCTGATATCCTGCAAGGTAGACTTCTATGTAAAGGGAAGCCTCTACTACAGTACCAAGGTGGAAAAGGGAACGGCACTGAACACACTTCCGGAAGATCCGGAAGGTGAGTTCCTCGGATGGTTTGAATCCGGCAGCAAGACCGCTTGGGATAGCACTGGTATCATTGAAAAGAACCTGACGCTGTATGCAAAGTTCGAATCCGATGGCAGTCGTTCCGCATTCGACCCGGAACCGGATACCGAAGAGATGGAAATGTTCCTTGTAAAGGGACAGAGCTTCACCCTGACGCCCGCAAGCGGATGGACGACAAGCAACAAGAGTGTGGTAGCGGTAAGCAAAAAGGGTGTTGTGAGTGCAAAGAAAGCCGGAACGGCAACACTGAACGGCAACGGGATCACCTATAACGTCCGCGTGGCAACTCCCGAACTGAGCAGCAAGAGCATCACCATGATCGCAGGGGAGAACAAGAGCATCTCGATCTCCATTCTTGTACAGGGTGTAAATTGCAGCGAGAACTACCCGGTCTACTGGTCGAGCAATAACCTCGCAGTGGCTACCGTATATGACGGCAACATCTACGCAATGGCAAAGGGTAATGCGACCATCACGGCGACCGTGAACGGAAAGTCTTACAACTGCAAGGTAAAGGTTAATGATACGGATAAGGTAAAGGTCACGAAGAGGATGGATTCCCTGACCATGAGCCCGATGCAGAACATCACTCTGAAACTGAGTGGTTACAAGTTCAAGAACCTGACCTGGACTTCCACAAGAGAGATGAAAGTATATCAGAACGGCAAAAAGACCGATTACGCAGACGATGTGGTCTACATCACGGCAGACGGAAAACTCACGGCGATCGGTGTCGGAACGACCACGGTAAAGGGTTCCAACGGTGTGGAACTGACCATAACCGTAAATGCTCCGATCAACAAGAGTCTCTACCTTACAAGCGGAAAGAGCAAGGCGATCTCCTACACTGGTGTGACAAGTAAGAACGCAAAATGGAGAGTAGAGAATGTCTCAGGCACAGCAGTAAGAGTTGACGGAGCAGGAAAAGTCACCACAAGCGGAACCGGCGTTGCAAATGTCATCTGCGAATACAATCCTTGTAATGTGGATAACGCAGGGTTTACCTACATAACGACCGTATATGTAGAAAAGCCGTATCTGCTTGCAGAAGGTCTTACCCACAGAAGTGACTATGCTTACGAAGCTTTCATGAGTCCAAATGAAGAAACGAACATCATAAATGATGACGGATACTATGGAATGATCTATCAGCAGCTCATTTACAAGAGTTCCAAGCCGAATGTGGCATTTGTGGACGAAAACGGCGTCCTTCACGCAAGGAGCACCGGAAAGACCAAGATCACCACTAAGCTGAATGGCAAAACGATCACGATCACGGTTACGGTAAGATAATGTTTCCGGGGGATATGTGATGGAAAAGATAATTGAATTGTGGAATGGCAAAAAACGATGGATCAAGTTGGGGATCCTGGCAGTCTTTTTGCTGATCCTTTTGATATCTGCCATTGGATTGATGCCGAAGATCCTTTCCATGCGGCAATACTTCATGGATGATGAACAGATTCTTTCTGTCTCTTTTATCATGATGCTATGCAATACATTTTGGATCATGATATGTAAATTTCTGTCTGCGGAGGGGGAAGATGAAGAGGGCATGGAGCGGGTTTTATCAATCATCATCCACCTCCTGGGATCCGGCCTGATCATCTTTCATGTCATATGCTATGACGTCGGGATTTTGGACGAGAACAGATTCTTTCTGGCTTTTGTACGTGCGGCTGACCGATTGTCCGGCTGGATGGTCATGATCAAGGAATCCAGCATTTTGCTTTGGATTCTGATCCTTCTCATGCTTTTTCTGTCTCTGTTGCCGTTTTTCATGCGTGAGATTTTTTATTTTTTGATCTGTATCGGCTATATGATTCTGGAGTTTTCTGCTCTGAACACGAATTTGGCAGCGATGCTTTATTTCATCATCCTCACCATCGTTGTGGAGATTATCGGCATGTTTTTGGTGGATACCAGGATCAAGGAGAAGCTGGAAGAATTGTCGTTGAGAGTTGAAGATTATGACGAATCTGATGAAGAGAGATCTGGTAAAGGAATGATGATCGCTTTGGCAATTGCTGCCGGCGCTGTTCTGATCCTCCTGATTATCGGGAAAATACCGTCATGGAGTGAAGTGATGGGATCGTTTCTGTCAAATGATTTCCTTGAGACTTTAGAGACGGCAAGCGGGGTGAGCAGTGGCATGAGTTTGATCTCGTTTCTCATGACGATGTTTCTTAGCGCTCTGTTTGGAAAAATCCTGGCAGCAGTTATTACAAAGGTCTCGGGAGGTGGTGGCGAAAGCCCGATAACAAACCTTTTTTCCTCATTATGCCAGATTATTTTCAGCGTCCTTCTTTTGGATCTGTGCGTTGACGCTTTCATGAAAATTTATACTATGGAGTACATGGAATCAGCAAAGGCCTTGTTGGCAGATCCGCTGGTCGCGTTGGTTGATTTTGGCGATAATGTTTCCAGTGGCGTCCTTCAGATGATAGTGGTTATTCTTCTTTTTCTGTTGGCCATGATCATACCTGCCGCACTATTGTTTGTTGCCATTGCGGGGTGGATGGTAATTACGGAGGCCATGACATCCGGTTTAGTCTTTTTGTTTATTGTCCTCTTCTTTGACGGGCTGTTTGCGATAAACTACAACTCGTTGAATGGCATTGTTTTATTCCTGTTTTGTTATGTTGCGAATTTTCTGTCCTCGTTGTTTTCTGACGAGATTTACAAAAGTCCTTTGCAGGCCATGGCTCGGGGAGAGGATGTGATCGGTGCTTTTATTGCAAAGCTGATCAATCCGCTTAAAAAATTGTTTAGAAGAGAGAAACAATAATTGAAAGATCCAGGGATTTCCAAACACTAAAGAAGGCGAGGTATTTGTCCTGTTTCACCTCCCTCCTCATTGTCAGAAAGCGCGATATATGGTAAACTCAAAGTGTCCGTGCGGCATCCGGCACGGCAGGGGATTGGGGATTACGTGTTTCTGACTTGAGGAGGTTGCATATGAGGTTATCGGGCAAGGAGAAGGCAGCCTACGGTCTGGGGGCCGTGGGCAAGGACATGGTGTACATGCTTTCGGCAAGCTACATCCTGTATTATTATCAGGATCTGTTGGGCATCGCGGGAACGGTCATGGGCGCGATCATGATGGCGGCCCGCGTGTTTGACGCATTTAACGACCCGATCATGGGCATGATCGTGGCAAAGACCCGGACAAAGTGGGGGCGCTTCCGGCCCTGGCTGCTGATCGGGACCATCACCAATGCGGTGGTATTGTATCTGGTATTCTCGGCGCCGCCCGCACTCACGGGCAGCGGTCTGGCCGCCTACGCGGCAGTCTTTTACATCCTCT
>JAILHF010000042.1 GCA_024696005.1 Lachnospiraceae bacterium | reverse complement strand
CTCCAGCTCTTTCGCCTCGGTGATCTTTTCCTTCGGAAGCTCCACATCCTTCGCCTTCAGTTTGTAAGTGCCGTAATAGAGCTCGGCAACAGGCTTGCCGTCCTTTGCATACTGCTGAGGCACGACTATGAGTTTGCCCTTCAGGATGCTCAGATCCGCCGGCAGGATGTAGAATTCCAGCTCTTTGCTGCCGCTGAAGTTGCCCTTGCCCTTTACCGTGACCTTGGCAGCCTTCTTTGTGCTTACATTAACGTTGTTGCTGTACTTAACGGTATAGTCCGTACCCTCCGTAAGGATAACGCCATCCGCGCCGCGCACTTCCACAGCCGGTTTCATGGCAAAGCTTGTGTAAGCCACTTCATAATGACCGTTTACACTGTTATACGCAAGACTTCCATATTCAGGACCCGGAGCGCAACCCACAAACCATACGGTAAAGCCGGGGATCTCCTCACCGCCGCCGACCCACTTTGCGTAAAGCGTGATGTCTGCGGTAATGGGTGTCGCGAAACTGAAGAGTTCCTCGTCCTTGCAGCTCTTGCCCGTATACCATCCGGCGAAGGTCCTGCCGGGTACCACGGGATCCTCCGGTCTGATCGCCAGACCGCCGTCCTCGACGGTCTGCGCAGCAGGGGCTGTCCCCGCCATGCCGTTTAAGCTGAAACTTACGGTCCAGGTCTTGGTCGCAGCATCCACCCACTTTGCATAAAGGGTAAGATCCTCTGTCACCGGCTGTCCGAAATCATAAAGAGCTTTGCATTCCTTATCCAGATACCAGCCCATGAACTTATAGCCTTCTGCCTTGGGCTCTTCGGGTGCCTCCGGCACATCACCGTAGTCTACCGTGATCGCAGCCGGCGCCGCGCCGTGCCCGTTGGCATCAAAGCTGACCGTACGCTTCTCCTTCTCCCACTTTGCGTAAAGCGTAAAGCTCTTTGTAACAGGCGTATCGAAATCGTAAGGCTCCGTATCCTCAAGACTTAAGAACCAGCCCAGGAACTTCCTTCCTTCTGCCACAGGATCCCCGGGTCTTTCAACCGTATTGCCTTCTTCCACGCTCTGGGCAAAGGGCTCATCCACATCGTCATAACCTGTATTGAATTCCACGGTAAAGCCTTCCGCCCACTTCGCATAGAGGGTGATATCCTCTGTGATATCGGTACCAAGGAAACTAAACTCCTCGGTGCAGGCCTGATCCTTATACCAGCCCTTAAACGCAAAGCCCTCTGCTACGGGATCCTCCGGCTTATGGGCAGTCTTTCCTGCGTAAACCTTCTGCGGCTCCGGTGCTGTACCGTCATAAACAGTCTTGCCGCCCAGGTCAAAGGTCACGGTAAACATCTTACGGGTAAGTTCCACTTCTTTGGCGATCGTAGTTCCATCCGCCTCAAAAAAGGTATTTGCACCCATCCCCGGATCCTTAAGGATTTTTACATCCCCGGGTTTGGTTTCAAAATAATCCTCATCTTTTACCATCGTGGTGAAGACGGCCGCCGCCTTCACGCCCTTTGCTTTTAACGTACCTGCATTCAGCGTGACTGTGCCGGCAAAATTAGCGACACCGATGCTCTCGCTGCCGGTACCGACAGCTTCCAGGCTTCCGCCTCCAAGCACTACATTTCCGCCCATAGTAAACACGCCCACCATCGTTCCGGTGGTTTTCACGTTTCCGCCATCGATCACGACATCCGCGTTGCCGACTGCGAGGCCGACCGCGTTCGCCCCACCGCCTGCATTCACCTCAACGCTTCCGCCGGCGATATTCAGATCCTTTGCCTGGCAATAAAGACCATAGGCACCGCCGTCTGTTTCATTCTCTATGTTTAACTTCAGATCCGCATCTATGGACAGCTTTCCCTGCTCGCTCATGATGCCGATATTGGCCCCTGAGGAAGAAGTAAGCGTGGCGCTTCCCTTTATCGTCAGGTCCTGTTTCGCATAGATCAGAGGTTTGTAACCACCGGCCTGCTCGGAGTACGGCACGAAATCAGCGATCTGCCCGGCAGAATACGCTCCGGTATACCCGCTCAGTGTCAGTGTATTTGTTGTCGGATCGTAGCTTGCCTTGCCGTCTTTGAAGATATCGAGGCAGTTATCACCGCCCACCAGCTTATTGCCAAGCCATAGCTCATAGCTTTCCTTATTCTCGATCCATTTCGCATAGATCGTGGTATCCTTCAGGATCTCTTTCGTAAAGTCGAATTTGGACTTGTACCGGTCATCACTGTACCAGCCTGCAAAGATCCAGCCCGTTGCCGAGGGATCATCGGGTCTGCTGAGCACAGTCCCGTCTTTTACGGTCTTCGGCGGGATCTGCGTGCCATGGCCGCCCATGTCAAAGCTCACGGTGCAATCCTGCGTGCCCTTCTTGCAGATCAGCAACTCTCTGGCAGAGTTTCCGGTTTTCGGATCGATGATCGACCCGCCTTTTTCATAGCCGCCTTCCGGAAGCAGGATACGCATGTCATTCTTCGTAATGCTCAGCTCACCTGCCCAGAGAGCACCCACATTATCCGTTTTCGCATAGAGCCTGCCGCCGTTCATCGTAAACTTCCCTCTACCGCTACCGGCCACTACGGCATGCGAATCTTCGGGACAGGACAGCTTTATGTCCCCGCCGTTGATCACAACAGCTCCCATGACGGTATAGAGTCCGCTTTCGCCTACAGTAAGAGTAATGTTACCTCCGTCGATCGTGAGTTCCTGATTAGCCGTCAGGCCGCCTCTTTGTGATGTTCCTTTGATCTCTCCGCCTATGACTTGCATGGATTCTCCGGCATATACCAGAGTCACAGCCTTCGTACCTTCTATTTCCGCATCCAGCGTGAGGGAGCCTGCGCTCCAGATCCATCTATTCGCTTCCGCGCTCATCTTTACGCTGCCCTCGATCCGCAGATCCGAAGCGGAATAGATATTTGTTTTGTATTTGTTCTTGCCCTGCACCGATACCGATGTGATCTCTGCTCCTTCCAAGCGGAGCGTATTCTTCTCCGGATCATAGCTCACCTTCCCGTCACCAAGAACATTCCGATTGTTTAATTTTGTAACAGGCGTCTCTCCGACGTAGACTTCATAATCGCGGACGATCTCTATGACCCTGCTGTCGGCACCGCCTCTGGCGATCTGGCCATACTTATCGATCTCAGCTCCTGCAGGCTGGAGGACTTCATGCTTATTCGCGGGATTTATCTTGCCTTGGCATAAAAATCCGAATGAGGTTCCCTCAGCCTTGATATAGGAATCATCCAGCGTTACATCCCCATTCACCCAAACAGCATATTCATCGGCACTTTTGACATTCAGGCTGCTTCGGACGATCTCCAGCCCCTTCATGACCCTGATCGCGCTATACTCTGCTTCAGGCACAGTGATATCCGCATCCTCCAGCCGGAGATTACCGTCCGCAACGATGCCATAAGCTCCCGTGCCCTTAACAATGGTCAGCTTGCCCCTGATCGTCAGATCGTCGTTCCAGGCAGCGATCGCATCGTTCCTGTCGGCGCCCTCAGCATAATATGTCTCCACTACCGCATTTTGAAATTCCAGGGTCTTCGTGACCGGATCATAGCTGGCCTTACCGCCGGTCACGCCCGGGATGTCGTCCTTGTTCTTATCCGTAACCTGCACGCCGCCGACCCAGAGGGCATAGGTATCGCCGTCCGCATCCGGTTCTTCTTCGGAGCCTTCCTCCTGCTCCTCTTTTGGAGTATCCGCAGGCTCCTCAGCAGGAGTCTCTAACCCCGGCTCCTCTTCCGAAACCGCTTCATTTTCGGAAGCCGCATCATCTTCCGATACCGCTTCTTCCGTTGAAGGGATGTCGTCCTGCGCAAAGACCTTCATCCCCGTTCCCCCGACTTCTCCCAGGCACATCACCGTCGTAAGGATCGCAGCCAGAAAACGCTTCCACCTTTGTCTTTTCATCGCTTTTTCTCCTATTTGTGTACTATAGTGGAAATACCTATAAAACCAGCTTATAGTCTAACATATGCCCTGTTTTTCGAATACCTCCATTGGTAGGTATTTTTTCCCCCCCTAAAACCGTGGGACGGCTCCTCCGGTTTCGCGAACAAAAAACGCCCGCGGTCGCTTTTGAAACCACGGGGACCTCGTGGTTTTTTTCTCTCATTCCTCCCAGAACAGCTCATCCAGAGTTTTTCCGAGAGCCTTGCAGATAGCCCTGCAAAGATTGATCGTCGGGTTGTAATCACCTTTTTCTATCGCATTTATGGTCTGCCTTGAGACCCCTACCTTATCGGCCAGGTCCTGCTGCGACATATCCAGTCCCGCTCTTGCGGCTTTTAATCTCAGATTTTTCATAGCCGCCTCCTTCAGTCTTCATCTTCTTCATCTGTCTCTTTTGCCGTACTTATTTTTTTCATCAGTACCACAACAAAGATTTCGATGAACATAACGGCACATGCTGCATTGAGAGCATTTAAGCCGAGCCTGCCGTTTACGATCATGCTGCCGTCACAGATCGAAGCAACAGCTATTATCAGATTGATGGCTCCTATGATACCGAACATTCCCAGCAAGGCACCCGTTTTATCCTTAAGAGAGAAATACGCCTCGTGCCAGATGCTGTATGCCAGGAACGCCATAAGTCCCGGGAATATAGAAGCTGCACACAGCACGTAGCCCTGCACCGGCAGCAATTCCAGCAAGTCGATCGCAATAGCCAGGAAAACGCTGCCCATGATCGTGAAAAATCCCAGGCCGTATGCCTTCCCTCTCTCCAGCCGCTGACGCTCGTCATAATCTTCTTTCTTATTCAGGCCGGAAAGGAATATCGTAAGTACAAGCAAAAACAGGATGATCAGTAATACCCATATTGAAACAAGCGGATCGCTGCCTGCTGTCTTCCTGCTCACATGAGCCCCAAAAATACTGAACTCCGTTATCGTGGCACCGGCCGACAGCATTACTATCATATGACCGCTTTCGTGTATCAGGATATATAAGAATAACGTTATCAGAGCCGCTGAAAATAAACATAGCGCAAATCGTACTCTTCCTTTCATATTACTTTGCTCTCCTTTCATGATCATTGATCATTAGGTCATTGCTTTCCCTTCGTTGAAAATGATAATATCAATCACCTTACATTATGTCAAGTTTATTTTACATTTTGTCATTGGCTTTTTAGCCATCTGCGCTTTAGATCCCGCAAATAAAAAAACCACGAGGTCCGTCCCCGTGGTCTTTCAGCGGCTCATAGACCGCGCCCCTGCCGAAATGATCCCTGGAATTACCCAACGGTATTTGACAGGCTTCCTATCCCTTCTATCTCACACCTTACGACATCTTTCTCCTTAAGGAATACCGGCGGCTTCATTCCCATACCCACACCTCCGGGAGTGCCTGTTGCAATAACAGTTCCGGCCTTCAGCGTCATTCCCTGTGAAAGTTCGGAGACAGCTTCTTCGACTGTGGTGATCATATACTTTGTATTGCTCTCCTGCCGCTTCTCATCATTCACATAACAGCTGATCGCCAGATCATGTGCATCGCCTATCTCATCTGCCGTAACTATACAGGGACCCATTGGCGTATAGCCGTCTAAGCTTTTCCCACGGTACCACTGCTGATGCTTAAACTGCAGATTTCTTGCGCTCACATCATTGATGATGGTATAACCCAGTATATGAGTAGCAGCTTCTTCGATCGATATATTAAACGCATCTTTTTTCAGTATCACCCCAAGCTCCGCCTCATAATCCAGACTGTCAACAAAATCATAAGCCGGGATGATCCCGTCCGGATCATTGGCACGATTTACACGTTTCGAGAAATACACTGCATCTTTCTTCTTTGTAAAATCCAGTACATCCACAGTCTCTTTGATGTGATCATGATAGTTTACGCCCAGACAGACCATATCCTGTATCGGCACTGGGACAGGTGCTTTGATACGGTATTCCCCGGCTTCCATACCGGCATTTTCATTTACGGCAAGCGCTTTTCGGATCGCGTCACACAGCTCATCATAACGCACGATCAGTTCATTCATATCATTCACATGGATTCCCAGAAAATCCAGTGTTACAAGCTTTTTATTTTTGTTTTCCACTGCCACATACGCTTTGTCATTTACTTCTATCGTATAAAGTCTCATCTGTTCCTCTCCTTATACCGGCATTTCCATAAATTCATCTATCGCTTTAAGTACCGGAGCTGCATATTCATCCTCACCGAAAAGCCACTGTTCATGCTGCATATCAAACTCACGTATGTCCGGATCGTGGAAGTATTTTTTGTAACGCTTTAAATACTTTTCTCCCATCTTATTCGCATAGATGAAATGTGCTTTTGTATGCTCCACATTTATATCATCATCCAGATAAGTGAGCAAATCTGTATAATACTGATTTTTTATAGATTCAGGTTTAAATTTTGCAAAGCATTCCATAAATCCATCAGCTACAGATTCACTCATATGAAATGTATTCATAAGTAACTTTTTTGTTTTGGCTCTTTTTCTTTCACTTTTTGTAAAACTTGTAAGTAGCGGAACCACTAGCATTGACTGTAGCTTAGCAGCCAGCACTCCACTCTGATCTAAATCAGGACTTCCAAATATTGCATGGTCTATATGAATATTTCTTCTCTGTACAAGCTGACCCACGAAACTAGAGCCT
>JAILHF010000035.1 GCA_024696005.1 Lachnospiraceae bacterium | reverse complement strand
ATCCAAGCTTTGTATATAAAAGATGGAGATCATTCGTTGGAAGTCCAAGGAGAACCGTATAAAAACATCGATATATTGAAACAAGTAATGCAATTTGTGGATGAAAAGTCTGACCTCGTTGCGTTAGATTGACAAATTCCTGTTTGTTGGGATGAGCATTATACCGGAAGATAATCCGCCCATGTAAAGAAGGGCAAAACACGGCATTACGAACGGAGATTTTATTATGATAAGAGTGCTTTTCGTCTGCTGGGGCTAACGGTTCAGCGAGAACGCATAATGCCGTAAACTTCGGCATATTACGGCAAATCGTGGCAGACAAAGGAAACTTTACTACTGAAATACTACGATTCACGGAAGATAAAAATTTGCATAAAGCCCGTAAAATGGGCATTTATGAGGAGTGAAAATTGTGATAAGAATACTTTTCATCTGCCACGGCAACATCTGCCGTTCGCCGATTTCCGAATTTGTATTAAAGAACATGGTGGAGAAACGCGGAATAAAGGATCAGTTTGAGATCGCTTCCGCTGCGACAAGCACGGAGGAGATCTGGGCAGGCGTGGGAAATCCCATATACCCGCCGGCTCAGAAGGTCCTGAGAGAGCATGGGATCGGGAAAACGGCGTACACGAACTTCAGTTCCAAACGTGCCAGACAGGTGACAAGGGCCGATTATGCGCATTATGATCTGCTTCTGTGCGCGGACGCGGCAAACATAAGGAACACGACCCGCATCACCGGCCCGGATACGGAAGGGAAGATCCGGCTGCTTTTGGACTATACGGACCGGCCGGGCAGGAGCATCGCCGATCCCTGGTATACCGGCCGCTTTGATGAAACCTACCGGGATGTGATCGAGGGCTGCACGGCACTTCTGGAGCAGTTGAGCAGGGACGGCCTGATCGATGAGCACTAAGAGACGATGATATGGCAGAAGACAGAGAGATAGAACAACAGACCATACGCAGATACCGGGAACTGGCGGAGCGCGCGAGACAGAGCGGGGTGTATGCCTATACCTCCTTTCATTCGCCTGCGGGGGCGGCTTTGGCATACCGCGCTGCGGATGAACGGGAGATCACGATGTGGGGCGGGGCGAAAAGCTGCGAGCGCGTGGTGATCCGTTTCGGTGATCCGCAGGAGATCGCCTATGAGGAGGCGTTTCCGATCCGCATCCTGCATGCGGAATCGAAGCAGGCAAAGTATGCGGAAAAGCTGACCCACCGCGATTTCCTTGGGGCAATTTTAAACCTTGGGATCGAGAGGGACCTGATCGGGGATATCTTTGTAAGCGACAGCGCGGCGTATATCTTTGTGCTGGAAGAAATGGCGGACTATGTGATGAACGGGCTTGAGCGTGTTAAGCATACGGCCATGAAGTGCAGCCTGACGGAGGAAGTTCCCGCGGATCATCTGCCAAAGCTCTGTGAGGAGAGCATCACGGTTGCTTCTCCGCGGCTTGACGCGGTTCTGGCTAAGGTTTATCATTTATCACGTGGGGAAGCAAAGGATCTGTTTGATGCAGAGAAGGTCTTTGTGAACGGAAGGACATGCAAAAACCCCGAGACCGAATTGAAGGACAATTGCAAGGTGTCGGTACGCGGATACGGCAAGATGGAATACCGCGGGGAAATGCATGTCACAAAAAAGGACAAGTTCAGCATGACGGTATGGCGTTATGTGTAAGAACGGAAACGGCCTGTGGTGTGCACGGAGGAGAATATGGCGAATTGGGATGCCGATTATGAAGCGCAGAAACTGAAGGATTACGAGGGGCGCTTTACGGTCAATTTCAAAAAGATCTACATGGACGTGGATGAGATCAACGAAAAGACCCTGGAAGTAAACGAGAAGCATCCGAAGGATTCGCTGATGAAACTATGGGCCGGGACCATGTGCGGCATGTTCATCTTTTTCCTGCTTTCCTATCAGGTACTGGCATTGGCGACCATCCCCTTCCTGATCTTTTATCTGATCGCACTGTTCAGGATCGGAAAGTGCTGGAAGAATTTCAAATACAGCGCGGCGGCATTCTGGGGCATGAGTGTCGCAGCGATCCTTCTGGTCTTTGCCCTTGCCATGGTGCTGCAGTACTTTGTGAGTACAGCATTGTTGAGCTGAGCGATCCGCATGGGAGAGAAGAAGCGACATCTCAATCTGGGGATCCTGGCGCATGTGGATGCCGGAAAGACCACCCTAACCGAAGCGTTCCTGTACACGGCAGGCAGGATCCGGAAGCTTGGGCGTGTGGATTCCCGGGACAGTTTCCTGGATAATAATGTTCAGGAACGGGAACGGGGGATCACGATCCTGTCCAAGCAGGCGGAGCTTTCCCATGAAGGCGTGGGGATCACGTTGCTGGATACGCCCGGCCACGTGGATTTCTCCGCGGAGGCCGAAAGCGTGCTGCAGGTCCTGGATCTGTGCATTCTGGTAGTGAGTGCGGCAGACGGTGTGAAGGGACATACCCTCACATTGTGGTCGTTGCTGGAACGATACGGGATCCCCGTGCTCCTCTTTGTGAACAAGATGGATCAGCCCGGGGCCGACGGGGCAGCCGTTCTGGCGGAGCTCCGCAAACGACTTTCGGAGAACTGCGTGGATTTCAGCAGGGCATTTTCCGGATTATCGGAAGAGGACATGGAAGCGGTCGCTGTCTGCGATGAGAGCCTGATGGAGCGGTATCTTTCCGCTGAGGCTGTGATCGATGCAGCATGCATTTCCGCTCTTTTGCGCGAAAGAAAGCTGTTTCCGGTTTTTTTCGGCTCGGCATTGAAGCTCGAAGGCGTGGACGAGCTGCTCCACGCTCTGGCGGAGTATGGTCCGGAGCAGGTTTACGGGGAGGAGTTTGCGGCCCGGGTCTTTAAGGTGAGCCGTGATGCGCAGGGAAACCGTCTGACCTACCTGAAGATCCTGGGAGGCGTTCTGCGCAGCCGAGATGTGATCGGTGGGGAAAAGGTTAACCAGATCCGCATTTATTCCGGTGAAAAATTCGAGACCGTGCCGGAGCTGGAAGCGGGGCGGATCTGCGCCGTAACCGGATTGAACGGCACGAAGACGGGAATGGGACTGGGAGCGCTGGACGGAAGCATCCGGGGCTTTCTGGAACCTGTGCTGAGTTACCGCGTGAGCGCGGAGGATGGCACGGATGATACGGTATTGTTGACGAAGCTTCGGATCCTGGAGGAAGAGGATCCCCAGCTTCGTGTTTTTTGTGAGTCGGAGGGAGAGGATGCCCCGAAACGGGGGCGTTCCGAGATCCTGCTCCGAGTCATGGGAGAAGTGCAGCTGGAAGTGCTGAAGCGGACGGTGGCAGACCGTTTCGGGATCGCGATCCGTTTTGGTGAGGGATCCGTGGTTTATAAGGAAACCATCGCTGCGCCAGTGGAGGGGATCGGGCATTTTGAGCCCCTGAGGCATTATGCGGAGGTCCATCTGCTGCTGGAGCCGGATGAGCGCGGCAGCGGTCTCAGCTTCGGCTCGCTCTGCAGCGAAGATATCCTGGAGAAGAACTGGCAGCGTCTGGTGCTGACGCATCTGCGGGAAAAGGTGCATCGCGGGGTGCTCACGGGCAGCCCGATCACGGACATGAAGATCCGCATCCTGACCGGCAGGGCGCACCCGAAGCACACGGAGGGCGGGGATTTCCGTCAGGCCACCTACCGCGCCGTGCGTCAGGGTCTGATGCAGGCGGAGAGCATCCTGCTGGAGCCCTTTTATCAGTTCCGCATGGAGCTGCCGGCAGAGAATGTCGGAAGGGCCATGACGGATGTGGATGCCATGAGCGGAACAGTCAATGCGCCTGAAATCCTGGAAGGCACCGCGTTTCTGTCGGGAAGGGCGCCGGTGAGTGCGATCCGGAACTACGCAAAGGAGCTGGCAGCCTATACCGGCGGCATGGGACAGATCTCGCTGGAGCTGGCGGGTTACGGACCCTGTCATAATGCGGAGGAAGTGATCGAAAAGGCGGCCTATCTTCCGGAGAGCGATCTGCGCAATACCCCGGATTCCGTTTTCTGCGCCCACGGGGCGGGCTTTGTGGTGCCCTGGAATGAGGTGCGGGACTACATGCATGTGGAAAGCGACCTGCAGCCTTTTTCGGAGAACAATGTGCTCAAAGAAGAGGAAGCGCAGGCCTTTGCCGCACGGCAGAAAGAAAGCGCAAAGCCGCAGGAGCCCGGCAGCATCGGGACGGATGAGGTGGACCGTATCCTGAACCGGACCTTTTATTCCAACAGCGATTCCGACATACAGAGCGAGCACGACAGGCGGAAAGGAGTCGGGGACTGGCAGAACGGGAAGGGAACTCCGAAGGAATACAGCTTTGATGAGGCCTATGCGGGATACCGCTATGAGCCGGCCGAGCCCAAAACGAAGTACCTGGTTGTGGACGGCTACAATATCATCTTTGCCTGGGAGGAACTGAAGACTCTTGCGGCGGTGAACATCGACAGTGCCAGGGACAAGCTGATCGACATCCTTTCCGATTACCGCGGAGCCGTGGACAGCAGGATCGTGCTGGTCTTTGATGCCTATAGGATCAAGGGCCGTGCCAGGTCGGAGCAGGAGATCGGGGATATGACGGTGGTCTTTACCGCGGAAGGGGAGACGGCGGATCAGTACATCGAGCGTTTTACCGCGAAGCATGGGAAGAAGTGCGATGTTACCGTGGCGACCTCGGACCGGCTGGAGCAGACGGTGGCCTGGGGAAACAACTGCAGACGCCTGTCTGCCCGGGAACTGGAGCTGAAGGTAAAGAAAGAAATGGCGGAACTGCTGGAAAAATACGGGAAAAAGCGGGGCGTGTGAAGCCCCGCTTTTTTACGCTTACGGAAACGGATTTACGTATTCATCGGTAAAATGCCACAAGCCCGAAGTGTCATACCGGTCCGGAAGCACTTCCCAGTCTCCGTCTCGGACTTCTATATACCATTGGCCGGAATCCATATCGTATTCCATCCAGCCGTGATCACCGTAATCCGAAGAGATCCCTTCATACCAGTACTGCCACTGGTACGGCGCGGTTTCGTCATTGAACCAGAACCAGCAATCCGTTACGCTGTCATACCAGTCCTCCCCGTCCAGATAGCAGGTACGGCCGATCTCGTTCACATAGATCGACTCCTTTTCCGGCGAGGTGACCGTACGGGTCTCCGCTGCCGGATATTCCGAAAAGGGCCTGACGATCCTTGCGGCCAGGCTATGCCACATGCCTCTTACGAGCAGGCTTCCGAGATACAGGGCAGCGATTATGAGGACCCATTTCATGACGTTGGGTCTTTCGGCTGTTTCCGCCGCCTGCCCGGCATATGGCTCTTCCGGCGCCTGATCCGTTACGTCTGCGGTAAAGCGGGCGCCGCAGCCGTTGCAGACGGGCAGATCCCCTTCCTTGCAGGTATACATCATGTGATTGCCGCAGTATTCGCATACCAGCATCATCGTGGAGCCGGGAACAAACAGATTCCGGTAATGCTGTCCGTTCTCATCGTAGTAGCCTTCCTCAAAATGCTTTCCGTCCGGCGTGACCCAGGATGCGGGGTAATAATCGTAATCGTGGTTTTTCAAGCGGTAATGCTTGATGCTGCTTTGGGAATCCGTCCAGCCCACAGGCTGGTTCGTGCGTGTACGTACCACCGGGACGCTCCTGTAGGAACGGGATGCGCCTGCGCCGGAAGAATACGAACGCGACCTGCTCGATGTGGAATACGAGTGGTGGGACGACGAATGCGAGCTGTGGCTGCGGCTCGAGCTCCGGTGCGAGCGGCTGTGGGACGAGCTGCGGTGCGATGAACTGCTGTGATGGGAACTGCTGTGATGTGAAGGCGGCATTTTCCTTATCCCTCCTTATTAGATACCCGGCCGGTTTTCCGGGGCCAATGCAGCAAAGCTTTGGCTTCCGATTTATTATAGATTTCCCTGCTCTTCATTTCAAGTTATGATCCGTGGCATTAGCGCCCGAGTTCCGAGCCACGCATGCAGAAGATCCGTGTTCGGCTAAGGTTTGTACAGTAACCGCCGCGGCCGGCTGTTTCCGATTGGTTCTTTTCTCTTCCTGCCTGATATGATACAATAAGGATTCAGAGTGAAAATGATGAAAAAACAACAGTCATCTGCCTATGGCAGACTCCGCAAACGAATATCGGAGATCATCGAAGTCGGCTATGTTGAGGATTTTGTCGGCCGCGCCTATGATGTGATCAACTTCGGCTTTATCGCCATCAACCTTACGGTCAGCGTGATGCTGACCTTTGATGAGATGATCCGGCGCTACGGGGCTTTGCTTGAGCTGATCGAAGGCATCACGGTAGCTTTTTTTGCCCTGGACCTGATCCTGCGTCTGTGGACGGCCGGCTGCATCTATCCGAAGCTCAGCGAACCGGCGGCCCTCCTTCGCTATGTCCTGTCCTTCAACGGTCTGGTGGATATCCTGTCCTGCCTGCCATACTATATGCCGGTCTTTTTCCCCAGCGGCATGGCAGCCTTCCGGATCTTCCGCGTGATGCGTATCTTCCGCATCTTCCGTGTCAATGCCTACTTTGATTCCCTGAATGTGATCACGGAGGTCATACGCAACAAGGCAAAGCTTTTGATCTCCTCCGTGTTTGTGATCCTGATGCTGATGCTGGCGGCCAGCCTGTCCATGTACAGTCTGGAGCACGCGGCGCAGCCGGAAGCGTTTGACAATGCCCTGTCGGGCCTGTGGTGGGCTGTTGCTTCGCTGCTTACGGTGGGCTACGGGGATATCTACCCGATCACTGCGGCGGGCAAGCTATTCGGCATGGGGATCACCATGCTGGGGGTGGGCCTGGTGGCGATCCCCACGGGTATCATATCCGCCGGTTTCGTGGAGCAGTACGAGAAGATGCGTGCCCAGGCGGAGGAGGCGGCTGTAACGGATCTGCAGTTCATCCGCGTGGAACTGAAACGGGGGGATCAGTGGATCGGGAAAAAGATCTCCGAGCTGGGGCTTCCCCGCACGATCCTGATCGCCGCCGTGCAGCGAGAGGACAAGATCCTGGTGCCGAGGGGCGTTCTGGAGCTTGCGGAGGGCGATTCCCTGGTTCTGGCGATGGACGGGGAAATGGATGATCTGGACTTAAGCCTTACGGAGATACAGCTGAAGGAGAGACATAAATGGAACGGTCAGGAGATCCGGGATCTGGATATCTCACGGCAGAGCTTTATCGTGATGATACGCCGGGGCAAAAAGATCCTGATCCCCAACGGAAAAATGAAACTTGAGGCGGGAGATACCGTAGTTCTTTATACCCGGCGAAAGGAGGATAAAAAAGGATGAAGCAGAAACTGTTTGCACAGCTGGCGATCGGTCTGATCGTCGGAGCGTTGGCGATGATCAGCGGAGCAGTTTGTGCGGAGCTTGTCAAAGGCGCGGATACAGAGAAAAAACGCGTCGGGAACTGAGAAAAGGAGAAAAGAATGGCTTATAAGATCATAGGGGACAGCTGCTGTGATTTTACTAAACTGGAAAAAAGAAGCGGAAACCATGTAAGTGTGCCGATGTCGATCATCATCGGCGGTGTGGAATATCCGGATGACGGAAGAAAGACACAGGAGGACTGGATCGCCCTGATGAAGGCGGATCCTTCTTATCCCAGGTCGGCCTGTCCTTCGCCGGACGCATTTTATCAGGCTTTTGATGCAGAGGCCGATAATTATGTGGTAACGATCTCCTCGAAGCTGAGCGGCGTGTATAACAGCGCGAGCGTTGCGAAGGAGATGTTTCTGGAGGATCATGAGGACGCGCGCATCCATGTGTTTGACAGCTGGAGCGCGGCAGCTGGGGAGCATCTGATCGCCGAGAAGATTGAGGAGGCTGTACAGGCCGGAAAGAGTTTTGAGGAAGTCGTGGAAAGCGTGGAGGCTTTTCGTGATGACATGAAGACGATCTTTGTTTTGGATGATCTGGAAACCTTTAAGAAGAACGGACGCCTGAAGGGACTGAAGGCGATCGTGGCGACCACCATGAACATCAAGCCGGTTCTGATGGGTGACATGGGAGAGGTCAAACAGGTGGATCAGGGGATCGGGATGCACCGGGCAGTGAACAAGCTGCTCCTTCAGATCGAGAAAATGGATCTGGACAAGAGCCGCAAGGTGAGGATCACGCAATGCGACAGCAAAGAGCTTTGTACAAGGGTCGCGCATGTCCTGAAGGAGCGCTTTGGCTTTGAGGACATCAAGATCCTGAATGCCGGAGGCCTCAGCACCATCTATGAGAATCCCGGCGGCATCGTGCTGGCGTTGTAAGCGCAAGCTGTTTGGAAGAAAACACGGACATAAGGAAAGGTGGGAAAAATGTCGGGACCCTGTGAGCAGTGCATGTATCTGGAATACGATGAAGAGTTTGACGATTATGTCTGTGTAAAGGAAAACGGCATGGACGAGGACGATATGTACCGGCTCCTGAGCAGGGAAGAACAGCAATGTCCGTTTTTCCGGGCGGGGGACGAATACCAGATCGTCAAACACCAGATGTAGGGGCTTGCAATAAAATCCGGAAAGCCCGCATTTGTTAAGCAGAAGGATAAAGCGGAGAGGAGGAAACAACAATGGCAATTTTGGTTACCGGCGGCAGCGGTTTCATCGGAAGCCACACGGTTTTGGAACTGCAGGAGGCCGGCTATGATGTGGTGGTGATTGACAATCTGTCCAATTCCACGGAAAAGTCGCTGAAGCGTGTGGAGGAACTTTCGGGAAAGCCCGTAAAGTTCTACAAGATCGATATCCGTGACCGGGAAGGGCTGGAAGGGCTCTTCCGTCAGGAACAGATCGACAGCTGCATCCATTTCGCAGGACTGAAGGCTGTGGGAGAATCGGTGGCGAAGCCCTGGGAATACTATGAGAACAACATCGGCGGGACGCTCACCCTTGTGGATGTGATGCGGCAGAACGGGGTGAAGAACCTGATCTTTTCTTCTTCCTCGACCGTATACGGCGATCCCGACCGGGTGCCCGTCACGGAGGAGGATCCCGTGAAGAAGTGCACGAACCCCTACGGTTCCACCAAGGCCATGCAGGAAACCATCTTTACGGACATCCAGAAGGCGGATCCGGAGTGGAACATCGTGCTGCTGCGTTACTTTAACCCCATCGGGGCGCATCCCAGCGGAAGGATCGGGGAGGATCCCAACGGCATCCCGAACAATCTGATGCCCTATATCACCCAGGTGGCGGTCGGAAAACAGCCCTTCCTCAGGGTTTTCGGGAATGATTACCCCACGCCGGACGGAACGGGTGTCCGCGACTACATCCACGTGGTGGATCTGGCAAAGGGGCATGTGAAAGCCCTGGAGCGCATCAAGGCCGGCTGCGGGCTTGCAATCTACAATCTGGGGACCGGCAAGGGATACAGCGTTCTTGACATCGTCAAAAACTTTGAGGAAGCCTCTGGCGTGAAGATCCCCTACGAGATCTGCGACCGCCGTCCGGGCGATATCGCCGAGAATTACTGCGATGCGTCCAAGGCCGAGCGTGAAATGGGCTGGAAAGCGGAGAAGGGCATCCTCGAGATGTGCAGGGACAGCTGGAACTGGCAGAAGAACAATCCGAACGGATACGCCGGCTGAGTGTTCCGGGCCTGAGGACGGGGCGATCGCGGGCATTTGCTTACAAGATATGGTAAATACGGGAGCTGCGGGGGAGAAAAGCCCTGCAGCTCCCTTTTTTTGCGGGTAAACAAAGACTTGTAGATTTTTGAAAGGAAAAACACAAAATATGGAAAAAAAGACTACCATTTTCTGAAAAAATGTGTATAATGGAAAACGTGGGTTTGTATGGCCGGAAATACTAAATCTTGTGCCGCATGAACCTGTCGAAAAGGGGAGATACGGTGCTGCTGTTTGCAGTCGGATCGCGCAGGTGCTGCGCAAATTCGATCCGGTGTTCCGGCGAGGGGAAAGAGGAGTAGATCATTGAGAAACAGGGGATATCGCTTCATTATCCGTGATCTGGGCTTTCAGTCCGGCTATTGTGCGTTGTGTATCAATTCCACCTGGATCAACGAGCTGTTGATCGAAGCAGGGGTGGATCCGCGGGATTTCCGAAGACTTTCCTGGGAGGATCTTTGCAGGGTGCAGACCAGCGAGCGTGCCCGTTCCATCATGGAAGAGCTCCGGCCGGGGAATTTCTGGCAGATGTGTGATGCGGTGACGATGCTGCACGCAAAATACGATGTACGCGGCAGAGTGTACCGTGAACGCTGGTTCAAGCGTTACCCGCTCCTGGTGATCGAAGACATCTACGAGCTGCTTCTGGAAGAGGGCTTTGCGGACAAGGAAGCGCTGGAGATCACCGAATTCTTTGAGGAACAGAGCAAGTGCTACGACTGGAGAGAGCTGAGGGATTTCCTGGAGCTCTATGACGTGCCCGAAGGGCTCAGCGAAGCGCTTCTGTGCTGCAGGTATCTGCCGAAGCGCGAGCACATGATACGGGAAGTGCTGAAGCATATCGCGAGAGCGAACGTCCTGGTCACGGAACAGATGGGAGAATAAAAAGGCGCTGACGGACAGGCGCTGCAAAATAAGGAAAAAGCAAAACCCCCGGCGTTGGCCGGGGGTTTTTTGGCATACGGTTTATGGGCATCAGCGTTTTGGGGGTAACGCGGCTCAGGTCAGCTGATGGCTTTCTTCAGCTTTTCCGGGGCGGAACCCATACGGTCTTCTCCCAGGAAAAAGATGGCGATGGTGCCGGGGCCGACGTGGGAGCCCGTGCAAAGGTCATAGTAGCGTACGATCACGTCCTGGACAGGCAGTTCCCTGCGCAGGCGGTTCGCGATGTAATCGGCCTCCATGGGGGCGTCGCAGTGGGCGATGCCGATGGTCTGGAAGGCGGGGCGGCTGATCCTGGCCTTGGTCATCTCGGTCAGGTAATCCAGTGCCCTGCGGCGGGTACGGACCTTGTCGTGAATGACGATGCAGCCGTCGTCGTTGGCTTTGAGGATCGGCTTGATGGAAAGAAGGTTGCCGATCACCGCTTCCGCTGCGGAGATGCGGCCGCCCTTCTTCAGATATTTCAGGTCTCCGACCGTGAAGATGTGGTTCATCTTCAGTTTGTTGCGCTCATAATAGGCCGCAGCTTCCTCGAGAGTGGCGCCTGCAGCGCGCAGGCGGGAAAGCTTCATGACCATCAGTCCCTCACCCAGAGAAGCGGAGAGCGAGTCGACACAGATGATCTTCCGCCCGGGATAGTTCTCCAGCAGGTCCTCAGCGGCGATGCGGGCAGCCTGGATGGTGCCGGAAAGACCGCCGGACATGCAGACAAAGAGGATATCGCGCCCTTCTTTGAGGATGGGCTCGAAAAAGCCGGCAAAACGGTCCATGTTGATCAGCGTGGTGCGCACGTCCGAACCGGAGCGCATAGCGTCATAGAAACGCTTGCCTGCGGCCTCGTTGTCCCTGGTCGGGGAGAAGCAGACGAACTCTTCGCCGTCCACGGTGCTGGTGTAGCTGATCATGCGGATCCGGTATTTGTCCAACAGATCCTGTGTCAGATTGCTGGAAGAATCGGTAAGGATCTCATAACTCATATCGTTAGCTCCGAAATTGAAAATTTTTTTGTTTTCCATAATAAATTACCTTCGATTTGTGTTATTATGTTGCATGGATGAAACAGCTTTCAAATTGCAAAGACAATATAACATAGTATTGAATACTACGTCAAGTAGAAAAGAGTACAATTTATGGTTTTTTCGAGCCTTACGTTTATATATCGCTTTTTGCCTGTTTTTCTGCTGCTCTATTTTCTGATCCCCCAGGGGAAACGATGGAGCACGGATGTGAAGAACGCAGTACTGACTCTGGGCAGTCTGTTTTTTTATGCCTGGGGAGAACCGCGCTACGTGCTGCTGATGCTGGTCTCGATCGCGGTGAACTACCGCATGACCATGGCCATCGCCGCGGAGAGGAAAGAGGGACCGAACGGCAGACGCAGGAGAAAGCGGTATTTTCTGATCGCGGTGATCTTTGATCTCGGGATGCTCTTTGTCTTCAAATACACCGGTTTTGTGATGCACAACATCAATCTGCTGCTCCATTCGGCGGATCTTCCGCTCATTCCGGAGATCTATCTGGAAAACCCCATAGGGATCAGTTTTTATACCTTTCAGATGATCTCCTATGTGACGGACGTATACCGACGGGTTCATCCCGCGGAGCGCAGTCCGCTGAAGGTGGCGACCTATATCTCCGCTTTTCCGCAGCTGATCGCGGGGCCCATCGTGAACTGGGGAGAGGTGCGTGATGCGATCTCGGACAGGCAGGTTTCGGCGGAGGATGTGGCGGAGGGCGTGAAGCTCTTCGTTCTGGGCCTGGGCGCCAAGGTCCTGATCGCGAACCGCATCGGCGTATTGTGGACGGATCTGGGGCGCATCGGCTACGAGAGTATCTCAGCACCGCTGGCCTGGATGGGAAGCTGGGCCTATTCCTTCCAGATCTATTTCGACTTTTACGGATATTCCATGATGGCCATCGGACTGGGCCGTATGCTGGGCTTTTCGCTGCCGGAAAACTTCCGCGATCCCTATGTGAGCAGAAGCGCCTCGGAGTTCTGGCGCCGCTGGCATATCACCCTGGGGCGCTGGTTCCGGGAGTATGTCTATATCCCTCTCGGGGGCAACAGGAAGGGGAAACTGCGTACGGTCCGGAATCTGCTGGTCGTTTGGCTTTTGACCGGCCTCTGGCACGGGGCGGAGTGGAATTTCGTGATCTGGGGGCTCCTGTTCTTCGTGCTTCTGACGCTGGAGAGGCTTTTTTGGGGGCGCTGCCTGGAGAAGCTGCGCTTCCTTTCCGTTCCCTACATGCTGCTGGTGATCCCGCTGTCCTGGACGATATTTGCCGTTACGGACATGCAGCAGCTCGGGATCTACTTTACCCGGCTCTTTCCTTTCCTGCCCGCGAATTACGATTCCAACGTCAACCCGAGCGATTTTCTGCGCTACGGGGAGACTTATCTTCTGAGTTTTGCATCGGCGCTGCTCTTTTGCATTCCGCCGGTGAAACGTTTTCTGTTCCGGCGGCTGAAGGGACCCGTGGGCGTGATCGCATGCCTGCTGATCTTTTTCCTGTCGGTGTACTTTTTGGCGCAGGGGCTGGATAACCCGTTCCTGTATTACCGTTTTTGAGAGGAAAGATGAAGAAGAATCTGACATTTATCCTGATCGTGGCCCTGAGCCTTGCATTGGAGCTTTACGGCCTTTACATGGAAAAGCAGGGCTACTATGCCCCGCCGGAGGGAACAGAGGCGGCCTCGGGGATCGTCACGGCGCTTTTGTCGATGCGGGAAGGGATCTTCCCCTGGAACGCAGAGGAATCCGATCTCTATCTTGCGATGGATGCGGCGGATGAGCCCGAAGAAGAAGGCGAGGAGGAAGAGCCGGCAGTTTCGGAGGATGCGGCAGGGCCCGGGGAAGAGCCTGCGGCAGAGCCGGAAGCGGAACCCACGCCGTTGCCGGAACCGGAACCCGAGCCAGAGCCGGAACCTGAGCCTGTGGAGGAGAAGCCCCGCTTTGTCACGGTGGACCAGAGCTACTTTGATGATGCTGTCTTTATCGGGGACTCCCGCATGGTCGGTGTCCGCGAGTACGCGGGCATGCAGAACGCGCATTTCCTGGCCAGGACCTCGATGAACATCTTCAAGATGATGGAAACAAAGCCGGAAACCGACAAGTCGGTGAGCAGCGTGCGGGACGGGCTGAAGAAAGAACAGTACGCAAAGGTCTACATCATGAGCGGCATCAACGAAGTGGGTGTCGGGGATGTGGATTATTTCATCGCAAAATACCGGGAGGTGCTCGAGGAGATCCGTGAACTGCAGCCGGATGCGATCATCTATGTGCAGGCCATCATGCATGTGAGCTCGGTCCTGGACCGCAGGGACAAGGTGTTCAAGAACGCCTATCTGAACGAGCGCAACGAAGCGCTTCGGGAGCTGAGCGAAGAGCTTGGCTGCGTTTATATCGACGTGAACGAGGTGTATGACGATGAGGACGGCTGTCTTCCCGCGGATTTCACCTTTGATCATGTGCACCTGAAGGCGAACCACTACGACCTGTGGCATGATTTTTTGCTGAGTCACGCGGTTGAAGAAGCGCCGGAAGTCTGTTATGATAGGGAAGAAGAATAGCGCCGCGGGCGACTTTTGTTTAAACGGAAAGGAAGGTATGCTATGAGTACAAAACCGACACTGGTATTGCTGGCAGCAGGCATGGGAAGCCGTTACGGTGGCCTGAAGCAGATGGATCCCATCGACGGGGCCGGCCACAAGATCATTGATTTCTCGATGTATGACGCACTTCGCGCCGGTTTCGGCAAGGTGGTCTTCATCATAAAGAAAGAGATCGAGAAGGATTTTCGGGAACTGGTCGGCGATGCGGTTGCCAGAAAGACCGAAGTGGAATATGTTTTTCAGGAACTGGATAAGATCCCGGCGGGAGCAACGATCCCGGAAGGCCGTGTGAAGCCCTGGGGGACCGCCCACGCGATCCTCTGCTGCAAGGACGTGGTGAAGGAGCCCTTTGCCGTGATCAATTCCGATGACTACTACGGCGTGAGCGCCTACCGTTCCCTCGTGGAGTTTCTGGAGAAGCCGGAGGCTGCGGCGGAAGGCCTGCTGCCCTTCTGCATGGTGGGCTATCAGCTGAAGAATACCCTGACCGAGCACGGAAGCGTGGCCAGAGGATGCTGCCGCATGGATGAAAAGCACTTCCTTACCCATATCGAGGAACTGACCAAGATCGAAAAGACGGCTGATGGGGCGCGCTATACGCAGGATGACGGCGCAAGCTGGAACGATATCTCCGTGGACACGCTGGTATCCATGAACATGTGGGGATTCCAGCCCGGGATCTTTGACGAACTGGAAGAGTCGGTGTCGCGCTTTTTCCGGGAAGAAGTGGAAAAGAACCCGCTGAAGAGCGAGTGCTTCATCCCCATCGAGGTGGGACGCATGATCCGGGAAGGCAGGGCTTCCGTGAAGATACTTTCCTCAACGGATAAGTGGTTTGGTGTCACCTACCGTGAGGACAAGCCCTTCGTGATGGAATCCATAGCCCGCCTGAAGGAGCAGGGGGTATACCCGGAAAAACTCTGGGATTAAGCGTTTCGGAAGATGTGCCCGGCCCGGGGTTCCAGGGCAAAGAGCAGGATCAGTCCCAGGAATCCGCAGGATATGACCTCTCCGGCGCCTACCGTGAGCATCAGAAAAGGGATGCTGTCCGGAGCGGCATAGACGAAACGGAGTACCCAGGGAATGATCAGAGTGTTGGCAAGAATGGGCGGCAGTGGTGCTGCCCATTTTTTGATGAGCTTGGAGCCTTTGCCGCTGTGGGCAATGGCATAGGTCCCCAGGGCGCCGAGCAAAGTGGCCAGGCTTCCGAATACCACGTCCCAGGGGGCGCAGCCGGTCAGAAGATTGGACAGCAGGCATCCCACGAACAGGCCCGGGATCGCCGCCGGCGTAAAGAAGGGGAGTACGGTGAGTGCTTCGGAAATGCGCACCTGAATGACCCCGCTTGCCAGACCGAAGAGATTGGCAACATAGGTCATCACCACGTACAGGGCGGCGATGAGTGCCCCCTGTACAAGAAAACGGATCTTTTTGTTCATTTTGATTCTCCTTAGTTTTGTTTAATGTGAGGATGGTTTCGAACTCACAGGGAAATTTTTTATCAGGTGTTCCCGGCCTGCTCCTTCTTGTATCTTGTTATCAGGTTCTGGATCCTTTCGCTCGGATCGAGAAGATCGCTGATGGAAGTATCGTGGTTCAGCGTATCGATGATGTATGCAATGTACTTGCTCATGTCACAGCTGATATACCAGCCGCGCGACAGAAGCTCCGGAGACTGGTAGACCAGGTTGGTGGTCAGCACCTTGTTGAAGAGTCCCTCTTCATAAGCTTTGTCGAAAGCGTCCAGACCGCTGGAGAACAGGCCGAAGGTGGTAAAGCAGAAGATGCGGTTGGCTTTGCGCTTCTTGAGCTCGCGCGCCACCTCGATCATGCTTTCGCCGGAAGCGATCATGTCATCGACGATGATCATGTCCTTGCCTTCCACATCCGAGCCCAGGAATTCGTGGGCTACGATGGGGTTGCGGCCGTTCACGATGCGTGTGTAGTCACGGCGCTTGTAGAACATGCCTACATCCAGTCCGAGGACGTTTGCCATGTAGATCGCACGGCTCATGCCGCCCTCATCGGGGCTGATGACCATCATGTGACTTGCATCGATCTGAAGATCCAGAATGTTTTTGCAAAGCGCCTTGATGAACTGGTAGGCCGGCTGAACGGTCTCGAAACCGCTCAGCGGGATGGCGTTCTGCACGCGGGGGTCATGAGCATCAAAGGTGATGATGTTCTCAACGCCCATGTTGACCAGCTCCTGCAAAGCAATGGCACAGTCCAGGGATTCCCGGGTGCTGCGCTTGTGCTGGCGGCTTTCATAAAGGAAAGGCATGATCACGGTGATGCGCCTTGCCTTGCCGCCCAGAGCGGCGATGATGCGCTTCAGGTCCTGGTAGTGATCGTCCGGAGACATGTGTGTGATCTCTCCGAAGTGGGAATAGGTCAGGCTGTGATTGCACACATCCACCATGAGGTAAAGGTCGTGGCCGCGGACGGATTGCAGCAGTATGCCCTTTGCTTCGCCGGATCCGAAACGGGGGACTTTGGTTTCTACGATGTAACTGTCCCTCTTGTAGCCGGAAAAGGCCAGGGTGTCTGCGTGCTCATTCTCACGTTCGGTACGCCATTTGACCAGATAATGGTCAACTTTTTCCCCCAGATGCCGGCATCCCTCCAGAGGGATGATCCCGAGAGAACCTACGGGGATGGTGTCCAGATTGCGGAGCTCGTCCTTTTGCGGAGCCATGTTGATGACCTCTCTTTCTTCCGATTGGATTACAATGGTTTCTTATATTCTGCTTCCAGTTTTTTCTGGAGCCGGATATCCTTTCCGGTCATGTGACAGATCCGACAGTGGTCGGCCAGTCGTGAAAAGAGCCGGTCGGAGTATAATTCCCGGATCTGCTGCAGTTCCAGATTGGTCGAAATGACTGTGGAGTGCTCTCTGAGAGCGCGTTCGTTGATAATGTTAAACAGCTGCGTCCTTGTGAATTCGTTGACCATTTCGGTGCCCAGATCGTCGATGATGAGGAGATCGGACTCGTACAGATGCCCGTAGAGGCTGTTGAGCTCCGATTTGTCCTTGTCATAATAGCTTCCCGAGATAGTCTGGAACAACTGCTGTGCACTAAAATAAATGATAGAATGGCCCGTGTCAAGTAGTTCTTTTGCAACACAGGCGGATAAAAAGGATTTTCCGGTCCCGACCGTGCCGTAGAACAGCAGATTGCGGTATTCGGAATCGAAATCTTCAATAAAGGAACGGCATTCCCTTACAGCTTCCTCGAAATGACGCAGATGCTCGCCGGTATAGTAATCATAGGATAGCAGTGAGAAATTGTTCTGTTCCAGGATCACGCGCAGATTGGAGTGATCGTAGAGGAGGTCGATCTCCAGCTGTTTGAAGCAGCTGCATTTTTCTCCGTTTACAAAACCGCTGTCCCGGCATTTTTCGCATTGCCAGTGAAGCGAGGCATAGTCGGCCGGATAACCGTACTGTGCCAGCAGTTCTGCCTTCTGTTTGCTGAGGCCATCCAGGGTCTCGTGAAGTTCCTTCAGTTTCGCCGCACGTTTCCCTTCGTCCGATATGCCGATCAGGCTGCGGCTGCAGGATACGGAGGCGTCGATGATGCTCTCCTCCGTTTCGCGGTAGGCAGGGATGCGCTCGCGGATCTCCTTTAAACGCTCCGCAAGAGCGTACTCGTCGGCACGCCGGCGTTCTTCATAGATATGTTGGATTTTTGCGTATTCCTCGTTTGTCAGCGGCATGCCAAGATCCTTAGTGGTTGTTGATCAGCTTTTTGCTGAGTTCTTCAAAATCGTAATCCTGCTGTTCAATGTTGTTGAAATTGCTGCTTCCCTGTCTGGGAGCGGAGGCGGCAACGCGTTTGGGAGCGGGCTGTGCGTGGCTCTGCCGGAAAGCTTCGTCGGCGGCTTTTACATCCTCCAGACTGCGGACGCCTTTTTCGTGCCACTGCCGGAGGATCGTTTCGGTATAAGGGAAGCGGTTTGCGTCCACGGCCAGCACGGCGCGGTTGCAGGCTTCCTCGATCACCTCCATGGGAAGGGCGTAGCTAACCAGCCAGCGGCGGATCAGGCGCTGCTCCGTGGGAGCGGGATTGCCGCTGCGTCCCAGAAGCTTCATGATGCGGCGCGTTTCCCGGTCGGGAGTGCTGCTGTTCTGCTTGCGGGCGGCATCCACATCGCTGATCCCCTGTTCGGCCCAGGCCAGGGCGGTTGCTTCGATATAACGGAAGCTGTCGTTTCCGCTTCCGATGCAGTACTGCAGCAGATAGTCGATCAGTTTTCCGTCCATGTGCAGGGCATCGGAAAAGAACAGGAGACTGCGCATCTGCGAAGGGTTCAGCGGACGGCCGAGGTACTGCTGGGCCGCTGTGATGAGCCACGAGGTCTCCGGTGAATTCTTGAAGGCGCGGAGCTCGTCCAGGCTGTAGGCCTCGCGTACCTGCTCCGGATCGGGGAGCTGAGGCACGGCACGTACGGCTGCCTGCCGCGGGTTCTCCGCAGGCGTTTCCTCTGCGGGAATGCGCTGCAGTCTTGCAGGGCCCTCTGTGACAGGGGCGGAGACTTCCGCGTGCACGGCAGGCTGCGCCTGGGGCGTGCTGAGCGGGATCAGGCGTATCCCTTCCAGTTCATCGCCGCAGAAATCGTCACCGGAGACCATCCTGGTCCGGCGGTAGCTGAGGGCGAGAACGCCGCGGCGCTCCCAGTAGCGGAGTGCGCGCAGGATGTCCTTCTCGGTATAGTTCAGAAAGTCGCTCAATACGGACAGATCTGCCTTGCGCCCGGAGTTTACCGTGCGCAGAAGGTACAGATATAGTTTGATCTGTGCGTCATTGGCATCCTTCATGTAATGATCGATAAAAGAGTTCGAGAGCAGAGTCATATTACTGCTATCGTCGATTGTAAGTCGGATAACATTTGTGCTGTCCATTTTCTGACCGTCCGTTATTCTTTTTTTTCTTGGAATCGCAAGATGAAGTATAGCACGTGGACGGTGAAAAGCAAGGAATCGTATCCACAAGTCCATAGCCATTAAGGCTTTGCGGGTTTGTGGATGATGTGGATAACATAAACGGACGGGAAAATTACCCGCCCGTTTAGAGGGAAAGATATTCACAAAAAGTTGTCGAAAAAAAATCGGGGCACAGGCAGGTCTTATTTCCCCAAAAGCCGGTCGCCGATCCGGCACACATCCCCGGCTCCCATGGTCAGGATCAGGTCGCCGGCTTCCGCATGGCCCAGCAGATAGGTCTCGATATCGTCAAAGTAGCTGAAATACAGGGCGTCCTTCCCCTTTTCCCGCAGTTTTTTCTGCAGATCGACAGAGGAGATCCCCACGGTGTTCTTTTCTCTTGCAGCATAGATGTCGGTGAGGATCACCTCATCGGCCAGGCATAGGGCGTCTGCAAACTCATCCAGAAAGGCCTTGGTCCTGGTGTAGGTATGAGGCTGGAAGACGCAGCGCAGCGTCTTGTGGGGCACGTTGGATGCGGCTTTGAGCGTGGCGCGGATCTCGGTGGGATGATGGGCGTAGTCGTCCATGATGGTGATGCCGCCCAGCTCGCCCTTCTTTTCAAAGCGCCGTCTGGGGCCGTCAAAGCGCGCAAGTGCCGCAAGGGCGGTCTCCCGGGAAAGGCCCAGCTCATCGCTGGCTGCAAGTGCTGCCAGGCTGTTGGTGATGTTGTGGCGGCCGGGCAGGCTCAGGGAAACGGCAAAGCGTTCCGTGCTCCCGTCCTTTGTCCTGTGCACCAGGGTATAGCTTCCCAGGCCGTTTTCGTCGAAGCGGATCTCTTCGGGGCGGTAATCGCAGCCCTCCTCTTCGCCGAAGGTGACGACACGGCATCGCAGGCCCGAACAGAACGCGTCCCGGTCGGGGACGGAGCCGCCAAGGATCAGGCAGCCGTCTTCCGGAAGCAGCCCGGCGAAACGCCGGAAAGAATGCCGGATATCGTCCAGATCCTTAAAGAAATCCAGATGATCTTCTTCTATATTTAATATTATCCCGATACGGGGGAAAAATTCGAGAAAACTGTTGGTATATTCGCAGGCTTCCGCAACGAAATAGTCCCGGCCGCCGATGCGGGTGTTGCTGTCGATGCTTTTCAGGACACCGCCGATGTTGAGCGTGGGATCGCAGCCTGCCGCCATCAGGATCTCCGAGATCATGGAGGTGGTCGTGGTCTTGCCGTGTGTTCCCGAAACGGCTATGGGGACGCGGTAGTTTTTCATGATCTGTCCGAGGAGGGTTGCGCGGCTCATCATCGGAAGCCCGCGTTTTTCGGCCTCGGCAAATTCGGGATTGTCGTGCGAGATGGCTGCCGTATAAACGACAAGCCCGATGTCGTCGGTGATGTTTTCGGCGCGTTGTCCGATCTGTACCTCGATCCCGAGTTCACGGAGCGGAGTCAGGAGTTCGGAGTCCTGCCGGTCCGAGCCGGAGACGGAAAAACCTTCGGTCTGAAGGATCCGGGCCAGTCCGCTCATGCTGATGCCGCCGATGCCTATGAAGTGTACCCGTATGGGCTTTTGAAAATCGATCTGATACATGGTGTTCACCTCCGTTTTCGCAAGGCAATTATAGCAAAGGCACCGAAAAAAGGGAAGTGGCACAATTATCAACAAAAGTCGGTGCGGCCCGGTCGCTGGAATTGTGCATTTACACAAAGCGCCCGATATGCTTTTTGTGAAAAAGTAAAAAAATAATCGTTCACTTTTTGGGTTTTATCTGCTATAATACACAATAGACTTGACGGAGCGGGTATTTTTGGCCGGGCACCGGCGGTCGGGGGATAAGGCATGGCGGAAGACGTAAAATGCCTGGGGGTTTACAAAAATCTGAAAGCAACGAGGTGATTTCATGGTAAAAAAAGAAATGATAGCCATGCTGCTGGCCGGCGGCCAGGGAAGCAGGCTGGGGGTACTGACCAGGAAAGTCGCTAAGCCCGCGGTTTCTTTCGGAGGAAAGTACAGGATCATCGACTTTCCCCTGAGCAACTGCATTGATTCCGGTGTTGATACGGTGGGCGTGCTGACCCAGTATCAGCCGCTTCGCCTGAATACGCATATCGGGATCGGCATCCCCTGGGATCTGGACCGGAATGTGGGCGGCGTGACGGTGCTCCCTCCGTATGAGAAGAGCACGAACAGCGAGTGGTATACCGGTACCGCAAACGCGATCTATCAGAATCTGGATTACATGGAAAGCTTCAATCCGGATTATGTGCTGATCCTTTCAGGCGATCACATCTACAAGATGGACTACGAAGTCATGCTGGACTTCCACAAGGCGAACGGCGCGGAAGTCACCCTTGCGGTGATGCCGGTTCCCATCGAGGAAGCAAAGCGCTTCGGTATCGTGATCACCGACGAGACGCGCCGCATCGTGGATTTCGAGGAAAAGCCCGAGAATCCCCGCAGCAATCTGGCGTCCATGGGCATCTACATCTTCAACTGGAAGACGCTGAAGGAGGCGCTGATCGCCAAGGCCGACCAGCCCGCCCTGGATTTCGGAAAGCACGTGATCCCGTACTGCCATCAGAACCAGTCGCCGATCTACGCCTACGAGTACAACGGCTACTGGAAGGATGTGGGAACGCTTCATTCCTATTGGGAAGCCAATATGGAGCTGATCGATATCGTTCCCGAATTCAATCTTTATGAGGAATACTGGAAGATCTACACCAAGTCCGACACGCTCACACCGCAGTATATCTCTTCCGAGGGAATGGTGGAGCGCAGTCTCATCGGGGAAGGCGCTTCCATCTTCGGCGAGGTTTATTCCTCCATCATCGGCTGCAACGTGGAGATCGGCAAGGGTACCGTGATCCGCGATTCCATCATCATGAACGACACGGTGATCGGGGAGAACTGCGAGATCAACAAGACGATCATCGCCGAGAATACCGTGATCAAGGATGGGGTAAGGACAGGCATCGGCGATGAAGTCGAGAACGAGACGGATCCAAGGATCTACAATCACGGCCTGGTCTGCATCGGCGAGCATACGGAAGTGCCCACGGGTGTCACCATCGGAAAGAATACGGTCGTCTTCGGAAAAACAGAGGTATCCGATTATCCGGATAAGACGCTGGGAAGCGGCAAATCTCTGATAAAGGAGGGCAACTGATATGAGAGCAATGGGAATCATTCTGGCCGGCGGCGGCATGAAGAACAGCAGGATGGGCGAGCTGGCCAGCCGCAGAGCCGTTGCGGCCATGCCCGTGGCAGGGAGCTACCGCAGCATCGACTTCGCGCTGAGCAACATGACCAATTCGCATATCCAGAAGGTGGCGGTGCTGACCCAGGACAACGCCCGCAGCCTGAACGAGCATCTGAGCTCCTCCAAGTGGTGGGATTTCGGGCGCAAGCAGGGCGGCATGTATGTTTTCACGCCGACCCGCACCATCGAGAACTCCGACTGGTACCGCGGAACGGCCGATTCGATCGCGCAGAATCTGGACTTCATCAAGGACAGCCATGAGCCCTATGTTGTCATTGCCAGCGGCGATTGTGTCTATAAGATGGACTACAATAAAGTCTTAGAATATCATATTGACAAGAAGGCGGATATTACGGTAGTATGTAAGGAAGTTGGCAATAATGTAAACGTCGAGAGATTCGGCTGTGTCAAGACCGATATGGACGGACGCATCACCGAGTTTGAAGAGAAACCCGTGAAGGCCAGCTCCAATACGATCTCCTGCGGGATCTACATCATCCGCCGGCGTCAGCTGGTAGAAATGATCGAAAAAGCAGCGCAGGAAAATCGTTACGACTTTGTAAACGATATCCTGATCCGCTATAAGGACATCAAGCGGATCTATGCGTATAAGATGACGGATTACTGGAAAAACATTTCCACGGTGCAGGATTACTTTGCAACGAACATGGATTTCCTGAATCCGGATATCCGCAGGTTCTTCTTTAAAACCTATCCGGATATCTATTCCAAGATCGATGATCTTCCTCCGGCCAAGTATAATGTGGGGGTTAGTGTGAAAAACAGCTTGGTCGCCAGCGGAAGCATCATAAACGGAACGGTCGAGGACTCCGTCATTTTCAAGAAGGTATTTGTGGGGAACAACTGCACGATCAAGAATTCCATCATCCTTAATGATGTGTACATCGGTGACAACACGTACATCGAGAACTGCATCGTAGAGGCACGCGGAACGATAAGGGCGAACTCTTCGCATAGGGGCGAAGACGGGATCAAGATCGTTGTGGAAAAGAACGAAAGGTACGTGATCTAGAGCCGGTCACTTATCTTATAAAGCAACTGAATACATTGTATCAATGACTCTCCTGAATGACAACCCGGCGGTACGGTAGCAGTTGTAATTCAATTAGGGTTGCGCAACATGCGTGAACCTGAAGGAAAGGAGTTGACAGCATGACCATCACAGACGTGCGTGTCCGTAGGGTGGACAAAGAGGGCAAGCTGAAGGCTGTTGTTTCCGTCACGATTGAAGACTGCTTTGTGATACACGACATCAAGGTAATCGAAGGCGATCACGGTCTGTTCATTGCAATGCCGAGCAGGAAGGCTCAGGATGGGACTTACAAAGACATAGCCCATCCGATCAATTCGGCAACACGCGACGAACTGCAGCAGAGGATCCTGAAGGCATACGAAGAGATGCCGGAGTAAAAAGGGGTATGAGGGGATGGAGATTTACAGACCTGCCGTAAGGCGGGTCTGTTTTTTTGCCCTTTTTCTTTACATCATCCCTCCGGTGTGTTAAAATCTACAAGATATGGTGGTTTACATATATTATGCGCACTAAGGAGGCGGTTTTGCTTTCCGGCGCATAGGAGGGGAAAGTGGATAAGAAGGAATATAAGCTGCTATCGGATGAGATCATGATGCTGATCGCGAATGAACAGTTCCAGGACGCGGCGGATATCGCGGACCGGATCGACTGGCGGAAGGTGCGGAGCTTCAGCATGCTGATGAAGATCAGCGAGCTGTACCAGCTGAACCGCCGCTATGACGATGCGCTGGAGCTGATGCTCATGGCATATGATCACAGCCCGAAGAACAGAACGATCGTATACAGCCTCTGTGAACTCTATATTCTGGTCGAAAATCCCAGAAAAGCCTGGGAGTTCATGGAGTTATATAAGAAGATGGCGCCCAACGACCTCAAGCTCTATATCCTGCGCTACAAGCTGGGTGAGCTGACCGGGGCTTCGATCGATGATCAGATCGGTCTCCTTGAGGAGTACAACCGCAAGGATTTCCGTGAGGAATGGGCATACCAGCTGGCATATCTCTATCACCGCATCGGCCTGGGTACCAAATGCGTGGAAACCTGCGACGAACTGATCACCTGGTTCGGTGAGGGGCCTTTTGTGATCAAGGCCATGGAGCTCAAGATGCTCCATGCCAAGCTCAAACCGGAACAGCAGGCGATCTATGACCGGAGAGAAGACATCGCCGACCAGATCGAGGCTTACGAGAGTGATGAGTATACGACGGAATCCGCGGAACCGGGACTGCTTTCCGGCGATGAGGAACCGGATTTCCGTGTCAAGACCATCGACATGGGCAAGTTCAATACGATCAACCTGCAGAAGGCTCTTGCGGAGAGCATGCGCGAGCTGATGGGCGGGGATGATCGCGGTGAGAAGAATGCCCGCATCACGGGGCGCATCATGAAGCCCATGATGGAAGACGACTTCATGTCGACCGGCGAGATGGAAGAGCAGCTCGGAGCCGAGCCGCTCGAAGAAGTTCCCGAGGGGGATTATCCCGAAGAGGACTACGGAGAAGAAGGCTATCCGGAAGGAGAATACCCCGAAGAAGGATATGAGGACGGGGATTATCCGGAAGGAGAGTATCCCGAAGACGAATATCCGGAGGGAGAATACGCCGAAGGCGAATATCCCGAAGAAGACTATAACGAAGAGGAATATCCGGAAGAGGATTATCCCGAAGAGGAGCCTGAGGGGAAAGCAGAAGAGGAAAAGGAAGCGGAAACGGACGGCATGGAGGAGCTCCTGCCCGGCATGGATCCGATCGAGAGCGTTCCCGGCGAACTGGCATCCGAGCCGGAAGGTGTGGATGACCAGACGATCTTTTTCGGCCCGGAACAGCTTCCGCCGACCATTACCAGCCCGCAGCCCCTGAAAGGGAGCGTGAGCGTGGCCGAGGATGAGGTGTTCTTTGAGGACCGCACGGATGATATCGTGATCGACAGCCTGCCTTCCAATACCAATCCCGATTACGAAGGCCCCAGCCGCCGCGCGAAGGAAGTGCGCGAGGAAGAGGAAAAGGAAAAGAAGGAGCGCGAAAGACGTGCGCCCGAGGGCGCGGAAAGCCGCACGCCCAGGCCTTCGAAGAGCATGGACAATCTGTTTTATCTCGGAGAAGACGGCCAGCTTGGCCTGGCTGTGCCCGACCGCATGCCGGTTGAGAAGCAGATCACCGGGCAGATCCATATCAATGAATATCTCGCCGAATGGGAACGGACCAAAAAACGCCGCCTGGAGCAGCACGAGGAAGAGCTGCAGCGAAGCATTTCCGAGCGTACGGGCCCGATCTTCAAGGATTACGACAAACGCAAGCGCAACAGCATGATCGAAGAGGTGGAGCGTCAGCACAAGATCTTTTCGGACAAATACCAGGCTGACGACATCGAGCTGCGCAGCATCGAAGAAGTGGAAGATGACGCTTACTATCAGGACGGCTACGACGAGGGAAGCGGCTACGAAGATGGATCGGCCGGCGCGGTGGACATCATGGGAGACCGTCCTTCGATCTGGGATGAAGTGGATGCGGCCAGAGCTTCGGACGAGGCGGAGGCTGCACAGAACATGAGCACGGATGAAGAAGCGCCGGAGTCTTCCGGGACTTCGATCTGGGACGAGGTTGACGCGGCGCTCGAAGCCGAAAAGCAGGAGGCGGTCCCGTCGGCGGCACCGACCGGTTTTGTGGATGCGGCCGTGGGAATGCAGAGCGGCCTGGCGAGCACGGGAGACCTGGCGGCCACGCGTTCTTTCGGACCCGAAGTGGAGCGTTACCCGGCATTTTCGGAAGACCGGCAGGAGGGCATGCCCGCTGCGGAAGCCGCCGGGGCCGATGCTGCCGGGCAGGCTGACGGTGTGAATGAGGAAGGCGCTTTAGCCGAAGCGGAGAATACGGAAGGCGGGTACGCCGAAGAGGAATATGCCGAAGGCGAGTACGTCGAGGGCGAGTACGCCGAAGGGGAGTATGCCGAAGACGGCTATTACGAAGACGGCGAGTACGCGGAAGGCGAATACGCCGAGGGCGAGTACGTCGAGGGCGAGTACGTCGAGGGCGAGTATGCCGAAGACGGCTATTACGAGGGTGAATACGCCGGGGAAGGTTATCCCGAAGGCGAATATGAGGGCGAAGCTTATGCGGAGGGAGAGTATCCTCCCGAGGGCGAAAACGCCGGGAACGGACTGGACACGGCCCGGATCGAGGAGATCGCCGGTGTGCTGGAGGCAGACGCCGACCGTGTGGGACGCCAGACCGTTGAAGAGATCAATGACGAATACCAGCCCGATGAGGAAAACGAGCTGAGCAACGACGAGCAGAAGCTGTTTGCGGATTTCCTGTATTCGAAAAAGATGCGGGACCAGCTGCTGACGGCTCTCGACCAGATCAGCCTGGCTTCCTATGTGGGGAACGTGATCATCACGGGCGAGAACGAAGACAGCGCCCTCAGCCTCGGAAAGGCCCTGATTAAAGAGATCCAGATGATCGACGGGAACTTTACCGAGAGCCGGATCGCCAAGATCAGCGGCACTAAGATGAACCGCAGGGATATCCCCGCGATGTTCAAGCAGCTGGAGAACGGGGCCCTGCTGGTGGAGCAGGCTTCCAACATGAACCGGGACACCTCGGAATGCCTGGTCCGGACGCTGGAGAGCATGACGGAAGGGATCTTCGTGATCCTGATGGACAAGAAGAAAGACATGGAGCGCCTTCTGAGCGAATACGAGATGCTGAACGGCTATTTCAACGCCCGCATCGACATCGCACCCATGAACAACAACGCGCTGGTGGATTACGCCAAAAAGTATGCCTATTCCCTGGAGTACAAGATCGACGAGGAACGGGGCGTGCTGGCCCTGCACCAGAGGATCAGCGAGCTTCAGATCGGCGAGCACAATGTGACCAAGGCCGAGATCGAGGATCTCATCGACGCGGCCATCGAGCATTCCAAGCGGGCAAGGATCGGAGCCTTTTTCCAGGTGCTCGGCGGAAAACGCTACGATTACGAGGACATGATCATCCTGCGGGAAAAGGATTTCCAGCGCTGAGGATCAGCGGGAAAGTCGGACTTTTCCTTTGCGGGAAAATGTGGTAAAATAAGACCTTGGGAGCACATCCCGGGGTTTTATTATCTTGATGGACGGAGGGTTACGTAAATGGCAGCAAAGAAGCGTGAAACGACGACGCAATCCCTGCAGGAGGAAACGGTCTTCATCTCCGAAGCGGATCAGTACGTTTTCGGCCAGGGTTCTCATTACGATATCTACAAAAAACTTGGCGCTCACCCCTGTATGAAGAACGGGGTACGGGGCGTCTTTTTTGCGGTCTGGGCGCCCCATGCACGTGCCGTGCATGTGGTGGGCGGCTTTAACAACTGGAATGTGGATGCCAACGCGATGGAACGCCTCGGGGAAGGCGGCATCTATACCTGCTTTATCCCGGGGGTGGGCGAGGGCGAGATGTACAAGTTCTTTATCACCACGGCCTCCGGCGAGGGCATCTACAAGGCAGATCCTTATGCGAATTATGCGGAGCTGCGTCCCGGAACGGCTTCGGTGGTCTACGATATCCGGAAACTGAAATGGACTGATGACAAGTGGATGAGCGCCAGGGTGGACAAGAATTTCTTCCAGGAACCGCTGGCGATCTATGAATGCCATATCGGCTCCTGGATGAAGCACCCGGACGGAACGGAGGACGGCTTTTACAACTACCGCGAGTTTGCGGACCGTCTCACGGATTATCTGGGCGAGGTGCCCTTTACCCATGTGGAACTGATGGGGATCGCGGAGCATCCCTTCGACGGCAGCTGGGGCTACCAGGTGACCGGCTATTACGCACCCACCTCCCGTTACGGCACGCCGGAGGATTTCGCTTATCTGGTCAACAAGCTTCACAACGCCGGGATCGGCGTGATCCTTGACTGGGTTCCGGCCCATTTCCCCAGGGATGCCTTCGGCCTGGCCGATTTCGACGGCGAAGCCCTCTACGAGCATCCCGATACCCGCCTCGGGGAGCATCCCGACTGGGGCACCAAGATCTTCAACTATTCCAAGAACGAGATCCGCAATTTCCTGATCGCCAACGCGCTCTACTGGCTCAGGGAATTCCACATCGACGGCCTTCGCGTGGATGCGGTGGCCAGCATGCTGTATCTGGATTACGGCAAGCAGGACGGACAGTGGGTCGCGAACAAATACGGCGGAAACGAGAACCTGGATGCGATCGAATTCTTCAAGCATCTGAACAGCGTGATCCGCGGGATGAACATCGGTGCCATGACCATCGCGGAGGAATCCACCGCCTGGCCGAAGGTGACGGCCCGTCCCGAAGACGACGGCCTGGGCTTCACCTTCAAATGGAACATGGGCTGGATGCACGATTTCTGCGACTACATGAAGCTGGATCCTTACTTCCGCAAGGATAACCATAACAAGATGACCTTCGCCATGAGCTATAACTGCGCGGAGAAATACATCATGCCCCTTTCCCACGACGAGGTAGTGCATCTGAAGTGTTCGATGCTGAACAAGATGCCCGGCTACAAGGTGGACAAATACGCCAATCTCCGTGTGGGTTACGCCTTCATGTTCGGTCATTCCGGCAAGAAGCTGCTCTTCATGGGACAGGAATTCGCGCAGGAGCGTGAGTGGAGCGAAAAGCGTGAACTGGACTGGTTCCTTCTCGGGGAAGACCTCAACAAGGGCATGCTGGAATATGTGAAAGAGCTTCTGAAGGTCTACCGGGATAACCGCTGCCTTTACGAGCTGGACGATTCCTGGGACGGCTTTGAGTGGATCAACGCCAACGACTCCTACCGCAGCACCTACAGCTTCATCCGCAAGAGCGCGGACGGCAAGAACAACATCGTTTTCGTGCTGAACATGACGCCCATCGCCCAGGACGGTTATTGCGTGGGCGTTCCGAAGAAGGGAAAATACAAGCTGGTCCTCAATTCCGATGAAAGCCGCTTCGGCGGAAACGGCGGAGAACTGCCGGCCGAGATCAAGGCCCAGGAGTTTGAATGCGACGGCCGCAAGTACGCGATCAAATTCAATCTGCCTCCCTACGGTGCGGCCGCTTATTCCTTTTCCTATTAAGCAGCAGGGAAAGTTCGGGATATTGTTAAAGAAGATGGATAATTTATCCGAAATAAAAGTCAGACATCCGAAAGGATGTCCGGCTTTTTCATTTTCGGGAAATGATCGGAGGAGATCCATATGAAGATCGGACAGATCGCAAACGAATCCATGCAGAATCCCCGGGTGGAGGCACAGCGTGCGGAGCGGACGGTGCAGGAAGGCACGGAGCGCGCCGCTTCGGGCTTTGCCCTGGAACTCGGACAGAATAACGATACGATACTCGGTGACAAAAAGAAGGACATTTCCGAGCTCACCGCGGACATGACGGATGCGGACGCCCAAAACAGGCAGGACATGATGACCCTCATGGCGCATACCGTGAGCCCCGAGGCGTACGGAAAGATGCAGGAGGAGGGCTTCGATCCCCGGGAGATGGATCCTGAGGATGCGGTCAATATCGTGGACGAGATCAAGGCCACGATGGCGAAGAGCGGTGTGGTCGTGAGCGGTTATAACGATGATCTGAGCGCCGAGCAGCTCGAGGCGATCACGGGGTCCGCCGTGTATGCGCAGGAGATCGAACGCGCCTTCCGTGAGAACGCGGTCCCCCTGAACGAAGCGAACGCAAAGGAAGCCTCGGAGGCGGTATCACAGCTTACGGGCCTGCCGGAACTCAGTGAAGGCAGCAAGGAATACATGGTGGAAAACGGGCTCACCCCTACCCTCGCGAACGTCTACAGGGCGCTTCACAGCGGGGCGGCGGTCCGTTCGGCGCAGGGCGCTTACGTGCGGACGGACGGCTATATCGGGCGCACCGCGGCGGCCGATGCGGCGGATCTGGAGCAGCTGAAGGGCCAGATGGAAAAGCTGATCGAACGCGCCGGCGAAGAGGCGGATGAGGAAAACCTGGCGATCGCAAAGCGCCTGACCGAGGAAGGAATGCCGCTCACGGAAGAGAGCTTTCTTCTGATGAAGCAGCTGGACAGCCTGGAATTGCCGATGAGCCCGGCGAAAGCAGCTGATGCGGCGGCGCGTGCTCTTTCGGACGGGCTGCATCCCGCGCAGGCCGACCTGACAAGTGAGGACAGCCTCTTAAAACAGGCGGCGGAGCTGACACAAACCCTGCAGGAACTGCCGGATGAGGCGGCGGATGCCGTGGTGGCGAAGGATCTGCCTCTGACGATCAAAAACCTCAGCCGTGAAGCAAAGGCGGCCGGTGCGTCGGCTGCATTAAGCTCCCTTCGCATGGAAGCGAGCATCGAGATCACGATGGAGACACGCACCCTGACGGCTCGCAGACAGCTGCAGGAGGTGCGCCTGTCCATGACCGTTCAGGTAAGCTATCACATGCTCAAGACTGGCGTAAAAGTGGATACCACGGAGCTTTCGGACCTGGTCGAGCAGATGAAGGCAGCCGAGGCGGAGCTCCTGAAGAGCCGTTATAATGCGTCCGATGCAAACTCGGCTCTGGAGCGGGACGGGATCTTCCGCGAAAGCATGGAAATGCTCCGTCAGATCCCCGGCATGCCCGTTTCGATCATTGGCGATCTGCTGAAGGCGGATACTTACGAAAGCACTTATGAGATGAAGAGCAGCTTCTCCGTGACCATGGAGGAGTATGTCGAAGCCGGGCGTGCGCGCTCCCTTCGTTACGAAACGGTGCAGGAGCGATACGAGACCATGCAGACACAGGTCAGGGGCGATCTGGGCGACAGCATCGGAAAGGCCTTTTCCAGGGCCGAGAGCCTTCTGGGAGAGCTCGGGATCGATGCGGGCGAGGATGATCTGCGCGCCGTTCGCATCCTGGGCTACAACAGCATGGAGATCTCGCAGCGCAACATCGACCTCGTGAAGGACGCCTGCCGCACCGTGGACGATATCGTCACGCGCATGACGCCCGAAAACACCCTGCAGATGATCCGTGACGGGAAGAATCCCCTGAAGATGGGAATGGATGAGCTTGACGCGTATCTGACGGATACGGCGGCCACGGGTGAGAGCTACAGCGAGTTCCTGGTTCGCATGGAGACGAAAAACCGCATCACGGCCGAGGAACGGGAGAGCTACATCGGTATTCACCGCATGCTCCACCAGATCGGCAAAAGAAGCGGGGCGGCCATCGGAAGCGTTCTGGAACAGGGCGCGGAGCTTACCTTTGCCAATCTGCTCACGGCTGTGCGCAGCCGCCGGGATGCCGGCATGGATGTCACGGTGGATGACAGCCTGCAGGGCATGGACTCCTCGGTCGAAAACGACATCCGCAGACAGATCGAAACGGCGCTGTATAAAGATGCCGCATCTGACCTCGCCCAGGCGGCCGAGCTGCCCCGTGAGCTTTATGAGGAACTGATCGGAGAGGGCATTGTTCCGAATGCGGACCGCCTGCTGGGCCTGCGCGGCCTGCGGGAAAGAAAGGGCGAGCTATTCGACCTGTGCAGACGCGCCGCGGGAGAGCTGCACCGCAGACAGCATACCACGAGCGACGGGCGTGTTGTGAGCGGGGAAGAGGCGCAGACCGGCGGCAATGCATTCTCCGTCACCGAAGAGATCCTGGAGGAAGCGGTCCGCGACAGCCTGGAGCGTTTCGATTCCCGCGAGGAGGCACAGGAGGCCTATTCGCATCTGGCGGATGTGGCGGAAAACGTTCTGGCTGAGGCGGCTCTGCAGGAGGACGGCAGCATCGACCTGAAAGCGATGGCGGCGGCCATGAAGCAGCTGGGAACGGCCAGGGCGTTAGCGGAGGAGGAGAGCTACGAGATCCCGATGGCGATCGCCGGCACGGAGACGACGGTAAACGTGCGGATCCGCCATGAAGGTGAAAGGGGGCGTGTTGAGATACGCCTGGAGCACGCAAGTTACGGTGAGATGATGGCCCGTTTCCGTGCAAGCGGGGATGGCCTGTCCGCGTACGTGGCCTGCAGCACGCCCGAGGGAAGGGATGCGGCCGCGGCCATGGAGGATACCCTTCTGGATCGGATGCGTGAGGCACAGATCCCGATGAACGAGATCGATTTTGTATATTCTTCGCATCTGACGGTTAATTTTTCGCCGAAACGGGCCGATGATATAAATGAGTCTTATGATACGGCCACTCTGTATAAAAGCGCAAAGATCTTTCTTTTGACGATCGGAGAGGCCTGAAACGGAAAAAAGGGAAGCCACGGAGGGCGTCATATAACGGAGATACGGACATCTCCGGGAAAATGAGGTATCGCATGAGGATCAATTATAACGCATCTGCCGTGATCTCCAATAAAGCTCTGAACCAGAGCGACAGCAAACTGAGCCAGTCCCTGCAGAGGCTCTCTTCCGGGCTGAAGCTGAACCGGGCGCAGGACAATCCCGCCGGTCTGGCCATTGCCAACCGCATGGATTCCCAGGTAAAGGGCCTGGGTGTGGCAAAGAACAATACGAATGACGGTATCTCCGTGATCTCCACGGCTGAGGGTGCTCTCTCCGAGATGAGCGCCATCATCCAGCGCATGAACCAGCTGGCCGTGCAGGCGGGGACCGATACCAATACCGACGGTGACAAGGCGCTTCTGGACCAGGAATACCAGCAGCTCAAGAGCGAGCTGACCCGCATCGCCAAGGATACGGACTTTAACGGCATGCCTCTTCTGGACGGAAGCTTTGACCTGAAGGGTTATACGGATAACCCGAAGGTGACCGTGGATTATTATTCGCAGGATGTGCCGGTCAGCAAGGATTACAAGATCGATTTCTCCCTGCTTTCGGACGATCCGGTCGCGAGCGCCGATGCGTTCACGATCCCGGGCATCACGGCACCCGACACGCCCTCTGCGAGCGGCTATAAAGCGGAATTCGGGCCGAACGGCGACAAAGTCACGCTTACGGGCCCCGGCGATTTCAAGCTCACGGTGGCGGTTGACAAGAAAGAGTTTGCCGGCGTGACCGATGTCGAAGCCAGAAAGAACATCGTGAAGTCGCAGGCTGCCACGGCCATCGACATCACGGGCATGGGAGCCATGAAGATCCAGATCGGTGCCAACGAAGGGCAGGAACTGGCCATGCAGATCCCTACCGTTTCCCTGTACCGCCTGGGACTGGATGAGAGCGACATCAAGACCATGGACACGGCGCAGAAAGCAATCGATGAAGTAAAGGGTGCACTGGATTATGTCAACGACATCCGCTCCCGTCTGGGTGCTTACCAGAACCGTCTGGAGCACAACGCGACGAGCGTGGACGTTTCGAACGAGAACCTGACTGCCGCATATTCCCGCATCATGGATGTGGACATGGCCGAGGAAATGACGGAATACACGACCCAGCAGGTGCTGGTACAGGCCGGAACCTCGATGCTGGCGCAGGCGAACGAACGGCCGCAGCAGGTGCTGCAGCTCTTGCAGTAAGACAGGTTCCCGGGAGGTGCGGTAAATGAAGGACGAACTGAAACAGGATTACATGCTCCGTATCTCGAACGCAAATGCAACGGCGCTCGTGGTGATCCTATACGACATGTTTGACAGCTATTGTGACGACGCGATGGAAGCGGATCCGGAGTCGGAAGACTTCCGTCTGGCGATACGCCATGCCAGGGGCTGCCTCAGCGAGCTGATCGAATCCCTGAACATGGAGCAGGAGATCGCCAGGTATACCTGCCAGCTTTACCGTTTTGTGGAAAGAAGGCTGATCATGGCCGACATCCGCCGCAACCAGGCAGATATCCCCCGCTGCATCGACATGATGAAGCGCCTGCGCAACGCCTATGCCGAGGCAACAAAGGATGACCGTTCGGAAGCGCTGATGCGCAATACCGATGTGGTATATGCCGGCATGACGTACGGACGCAGCACGGTCAATACCGAGAGCGCAGCCGTTGCGAGCAACCGCGGTTTCCTTGCTTAAACGAAATCTTCGCATTATTTGCTTTCCCCTATATCTGGTCCCGGGTGATCCTTCATCCGGGACCTATTTTTTGATTTTTGCCTGTTTCTGTGGTAAGATGTCTCCATGAGTACCGGCAGAGCATTGATCGCGATGAGCGGCGGGGTGGACAGCTCCGTGGCCGCTTATCTGATGAAAGAAAAAGGATATGAATGTCTCGGCGTCAACATGCGGCTGTACCGGGATGCAGAAAGCTATTGCAACAACAAAAGCTGCTGCTCGGTCAGGGATGCGGATGACGCGGGGAGGGTGGCTCTTTCTCTCGGGATCCCGTTTGAAATAAAGGATTACCGGGAGTCTTTTTCCGAAAAGGTCATCGATCCCTTCGTGCAGACCTACCGGGAAGGCGGCACGCCCAATCCCTGCATTGACTGCAACCGTTTTCTGAAGTTTGAAAGGCTTTATGAATACGCGCTTTCCCGCGAATGCGATACGATCGTGACGGGGCATTATGCGCGTGTCGTGAAGGAGGATGGCAGGACCTTTCTGAAAAAGGCCGTCGATCCGAACAAAGACCAGAGCTATGTCCTGTTCCGTCTGGGCGGGGAGAGGCTTGAACGCTGCTTCTTTCCGCTGGGAGAGCTGACGAAGGGAGAGGTGCGGGCGATCGCGGCCGAACAGGGCTTTGTCAACGCCGAAAAGAGCGAGAGCCAGGACATCTGTTTTGTCCCGGACGGGGATTATGCCGCATTTATCGAAAGCTATTGCGGGATGCATTTTCCCGAGGGGGATTTTGTTGATACGGAAGGGAAGGTCCTCGGGAAGCACCGGGGGATCATCCATTACACGATAGGGCAGCGCAAAGGCCTGAACCTGCCGGCCGAGCTTCCCTGGTATGTCTGCGGGATCGATGTCGAAAACAACCGCGTGGTGCTGACGCACGGAGAGGGGCTGTTTTCCCATGCCCTTGTGGCGCACGACATCAACCTGTGCACGCTGCCGCGCATCGAGGGCGAGATGCGCATCAAGGCAAAGATCCGTTACCGGCAGACGGAGCAGCCTGCCGTGGTGACGCAGCCCGATGCGGACACGCTGCGGGTGGTCTTTGACGAGGCACAGCGCGCGGTGACAAAGGGGCAGGCCGTGGTATTGTATGACGGGGATACGGTAGTGGGCGGAGGCACCATTGCCGCTGTGGGGGAAGCATGAAGGATTCCAAACGAAGTTATGATCTGTTCCTGCTGATAAACTGTCTGGTGACGGAAAGCGTGGCCTTTGTCCTGGCGCTTCTCGTGCGCTATGTTTTTCTGGAACGCTTTTATTCCAACAAGGTCCGAGAGTATGATTTCTACCGCATGTTCTATGTGGTTCTTTTGCTGATGTATTCCATGATCTTTTTCATGCGGAAGAGAAAGACCAAGCGGCCCTGGGAGCAGAACATCTGGGAGAAGCTGGCAGAGGTATTGCGGGGACAGTTTGTCCTTGCACTCGGCATGACGGCTTTCGTGTTCTTCATCCACTGGGGAGACAGGGTTTCCCGCACCGTGCTGCTGGTCCTTTTCGTGAGCGGCATTCCTCTGGATCTGTTTACCAGAAGGCAGTACAGCCGGCATCTGCTGAAGAAGCACAGGATCGGGATACGGGAACGCAGGGTCTTTCTTCTGGCGGAGGCGGAGGAGCTGCCCCGTCTGAAATGGTGCATCGAGCGTTACGGCTACCGCAATGATGCCAGGGAGATCTGGGAGATCTGCCATGTGAACGGAAGCGCCGAAGCGGGAAAGGGCAGGCTCAAAATACCCGCGGACAGCGACATGATCTATCTTTCGGACCACGGTGCGGGGAAGCTTGGGGAAGAAGGCGTAAAAAAACTGGAAGAGCACGGGATCCCGATCTGCAGGGGCCTGTCTTCGGATAACATGGAACTGCCGGGCGTCATGCTCGTCGGGGAAGGCGGGAGCGCAGCGGTCTACCGCTCCCTGCTGCGCAACAAATGCAGCGTGCTCGGCGTGAACTATACGACGGCACGGCGCACGGAAGCGGCCCAGTATGTGCTGACGCATCTGAAGGAACTGGGCGGAAAGTACATCTGCTTTTCCAATGTGCACACGACCGTGATGGCACATGACGATCCCGCGTACCGCGAGGTTCTGAACGCTTCGGCCTTTACCTTCCCGGACGGGGCTCCCGTGGCAGGGCAGATCTATGCCGGCGGTTTTCCCGAGGCGGAGCGCATGGCGGGGCCCGACTTTATGGAGGATCTGTTCCGCATGACCATGGAGACGGGAACGAAGCATTTCTTTTACGGCTCAACGGAAAAGACCATTTCGGAACTTGAAAAGAAACTGAAGGAGAATTATCCTTTTCTGCAGATCGCCGGCATGTATTCGCCGCCGTTCCGCGAGCTCACGCCCGAGGAGGACGAGGAGGCCGTGCGCATGATCAACGAGAGCGGCGCGGATCTGGTCTGGATCGGCCTGGGAGCGCCCAAGCAGGAACGCTGGATGAAAGCGCATGAAGGCAGGATCAAAGGCCTGATGCTCGGCGTGGGCGCGGGATTTGATTTCCACGCGGGCACCATAGACCGTGCGCCGCGTTTCATCCAGAGCATCGGTCTGGAGTGGCTCTATCGCATGTTCCAGGATCCGGGGCGTCTTGTGAAGCGCTATCTGATCACGAACACGAAATTTATCTGGTATACGAAAGTGAAACGCGGAAAATGATAAAGGCTTTATTTGAGGATTTTTCCTATGTGGTGGGACACCTGCTGGCAGGGAACGAATGGAAGGTCATTCCGGTGGCTGTACTGGTCTTTCTGCTTGTTCTGGTCATTCGTCTCTGGTACGGAAGGCTCAGGGCGGAGCATCTGATCCCGACCTTTCTCTGGGCGATCTATACGGCCATTCTGTTCACGGTGACGCTTTTGGGGCGTGAGGGGACCTACGACAGCACTTCCGGGATCTTCACGGGCTGGAGCCTGCGGCGCAGTGACGGAAGGTATAGCTTTGATACGCTCTACAACATGGTGATGTTTACTCCCTGGACCTTTCTGGCGGCCTGGGCGTTTCCCTTTCTGTCCACCCGCGGGAAGAGCAAGCTGGTGCTTCTGCTCACCGGCCTGAGTCTTTGCTTCAGCCTGCTCATCGAATGCGTGCAGCTTTTGACGGCGCGTGGGGCTTTCCAGATCTCCGATCTGGTCTACAATGCGCTCAGCGGTCTGCTGGGAGTTCTGATCTTTCTGGCTTTTCAGAGATTATTCGGGAAGAAAGAAAAAGAAAACTGATCATTTCAGTAATGCGCGGATCTCATCGGGCGCGAATTCATAATCCTTCCCGCAGAAATCGCAATGCAGCGTCACGGGCTTTGCCTCTTCGATCATCGCGTTCAGTTCGTCACGTCCGATGCTCGCAAGCGCGGCCGTGACCCGTTCGCGCGTGCAGGAGCAGTGATAGCGCACATCCCGTCTTTCCTCGACGTCGACCGGGCCCAGCAGACCGGTCATGAGCTCTTCAAGGCTTTCCCCGGCAAGGAAGTGATCGGTGACTGAAGAAAATTCACCAAGGGCTTTTTCCAGCGCGCAGATCGTTTCCTCTTTTGTAAATGGCAAAAGCTGGATCAGGAAGCCGCCGGCATGCAGGATGCTCAGGTCGCGGTCCACCAGAACGCCCAGTCCTACCGAAGAGGGCGTCTGCTCGCTGCTTGCAAAATAATAGGTCAGGTCGTCACCGATCTCGCCCGAGACCAGTTCGGTCGTTCCGCTGTACGGCTCCTTCAGGCCGATATCCTTGATGACGGTAAGGGTTCCCCGGCCGATGCCGCTGCCCACATCCAGATGGCCGTTGGCTTTCAGGGGGAGCTCCACGGAAGGGTCATAGAGCAGGCCGCGCACACTCAGGTCGGCGTCGGCGCAGACCGTGATCTGCCGGATGGGACCGTCACCGTCGATCTTTAAGGTGATGCGGTCGCTGTCGTTCTTGCAAAGGGAGCCCATCAGGGCACCTGCGGTCAAAAGCCTTCCCAGTGCCGCGCTGCAGAGCGGCGTGCAGTCATGGATGCGCCTGGCCTCTTCCACGGTATCCCGCGTATAGGCGGCGGCAAAACGCACTTCCCCGCCACAGGCCAGCCCGCGGATCAGTTCGTCCTTCATTCCCAATCCTCCAGAAATTCCCGGAATTCTTCGCGTGCGGCATCGATGCGCACCGGATCCTGGCTGTTCAGAGCCTGTTCGAAGCGGCGGATGTGTTGCTCGATCACCAGGCGGTCTTCCCCGAAGTTTTCCTCATACAGGCGTTCGCCCTTTACCAGCAGCAGCTTGTTGCGCTCCTGCTCGCGGGGCGGGATCTTTAAATATGCCAGTTCTTCCATGCGTGCGGCGATCTCTTCGTCCGTCATGTCCACATCCTGTCCTTTCAGGATCTGCTTTATCACCTCACCGCTGCGGTTGACGCGCACCTGCACCTCCAGAATGGAATTGATGTCGTAAGTGTAGGTCACATCCACGCTGTTGTCGTCTTTTTTTCCTTTGGGGAGCTGGATCTCAAGCTCGCCGAGCTTCAGATTGTTCTCCGCGAAGCGGCTCTCACCCTGCAGGACCCGTACCCGTATGGTCTTCTGGTTGTCATAGAGAGGGTAGAGGGTCTCGGTGCGGCTGGCCGGGATCACGGTGTTGCGCTCGATGATCGGGCATACATGGCCGCTTTCGAATCCGCCGCCCTCACGCTCGATGCTCACTTCGGTGCTCAGGGTGAAGGGGCATACATCCGTCAGGATGATCTCGCGGATGCTCTCGCGCCTTTCCTTCATGGCGGCCTGGATGGCAGCGCCTATGGCAATGGCCTCGTCGGGATTGACCGAGGTGTCCGGGATGATGCGGAAGAGCCTTCCCACCAGCCGCCGGATCAGGGGCAGCCTGGTGGCGCCGCCGACCAGGACCACTTTGTCGATCTCGGAGAGTTTCAGCTTGGCATCCGACAGGCTTTTCCGTACCGGGATGCGGATGCGTTCCAGCAGGTCTTCACAGTTCTTTTCGAATTCGTCGGCGGAGATGAGGGCTTCCTTTTCCTCGTCACCGATCGTGCAGATCATCTTAACGACTTTTTCACGCTCAAACGAAAGCTTGCACAGCTCGGCCTGGCGATGGATGTGCCTGCGTGTCCTGTCGTCGAGCCCTTCGGCCTCGGTTTCGGTCTTCTTGAACCAAAGCTCTTCGAGGATGTCGGTGAAATCTTCGCCGCCCAGGTAATTGTCGCCTGCGACCGCGCGCACCTCCAGTATGGTGCCCGACAGTTCGAGGATCGAAACGTCAAAGGTCCCGCCGCCCAGGTCAAAGACCAGGACTTTTGCGTCATCCTGCATCTCGTACAGCCCGTAGGCCACGGCGGCTGCGGTGGGTTCGCTGATGATGCGCTCCACCTTCAGGCCGGCCAGCTCGCCGGCATGCTTGGTCGCTTTGCGCCTTGCGTCGTTAAAATAGGCGGGGACGCTGATCACGGCTTCCTCCACGGGCTCGCCGAGAAAAGCCTCCGCATCTTCCTTCAGGGAACGGAGGATGAAGGAAGAAAGCTCTTCGGAACGGAAAAGGCGGCCGCCCAGGCGGTATTTCGCGTCCGTTCCCATGGTGCGCTTGAAAACGGCAGCACTGTCCTCGGGATGCAGGAGCATCCGTTCCTTTGCCACCTCGCCTACATAGATCTGATCCCCTTCCACGCTGACCACGGAGGGAGTAAGCCTTCCTCCGAGGCGGTTGGGGATGATCTTTGCGCCTTCATCGTCATAATATGCCACCAGACTGTTGGTGGTTCCAAGATCGATACCGATGATCATCTTAAATCGCTTTCCTCTCGTGCATTTCTTCTTCTAATGTTACAAAATGTCATTATAACAGAATGGGACGGCCTTCGCAATCCGTAAGAACAGGGCGCATTTTCGCTTTTCTTTTGCCCCGAAATATGGTACTATCTTTATCGATGGGCGCAAATGCCAAAATCATTCTAGGAGGAAGAAAAAATGACAAAGCTGGTGTTGGTAAGACATGGTGAGAGTGAGTGGAACAAGCTGAACCTTTTCACGGGCTGGACCGATGTGGATCTGTCCGAGAAAGGCCATGAGGAGGCAAAGGCAGCCGGCAAGCTGCTGAAGGCCGAGGGCTACGATTTTGATGTATGCTATACTTCGTATCTGAAGAGAGCGATCCACACCCTGAACCATATCCTGGACGAGATGGACCGCAACTGGCTGCCCGTGATCAAGGCGTGGGAGCTGAATGAGCGTCACTACGGCGATCTGCAGGGCAAGAACAAGAGCGAAGCGGCCGAGAAGTTCGGTGAGGATCAGGTGAAGATCTGGAGAAGAAGCTTCGACGTCAAGCCGCCCGAGCTTTCCGACGACGACGAGCGCAGCGCAAAGAAGCTGGAGATGTTCCGCGATGTGGATCCTTATTTCCTGCCCGCGAACGAGAGCCTCGAGACGACCATCGAGCGCGTGATCCCCTTCTATCTGAAGAACATCAAGGCAGACATGAAGGCCGGCAAGCGTGTCATCATCGCGGCACACGGCAATTCCCTTCGTGCACTGGTGAAATATCTGGACAACAAGACTCCCGAAGAGATCCTCGGCGTGAACATCCCGACCGGAACTCCTCTGGTTTATGAGTTTGATGACAATTTCAACGTGATCAAGAGCTACTACCTCGGCGACCAGGAGGCTCTGAAGGCCAAGATGGAAGCAGTCGCAAATCAGGGTAAGGCGAAGTAAAGTTCCCATGTTTGTTCCGGCGGGGGCTTTCCCTGCCGGAACGATTTGCCTGACAAGGAGGAGATCATGGCGGAAAACAAACTTCAGGAGTATAAATGCCCCAACTGTACCGGACCGTTGGAGTTCCAGGGGGATATCCAGAAGATGGTCTGCGAGTACTGCGGCAGCGAGTTTGACATGTCGGAGTTCAAACAGAGCGCCGAGCAGAAGCAGGAAAAGAATTCGGAATGGGAGCAGAAGCAGTCCGCAGAACTGGCAGCCGGCGCAAACGGGATGCAGGAATGGGAGTGCAAGGCCTGCGGAGCGGTGCTGGTCAGTGACGGACAGGTGGGTGCGACGGAGTGCCCTTACTGCGGCAATCCCGCTATCGTGGAATCCACTTTCTCCGGCATGAACCTGCCGGACGGCATCATTCCCTTCGCGATCAAGAAAGATACCGCGATGCAGAAGATGAAGGATTTCTACAGCGGCAAGAAGCTGATCCCGGACGAGTTCGTCAAGAACAACCGCATGGAAAAGATCCAGGGTGTGTATGTGCCTTTCTGGCTCTTCGACTGCGGGGCGAGAGGAACCGGCTTTTACAAGGCCACAAAGGTCAAGCGGCGCTTCACCAAGACCGTGAAAGACAGCAACGGTCAGGATATCCAGGAGCACTGGAAAGAGGTGGAGGAATATGCGGTAAGCCGTTCCGCCCACATGCGTTATGCAAAGGTCCCGGCCGACGGTGCCAAGGAGATGAAGGACGAATACATGGACTCCATCGAACCCTTCGATTACAGCAAGATCATCGATTACGAGCCTGCCTATTTTTCCGGTTATCTGGCAAACAAATACGATGAGTCCGCCGAGGAAGTGAAGGGACGTGTGGATACGCGCATCAAGAGCACTACGGAGAGCGCGATCCGCGAGACCGTCACGGGCTATGACAGCGTGAACCAGGAATCCTGCAACATCACGATCGAAGACGGAAAGATCGACTATTGCATGCTTCCCGTCTGGATGCTGACCACCCGCTGGAACGGCGGGCAGTATACCTTTGCCGTGAACGGACAGACCGGCAAGGTGACGGGTGACATGCCCGTCGACAACAACAAGGCAACGGCCATGTTCTTCAAAACGCTGCTGATCTGCGCGGTGATCTGCGCGGTCATCGGCTATTTCGTGCTTAGCGACATCGTTACCGCCGTCATCGTGGCAGCTGTGATCGGCCTGATCGTGGGTGCCATCACGGTCTCTTCGGCCAAGTCGTCGATGGTTTCCCATCAGAAGACCGAGGCCAGCGAGTATCTGCTGAAGGATACCTTCAAACTGACCGGCCAGAACGACCGCTATGTGAGAAGCTACGAGGAAAAAGGCTGAGCCGTCAGGAGGAGAAGAGCAATGGCGATGTTGGAAGAGGTCAGGGAAGAACTGTGCGGACATATCATCCCTTTCTGGAAGAAGCTTCGGGATGATGAATACGGCGGCTATTACGGGCTTTTGGATTTCGATCTGAAGCTGGACAAAAAGGCCGAGAAGGGCTGCATCCTGAACAACCGGATCACCTGGTTCTTTTCCAACGCCTACCTTTACCTGAAGGATGAGGCACTTTTGGAAGAAGCGCGGCACGGGTACCGTTTTTTGAAAGACCATTGCCTGGACCGGAAATACGGCGGTGTCTACTGGTCCATGAGCCATGACGGCAAAGCGCTCGACACCACCAAACATACGTATAATCAGGCTTTCTGCATCTACGCCCTCGCATCGTATTACGATGCGAGCGGCGAGCGGGAAGCGCTCGAAGAAGCCTACGGGCTTTTTGACATCATAGAAACGAAATGCCGCGACGAGGGCGGCTATCTGGAAGCCTTTGACCGGGAGTTCAGGCCCGCGAGCAACGAAAAGCTCTCGGAAAACGGCGTGATGGCGGAGCGCACGATGAACACGCTCCTGCATGTGTTTGAAGCTTACACGGAACTCTACCGTGTTGATCATAACGAAAAGGTGGGGGCGTGCCTTCGGTGGATCATGGACTGTTTCGCCGAAAAGATGTACAACCCCGCTCTTCACAGACAGGAAGTATTCTTTGATCACGAGTATCATACACTGATCGATCTTTATTCCTACGGACATGACATCGAGACCAGCTGGCTCCTGGACAGGGGCCTTGAAGTGCTGGGGGATGAAGCTTACGCGAAAAAGCTGGCTCCGATCACCATGGATCTGGCGCGCAATGTAAAGGCAACGGCCTTTGACGGGCATTCCCTTGCCAACGAGTGCGACAAGGGCGTGGTCAATACCGACCGGATCTGGTGGGTACAGGCCGAGACTCTCATCGGCTTTATCAATGCATACCAGAAGGATCCCTCCCGTACGGATTTCCTGGAAGCTGCCAGGGCGGAGTGGGATTTCATCAAAACATATTCCGTTGACCACCGCGAGGGAAGCGAGTGGTTTTATGCGGTGACGGCAGAGGGTGCGCCCGACGAACAGAAGCGTCCGATCGTGGAGCCGTGGAAATGCCCGTATCATAACGGGCGCATGTGCATTGAAGTGCTGCGAAGGAATGTCGAATAGGCCTGCCCCGGAGGAAAAAATGACTCTTCATCCGAAATACGCGGAACTCAACAGGAAATACGAACGCCTGCTCGCACGGAAGAATCCCGTGGACACGCGTTTTTACAACGGCATCGTGGAGCGCTATGTCCATCCGGTCCTGACGAACCGGCATATCCCGCTTTTCTGGAAATACGATCTGGACCCGCGGACCAATCCCTATTTCGAAGAGCGCCTGGGCGTGAACTGTGTGTTCAATTCCGGTGCAGTCTACCGGAACGGAAAGTATTACCTGGTGGCCCGTGTGGAAGGGGACGACCGCAAATCCTTTTTTGCGGTGGCCGAGTCGGACAAGCCGACCGAGGGCTTTCGCTTTTGGGACGAGCCCGTGCTCCTGCCCGATACCTGCCCGGAGGAGACGAATGTTTACGACATGCGCCTGACACAGCATGAAGACGGCTGGATCTACGGGGTGTTCTGCTCCGAGAGCAAGGACACTTCATCGAAGGACCTGTCGGCAGCAGTCGCGGCGGCAGGCATTGTGCGCACAAAGGACTTAAAGAGCTGGGAGCGCCTGGACAATCTGAAGACGCTCCGTTCCCCGCAGCAGCGCAATGTGGTGCTGCATCCCGAGTTTGTGGACGGAAAGTATGCGTTTTATACCCGTCCGATGGACGACTTCATCGAGACCGGAAGCGGCGGAGGGATAGGCTTTGGCCTGTGCGACGACATCGCCCATGCGGTGATCGATGAGGAAAAGATCGTGAGCATGCGGCGTTACCATACGATCACCGAATCCAAGAACGGTGCCGGCGCGGTGCCGATCCGGACGGACAGGGGCTGGCTGCATATCGCGCACGGGGTGCGCAACACGGCCGCAGGCCTGCGCTATGTGCTGTATTGCTTTGCCACGGCGCTGGATGATCCTTCCCGGGTGATCGCCGAACCCGGCGGGATGTTCATGGGGCCTTTGGGCGGAGAACGCGTGGGTGATGTGAGCAATGTGCTGTTCACGAACGGCGCGGTCCGCAATGAGCTGGACGAGATCTACATCTACTATGCATCATCCGATACCAGGCTGCATGTGGCCTCCACCACGGTGGAGAAACTCAGCGACTATATCTTCAATACACCGGCGGATCCCCTGCGCAGCCGCGACTGCGTGGCGCAGCGCATCGAGCTGATCCGGCGGAATAAAGCTTTTTTGGAGGAACGATCATGAAGGGACGCATTCATTCTACCGAGAGCTTCGGGACCGTGGACGGGCCCGGAACGAGATTTGTGATCTTTTTGCAGGGCTGTCCCATGCGCTGCGCATACTGTCACAATCCCGATACCTGGGATCCCACCGGCGGAACGCCCACCGAGGCTTCCGAACTGATCGAGCAGTTCGAACGCAACCGGGGCTTTTACGAAAGCGGCGGCATCACCGTTACGGGCGGAGAGCCGCTGATGCAGGTGGATTTCGTGCTGGAGCTCTTTAAGCTGGCCAAGGAAAAGAACATCCACACCTGCATCGATTCTTCGGGCATCATGTATCATCCCGGTGAATCGCAGTACAACAGGACCCTGGATGAGCTGATGAAATACACGGATCTGGTGATGCTCGACATCAAGCACATCGATCCCGAGAAGCATAAATGGCTGACCGGACAGCCCAATGACGGGATCCTGGCCTTTGCGAAGTATCTGGACGAGAAGCACGTGGATGTCTGGATCCGTCACGTGGTGGTCCCCGGGATCACGGACGACGACAAGTACCTCTTCGATCTGGGTTACTTTATCGGCGGACTTTCCAATCTGAAGGCTCTGGACGTGCTGCCCTACCATACCATGGGGATCGTCAAATACGAAAAACTGGGCCTCGATTACCGTCTGAAGGATGTGCCGGCCATGACGCAGCAGGAGGCCATCGCGAAGAAAGAGGTCATCCTTGACGGCATACGGAAGAGACGTGCCGAGCTTTCGGAGTCTAACTAAGATTATATATCACTAACCGCAAAGAAAATGCTATAATCACTGCGTCGGGTTGAGACAGACTTCGGCAGTTAAAATCTAATATTATTGACAGGAGGGAATAAATCATGGCATATGTGATCGAAGACGGATGTGTATCCTGTGGTACCTGTGCGGGCGGCTGCCCTGTCGGTGCCATCAACGAAGGTGACGGCAAATACGAGATCGATCCCGATACCTGCATCAGCTGCGGTGCTTGCGCAGGTGCTTGCCCTGTGGGCGTGATCAAGGAAGGCTGAGACCGGACGATCGAAGATCTGCCCTTTTCCCGTTTGGGAAAAGGGCTTTTTTATTTCCTTGCCGTGCACATGCATAGTATGGTAGAATGATGTGATAACAAGCGGAGGTAGGAGCATGCGCGTTTCCAGGGCGCTTTTCATGATCTCATTCATATTCGGGGCCGTTTTTTTTCTTGCGGGCTGCGCCGGAAAAGAAGAAAAGGAACTTCCGCAGGTTTCGCTTTCCCTGTGGGGGTCGGAGCAGAGCGTGCCGCTTTTGGAAGAAGCCATGCGGCAGTTTGCGTCCGAGCATGAGAAGGAAGCGGTCATCACTTACACGATCAGCATAGAAGGAGAAAACAGCTGCAAGGCGACCGTTCTGTCCGATATCGACGGAGCGGCCGATATCTTTTGCTTTGCGGACGATCAGTTGGATGATCTCTGGAAGGCCGGGGCTCTTCTGCCCGTGGGTGGCGATGCGGATGCCCTGCTTGAAAGCGTGGGCGGCGCGGATTCCGCTGCGGCCCGGGCGGTGGTGCGCGACGGAAAGGTTTATGCCATCCCGCTGAGTGCCGGCAACGGCTATTTTCTGTATTACAACAAGGCGTTTCTGTCGGAAGAGGATATCCGCACCATGGACGGTCTTCTGGCAGAGGCCGGCAGGGCCGGCAAGCAGGTGACCATGGACTTCGGCAGCGGCTGGTATCTCTATTCCTTTTTCAGGGGCGCAGGCCTTACGCTGGAGCAGAACGAACAGGGGACTGCGAATATCTGTAACTGGAACGCCGTAGACACGAAATACAAAGGCACGGATGTTTGTGAGGCCATGCTGGACATAGCGGAAAACCCTGCGTTTGTCAACCTCGGGGATGAAGGTTTTGTTGCCGAGGTGGAAGACGGCAGCGTGATCGCGGGCGTGAACGGAGCCTGGAATGCGGAAAAGGTCGCGGCAGCCTGGGGTGAGGACTACGCGGCCGCAAAACTCCCTACCTATACGCTGGCCGGGGACCAGGTGCAGATGTGCAGCTTTATCGGGTATAAGCTGATGGGTGTGAATTCCCGTACCAAAGAGCCGGAGTGGAGCATGAAGGCGGCGGAATTCCTCTGCAGCAGGGATCAGCAGCTGAAGCGTTTCCGTCAGATCGGGGATTTCCCGGCCGATCTCGAAGCGGCGGAGAGTGAGCTGGTACAGTCGGCGCCGGCAGTGGCAGCGCTGGCGGAGCAGTCGGAGTTCGGCTATGCGCAGAAGGTATCGGATCATTTCTGGAACGCTTCGCAGATGCTCGGAGTGGTGATCGCCGGCGGAAATCCCGACGGACGCGATCTGCAGGAATTGTTGGATGAGACCGTTGAAGCGATCACGGCGGAGTGAAAACAGAGTGAAGAAAAGCCATTCGAGAAAAAACAGATTATCGATAAGGATCGCCCTGATCACGGTGTTGTCGGCGCTGGTCTGTTTTGTCGGGATCGCCCGGCAGGGCATGAACATGAAGCACATGCTGGAGGCCTATACGACGATGATGGCGGACTGCTATTCCAATATCGGGCAGATCCATTCCGTCAGCCGCATGCTGCAGCAGCATCAGATTCTGGCGATCAATCACCTGATCGAAGAAGAGGATGAGAACCTTCCGCTGCTGGAAGAAAAGGCGAAAAGTCTGGAGGGAGATGTCAGGGAATCCCTGATCGCTTTTGGTGACGGCCTGAAAGGGACAAAATACGAAAGCTTTTACCATGACATTTTCAGCGGCGTGGTCGGATATTTCGAAAACATCGATATCGTGTTTTCCTTCCGGGACCGCGGGGACAAGGCCACGGCGGCCCACTACATGCATACCACCCTGCAGGAGAACATCACGCGGGTCAACGATAACATGGAGCTCATGAACCTCGTTCTCGAGAGAGACATCCAGCGCTCCCATGAAGAGATCATCGAGCTTTCACAGGTGAGCCGGAAGGAATCGATCGCGCTTGTGGGCCTGGTCCTTTTGGCCGCTGTTTTCAGCGTTTTCCTCTGTACGAGGATCTCCGACGAGATGGCGGGAAGGGATCTGCTCACGGGGATCTCGAATTACGACGGCCTTGTGCGTTTCGGTGAAAAACTGAGAAAGAGCGGCAGGCTCGCGCAGTACAGCGGCCTGGCCGTCAGCATACGGAATTTCAAGTTCATCAACCAGGAATACGGTTCCCGTGCCGGCGACAGCGTTCTGCAGCAATACGCGCATAAGCTGGATGACATGCTCGGCAAGAACGAGATCGTGGCGAGAAACGGCGGAGACAATTTTGTCATCCTGATGAAGCAGGAGAACGTCAAGCGCTTTACGGAGAATCTGGAACGGATGGAGCTGGAGCTGCCCGACGCTCAGCCGACGATCCAGCCCGGCAGCCGCTGCGGCATCTATGACGCGAAAGCGGATGACGATGTTGTTACGATCCTGGATGCCTGCAATCTGGCGCTGAATAACGCAAGGAAGAAGGGTGCGGCCGATCAGGTCTGGTTCGAAAAGAACATGTACGGGGAATTGCTGGAGCGCAAGCAGGTGCTCAACCGTTATCATCATGCGCTCGTGAAGGAAGAATTCCAGATCTATTACCAGCCGAAGGTAGACATGCATTCCAATACTCTCTGCGGCTGCGAAGCGCTGGTGCGCTGGCTCAGGGACGGCAACGTGGTCCCGCCCTTCGAATTCATTCCGATCCTGGAAGAGGAAGGCAGCATCACGGTCCTGGACTTTTATGTTTTCGAACACGTCTGTCGTGATCTGCGCAAATGGATCGATGAGGGACGCAAGGCGGTTAAGATCTCGTCGAACTTTTCCAAGGTCCATCTGAAGAATCCGGATTTTGCGCAGAAGATCCTCAATATCGTGGAACGCTATCATATCGACGGAAGTCTTCTGGAAGTGGAACTTACCGAGTCTTCGGGTTACGAGGATTTTGATGCGCTCAAGATATTCGTTGACACGATGAAGCAATACGGGATCAGCACCTCGATCGACGATTTCGGGACGGGCTATTCCTCCCTTTCCCTGCTGAAGGATCTGAATGCGGATGTGGTCAAGTTGGACCGTTCCTTCCTCTTCGGCCTGGAGAACGGGGATCCGCTGACGGCAAAGCTGATCACGAACATCGTCCGCATGATACGCGACATGGACCGCAAGGTCATCTGCGAAGGCGTCGAGACCAAGGAACATGTGGATTTCCTGAAGAAGGCCGGCTGCTATTACGCCCAGGGCTTTCTCTATGACCGTCCCCTGCCGAGGGAGGAATTCGAAGAACTTTTGGATAAACCGGTGTTTGACATATAGAAAACGGGAAGGAGGCTGTTTATGGAGAGACCACTGCTGTATCGGAAGCGTTTGATCCCCCAGGAATGCGTGCTTTTGAAGGATGACGAGATCATCCGCTGGGATGATGAGCTGATCCTGACGAAGTGGAATGCGCTCAAGCCCAAAAAGGACCTGCATCACGGTTATTCCTGCTATTTCCGCCGGGAAGGCTACAAGGTCAGCAAGTTTTATACCGCGGACGGCAGCCTGTTGTACTGGTATTGCGATATCGTGGATTTTGAGGAAGACAGGGAGAAGAACGCCCTGGTCGTGACCGACCTGCTGGCCGATGTGATCATTTATCCCGACGGTTTTGTGAAAGTGGTGGATATCGATGAGATGGTCAGCTGTCTGGAGGAGGATCTGATCAGCCTTGAGCAGCTGAAGTCATCCCTGACGCAGCTGGATAAGCTGTTGAAGATCATCTACGCGGATAAGTTCGACACCCTTGCGATCTATATCGAGGAGCAGGAGCGGGCGGAAGCTCAGGAGTAACGGAGGGCGGCTCCGGGGACTTCCGAGGCGGCGATCTGCAGAAAGGCTTTCATCTCTTCTTCGGAGAAGCCTTCAAAGTGCGCGTCTTTCCCGTTCAGCCGGGAGATCACCGCGTCGCTTTCCTCATAGGACTGCAGATACCAGTGCGGGGCGCCGTGCAGCCATTGTCCGATCTGACGGACCTGTTCTTCGTTATGCAGCCCCTTTACGAGAGTGGTGCGGAATTCGCAATATTCCAGACCGGCATGCAAAAGCAGGGCGACGGATTCGCGGTAGGGCGTGATGTCGAGCGCCTCCATGCCGGTGACCTTTGCGTAGGCATCGGGCGCGGCCTTGATGTCCATGGCCACGGCCCGGATCAGGCCCTCTTCGATCAGTTCCGAGAGCACCTCGGGACGGGAACCGTTGCTGTCGAGCTTGACCGGAAGCCCGAGAGCTTGGATCTCTTTCAGGAAATCTTTCAGGTCCGGCTGGAGCGTGGGTTCGCCGCCGCTGACACAGACGCCTTCGAGGATCCTCCGGCGTTTTTCGATGCGCGCGAGTATTTCTGCGGGATCCTGCGGATCCTCAAAGAGCTCCGGGAGGACCAGACCGCCGTTCTGGCACCAGGGACAGCGCAGATTGCAGCCCTGGGTAAAGACGGTGCAGGCCAGCTTTCCCGGGTAATCCAGCATGGTTGTGGGTAAAAATCCTCCGATCCTCATGCACTCGAGTATATCACAAAAAGGCCCGTTCCGGGCAACTTTCCTTTTGGCGGAATCCCAAAAAATTACTGGAATAATGGGGCGTTTTTTGGTATAATGTACAAGTTATGAGGAAACTGGAAACGTCGAGAAGGATCATCATACTTTTCCTGTCTTTGGTGAACCTCGCGGTGCAGGTAACGGGCTTTGCACTGTGCTGGTTCTGGTATTATAAACCCATTTTGAACGAGATAACGAATAAAGAGAAGGGGATCATCTTCTGGATCAAGGGTGACCTGACCCTGATCGCGGTATATCTGGTGATCCTCTTTCTTTTGTCACGGACCTACGGAGGGACGCGCATCGGTTCCCTGAAAGCCTGGGAGGTCTTCTTCTCCCAGCTCATCTCCACGGTGATCGCCAATATCATGGGCTATGCGGTGCTCTGCCTGATGGCCACGGAGTTGATACGCGCCCAGGAGATGCTGCTTCTGACGGGGGCCCAGATCCTCTGGATCGGCATATGGACCCTGCTGAGCCAGGGGATCTACAGCATGCTCTTCCCGCCCCGGGATCTGCTGCTGGTAAACGGCAACCGCTCCGCCGGGGAGATCCTGCGGAAATTTGCCAGCCGTCCGGACAAGTACCGGATCTGCAAGACCATGGACATCGCCGAGGGCATCCCCGCCATCTGTGCGGAAGTGGAAAAGCGTTATGACGGCATGGTGCTCTGGGACATCCCCACCGCGGAACGCAACACCCTGCTGAAATACTGCTACGGCCGTTCCATCCGGGTCTACATCATGCCCAAGATCTCCGACGTGCTGGTCAAGGGCACCGAAGAGATGCATATCTTTGACACACCGATCTATCTGATCCGTGAATACGCGCTCACCGTGGAACAGAGGGCCGCGAAGCGCGCGATCGATCTGATCTGTTCCGTGCTGCTTCTGATCCTGAGCCTGCCGTTCATGATCCTCGTGGCCCTGGCCGTAAAGCTTTACGACGGAGGTCCCGTTCTGTACCGGCAGACGCGCTGCACGATCGGCGGCAAACAGTTCCGCATCCTGAAATTCCGCAGCATGCGGGTAGATGCCGAAAAGGATGGCGTGGCAAGGCTTGCATCGCAGAAGGATGACCGCATCACGCCGGTGGGGCGTTTTATCCGGGCCTGCCGTCTGGATGAACTGCCGCAGCTCTGGAACATCTTCAAGGGCGAGATGAGTTTCATCGGGCCCCGTCCGGAGCGCCCCGAGATCATAGCCGAATACGAAAAAGAAATGCCGGAATTCTCCTTCCGCATGAAGGTGAAGGCCGGACTGGCGGGGTATGCCCAGGTATACGGGAAATACAATACCACGCCTTACGATAAGCTGAAGCTGGATCTGACCTATATCGAGAATTATTCCGTCTGGCTGGATCTGAAGCTGATGCTCCTGACGCTGAAGATCCTGTTCAAGCCGGATGCCACCGAAGGCGTGGAAGGCGGACAGACGACGGCGATGAAAGAGGAAAAGAAAGGGAACGATAAAGATGAGTCAAACGGAAGAAAAGGAAACAAAGCGCGGGGCGGAAAACGATCCTGAGAAAGGATCCGGAAACGCGCCCGGCGTGAGGGCAGACGCGAAAAGCGGAGAAAAGACCGGATACGTGCGCAGTGGGGATCCCCGGGACGCCGGATTCGATCTGAGACGCTTTCTGCTGCTCTTTGTCCGCAGGCTCTGGATGTTCCTGCCCGGGATGGTGATCGGTGCCCTGCTTTTCGGCGGATACCGTTTCGTGAAGGAAAAGATCTTTGCGCCCGAGACGATCTACCGCAATGACACGCTTTACAGCATAGAGTTTACGATCGGCCAGGAAGGGGAGACGCAGGCCTGGTATAACGACGCCACCTGGAATGACGTGATCGACACGGATGTGATCGCCGGTGTGGCATCCCGCTTCCTTACGGATGTGAACAAGTCCACGATCGCGAAAGCCAGCTTTGTGCCGACGCTGACGGACATCCACATGTTCCATGTTTATGTCGACGACCGGGATCCGCAGCGCGCGGACGACATCCAGAATGCGCTGGGGCTGGCCCTTCAGATCTTTGCATCCACGGCGCCGGGCTTTGAATCGATCTCGGTATGGGACCGGGGGAAGGCAAAGGTTGTGGAGGAGATCAGCACGATCCTTCGCTGGACCGTTGCCGGAGCCTGCATCGGTGCGCTGGTCTCGTTTCTGCTGCTTGCATATTGTTATGTCATGGATGACCGCATCCTGCTCGCCGCCGATGTGCGCAGGGGAGGCGGGAAATGCCTCGGCGTGATGTTTAAGGGCAAAGAGGATGCGAGGGAGGAAGCGCGCCTGCGGGAAGAACTGCAAAAGCAGTTTAAGGATACGGAAGCGCTTCGCATCGTGGATCCCGTGGGAACGGCCGTGCCGGCGGAAGCGGCCCGGCATGTCATGGAAATGCTTCCGGAAGGGATACGCTTAAATACCGGAGAGAAAGATGCGGAAAAGCTGATCTGCATAGCCGCGGGAAGCGTGGGCGTGGCGGAGCTTTCCCGTTTTTTGGAGCACGAAAACGGGGCGGTGGTCCTTTGCGAAGCATCGCCTTCCCTGCACAGGGCCTACTACTTCCATTCCGTAAAGCGGAACGCCAAAAAGGCGGGATCCCCGGAGCAAAGCTCGGGGGCTGAAAAAGAGGAGAATGACGCATGAAGCTTTGTGTACTTGTGGCAGCGCTTGAGCAGGATGCGGACCGTCTGCCGGAAAAGATGGGCTTGAAGAACGACGCCGTGATCGTGAACCAGTGCGACCGGGACGGCGAGCGTTCCCTCACGTACCGCGGGCGCACGATCCGGATCCTCGAACGGAGCGAACGCGGCGTCGGGCGCAGCCGCAATCTCGCGCTTGATGAGGCGGAGGGTGACATCATTCTCTTTGCCGACGAGGACATCGTATACGACGAATCCTATGCGACACAGGTGATCAAGGCATTCCGGCGCCGTCCGGGCGCGGACCTGATCCTCTTTAATGTCCGCGTGAACGAACGCAGGCAGACCTATTGGAACGAAAGGGAAAAGCGCGTGCACTTCTTTAACTGCGGGCGCTATCCTACATTTTGCTGTGCGGCCCGACTGGAGAGGCTTCGTGAGAAGGGTGTGCGTTTTTCCACGCTCTTTGGCGGAGGGGCTCCCTACAGCAACGGGGAGGACAGCCTCTTTTTCATGGACTGCATACGGGCCGGCCTGAAGGTTGTTGCGGTCCCTGCGGTCATCGGGCGCGAGGTGGTGCGCGATTCGACCTGGTTTCACGGCTTTGACCGGAAATTCTTTTACGACCGGGGCGTGCTCTATGCCTTTCTTTACCGGAAGGCAGCGCTGATCTGGGCAGCGCGCTTCGTGATCGCAAAGTGCAGATACATGTGCACGGAGGTGCCGCCGCTGACGGCTTTCGTGCTGATGCGCAAAGGGATAGAAAAAGGGAAACGCTTATGCAGGGAATGATGCTATACACCCTCCTTCTCAGTATCGGGACGGTGCTGGCTTCCCGCATCCGCCCCGCGGCGCAGACGGTCCCGGGCAGCTTCGGGGCCGCGCGTAACCGACTCTTCCTGGCAGTCCTTTTCTGGCTGCTCTTTCTGCCTTCCGCGCTCCGGCTTTATACGGGAAACGATTACTATACCTACATCGAGCATTTCCACGACGTCAAGCTGGATCACTATGTTGTGACCGAACCCGGGTTCAACCTGCTTGTCAAGCTGGTCTACAAGCTTCTTGGCGGTGAGTATTTCCTGGTGATCTTTGCGATCTTCGCGGCGTTCACCGTCTTTTTCTCGCTGCGGGCCCTGTATGAGCAGAGCGCGGATCCGGCTGTTTCCGTCTTTCTTTATCTGGCCTTTGCGCTGTATTTCCAGAGCTACAATACCGTGCGTTATTATTTCGCGCTGGCGCTGGTCCTTTATTCCCTTCGTTTTGTCTGGGAAAAACAATGGGAGAAATTCCTGCTTGCGGTGATCTGTGCCGCGCTGTTTCACAAGACGGCGCTGGTCGTGCTCGTGCTTTATCCGCTGAGCCGCCTGGAGTGGCGCAAATGGTTTTATCCGGTCCTTGCGGCGGGAGGGCTTTCGGGCCTGCTGTTCAAGGCGCAGTACCGCAAGCTGCTGCTCTGGCTCTATCCGTCCTATGTGAACGAAGAGGAATACCTGAACGGGGATTATTTCAGCCTGGTCAATATCGCGCGTGTCCTGATGGTCCTGCTCTTCTTCCTTTATCTGCTTCAGTTTGAGCGCGAAGAGGTGGAGGCGAGGCCGCGCATTAAGCTGTATGTGCACATGAACGTGCTTGCGCTGCTGCTCTTTACCTGTTTTTCCTTTGTTCCCTTTGTTTCCAGGATCGCGTATTACCTGAATGTGAGCCAGCTCTTGCTGATACCCGAGCTTCTGGCCTGCTGCAAAGGAAAACGCCGCACGGTGTTCTATGCCGCGGTGGCGGTGGCGGGGCTTTTATATTTTCTGGCGTTTTTATGGAGAGCGGACGAACAGCTGGTACGCATCCTGCCGTACACGACCTGGCTTTCGGTTCCGGACGGGATGAACCCGGTTTTCTGAGGGGGGGTTACATGCGTTTTTCGATCATTGTCGTCAGCCTGAATGCTGGCGACGAACTGCAAAAGACCGTGGAAAGCGTTCTGCGGCAGAAATACGGGGATTACGAGATCCTGGTCAAGGACGGCGGCTCGACGGACGGTTCCGTGGAACGCCTGCCTGCGGATGACAGGATACGGCTTGAACAAAGGAAGGACCGTTCGATCTACGATGCCATGAACCAGGCGGTGGAAATGGCTGCGGGCGACTATTTTCTTTTCCTGAACTGCGGGGATTATCTCGCGGACGAAAAGGTTCTGGGACGCGCGGCAAAGGCGCTGGTCTCGGAGAACGCCGACATCCTTTACGGCGATCTGTACCGCCGGCAGCAGAAGAGCGTGGATGTCGCACCGGGGCGGATCACGGATTTTGTCTGTTACCGGAACGTTCCCTGTCATCAGGTCTGCTTTTACGCGAGACGGCTTTTCGCAAAGCGCGGCTACCGCACGGAATACCGTGTGCGTGCCGATTATGAGCATTTTCTGCATTGTTATTACGAGGAGGGGGCTGTCTGCAGGCATCTGCCGCACACGGTCTGTTCTTATCAGGGGGGCGGCTTTTCCGAAACGGAAGAGCACAAAAAAGAGGCGGCGAAAGAGCACGCGGAGATCACGCGCAGGTACATGGGAGCAAAGGTGTATCTGTACCGTGCGATCATGATCCTCACACTGCAGCCGCTTCGGGAAAAGCTTGCGGGGGATCCGCGCTTTTCCGGCCTGTATCACAGGATCAAAGGGCTGCTGTACGGAAAAAAGCAGCGGGGGTGAATGATGAAGATATTGTGGATCAGCAATCTCGTGCCGGCCATGGTGGCGGACGTGATACGCAGGAAGCGTTCCAATAAGGAGGGCTGGGTCGCCGGCGCCATGGAATGTGTGCTGCAGCATGCCAAAGCGGACGGCCTGCAGCTGGCTGTCGCCTTTCCCCTGTTGCAGGAGGAGAACCTGCACGGGAAGGTCCGGGGGCTGGAATATTTCGGCTTTATCGAGGATACCGCACATCCGGAAAACTATGATGCGGCGCTGGTCGCGTCCCTGGGCAGGATCTGCGAGGAATACCGGCCCGACGTGATCCACGTTTACGGGACCGAATTCCCGCACACACTGGCCATGCTCCGCATCGATGAATGGAAGAAGCGCACGCTGGTCCATCTGCAGGGCCTCATGCAGCCCTGCACGGACGCCTATTTCGGCGGGCTTCCCGCGGAGGTCACGGAACGGGCCACGTTCCGCGATGTGCTGCGCAGGGACAGCCTTGCGATGCAAAAGGAGAAATACGAAAGAAGAGCCGTTAACGAGTCGGAAGCGCTTGCGCTTGCGGAATACGCCTGCGGGCGCACGGCTTTTGACAAGGAATACTTCGCGAAGCATCATCCGGACGGAAGCTATTTTGCCTGCAACGAGACGCTGCGCAGCTGTTTTTACGAAGGAATGTGGGATGCAGAGGCCTGCAGTCCGCATTCGATCGTGATGTCCCAGGGCAATATCCCGCTGAAGGGGGCGCATGTGATGATCGAGGCGCTCGCGATCCTGCGGAAACGCTATCCGGATGTTACGCTGACCGTCGCGGGGGACAACATCCTGCGCGGAAACGGCCCGATGGACGCGCTGAAACGCTGCGGTTACGGGAAATATCTGCGGGAACAGATCCGCCGTCACGGTCTGCAGGATGCGGTCCGCTATGTGGGACAGAAGAAGGACGTGCAGATGAAGGAGCTTTATCTCTCATCGGCAGTCTACGTCCTTCCGTCTTTTGTCGAGAATTCGCCCAACTCGTTGGGAGAGGCCATGATGCTCGGCATGCCCTGCGTTGCGAGCCGTGTGGGCGGCATTCCGTCGCAGGCTTCGGAGGGGGAAGTGCGTTTCACGGAGCCCGGCGATGCGAAGGGGATCGCAGAGGCAGTCTCCGCGATCTTTGAGGACAGGGAAGCGGCAAAAGAACTGGGGCTGGCCGGCAGGAAGCGCGCGATGCTCAGCTATGACCGGGAAGCCAACTACAAAATGCTGCTTTGGATCTACGATAATATCGTGAAAGAGAACCAATGAGGCTTGTATTTGTTTCCAACTATTTTAATCATCACCAGAAGCCGCTCTGCGAAGCGCTGTCCCGGGCGGAGGATGTGGACTTTGTCTTTTACCAGACCCAGGACATGGACGAGGAACGGCAGCGCATGGGCTGGGGGATCGATATCTCCGCCTATCCGTATGTGAAGCGCTACCGCGACAATGAAGAGGCGGCGAAGCGGGATATCTTCGAAAGTGATCTGGTGATCTGGGGCGGCGTGGAGATGGAGGAAGTGATCGAGCCGCGCCTGCAGGCCGGAAAGCTGACCTTCCGCTACAGCGAACGGATCTATAAGGAAGGACAGTGGAAATTCGTCTCGCCCAGAGGCCTGAAGAAGAAATACCATGATCACATACGCTACCGGAAGAGCCCGGTATATCTGCTCTGCGCCGGGGCTTATGTGGGCTCGGATTTTAAGCTGATCCACGCCTATCCGAAGAAAAAGTTCGTCTGGGGCTATTTCCCGGAGGTGAAGCATTACGATCTTGATGAGCTGATGGCGAAAAAGAGCCGCGAGGGCGAGCCTGTCCGCATCCTCTGGGCAGGACGCATGATCGACTGGAAGCACCCGGAATATGCGCTGGAAGCGGCGCACAGGCTGCTGTGCGGAGGCGGGGGGCTGAAGCCGGAAGTGGTGCAGCGCCTGAAGGCAAACGGCGGATTCGTTCTGACCATGGCGGGAGACGGCGAGCTGGGACAGACGATGCTGGCGCAGGCGCGTGAGAAAGGACTGCAGGAGCATGTGCGTTTTACCGGCTATCTTTCTCCGGAGCAGATCCGTGAAGAGATGGAACGGGCCGATATCTTTCTTTTTACCAGCGATCGGAAAGAGGGCTGGGGAGCGGTCCTGAACGAAGCCATGAACAGCGGCTGCCTGGTGATCGCACGCTACATGATCGGAGCGGTCCCTTACCTGATCCAGCACGGCTGGAACGGGATGGTGGCTGACGGGGACCTGGACAGGTTCTGCAGCATGGTCCTGTACATGACGCTGGAGCGCGGGGACTGCAGGGAACAGGGGAAGCGGGCTTACGAGACCATGGTCCGCTACTGGAATGCGGAGAATGCGGCAGCACAGTTTCTTCGCGTGGCGGAGGGACTGATGAAAGGAATGGAATCAGGGAAGGGAAACAAAAAGGCGCTTCTTCCGGAATTTGCGCCGGAGGAAGAAAAAACGGGGGCGCTGCAGCCCATGTGCAGGGATCCGGAGATCCGGGAGAGCAGAGGACTGCGTTTTACAAAAAGATGGTAACGGGGCGGCGGAAAGCCGATGGGGGAACATGGAAGAACAAGAGCGGAAACTGATCACGGTGATCATTCCGGTGTATAACAAAAGCGAATATCTGCGCACCTGTCTGGACAGCGTGCTGGCCCAGAGCCATGAGGAACTGGAGATCCTCCTGGTGGATGACGGGTCCACGGATGACAGCCCGGCGATCTGTGAGGAGTATGCGAAGAAAGACGCCAGGGTGCGCGTGATCCGGAAGGAGAACGGCGGAGCATCTTCCGCACGGAATCTGGGGATTGTAGAGGCAAAGGGCGATTTTATCGGCTTTGTGGACGCGGATGACTGGATCGAGCCGGACATGTACCGGACCCTTTACGAGTATCTGGCGGACAACCGCACCTTTGCCTGCGCCCAGCTGATGAGCCGGAATTTTGCAGAGGACGGCACGCTGGTGCTGGCACCGAAGAATGCCGACGGCAGCGTGGCAGTCCTGACGGAAGAGGAATACTTCCGCCAGCTGATCCTGCACGAGGGGGACAGCAGTTTCTGCACCAAGCTTTTCCGCACGGAATTCATCCGCGAATTTCGTTTCAAGGAAGGCCATAAAAACGAAGATTTTGAATTATTGTTACGGATGATGCCGAAACTCTCGGACGGGGTTCCCACATTGGCGATCGTGGGGTATAATATCCGGCTGAGCGGAGAGAGCGCTACCCGGGGGACCTACCGGCAGCAGTTTTATGAGGACATGATGTACAATGCCTTCACGGCCTGCCGGATCGCAAGGGATCATTATCCGGAGTACCTGGAGGAAGGAAAACGCTTCCGCCTGGTCCAGGCCCTGGATTTTTTGCTTCACATTCCCATCGAGGAGATGAAGCCGGAAAACAGCTTTTACATGCGCATCGTCCGTTTTGTGAAGAGTGAGAAGCACGAGATCGCAAAAAACCGCTATCTGAACAGCAGACAGAAATGCTATCTGAAGCTGCTGGCCGCTTCTCCGAAACGTGTCCGCGAGATCCATCGGAAGACCATGAAAATGCGCGGGATCGTCTGACCGGCACGTAATCTGACATGCCTGAGGTTTTGCATAGATGTTAAAGATCTGGAAAAAACTGAGCGTCCTCCTGGACGGGAAACAGAAACGCTTCATGCTGCTGCTCCTTTGCATGATGCTGATCGGAGCCGTGCTGGAAACGGCCAGCGTGGCGATCGTGGTCCCTGTGGTCACGGTCCTGATGGATGAGAACGCGATCACGGACAATGCCATTGTGGCAACGCTCTATGACGCGTTGGGCTTTTCTTCGCGTGAGGCTTTTGCCACCGTGATCATGGTGGCGCTGATCGCGGCCTTTGTCCTGAAAAACCTTTTTCTCTTTTTTCAGCAGAAGGTCCTGTATCATTTTGTCTACACCAACCAGTTCCGCACTTCGGAGCGCATGATGAAGAATTACATGCGCCGGGATTATGAGTTCTTTCTGAATGCCGATACGGCCGTGATCCAGAGGAGCATCACTTCGGATGTGAACAACATGTATGCCCTGATCCTTTCCCTCATGCAGCTGGTGAGCGAAAGCATCGTTTTTGTCTGCCTGGTGGCGGTCCTTTTCCTGGCGGAGCCGATGATGACGCTGATGATCTCGGCCCTGCTGCTGGTGACCCTCCTTGTGATCAAGGCGGTTTTGAAGCCGCTCATGCAAAAGGCCGGGAAGGATAATCAGGATTATTACTCCTCCCTGTTCAAGTGGATCAGCGAATCCGTTACCGGCATCAAAGAGATCAAGACCGGCGGACGGGAGCAGTATTTTGTGGATGAGTACATACGCTGCGGCCACGGTTACGTGAATGCGGTGCAGAAGTATACGCTTTATAACAACATCCCGAGGCTTCTGATCGAGACGGTCTCCGTGACGGCGATGGTATTGTATCTTCTGATCCTGATGCTGAGCGGCAGGGATACTTCGAGCATGATGGCCATCATCGGTGCTTTCGGTCTGGCCGTGATGCGTCTGATGCCGAGCGCGAACCGCATCAACAACCAGCTGAACAATATCGCGTATTTTGAACCGTTCCTGATGGGAGTTTCGGACAGCCTGCAGGACGAGATCAGCGGTGAAAAGACCGACATGGCCGATTTTGCCTCCGATGTGACGAAGCTCCCGGTCAAAGAAAAGATCGAACTGAAGAACATCTGCTACCACTATCCGAATACCGAGGTCGAGATCTTTGATCATGCGGATCTTACGATCCCCGTGGGAAAGAGCATCGGCATCGTGGGTGCTTCCGGAGCCGGCAAGTCCACCATCGTGGATGTGCTTCTGGGAATGCTGAGGATCCAGGGCGGGACCATCAAGGCAGACGGGAAGGATGTGCTCGCAAAGGAGAATTACCGCGGCTGGCTCAGGAACATCGGTTATATCCCGCAGACGATCTTCATGCTGGATGATACGATACGGCGGAACGTGGCTTTCGGGATTCCCGAGGACAAGGTCAGCGAAGAGCGGATCTGGGAGGTACTTAAGGACGCGCAGCTGGATGAGTTCGTGCGCGGCCTGCCGGAAGGGCTTGAGACCGGGATCGGAGAACGCGGGGTGCGGCTTTCCGGGGGACAGAGGCAGAGGATCGGGATCGCCAGGGCGCTTTATGAGGATCCCGAGGTATTGATACTGGATGAGGCTACCAGCGCTCTGGATAACGATACCGAGAGCGCGATCATGGAATCCATCAACCGGTTCCAGGGAAAGAAAACCCTGATCATCATCGCGCACCGGCTTCAGACCATAGAGAAATGCGACATGGTCTATCGTGTGGAAGGGGGAAAGATCCGTGCAAATGATTAAACGATACTGGCGCTATGCCGTTTCGGCGTTTTTGTTTTTCATAATGGCCTATATGGGTGTGAAGTTCTGCAATGCGGGGCATTCCTATGAACAGGATCTGCCGTTCCGCATTTTCTGCATCTGTTTTTCCCTGCAGGTGCTGATCTTTCTTCCGCCCAAGGACACTCTGACCGTGTGGTCGCTTTTGTATCTGCCGGTCTGTTATGTGGTGACGCATGTCGCTTATGAGAAGCACTGGATCCCGGATAACTGCGATTACCAGTTTGTGGAACTGATCCGACTGGGAAAGGGCGTTGCGCTGGGCTGGGGCCTGATGCTGATCGCTCTGCTCAAGCACATCGTCCGTGAGGACCTGGCAAGGAAGTTTTTTGCCGCGCTTCATGAGATGCCGCTTTACAAGAAGCTCTTTGCGGCCGGCTGGCTTTTGTATGCCGTGGTCCTGACCGTGGCGAATCCGGGCTTTGCCTATGTGATCGTTTTCACGATCGGCTTCCCTTCGGTGATCATCGCGTGCAGGGAGGAAGAGAACCGCCGGCAGCTGTTTCACGCGTTCCTGGACGGGGCACTGCTCTGTTTCCTGTTCCTGAGCGTCCGCTCGATGCTGCACCGGCCTTATGACACGGAACGCTATCTTTTCTATTTTTCAAACGAGAACATGTGCGGCATGTATCTTTCCACGGTGGTCATCATGCTGGCCGTGCGGATCGAATCCCTGTGGAAGCTAAAGAAGAGCAGGGCGCGTCTTGCCGGCCTGATCGTTTTTCACCTGCTTGCCGTCTGGGCGGGGGTTCTGGTGATCTTCAATTATACCCGTACCTATCTTTTGGGAATGGGCTTTTCCTTTTTCGTTTATTTCCTGCTGCGCGTCATCGGGAACAAAGAAAAAAAGCGCTTCATCCTGCGCTTCCTTCTGCCCTTTGTGCTCACGCTCCTTCTGATGTATCCGGGGTATCTCGTCCTGCGTTATGTCCCGGCCTATTCTGCCTCCCCCGTCTTTTTCACGGGGGAATACGGCAACCCCACACGTGTTTATCCCGGGGATCCGGTGGATTCCCCCTGCTATACCAGCTTCGCACGCTATCTGACCCTGAGTCTCGGCAAATGGGGGATCGAGCTGCACATCGATGAGGATTACGCTCCTTCGAAGGAAGGGGACGGCGTGATCGGCATCGATACGGAGAAGGATGTCTCCAACGGACGCATGGTGGTGTGGAAACTGTTTCTGAGCCATATGAGCCTGAAAGGGCATTACCCCGGCGATATCGAGCTCGAGGACGGAAAGATCATCTATCATTCCCACAATACCTATTTCCAGAACATGTTCCAGTACGGGGTGCCTGTCGGGATCCTCTTCGGGCTGATGATCCTCCTAAGCTATGTCTGTGCCGTGATCTTCCGGAAAAAGAGTGCGGATGAGATGCAGACCTTCTCGCTTCTGGCTCTGGGGGATGTGATGGTAGGGATGATGACGGAGTGGTCGGGACACCCGGTCTATCCCTTCGGCTGCTTTCTCTTACTTGCTCTTTGCGGGATCTTTTACGCGAAGGGCTCGGAGAGCAAGAAACAGCCAGAAGAACAGCGTGCATAGAACGACCGCTGCGGAAACGACTGCCGTTACCTTTTCCTTCGGGACGGAAGGGTTTTGGAGGTTGTAGGCATAGACGGCCACCGTGTTGGAAAGCTGCAGCAGGCTGAAGACTGCGTAGAACGGCAAAAGCGCTTTGGAGTTCGTGTAGATCAGGGCGAGCAGCAAAAAGAGCAGTCCGGAAAGCATGTAACGCTCATGCATGCCGGTGCCGAAACAGAATACGGAAAGGATCAGGAAAGCCGCGAGAAGTGGATACTTTGAGCGGTTTTCTTTTTTCAGGAAAGCGAGGAGGAAGGAGAGCAGCGTGATGCCGACGATGGCGATGCTGCCCCAGCTTTTGCAGGGAAGGTGCAGGAAGGTGGAATCCAGCGGAGCCCAGTTGCGTCCGATGAGTGCCCAGAAGTTGAAGGCATCCACGCTGGCATAAGGCATGCCGCCCTGCACGGACAGATACTGCGCGAGCATTTCTCCGAGGCCGAAGGGCAGGCTGATCAGAACCATGCCTGCGATCACGCACAGGCCTATCGCAAAGAGCCTCAGCGTGCGCCGGATCGAGAAATCCTCCAGAAAGACCTGCTCGACGATCGCGACGAGCAGCACGGGAGCGAAGGTCAGGCTCTGCTGCTTGAGCATCAGGCTGATCCCGAAATACAGGAAGGCGGCCGGAAGCCTGCGCTCGCAGAGCGCAACAAGCATCAGGGCGATGAAGAGTGAAAAGCAGGCGTCTGTCTGTCCCCACATCGCGGAATTATGGATCACGGCCGGATTGAAGCACCAGAGGGCGCAGCAGATCAGGGCTGCTTTGTCACCGCGCATTTTCTTCGCGTATCTGTAGATCAGGCCAGCGGCGGCAATGTCGCAGAGGATCGCCGGAAGCTTGATGATCAGCTGCTGCATCAGCGGGTCTTCGATCTTTAAGAGCGAGATGGCTCCTCCGGAGATCCACAGTACATACAGATACAGCGGAGGATAAGGCCAGCGTACTTCCGGACCGTAAAAGTCCGCGAAGCCCACACGCCAGATCCGCTCCGCCCACTCTGCCATGGCTTCCGGATAAGGCGGATAGAAATAGCCCAAAAGAAGCCGCAAAAGCAGAGCAGCTCCCAGGAGCAGGATCGGAAATATCGGATTGTCGGCCTGTAATTTTTTCTTCATGACGAAGAAGATGATACCATAAGTTTCTCCGGTTTGCAAAACGAAAGGCTTATGTATATAATATACATCCGTAAATGAAAGCGGAGGAGACAAAATGAGAAAGTTTAAGGAGACGGGCAGAGCGGGAATGCTCCAGGCCCTTGCCCTGTGCATCATATTATCCTGCCTGTTCCTGCCCATTGCGGCCCGGGCCGCGGAAGAGGAGGAGGAAGGAAGCACGCAGGAGGCGGAAACGAAAACAGCCGTGCAGCTGGATGCCGGCTATGCTTTGAGCAGCGGGAACGGCACGGGCTATCTGAAGGACGTAAGCTATTACAGCAGTGTCAAGCTGGCCGAGGGCGAGACCCTCACGGTCACTGCCCCGGAAGGGCAGAGCATCGGAGGGCTTTATCTGCAGTGGTACCGCATTCCGCAGGAGTGGACGCTTCGCTATACGGATGGCGGCGGGAATGTGCAGGAGATGAGCTGCGGCAGAAACGGCTTTCTGCATGACTATGTTTATATTGAGGAAGGCGGTATCGGCAGCTGCGAGCTTGTCTTTCCTTCCGGCGGAAACCTCTGCGAAATCAAAACCTTCTCGGAAGGACAGCCTCCCGCGGATATCCAGGTCTGGAAGCCGGCCTGTGAGGCGGCGGATTTTCTGGTCTTTTCCACGCATGCGGATGATGAGGTCCTGTTTCTTGGCGGTGTGCTGACGACCTATGCCGGCGGCCAGGGGCTGGCCTGCCAGGTGGTCTACATGACGAATTACTGGGACGGGCAGATCGTACGTGAACATGAAAAGCTGGACGGGCTCTGGACCATGGGAGTACGGAATTACCCGGTGAACGCGCCTTTTGACGACATTTACGCCGGCAGTCTGGAGGAGGCGGAGCGCGTTTATGACCGTAAAGCGATCACGGAGTTCTTTGTGGCGCAGGTACGGCGTTTCAGGCCCCAGGTGGTGATCTCCCAGGATTTTAACGGGGAATACGGGCACGGCGGCCACAAGCTTCTGGCAGTGTGCGTGCAGGATTCGGTGGAGCACGGCATGGAGGAGGATTTTTATCCGCAGTCCGCAGAGGAATACGGCCTGTGGGATACGCCCAAGACGTATTATCATCTGTACAAAGAGAATCCGCTCACCCTGGATCTGCGTCAGCCCCTGGAGGCCTTCGGGGGGGAGACCGCAGTGGAAACCATGAAGCTGGCCTACAAGAAGCATGAATCCCAGCAGCGCTGGTGGTTCTATGTGAGTGACGATCCCAATGACCCGAAGGCCTCCCAGATCAACTGCGCGGAGTTCGGGCTTTACCGGAGCAACGTTGGCGCGGACAGCGGCAATGACATGCTGGATAACATCACTACCTATGAGGAGCAGGCCCGCCTGGAGGCGGAGCGCCTGGCCGAGGAAGCAAGGCTTGCGGAAGAAGCCCGTCTGGCGGAGGAGGCAAGACTGGCGGAAGAAGCGCGTCTGGAGGAAGAACGGAGGGCTGCGAAGGCCAGAGCGAAAGAGGCCGAGGAGGAGCTCCCGGAGGAAAAGGAAGCCCGGGAAAAGGAGATCGACTATGTGGCACTCTTCATCGGTTCCGGTCTGGTAGCACTTTCGGCCGGGGCGATCGTCGCTTATGCCACGGACGGGAAAGGGGCGCGAAAAGGGAAAAAGCGCAGAAAATAGCTTGACAGAAGCGGGAAAATCAGTATAATTATGCTTTGTGATGGTGCCATAGCCAAGTGGTAAGGCGTGGGACTGCAACTCCCTGATCGGCGGTTCAAATCCGTCTGGCACCTCTCCAAGAGATTCCGAAGACTATATTCGGGATCTTTTCTTTTTTTGTCAATCATAAACGGGCTGCTCCCGACAAGTTCATCACTCAGCCCGGCCAAGCACCGGCCGTGCAGTGAGCATGCGGCTTTGCGGGATGAACGAAACAGCCGGCGTAAAGAGCAGAAGACATAAGGGCCGGGCACGTCGCGGAGGAGCCCGTCAGCTCTTGAAGCTGCATGATGGGAAAAGGGACGAGCCGCCACGGATGGCGGATCGAGCGAGAGCCACAGCAGGGATGCTGTGTCTCGAGCGGTCCCGGGCTGTACCCAAAATGAAAGCAGCGCCTTAGAGCTGCGTGGCTCCGGAGTGGTGCCCGGACTTATGTACTTCTGCTCGACACCAAACATTCCCATCATCCAGCTAAGCCGTCCAGCGAACGAAACCATTCGTCCAAAACCGCTCTCCGAACAGCAATCTGACGGTAAAGAAGAATGCCTCTTCAGCTTGCGTGGAGACTGTTTTTTTGCTATTATAAAATGAACTGCGAAAAGGGGAGACGATGCTATGAAATGGCTCAGATTTTCGATCGAAACACTGACGGATGCTGAGGATATCCTGGTCAGTGACATGTATGATATCGGACTGGAGGGGGCGCAGATCGAGGATAAACTTCCTCTCACGCCTCTCGAAAAGGAGCAGATGTTTGTGGATATCCCGCCTGAGCCTCAGGAGGATGACGGGATCGCCTGGCTGAGCTTTTTTGTGGAAGCCCCTGATGATGAGGCGGCGAAAGAGGCTTTGAAGAAGGAGACTCTGGAAAAGATCGAGGCTCAGCTTGCCGAGACGCGTGTCTGGTGCGAGATCGGCAGCGGCCGGGTTACGGTCTCGGAGACGGAGGATCTGGACTGGATCAATAACTGGAAGCAGTACTTCCACCGTTTTACGGTCGACGATCTGCTGGTGATCCCTTCCTGGGAGCAGGAGACGCCGGAGGATGCGGGACGCATGATCCTGCACATCGACCCGGGAACGGCCTTCGGAACCGGCATGCACGAAACAACGCAGCTGTGCATCAGACAGCTGAAAAAACACGTTAATTCCGAAACAAGGATACTGGACGTGGGCACGGGAAGCGGGATCCTTTCGATCCTGGCTCTCATGTTCGGCGCGAAGGAAGCGCTGGGGACGGATCTGGATCCCTGCGCGGTTCCGGCGGTTGCCGATAACATGCAGAAGAACGGGATCGATCCGCAGCGTTTCTCCCTGCTGATCGGAAACATCATCGACGATCCCGGGATACAGAAGAAAGCGGGCGGGGATTACGATATCGCGGTGGCAAACATACTCGCGGAGGTACTGATCCCTCTGATGCCCGAGCTGATAAAGCATCTGAAGAGCGGCGGGATCGTGATCACGAGCGGCATCATCGAGGGCCGTGAAGGCGATGTGGCGGAGGCGATGCGTCAGGCCGGCTTTGAGGTCACGGAAACTCTCGCGCAGGGAGAATGGCGCTGCGTCACGGGGAGAAAGCCTTGAATCATTTCTTTGTGGATCCCGCGCAGATCAGCGGGACGGAGATCCGCATCACCGGTGAGGATGTGAACCATATCCGGAACGTCCTTCGCATGCGGCCGGGCGAGGAGATCTCGGTGAGCAACGGGACGGACGATAAGGAATACCGCTGCGGGATCGAAAAGATCACGGAGGACGAAGTGATCTGCAGCCTGCGTTTCATAAAGGAAAACGCGGTGGAGCTGCCGGTGCGCATCACGCTCTTCCAGGGACTGCCGAAGGCGGACAAGATGGAGCTGATCGTGCAGAAGACGGTCGAGCTGGGGGTGTCCGAGATCGTCCCGGTTTCGATGGAACGCTGCGTTGTGCAGCTGGATGCGAAGAAATACGCAAAAAAACAGGAGCGCTGGCAGGCGATCGCCGAAGCGGCAGCCAAGCAGAGCCGTCGGGGCAGGATCCCGCAGATCGCTCCTTTGATGAACCTGGGTGAGGCGCTTTCGCTTGCTTCGCAGATGGAGCTGGCGGTGATCCCCTACGAGCTTGCGGAGGGGATGGAAGCGACCAGGGCTTTCATGCAGCGTCTTTGTGAGGTGGCGAAGATGGGGGGAGAACCCCGTCTCGGGATCTTTATCGGGCCGGAAGGCGGCTTTTCCCGGGAAGAGGTATCGCGGGCCGAACAGGCCGGAGCGCAGCCGATCTCGCTGGGGCGCAGAATACTCAGGACCGAGACGGCCGGCATGGCATTGCTTGCCATGATCGGCTATCAGCTGGAAAGCTGAAAGGAGCTTTTATGATCTATCTGGATAATTCCTCAACGACACGCTGCTTCCCGGAAGCGGCGAAAGCCATGACGGAGCTCATGTGCACGGATTTCGGCAACCCCTCCAGTGCCCATCATCTGGGCGTGGTGGCGGAGAAACGTATCCGTGAAGCAAAGGAAAGCCTTGCCTCGCAGCTGCGCTGCCAGCCGTCGGAACTGATCTTTACGTCCGGCGGGACCGAGAGCGACAACCTTGCGATCCTCGGAGCTGCACGCGCGGGTAAACGCAACGGGATGCATGTCGTGACAACGGTGATCGAGCATCCGGCCGTGCTGCGCACGATGGAACAGCTGCAGGATGAGGGCTATGACGTGACTTACCTGCCCGTTGACAAGGACGGACTGGTGAGCCTGGAAAGCGTGGAACGCGCGATCTCCGAAGATACGGTCCTGCTCTCGATCATGCATACGAACAACGAGATCGGATCCGTTCAGCCGATCGCGACGATCGGGGCTCTTCTGAAACGGAAATACCCCAGGACGCTCTTTCATGTGGACGCGGTACAGGGCTTCGGCAAGGCGCGCATCTATCCGAAGGAGCTGGGAGTGGATCTGATGAGCGTCAGTTCCCACAAGATACACGGACCGAAGGGCGTGGGACTGCTCTATGTCGCGTCCGGAAAGCGCATCGCTCCGATCATCTTCGGAGGCGGCCAGCAGAACGGACTGCGCTCGGGAACGGAGAATGTTCCCGGGATCGTGGGCATGGCACTGGCAGCCGAGAAGCTTTCCCAGGATCTGGAGACGGACCGCGAGCGCCTTTACAGCCTGAAGACGGGTTTTGTCAAGGAACTGCTGCGGCTGGAGAATGTTCGGATCAACGGGATACCCGGAATGAAGGACGGACGGGCGGACAATCCCGAGGACATGTGGCAGATGGAGGCAAGGATCTCGGAAACGGCGCCCCATATCGTAAGCGCCTCGTTCCGCGGGGTGCGTGCGGAGGTGCTTCTGCATGCCCTGGAGGAAAAAGGGATCTATGTATCCGCAGGGAGTGCCTGCGCGACGCACAAGCCGGAACCGTCCCGTACCCTGCAGGCCATAGGTTTGAAGAAGGAACAGCTGGAAGGAACGCTCCGCTTTTCCTTTTCGATCGATACAACGGAGAAGGAGCTGGCGGCCACGATAAAGGCTCTTCAGGAGCTTTTGCCGGAGCTGCGCAGATTTACCGCAAAATAAATGCTGCCTTTTAAAACGAACATCACAGTCTTTATCGTGGAGTTTTTGTGCTCCGTGCTGCTCCAGGCCATTTACACGGTCTCGGAGTACGGCGTGGAACGTGCTTTTGTCGTGGCTCTGGGTCTGATCCCGGTGCTGATCGTTTTTCTTCTTTCCTATAAGATCAACAACCAGAAGGTGGTGGTCTACTGCCTGGGCGTTTCGGGCATCTCTTCCCTTTATTACATGAGCTACGCCTCCCATACGCAGGGCATGCTGGTCTTTACCTTCCTGGCATCGGCCACGACGCTGACCCTCTTTCTGATGAAGGAGGCGCTGATCGGCTATTTCTCGCTGACGATCGTGATCCTGGTCCTGATGGGGATCCTGCAGAAGGAAGTGATCGAGGTATTCTTCGACACGAGCCAGTACGTCGCGTTCATCACCATGTACGCATTTTCCGGCGTAGCCCTTGTCTTTACCTGCTACAGCGTGGCGAAGTACAAGAAGGAAATGGATGAGCAGAACGAGGTCGCGCGGGAAGCCCTGGAAGCAAAGAGCAATTTCCTGGCGAACATGAGCCACGAGATCCGTACCCCGATGAACGCCATCTACGGCATGGCCGAGCTTCTGGAGGAGCGGAATTTCAAGCCCGAGGAGAAGGAATATGTTGCGGTGATCAAGCGCTCCTCCGAAAATCTGCTCTCCATCATCAACGAGATCCTGGATTTCTCCAAGGTCGATTCGGGTCGCATGGAGATCGTGGAGGAACCTTACGACTTCAACGAGATGCTGCAGGATGTGATCACCATCATCGAGTTCCGCATGCGCGACAAGAACCTGCGCCTGCAGCTGGAGATCGATTCCCATGTGCCTACCAAGCTGATCGGTGACGAGACCAGGATCCGGCAGATCCTGATCAACCTCCTGACCAACGCGGTGAAGTTCACGAACCAGGGTACCGTGACCCTGGGGATCAACTGGCGTGACGAGAGCGCCATGTACAACATGGAGCGCGGCCGCATGACGATCGCCGTGCAGGATACCGGTATCGGTATCTCGGAAGAGAATATCAGCAAGCTGTTTACGGCATTCGGACAGATTGATACGCGCAAGAACCGGAACGTGGAAGGAACCGGTCTGGGCCTTGCCATCTGCAAGAGCCTGACCGATGCCATGAACGGCTCGATCCACGTGACCTCCAAACTGGGCTTCGGTTCGACTTTCTCGGTGGTCCTGCCCCAGAAGATCTATGATGTGACGCCGAGCAACTTCAGCGTGAAGCATCAGGCGGCCGCCCAGGTCCGCAGCAGCTTCCGGCCGGATTTCATCGCCCCCAAGGCCCGCGTGCTGATCGTGGATGATAACAAGGTGAACCGTCAGGTCGCGCAGGAGCTCATGCGCATCTTCGGGATCAATGCGGCCCAGGCGGAGAGCGGGCGGGAAGTGATCGACAAGGTCTCGCAGCAGCTGGTGCGTTACGACCTGATCTTCATGGATCACATGATGCCCTTCATGGACGGCATGGAGGCCACGCGCCTGATCCGTCAGATGAACAACGAATACGCGGCAAGAGTGCCCATCGTCGCCCTGACGGCGAATGCGATCAAGGGCGTGGAGGAGCAGTTTCTGGCAGTGGGCATGAATGATTATCTGCCCAAGCCCATCCGTGTGGAGCAGCTGGCGGTGATGCTGAAAAAGTGGTTGCCGCGTGAGAAGCTCTTCCCGGCAGGAACGCCGATCGAGGAAGTGGAGCGCAGGGAGGCGGCCCTTTCCATGCAGAACCTCACGCCGGAGCAGATGCTCGACCGGCTGGACGGGATCGACACCAATACGGGGGTGCGCAACTGCGCGGGGAACGTCAAGGCCTACATCGAGCTGCTCAGGACCTACGCTTCCTCCAACCTTCCGAATCTGCTCCAGGATTTCTATGAGAAAGAGGACATGCAGAATTACGCCGTCATCGCCCATTCCATCAAGGGCGGAAGCCTTTCGGTGGGGGCTCTGGATGTGGCGGAGAAAGCATATGCGCTGGAGAGGGCCGGGAAACGCGAAGACCTGAATTATATCTGGGATCATCACGAGGAGATGCTGGAGGAATACAACGAGATCCTCGAGATGCTCAAGCGCTATTTCCTGCCCGGACGCAGGATTTGAAAAACTTGACAATTGTGTTATAATCAAGAAATACTGGGTAATTTTGGGGGGGTATTTTATGTTTCGGGTTGCGATCTGTGATGATGAAGCTACTGCTCTGCAGCTGAACACGATGCTGACGGAGCAGATCCTTACCGAAGAAAAAGTTCCTTTTGAATTGACAAGCTTCAGTGATATCCAGGAAATGGCCGATGCGCTCAGTCGTCCGGGACAGCCGTACGATCTTCTGATCACCGACATCCTGGCGACCGGGATCAACGGGATCGAGGCGGCGGAGCGGCTCCGCGGGATCGGGGAAAAGCTGGATATCATCTTTATCTCGTCCACGGCGGAATATGCGCTGGAAGGATATAAGGTACAGGCACTGCGCTATCTGAAAAAGCCGGTGGATCCCGAGATGCTCCGGGAAGCGCTCATGATCAGTTACCGGAAGACCGCGCAGAAAGACGGATTGTCGCTTACTTCGGAAGGAAAGCTGTACAATATCCGTTATGACGAGATCGTATATGCGGAAAGCCAGGCCAGGGACATCGAACTGACACTGAAAGACCGCAGGCTGATCACGCACATGAAGATCTCGGATCTGGAAAAACTGCTTCCGGACCAGTTCTTCCGCTGCCACCGCTCCTATATCGTAAACCTCCTGGAGGTGGAGAACATCGAGCGTTATCAGGCGACCATGAAAAACCAGGATTATATTCCGATCAGTCAGCAGCTCTACACCGAGATGAAGAACCGGATGTTCCAGAGCCAGACGAAGAGGTAGAAATGAGATTTACAGCTTTTCTGATCAAGTACGCCGAGATCGCGATCAAGGGCAAGAACCGGCCGATCTTCGAGGATGCGTTGGTGAAGCAGATCCGCAGAGCCTTGAAGAATGTGGACGGTTCTTTTCATGTCTATAAGACACAGGGCCGCATGCATGTGGATACCGAAGGTGAGTTCGATTATGACGGGGCCGTTGCGGCACTCCGGAAGGTCTTCGGGATCACCACGATCTGCCCGGTGCTCGTGCTTTCCGATGAGGGCTTTGACGCCCTGAAGGAGAACGTGGTCGATTACATGATCGGCACCCACGGAGACGGCGAACACAGCTTTAAGGTGAACGCGCGCAGAGCCAGAAAGAACTTCCCCGTGGAGTCCATGGAGATCAATGCGCGTGTGGGTGAGGCGATACTGTCCGCGATGCCGGGAATGCACGTGGATGTCCGGGAGCCCGAGATCATGCTCCATATCGAGATACGCGAAAAGATCTATGTCTATTCCATCAGCATCCCGGGAGCCGGCGGCATGCCGGTCGGGACCGGCGGAAAAGCCATGCTCCTGCTTTCGGGAGGGATCGATTCCCCCGTGGCCGGATACCGCATTGCGAAAAGAGGCGTGATGCTCAATGCGGTCTATTTCCATGCGCCGCCCTATACCAGTGAGCGCGCGAGACAGAAGGTGGAGGATCTGGCACGCATCGTTTCGGAATATGCCGGCGAGATCTGGCTGCATGTGGTGAACTTTACCGAGATCCAGAAATACATCTATGAGAAATGCCCGCATGACGAGCTGACGATCATCATGCGTCGTTACATGATGCGCATAGCCGAGCGCATTGCCCTGGAAACGGATTGCCTGGGCCTTGTGACCGGCGAATCCATCGGACAGGTGGCTTCCCAGACCATGCAGAGCCTGGTTGCCACGAATGAGGTGTGCACGACCCTGCCGGTATTCCGGCCGCTGATCGCGTTTGACAAGCAGGAGATCGTCGAGACCTCCAAAGCGATCGGCTCGTACGAGACCTCCATCCTTCCTTTTGAGGACTGCTGCACGATCTGGGTGGCGAAGCATCCGGTGACCAAGCCCAGCGTCAAGGTCATCCGCCGGCACGAGGAGAATCTGCGGGAAAAGATCGATGAGATGGTGGAGAGAGCCGTCACGGAAAGAGATGTGGTAAAGATCTGAGGATCAAAAAAGGCGTCCGTTTCCGGGCGCCTGTATCTTTATTCGGGATGTGCCGCGTATTATTCGGGCATGTAAGGCTGCAATGCTTTCATGATCTCGGCAGCCTCCGTTTCGTCCGTTACATGGATATCCAGTTCAATGGGTTTTGTTATATCGAGACTGAAGATTCCCATGATGGACTTGGCGTCGATGACATAGCGGCCCGAGATCAGGTCAAAGTCACAGTCAAACTTGGTAATCTCGTTGACAAAAGCTTTCACCTTTTCGATGGAATTGATCAGAATCTGTGTATTCTTCATTTCGCAGGTCAGCTCCTTTCGTGGTAGTGTAATTATATTTATCTTAGAACAAACGGAGAGATAAGTCAATAATGAAAAAAAGGGCTTCACTGCATAATCTGGGCTGTAAGGTTAATGCTTACGAGCTGGATGTGATGGAAGGACTGCTGGAAGAGGCGGGGTATGAGATCGTGCCTTTTTCGGAACCGGCCGATGTGATGATCGTCAATACCTGCACGGTGACCAACATCGCGGACCGGAAAAGCCGGCAGATGCTCCACCGTGCCCGCAGGCTCAATCCGGAAGCGCTGATCGTGGCAGTGGGCTGTTATGTGCAGGTGGGACGGGAACAGGCTCTGAAGGATGAAGGGATAGACCTTTGCATCGGCAATAACAAAAAGGGCGAGATCGTAAGCCTCCTGTCGGAATGTCTGAAGGACCGGGACGCGAAGATGCACGGGATCATCGACATCGGGGACAGATGCGGCTATGAGGACATGCAGCTGAAGAAGATCTCGGACCATACCCGTGCCTATATCAAGATCCAGGACGGCTGCAACCAGTTCTGTACCTATTGCATCATTCCCTTTGCACGGGGGCGTGTCCGCAGCCGCAGACCGGAGGAGGTGCTCCGGGAAGTGGAGCGCCTGGCGGGTCAGGGGCTGAAGGAGTTCGTGGTCACGGGCATACACATCAGCTCTTACGGTTATGACCTGGCCTATCCCGACGAACGCCCGATGGCGAACCGTTTTGCGGAGGAAGAGCTGCTTTCGCTCCTTCGCGCGATGGACAAGGTCCCCGGAGTGGAGCGCATCCGCCTGAGTTCCCTGGAACCGAGGATCGTGGGAGATTCTTTCCTTGAGGGGATCGCCGGGCTGGGAAGCATCTGTCCGCATTTTCATCTGTCCCTGCAGAGCGGCAGTGACAGCGTGCTCCGCCGCATGAACCGGCAGTATTCCACGGAGGATTTCGAACGGCGTGTGGAGCTTTTGCGCTCCCATTTCGATGACCCGGCCGTGACAACCGACATCATCGTGGGATTCCCCGGCGAGACGGAGGAGGAGTTTGAGCAGACGCTGGCCTTTGCGGAACGGATCGGCTTCTTCGGGATGCATATCTTCCCCTATTCGCGGCGCAAGGGTACGCCGGCGGCGTCCATGGAGGGGCAGCTGACCGAAGCGGAGAAAGCGCTGCGCTCCGACCGTCTGGAAGAGGTCGGCAAAAGGACGAGCGCGGTCTTCTGTGAGCGCTGGACGGGGCGCAGGGCCGAGGTCCTGTTCGAGGAGGAGAAGCAGATCGGCGGAAAGACCTTCCTTACCGGCCATACCCGCGAATACATCCGCACAGCGGTGGAAAAGACGGACGCGAAAGCGGGGGATATCCGCACGGTCACGCTGTCGGGGGACGCGGGCGACGGTTTTTGCCGCGGGATTGAATAATTTTTCCCAATGAGATATAATAATACAGATTATATTCGGAACGAGGTGCTTTTATGAGCGAGAATGTGAGCAACACACAATTCTTCAAGGTCGAGGTGGAACAGGTCGACAGCGTGAAGACCATCCTGGAGGAGGTCTATAACGCGCTCTCGGAAAAGGGCTATAACCCCGTGAACCAGATCGTCGGCTACATCATGAGCGGTGATCCTACCTACATCACCAGCTACAAGAACGCCCGCAGCATCATCATGAAGGCGGAGCGTGACGAGCTGGTTGAGGAGCTCCTCACGGAGTATATCCGGAGTAATAACTGGCCTGGAGTAGAGGATTGATGGAACGCATAATGGGGCTGGATTTCGGCAGCAAAACGGTAGGGGTGGCGATCAGCGATCCCCTGGGTCTTACTGCGCAGGGAAAAGAGATCATCCGCAGGGAGCGGCCGGACAAGCTGCGTCGTACCTGTGCGCGCATTGAGGAACTGATCGGCGAAAACGATGTCAAACGCATCGTGATGGGCCTGCCGATGCGCATGGACGGTGAGGAAGGCGAGCGTGCGAAATTTACCCGCGAATTCAAGGAAATGCTCGAACGCCGGACAGGCCTGGAGGTGATCCTCTGGGACGAGCGCCTCACAACGGTGGCTGCGGACCGCTACATGGATGAAGCGGGAAGGAAGGGAGAAGCCCGCAGGGAAGTGGTGGATGAGATCGCCGCTGTCCTGATCCTGCAGGGCTATCTGGACAGTCTGGAGAGGTAGAGAGTTTGGATACGATCAAGATAGAGATAGAGGAAGGAAAGACAGCGGAATTTTTTGTCCTGGAAGAGACGACCGTGGGTGGGATCGATTATTTCCTGGTCACCGAGGAGGAAGACGGCGACGGTGATGCCATGATCCTGAAAGACCTTTCGAACAAGGACGATGAGGAAGCTGTTTTTGAATTTGTGGAGGATGACGCCGAGCTGAAGGCAGTGGGCGACATCTTCGCAAAACTGTTGGAAAACGCGGATCTGGTCTGATCCGTGGGGGAAGAAAAGGGGTTACGATGAAGAAAACGGGAACAGCCGATGCGCTACCGGTAAAGATCATCCCGCTGGGTGGTCTGGAGCAGATCGGAATGAACATCACGGCTTTTGAGTGCGCGGACAGCATCATCGTGGTTGACTGCGGACTGGGCTTTCCCGAGGATGACATGTACGGTGTGGATCTGGTGATACCCGATGTGTCGTATCTCGAGGAAAATATAGACAGGGTGAAGGGATTTGTGATCACCCACGGGCATGAGGACCATATCGGGGCCCTGCCCTATGTCCTGCGGAAAGTAAACGTGCCGGTATATGCCACAAGGCTCACGATCGGCATCATTGAGCACAAGCTGGAGGAACACAATCTGCTGGATGTCACCACGAGAAAGGTGGTCAATTTCGGACAGACGATCACCCTCGGGGATTTCCATGTGGAGTTTATCCGGACGAATCACAGCATTACGGATTCCGCGGCGCTTGCGATCTATACACCGCAGGGGATCCTGGTGCACACGGGCGACTTCAAGGTCGATTACACGCCGATCTACGGCGATGCCATAGACCTGCAGCGCTTCGGTGAACTCGGGAAACGAGGCGTTCTGGCGCTGATGTGCGATTCCACCAATGCGGAAAGGACGGGGATCACGCCTTCCGAGAGCACGGTGGGACTGGCATTTAACAATATCTTCGAAGCGAACCGTAACCGGCGCATCATCGTCGCGACTTTCGCGTCCAATGTGGACCGGGTGCAGCAGATCATCAATACGGCCTGCCGCTACGGGCGCAAATGCGTGATCGAAGGCCGCAGCATGGTGAACATCATCAACACGGCCATCGAGCTGCAATATCTGAATGTGCCGGATAATACCCTGATCGAGCTTGACGAGATCAAGAATTACCCGGACGAGCAGACGGTCATCATCACAACGGGAAGCCAGGGCGAACGTCTGGCCGCGCTTTCCCGGATGGCGAACGGAACGCACAAAAAGATCGTGCTGGGGCCGAGGGATGCGGTGCTCTTTTCCTCGCATCCGATCCCGGGGAACGAAAAGGCCGTCACAAAGATCATCAACGAGATCTTCCGGAAGGGAGCCGATGTGATCTTCCAGGACGCGCATGTTTCCGGCCATGCCTGCCAGGAGGAGATCAAACTGATCTATGCCCTGACCAGGCCGAAATACGCGATCCCCGTCCATGGGGAATACAAGCACCTGAAGGCACAGGCCAAGATTGCCGAGCAGATGGGCGTGGAGAAGGAGAACATCTTCCTGATCCAGAGCGGTGACGTGCTGGAGATCAAGAACGAAAGGGTGCAGAGAAACGGCCACGTGCAGAGCGGCATGGTCTTTGTGGACGGTCTGGGCGTGGGAGATGTCGGGAACGTGGTTCTCCGCGACAGACAGAGACTGGCGCAGGACGGCATCATTCTGATCACCTTTGCGATGGATCCGGATAACCGGGTGGTCTCGGAAATGGAGATCGTGACACGAGGCTTTGTATACGTCAAGGAAGCGGACGAACTGCTCGAGGATATCCACATGCTGGTCGGCGACACGATCATGGAGTTCCGCGAAAAGGACAGCCCGGGCGGGCGTCCCAAGCTGAAGAACAACATACGTGAGGCGGTCGGCGATTTTGTCTGGAACAGGACAAAGCGCAGACCCATGGTGCTTCCGGTGATACTGGATATCGAATAAGCGGGAGGGAAACGGATGACGGAGATCGACAATGAATTGTTTACCCTCATAGAGGCGGTGAAACAGTCCCGTACCTTTAAGGAATATGACCGCTGCCGCATCGCACTGAAGAGCGATCCGGCCCTGAAGGAACGGGTAGACAGGTATCGTGAGGAAAATTACCGCCTGCAGACCATGGAAGATGACGGCACGCTGCAGGACCGGATCGAGCGCTTTGCGCAGGACAACATGGAATTGTCCGAACAGCCCAAAGCCAGGGCATTTCTGGATGCGGAGCTGGCGTTGTGCCGTATGTTGCAGGAGATTACCGATCGCGTGATCCGTGCGATCGACTTTGAGTAAGGAAGGAAAGAAATGAGTCCCCGAAAAGTTGCATGGGCGATCATCAAAGCGGTATTCGCGGTTGTGATAGCAGCCGTGATCATGATGCTTGTTTACCGTTTTGCGCTGGACGCATATGATTTCGGCTTCCGCATCTTTGCGGAAGAACCGGTAAGCCCCGAGCCGGGACTTACAATGTCGGTGGCCATCGTGGAAGGAAAATCCCCGATGGAGATCGGCGAGATCCTGAAGGAAAAAGGACTGATCCGGGATGCCTGGCTGTTTTATCTGCAGGAGATGTTCTCGTCCTATCACAAGGAGCTGCAGCCCGGTGTCTATGAACTGAATACCGCGATGACGCCGGAAGAGATGATGGCGGTCATGGCAACGGGAAAAGGCGGGGAAGTGTCGGAAGACGAAGAGGTCTCGGGCAACAGCGAAGTTCCCCAGGAATCCTATGTTGACGAGAACGCGGCAGGGGATGCAGAGGGCGACGGCGCGGAGAGTCCGACGGAATAGACATGCCGGATAGGGAACGCATCGCAGCATTTATAGGATCGCTGGATCCGGGATTGCCCGGGTGGCTGGCAGACGTTGAGGCAGAGGCCCTGCGGGACGGTGTGCCGGTCATACGAAAGGAAACGCAGCAGCTGCTGCGTTTCTTGGTGTCATTGCACCGGCCGGAACGCATACTGGAAGTGGGCTGCGGGACGGGCTTTTCCGCCCTGCTGATGTGGGATGCGGGAGACAGGCTCCCGAAGATCGACACGATCGAAAACTACGAGCCGCGGATACGGAAGGCGAAGGAAAACCTGGAGCATTATTCGGACGGTTCGGTACGGCTGCTGGAAGGGGACGCACACGAGCTGCTTCCCGGCCTGAAGGAGCCTTACGACATGATCTTCATGGATGCGGCCAAGGGCCAGTACCCGGCCTTTCTGCCGGAAGTGCTGCGGCTGCTCGTGCCCGGCGGGCTGCTGGTCACGGACAATGTGCTCCGGGAGGGAGACATCCTGGAATCCCGTTTTGCCGTAAGGCGCAGGGACAGGACGATCCATAAGAGGATGCGCGGATACCTTTACGAGCTGATGCATGCGCCGGGACTGGTCAGCACCATATTGCCCGGCGGTGACGGGGCCGCGCTCAGTGTGAAAAAGAAGGAAAACTCATGACAGAGAGAAAACGTCCGGAACTGCTGGTACCGGCCGGCAGCCCGGAGGTATTGCAGGTAGCGGTGGATTACGGAGCCGATGCCGTTTATATCGGAGGCGAAGCCTTCAGCCTGCGGGCCAAAGCAAAGAACTTTGACCGGGATGAGATGGCGCGGGGGATCGCCTATGCGCACGCGGCCGGCGTGAAGCTTTATGTGACGGCCAACATCCTGGCGCATGAGAGCGACCTTTCGGAAGCGGAAGGCTATTTCGAGGAGCTGCGCATGCTGGGGCCCGATGCCCTGATCATAGCGGATCCGGGCATGTTTGCGCTGGCAAGACGCATCTGCCCGCAGATTCCGGTCCACGTCTCCACGCAGGCCAATAACACGAACAGCGGCAGCTTCCGCTTCTGGTACGATCAGGGAGCGAAGCGAGTGGTGTGTGCCCGTGAGCTGACGCTGCGTGAGATCGCGCAGATACGGAAGGCGATCCCGGCGGATCGTGAGATCGAGTGCTTCGTGCACGGAGCCATGTGCATTTCCTATTCGGGACGCTGCCTTTTGTCGGCGTATTTTACCGGAAGGGAAGCCAACCGCGGAGCCTGCACGCATCCTTGCCGCTGGAAGTATTTTCTCAGCGAGGAGACCAGGCCCGGGGAGTATCTGCCTGTGGAAGAGAATGAGCGCGGGACCTTTATCTTTAATTCCCGCGATCTGTGCATGATCGAGCACATACCCGAGCTCATGGATGCGGGGATCGACAGCTTCAAGATCGAAGGGCGCATGAAAACGGCGCTATACGTGGCGATGGTTGCGCGGACCTACCGGAAAGGCATCGACTTTGCGCTTGCTTCGGACGAATGCTACCGCGAGCATCTGGGCTGGCTGCGGGAGGAAAGCCGCAAATGCACCTACCGTCCGTATTCCACCGGTTTTTATTTCGGGAATCCGGGATCGGACGGCCAGATCTACGAGGAAAGCACCTACATCACGGGACAGACCTATCTGGGCAGGATTGAGGAACTTGACGAAAACGGGTTTGCGCGCATCATTCAAAAGAATAAGTTCCATGCGGGGGACGAGATCGAGATCATGAAGCCGGACGGACGGGACTGCAGGGTAAAGGTCCTGGAAATGCGGAACGCTTCGGGAGAAAAGGTGGAAAGCTGCCCCCATGCGGCGGAGGAGATCCGGCTGCGACTCAGCGAACAGCCGAAGCCCGGTGAGCTGCTGCGGATCAGCGGAAAATAGCGAATACGGAAACGGGGAGTGGAAAAATGAGCGAATTTGAAAATGTGGAAGAGATATTCGGGAAAAACGTCTTCACGCTGGGGAAAATGCGGCAGTGTCTTCCCCGGAACGTTTTCCGTGAGGTGGAAAAGGTCATGGCGGAGGGAGGCGATCTTTCCAAAACTTCCGCCGAAGTGATCGCGAAAGCCATGAAGGACTGGGCGGTGGAGAACGGCGCAACGCACTTTACCCACTGGTTCCAGCCGCTGACGGGCATCACGGCCGAAAAACACGACGCGTTCGTCACGCATCCGGATGAAGAGGGACGCACGATCCTGGAATTCTCGGGAAAAGAGCTGATCAAAGGCGAGCCCGATGCTTCGTCCTTCCCTTCGGGAGGGCTCCGCGCGACCTTTGAAGCGCGTGGTTATACCGCCTGGGACATCACTTCCCCGGCCTTTCTGAAAGAGGACGCAACGGGCAAGATCCTCTGCATCCCCACGGCCTTCTGCTCCTATACGGGGGAGGCTCTGGACAAGAAGACACCGCTTCTTCGTTCCGAGGAAGCTTTGAGCACGCAGGCGCTTCGCATCCTGCGCCTGTTCGGGAATACCACGGCAAAGCGCGTCACGCCTTCCGTCGGGATCGAGCAGGAGTATTTCCTGATCGACCGGGAAAAATATCTGAAGCGCGAAGACCTGATCTTTGCGGGACGGACGCTCTTCGGGGCGCCGGCGCCGAAAGGACAGGAGCTGGAGGACCATTACTTCGGCGCGATCCGTGAGCGTGTGGGCGCCTACATGAAAGACGTGAACCTGGAACTCTGGAAACTCGGCGTTCCGGCCAAGACGCAGCATAACGAGGTGGCTCCCGCGCAGCATGAGCTGGCGCCGATCTACGAGAACGGCAATGTGGCGGTGGATCATAACCAGCTTGTGATGGAGACGATGAAGAAGGTGGCCGGCCGCCATGGCCTGACCTGCCTTTTGCATGAGAAGCCTTTTGCGGGAATGAACGGTTCCGGAAAACACGACAACTGGTCCATCGTGTCCGATGACGGCGTGAACATGCTGGATCCGGGACTCACACCCAACGAGAACGTGCAGTTTTTGCTGGTGCTGGCCTGCATCATCAAGGCGGTGGACACGCACGCAGCCCTGCTCAGGCAGTCGGCGGCGGATGTGGGCAACGATCATCGTCTCGGAGCGAACGAGGCACCTCCGGCCATCATCTCGGTCTTCCTCGGAGACCAGCTGGAAGACGTGGTGAAGCAGCTGGTATCGACCGGAGAGGCACGCAAGAGCAAAAAGAGCGGCAAGCTCATGACCGGCGTGTCCACGCTGCCCGATCTGGAGAAGGACGCGACCGACAGAAACCGTACTTCACCTTTTGCTTTCACCGGAAACAAGTTTGAATTCCGCATGGTGGGCAGCGCCGATTCGGTGGCCGGCCCCAATACCACGCTGAACGCGATCGTGGCCGAAGCCTTCTGCGAAGCGGCGGATGTGCTCGAAGCCGCGAAGGACAAGGAACAGGCGATCCATGACCTGATCAAGGAATACCTGACCGAACACCAGCGCATCATCTTTAACGGCGACGGGTATTCGGCAGCCTGGGTCGAGGAAGCGCAGAGGCGCGGCCTGCCCAACATCCGCTCTACCGTGGAATCGGTGAGCGCGCTGCTGGCGAAGGATTCGGTCAAAATGTTCGAGCGTTTCCGCATCTTCACGCGCGCGGAGCTCGAGTCCAGGGCCGAGATCCTTTACGAGACCTATTCCAAGTCCATCAATATCGAAGCGCTTGCGATGCTGGACATGGCCGGCAAGCAGATCATCCCGGCCGTGATGCGCTATACCGGGCAGCTTGCGGCTGATGTGCGTGCCGTGACCGATGCGGGCGGGGATGCTTCCGTGCACCGCCGGCTCCTGAAGGAGTGCACGCAGCTTCTCAAAAAGATGAGCGAGGCCCGCGACAAACTGCGAAAAGAACTTGACAAGGCGGCGGCTTTGGAAGATAAAAAGAAGCAGGCCTTTTACTTCCACGACAGGATCTGCGAGGACATGCTGGAGCTCAGAAAGCATGCGGACGCGCTCGAGATGCTCGTGGACAAGGAAATGTGGCCGTTCCCGACCTACGGGGACATCCTTTTTGAAGTATGACAGCCGGCAATGCCGGAAATAATATCTGCTTGCAGCAGGGGAGGAAAGAAGATATGAACGAGAAGATCAAAGCTATCATGGAGGAGGTCAGGAGCCGGATCGGATCTGCAGGAAGCGAAGCGGAGCTGCAGAACGTCAAGAGCTCGTTTGTGGGCAAGCAGGGCTCACTCAGCCTCCTGATGAAGGATCTGCCGCAGCTGGAAGTCAGCCTGCGCGCGGAGGCCGGAAAGCTTTTGAATCAGGCCAAGAACCAGATCACCGAACTGATCGAGAACAAGCGCATGGAGCTCAAGCTCAAGGCGTCGGAGGTTTCTCCCGATTTCGACTGCTCGGTACCGGGGCTCGCACCCCGCAGCAAAGGCGGACTGCATCCGATCACGCAGATGTGTTACGACTTGAACGATGCCTTCCGTTCCATGGGCTTCGAGATCTTTCAGGAAGACGATATCACCAGCGAGCTCTACGCATTTGACAAGCTCAATTTCCCGCAGAACCATCCGGCAAGGGAGAGCATGGACACCTATTGGCTGGAAGGCCATGACAGCGGGAAGACCTGCGAAAAGCTCTGCCTCAGACCGCATCTTACCGGCGGGAGCGTACGCTACATGCAGACGCACAAGCCGCCTTTCCGTTTTGTCTATCCCGGACGCGTCTACCGTAACGAGACGACGGACGCGCATCATGAGAGGGCGTTCTTCCAGTATGAAGCCCTGATCGTGGACAAGGATATCACCTTTACCTCGGGCAAGGTGATGATCGGAAGCATCCTGAGCAAGGTATTCGGAACGGATGTGCCCGTGCGCATGCGCTCCGGCTTCTTCCCGTTTGTGGAGCCCGGCTTTGAGATCGACATGCAGTGCCAGGTATGCGGCGGTAAAGGCTGCAGCGTGTGCAAGCATGTGGGCTGGATCGAGGTGATGCCGGGCGGTTCGCCGCATCCGAACGTGCTGCGTGCGGCAGGCCTGGATCCGGACGAGTATACCGGCTTTTATGTCAATATCGGTCTGGACCGTCTGGTCATGATGCGTTACGGCGTGGATGATGTACGTCTGTTCCACAGCGCGGATCTGCGCTTCCTGGAACAGTTCAGATAAGGAGGAAGCAGAAGATGAAATTATCGTTAGACTGGATCCGGGATTATGTGGAACTCCCGGAGGACACGGATCTGAAAAAACTGGCCTATGACCTGACCATGGATACGGTCGAGGTGGAGGATGTGGAATATCTGGCCCGCCGCTTCGACGGCATGGTCGTTGGTGTGATCAACGAAGTGCAGCCGCATCCGAATGCGGACAAGCTGCGTGTCTGCAAGGTGGATCTGGGAGCCGAGGGCGAGAAAGAGATCGTCTGCGGCGGGATCAATCTGGAAGCAGGCATGCGTGTGGCAGTGGCCGTTCCCGGCGCGATGGTACGCTGGCATGGCGAGGGGGAACCCGTCGAGATCAAAAAGAGCAAGCTTCGCGGCGTGGAGTCCTACGGAATGATCTGCGCTTCCGACGAGATCGGGCTCGGAGATCTTTTCCCGTCCGCACAGGAGGCCGAGATCCTGGATCTGTCCGCGCTTGACTGCGCTGCAGGTACTCCGCTTGCGGATGCTCTGGACATGAACGACGTGCTCCTCGAGATCGACAACAAGTCCATGACGAACCGTCCGGACCTTTGGGGACATTACGGGATCGCGCGTGAGATCGCGGCGCTCTATGATCTGCCCCTCAAAAAGATCGAGCCCTATGTGCCCGAAGCGTCTTCGGATTTCAAAGTGGAGATCCTGGATCCGGAGCGCTGCGCGCGCTACATCGGCGTGCAGATCGAGGGCGTGGAGGTAAAGGCTTCCGACTATAAGATGCAGAGCCGCATCTGGAAGGTCGGCATGCGTCCGATCAATGCGCTGGTCGACATCACAAACTACGTGATGCTGGCGACCGGTAACCCGACACATGCGTTTGATGCGGACAATATCTCGGATCATATCGTGGTTCGCCGCGCGGCAGCAGACGAGAAGCTTCTGCTCTTAAACGGCAAGGAACTGGAGCTTTGCGACGACGACCTTGTGATCACCGATTCGGAAGGCCCTGTTGCGCTGGCAGGCGTGATGGGCGGCGCGAAGGATTCCATTCTGCCGAAGACACAGCGCGTGATCCTTGAGGTCGCGAATTTCGAATCCACCGGTATCCGCCGCACGGCTCTTCGTTACGATAACCGTACCGAAGCTTCGGCGCGTTACGAAAAGGCCATCGATCCCGAACGCTGCGATCAGGCGCTGGCACTTTCCATGCAGTTCTTCAAGGAACTTTATCCGGGACTGGAGGTCACGGGATACTGTGATCTGTTCCCGACGAAATTAAAGCGTGCCGAGATCGACCTGAGCCTGGAATGGCTGGAGCGACGTCTCGGAAAGCATCTGGAGAACGATCAGATCCGCCGCCTTCTGGAGAGGCTTGGCTTTGACGTGCAGATCAACGGAGACGATCTGCATGTGACGGCTCCGACCTGGCGTTCCACCGGTGACATCTCCATCAAGGACGACGTGATGGAGGAAGTGGCCAGAATGTACGGCTACGACAATTTTGAGGCCACGCCGTTCACGACGAGCTTCAGCGCGGCCATCAATCAGAAGGACCAGGATCTGCTCCGCGCGATAAAGGAATATCTGGCGATCCGCTGTGACATGCAGGAGGTTTATACCTACCCCTGGATGAACGACCGCTACGTGAACGCCGTGCTTCAGAGCACCGAAGGGGTGCTGAGTCTTTCCACGCCGCCCGCTCCGGATCTGAGCTATATCCGTTCTTCCCTGCTTCCGAACCTCTGTGAGGCCGTTTCGAAGAACGAACGTTATTCGAAGGAGTTTTCGATCTTTGAGGAGGCACAGGTATTCTTTGACCGGAATTACAGTTCTCCCTACGATCCCACGGAAGCCCTGCCGGAGCAGCGCAGACATATCGCCGCGGCCATGGCCGGCGCAGCCGATTCGGTAGAGAGGCTCTTCCGCGAGCTCAAGGGCGCGCTGGAGTACATGCCCCGTTATACGCACATGGAGGGCTTCAGCTTCCGCAAGGAAGAAAAACCCGTCTGGGCGGACGATGTGGTATGGCTCAACGTATTCCTCGGAGACGAGCGCATCGGCGATCTGGGCCTGCTGAACAAGAAGGTGTCCATGGACTGCGAGATCCGCAACCTGGCAGTGATGCTCTTTGAACTGGATGTGACGCGCCTGAAGCCGCTCCGTTCCAGGACCAACCGCTTCACCCATCTGGCAGAGTATCCCGAGACGGATTACGATATCTCGATGCTCTTTGATTCCTCGTCCGCGTGGACGGACATGGAAGCGGCAGCCATGGAAGGCGGCGAGCTGATCAAGCGTGTGAGCTTTGTGGATGAATATCACGGCAAACAGATCCCGGAAGGAAAGAAGTCGGTGACTCTGCGTCTTACGATCGGCTCGAAGGAAAAGACCCTGACATCCCAGGAGATCGAGGAAGCCGCGGGCCGCGTGATGAAGAAGCTGGGCAAAAAACTCGGTGCGGAGCTTCGTGCGCAGTAATGGAAACTAAGGTTCAAAAGAAAAAGGCCATGCTGACGGCTGTCAGCATCTATCATTACGTAAGGCTGATAGCCCGCTCGCTGACCTTTCTCGTGCTCTTGTATTATTATGTGATGTACCGCGTTCAGGGCGGACAGGACATCAGTGAGATGATCGAGTCTCATCCCGTGGTCCTGTCCGTGATCTGCATTGTTTTTCTGGTGGAGATGACTCTCCGCTTTTTCCCTTCGCGGCTTGAAAGCCCGGGCTGCCAGAAACAGTTTGCTAAAAACTATGTGAAGACCGGCAAGACGGATATCGTGATCCAGGATGACAATGCCGTCATGCTGGTAGCGCTGATCTGGATCGCGTTCAATGCTGTTTTCGGCATGCTGCATATGAAAGGGATACTCGATGACGGCATCATGCTGCTGTTATGCTCGTTCTATTCCGTGTGCGACCTGATCTGCATCCTGTTTTTCTGCCCGTTCCAGTCCTGGCTTCTCAAGAACAAATGCTGCTGTACCTGCCGCATCTACAACTGGGATTACGCCATGATGTTCACCCCGCTGTTCTTTGTGCAGAAGACCTATACCTGGGGGCTTCTGGTGCTTTCGGTGGCCCTTCTGGCCAGATGGGAGATCACCTTCTACCGTTTTCCGGAGCGTTTCTCGGAGAATACGAACGCCTACTTGAACTGCGCAAACTGCACCGAGAAGTTATGCTCCCACAAGAAGCAGCTGAAGACTCTTTGGATTCAGATTTCCCGTTACATGCAGGAACGTATAAAAAAGCTGAAAAAATAGAGTTTGCGGGCATCGCGGCGTTTGACAAAGGATATGCCCATGCGGTAAAATCTTTACCAGTGAACGTTGTCAATGGAGGCTGAGAGATGTCGCATGAAAAAAAGATCGTGGCACTGTGCAGTTCCCGTGTTTACGATCCGCAGGTTCATGGTTTTATCGAGACCTTAAACGAGATCCTCCGAAAGGAGGATTTCAGTCTATGGATTTTTTCATTGAATTCCGACCTTTACTGGGAAGAGGATCATCTCACTGCCGAGACTTCCGTATTCGATTATATTCCTTTTAACAGAGTAGATATCATTGTCCTGATGGACGAAAAGATCAAGAGCCACCGTGTGGCTGAAAAGATCATTTCGGGGGCGAAGCTGTTTGAAAAACCGGTCATTGTCCTTGACGGCTATTATGACGGATGCGACAGCATCAGCTTTGATTTCGCTGCGGGCTTTGAAAGGCTGGTCCGTCATGTGTTCGAAGATCACGAGGTAAAGCGCCCGCATTTCATGGCAGGGATACACAACAATCCTTTTTCCGAGGAGAGGCTCGAGATCTTTCGCAAGGTGGCCGGGGAAAACGGCTTTACTGTTGACGAAGACATGATCAGCTACGGAGATTTCTGGGCGCTGCCCGCAAGAGCCGCGACCGAGAAGATCCTTAAGCGCAGTGAGCTTCCGGATGCGATCATATGCGCCAATGACATCATGGCGATCAATGTTGTCGATGTGCTCAGGGAGGGCGGCGTAAGCGTGCCGGACCAGGTGATCGTAACGGGCTTTGACGGCTACGACGAGGCACTGCTCTGCACACCGGGGATCACGACGGTCAATTGCGAGCTTGGTGAGATGGCGGGAAAGACGGCCGAACTGATCATGGGCCGGCTTGCCGGTGAAGAGGGGGGCAGCGTCCGTGTGGAGCCTGCCCTGCTGAAGAACGAATCCTGCGGCTGCCCCCGCTGCCTGGGAGCCAGACAGTCGACAATGGGACGTTTCAACAGCGGTTTTTACCGCTTTCAGGATGATTTCCACGAAATGCACATAGCTGTCACGCGCATGGTCATGGCAAACGATCTGGAGGAGGGTTTCCGTTACCTGCGCGGGAAATACGCAAGTGAAGCCAGCTGCGTGGTGAAAGAAGGCTGTCTCCGGAAAGAGAGCAACTTCTTCCTGAGCGAAGGAGGCGGGGATGTCTATGTTCTGGCGTACGATGCGGATCAGTCGCTTCCGGTCGGGGGACGGATCGAGAAGGATGTCATCATCCCGCATCTCGAGGAGAGAATGGAGAGCGGTTACCCCCTGATCTTCCAGGCACTGCATTTCATGGATAAGCCGATGGGCTACATGGTATTCTTCTTTGAATCCTACGAGATCACGGATTATGCCAAAATGGGAAGCGTGGCCGAGACGGTCGGAATGGGACTGGGTGCCTATATCAACATGCTGCACCAGCGCTATCTGATGAGCAAGGTGGAGAAGATGTACCGTTATGATGCGCTGACCGGTCTGTATAACCGTCTGGCATTCCAGACGGCCTTCGAGCTTTTGAAGAATGATGAGAAGAGGAAGGGACAGCCGCTGTTGATCGTGATGGCGGATCTGGACCGGCTGAAAAAGATCAATGATACCAGAGGACATAATGCGGGCGATGCCGCGATCGCGGCCGTGGGAAGCGCATTGAAAGATGCCTGCCCCGAGGAGGCGCTCTGTGTCCGTTTCGGCGGAGATGAACTGCTTGCATTCATGCCGGGCCTGGAAGATGACAGTGAGATCCTGGAGAAGATGCGGCGTAGTCTTGAGGAAAAGAGCAGGGAGAACGGATTTGAGATCACGGCCAGCTGCGGATCCTGCAGGGCGGTCATCTCTCCGGAACTGAACCTGGAGGAACTGGTCCGTGAAGCGGATGAAAAAATGTATCAGGTAAAAAAAGCACGCAAAGAAAGAGAGGGTTTAGGATGAGGATCTTTGAAGGGTTTCAGAAGGGGGTTAATCTCGGCGGCTGGATCTCGCAGTTTGCGAAATACGACAAGAATCACTTTGATACGTTCATCACAAAAGAGGATATCAAAACGATCGCGGGCCTGGGCTTTGACCACGTCCGTGTTCCCGTGGATTATATCGTGCTGGAAGACGAAGAGGGGAACGACAGGGAAGACGGTTACGCCTATCTCGAGTCCTGCCGTGAATGGTGCGAGGAATTCGGCCTTCACATGATCATTGATCTGCACGAATGCTACGGCTATTCCTTCGATCCGCTGAAGACAGACATGGATCGCGGAAAGTTCTTCCGTGATGAAGCTCTTCAGGCACGCTTCATGAAGCTTTGGGAAAAGATCGCGACACGCTTCAAGGATTATCCGGACCAGGTGGCTTATGAGCCGCTCAATGAGGTGGTCCTTTACGAAGTGGCGGATGCATGGAATGCGATCGTCACCCGTTATCTCGAAATGATGCGCCGCATCGTTCCGAAGAGCTATATCGTGATCGGCGGCGTATGTTATAACAGCGTGACAACGGTACCTCTTCTGGATATACCGCTGGACGATCATATCGTATACAATTTCCATTGCTACGAACCGATGATCTTTACCCATCAGGGCGCGCACTGGGTGGCTGAGATGCCGCTCGATTTCCGGATCGATTATCCCAAGACGCTCCAGGAATACCGCGATACCAGCGACAAGCTGGAAGGAAATCTCGCAGGGGCCGTCTATACCGAGGGGATCAGCGAGATCGGCGAAGGCTTCTTTGAAGATATCTTTGCGCCTGCGATCGCAAAGGCCGAGAAGGAGAACATTCCTCTTTATTGCGGGGAATACGGCGTGATCGAGCTTGCGGATCCCGAAAGCCGTCTCAACTGGATGCGTGATATCCATGCCGTGTTCAAGAAGCACGGGATCGGACGTGCGTTATGGAATTACAAGAAAATGGATTTCGGTTTCCAGGATGAAAGCTTTGCCGGCATCAGGGATCGTTTCATGGAGATCCTGTAAGATCAAATCGTACCCGAAGCAGGGAGACAAAGACGACAGATGTCAAAGGCGCTCAGAACGCGGATATTGCTCTATATTACCATAGCAGTTTTTTTCGTGTGCATCGTTTTTGTCTATTACGGTAAACTTTATTCCGAAACAAAAGACAATATCATCAACACGGGCAGGGTCCATGCAGTGGAATCGGCAGCCGTGATCGAGCAGCGCATGGCTTCCAGGATCGAGATCCTGCAGCTTGCCGCGTTTACGCTGGACACCATGCTGCGCGACAAGCGCTCGCAGGAAGAGATCCTTGATTATCTCGTCAACGAGACCATCACGGTGAAAGGGTCTCTGATCACGGATACCACGGGAATATACGGTTACATAAACGATGAATACCTGGATGGTTCGGGCTGGGAACCGGGAGAGGATTTCGAACCGACCGAACGTCCCTGGTATGTGGAAGCAAGGGCAGGGAGCGGAAGGATCGTCATCGTCGATCCCTACGTGGACATGGATACCGGTACCGTGATGATCTCGATCAGCAAAACGCTTTGCGATGCGAGAAGCGTGGTGGCGATCGATCTGTCTTTGGATTATCTTCAGTCGGTCGTGGAGGAGCATGCCCGGGACGGACTGTCGGTCACGGAGTTTATCCTGAACCAGAAGGGCGTGATCGTAGCGCATACCGACAGTGATCTGATCGGAACGGAGATCGGCAGCGGATCGGACCCTCTTCTGCGCTCCGTCGATGAGGGCCTGCACCGGGGCGGAAGCAGCGCCTATTATTTCAAACAGAACCCCAACGTCAGGATGGTATACATCATGCCTCTTGATAACGGCTGGAGTTGTGTGTCCATCATCGACGCCGGTCGTGATTTCACGAAGCTCAGGCGGATGATCGTCATCACGGTCCTTTTGGCGGTCATCATCGTGGCGGTTTTCGGCTTGTCCTTTTACCGTTCGGAAAAAAAGAACATCGAGATCAGGGAAGCAGCTGTGCGCGCGGAGCGGGCGCAGGCTTCCAACGAAGCCAAGTCGGCTTTTCTTTCCAACATGTCCCATGAGATCCGCACGCCCATCAATGCGATACTGGGCATGAATGAGGTGATCCTGCGGGAATCCGATGACAGCTCGATCCTTGCCTATTCCGAGAACATCCGCAGTGCGGGGACAACGCTGCTCGGTCTGGTAAACGATGTCCTGGATTTTTCCAAGATCGAAGCGGGCAAGATCGAGATCATTTCTTCGGACTATGATCTTGCGATCGTGATCGGGGATCTGGTAAACATGATCCGTGCCCGTGCCGAGGAAAAAGGTCTTCTGCTGAAGACAGACATCGATCCGAACACGCCCGCTCATCTGTGCGGGGACGAAGTGAGGATACGGCAGATCATCCTCAATATCCTTACCAATGCCGTCAAATATACGCAGAAGGGAAACATCAGCTTCCGTGTGGGTTTTGAAAAGATTGCAGGCGAGCCGGACAGCGTGATGCTGATCGTATCGGTGCGGGATACCGGGATCGGGATACGGAAAGAAGACCTGGACAGGATCTTTTCCAAGTTCGAGCGCATTGAAGAGAGCAGAAACCGCAATATCGAGGGCACGGGGCTTGGCATGAACATTACCAGGAACCTGCTGGAACTGATGGGTTCCGCGCTGCGTGTTGAAAGCGTGTACGGGGAGGGATCCACCTTTTCCTTCCGTCTGAAGCAAAAGGTCACGGACTGGGAAGGCATCGGAGACCGCAGGGGAAATGCGCGGCAGGCGAAGGGAAAACGGCAGGCTTACAAGGAAGCCTTTACCGCGCCGGATGCACGCATCCTGATCGTTGATGATAATCCGATGAATCTGATGGTTTTTGAGGGGCTGACCAGGCAGATGAAGATGAACACGGATACGGCAGACAGCGGAGACAAAGCCCTGTCTCTGGCAGCGAAGAAACCATATGACCTGATCTTTCTCGATCACATGATGCCGGGAAAAGACGGCATTGAAATACTCAGCGAGCTGCGTGCTGCAAAAGACGGCCCGAACGAAAAGACCACGGTGATCTGCCTTACGGCAAATGCGGTATCCGGGGCGAGGGAACAGTATCTGTCGGCGGGCTTTGACGATTACCTCACCAAACCCATCGCTCCCGAAAAACTTGAGAAAATGCTCATGAACTATCTTCCCGCAGAGAAGATCAGAAAGACGGAAGAGAGCACCGAAAAGACAGGAGAGGGCCGTGGAGACGAAATGGAGATCCCGGCGGAACTTGCCTTTCTGGACGGGGAAATGATCAATCTGAAAAGCGGCCTGCGCATCAGCCGGACAGCCGATGCTTATGTTTCCCTGCTGAAGGTATTTTACGAGACCCTGGACGACAGGATGAAGGAGATAAGACAGTACTTCGATTCCGGGGATTACAAGGATTATGTGATCAAGATCCATGCGCTGAAGAGCTCTGCAAGGATCATAGGAGCCCTGTCCCTTGGGGACATGGCGCAGGAATTCGAGAACGCCGGGAAAAAAGGGGATATTACGTTCATACGCAGCCGAAGGGACGAATTCCGCCGGGAAGTGATGAAGCTTAAGGAACTGCTTTCGGGGCTGTTTCGGGAAGACGAGCCGGCGGCGGACAGGCCGGAGGCCGGTCCGGATATCCTCTCGAAATTTTTTGACGAGCTCGATTCTGCGGCCGAAGACATGGACAGCGACCTGATCGAGAAGATGCTCACAGACATGGAGGCGTACCGCATCCCTTCCGGTGAGGAGGAGCTGTTCCGCAGCCTGCATCTTGCTTCGGAACAGTTTGATTATGAGGGGATTCGGGAGTTATTGAACGAAAAGCTTGGGAGAAAGGGGGAACAGACGTGAGAAAAAACAGCTCTTGCCTGCTTTTGGGCCTGCTTTGCCTGATGTTCGTCTTTATTCCCGGCTGTGCGAAAAACGCCGGAGACCGTTCGCTGAAGACCGTCACCGGTTCGGGTGTGCTGGTGCTGGGACTGGATGAAAACTTCCCGCCCATGGGTTTTCGCGACGAGAACGGCGAGATCACCGGTTTTGACATCGATCTGGCGAGCGAAGTCTGCAAAAGAATGAACGTCAGACTCATGCCGAGACCGATCAACTGGGACGAAAAGGAAAAGGAACTTAACGAAGGAAGGATCGACTGCATCTGGAACGGCTTATCCGTTAATCCGGAACGGGGAAAGGACATGAACCTTTCCGAAGCGTACATGAAAAACGATCTGGTCTTTGTCGTGTTGAATACGAGCGGGATCAAACTGGCAGAGGAACTGAAAGGGAAAAAGGTCGGAGTGCAGCGCGGCTCCAGTGCGGAAAGTGTGCTCGAGGCTTCGGAGTTCGGGCCTGAGGTCGGGATCGTTACCTCCGAGGACAATCCGGACCTGCTGAACCGTCTGGACGGCGGCATGCTGGACGCGGTTTTCCTGGATTCGGTCTTCGCATACTATTTCATTGCGGAAAATGAGAAGGAATACTATATCCTGCCGAATGTTCTGGCAACGGAGGATTTTGCGGTCGGGTTCCGCAGGGAGGACCAGGCCCTTCGCGACAAAGTGCAGGAGATCCTTTCGGAGATGCGTGCCGACGGAACGCTTTCGGATATCTCGACGAAGTGGTTCGGGTCCGACGTGACGACTGTGAAGTGAAGGTTCCGTTCGCAAGGCGGCTTTGCGGGATGAGGATCATGCCTGGTGTCGAGCAGAAGATCATAAGTCCCGGGCACCACTCCGGAGCCACGCAGCTCTAAGGCGCTGCTTTCATTCCTGGTGCAGCCCGGGACCGCTCGAGACACAGCTTCCCTGCTGTGGCTCTCGCTCGATCCGCCATCCATGGCGGCTCGTCCCTATATTCATCATGCAGCTTCAAGAGCTGACGGGCTCCTCCGCGACGTGCCCGGTCCTTAAGTCTTCTGCTCTTTACGCCAACTGTTTCGATCATCCCGCAAAGTCGCATGCTCACTACACTGCGAATGAATGGTGGCTTTGGCAGAGCTACGGTTGCCGTATGGTCTTCCCCGAAAAAGAACAATGTGGTATAATATTACGGTTGTTGAGCATTTCAGACAATACTTACGGAGCGTGAGATGAATAAAGAGGAATATCTGGCGGAGATCGGCTGCAGGTTGTCCGGGCTTCCGCAGGAGGAGATAGATAACAGGCTGGCCTATTACGGGGAGATGATAGATACCCGTGTCGGGGCCGGGATCAGGGAGGCAGACGCGATACAGGAGATCGGGACGGTCGATCAGGTCGTGGAGCTGACGATGTCCGAGCTTCATCTGTCCAGCCTGATCGCGCAAAAGGGAAGATCGATGATGAGCGACAAGGGAGGGAAGATCCTTCTGTTTTTGTTGCTGTTCCCGATCTGGTTTCCTCTGCTGATCGGTTTTGGAGCGGCGGCGCTGGCGATCGTCATTGGGGTCTGGTCGGTCATTTTCAGTTTGTATGTGGCTGTATTTGCACTGGGTGTCGGCTCATTGGCCTGCATTGTTTTGGCGGTGCTGTACTTTGTGAAAGGAAATGCGCCCGGAGGAGGCCTGATGCTCGGGGCGGGCATGATCGTGAGCGGCGTGATGCTTTTGTTGCTGCAGATCAACAAGCTGATCGTAAAAGGCGTCCTTGCACTCACCCGCCTGGCAGGGCGTGGTATCAAAGGGATATTTGTCGGAAAGAAGCGTGACGGGGGGATGGAAGTATGAAGATCGTGAAAGCACTTGTGACAGCAATCCTTCTTATCGTGGTCGGGAGCCTGCTCTGCGGCCTCTCGTTCACCGCGATGGGCTTTGACATTTCGAAAATGAACCTGGTGCATTACGAAAAGAAGAACTATGCGGTCGAAGAGGACTTTGACAGCATCAGGATCCGGGTGAGCGGCGAAAATGTAGAGATCCTGCCTTCGGAAGACGGAACGTGCGGGGTGTATTGCTTTGAAGGCGGGGACTATTCGCACAGGGTGAGCGTGGAAGACGGTACCCTGGTCGTGGATTGCGACGATGACCGGGAATGGTACGAATACATTTCTTTTAATGACGATGATCGTCTGTTGTCGGTCCGTCTCCCGAAAACGGAATATGAACGGCTCGGGATCGATTCGGATACCAGAACGGTCAGGATCCCGGCCGGGTTCACATTTGATGACATCCGGATCGAGACAAAGGCCGGCGCGGTCTATTGCAACGCGTCAGAGGCGGACACGGTCTCGATACGCAATTATTTCGGAGAGATCGTGGTATCCGGCCTGACGGCGGAGAAGCTCTCTCTGGAGAGCGAGGGCGGAAGGATCCTGCTGGAAGATGCAAGCTGCTCGGAAGGAGCAGAGATCGCGATCACGGACGGAGAAGTGAAAGCCGAAAACGTAAAGTGCGGAACGTTTTCCTGCTCCGGAGATGACGTGGATATGGATCTGAACAGGGTGCTGGTATCCGGAGAAATGCGTTTGAGCGCGGAGGACGGAAGCATCCGCTTCCGCTCCTGTGATGCCGGAGAAGCGTATCTGGAGCTTGAAGCGGGAGTGATCAACGGATCCTTCCTTACGGAGAAGGTATTTGAAACGGAGAAAGTGTTCGGAAAGATCAGTGTTCCGGATTCGGATAAAGGCGGAAAGTGTCATATCGTAACTACAGGCGCCGATGTCAACATCACGATCGAAAAATAGCCGACGGGCTGCGGATGGAGTGACTGACTGGAGGGGTAGGAAGTCGTGGAGACAATATTTTACGGCAGCATATTTGTGATCTCGATCTTATTGACGCTGTTTTATTTTGTGATCTGGCACAAGCATTTTGACATAAACATCACGCTTGTGTTCACGGTGGTCCCGATCGCCTGTCTCGGGTATCTGATGGGTGGTGAGGCCCTCAATCTGCGGGAAGCGGTCATCGCTTTGAAGATCCAATTTCTCGGAGGCTGTTTTCTGCAGTCATTCGTCCTTTTCAGCATACTGAACCTTTGTCATGTGCTGGATAAAAAGCTGATCAAGAGCATTCTGTTCGGGGTCAGTGTTTTCATGTTCATGATCATCCTCACGATCGGTCATTCGGATGCGTTTTACACGAAGCTTTCCTTCCGGATGATGGGAGGTGTGCCCGTGCTGAGCAGGGAATACGGGCCTCTGCATACGGTGTTCTATGTATACGTGATCCTGTTCTTCCTGATCGGTCTGGCCGCGATCGTGTATTCGCTGCTGAAGAAGAGCCAGATCCCGCGTACCGTCATTTATCTGCTGGCCATTCCGGACTTTTTCTGCATGCTGAGTTATCTGGTCATAAAGAGGCTGTACAGCAGGCTCGACTTTGTCCCGCTCGTTTATGTGATCGCCCAGGTCATATTCCTTGTGATCATCTTCCGCATGAGCCTGTATAATGTTTCCGCGACCGTGATCGATTCCATGGTGCGGAAAAACGCGCTGGGTTATGCATCCTTTGACTTCCAGTACCGCTATCTCGGGAGCAATGAATCGGCTAAGGTGCTGATCCCGGAGCTTGCGGATCTGGGTGTGGATGATGTGATCGGATACAGACCGGCCGAACGAAAAATGCGCCATTTTCTGGACAGCTTTAAGCGCAATCCCGGGGATGCCCATTTTTATTTTCACGTGGACAGTGAGGACGGAGATGAGGAAAAGAACAGGATCTACAGCGTGGAGATCGCAAATCTGTACGATGGCAGGCGGAAGCGCGGCTATTTCCTGAGCTTTACCGATGACACGGAACGGCAGAGATATATAGAACTCCTGGATAACTATAATGACAAACTGGAGGGAGAGGTAGCGGAAAAGACCCGGCACATCGTGGAGATGCATGACAACCTGATCATGAGTCTCGCGATGATGGTGGAAAGCCGGGACAATTCCACGGGCGGCCATATCAAGCGCACCAGTGACGGCGTGAGGATACTGGTCGAAGAGATCCGGAAGGAAGGGAAACTGGATCTGACCCCCGAATTCCGGCGCAATGTGGTGAAAGCGGCGCCCATGCATGACCTGGGAAAGATTGCCGTCGATGATGCGGTTTTGCGGAAGAACGGCAGATTCACGGACGAGGAATACGCGATCATGAAAAAGCATGCCGCGGAAGGTGCGCGCGTCATACACGAGGTGCTTCTCCATACCCAGGATGAGGATTTCAAGCTGATCGCGGAAAACGTTGCGCATTATCATCACGAACGCTGGGACGGCTCCGGCTATCCCGAAGGACTGAAAGGCGAAGAGATACCGATCGAAGCCAGGATCATGGCGATCGCGGATGTTTACGATGCCCTCGTGAGCAAGCGCGTATACAAGGAGGCGTTCAGTTTTGAGAAGGCCGACGGCATCATCATGGAGGGAATGGGGACGCAGTTCGATCCCGGCCTGAAGACGGTCTACGAAAACGCCAGACCGCTTCTGGAGGAATATTACAAAAACCAGCCGTAACGGGCAGGAACGAAAGGCATCATCGATGATCTCAAAAGTCGAAGGACTGTCAAAAGAACAGCTGGACAGAGTGCGCAAAACGATCGGCGAAGCCTTTGTTACGAACGAGCTGTTTCACAACTGGGGATCCGAAGAGGAAAGACGTGCGGATGTCCTGACCTACATGTCTCTTTATGTCGATTACGTTTATCAGGCGGGAGAATTATACGCGAATGCGGACAGGACCGGTTTTATCGGCCTGGAGGACAGCGGGAAGAAACCTTCCGGCATCCTGTTGAAAATGCTTTTCAGGATGCTAGTCAGGCTGCGCTTTTCCAGGATCCGACAACTCATGCGTTTTGTGGATCAGATCCGGGACGCCAATACCATGTATGTGAAGCAGAGGCATCTTGACGTGCTGATGGTCTGCGTGGACCGCGGTCATCAGGGGAAAGGGATCGCTTCGGAACTGATCGCTTTTGCAAAGGAGAGGGCAGATGCGGAAGGCCTTCCCCTGCTGATCGACACGGACATGAAGGAATATGCGGAAATGTACTGTCATTTGGGCTGCGAGCTGTACAATTCGGTGGCGGCGGATAACGGTGTCACCAGATACTGTCTGCGTTATGCGGGAAAGACCGGCTGCGGGGAATAGATGGAAACGATCATAAGCTTTGAGAATGTCACAAAAACATATGACGGAAAAAACGTGATCGACCATGTCTCACACGAGTTTTACAGAGGCGAATCCGTGGCGTTCATCGGACACAACGGCTGCGGAAAGAGCACGATGCTCAAACTCCTGGGCGGACTGATCTTTGCGAGCAGCGGAAAGATACACAGACAGAAAAAAACACGTTTTTCCTACGTTCCGGAGAAGTTTCCCGGGATGCTGATACCGATGCTGGATTATCTCAAACGGATCGCCGACATGGAAGGTGTTGAGCAATCTGAGGTAAGGAGGCTGATCGGAGAGTTCTTTCTGGAGGGCATGATCCATGCGCGGCTTAACGAGCTCTCGAAGGGCAGCCTGCAGAAGGTGGGCGTGATCCAGGCGCTGCTGGCGCCGTGCGACATCATCCTTCTGGATGAACCTTTGTCCGGGCAGGATGCTGCTTCCCAGGAGGTCTTCATCCTGAAGGTCAATGAACTCCGCGGGAAGGGTGTCACGGTTTTCATGTCCTGTCATGAAAAGAAGCTTGTCGATGAACTGTCGGACCGCGTCTATGCGATCGAGCAGGGAAAGCCTGCGGATGTGAAGGAAGAGCGTGAGAGCATTTTTGCCGTTACTGTCAGGAAGAAAGAAGGAATGCGCGTGTGGCCGGATATGAAAGATGCCGGGAATAAGTATCTGCTCCGGGTAAGAGAGGCTGACGTGAAAGAAACGGTTCTGAGATTATTTGAAGAAGGATGGGAGTTGGCAGGAGTTGAAGAGTATCTTTAGTCAGTGCCGGATCCGGCTGAAATTGATCATGAGCTTTGCAACCCTGGTCATGCCGTGCATCCTTACGGCAGGATTCCTCGGGATCATGTACAGCATGGCGCCGGGAAAGATCTGCAGCAGTTTTCTGCTGTCGGCTTTCTTTCTGTATTTTGTCTGCCTGTTCATTTCCATGACGCTGCAGGCACGTGAAAACGATGTATTTGAGGAAGTGCTGCTTTTGCACAGCAGGAGGGCGGCGGATTATTACCTGACAAGGGAATTGATGATGATGGGCATCACTCTTGTTTTTACGATCATCCTGACGCTGTATCCGATCTTTGTGTCGATCACCTGGCCCACATTTTTCACAAGGGCCATGGAGCCGGCAGATGTGGCCTTTGGCGGCATGATGATATTGGTGCACGGGATCTGCGGGATGGCTGTGGGAGACCTGTTTCATCCGAGGATCTTCGGAAGCAGAAGAACCTCGATTGTATTGGCGGTACTGCTCTCGCTGCTTGCCGTATGCAAGATCGGCCTGATCCAGACACTGCCCCGGCTTGGGATGCTGGAGATCCTTGTTCCTCCGCTCATGGATGGCTTCCGTCTGCTGGGAAACGGCGATGCTTTTGACGGCGGAGGCATCTTTCTGATCCTTTTGCATTTTCTGCTTTACAGCATCGTGCTCGTGCTGATCAAGATCAGGCTGCTGACGGGAAGGAAGTTCCGGAACTGAGGAGGCAGATGGTTACTGTTCAGTCCCGAGCCACGCACTTCGCTGCGTGGCTACGGGCCGACGCTTGGGCTGGCAGGCTTGCCGCCCATCGGCGAAGCCGATTATGCATGGCGGCAAGCCAGTTACGTTCAGTGGCTGGCAAGCCACTGAA
>JAILHF010000012.1 GCA_024696005.1 Lachnospiraceae bacterium | reverse complement strand
GCGTTGTGGCAGTTGATGCAGGGCTTGATGTCCTCTTCGCGGCCGTCGAGGATCTTGGTGATCCATTCGGGGTCTACGAGATTCTGGCGGGCGATGCCGACAGCGTCGATCTTGCCCTCCGCGATGAACTGAGCGGCGTCGGCCGGGTCCATCTTACCGGCGCAGACGACCGGCTTGTCGGTGAACTTCTTGATATGCTCGACTTCTGCCATGTTGCAGTTCTTGGGCATATAGACGGGCGGGTGAGCCCAGTACCATGCGTCGTAGGTTCCGTTGTCGCAGTTGAACATGTCGTAACCCATGTCGCCGAGGTACTTGATGGCCTTCTCGGACTCTTCCATGTCGCGGCCGAATTCGACGAACTCTTCGCCGGGAACGGCGCCCTGGAGCCAGCCCTTGGTCTTGGAGACTACGGAGTAACGCAGCGATACCGGGAAGTCCTGGCCGCACTGGCGCTTGATCTCCTGAACGATCTCCACCGGGAACCTGTATCTGTTCTCGAAACTGCCGCCGTACTGGTCTGTACGGTAGTTCCAGTTTGCGATGGTGAACTGGTCGAGCAGATAGCCTTCATGTACGGCGTGGATCTCGACGCCGTCTACGCCGGCTTCCTGCAGGAGCTTTGCGGTCTTGCCGAAGGCCTCGACCATCTCATGGATCTCTTCGACGGTCATAGGTCTGGACTTGAGCGAGGGATACCAGCGGTTCGGAGTCTCGGAAGCGGAAGCGCAGCAGTATTCTACATCAAGGAAGGGCTTGGCGACTGCGCCGAAGGGCTTCTTTTCGAGCATGTCGACCATCATCTGGTTGATGGCCATCGAACGGCCGAAACCTCCCGCGAGCTGTATGAACAGCTTGGAACCGGTCTTGTGGAACTCGGGCAGCCATTTCTCGAGGTCGCGGAACATCTTCTTGTTGGTGTAGAGCCAGCGCTTGCCCATGGTGTCGCGCACGCACTGCATGCCCGGAAGGACAAGTCCAACATGCTGCTGGGCCCTGTTAAGGATGTGGTAAGCAGCCTCCTGGTCGAAGTGGCAGGGCTCGAGCCAGCCGAACAGCGAAGTTCCGCCCATGGAGGGCTGTACTATCCTGTTGGGGATCTCGACGTCACGTATCTTCCACGGAGTAAATAATGCACTGTACTTTTCGTTCATATAGTCACCTTTTACCCTTTCTTGGTTTATTATCGGTCAAAGATTATTATAACAGTTTGTACTATATGCTGTCGACAATTATTTATGCAATTTTGAATAAAATACCCCCGGAAATGAACCGGGGGTAGTGCATTTTACCACGCATTGTCGTCCGGAAGGACTTCTATCGATGGATCGAGGGGCTCCTCGCGCAGCACCGTCCTCATATATGAGCTCAGCTGGTCGCGTATCGCCTGCTTTGTGTAGACGCGCGGGTCGCAGAGGTCGTGGCATACCCAGACTATGTGGATGCCGCGCGCGCGGCCCTGCTCCTCGAACTGGCCGTGCATTCCGTCGAGGGCCTTGCAGCTCATGTGCTCCCACATTATGACCATGTCAGCGTGCAGCTGCTCGCAGAACTCCCAGAGCTCGTCGACGAGAACCTTGTAGCCGCCGTGGGTGCGGTTGCGCATTATCATATTCTCGTTGAGCCACGCCATGTCGTAGTAGGCCTGCTCGCGGTTTTCGGGGGTGTCCTCTTCTGCGATCATCTTCGTGTTGACCAGCGAGAGCATATCAGTAAGGGGAACCACGCCCCAGCAGTGGACCATCCAGTTGAGCATGTCGATGCAGTACTGCGGCTGTACGCCCCAGATTATCGCCCTGTGGCGGTATTCGGGAGCCATCATGCGCTTCGCGGCGTAGCCCTCTTCGGCGTATTTGAGCAGCTTGGCGTCGACCGGCGGGAAGAGAGCCGAGCGTCCGCAGTTGCCCATGTAGTTGGTGTCGTTGTAGAGCGAGAACGGTGCGCCGACGAACTGCGGATAAGGCGTGGCGTTGATGTCGAGCCAGGCCTGGCGCTTGCGGGTCGCGTCGTTGACGCGCTTCGCGCACTCGAAGTAAGCGTCCCAGTTCCACTTCTTGCCGGTCTTCTCCTCGATGAAGGCGATGGCCTTCTTGATGTCGTTCGCCGCGTAGGTCTGTACGTCGTCCTCGCGGTGGCGCATCGGGGCGAGCAGCTGGAAGGTAGAGATCCCGTACTCGCGCTCCAGCCTGTTGGCTATGACGCCGTTGCCCATGAGGGAGCCGTCGCAGGTGGTGTTGACCTGCACCGCGCAGCAGCCGAGCACCGGGAAGTCGTCTTCGATGGAAATGCCGACCTCAGCCTCGGGCATGGGGCATACGTCGCCCGGCAGGCCGAACTCCTGAGCCACGTCAAGGTAGTGGGTGGTGGAATTCTGGGTCAGCAGGTTGGCCACGAACATGGTCGGGACCTCGCGCAGTATAGCGTTTACGTCGGGGAAGCCCATCATGAAAGCGGTCATCGCGTTCTCGTCGGTGAGCACGCAGTTGCGCGACCATTCCTCGTCGTTGCCGGTCTTGCGGTCGCCGCGGAATACCTTCTCCATGGTCTGCGCCACGTCATACACCACGAAGTCGAGCGAGGTGTGCACTATGCGCAGCGACTCGTCGCGAAGGCCCATGGTGAACTTGTCGAGCATGTGGGGCACCGCCAGATAGTTGGCCATCCAGCGGTAGCGGAACATGGCCTTGATGTTGCGGGGCTTGATGATGAACCTCGCGAGTATGGACATGATATACAGCCATCTGGTGTAATCGTAGAAGGTGTCTTTCACTCCGCGCCATTCGCGGCGCCTTCTGACCTTCCCGTCGTTGAACAGCACGCCCAGACGCTGATCACCTTTTCTGTGCCAGTTGGGATCGACTACTTTATCTACTTTCTTCATTGCGCCTCTCCCTTCTTGATCTTCTTGATCTCGATGCTCTCGACGAAGGCCTGCACGCGCGTGCGCATCTGGCCCGCTGACGAAGCGATGTTATACGGCCGGTCTACCGAGAGCACCGGATAGCCGTAGTCTTCGCGCAGCATCGTGGAACCGAGCATCCTCTCGTAAGCCCAGGGGTCGCAGAATTTGACCTGCTCGTAGATGATGCCGTCCGCGCCGTATTCCTTCGCGATCTCGCTCACGTACTTCTTGCGGCCGTAGACCTTCTCCATGTTCATCATGCGAGGGCACTGGCAGCTCTCCATGTATTTGCGGCAGATCTGAGTGAGGGCGTCCTCTTTGTCAGTCATCGGTATGAGGTCGCGTCCGGGCAGGGAGCCGAAGCAGAAGCGGTCTGCGCACACGTACGCCCCGCTCTCCTCTATCAGTTTTATGAGCCCGCTGTCGTCGACCTCGGAGCCCACGACCATGACCCTCGCGCGCCATCTGTTGTCGTCCGGCTCGCGGGTCTTAAGCTCTTCGAGGGTCTCCTCGAGCTTGTCCATGATCAGATACTTGGGGCAGACGTAGGTCGCCAGCGTCAGCACGTGGTATTCATAGCCCGTGATGCGCGGCTGCGGACCCTTGCGGAATTCGCCTATGTCGCGTATGAGCTTGCAGACGCGGTTGTGCTCCCCAACCGCCCTGCGTATCGACTTGTCCGAGATATCGATGCCGTAAGCTTCGTTGAGGGGCCTGAGTATATGGTTTATGCACTGCAGCTTATATAGCTCAAGATTGTTCTCGTCGCACTTGAGGGGGATCTCCATGTACTGCCAGAAGAACTTTTCGTTGTCGCCGCCCATGGTCTTGAGCAGCTCCATGTTCTCTACGCAGCGGTTCATCATGGTGCAGCCGTCCGGAGCTATCATGCAGTCCGCGAAATTGAAGCCGCCCTCCACGGCTCTTTCGAGCAGCGCGCGGCTTGTCTCGCAGAGGAGGTTCGTCATATAATAGCTCGCGATGTCAAAGGAACCCGTATTCGGCGCGAACAGGCGTATCGAAAAGGCGTTCCCCACGTTGAGCAGCGGCTCCGGGACGTTCTCGCAGCTGAAAGCCGCGCATATTCCTCCGTCGGCCTTAGCCTGCTGTATGAGCCCGTTGTTCGCCGTCTGCAGCAGGTCCTCGAAATAGATCAGATGTTTAAGGTCTCTCATTGATCAGATCACGTCCCTTCGGTCTGAAGCGCTAAATCGAATTACGATACTGTTATACTAATAATATCAGCAAAAACGGCGGTGTTCAATGCAATACCATCAAAAGCGGCACACTTTTGCACAAATATCAGGGCAAAAATAGTTTATAATGTAGAGGCATACAGATCTATCTGACCAATTACCGGAGACACATGATGAAAGAAGACGAATCCCGGGTCGTGCGGCTCGCAAGGCCTGTAAAAAACGGACTGCTGCACCTGCTGTTCAGCAGGTTCCCTGTCATACTCATACTGCTCGCGCTGCAGTTTTTCCTCATCCTCGGGATCTACGGCTTTCTCGCGGAACTGACGGGCTACGCGACCGCTGTCCAGACCCTCTTCATCATCGTATCCGTCATATATCTCTTCAATAACGAGATGGACAGCTCCGCGAAGCTCACCTGGCTCTTCCTCATAGCGCTGGTGCCCATACCCGCGGCGGTGATGCTGGCCTTTACCCAGACGAATATCGGGAACCGCGAGCTGAAAAAGAGGGTCGAACAGAACATAGAAGCGACGAAGGACGCGATAAGGCAGCCCGAGGGGGTCCTCGAAGCCGTTGAAGCCGAGGGGGACGGGACCGAAGACCTCGCCGCGTTCCTCAATACTACAGGCTGTTTCCCCGTGTACGACGATTCCAAAGCGAGCTATTACCCTTCCGGTGAAGAGATGTTCGAAGCCATGCTGGCCGAGCTGCAGGGCGCGGAAAACTTCATCTACCTGGAATACTTCATCATCCAGGAAGGCTACATGTGGGGACGCATACTCGACATCCTTGCCGAAAAAGCCGCGGCAGGCCTCGACGTGCGCGTGCTGTACGACGGCATGTGCGAGATGTTCCAGATACCCGCGGGCTACTGGAAGCTGCTCGAAAAAAAGGGTATCAAGGCTGCGCCTTTCGCGCCCATAATGCCCGTGTTCTCCTCACATTACAATTACCGCGACCACCGCAAGATACTCGTGATCGACGGAAAGACAGCCTTCACGGGCGGAGTGAACCTTGCCGACGAATATATAAACCGCACTTCGCGCTTCGGGTACTGGAAGGACTGCGGGGTGATGCTCAAGGGCCGCGCCGCGGAAAGCTTTACCCTCATGTTCGTGCAGCAGTGGAACAGCAGCGTCAAAGAAACGATGGAGCTTCCCGACTTTGACAGGATATTCGAGCCACCTGCGCCTCTCGATATGCTGCCCTCCGCAGGGCCGAACGAAGGCTACACGTTGCCGTACTGCGACAGCCCGCTTGACGGATGCAAGGTCGGAGAGAGCGTCTACATAGATATGCTCTATCGCGCCACGGATCACGTGTATATCATGACGCCCTACCTGATACTCGACGGAGAGCTGATGACGGCGATAAAATACGCCGCCCGCCGCGGAGTCGACGTGCGTATCATACTCCCCGGGATCCCCGATAAAAAAGCGGCCTTCGCCCTCGCGAAATCTCATTACAGGACCCTCACCGACGCCGGAGTGAAGATCTACGAGTTTACGCCCGGCTTCGTGCACGCGAAGGTCGTCGTCAGCGACAACAAAAAAGCAGTGGTCGGGACCATAAATCTCGACTACCGCAGCCTTTACCATCACTTCGAATGCGCGGCTTACATATTCAAGGCGCCCTGCATCAGAGACATAGAGAATGATTTCCGGGCAACGCTTGAGCGCTGCGCCCCGGTCACGGACGAAACCATAAAGAACGAGAAGTTCGGCTACCGACTCGGGGGCCTCATCCTGAAGTTCTTCGCCCCGCTGATGTAAAGCAAAAGCCCCGCGGCAATGAAGCCACAGGGCTTTTTTATTGGAGCTCGCGGCCGGACTCGAACCGGCGACCTGCTGATTACGAATCAGCTGCTCTACCAACTGAGCCACGCGAGCGGAAGCAGCTCACGCTGCAACTATTGAATAATATCACAAAACGCGGAAGAATAAAACATGTTTTTGCCGCGGCCTGCTGATCACGAAACGGCGGCTCTTATCCGCAGACCAGAGTCAGGAGGTCTGCAGGCGAGTCGATCTCAAAGTCGGGCTTCTGAGCGCCGGTGCGGTCTTCGGGCGGGAAGCATATGCTCCAGTTCACAGCGCAGGTGTCGACCCCCGCGTTGTTGCCGCAGAGTATGTCGAAGCGGCTGTCGCCTACGTACAGTGCCTCATCCTTGCTGACGCCCAGTTTTTCAAGGCAGAGCTGCACAGGATAGGGGTCGGGCTTGTGCACGTGGGTATCGTCGGCCGAAACGATGGCGTCGATGAGGTCCGCGCAGTCGAATCTGTAAAACCCGTTCTTAGTGGAGCTCCAGACGCGCGAAGTCACGAGGCCGAGCAGTATGCCGGCGTCCTTGAGCGCGCGAAGCATCCCGTCCACCCCGTCGAACATGTGAATGGGCTCGTCCCAGATCTTCATCTGGTATTCGCGGTAGGTCATCACGCACTCGTCGGGATCGCGGCCGGGCAGCATGTAAAGCATGGTGTCGCGGAGTATCTCTCCGAAGGTCTTCACAACTTTGCTGCGGTCTGCGGGGTGCCCTGTCATCTTGTTGAACAGGTGGTCCCAGGACCCGAGTATTATCTTGTTGGTATCCATGACCGTCCCATCGAAATCGAAGAGTACGGCTTTATATCTATTCATCGCCTGTATCCTTTTTTGCTTTTTGTATTACAGCTTCCACCTTTTCAGCCGCCAGCTCAGCGGCTTTCTCTGCCGCGCCCGGTGCCTCGGTATGGGGCATGTAAGCGCTGTTGTAGAGGTGTATGTAGCCTCCGTCGTTGAGGTTCCTTATTACTATGAGGGTGAGAGGAAGAATGAAGATGCCCAGGGGGCCGAGCAGGGTCACACCCAGGTAGATGCTCACGAGCATCAGCACCGGGTGAAGGCCGAGGGTCTGGCCGACCAGCTTGGGCTCTATCATGTTTCTGATGAAGGTGATTATGACATACAGCAGCACCAGGCCTATCGCCATCTTCAGCCTTCCCTGCACAAGGGCTATAAACGCCCATGGAATGAGGACGGTTCCGGAGCCGACCACGGGGAGTATGTCGAAGACCGCAATTATGAGGGCCACCGTGAGCTGATTGTCTATCCCGAGTATCAGGAAGCCTATGTTGAGCTCAACGAAGGTTATGCACATGATCGCGATATAGGAGAGCAGGAGCTTTCCTACGCTTGCGCCGTTCTTGAAGCGGAAGGCGCCGCTGATGAAATCCCGGGTCTTATCGCTTATCTGCGCGTTCACGAAATAGCTGATGCGCGGATAATCCATCGTGAAGAAGAACGAGGAGATGACCCCGAAGAGTATGCCTATCAGGGCTCCCGGAATGCCCGAGACCACGCCTCCGCCGAGGCTTACGACCGCCGATGAGGCGTCGCTGACTATGCTCGACAGGCCGCTCATGACGTTGGCCGAGATCTGGCTGAGCTCATCCTGCAGCTCCGGATCTACGAAGGAGACGCCCCCGTTGAACCAGTTCAGCACCTGTCTTACCGCGGGAGCTATGCTGCGCGAATAAAGGTCAGGAAAGCCGGCGAACCACTCGCCGACAGCCCCGGCTATCAGCATCACGAGGCGCACGAGTACGAAGCCGACGACCCCGTAGAGCAGCACCACCAGCACCGCGGACGCGGCCTTGCGCGGCACGTGCAGCTTTTCTGTGCACCAGGCCGCGGGCTTCCTTAGAAGAAGCATGATCAGCACCGCGATCATAAACGGCATGAGCGCATAGATGACATAGCGGCAGAAGACGTAGTAGATCGCGATCAGCACGACGGCGTAGGCGAAATTGATCAGAAAAGATTTTTTTCTATCGACATCTTCTTTCATTTCCCTTAAGCGGGCTGCTGCCCGCAAGTTTTACGACTTTTTCGAGGCGTTCAGACTCGCGTTTATAAAAGTGTCAAGGGCTCCGTCCATCACCGCGCCGACATTCGAAGTCTCAGCCTCGGTCCGGTGATCTTTTACCATGGTGTAGGGCTGGAACACGTAAGATCTGATCTGGCTGCCCCAGGCGATCTGGTTGTGATCGCCGGAGATATCGCTGATCTTGTCCTTGTGCTCCTGCTTTGCTATCGCCTGCAGCTTTGAATAGAGCATGCGCATTGCGTACTCGCGGTTCTGTATCTGCGAGCGCTCGTTCTGGCAGGTCACGACTATGCCGGTAGGCAAATGAGTGATGCGGACCGCGGAATCAGTCTTGTTGACGTGCTGGCCGCCCGCGCCCGAGCTTCGGTAGGTATCGATGCGAAGGTCGTTCGGGTCTATCTCGACCTTTATGTCTTCGGGAAGCTCAGGAATGACGTCGACAGACGCGAAGCTCGTCTGGCGCTTGCCTGCCGCATTGTAGGGGCTGATGCGCACCAGCCTGTGCACCCCGCGCTCGCACTTGAGGTGGCCGTAGGCAAGATCGCCTTCAACAAGCATGGTGACGCTCTTTATACCGGCCTCGGGGTCCGGCTGATAGTCAATATACTTGACCTTGTAGCCGTGCGACTCGCTGTAGCGGGTGTACATGCGCAGCAGCATGGCCGCCCAGTCCTGGGATTCGAGCCCGCCCGCGCCCGGATGTATGGAGAGTATGGCGTTATTGCCGTCGTACTCGTCCGTCATGAGGGTCTGCAGCCTCAGGTCTTCCATGAGCTTAACAAGGGAGTCGAACTTCTCCGCGGCTTCGTCCGCCAGCTCTTCATCCTCGCCCTCGTCGGCCATCTCGCACATCAGTTCGATCTCCTCGAGCTCGCTCTCGCAGTCTGTGTACTGCTTGAGCTTTCTCTCAAGCTCTCCCTTCTGCTTCATGGTCTTCTGGGCGCGCTCTATATCGTCCCAGAAGCCCGGGGTCTCGACCTCGAAATTGAGGTCCTCGAGCTTTGCCTTGACGCCGGCTACGTCAAAGAGACTCTCTCAGTTTCCCGAGAGACTCCTTGGCGGCGGGGACGGCGTTCCGTATGTTGTCTGTCTTCAGCATTATGCGTTCCTCCCGCAGCAGTTCTTGTACTTCTTGCCGCTCCCGCAGGGGCAGGGATCGTTGGGATAGATCTTCTTTTCCTTCACGATGGTGGTGGAGGATTTCTGCTCCTTGTACAGGGCCTTTCTCTTCTCCTCGTCAAAGATGCTCTCCCACTCCGGCAGGTTGTAGAGCCAGTCCGCCTCGGCTGCCACCATATTCTTATAGAGGAGCTCCTTGTCAAATCCCAGGGAAACCTCCGTATCCTCCTCCATCTCCTCGATGGGGTTGGGGGTCACCAGGCTGTCGTTGATCCCGTCCAGAAAGCCCGTCATGGTCATGATATCCACGCCGTACTTCTCCGCCAGTTCCTTCACCGTGCCCTTCACCACCTCATCGGGGTTTTTCAGGAGCAGACTGTAGATGTCCTTCTCCTTCTGGAAATAAGCTTTCCAGAGGGTCTGCAGTTTATTCTGGTCTGCCGCCTCGTTGTAGGCGAGTTCTCTCCACTGTTCCAATAATGCCATAGCTGTTCTCCTGTAAATGTGATTTCCTGTTTCCGGTGCCTTCGGTACCGGATAAAACAACCTTTAGTATATACCAGAATGCCGATGGATTCAAGAAAAATGGCAGAAAAGGGGACGGCTTCGGATCACCGCCCTCCGGCGATCCAAAGCCGTCCCCGATTTCCTTTGATCCGATCAGTCTACAGCTGAAGTGCCTTCTGCACCGCATCCATGGCATCCACCCGGTCCTCCGGTGCCACAGTCTCCGAAGCGTTTTCGGAAAACGCGCTCTCGATCTGGGTCTGATCCTGCCTGACCTGCTGCGCGCCGGCGGCATTTTCCGCCATCTCGTTGGAAAAATCCCGCGCGCCCTCGGTCCGCTCCTGTCTGGACTGATCCCTGGAGGCCATCTCCCGGTCATACTCGTTCTTGGAGATCTCTCCGCGGTTGTACATCTGCTGCAGCTGCTGATCGGTATAGCCCTTGAAGGAGGTGATGTTCTGCGTCTCGCGCTCCTCCTGCACGGCCTGGGTATCCTCGCGGTCCTGCCGCTCTTCTTTCTTTGTGTTCTGTGCCGCCGTCTCGGCGATCTTCTCACGGGCGGCCTGCTGGGCTTCCCGGGTCTCTTCCAATGCCTCGGCGATCTGTGCTCTGGCTTCCTGCGCCTGCTCGGCAGCCTGGGCCTCAGCGGACTCCTGTGCCTGCCCCGCGCGGGCAGTTGCCTGATCGTCCAGCCGGATCACCCGGCCGAACCGGTCGTCCTCAAGCTTTTCCAGGCTCTCTCTTCCCGCCTGCACGGTATCGCCGTCTTTGGAAACCGAGATCACATCCCGGACTTCCAGCTCCGCGACCTGCGCCTGTCTGGCCTTCTCGGCAGCTTCCCTGGCCGCGTCGGTAGTTCTTCCGGCTTCCGCGGGGCGTTGCGCCTCCTGCGTCCTCTGGGGCGCATTTTCCCGGGAAGGTCTGACCGGCTCCGGCGTTACCCTCTGCACCTGCGTCTGTGCCTGGGCATTCGCTGTTTTGATCGCATCCATTCCACCAATTCCAGCCATCGTGATCCCTCCTTTTATATTCCGGGGCGCGCATCCTGCGATCCCCCCCTCGTCCCGTACCGGGAAAACCTACTTTTACAACTATATTGTAGCGCTGTTTTGTGAAAAATACAAGGTTTTACGTCAACCGAAACGGTACCCGGCCGGAACTGCCCCCCGCAGTTCCCACCGGGTACCGTTTGTCTTTCCTGTGTGATCTTCCGGATGCGTTACGGCTGATAGATCACCGTGATGCTCACCGTGTAGGTGCTCTCAAAACGGCTCTCCAGGTCGGCGATCACCGCGGCATCCAGCGTATCATCCAGCTCTCTTGCGAAGGTGATGGTAAAGACCTTCGATCCGTCGCTCTTTAATTCTCCCCAGCTGTAGGTCTGGTCATCCGAAGAACTGAATCCGTAGACCGAAACCGCCGTAGTTCCCACGGTGGCATACAGCCGGATGTCCGTCAGCAGCGCTTCCACATTCAGATCATCCGCGAGATCCATTCCCGAGATCGTCAGCGTCGCGCCCGATGCCGGGAGCGGTACCAGATCCGAGCCGCCGTATTCCGCGCTGTACTGCAGACCGCTGGTTTCTTCCACTTCCTTGACCTGGGTCTCAAACACATCGTCGTCAAAGGTTGCGGTGTAGCGGATCTTTCCGGTGCCTGTCGATTCACTGGTCACAGGGTTCGACTGCGCCGTATGCTCGTGACCGCATACCGTACAGGTGGTGGAGCCGTAAACGATGGTCAGGTCCCCGGCCCATTCGTAGTGCCTTGCGCCGTAGGAATGGAGTCCCGTTGCCGGGATTGCTTCCTGTCTGGTCGCTCCGCACACCGTGCAGGTATAGGTCTTAACGCCGTCCGCTGCACAGGTGGGTTCCTGCGTGACCGTCCCTTCATCCCAGCTGTGGCCGGTTGCCGGAATGGCTTCCTGTCTGGTTTCACCGCAGTTTAAGCAGGTGTATTTGATCAGTCCGTCCTCGGTGCAGGTGGCCGGCGTGATCACGGTCCCTTCGTCCCAGCGGTGGGTTCCGCAGATCCAGAAGGCCTTAAAGAGCATATCCTCACCACGCATGTTAAAGGTTGCTTCCGGCTCGTAGATCGGCATCCCGCCTTCTTCGTCAAACACCTGCAGCTCCCATCTCAGGAGCAGGCCGTTGGCGGTCTTCTCCGGAATGTTGTAGGTCGGAATGGTGAGGCTGGTTCCCACAAGGACGTCCTCGATGGTAGCCACCACCTGGTCGCCGTCCATAAAGGTTGCGTCGTGCTTGTACAGATCGCTGTCATCGATTTCTCTGACCTGTGTTTCGAAGAGATCGTCATCAAACACCGCGGTGTAGCGGTATTTGTAATCACCGGTCTCTTCCCGGGTCACGGAGACAGACTGTGCCGTATGGAACACTCCGCATTCCCGGCACTCGGTCGTTCCGGTGACGGAGCTTAAATCCTCCGCCCACTCATAGGTCCGCTCGCCCCAGACATGAACGCCGGTGGCGGGGAGGAATTCTCCTTTGGTCTCTCCGCAGTTCAGGCAGGTGTATACCTTATAGCCCTGTCTGTGGCAGGTAGGGTTTGCTGTCACCGTTCCGTTGTCCCATCTGTGGGATGCGCAGTACCATTCTGCCGTGATGGTCTCATCATAGGGCCTGATCTGGAAGGTGCTGCCGGGCTCTAAGTACTCATCCGAGATCCCGTAGCCGCCCCTTCGGAGCCAGCGCAGACCATATCCCCGGTCTCTGCGGTAGTTGTCCGCGTATTCCGGAACGGTGAGGGTATCTCCCACTTCTCCCTCCAGAGTCGCCACGGTCGTGTCGCCGTCCATAAAGACCGCCTTGAAAGGAAGAGTCTCTAACTCCATATACAGTTCCAGGTTCATGGCCGGCATGGTATAGGCATCCGTCAGCTCAAATTCCTGACCTTCGCCGCGGATCATCCAGTGGATGACGGCATTTCTCGCGCTGATCTTCGGGATCTTCGGATAGCCTGCCAGTCTGGTCCCGTAAGGCACCCAGACCACGCCCACGATCCGGTCGTCCTGATACCAGACGGTCTTATAGTCCCTGGGATCCAGCACAGCCGTGATGTCCACGTCATGAGCCGGCATATCCAGCACCTGGTTCTGAACCATTAAGGATCCGCTGGGGAAGTCCGGAGAATCCCAGTACCGCAGCATATATCCGGTGATTCCAAGATCCTCGGGGTACTTCACATCATATCTGCACAGAGCGCCTACTTCATCCGTCCGGATCACTTCACCGTCCGCGATCCACCGGACCTTCTGCATCCGGCTCTCGGACCGGATATCAATGTAGATATCCTCCTCGCCCATCTTCAGATCCGGCGTATAAGGCCTGACCTCACCGTCTTTTCCTTCCCGGTATTCGATGGTATAGTCGTATGCACCGGCGTATTTCTCCATGGCCGTTCTGGCTTTGCCCAGTTTATCGTCCACGGTATCACCTTCCGCTACGTTTTCTGCCACACCGATGCCCAGCATACTGCCATATCTGCGGCTTCTGCTGTCTCCCCAAAGGGTCCAGGTGACGTCATGCAGGACGTGGTCATAATAGACTTTGACCACCGTCTCATTGGAGACCATCATGAAATACAGGGTCCCTTTTCCGTTTCGCACGGTATTTCGCAGGTTGTACCCGAAATTGTTCAGGTTCTCCCAGGCCGCATCCAGCTTGCGGCTCAGGTCTTTCATTTCGTCATAACCATCTCCGGTCCTGTTGTAATGGTTATACAGATCCCAGGACTTTGCCAGAAGCTCGTCGTATCTCTGATGAAGCAGTGCCTCATCCGGGAAGACCACGTTGCTCAGGCGGTACCCCTCATACTTGAAGGTAAAGTCATCGTCCACGATCAGGTCGTACTCGATGCCGTTAAATCCGTTAAATTCACCCTCCGCTACCAGCTCATATTCGCCGGAGCCGGGCTCCTTCTCGCAGTAATATTCCACGGATGCCGTTCCGGGTTCGCCCTCCCAGTGGAGCTTTACGGTACGGCTGATGGAGGAGGTGTTAAATCCGAAGGTATCGTTTTTGTAGGTCAGCTTCACTTCGCCCCAGACCTCGTCCGCCAACGTATCCGCAGGCTTTACCATCACTTCGTTGGTGGCGGGCAGATACATAAAGGAGCAGGTGCCCAGGCGTTTGCCATCCTTGTCCGTGTCATAGCATTCGATCAGGAAATGCTCCTCATCGTACTGGGTGTAAGTGCGGCCCCGCATGGTAAAGGATGTGCCTTCTCCCACGCTGTCATAGGCGTCCATATCCTCCTCGGATACTTCCCCGGATTTCATATCCATCACATTGATGGAATACAGTTCCTCCGGCAGTTCCACACTGTTTGTGCCCTCTTCGTACTCGATCTCCAGGGCATCGTCATCCCTCTCGATGGTAAAGTCCACGGGGACCGCCTCTGCTCCCAGCTGCAAAAGCGGCCAGGTATTGGAGTAGAGTTCGATCTCTTTTTCGAATTTACCGTCTCCCAGCTGGGCCTTAAAGTTGATCTCTACATAGATTCCGATCTCAAAGAGGAGAGATCCCATGGCTCCGGAGGTAGATCCCTGCCCGGAGGTCCACTCATACCAGATGTAAAGGAATCCGTACAACTCCGCATACAGACCGGCCTCTGCCGTGATCCCGATGGAAGCCAGTTTGGTGCTGATGATACCCAGCCGCACGTCGATCCGGATACCGGCACGGATGCCGATCATACCGAAGGCATAGAAGTCAGCACGGAAGTTGGGGGTCTTTAAGTCCGCCTGAGAAGAATACTTTTCATCTTCTCCTCTTGCCAGCACATATCTTCTCACATGATAACTGTAGACCTTCGCGTTCTCATAAGTGATGCCGGTGCCGATCATGGCATTCAGCTTAAAGGATACGACAAAGTATGCGCCGATGCTGAACTCGATCAGGTGGAAGGGATCCACCGGTGTGGCAAAGGTACCCAGCTCCACATTGACCAGATCGATGTACTCCGCGTCATTCCCCAGCATGGCGGAATACTTATCCGGAAGATCACCGCCCACGCCGGGAGACTTGAACTCCTGCTGGCTCTCCTTGCCGTCCTTCTTTTCATCACCCTGCCATTCGCCGCCGACGCCTTTTTGGGAATCTGCCAGGAACTGCAGCGCTTCCCCGGACTTGATCAGGCCTTTGACCGCATTCTTCCGGTTGTCCGCACCGTCTCCTGCCGCATCGTTGTACTCCTTGACCATGTCGCTGAATTCGCCGTCGTCATCGTCATCTGCTCCTTTGGTCATGACGGTGACCATCAGGCCGAATCCGGTGTAGGTGCCGACTTCAAAGGAAGGATCGATATCGATGTAATACAGTGCCGGGATGAACAGGATCCACTGATATTTCGCCTTCACGTTGATGGCGGGGCTCAGCAGGACCTCCTGTTCAAAGATGAGCATGGGAACGATCTCCAGCACTCCTGCGCTTCCCAGCTGGATCGTGATGGTCAGGGAGACCGTCACCTCCGCCCGAAGGCCGATACGGTTTTCAAAGTGCTGCAGCGCGGTGCCCAGCAGGAAGGTCACATCCACGTCATCCACCTTCACCTTGCTGCCGCCGTCTGCCAGAGCACGAACCTCCGCAAAGGAGATGTCCTCCCCGTCCGCGGTCTTGAAGATCATGCTCTCCAGCTTGTCTCTGTTTTCATATTTGGACAGATCCGCTTCATCCGACAGCAGGGCCTCGCACAGATAATCGCTGGCCTCCTCCACCAGATTGCTGCGTTCGATCTCCTCCAGCATGGAGGTCTTGATGGCTTCCTCGTCCGCTTCGGACAGTTCCGGCGTCACCTCTCCCATGGACATGGCCAGATCGGAGAACGTCATGATCTCCTCCACCGGTACCTCCACATAAGTGACATCATATCCGCCGGAGACCGCGCTGACACCGGTGACCTTCGCATAGCCCGCGGAAGTCATGTTATCGGGATTGCTGAAGGTTCCGTTGTAAAACGCCAGGAAATCCCCCACCTCTACCGTGGTGCCTTTATCAAAGCCCAGTGTGCGACCGACCTCTCCCGGGATCACCAGATCCGATTTTGCGATACGGATCTTTCCATCTGCCAAAGATCCGTCATCCGGCACGGGGATCACCTTTGGAAGCGCGATGACATCCTGGAAATCCGCACCCTGATAGGCGTAATTTCCGCCGCCCTGCACCTCGGTGATCTCAATATAGGTGACGGCGCCGTCCACACTGCGGTCCTCATGAAGGACCCCGTCGTAGACCGCCACGAGGCTGCCCACGCCCAGGGATTCGCTTCCGTTATAGGTCATGACGCCTTCCAGTACATTCTGCTGCGCCACCTGCTCTCCGTTTTCATCCACGCTCACGGAGAACATGCTCCCGGCTGTCACGCCGGACACCTCGGATGCAGGCAGGAAGATCACATCCCCGTTCACCGTCAGGTTTTCCACTTCCTCCAGCGCAGTGGTGAAGTTGTAATACAGGATATACTCGGTACAGATCTCATCTTCATAGACAAAGCGGACTCTGTCCGTATCCAGGATCTCGATCTGGAACAGGTCACCCTCTCTCCAGGTGCCCTCCTCAGGGGCCAGCGTAAACCGCACCGTCTCCCGGAATACGGAATTGGCTTTTACCACGTCACTCAGGCGAAGAACATCCTCGATGTCCATGCCCAGCTCGTTTCTCCAGTACAGTTCCAGGCTGTCCGTCTCCTTCAGCCCGTAAACCTCTTTTAATTCGCGCTCCGTGCAATAAGCCGTCTGATACAGGCTTTCCTCTGCGCCTGTTGCATTTTTGCAAAACGTGTCCAGTTCTTCCGGCGCATAGATCATGATGAGCGTCAGTTTTTCGCTGTCATCAAATTCCAGCGCCTCAAGCGCCTCCGTCATATCCGTATCGGAATCCGGGTCGTTTGCATCCAGCACCTGATCGATGAGATCTGCCTGTCTGCCCGTCAGGTCCATAAGTTCCAGACAGGAGCGCTTTTTTTCCGTCAGGACATAGGGAACCTCTTCCTGAAGGGTCAGGTCCGTGACGGTGATGCGTTCCCGGATCGCCTGATCCGAAACTCCATAGGTGGACAGGTCCAGGGTAAAGGCAGACGGTACATCCTCTGCGCCCACATAGTTCAGGTCGTAGATCTGATCCATGCCCTCCTTTTCCCGGAAGATGGGATACAGGGTCAGATCCTTTGCGATCACGTCGTCATCATCCGCGACCTGCTGCCCTTCCGGGTCATAGGAGTAGCCCAGGAAGACGTTGCTCATCCTCTCCGAAGAAGGCAGGCTTCCGATCAGGGTGCCGCTCTCTACCTGTCCGGGGACGGGAAGGGTGGTCTGTTCCGTTTCCAGTGCGGTAGCCGTATCCGGCAGGGCAAAGCTGACGGTAAACAGATCCCCGGGTGCATAGGAAGGCCCGCTCTGTGCCGTCGTCGTTTCGCTCTCGCCGCTGCCCTGGTTCTTCTTCCCCAGTCCGCAGCCCGACAGACAGGTCAGGAGCTGTGCCGCCACCAGGATCATGGCCAAAAGCTGTCTGATTCTGAATCTGTGTTTCATAATGCCTCCTCTGAAAGGTATTTTGCACTGAGTGCAATATTCAGGTTCTGTGCCTTGTCATAGGTTCCGATCACGATCCCCGTAACGGCCCCGTTTTCATCAAAGAGGGGTCCGCCGCTGTTGCCGGAGGATACCGGCGCAGTGAAGATCAGATACGTCCTTTCGTCCTGCTCCCAGACACCGCTCATATTTCCCACGGTGACCAGATTCACCAGCCCCGCCTGGGAGCCGATGGCTGTCACGGAGGATCCTCTGTCCGGCGGATCCTTTGCTATGGGAAGCGCTGTCATCGTCTCCCCCTCCGGAAGGGGCAGCACCGCCAGGTCCAGGTCGGTATCCGCGTAGACGGCCGGTGCGTCGATGCGAAACGAACTGCCATCGTCCCGGGTGACCAGCGCATGGTCCATGTTCACAATGACATGTGCCGAAGTGGCGATCCGCACCGGGTCTCCGAAGGCGAAGCCGGTGCCGGTTGCGATCTTTGCATCCTTCCCGTCATAAACCTCCAGCCGCACCACCGATGCAGCGAGTTCCTCCGCCGAGGGTCCCTCCCGGCCTCCGGAGGATTCCGGAAAGGCTCCTGAGAGCTGCCGTTCGATCTCCTCCCGGATCCCCTCCGGAAGGTCCTGTGTCGTCACCGAAAAACGGGGCGGCCCGGAACTGTCCGCATGTCCCTGCACCCGGAATGCACATCCGCCCAGGAGCAGCACGGGGAGCAGGAACGTCATTCCCCAAAGCCCTGTTTTATTCCTTCTCCTCTTCATGCCCCACTCCTTCTTCTGTCTCCTGCGACCTGCCGGAGGACCGGTTTCTCCTGCCGATACAGATCAGGGTCACCGTCACTCCCGCTGCGAAGGCGATGACGGCTGCCAGCACAAAGCCTCCCGCGGCGCCCGGCAGCAGAAACGAGCCGTACACGGTCCCGGGATTTCCCTCGGCCGCCACACCGGCGAAGGAATGCCAGGCTCCCGCGAACAGCACCGTCACAGACAGCGCAGCCGCCGTCAGGGCAGCCATCCGCATCTGCTCCCGTCTCGCCCGGATCCGTCTGCTTCTGTTCATGATCTCTGCCAGCAAACTTTCCTGTGTGTATCCCATGAATTCGGTCTCCTTCTGCTCACTTATTTGCGGCCTGCACCGTTTTTACTCACCACTTTTGAAAAAAATTCTCGGACGATACCTTGACAAACGATATACTTCGCAATATGATGTATTGCATGAAAGGAGGTACGAGATGGATATACAGCTGAAGCGCGGTCTGCTGGATGTATGCGTCCTGGCCGCCATCAAGAATCAGGATTCCTACGGATATCAGATCATCAAAGATATGAAGCCGTATCTGGAGCTGTCCGAATCGACTCTGTACACCATTCTGAAACGCCTGGAGACAGGCCGGATGCTGACGGTCCGATCGGTGGAGCACGAGGGAAGGCTCCGAAAATACTATCACATCACGGAGCAGGGCCGTAACAGGATCGGGGAGTTTCGGGAGGACTGGAAAGAGATCCAGGCCATCTACCAATTTATCACCAGGGAGGATGCGGGCGATGAACAGAACTGAGTTTTCCGAAAATCTGAAAAAAAGACTCGCCGGACTGCCCCAGGCAGATCTGGAGGAGCGGGTCTCCTTCTATGACGAAATGATCTGTGACCGGATGGAGGACGGCATGACCGAGGAAGAAGCGGTGGCGAGCGTCGGCAGTATCGAGAGCATCGCCGCACAGGTCACCTCGGAGATCCCCCTGACCAGACTGGTCCGGGCCAGGGTAAAACCGAAGAAAAAACCAAACGGCTGGGTCATTGCCCTTTTGATCCTGGGCTTTCCCCTCTGGTTCTCTCTCCTGATCGCCGCCTTTGCCATCCTGGTTAGCCTTCTCATCACTGTATGGGCCGTGATCATCAGCCTCTTTGCCGTGGATTTTGCGCTGGCCGTCTGTGCCGTTGCCATGCCCTTTGCCATGTTCGGTTTCTTCAGCGCCGGGAATCCCGCCGGAGCCTTCTTTGCGCTCGGAGCGGGCTGTATCTGTGCGGGGCTGGCCATCCCATTCTTCTTCGGATGTGTCTGGATCGCCCGGGCAGTCTTGAGGCTCACCGGGAAAATGATCCTGGGGATCAAAGCATCGTTTGTCGGAAAGGAGGATTCATAAGATGAATACATGGAAGAAACTGGCGGTCGTTGCCGGTGTGCTGCTGGGGGCAGGCGTGGTGATCTGCGCTGTGGCTTTTGCAGTCCTGGGGTGTGACTGGAACCGTCTGTCCACCCAAGAATTTGTGACCAACACCTACTCTCCGGATGCCGATTTTCGGGATATCCGGATCGAGACGGATACGGAGGATCTCCTCTTTGTCATGACCCGGGACGGCACCTGCAAGGTGGTCTGTTACGAGGATCCGGAGAACCTCTTTGAGGTGCGGACGGAAAATGATACTCTCGTGATCGACAGACCGGAAAAGCCTCGGATGGGCCTTCAGTTTGGCTTTTACACCCAGAGTCCTTCCATCACCGTCTATCTCCCCGCAAAGGAATATGGGGAGATCTCTTTGAAGACCGATACCGGGGACCTGCTCCTTGCGGAGCTGTCCGCCTCTTCTCTGCGCTTTACCAGCGACACCGGGGATGTGACGCTGTCCGGGATCCGCCTTTCGGGCAATCTGGAGATCCGGGAAGACACCGGGCGCGTCACGCTGCAGGATATGTCCTGCGCGGACCTGACCGTCAGGTCCACCACCGGAGATCAGACCCTCACCGATACCGCGGCGTCCGGTTCCATGAACCTGACCACCGATACCGGCGATGTGCGGTTTGACGGAAGCGATGCCGCTTCCCTTCAGATCAAAACCGATACCGGCGATGTGACAGGATCCCTTGGAAGTGATAAGATCTTTTCCGTAAAGACCGACACCGGAAAGATCGAAGTCCCGCAGTCCGGGACCGGCGGACAATGCAGGATTGAAACCGACACCGGCGACATCCGGATCACCATTCAAAACTAACGGCTCATCAGGAGGTTTCGTTCGCATGATACCGCTTTTTTACGGCAGCGTACTGGCCGCATCCATTCTGTGTACCACCATCTATATCTATATGTGGCATAAGCATTTCGAGGTGAGTTTAAATATCATCTTTACCCTCATCCCCATTGCCTGCCTGGGCTATTTTGTCTCCTCCCTCGCCGTCAATCGGGAGGAGTCCGTTCTGGCTGTCAAACTCATCTATCTGGGAGCCATCTTTCTGCAGCTCTTTATCGTGCTGAGTATCTTCAGCCTGTGCCGGATCGAGATCCCCAGGAGCATCCGCACGCTCCTGTTCGCAGGCTGTGCCATCCTCTATGCCCCCGTGGTGAACATCGGCTACGGGGATCTGTTCTACCGGAACCTCTCCTTTGAGATGATCGGACATATGCCCGTGCTGATCAAAGAGTACGGCCCCTGGCACACCGTCGTCTATACGGCATATGTCCTCTTTTTCATCATCGGGATCTCCGCCATTGTCTATTCCTGGCTGAAGAAAAACCAGGTGCCCAGGACCATCCTGATCCTGCTGGTGTTTCCCTACGTGATCTGCATGCTGTGCTTTTTCGTCCTCCGGAAGCTGACGGATCCCCTGGAGCTGGTGCCCCTGGGATATGTGATCGCGGAGATCATCTATCTGATCATCGCCTACCGGGTGAACCTGTACGATATCAGCGATACCGTGGTGGATTCCATGGAGCAGAGCCAGGAGATCGGGTATGTATCCTGCGACTTCCGGCGCAGATTCTTAGGGAGCAACGACGCAGCCAGAGCCATCCTCCCGGCGATCCGGGACAAGGCCGTGGATGAGGTGCTGGGCTACAAGCCCTCGGAGAGAAAGCTCCGCCACTATCTGGAGGGCTTTGAAAAGGACCCGGCGAACTGCACCTATGCCTACACCGTCCACAGTGAGTCCGGGGACCACGAGGAGGACCGGATCTTCAACGTCAATGTGAGCTTTCTGTATGACGGCACCCGGAAAAGAGGGTACCTCATCACCTTTACGGACGATACCGCAAACCGCAAATACATCCGGCTCATCGATACCTACAACGAAAAGCTTCAGGCGGAAGTGGCGGAAAAGACGGCACACATCGTCGAGATGCACGACAATCTCATCATGAGCCTGGCGGCCATGGTGGAAAGCCGGGACAACTCCACCGGCGGCCACATCAAGCGCACCAGCGTAGGCGTCCGCATCCTGGTGGATGAGATCCTGAAGGAGGGTGTCATCCCCCTCTCTCCCGAGTTCTGCGCAGACGTGATCAAGGCAGCGCCCATGCACGATCTGGGAAAGATTGCGGTGGATGATGCCGTGCTGCGAAAGCCCGGACGTTTTACGGAGGAGGAATTTGCGAAGATGAAGCACCACGCAGCGGAAGGCGCCCGGGTGATCCATGAGATCCTGCAGAATACCGACGACGAATCCTTCAAAAAGATTGCGGAAAATGTGGCCCACTACCACCATGAGAGATGGGACGGCTCCGGCTATCCGGAAGGACTCTCCGGAGAGCAGATCCCGATGGAAGCCAGGATCATGGCCATCGCGGATGTCTACGACGCTCTGGTGAGCAAACGGGTATACAAGGAAGCCTTTGATTTTGAGAAGGCCGACCGGATCATCTCGGAGGGCATGGGCACCCAGTTCGACCCCAGCCTCCGGTCCGTCTACGAACAGGCAAGAGCCAGACTGGAAGATTATTACCGTGGCTCGGAAGGGACCTCTGCGGCGTCCTGAGAGATCCATCCCTTTTTGCTGGGCAGGTACAGCACGGCCGCCGTCAGGACGGGCAGCGCATATCCCACATAGGAGGAGATCCCCGGTTCCGACACCAGCAGATTGTACAGTGCATGGAAGAGGACAGCCAAAGACAGCGCACCGGCCACCCCGGAAAAGGTCATGGCCCGGTAGCGCCGCAGGGCGATGAGTGCAATGGTCAGGGTCAGGATGCTCACGATATGCATCACCCCCACCGCCATGCCCCGGATCAGCACATACCCCAGATTCTCGGCGCCGGAGGTCAGGATGTAGCAGCAGTTTTCAAAAGTCGCAAACCCGGCGCCCACTCCCACCGCAACAGGCAGCAGGCCGGAGTCCTCCGGCAGAAAGACCAGCAGATAAAACAGGATGGGCATCAGCTTCATGAGCTCCTCCACGATGGGAGAAAGAAAAACCGCCGTATCATTCTCTCCCATCCCCGTGACCAGGTTCAGGAAGCCTGCGATATAAGCGGAAAGCAGACACACCACCATCCCCGTCAGAAAAGCGCAGACAAACCGTCTGGCGCTTTTTTTCAGGAATAATACGGAGATCACCAGAGGGACGGCGATACAGATCAGGATGTTTTCAGCGTAGATCATCCGTCATCACCTCCCTGCGAAACGAACGGACCAGAACGATCACAAACAGCGAATCGATAAAAAACATGATCAGATACGGGATCCCCTCGCTCATATACATGGAGATCAGGATCCAGGAAAACCCGGTCAGCGCCAGAAGATAAGAGTGCTTTCGCATGGCACCGATGCAAAAGAAGGCGATCCCGGAAAAAAGGACGAGATAACAGCACACATCCAGGATCCGGCCGATCTGTTTCGGGGCAATAAAAATGGTGCTCTGCATCAGGATCAGCACCCCGCAGACGCAGGTGATCCCGGCCCACATCCGCCCGGAGTATACCTTTGCTTCCACAAGCTCCCGCACCAGGGTACATACCAGAGCTCCCATGACCAGTCCCGTAATCACATCCTCTAGCCACTCCCCCGACCATCCGATCCAAAGTGCCACATTGCAGGCCATAAAAAAGCCGGTCAGCAGAGTATCGGTGCCGGGGCGTGTGTTCCTCCGGGGATACATGGAGTTTAGCCCGGCCAGGATCATCAAAAACATCGCCCACTCTCCGAACTCATTGGCCGCAAAGGGCATCCGGGTATCGGGGCGCAGAATGTCATAGGCCAGCCAGTACAGATCCGCCAGCAGCCAGCTCACCAGTGCAAAGGTGAAAAAAACAGAGGGCAGCGACTGTTCCCGCTTCCCGATGAGACGATAGGAAAACAGGATGCCGAAAACCAGCATCCCGATCTGAAATACCACGGAAAAAACCGTAACGATCGCAAGCGTATCCATCAGGCACCTCTGCTCAACTGATTCAGCTTCCGAAGCTGCAGAGCCAGCAGGGTCAGAAGGATCCCCAGGGCGAAGGCCAGCACGGCCACCACCACATATCCGGTATAGGATGCCTCCAGCAAAAGGCTCCCGTAGTGCACATTGGAGGCGCTCCCCGCCGTGATCTTCGTCTGCGGGATGATGATGCTCACCAGGATCAGCAGTGCCAGGCATACCGCGGACGCGGCGCCCTGTGCCAGAGCCGTCCTGCGAATCTCATGGATCTTCTCCGCCTTCTCCGCTCTTTTCATGATCTCCTGTAACCGTTCATCCGAACTGCGCATATTCAAACCCCATTCTCTCCAGCGATTCCCGAAGGGCTGCCTTCCCCCGGTTTGTCAGATTGTAGATCTGCTTGATGGTCTTCCCCATCACGCTGCCGATCTCCTCCGGCTTCATCCCTTCAAAATACAGAAGATACAGCACCTGCCGATAATCCGCGGCCAGGCTGTTCAGTGCCCCGTATAGCTGGCGCCTTTGCTCTTCCGATGCCAGGTGCATCTCCGGCAGCGGATCTTTGGAGGGCAGGTCCTCCCGGATCTCTTCGAATACCGGTTTGTGCCTGCGAAGGTGCATCCGCGCACGGTTCTTTGCGATGGCAAAGAGCCAGGTTCGAAAGCCTGCATTCCTGCCGGGCACAAACCGCGTGGTACCGGAAGCCGCAATGGCGAAGGTGTCGATCATCAGCTCCTCCGCATCCTCATAACTGTGAACATACCCGTACAGGAAATAGATCAGGCTGTTCTGATGCCGAAGGAGGAGCTCCCGAAACAGAGCCTCGTCCTGCTCCTCCAGAAACCGCAGGTAGAGGGTCTCGTCGGACAGTTCTGCCATATTCTCCTTGCTGCTTATCACATTGCTGCACATAGGTCTATTTTACTATAGCCGCCCCGGATGGGCAAGGGATGGTCCCGCGGCTCTTGACAACTTCCGCCAATTTATGCGAGTCTGTATGTATTTCCGGGGAAAGTACCCGGTCAGTCTTCCAATCGGAGGAAAAACATGAAAAAGACAGATCTTCTCTGCATCGGAACCGCTCTGGTGGATTCCATCATCAAAGGATTTGATCCCACTCCCATCTCCGCCTCGGGCTACCGGGCCGCCTCCGGCTCCCTGAGCGTCGGCGGCGAAGCGGTAAACGAAGCAGCCACCGCCGTCAAGCTGGGCATGCGCACCGGGATCCTGTGCTTTCTGGGGGAGGACCCCGCAGGGGATATGATCCTCCACACCCTGCAGGACCTTCACATCGACACCTCCCTCATCATCCGGGAAAAGGAGCATCCCACTCCCGTCACCACCATGTTCGTACAGGAGGACGGAACCCGAAGATCCATCACAAACCTGGCTCACCGGTACAACTTCCATCCGGAACGGTTTGCGGCGTGCTTCCGGGAAACCTCCGCCATCCTGCTGGGGTCTTTGTTTCGCGCTCCCTTTGACGACCCGCAGATCATACGGGAGGTCCTTCAAAAAGCAAAGGAAGCCGGTATCCTGATCTTCGCGGATACCAAGCTTCCGAATTTCCGTACGCTGTCCCTGGCGGACCTGAAAGAAAGCCTCCCCCTGATCGATTACATCACCCCCAACGAGGATGAGGCATCTTACTATACCGGACAGGAGACCCCGGAGGAAATGGCGGAAGTCCTCCTCTCCTATGGCGTCCGAAACGTGATCATCAAGCTCGGTGCAAAGGGATGTTACTTCCGGAATGCGAATACCGCCATCCGCCTTCCGGCCTGCGCGGTCCCTGCGGTGGACGCCACCGGCGCGGGGGACAGCTTCCTGGCAGGGTTTGCCTCGGAGCTCCTGCGCGGCGCCTCAGACGCAGAGGCGCTCCGGTTCGGGAACGCCTGCGGCGCTCTCTGCACCACCGCCCTGGGAGCCACCACCGCCCTGAAGGACCGAAGCCAGGTACTGCAGCTTCTGGATCCGTAAACTTTCATTTTTTTATTACTTGAATGATGTGATCCGAGTAGCCCATCAAGTCAGTACGTTCGGCGGTTGCAATAAGATACCTGATCCACTCAGCGAAGGATTCATCTGACATCGAATTGACATTTTTACTGATGATCTGAGAAATACCATCCTGTGCAAATCTGCATACTTTCCGAACATTGTTTTCTATGCAAACTGAGTCTATCAATTCGTCTACTACACCGATTGTATCAAGGAGCCTTGAAGATCCTTTATTATCCGTCACCAACGCTTTTTCGCGATCATAACCTATTGTGGTTATTTCACCTGCCGGATCTTCAGACATGAATATCTCATGAATAAGCGGCGCATCCTGAAGACAAAAGGCTATAAATACCGGCGCTCCGGGTTTGGCAATCCTGAGAGCCTCTTTGCATGCCTGCTTTCTTTCATCAAAATCTTTCAGACTGTATATCGGCCCCATAAGCAGGACAAGATCATACGCATTATCTTGCAAGAAATACAGATCCCTCGCATTTCCTTCAAACACCCGGATGCGGTCGTTCCCTGCAAATTCCTGTTTCATCTGCTTAACATATTCCGGTGTAAGCTCTACAGCATCAACTTTATGTCCTTCTTCAGCCAATGCCTTTGTATAAGTTCCGCCACCGGCACCTATATCAGCAATATCAGCCCCATCCTTGAGAAATATATGTAAGTAATGCATTGTGATAATAAATTCTGTCTCATGTGCTTTTGTATAAGACAATCTTTTTCCTTCCGGAAAACCGGAATATTGTTCTATCACTTTTTTCTCTTGTGCTGTTAACTCCTTGCTCACGGCCTAAACCCTCCATTTTCAGGTTTATGCATTAATTAATACTCCATAACATCAATTTTCTTTTGCAGTACTCCGGCATAATCATGGGCTGTTTTGCCTACATTTTCGGGATTGACCTGATAGTGGATGTTATATAGGATCCCGCTTTCTCCGGTTCTGTCAGGTAAATTGTTTTCATCGATATGAAGGCCGATCACCTCAAGGCAAAGCATTGCATGGTCATCACTGGGAACTATTTCCTTTTCCCATTTGAGCTTACATTCAAGATTCATGAAGCATTCCTGTACCATTGGTGCATTAACCCAAGATGCCTTTTCTACAGTAAGCCCGGATGCTGTGATCTCGTCTTCCTCATACTGATTGTTCTTGATGGTGCTCATACAAGCTGCATGATATTCTGCCGACATGAAATTGATAACGGCTTCTTTGGTTTCAGAGATACTCGCGTATAAGTGGCCGTTTTTATTGACGCTGGCAAGGATAGCATAAAACCCATTACCATGATCTGCGCTTGTAAATGTAGCCCAGGACTGCATGCAGGCATTAGGCTGACCGTTTGCCTTATATGTTGTTACAAGAAATAATGGAGATGGTACTGTTACAACAAATTCTTTCCACGAAAATCCGAAGTTACGGGAAAAATCCCCAAATGTTCCTTTCATCTGTTCCGGCATTTCTTTGTATGAATATTTCATCTTCGTACCTCCCTCATCTAACATCAGTTTGCCGACTTTAGCCTACTTCCTTACGGGGATCACCGTTCTGAACAATAAGGTAGCAGGCATATCTGGAGAGTTCATAATCAACCTTTACTCGTGGAGCCACACCGCCTACCACCAAATTCCCGACCTCGGGAAATTGGTCAAAAATACTGTGTCCGGCGTTTTCACACGCAATCATTGCTCGTTTTATTACCTTATGAAAATTATCCCATTTTACATATTCCAAAACCGGCGCAAGCTCTCTGGCTCTCCAGTATTCACTACCATCATTGCGAATATGTTTTATATCTTCAAATCTTTTATATTCTTTTCCTTTAAGAGACGGCATATTATTGTGAGGTGCAGCCACCATCCATATAATTTTATCAGTCGCTGATTAACATTACAATTGGAAAGATGAAAAGCAATTCTAAAACTGCGTTGCGCTGGCATAGACGCTTTTATATACTATAGTTGATGGAAAAGATTCACATTTGAGAGGAATTTGGATGTTAAGGATTAAATCACTAATAATATCGGTTCTAGTCATCTTGGTATTCATCTGTGGCTGCGGAAAAGAAAACCGTCCGGAGGTATCAAATACCCCCGCGCTTGTAAACGATGACTGGGAGCCGATAAAGGTCCTAGATCATACATGGAAAGGATATTCAGAAGTAAAAGAAGACACAGAACCATGGCACACCGAAAGCTTCATTGACGGTTTCGGTGCTCTTCCTGCTGGTGAAAATAACTTCTTTCAACCCGTGCACGTATGGTTGGGTGAAGTTCTTTATTCTCTGGCATATTGTTATGAACAGCAGGGCGATAATAATATTTTCTTTTTCAGGCTTTCAGAGATTAATACCGCGTCAATGGAAGAAAAGAGCACACGGTTTGATCTGTCCGACATAATACTTCCTGAAGATGGGGACGTATCTATAGATGATAACGAGTGGAAAGAACTGTGTGAGACAGTCCGTAAGGGAGGCGTACAGCTTGCTTCCGTGGATGTACTGGGTGACAGATTCTGTTTTTTCTTTGTCAGATATGATATGTCTGAAGACGCTTCTTGGAGTATTTCGAATTACTATGCACTCGAAACAGATAAGGACTTAAACCTTAAGAATCTGGCAGATTATGCAGAGCCTCTTTTGGGAGACAAACGGTCCGATATATATATGTTCCCCCAGGGGGTTTTGACTAAAGACGAAGAACTCTGTTTTATAGATGATTCCGCCAGGCAGATGTCCGTTTTTTCCTGGGAGGGGACAAAGAAGGACAGCCTTGATCTTGCCGGTGTGATCGGTGATCTACCTACAATTCTTGTAGGGCGGGCGGATGACAAAACGCCCATATTTCAGTCGTCTTTTTCAAGCAATAAGGTTAGTTATTTCACTCCAAAAGGGCTTATATTTCAGGGCGACGATTACATTCCGATATCATGTCTGGATGATGAAGGCGGGATGCTTCTTTGGAAAGACGACGCATTGGTTCGCTGGAATGTTGAAAGTGGTGAAACTGCAAAGTTATGCAATTTATCAGGGCTTTCCTGGAATAATTGCAAGGGATTTAGAAAGAATTCCTCCGGAAAGATAGTTCTAGCATATGATGATGAGGAGGACGGGCTATGCTGTTTCAGCTATTCCCCCGGTGCGGCAAAAGAAAGAGTTCTTCGAATAGCTCAATTTTCTGATAACAGTGGTCTGGAAAGGTGTGCAGCGGATTATGAAAGAACTCACCCCGGAGTCAGGATTGAGTTTACATCCTTTGACAATCCTTACCAAAATTCCATGGCGCTGAATCTGCTTGCCATTGATTGTAAAGAAGAAAATGCTCCGGATCTGATCTTATTTACGGAAAAAGGACAGCTGGATAACTTTAAAGAATCAGGCTGCCTTGCACCTGTTGATGGGATGATATCCGCTGAAACCAAGAAAGGGCTTTTTGACTGTATTTTGGACCTGGGCAAGTCAGGTGACGGATATTACGGCATTTCGTATCAGGTTATCCTGGAATGCTTCCTGGTTTCAAAATCTGATTGGAATAAGGATTCTTGGACAATCCGGGAGATTATGGACTGCTTCAGAAAAGCAAAGGCGAAAGAACCGGATCTTGAAAGATTCATGGCACTAAATTTTGCTGCAGACAGCCAGCAGCTTCTTTATAATATTTGCCTTATCAATATGGATGACACACCTTTTGTGAATTTTGAAAACGGAAGTTGTAACTTTGACTGTCAGGAGTTTAAGGATCTTCTTGAATTCTGCATGGAATTTGCAGACTCATCCTCAACGGATACTATTATAAATAACGAAGATAGAATTGCTTCGGTGCGGTCAGGGAAAGCATTTTCCCTTTTATCCTCCGGTGGTATCACCGATTATTCCAAATCAAGGGCTTCTCTCGGTAAAGAATATACTTCCGTTGGCATTCCTTCTGAATCGGGCAGTGGCTATATTGCAGAGGGTTATTGTCTTTTGTCAGTTAATGCCTTTTCTGAAAACATGGACTTGGCGGCGGATTTTCTAGAGTATCTGCTTTCAGAAAGATGTCAGGTAAAATTCGCAAGTGGCCGCTGGGTCAGAAAAGATGTTATACAATCACATATAGTGGAGCATTACGTCAATTGGCGGGGTGAAACCGAGTGTGTGTTCATGCGTGGTAACAGTATTGAAGTCTTGGACGTTGATGAAAACGGCGATTCCTTTGTGCAGGAATTCATAGAGATTATGGATAAGGCGCAGCCCTATTCTGCTCACCAGGATGTGAGGGACATCATCTTTGAGGAGGCAGACGCCTATTTCAAAGGTGCCAAGACAGTTGATGAAGTTGCAAAAATAATACAGAGCAGGGTCTATATCTATTTGCAGGAAAAACAATAATAGAATTCAAAACGAATCTAAGTTGTTACTTGGCAAGCAAAAAAAAGCCCTTCTACAACATTGTGTAGAGGGGCTTAAAACTACCTGCGGAAGATGGGGTGCCAGGCTCCAGTGGAGCCTGTTTGGCACCGACCGAAGCAGGCTTTAGCCCGCTGAGACCTTGAATTTTTTCAGAATCTCACAAACCCAGTAAGAAAGGAGGCCCTGACGCCGTCCCCGAAAGGGAACCCCATAGGGAACCCCTTGAATCACTATATATTTGCGTTGATCTCTTTTACGATTTCTATCACTTCAATATCTCCGTCAGCAAGGATCTCGACAATTGGTTCGCGACCGTCTTCATTGGTGCCGTTGAGCCAGTAGATCTCTGCCATGCGGATATTCTCAGCTTCATCTATGCAACCGTCGAAGCATTTATAGGCATCTCCTTCATATACATTTCCATTAACCCTGATCTTGGCTATACCATATGTAGGCCTTCCGAGTTTAGCAAAGTAATCCCCCCATTGTTCGGCTTCTTTAAAGGTCTTCGATACGTAGATGGCAGCCATACGGGAAGGGTAGTTCGGATACTTTTCTTTTCTGACTTTCTCAAGTGCCAGTTCTCTTAAGGCTACGTCGACTGAGTGGCTGAGTTCGGTGTCCTTGTATTTTTCGGGATTACTGTAAATATCCTCCACGACGGCAAGCTGTTCGTAAACACGCTTGTGCACACCATTAGGGT
>JAILHF010000054.1 GCA_024696005.1 Lachnospiraceae bacterium | reverse complement strand
GAGCCTGAAGGAAATCGTCCTGGAAGCGAAGGCGGTGACGGAACGGCTTTTCCGCGGAGATGAGCATCTGAACACGCTTTTGATGATCATTGACCGGGCCGTCCGTCTGTCCGAAAACGGCGATGCGGATCTGGACAATATCCACAAGCTCGGAGAGGGCTGGGTGGCAGAGGAGACGCTGGGGATCGCGTTGTATTGTGCGCTCCGTCATCAGAATGACTTTTCCGCCGGCATCATTGCGGCCGTCAATCACAAGGGTGACAGCGACTCGACCGGAGCGGTTGCGGGAAACATCCTGGGAGCGCTTCTGGGCTGCGACGCCATCGAAGAGAAATGGAAAACGGATCTTGAACTCAGGGATGTGATCCTGGAGATGGCGGATGACCTGTACCGCGGCTGCGCTCTGAACGGCGAGCTGCCCTATGAGGAAGAAGACTGGCTGAGGAAGTACCGTGACATGAAGCGGAAGGATTGAGTGCTGCAGTTTCATTCGGAGGTGAAGACCATGTCGACAAGGGAACAGAGGATCGAAGTATTTCTGGATACGCAGGATTGGATCAAGAGTGATCCGGACCTGGCGGCGTCCATTCCTGTCGCGAAGAAGAATACAGAGGTATTCTACGAGGACGACTATCCGGATTTTGACCCGGAAGATACAAAGAACATGACGATAAAGGTTTCCGGCGACAGAAGCTATCAGGCAGCCATGCGCCTTCACAAAGAAATGCCGGACGCAAAGATCGCGGTCATGAATTTCGCGAATGCCTTTCATGCCGGCGGCGGCGTGACCACCGGGGCCGGCGCGCAGGAGGAATGCCTGTGCCGGACCTCCACCCTGTATCCGCTGCTTTGGCGCCGGACGCTGAGGGATTCCTATTACAAGCATCATCACGACCGGAAGACGCCCAGGGCAACGGATTCCCTGGTTTATACCGAGGGCGTGATCATCTGCAAGACGGACGAGGATCTTCCGCAGAGAATGCCGAAAGAGGATTGGGTGAGCGTGGACGTGATCACGATCGCGGCGCCGGATCTGCGGGATTCGTCAAACATTCATGCTCCGCTTGTGAGTGGCGGGACCTATATGAACAAAGCGGAACTCTTCGGCTACCAGGTGAAGAGGCTGATCCACATGCTGACCTGCGCTGCTTCGAAGAAAGCGGATGTGCTGGTGTTGGGAGCTTTTGGCTGCGGGGCTTTCCGAAACGACCCCGCTGTCGTGGCTTCCGCCTTCAAAACGGCATTGGATGTGTTCCCGAAGGTGTTCGACCGCATCGAGTTCGCGATCTATTGCCCGCCCGGCGGCAGCAGGAATTACGAAGAATTCAAGAAGGTATTTGGGTGAGTCTCCGAGGCCTATCGGCTAACACACTCGCTCTATTTGATTCTTGTGTTAGCTGCAGAGTGTCTGTACCTCCGCTCACCGAGGTCAATCGGCTACCACATCCCCTCAATCTGGTTCTTGTGTTAGCTGCAGAGTGTCTGTACCTCCGCTCACCGAGGTCAATCGGCTACCACATCCCCTCAATCTGGTTCTTGTGTTAGCTGCAGAGTGTCTGTACCTCCGCTCTCCGAGATCCATTGGCTACCACACCTCCTCTATATTGATTCCTGTGTTAGCTGCGGCGCTCTTATTTTCCTGATCTCCAAGACAAAATGGCTACCACAACCCCTCAATCTGGTTCTTGTGTTAGCTGCAGAGTGTCTGTACCCCCACTCACCGAGATCCATTGGCTACCACACCTCCTCTATATTGATTCCTGTGTTAGCTGCGGCGCTCTTATTTTCCTGATCTCCAAGACAAAATGGCTACCACACCCCCTCTATATGGCCCCTGTGTTAGCTATGGCACACCTATACCCCTCCTTCTTCCTCACGCACACCCTGAACAGCTGCTTCTCCAGCTTGTAGCGGGTCATGATCTCCTCCTTCAGGAAGACGATCTCGAAGTCGCCGAAAAAGCGGCGCACATCTTCCTCATCAAAGAAGCGCTTGATCGTTCTGTCTTCCAGCTCGTACACGTGATGCTCCAGCTCGATCCCCTGACCGGCGCCGTGGTTGACATCGTTGACGGAATTTACCCGCAGGATCAGATGCCCGCCGGGCTGCAGGATGCGCCCGATCTCCTTTATGATGCGCCGCGTGTCGTCGTCCCGGAAATAGTGCAGGCACAGGTCCGCGATCACCAGCTCAAAGGAGGCATCCGCGAAAGGAAGGCCGTCCAGCATATTAAAGCATTTTGCTTCCCGGATCTCGGGAAAATTCTTCCGGATATTGCGTATCGCGTTTTCCGACTGGTCGCAGGCGATCACTTCTTTTCCTTTGGAAAGCAGCCAGAGGGTGTCGTTTCCGCTGCCGCAGCCCAGATCCGCGATGGGGCCGGAGCAGCTGTCGATGATGTCAGCGAAGCTTTCCAGCCAGTCATCGGTAAGGATCGCGGCTCTCTCGTAATTTACGTGGATCCCGTCCCAGTAATCATGGGAACACTTCCTGTGAATGTCTTTCATGCCCCACCTCCGGTTCTTTCTTTTTGTCATCGTACCGCTGTTCATTATAGAAGATGAAGTCGCTGTTTTCAATTTTTGAAAAATAGTGCTTGACAATCCAATTATATTGTGGTAAATATAATTTAACAAAAGCAAATAGCGCTAAAGCAAAAAAGATGACAAAAACAGAGCGCAGGAAAAACAAAACCATAAGGAGGAAAAAGACATGGCAGAGATCTATGATTTCGTGGTAAAGGACAGAAAAGGCAATGATGTTCAGATCGGAGATTACGCGGGCAAGGTCCTGCTGATCGTGAATACCGCCACAGGCTGCGGATTTACACCGCACTATGCGCCGCTGGAAGAGATGTACAGGGATCTGCGCGAAAAAGGGCTCGAGATCCTGGATTTCCCCTGCAACCAGTTCGCAAACCAGGCACCCGGGGATGCAGATGAGATCCACGAGTTCTGCCAGATGAAGTTCGGGACCGATTTCCCGCAGTTTGCCAAGATCAAGGTAAACGGCGACGACGCGGAACCGCTTTATGCTTATCTTGCCGGCGAGAAGCCCTTTGAAGGCTTCGGGAAGGGCCTGAAGTTTGCGGCGCTGAAGACTTTTGCCGACATGAACAACAAGACTTACGGCGACAAGGCTTACATCAAGTGGAATTTCACGAAATTCCTTGTTGACCGGGAAGGGAACGTGGTCGCGAGGTTCGAGCCCACGACCGAAATGACGGAGGTGCGCAAGGCAGTCGAAGAGCTGCTTGGATAATATGGCAGGGCCCGGCATTCAGACATCCCCCCCTCGTTCTGAGCCGTGTGGCCGGCTCCCCGGCCGGCCCGGGCCTGTCCCTATCGTCAATATGCGCTAATGAGCGGTCTTCGGACCGCTCATTTTTTGGGGGAAATGCGGATAAATAGTGCTTGCAATCCCTTTGCACATGTGCTATGTCTGTTTTACGTACGTGAAACAGACTATTTTTGCGGAGAAAGAACATGAATGAACAGTTATATCCATTATACTTTTGAGGATCGGTGGTATGCCAAACCGGGGTATAAGACCATAGTACGCTGGAACTGCAAGGGGATCGTAGGATAAAATGAAAAACATACTGGCGGCCAGAAAAGGCTTCTATAAGGAACTCTTTGTCCTGGTGATGCCCATCGTGGTCCAGAATCTCATAGCTTCTGCAGTCGGCATGGCGGATGTGGTCATGCTGGGCCGTGTGGATCAGACCTCCATCTCGGCCGCCGGACTGGCGGGACAGGTGATGTTCCTTCTGAATGTCCTGTTCTTCGGTCTGAATTCGGCGCTGACCATACTTGCCTCGCAATACTGGGGGAAACGGGAGATGAAAGTCATTTCCAGGATCCTGGGTATCGGGTTGGTCATATCGCTTCTGGTAACGATGATCGTGGCGGGACTGGCGTTCTTTCTGCCCTACCATGTGATCCGGATCTGGACGGACCAGCCGGAGCTGATCGAGGCGGGAGCGGTGTATCTGAGATATGTTGCGCTCTCCTATATATTCTTGGGGATCGTCCAGCCCTATCTTACGATTCTCAAGAGCTGCGAGCGTGTGCTGTTTTCAGCAGTATTGTCTGCGGCAACGCTGATACTGAACGTGATACTGAACTACCTGCTCATATTCGGTCCCGGGGCTTTTCCGCAGATGGGTATCGCCGGAGCTGCGCTGGCAACCTCTATATCCTGGGGCGTGGGGTTGGCAGTATGCATCGTGGATTTCGTCCGGCAGAAACTGATCCCGCGGAATGTGATCGAGATGTTTCGCATTCCCCGGGCGCTGGTGAAGGATTTTCTGAAGTATTCCCTGCCGGCCTTTATCAATGATGCCATGTGGGGACTGGCTTTTAATATGAATTCCATCATCATGGGGCATCTGGGTTCCGATATCGTGGCCGCCAATTCCATCGTTTCGGTGGCAAGGGATATGGTAACAGTGGTGGGTTTCGGTATATCGGCTGCGGCATCCATCATGCTGGGGAAGGAGATCGGCGAGAACCGGTTGAAGGAGGCAAAGGCGGACGCGTCTTCCATACTCAGGGTCACGATCTTTTCGGGGATCATCGCCGGGCTGGTGCTCTTTGCGGCAAGTCCCTTTATCCCGGGACTGGTCAAGATCACGGATACGGCAGCGGGATACCTGCGCATCATGCTCTATGTCAATATCGCGTATCAGATGGGACAGATCGTCAATACCGTGCTCATCGCATCCTTGTTCCGCTGCGGCGGGGATTCGAAATACGGTATGGTCCTGGATATCATCTGTATGTGGGGCTTTGCGGTACCTCTGGGCCTGATCAGTGCTTTTGTGCTGAAGCTGTCGCCCATCGTGGTCTACATCCTCATGTGTACGGACGAGTTCGCCAAGATGCCGTTCGCCATCCACCACTACTTTAAGGCGGACTGGATAAAGAACATAACAAGAGACAATATGGAAATGAAGGGGTGAGTATACGGGGCTTTATGAAAAGTACGGATACCATTATGTGAAGGATATCGTGAACTACGGAGGCGGTGCGGACCGGCTGTATGAGAAAGCTCTTTGCGTTTAGCAAAAAACCGGTGAAAAACGTTGAACGACCGTATACGCTGAACGTATGGGAATGATCTATAGGAGGCGGTATGGAAGGAAAGAAGGGTTTCAACAAATCACAGCTGCAGCTGATCGCTGTGGCGGCGATGCTGATCGATCACTTGGCCTGGGCCTTTGTCGATTTCTGGACGGTGCCCGGGCAGATAATGCATGTTGCGGGACGTCTGACCATTCCCATCATGTGCTTCTTTATCGCGGAAGGGTACAGAAAAACACGCAATCTATACCGATATATCAACAGGATCGCGTGCTTTGCGGTGATATCCGTCGTTCCGTTTTACATTTTTTTCAGTGAGGAGTACGGCTTCAGACAGAACATCATTTTCGATCATCTGCTGAGCATCCTCATCCTTACCGTGCTTGAACACGGGAGCTTGAAGAAATGGATGAAGGTGGTGCTCACCGTTATCCTGTTCGGCGTGAGCGCCGTCATCGGAGGCTGGCCTTTCACACCGGAGCTCTTTACACTCGCGTTCTATTACGGAAAGACTTTTAAAGACAAGGCAAAATGGTTTGTGGCAGCCAATCTCCTGACCGTCGTAGTGGTCAGCATCCTGGCGGGGATCAACCAAAGACTGCACTTTGCGCCCTATGACTGGGCCTGGTATGACAGAGGATATCTGCTGGGCTTTATGCTGGCTTTGCCTGTTCTGGCAAGGTATGACGGAGGGAAGGGAAAGTCGCCCTTCGGAAGATATTTCTTTTACGTTTTCTATCCCGTGCATATGCTGCTGCTGGCCCTTTTGAAGTATCTGATGAGCGGAGATATCTCACATCATGATATCTATCTGGGCCTGCATGTCGTATGTCTTCTTATCGTCTGCATCATGCTCGTTATGGTATTCAGGGCTAAAGCAAGCAGGATGCAGGCCGCCATCATCATGTTCCTTGTGATGGAAAGCTTTTATATCATAGGTTTTATAGTCGAGATCACAGCCACGGCGACAGAAACCTTTTATATGGCTGCGGCGATCGAGTATTTTGGCGAGCTGCCGCTGCTGGTGGCGTTCCTGCTCTTCACCTCGGAATGCGGACATATAAAGATACCCCTGTTCGTCTACATCGCCCATGTGGTCCTGGCGTTTGTGCTGGTCTTTTCGATCATATCCTCTCCCCGGACCCATTTCTTTTACTCGGATATCATACTTACCAGCTTTGAGGGATATACCCGGGCGCAGTATGTACACGGCACGGGCTACTATATCTCGGTGGGATACATTGCCGTAGTGATCGCGGAAATGTTCTTTATCATGATCAACAGTCTGCTGAAGGGGACGTTGATCGAAAAGAAAAGGGTGGCTGTCCTTTTTGCGGGCTGCATGTTTATCTGGATCCCTTATGCCATCACGCTCACGGGGATCACGGGAGGCTACGAGGTGCCTGTTGTAGGGGTGGTGGGAGTATCGATCTGCCTGACTTTGTGTTTCTACCTGTACGGAACACTGGATTCCGTGGCCATCGTAAGCGAAAGTGCGCTGGCTAAGGCAGGTGAGGGCGTTGTCATCATAGACGACAGGGATATCGTGACTTTCTCCAATGCCGTTGCGAATGATATCATCGGAGCAGGGGAGCTTACGGATATGAATGCCGCTAAGAATGAGACGATACAGAATATCTTAAGAGGAAAGCTTACCGAGCTCAGATCGGAAGGCAGGCTTTACGAGGTGAAGGTCGAGGAGATAAAGCACCGCAGCTATATCCAGGGGCATACGATATGGATCCTGGATGCCACAGAGCACAGGGAGATGCTGAATGAAGCAGAACATAAAGCAAATCACGACGGCCTGACCGGTCTGTACAACAGAAGGTATTTTGAAAGCCTTGTGAAAGAGGAGATAAGAAATAAGGTCCCGGGGACACTGGTGATGTCCGATATGGATAACTTTAAGGCGGTAAACGATACCTATGGTCATAAGCGGGGCGACTATGTTCTGGTCTCGTATGCAAAGATATTGCAGGCCTACCCCGAGGAGAAGCTGTATCCCTGCAGGATAGGCGGGGATGAGTTCATGTTCTATCTGAGGGGGATGAGCGGGCGGACGGAGATCGAAGAGCTGATAAAGCAGATCATGCGGGAGTTTGCGAAACATTTCGAAGACAGTGAGATCAAATGTACCCTGTCCGTAGGTGTTGCGATCAACGGCGATCCCGACAGGCTTGCGGAGTTCAATACGCTGTATATGGAGGCTGACGGCAAGCTGTATGCCGCAAAGGGAAACGGGAAGAACACCTATGTGATCTGACAGGCAGAAGCCGCAAAACTGCTTTTTCGGGGGCCGGCGGATAAATGGCCGATTTTACAGGGATAGGATAATATGATATACTATTAGCCGATTTTTGTTTGGAACGGATGCGGCAAGTCGTATCCCCAAAAGGAGGAGAGATCTATGAAAAAGAGAATGCGTCTGTTGAAAGGACTCGGTCTGGTGCTCACGGCCGTGATCGGTCTTTCGCTGAGCGGCTGCGAGAGCGGAAACAGCGGCAGCGGACGGGGCGAGTTTGAAGACGATCAGGAAGAGACGGAAGCGGAAGCAACGCCCACGGAAGCAGAACCCACCGAAAGCGCCGAGCCCACGTCCAAGACCGAACCGGAGGTGGATTACAGCGAGGTCTATGCACCTGTGGTCGACGAGATCGACGGCATGGTCCGGGACGGGATCGACTTTGATAAGACTTATCAATATCCCCACAGCGGTATCATGGAGAATATATCATACGGGAACAGTGCACGTCTTCGTTACACCATCAGGGATGTGAGCGGTGACGGCGTGCCCGAGCTTCTGATCGGGGAAGACATGGGCATCGAGGGGATGACGGCAGGCAGCTATCTCTACGCCGTTTATACGTGCAGGGACGGAAAGCCGGTCTGCGTTCTGGATGGCTGGAGCAGAAGCTCTTACAGATGGCTGGGGAACAACGCGTTCTACTATCTGGGTTCGGGCGGCGCGGCATACACCTATGTCGGCTACCTCCATTTGAGTGAGGACGGGACGGAGCCGGTCTGGGATGATTATTGCTTCACGGCTGAGGTGAACGGCGTGATCGAGGCGTACCGCAACAAGACCGGGGAAAGCGATGTCGCCTCCAGTGAGAAGCTGGACAGTGCGGAGATGGACAGGGCATTTGAACAGCCGGAAGTGAAAGAGACCCTGGACTGGGATCCCTTCCCGTCGGCTTCTGCGGCAGGTTCCTCTTCGACGCAGCTGGATACCTCGATCGCAGGTTACTGGTCTCTGCCGAGCTATGTGAACATGAGCTACCTTGGCTACGAGATCTTTGAGGACGGGACCTGGCTTGCCGTGGAAACGCCCTTCACGCCGATGAGCACCACGGAGAAAGGTCTCTCCGGCACCTGGAAAAAGACCGGGACCGATGAATACGAGCTGATCGCCACGGGTGATAAGAGTGGGAAGCGCGTGAGCATCGAGCAGGTCGGCGATGACATGATCGCGATGACAACGGAGGATTCCCTCGAATACCTCAAAGGGGAGCTTTTCTTCGAGCCCGAACTGGTCGGGAAGTGGTCCTTCCACAAGGGATCGTATATCGATTTTGACAGCCGGGGAAACTGGAATTACTACAATGACGAAGAGGAATGGTTATTCGGAGGACACTATGTTTCCGTGGCCGTGCCTGACGGGATCAACATCCGTCTGCATTCCGGTGTGGGTGACGCGGGGGACCGCGCCGTTGCGATCGGCGAGCTGCGCACGGATGCGACGGGTTACATGGTGATCGAAATTCATTTTGAAAACGATGTTCCGGATGTGAGCGGAGCAACGGATGAACTGAGCAAGAGGCTGTAAGAAACTGCTGACACACCGCGGAATGATGGCAAAGTGAGGATGAGAGAGGACCGACGGTGAAGAGAATAAAGGATTCCCTGATCCGTTTCAGGGAATATATCTACGACTCGTACAGGACGGGGACAGTAACAAAGCGTAGTGACGATCCGGCCCCGGGAGTGAGGAGAGAACTATGAGAGCGGTTCTGACAAGGGTGCTTTCGGCATCGGTGACCATAGACGGAACGTGCGTCGCACAGATCGGAAAAGGCTTTCTGGTCCTTTTGGGTGTGCATGTCGATGACAGCGAGGCACAGGCGGTAAAGATCGCGGACAAGATCTGCGGTCTTCGCATTTTTGAGGATGAAAACGGCAAGATGAACATCTCGCCGGCAGATGCGGGGGCGGAGCTTCTGATCGTGAGCCAGTTTACACTGTACGCCGATTGCAGCTCCAGGCGGCCGGGCTTTACCGCTGCGGCCAGGCCGGAGGTATCCGAGCCTTTGTACGAACGGGTCGTGGCCGAGTGCAGGGCCAGAGGCTTTCAGGTGGAAACCGGACGTTTCGGTGCCGACATGAAGGTGGGATCGGTCAACGACGGACCTGTCACGATCGTGCTGGATGTTTGAGCGAAGCGGGCCACGCACGCCGCTTCATGGCCGCGGGCCTTTTTTCTGACTTGACGGATGTGTGTGTTCTTCGAAGGATTCCGGCAGCGGGCTTACAGCAGGCGTATGTCCGTGATCGCGACCTGATCTCCGGTGATCGCGACGTAAACATTTTCCGGATCTTCCTTGATCGTGGTCGTGTTCTCGATCGTGATCCCCTGATTGCTGCTGTAGAAGCTGATGCGGTTTCCTTTCCGGCGCAGCCGGATCTCGCATTCCATGCCTTCCTTGCATACGGTCTTCCAGCTTTCCCAGCCCCCGAAATCATCGCTTCTTTTCATCGTAAATACATTGGTCGCGTATTCATCGCTGCCTTCTTTTTCGCCGTTGAGCTTGATCAGCGCGTATTCACGGTAATCCTTGCCGTTCATCATCTTATCCGCCGAGGAATAGATCACGACATAGGGGCAGTGCCACACCAGGTTGGCCGTGGGCAGTGTCAATGAATGGAAGCGCAGGCGCACCACATCCTTCAGCGGAACGCCTTCGGTGGCGGCGGAACGCGTGCGGTCGATCTGCACGTTCGGCAGGTCCGATTCGATGCGCTGGATATAGCTCACGCTGTCGGCGATGCGCGGGATGTCTTCTTCCCGCACTTTTTCCTTTACGGTCTCCTGGCGGATGTCGCTGATCCGGCAGTTTTCCCCGGTGAGCGCGATGTACGAGGATTTGGAACTGTCGGGCAGGGCGATGATCCATTCCGCCTTCTGGCCGTTGTTCTCCATCCGGATCAGCACGTGATCCTCGTAGCGCATGGCGTTGATCAGATAGGAGCCAGGATCGCTGTCCTTTTTCTTTGCCTTGTCCTTTTCGCCGGAAGCAGCTTCGCTTTCGTGCTTCTCCAGGTTCTGCACGTTGGTCGCCACGCTGTGGCCGTCAAACCAGAACTCGGCATATTCCAGGTAGTGGTAAGCTTCGATGGCTTTCCGGTTGTTGTGCACCCTCTTGTCAAAGGAGTCGAAGAGGATCACGGAAGGCGCGCTGAATGTGCCCTCGCCGGTCTTGATGGGTGTGGCGCTGAAGCGTATCCTTGTCCGGCTCCGGACGACGGGGATACCCAGGGTGATGCGTTCCCGGTATTTACCGCAGACCAGCTCCTTCTCCAGCTTGTCGAGGTCCTTTTGCGGCTTTTCTCTTTCCTTTTTGTCCAGATAGGCCACAACGATGTCCACCAGGGCGGGATCGAAACGGCCGCCCGATTCCTTGATGAATTCCTCGCGTATCATCATGTCGGGGATCGCGTCGCGGTATTTGTTGCGGCTTGACATGTCGACATAGGCATCGGCGACCGCAACGATCCTTGCGATCTCGGGGATGTCTTTGCCCTTGCGTCCGTCGGGAAGGCCGCTGCCGTCATAGTGCTCGCCGCTGTAGTGCGCGGCATCGGCAAGATAGGGGTATTCGGTGATGCCGGAGAGGATCTTGCTGCTGATCAGCGGTTTCTGCGCAAGCAGCTCTTCCTCTTCCGGGCTCAGGTCTTCGTCTTTTCCGATCAGATCGTCGGGAAGGGCGATCTTTCCCACATCGTGGAGCAGGGCGGCGTAGTACACCTCTTCGCATTCCTCTTTGTTCTTTCCGCATGCCGTGGCGATCATCTTTGCGAATTCCGCCACTTTTTCGGAACGGCCCTGAGATACGGGATCCTTCTGTTCCGCTGCGGTCACGAACGCAGTGGCGGTCTGGCTGAACAGGCGGTGCATGCTGCTGCTTTCTTCCATCAGGCCTTCCGTTTCTTTTTTATGCAGGCGCACCACGCGGTCATTGATGTCCAGGTAGGTGAAGATGTAGAGGGAAACCGAAACCACCGCCAGTGAGATGTTGATGATTGAAATGCCGTAGGCCTTCACCTGGATGATGCCGAAGACGAGCGGAATGAGGATGTAGAGCGTGAGCGCGATGTTGATAAAGCGCGTCAGGCGTTTGCGGTAATGGAGGATCACCGAATACTGTATCAGGGGGCAGACCACGGGAATGACATAGCTGAGCAGAAAGCCCTTCCCGCGCCGGTAATTGTTCTCCGCATCGAAATAGTAATAGAAGCCGTTGAAATGCGAGATGATCAGCAGGATGATGCCGATGATGCAGGCGATGGTGACAAAGTGCAGGCGTTTCGGGCATTTCTCGGCCTTCAGCTCGTTCATGATCATGTCTTCGAGAAAGAAATTGAAGCTGAACACGATCCCGAGAGTCATGAGAAAGATCATGAAATTGGAGATGCGGACCATGTGAAAAGCAAGGGCTCCATCCTGCCCCCTGTAGAGATAGGAAAGGCGGTCGAAGCCCACCAGCAGGGCCGCGACGATCTGCATCACGATCAGGCAGGTCTTTTTCCTTTTCGGAAGGAACCTGGTGATGATGAGCATGAGGGTCATGAAGCAGCAGATCGCGCACAGGGCCAACATCATATTCAGCTGATGCTTTTCTATGAACTCAAACATCCGTATTACGCTCCTTTGCGGTAAACAGATTTACTTATGCAGGGTGAAGTATTCCTTCAGTTTTTCGCGCAGCTCCTCGCGCTGTATGGTCTTCAGAAAATAGCCCTCGGGCCGCAGCGCGACCACGGCCATGACACTCTCCTTGTCGCCTTTTCCGGTCAAAAACATCACCGGGATGGAACGGGTCTCCGGGTCGCTCCTAAGCATTTCCAGCACCTGCGGGCCGCTTGTGACGGGCATTTCGTGATCGAGCAGGATCAGGTCCACCTTGTTCATGCCCAGCCACTTGATCGCCTGCAGTCCGGAATTGGCCAGCGAGATCTTATAACGGTCTCTGAGCCATTCCCGGACGAGGGACAGATACTGGGTATCGTCGTCCACGATCAGGATGCGCTTTTTGAATTCGCCTTCTTCGATCTTTTTGAAATGGTCACGGACCGTCTGCACAAACAGCTCATTATCCACGGGACGCGCGAATTTCGCGGCGATCAGATCCCCCGAGACCTGGTCGCAGATGGCCTGCAGGTCCTGCTGTTCCCCGATCAGGATCATCTTCAGATCGTGCTCGATCATGTTGTCCGTCATGAAATGCAGCACGTCCGCGGGAAGGCTGTAGCCTTCTTCCAGATACAGGGTGATCAGCGAACAGCTCTTTAAGTTCGCATTCACGGCATCGACGGTGCAGGGGAAGTATTCGCAGTCGATCCCTGCCTCCTTCGTCTTCTTCATCAATACGCGGATGACGAAGCTTTCCTTTTTTCCGATCATGATCATGCGGTTGTTTCGTTCTGACATGCTTGCAACCTTTCTCTTCGACTGTTATTTGAGCAGCGCTTCCATGGCATCCCAGTCCAGAGCTTTGAGCAGTTTGGCGAGCTTCGCGACTTTTTTTGCGTCGTCGGGGGGAAGCCGGTATTCGTTCAGCTGTTCCAGTATCATCTCCACCGAATCCAGATCCATCTGCGGGATCAGGTCACGGAGCGTTTCATACGCATCCTTCAGCTCGTCCTCGGGGATCGGCTCCCGAAGGTCTTCTTCCTCGCTTTGTTCGTTCAGCGGAGCGAGGATCTCTTTATAGGCGTAATAAGCTTCCAGGAGCTTCGGATGGTTTTCGTCAAGGAAGGCACGGTCGTCGTGATTGCCTGCGTTCTCGAGGGCTTCGGCCAGGGCTGACAGTTTTTCCGCGCCGATGATGCGCGCCGAGCTCTTCAGCGCGTGCACCTTTATGGTATAAAGCCGGATGTTGTCACTCTCATAGGCATCCTTCAAAACCGCGGCGTTTCCGTCGATCGTCTCGAGGAAGAGCTTGAGGGAAAAGATGAAGCCCGAAATGCCGCCCGAGTTTTTGACGCCTTCCTCGACGGAGATGTCCTCGGTCTCGCGGACCCAGGACAGGTCGGCGGGCAGCTCCTTCGGTTCTTCGGCCTCGCTCACGGCGGCCGGGGTCTCCATCATCGCTTCCGGCAGATGCCGCATGATCGTGCGCTCCAGAAGGCGGCTGTCGACGGGCTTTGCGAGATACCCGTTGAAGCCCTTGGAGATGTAGAACTCCTCTCCCGCCGTGGAATTGGCGGTGAGGGCATATACGGGCAGATCCCTGTCAAAGCTGCGGATCTGCTCCACGGTCTCCACACCGTCCATGCCGGGCATCATGTGGTCCAGGAAGACGATGTTGAATTTGGTGTTCTTGATCAGTTCCAGACATTCCTCGCCGCTGGAGGCCGTTGTGACGAATACCTTCGTCGCTTTCAGAAGGCCGCGCATGACGTTCAGGTTCATGGGATTGTCGTCGACCACCAGCACATCGGCATCGGGAGCGACAAACTGCGGGACGTAAGGTCCCTTGGCCACGGTCTCCGCCTGTTCGAGAAAGGCGCCGAGGGGCGTCTCATCCACGATCTTCTGCCGGATGGAGAGAACGAATTCCGAGCCCTTCCCGTATTCGCTGGTGCAGGTCAGGGAACCGCCCATCAGCTCGGCAAACCTTCTGGAGATGTCGAGTCCCAGGCCCGTTCCCTGTATGTTGCTGTTCTTTTCTTCATCGAGGCGCTCGTAGGCCGAGAAGAGTTTCTCCATGTCCTCTTCCTTTATGCCCATGCCGGTATCGACGACCGCGATCCTCAGCTCGCAGATGTCGTCGTTTCGCGAGGGCATGGAGACGTTTAAGCTGAAACCGCCGATCTCGGTATACTTGACGGCATTCGTCAACAGGTTCAGGACGATCTGGCGGATCTTTGCGGAATCGCCGTAGAGGCGCCTGGGCAGGACTTCATCTACCACAACGTCAAAGGTCAGCTCCTTCTGTATGCTGCGGACGCGTATCATCGAGACGATGGAGCGCAGCAGGTCCTGCACGTCATATTCCACTTCCACGAGATGCATCTTGCCGGATTCGATCTTGGACATGTCGAGCAGGTCGTTGATCAGGCCCAGCAGGGATTCGGAAGCGTTGCGTATGTCCAGGGAATAATTGACGACGGAGAGGAAGTAGTTCTTCGGCACGCCGGTGGCGTCCTCCCGCAGCGTCATCTCGTTCATGCCCATGATGGTATTGATGGGGGTGCGGATCTCGTGGGACATGTTCGCGAGAAAGCGTGTCTTTGCGGTGTTGGCCCGTTCGGCATCGTCCTTTGCCTGGCGGATCTCGTCGTACTGCCTGCTGATGACCGTTGTCTTCATGACACGCCATACGATGAAGCCGGCCAGGGCGACCAGCAGTGTGAGCAGCAGGATCTTTATGATCAGCAGCTCGGTCAGACGGGGTTTCTTGATCACGGTAAAGATGTCGTCCGTCAGGACCTCGGATTCGTTGTTCCCGAGCACCTGGATATGCATCTTGTAGGTGCCGTAGGGCAGACCGGTGTATTCCAGCGGTGTGAGCTGGTTGCGCTTGACGGTGATGCCCTCGTCCCCGCTGCCTTCCAGGTAAACGCGGACCAGAGGATTGATGTTGGTATAGTCCATGACCGAGGCCATGATGCGGATGCGGCCCGCGCTTTCGGGTATCGTGTAGACGCCGTCGGCATCGGGCAGGATCGCCCGGTCGTCACAGTAAACGGAATTAATGCCGGTTTTGATCTGGATGTTCGTGTCGTAATAATGGTCGATGTTCACGTGGATCACGCCCTCACGGCCTGCGATGTAAAGGTCGCCGTCTTTTTCCAGCGTGCTGAAGGAATTGCCGGTCACGGAATAGGGCAGACCGTTGGCGATGGTATAATGACGGAAATCCGTGACGGTATCGGAGAGCATGTCGAGCTTGTTCACCATGTAGATCCCGTAGGAAGAGAGCACCCACACATCGTTCCGGTCGTCGAAATACAGGTCGTAGTTATTGTTGTAAGGGAAGGAGGTCACGTTGTACATGATCCCGTCCTTGTAATATTCGATGGAGTTGGAGGTGATGAGCCAGTACAGATCCCGCTCGTTGTCCTTTTTGATGCGCAGGATGACGTCGCTCGTCAGACCTTCATCTCGGCCGATCCTGGAGACGTGTTCCCCGTTGATCACATAGATGCCGTCGCCGTCCGAACCCGCATAGATCCTGCCGTTGTCGCCTTCCGCAACGGTCAGGAACACGGTGTTTTTGATGCCGTCCTTTGTGCCGTAGGTCCGCTCGACTTTGCCGTCCCGGATGATCGCCAGGCCGCCGTTCGTTCCGACGAGCATCCTGCCGTCGGAAGCTTCCACGATGCAGCGCACCTGGTTGCTCGGCATCCCGTTTTCGGTGGTATAGGAAGTGATCGTCCCGTCCGCCTCGCGGCAGACCAGTCCCATTTCGTTCGTATAGGTGCAGATCCAGAGGTTCTTTTTCGAATCGCTGATGATGCAGCGGATGCGGGAGTCGCCGATGGAATCCGTCAGGCTGTTCCTTACCGTTTTGTGATCGGCGTCGATGATCGCCAGGCCGTTATCCGTTCCGGCATAGAGCAGCCCGTCGGACATGCATACGGCATTGACCACGTCTCCGGGCAGTTCCGCGCGTTCCGTCAGGTCGATGTAGTTGTTCGTCACGATCTTCATCACGCCCTGGGAGGAAGAGGCGAACCACATGTTCCCCTGGTAGTCCGAGGTCATCATCTCGATGGAGCTGTTGAAGGGGATGTTTTTCAGCAGGCGGAAATGCATCTGATCGTTGAGGTAGCCCGCTGTGGTGGAGGAAGTCAGCCACACGCGCCCGCAGTCATAGCTGATCCAGTGCACGCCCTCGATGGGTGAGATGTCGATGGTCAGCGTCGATCCGGCTTTGTTGCCGAAGATGTCATGATAGAGGGTGGAGCTTTCGGTCCCGAGATAGACCTTTCCGGTCTGCACGGGATCGGCCATGATGGCCGTGACGTTTCCGAAGCCCAGCTGTTCGGCGTTGTAGACCTCGCTGACCTTGCAGTCCGTGATGGAGAAGAGGATGTTGTTCCCGGTCAGTCCGTAGATCTTTCCGTTTTTATCCGCATCCAGATTGATGATGCGTTCCTCATCCAGGTCTTTGTCCGGGAGAACGCTGAGCATCCCCTGGCTATCCACATAGCAGATGCCGGCGGTGGTGCCGATGAAGATGTTGCCCGCCGCGTCTTCCTCGAAGATGCGGATCGAAGAGGAGGGAAGTCCGTCCCGGTAGGTATAGTGCAGGCTTTGCGTGCCGTCGAGCATGACCACGCCGTTGTCATTTGTGCCGACCCAGATCCGGCCCCGGCTGTCTTCGAAAATGGCGCGGGCGCTGGTAAGGCCGTCCGAAGTGTCCAGGCGGTCAAAGGAAGTGCCGTCATAGCGGATCACGCCGCTGTAGCCGCCGAAATAGACATGGCCGTCGGATGCGCCCAGGATGAACATGGCGTCCGAAGTGGGCAGGCCGTTCGTTGCGTCATAGACCTCCTCGGTATAGCCCACGCCTTCCAGCTGGCCGGTCACGGCATAGCCGCCGCCCACCTTATCGCTGTCTCCGGCCGCCCGCACGTTCTTTGGCGCAAGCGCCGGGATGAGGGCGAGGTAAGCGAACACAAGCAGGAGCGCGGCCGCCGATCTTATCCGTTTTTTTCTCATCGTTTCGATCATCTTCCCTCAGCTTTCCTGGTTGTATTTGCGAAGGATCAGCTTCACTTCGGGGAGTGCTTCGAAAAACACTTCCACGCATTTGGGATCGAACTGGGTGCCGCTCCCTTCTTCGATGATGGCCAGAGCCTTTTCGAGGGGGAAGGCGGGTTTGTAGATGCGCGGTGAAGTGAGCGCGTCAAAAACATCCGCTACGGCCATGATGCGAGCCGCAAGGGGGATCGCCTCCCCGTGAAGTCCCTCGGGATAGCCTTTGCCGTCCCAGCGTTCGTGATGATAGGCAGCCATGTTCCGGGCTTCCTTCAGGTAGGTGCCGCCGCGGACCGTGCTGATCGCCTTTTCGATGATCTCTTTTCCGGCGGTGGTATGCGTCTTCATGATCTCGAATTCTTCGTTGGTCAGCTTGCGGGGCTGGTTGAGCACGCCGTCCGGGATGTTGATCTTGCCCACGTCGTGAAGAGGGGCGGAGCGGACGATGTCGGAGATGAACTTCGGAGAGATCTTCTCGGCGTAATAGCCTTTCTTCTGAAGGCCTTCCACGATGATCTTCACATAGGCTGCCGTTTTCTGGACGTGTGCGCCCGTGTCGGAATCCCGGCTTTCCACCATGTCCGCCATGGTGATGATCAGGCCGTCCTGCATCATGGCCGTGGAATCGGAAAGGCGCCGTATGCTCCTGAGCTGCTCGGCGCGGTTTAAGGTCAGGCTGCAGATGGTCCGGTAGAGCAGCTCCACCTCGTCGTCGGTCCGTATGTCCAGAGAGCGGATCATGCGGACATTTTCATCCAGCTTTTCCTGATCGTCGCCGGTGCGGGAAAAGCGGTCCACGTAGGAGGTGAGGGTGCTGATGGGATAGGTGGTGTAGACACCGGTGGACCACAGGCCGTGACCGATGATCAATATGAACAGACCCGCAATGGTAAGGAAGATCTTCAGGATAAAACTCCGCAGACGCTCGGTCAGATGATCCAGGGATATGCGGCATACCGCGTAGCAGACGGTCTTTTTCCCGTCTTCGTAGCGTATGGGCTTGAAAATGTACTGTCTCCAGCTGAAGCGTGTCGAGATCTCGAAGGGTTCCAGCTCGTAGCCCCCCACCAGGTAGGGATAGATGGGGGCCAGCATGCTGCTCATGTCCACGCGCTCGCCGGGTTGGAAAACTTCACCGTCCTCTGCGGCCACATCAAAGATATAGTAGGCGCCGTTCTCCCGGAAATCGATCAGGGAAAGGGAATCCATGCCCACAGAGTTTTGCAGGATGTGGCGCAGCAGATCTTCGGTCTCTTCGTAGCCGGGAACGTTCCTGCCGTTGATCAGATAGGCGTCGATCATGGAGCGGTCCAGGAAATCGGAGGCGAATGCAAGGGAGGAAGCGGCGCTCTCGGCCTTTTCGGCCTTTTCGCTCTCAAAGAACAGACGGAAACCGATGAAGCCGATAAAGATCACCAGCACAGCGGAGGTGGCGATCAAAACGGAGATGCTCCTGGCGCGGATGGAATGCTTCATGAGACGGCTCTGTTCTTTTGCTGCCTTTTTTTCCGCATCCGAAAGAGGGCGCTGGCGCCAGATGCTGTTTTGGACCCTGTCGGAGATCTTTTTCGGCAAGAGGCGGAGCGCGATGACCACAAGGACGGTTGAAAAGCCTTTGTCCAGGATGTTCAGGATGAAGTTCGTGAGGATCAGCGAGACGTAATAAGAACTGCTGCTGGTGGAAGCGATGGCCTGGGCGGTATCCTCGATCAGGGAATGCTGGGCCTGTCCGAGGAGGCCCCACTGGATCAGGGCACTCAGGGAACCGGAGATGAAGGCTGCGGTCAGGATGAAGAAAAGGGCGTCCCCCGCTTTTTTGAAGGAGCGGCGTTTCAGGTAGCTTGCGGTATAGATGGCGATCAGGGCATTGATCGCGGAAAAATAAAACGCCTGCCGGTTGAAGAGAGTACAGAGGAAATTGGTACAGACGGCCGTGATGATGCCGAAGTAGGGACCGGCAAGGGCCGAGATGAAGATGGTACCGGAAGTATCAAAGAACAAAGGAAGACCGACGCGATCCAGAAAATAGGAAGGGATCACATTCACCAGGATGCCTGCGATTATGAGACCTGTGAACAGCAGCTTGTCTTTCCGGAAGGAACGTTCCATTGTTATACTCCGACTATTTCCTACAACACAAGTGCATAATTCGTAATAAACAACACATAAATTTTACTGTAAAATGAGTGTTTTATCAAGTGCGGAAAAAAGCAGGCCGCGGGGACATCCCCACGGCCTGCGGCAGTTTCTCGGACCGGCTTCAGGCATTTTCCGAAGCGCTCACGATGTTGAAATAGGTTCGCGCGGTCCCCCGGTAGAAGAGGATGTAGAGCAGCGCGAAGGTCAGGAAGCAGGCTACGCTCGAAAGGATCAGGACCGCACGGTTGCTGACACCGAAGAGCCGGATCAGCTTTTCCACAAAGGGAAAGGCGAAGCAGAGGTGCAGGCCGGCGAGCAGGAGCGGGGCAAAGAATACCGTGAGCACCTGCGTGTTGATCGTGCTCTTGATCTCCGCATGGGTCATCCCGACCTTCTGCATGATCGCGAAGCGCGAATGGTCCTCATAGCCTTCGGAGAGCTGCTTGTAGTATATGATCAGAGCGGCTGCCGCGATGAAGATGATGGACAGCACGATGCCCAGGAAGAAGAAGCTGCCGTTCAGATCGTAGTAAAAACCTTTATAGGAAAGATAGCTTTCGGTCCTTACATACAGCCAGCCGCAGTCCGGATCGGCTCCGATCCGCTCGTCTCCGGCATCCGAGATCGCATCCAGGAGACGTTCGTCTTCCGCTGCATCGACATCGGACAGATCGAAAGCGATGCGCTGCCGTACAAAAGAAAGATCTCTGCGTTCATCGTCGAGCCCCGAGAGTTCGGCAGCATAGTCGTACCAGTTCGGGATCACCACGATCAGGGCCGTGACGATCGTGTCTTCCGTCGACACCCGGACAGGGGGATCCGCGAGAGTGTCTTTGACCTCCAGTTCCCGGCAGCCTTTGACGGTGAGCTTGTCGAAAGGATAAGGCTTGCCGCTGGACCAGACCAGGATCTCGTCATCGGCCAGATCTGCCCGCTTTCCCGTCAGCTGTTCATAATCGGCCAGAGAGATCAGGATGACGGTGCGGATCTTGCCGAGGATGTTCGGGTCACTGTTCGTGAGATAAGAGGCCTCCTTGGCTCCGTCGAGGTCGAGCTCGCCGTTTTCGAGCAGGCCGTAGGTTTCGACAAAGGAATAGGCGGCAACATTCTTCTCTTTCCCCTTTGTTTCGTTCAGTACGATACTTCGGAGCGCTTCCGCGTTTTCGCTTGTGCAGCTCGCGGCGGAATCCATGAATACCGTGGCCGTCATGTCGTAGGGCTGCATGCCGCGCAGGGCGTCTTCGCTTCCGAAATAGAGGCAGCCGGTGGAAGAGATCATCACCAGGACCATTGTGGCCAGGATGCAGATGGATGCGAGCCCGGCACCGTTGCGCTTCATGCGGAAGGCCATGGACGAGACCGAAACGAAGTGCGACGCTTTATAATAGTAGTTTTTGTTTTTCTGCAGGATGCGGCAGAGAGCTACCGATCCGGCGATGAAGAGCAGATAGGTCGCGACGATGACCATGATCACCGCGGCAAAGAAAAGGGCGAGCGCACTCAGGGGCGTTTCGATGCTTACGGCAAAATAGTAAGCAAGACCCAGGATCACCACGCCGGCGAGGGCCAGCAGAAGGTTGGCCTTCGGGGGCTTTTCACCCGCGGCTTCGCTCTTCAGCAGGGAAAGCGGGTTGGAAAGCCGCACCCTTGCCAGGGAAACGATCAGCAGCAGGAAAAAGATCGCGCCGAACACGATGAACGAGGCCAGGATGCTTACCGGTGATATGCGGATCAGGAAATCCACATCCGCTCCGGACATGCGCAGGAGAAAGAGCTCCGCCAGCTTGGAGAAGAGGATCCCGAGCAGCACGCCGGCCGTGATCGTAAAGAGCGCCGTGATCAGGGTTTCCAGCAGAATGATGATGCTGATGTTCCCCTTGTTCATCCCGAGGATGTTGTAAAGACCGAACTCCCTGTTGCGCCTCCGGATCAGGAAGGAGTTGGTATAGGCAAGAAACAGCAGCGAGAAGATGCCGATCACGATGGTGCCGAGCACGAGGATGATGCTGACGGTGTCACCGGAGCGCATGCCGAGGATCGCCGGCGAAAAGGAAAGGGAGGCGAGGATGTAGAACATCATCACCATTCCGATGCAGGTCAGCAGATAAGGCCGGTAGAGCTGCCGGTTCTTTTTCATGCCGTCGAGGGCGAGTCGCAGATAGAATCTCATTTGATCTCACCTCCCGTCGTCAGGACCGTCAGCGTATCGGAGATCTTCTGGTAGAGCTGCTCGTTGCTGTCGTTTCCGCGATAGAGCTGATGGTAGACTTCGCCGTCACGGATGAAGAGCACGCGGGTCGCATGGCTGGCGGCTTTCACGCTGTGCGTGACCATGACGATGGTCTGGCCTTTGCGGTTTACCTCGGCAAAGAGAGAGAGAAGCTCGTCGGTCGCGCGGGAATCCAGGGCGCCGGTAGGCTCGTCGGCCAGCAGCAGCTTGGGTTCGGTGATCAGGGCGCGTGCGGCGGCTGCGCGCTGTTTCTGTCCGCCGGAGACCTCGTAGGGATACTTCTTCAGAAGATCCGCGATGCCGAGTTCTTCGGCAAGGGGCTTCAGACGCCGTTCCATCTCGGCGTGGCTCATGTTCGCAAGCACCAGCGGCAGATAGATGTTGTCTTCGAGCGTGAAGCTGTCGAGCAGGTTGAATTCCTGGAAAACGAAACCGAGCTGGTCACGCCGGAACGAAGCGATGTTCTTTTCCGGCAGCGTGCCCGTGTCGACTCCGTCCAACAGGACCTGACCGGCCGTGGGTTTGTCGAGCGCGGCAAGCAGGTTTAAGAGCGTGGTCTTTCCGCTTCCGGATTCGCCCATCACCGCGACGTATTCACCGCGTTCCACCGAAAAGTTGACGCAGCGCAGTGCTTCCACCTTCTGTGTCCCGAAACGGGACGTATAGACTTTTTTCAGATCTTTTACTTCCAAAATGCTCATGCAGTTTTTCCTCCTTTGGGATCATCTGCACTTATCCTAACAGGGCAGATCCGAAAAATCCTTTGATGCGGCTTACAATCGGGCCGGCATTTCTTACACTTTTGTAAGGACTTTCCGGGCGCTTTATTCCGCGAGGAACTTTTTCCGGGAAAAACAGATGCGCATGACGGTGCCTTTTCCCGGCTCGGACTGCGCGCTGATCGTGTGCCCGAGCTTCTTCAGCACACGGTGACAGAGATAGAGCCCCAGGCCGCTGGCATGCTTGTCCCTGCGGCCGTTGTAGCCGGTAAAGCCCTGTTCGAAGATGCGGGGAAGGTCCTCCGGCGCGATGCCGATCCCCGTGTCGGAGATGCAAAGCGTGTCCGGCTCTTCCGCGCTGATCGTGATGCCGCCTTCGGGCGTGTATTTAAGAGCGTTGGAGAGCAGCTGGTCGAGAACGAAGGAAAGCCATTTTTCGTCGCTCAAAACACGCAGCTGCGTGGGAGTGAAGTTCACCGAGAGCCTGCGGTCGATGAATTCGCCCGAGAAGCGTTTGATGCAGGAGCGGATCAGGGGATCGAGCTCGAACTCGCGCAGCACGTAATCGCTGGAGGACGAATCGAGGCGCAGATAAGCCAGGACCATGTCCACATAGCGCTCCACGCGGCCCAGATCGGATTTCAGACGCCTCGAGAGCTGCGAGTCCTCATTCTGCAGGGTCAGACGCATCGAGGCGATGGGCGTTTTGATCTGATGCGCCCATAAGGTATAGTATTCGATCATGTCGGAATAGTGTTTGTCACCGGCGATCTCGCGCTCGTTCGCGGCTTCCCGGATCAGCAGGATGATGCGGCGGTAATCCGCGTCGTCCGCATTTTCGACCGGGGGAAGCATGTCTTCGGTCAGCGCCTCGGTAAGGGCGCGCAGCTGCAGGTGCTTTCTTTTGAAGCGGGAAAAGCGGATCACAAGGGCAACGATGAAAATGATGAAACAGATGACAGCCGGATAGACCACTGCGGAAAGCGGCAGTCCGTACAGCCGGAAGGTGATCGCGAAAACGGCGCAGCAGAGCACGAACAGGACAAACGTGGGGATACGTTCCTTCAGATATAGTTTCAGCAAGTCTTTCACCCGATCAGATACCCCATGCCGTGTTTCGTGGAAATGAAATCTTTGAGCCCTGCGGCATCCAGCTTTTTGCGCAGCCGGCCGATGTTGACGGTCAGTGTGTTGTCATCCACGAATTCGTCGGATTCCCAGAGCAGCTCCATCAGCTTCTCACGGCTGACCGTGCGGCCCTTGGACTGCATCAGCCCCAGCAGGATGCGGTATTCGTTCTTCGTGAGCTCGATCTTCCGGCCTTCAAAGGTCAGTGTCCCGTCTCCGGTGTTCAGGATCGCGCCGCGGTGCTCGATCAGGCTCACCGAGGATGCGAAATCGTAGGTGCGCCGTAGCATGGCATTGATCTTGGCCATCAGCACGCTCTGGTCGAAGGGCTTCGCGATGAAGTCGTCGGCGCCCATGTTCATCGCCATCACGATGTTCATGTTATCGGAAGCGGATGAAATGAAGATGATCGGCACTTTGGAGACCTCGCGGATCTCCCGGCACCAGTGATAGCCGTCGCGAAACGGAAGGGAGATGTCGAGCAGCACCAGATGGGGATCGAGGGCGGAAAATTCCGCCATGACATTCCGGAAATCCTTCACGCAGGTGGTCTCGATGTCCCAAAGTACGGTCTGTGCCGCGATCGCTTCCGCGATCCCCCGGTCATCTTCTACCAGAAAGATCCGATACATCATAGAGCATCCCCCAAAACGTGTGTATTCAAGTTACAAGCGGGATTATAGCACAGGGAGGGTTGAAACGCAACGCGGGGGCACTGCGTTATTGAAGAACGATGGGATCTGTGGTAATATAGTCGGGCTGACGAAAGAAGGACTATAAGTATGGAAGAAAAGAAACAATTTGTGATCCCCATGGGGAAGAAGTTATACAGCAGGAAGTATTGCTACAGGCTCGCCAAAAGGCTGCTCGCGAAAGGAAAGATCAGCGGGATGACTTTGAAGGAGCTGGCATGCGAGATCTATGCGCATGCGTATGTGTATTTCAATTTCCGCTTTGTTCCCCCGTTCCTGCGGGGTGTGAAGCCTTTCAGGAGTGTATACAAGAGCGTTTCCGACGGGGTCGATCTGGAGGATGGCGGAGACAAGCTGCTGCGCCGGATCGGTTACCGCGTCATCTGGATCCTGCCGGCGTTTCCGATCAGGGAGCCGTCGGGCCAGCGAAAAGAAAAAAGACCGGGCCGGAGCTGACTCCGTGACCCGGTCTGTTTTTTTTACCAGGGAACATCGGCCTCGTCGTTGTAGCTCATGTTTGTGATTTCCCATTTGTCCCCTTTATATTGAAGATCGTACTCCAGGAAGGTCCAGGCCCTGAAGAGCGGTTCCGTGCGGCAATGCACGACATAGCCCTTGCCCTGCTTCTGAATGGTAGGCTCATAGATGGCACATTCTGCGATGTTGGAGGGATCGACGGGGTTGTATTCGAGATATTCGTCGATCGTTTCGATCTCGGCCGAAAAGCCGTTCAGCAGTACCGTGAAACCGACCGTGTTTCCGACCGGCTCGTCATACTGGATCGAGAGGCACTGGTCCAGATAGTCGCCTGTGTCAAAGGGAAGGCCGGCATAGTTGTAAACCCCTTCTATGCCCGTCGACTCGAAGATCCAGATCCCGGAGGCTGCGGGCGGATGGGTCGAAGTGTCATAGCTGGTTGTGAAGACGATGTCGTTATCGCCGTCTCCGGTCAGGTCGGCGCACTGGATGTGGGGAAAACCCGTGGACCAGGTCTCCGGAAGCTCCAGGGTGCTGCCGTTTCCGAATTCGATCGTATAAAGGCAGCGGTCATCTTCGGAGAGAGGGTATGTCCGGTACAGGCGGTCGGTCAGACCGTCTCCGTCATAGTCCCGGTCGGCAAATTCGTCGTGCCACAGGTATTCACTGCATTCATCCACATATCCGTCATACTCCCAGAGTACCATGGGAGAGAGGTCGCTCTCGTCCGGATCCGCGGGTTCGGGCTCGGGCTCAGGTTCGGGCTCCTCCGGTTCCTCCGTGGGGGTGGGGGTTTCTTCGGCTTCTTCCGGCTCTTCCTCCTCCTCTTCTTCCTCATAGCTGCCCCGGGGATCGGTTCCGTCCGAGGTGCTTCCGCAGCCGCCAAGCATCAGGCAGAGCGGGAGCGGCAGCAGGGCCAGGCCTGCGACAAAGATGTTCCGTTTTTTCATGATCATGCTCCTTTACATAAATATCCCTATACAAAAAACATTCCATATTCTATAACACAAAGGCTGTTTTTTCAATGAAAAAATCCGTTTTGGTAGACGTGGAAAAATCTTATGTAAATGGACAAAAAAATACTTGAATACATCAGAATTTGAAACAAATTGGGGTGGCGCAGAAGGAAGAAAAATGCTATACTATACAAGTCAAAAAGAGATTCGTTGTTGTATTTGGGGTTTTAAGGGGTAGAGAACAATGGGGTCAATATTTGATGCAGCGAAGAATGTGATCAAGAAGGTGTCCGACGATCTGAACAAGGACAAGTGGGATCGGAATTGTATCAATTCCGCACTGTTCACGGATCCGGAACCCGGAAAGCTTCGTCCGCCCGATCAGAGCGGTGGAGCGAGCGTGGTGGCGGTAGCACCGATACCCGCACCCGGAGGGGCACCTGCGCCTGTGGTTGCAACGGCGGGAGGAGCCGCTGTGGCAGCAATGCCTTTTACTGCGGCACCGGCAGCCGCCGCACCTGTGGCAGCCGCACCTTCGGCAGCCGCACCTTCGGCGGCAGTACCCGTGGCGCCCACACCTGCGCCTCCTGCAAAAACGATAGTCCCGAAGTCTTCCGAGCCGTCCGCAGCAGTTGCCGCAGCGGCAGCAGCCATGGCCGAGAAGCAGAAGGCCGAACCGGTTTCTTTTGTCAATTCGCGTTTCAACCGGGCGGTCAGCTATGTCACGTCCAAAGTAGAAGTACCGAAAGACGGAAAAGTCCGTTCCCTGGCGGATCTGCCCACGGTAGATCCTTCCCAGTCCATCAGCCAGATCAAAGAGGTTAAGCTTCCCGGAATGGAAGAAGAGGAGCAGTCTGCGCCCGTTACGGAAGCGGCACCGGTTCAGCATGTGGAAGCACAGCCCGTGCCCGCAGCACCTGCAGCGCCGGTTGCTCACGTGGAAGCACAGCCCGTGCCCGCAGCACCTGCAGCACCGGTTCAGCATGTGGAAGCACAGCCCGTGCCCGCAGCACCTGCAGCGCCGGTTGTTCACGTGGAAGCACAGCCCGTGCCCGCAGCACCTGCGGCGCCGGTTGCTCACGTGGAAGCACAGCCCGTGCCGGCAGCACCTGCAGCACCGGTTCAGCATGTGGAAGCACAGCCCGTGCCCGCAGCACCTGCACCTGCGGCGGCCGTGGAACTGAAGCCGCTCCAGCCCGCACCTGCGCAGGCAGTGCCCGTACAGATCACACCGGTACAGCAGGTACCCGCACAGCTGCAGCCTGCCGATCAGGCCGTGGTGCCCGCCGAACCCGTATCCGCGGATTCCCGGGCCGAGGCGAAGTGCTATTACGTGCTCATTACCCATACCAAGACCTATCCCGCTGTCGGAAGCCGGGTCATGATGAGAAGCTGCGATTCCCAGTATGCATGGACGGACAGCATGAGCGATGATCAGAAGCCGACCTATAAGGTCTGCCCCGGCTGCGGAAAGCCGGTTGAACACATCGCCACCGAAATGGAGTAAATAATCTTACGATCAGAACGTTTTCGAAAGGGCGGTTTCCACCGCCCTTTTTTTGGAAAATGACAGGAGGAAAAGAGCATGGCATCCGATAGGGAAAGGAAGAAAGAAGACAGGCCCGTACTGGCGATCTGTTACGATTTTGACAAGACCCTGTCCCCGGACGACATGCAGGCGCAGGGCTATATTCAGGCCGTGTACGACGGTGATGTGTCGTCCTTCTGGAAGGAGTGCGATGAACTCGCCGAAGAGCACGACATGGATTCCAACCTGGCTTACATGTACAAGATGGTGCAGGAAGCGCGGGGCAGGATCCTGCTGACAAAGAAAGCGCTGGAGGAATACGGGGCAAAGGTCAAGCTCTTCCCGGGCGTGGAGGGGTGGTTTAAGCGCATCCGCCGGTACGGACAGGAGAAAGGGGTTCTCGTGGAGCATTACATCATCTCTTCGGGACTCAAGGAGATGATACAGGGAACCTCCGTGGCCAAAGCAGGCGCTTTCGAAAAGATCTACGCCAGTTCCTTCCTGTTTGATGAGAAGGGCGTTCCTATCTGGCCGGCCCAGGTCGTGAATTTCACGAACAAAACGCAGTTCCTCTTCCGCATCGAAAAAGGCAGGCTGGATGTGAACGACGCCGGTGTCAATGAATACTTCCTGCCGGAAGAGATGCGGGTGCCGTTCCGCAACATCGTCTACATCGGCGACAGCGACACGGACATTCCCTGCATGAAGCTGGTGAACACCTACGGAGGGCATTCGATCGGCGTCTACAACAAGGATACCGCGGAGAAGTCCAAGGTATACAAGATGCTCGCGGAGAACCGCATCCGCTATTTCGCGCCGGCCGATTACTCGCCGGACACGGAGCTGGACAGCCTGGTGAAGGCCATCATCGAGCGGACCGCCGCGAATGAGGTGCTCGAGGACGTGCACAACCGCTGCCTGGACGAACTGAGTGACAGGAAAAGCAAAATTTGAGTATTGTTATCGTATTATTTGTTTAGAAAAAAAGGCAAATATAGGATAAGATTGACGGGATGGGCATTTTAAAGCATTACCAATCGTAAGGAGGAAAAAGATGAAACAGAGAGAACCGCTTGTAAAGCATATCTTTACCGCAGATCCGTCGGCACATGTTTTCAATGACAAGATCTATGTTTATCCTTCCCACGACCTTGCGCATGACGGCGAGGACGATGACGAGGGCGGCGAGTATGTGATGGAGGACTATCATGTGCTTTCGCTGGATAACCTGGACGCGGATTGTGTCGATAACGGCGAAGCACTGCACATGAAGGATGTGCCCTGGGTGGACAAGCAGATGTGGGCGCCGGACTGCGTGTGCAAGGACGGCAAGTATTATCTGTATTTCCCCGCAAGGGATCATGACGGTATCTTCCGCATCGGTGTTGCCGTCAGCGACAGCCCGGTAGGGCCTTTCAAGGCAGACGATTCCTACATTCCCGGCAGCAAGAGCATCGATCCCGCCGTGCTGATCGACGATGACGGACGTGCTTATCTGTATAACGGCGGCCTGTGGGGCGGACAGCTGGAAAAATGGATGACCGGCTCCTTTGTGAAGGATCCCGAGGAGATCCCCGCGGATGCCGCAGCGCTCGGGCCCTATGTTGCCGAGCTTAGCGATGACATGAAGACCTTCAAGGAAGATCCCGTGATGGTTCAGATCCTGGACGAGAACGGCGAGCCGATCAAGGCCGGCGATGAGGACAGAAGATATTTCGAAGGCCCCTGGATGCACAAGTACAACGGGCTGTATTATCTTTCCTATTCCACCGGAACCACGCATTACATCGTATATGCGACCGGCACGGATCCCAAGGGACCTTTTACCTACAGAGGACGCATTCTGGAGCCCGTGATCGGATGGACCACGCATCATTCCATCGTGGAGTACCACGGAAAATGGTATCTCTTCTATCATGACTGCGAGCTTTCGGGAGGCATCAATCACAGAAGGACCGTGAAGTATACCGAGATGAAGTACAATCCCGACGGAACGATCCAGACGATCTTCCCTTACGACAAATAAGGATAGACGGAATGGCCCGGGGCTTTCGGCTCCGGGCTTTTTTGCTTACAAAAAAGGTGCAAAAAAGAAAGGCTTGTGTTAAACTGGACGGGACGCGTTCATGAACAGATCCGGTAAAGGAGGGTCCCATGCAGAAAGCAGTTAATCCGAATGCAAGCGCCAATGCGCAGAAACTCTTGAACTATCTTTGCGAGACGGCCGGAAAGGCCATCATCACGGGACAGCATACACAGACGATCCCGATGGAAGAGATCAGCTACATAAAGGAGCTGACCGGAAAGGAGCCGAAGCTTCGCGGCTTCGAACTGCTTGCGTATTCCCCGAACATCAATTACGACGATGCTTCCGAAGCCTGCCTCACGGAGATCTATGAAAACCGCGGGACCATGGAAGTGGCGCTCAAATGGGCGCAGGAGAGCGAGGGCATCCTGACTTTTTCCTACCATTGGTATTCGCCCATCGGCGGAAGGGACAAGAGCTTCTACGCGGAACATACCGATTTTGACGCATCAAAGGTGCTGATCGAGGGCACGCCGGAACGCGAAGCCTTTTTCAGCGACATGGATGCGATGGCGGAACTTCTGAAGCCGTTTTGCGAAAAAGACATCCCGATCCTCTGGAGACCCTTCCATGAATCCGACGGAACCTGGTTCTGGTGGGGAGCAAAGGGCCCGGAGGTGGCACGTGAGCTCTACAAGCTGATGTTTGAGCGCTACACGAAAGTCCATCATCTGGATAACCTGCTCTGGGTCTGGAACTGCCGACTGAAGGAAGGCTATCCCGGGGATGAGTACCTGGATGTGATCTCGGTGGATCTGTACCTCGAAAAATACAAAGCGACCGACTACGCATCCGATTATGAACAGCTGATCGAAAACACCACGAAGAACAAGGTGGCGGCCCTGGCCGAGATCGGCTGCCTTCCCGACATGGAGATGCTGGAAAAGAGCCGCATCCCCTGGGCCTATTTCATGACCTGGTCAAAGGAATTCTGCATCGGAGAAGAGCACAACAGCAAAGAGAACATGATCAAAACCTATAACAGCAGCTACGCGGTCACCCTGTAAGGGGCACGTGGTCTGCACGGAGCGGATGATGAACATACAGATAGTTGAAGACGACCGCGCGCTGAGTGAAGGCGTGGCCATATCCCTGGGCGACGGGGAGACGGTCTTTCACAAAGAATATACCATAAAGGACGCAAAAAAAGGTTTCGACAGCTACGGCGACGAACTGGATCTCATCATACTGGATCTGAACCTTCCGGACGGGAGCGGCTATGACCATCTGAAGCATGTACGGGAGCACAGTGAGGTTCCGGTGCTGATCCTTACGGCGAACGATCTGGAGATGGACGAGGTCACGGGCCTCACACTGGGTGCGGACGATTTCCTGACCAAGCCTTTCAGTCTTGCGATCCTCAGAGCCAGGGTGAATGCCCTGGTCAGAAGAAGCAGGGTGAGTGAAGCGCCGGCTGCGGCAAAGAGCGCCGTATACGAGCTGGACGATATGACTTTCGATTTCGACAGGCTGGTCTTTAGGAAGGGAAATGACGAGCTCTTCCTGAGTGTGAACGAACAGAGGCTGCTCAAGATCTTTCTGGACAACAAAGGCTTCACGCTTTCCCGGGATCTGCTGATGGAAAGGATCTGGGGAAACGACGGTGAATTTGTGGATGAGAACGCGCTTTCCGTCACGATCAACCGTCTGCGCAGCAAGATCGACAGCGATAAGAAAAAGAAGCACATCAATACGGTCTACGGACAGGGCTACCGCTTTGAATGAGCAGTCCCCGGATCCGGGGACACGACAGAGGAAAAACCATGTTTGAAAACAGGACGATCAAAAGGCTGGAGGAGATGCTCGATTCCGCGCTGGACGGAAACTTTGTGGAGAGCGCGTATGACGAGAGCCGTCTTTCCCGCCTGGAATCCAAATGGAAAGAGTTTCTCGGAAGATCGGTCCTCTCAAACGCGAACCTCGAACAGGAAAGACAGCGTCTGGAGAAATTCATCTCCGACATTTCCCATCAGACCAAAACCCCGATGACGATCATCAAGATGTATTCCGAACTGCTGCGGGAAGAGGCTTCGCGCGGACAGGACGCATCCGTGGAAAAGATCCGCGGCTATGCGGACGAGATCTGCCGGCAGAACGAAAGGCTGGAGTTTCTGATCGATTCGCTGACCAAACTGTCCCGTCTGGAAAACGGGACGCTCAGCCTCACACCGGCGGAGGAAAGAACGGACACGCTGATCGAAGAGTCGGTGGCGGCCGTGGCATCCAAAGCGGCGGTCAAAAACATCGAGATCACGTTCCGCGGAAATGATGAGCAAAAAGCGGTCTTTGACCTGAAGTGGACAACGGAAGCCCTGATCAATATCCTGGACAATGCCGTGAAATACAGCCCGGAAGGCGGGCACATCGAAGTATATGCGGAAAGCTTTGACATGTATCAGGCGATCCATGTTGTTGACGACGGTCCGGGGATCTCCGAGGAAGATGCCGCAAAGATCTTCGGCCGCTTTTATCGGAGCAGTGATATGGCGCAGGAGGAAGGGGTCGGCATCGGCCTGTATCTTTCCCGCGAGATCGTCGCAAAGGAAGACGGCTACACTAAAGTGGTGCCGAACAACAAGCGCAAAGGCGGAGAACTGGTCATGTTCCTGAGGAGATGAGTTTTCCTTTTATCCGCTTACGTTCGCGTTCTGCTGCGCGGCGGTCAATTCCCGCTCCAGCTGCTCTGTCATCTGCCTGTATGCCGGATTGTCGGCGAGAGCTTTTGCTTTATGAAGATGCTCGAAGGCTTCGGCGATCCGGAACTGTTTCTGCAATATCTTTGTATAGAGCGCTTCTCCGATAAAAGTGGCTTTTGGAAATTTCTGCCGGTAGGCAAAGCAGCGTTCCGCACACGCGATCGCGTCGTCGAAGCGTCCCATGATCATGTAGTAATAAGCATAGGTCTCGAGAGTGGCCAGATCGAAAACGGGAGATCTTCCCTGAAACTTCGCGTTCAGGGCCTCGGCCTCCCGCATGACATACTGGGCCCCGTTCACATCGTTTGCCAGTTCGCAGATGTTCATGTGGATGTCGAAATAGAACTGATAGGTGTTCGAATAGAAGGCTTTTGTGATATCCATCATTTCCTTCATTTCCTGCAGGGGAAGAAGGCTGACGGCCTGCCGGGCGCCGGGCAGATCCCTGCGGAGCAGATAGGCGTTGACCAGCTGCATGACATAATTCGCGTAGATCGCGTATGTCTTCTTCCGCCGCTGCTTGTTGTTCATGTTGATCATGCTGTAGATCTCGTTCTGGGAAAGAAGGATGAAGCGGTCCGTCAATCCGTTAGTCTCATACTCGTCCATGATCTCGTTCTGGGCCTTTACGTGCTTGCTGAAACCGCAGGCAAAGACCGTTACGATCGAAGCGAGCAGGGACACGAATAAAAAGAGCAGGATGCGGGGCAGGCCGCGTACATCGGGACAGAAGTCGAAGGCCGACAGATTGGTCAGCATGCAGGTAAAGATAAAAAAGAGCGGCCAGCTGATGATCGTCAATATCAGAGCGTTTCTCTGCTTGAAGCTGAGTTTCATGTGTTTTACCCCCAAGGCGTTTTGCCTTTCTCATCATACGATATCACCGGGCGTTTGTCCATTGTTTCGAAGCTGTTTCTCTGACACAGCTTTTGTGGTATAATCTCCTTGTGTTGTCCGGGAACAGACGAGCGTGCCCGGATTCAGGATTTCTGACAGAGTTGCTGCGGATCACCCGGAAAAATGTGAGGATGAAAAAATGATCAGTCTGTTGAGCAGGACGGGTTCCATTCCGAAAGAGGATACGGGAGAGTTACAGTACCCGCCTTTTTTCGTTGATCTGAATATCGATCAGATCCTTGAGAGGATCACGGACGGCTGGGGAGAGGACGTGCGCAGTCTCTATCTTGCGTTTCCCGCCACGAAAGAAGATGAAGAATACCGGAGAGCGGTTTACGGGGATTTCAAAAAGAAAGAGGTCCTGGCCGCCATGACGGAATATTACACCGGCATGCGGGAACGCGCGCTCTATGCCGAGCGCAGGGAGAATGCTTACGAGGAAGTGCAGAAGCAGGTATGGCAGCTGCGGGAGATCTGCAGTTATGCCCTTGCCGCGGAGAAGCTTTGCGAAAAGCTGAAAGAGGCGCAGCTTGCTTCGGAAGGGATGAAGGGATTCACTGCTTACCTTTCGGAATGCGTGAACGAGGAAGGATACAGGAGCATGCGGGAGGAAGCCCTGACGCTCTGGAAAGAGCTTTCCGCGTTTCGCGTGGTCCTCACGTACGAGAAGGAGCGTTTCACGCTGGCAGAGAGCAAGGGAGAAGGCGACTATGAGAATTTCCTTGCGGAGTGCTTTCCCGGTGTGAAGAAGGATTTTCAGAGCCCGTTTCTGGACCGGGAGTATTATTCGAGACTGGAAGAGGAAGTGGTCAAGCTCTTCCGGAAGAAACACAAGCCCTTTTTCCGTCAGCTGGAAAGCTTTTGCAAAGAGCATCCGGAATACATCCATGACGGGATCAGGGAAGCGGAACAGGAAATGCCCTATTACCTGTCCTATGCGCAGTTTGAGGCAAAGATGCAGGAGAAGGGGATGGTCTTTGCCACCCCGAAGACTTCGCCGGACAAGCTGAGCGCATCGGGACTGTATGATCTGGCGCTGGCGCTCGCCAATCAGGCAAAAGGCAAGGACGTGGTCGCCAATGAGCTCTATCTGGCGCCGGAGGAACGCTTCTTTGTGCTGACGGGGCCCAACCAGGGCGGAAAGACCACCTACGGAAGAAGCCTGGGGCAGCTGGTCTATTTCAGCAAGATGGGCCTGGATGTTCCCGCGGAATCGGCACTGGTTCCCCATTACAGCAATCTGTGGACCCACTTCTCCGTGGAGGAGAGTGCCGAGACCGGCCGCGGCAAGCTGATGGACGAGCTGGTGCGCCTCAAACCCATCATGGAGGAGGAAGAGGAGGGCGCGTTTGTCGTGATCAACGAGCTGTTCACGACGGCGGCCAATTTTGATGCGATCGAGATGGGAAAACGGGTCCTGGAATTCCTGATCGGAAAAAACTGCAGAGGGATCTATGTGACCCATCTCGGAGAGCTGGCAAGCTCCTGCGAGGGCGTGGTGAGCCTGCGTGCGGAGGTGGATGAGAACAACGTGCAGACCTACCGCATCGACAGGAACGAAGCGGTAGAGCCCGGGGGGACCAATTCCCAGGTGCTGAAGTACAGGCTGACCTACGAGCAGTTAAAGGAGAGATTCTCATGAACGTATTTTTACTGCATCCGGACAGGGAGTGGAGCACCGCGAACTCGTATTACGACTGGAGCAGCATGACAAAAGATCTGGGGCTGAACGCCATCTTCAAGGCGGCCGGCATGGACTCGATCCTTCGCAGCAGCAGGGCGGTCTATACCGAGAAAGAGGATCCGTACCTGGAGCAGACGATGCGCAGGGTGATGCGCACGCCTCTCAAGAGCGCGGAGGAAGTGAACTACCGGCAGGCGATCATGAAGGACTGCTTCCGGAAGCAGGCATTCATCGCCAATCTGTACCAGATCAGCGGAGAGGTCCTGGAGAAGTGGGAAAAACTGGGAAGGAAAAGCAGCACGGCCGGGGAGCGTGATACAAAGGCAAAGCTGATCACCGACCTGAAGGTGTTCCAGCTTCTGGTGGAAGGGATGTTTCGCGTGCAGGCTCTCTTTACGGAAAACGAGGACGGTCTGACGGCTCCCGGGCTTGTGAGCCTGAACGAAAGGATACAGGAAGAACTCAACGAGGACCGGACGGCATATCTGGAATCGCTTCTGAAGGATCTGTCGTTTTATGTGGATGTATCCGGGGATGCGGGCCGGCAGAATGTCTACACGCTGCGCTTCCCTCGCATCCGCGTCGACTGCGGGCTGAAGGACGGATTGAAGATCGGGGATCTGCGGCTCGAGACCTTCAACACCGTGGTAAAGCCCTACAGCAAGCCCTACGGACTGGGAGCGAAACTGCGCGGCACGATCTCTTCGCTTGCGCCGGGCGTCATCTCCCTTTACAAAGACCAGGCGATGCAGGATGACGCGGCAGAGCTGGAGTATCAGGCCGTGAGCTATGTGTATTCCTATTGCAGCGCGCTGACGGCATCGTACGGCTCGTTCTTCGACCAGCTTCATTTCCAGTCGGCATTTTACCTGGGGGCGGTCAACATCAGAGAGCAGATGCAGCGCTTCAAGATCGATTACTGTTTCCCGCAGGTTGACAGGCAGGGAATCCTGCAGTACACGGATCTGAAGGAAATGGTCATGAGCATGGACCGGGGAGGCAAGGTGGTCGGCAACAGCGGCGGGCTTGACGGGAAACAGCTTGTGATCATCACGGGCGCGAACCAGGGCGGCAAATCCACCTTCCTTCGCAGCATCGGCATTGCGCAGGTCTGCCTGCAATGCGGACTGATCGTTTCCGCAAACAGCTTCCGCAGCGGGATCCATACTTCGCTGTTCACGCATTTCACGAGACGCGAGGACAGCGCGATGAACAGCGGACGTCTGGACGAGGAGCTTCGAAGGATGGACCAGATCGTCAGCAACCTGGGAGAGGACTCGCTGGTCCTTTTGAACGAATCCTTCGCGACCACCACGGAAAAAGACGGTTCCGCCATCGCCTACGGGATCGTGAAGGCGCTGAAGGAAGAGGGCGTCCGGATCTTTACGGTAACGCATCTTCTGTCCTTTGCGCAGAAGATGTACGAAGAATCGAAATCGGACGAGAAGGTGTGCTTTTTGTGCGCGGAACACAAGGACGACGGGAAGCGCACTTACAGGATGATCCCCCATGCGCCCGAACAGACCAGCTTCGGTCTGGAGCTGTTTGAGGAAGTGCTGGGAAAGAGATCGTGATGCGGGAAATGTAACGTTGTCGGCTTGATGTGGAGCTCTTCATGCGGCTCACTTTTATGCTTCTCCGGATTCAAGCCCGGTAAAAAAGGAGGTAAGGAATGGAGAGAGGCATTTACTTTGACGCGTGGTTCAGGGATCAGTATTGTTATCATCCCAGCCTCCCGATCCGCAGCATGCAGATGTTGGAGGATCTGGAGCTGTATCACGGGACGGTGCTGGTATGGGCCGGCATGGGTGGCGGCAGCATCAGCCTGCCCTATCTCGAGCACGAAGCTTTCGGACCCGTGGATCCGCGGATGCAGATCTACGGCTTCATGAACGACAGTGAATTTGTCGCGGAATGCAACAAGAGGGGGATCAAGCTTTTCGGCATCGTGTTTGAGGTGCAGGGCTGGGAATACCCCGCTGTTTTCGATGACGAGGGACATCTTGTGAAGATGAACCTCCGCGCGGAAGAGGATGAAAACGCCGGCTGGTACGGCCTGCGGGAATTCAGTGCGGACAGCCGGCCCGATGCGTTTCCGACCTCTCTGAAGGATTACTATCCGGACGGGATACGGGATGAAGAGGGCAGGCTTGTTACGGACCTGTGGGAAGAATGCTGCACCAGGGATCGTTTCGGCGAGCCGATCCATGCGCAGTGGGTCGAGGTGAAGGACCATCGCGAGACCTGCTATCAGATGTGCAGGAACAATCCCGTGTGGCGCGGCTATCTGAAAAAGATCATCGAACTGCAGATCGATGCGGGTGTGCCGGGCATACAGCTGGATGAATGCGAACTGCCCATGACCTCCATCAATTCCGGCGGCTGCTTCTGCAGGAGCTGCATGAAGCAGTTCAATTCCCGGCTGAAGGAGAGAAAGAAAGAGGGCCGTCTGGGAAGCGAATGGGACGGGATCGATCTCGATTCCTTCCATTACGGGGAATATCTGAAAGCGCACGGCTGCAGTTATCCGGAGAACGCGCCGTTTTTCCGGGATTACTGGGAGTTTCAGGTATGGCAGGTGCGCCGCTACTTCTCGGAGCTGGCGGACCATGCCAGAGCGTACGCCCTCGAAAAATACGGGCGAAAGCTGCTGGTATCGGGAAACTTCTACAACATGCAGCCGGCCTATTATCCGATCGAGAACAAGGTGGACATCGTGATCACGGAGATGGAGCATACGCTCTTCCGCCAGCCGTATTATTACCGTTACTGTGCCGGCTTTGCACGGGGGAAGACCGTGATCATTGCCGAAAACCCTTACGGGGGCATCGTGCCGGAACTTCTGGGGCGGCTTGACCGCGGACGCGGATACGACCTTTACAGGATCTATCTACTCGAGGCTTCGGTGTACGGCTGCAACATGTCGGTACCTTACGGCAGCTGGATGGGCAATACGATAAAGGATGCGTTTTGGGCTCCGAAGTGGCTGACCGCACAGATCCAGGATTTTCTGTACGAGCATGACGAGTGTTTTCCCCGCAGCGCATCCAAGGGAGCGGCGGTGCTGTATTCCTACGGCAGCTATTACTGGCGCGATTCCAACAAGGGAAGCGGCGCAAACGGAATGCAGGATGCCTACGAGTCGCTGCTGGATGTGACGGCTTCCGAGTGGCTCGATCCCGACCTGAAGCCGGTTCCTTTCTGGGATGTGATCCGCGCACTGAGCGAACGGAACGCACAGTATGACGTGGTGATGCTTCCGGATGGCGAATTGCGTGAAGACGACTTCAGCGCGGAGTGCATCCGGGATTATCCGCTCATTGTCGTGCCGGACTGCCATGTGCTGACCGAAAAACAGCAGAACATCCTGCTGGAGTATGCGCGCGGAGGCGGACGCCTGCTGGTTGCGGGGCGCATCGCAGACGGAACGTCCCTGCGCGAAGAGCTGGAAAAGATCGGAAATGCCGTGTTCGTTCCGGCCGAAGGCGCGAAGGAAGCGTACATGCCGGGATTCATGAAGGCCTTTGCCGAAATGTATGACGGGATCGCGCCGGTTCTCTGCGACTGTGCCGATGTCGGTGTGGCGCGTTACGACAAAGACGGGACGGCATATATCCACCTGCTCAATTACCGCTATGACGAGGCGGCCGACCGCGTGCAGACGATCGCTCAGCTGGAGCTGACGGTGCGTGACGCTTCGGACCGTGAGGCCTGCGTCCTTGCACCGGAGGGGATCGAGCCCGCCGGGATGGAGATCAGCAAAAAGGGCGACGATCTGCAGATCCGCCTGACGGATCTGGGACTGTATGCGGTGATCTGCCTGAAATAGGAAAATGGATCTGACGAGGCAAACTGATACGGAGATGAGGATGAAAACAGCATGATCATATTGGATGCAAGGCGCGTGAAAGCCTATGAGTATCTGTACAGCCTGGGAAGCGAGGCGGGAAAGGACGAAGACTATCTCGAGGAGCTATGGGGAGAGCTATTGTCCGACAGCGATCTGATGGGCGCGTTCATGTATTATCTGGACCATCATGGTTTTTATGACGGGATCGAATGCGAGGGCTATGGCCTGACCGACCTGTATTTTTACAATCTGCGAAAGCATGAGGTGCGAAACGACGCCGGAAAGAACGGTGCCGACTGCAACAAAGAAGGGCTTGCACTCGACACCTTCCTCAGCATGGCCCGGATGCGCAAGGACCCGGGCGATTTCATCCGCCGTCTGGAAAGCGGCCCCGGCATGGACCGCCTGTGATCAATAATAATGCTCCAGCAGCCTGATCAGTTCGTCTTCGTCCGAGCGCTGCATGAGCTCGCAGGCCGAGTGCATGGCCAGGATCGGGACGCCGATGTCGACGGTGTGCATCGGCAGAAGCGAAGAGAGCATGGGCCCGATCGTTGAACCGCCGGGAATGTCGGCACGGATCATGAACTTCCGGCAGCGGACCTTTGCTTCCGCACAGAGCATCTCGGTGCTTGCGATCGCGGAAGGATCGAGTGTATAGCGCTGGTTCGAGCTGAGCTTGATCGTCACGCCTTCCCCGAAGCCGATCTTTGCAAGCGGGTCGTACTTCTCGGGATGGTTCGGATGAGTGGCATGCGCCACATCGACCGAGAAGAGGAAGCTCGAGAGGATGCTGTCGTTAAAGCTCTCGGCGCTGAAGCCGAGCCCGGAACGTATTTTTTCGAGCAGCGTTTTGAACAGCGCGGAATCTGCCCCGGTCTTGGAACGGCTTCCGATCTCTTCGTGGTCGAAGAGAAGCGCGGCATCGATCGCGTCCTTTGGGGAAGAGCCGGAAATCGCTTTCATCAGCGCATAGCAGCTGGTCAGATTGTCCAGGGCCGGTGCCGAAAGCATGTCGTCATTGAGTCCCACGCTCGTGGGCTTGTCACAGCAGTAAACATACAGATCACAGTCCAGGATGTCCGTCTGTCTGACGCCCAGTTCTTTTGCTACCGCGGAAAGAAGAAAGTGTTCGTCGTTGATCTTTTCGTTGAAAACGCCGAGGAGCGGGACCATGTCGGTCTGCGCGTTCAGGGCGATGCCCTTGTTCACTTCGCGGTTGAAGTGGATGGCCAGATTCGGGATGACCGCGATCGGGCGGGCAAAGTCGAAGAGCCGCAGATCCGGCTCGTACGCGTTTTTCCCTTTCAGCGCGACCAGGCCTGCGACCGAGAGCGGGCGGTCCAGCCAGGTATTGTAGATGGGCCCGCCGTAGATCTCGCAATTGAGCTTCATGTAGCCGTTATTTCCACGGGGATCCGGTTCGGGAACCGGCTTGATGTGAAGGCAGGGATGATCCGTGTGGGCTGCAGCGACATGAAAGGGGCTGCGCTCATTGACCTTTTTGCCGATCGTAAAGGCCGCGAGCGCGGTCGAAAAGATCCGCACAAAGTATTTTCCGCCCTTTTTTACCTGAAAGGGCTCGTTTAAGACCAGTTCGGTAAAGCCCGCGTCCGTCAGAAGCTCGGCTGCGGCAGCGACTGCATGATGGGGCGTGACTCCGCGCTCCAGGTATTCCAGAAAATCCATAAGCACCTCCGATGAATGGTTCTATATCTCTAACCACACATTCTATCACAAGTTTTCCTGCAAAGGGAAAAAAATTGTACAACAGGATATGATATAATTCATAGCGTAACCGTACCGAAGCAGTAACAGGAGGTTCACATGAAATTTCTGCATACATCCGACTGGCATCTGGGCATATCGTTCGGCGGGGGCATTTCCTTCGCGGAAGACCAGCGCTTTGCGATCGATAAGATCTGCGGGATCGCGAAAGAGGAACAGGTGGACGGGATCCTGCTGGCAGGCGATGTTTTTGACAGGAGCATAGCATCCACGGACGCCCTGCATCTTTACGACGAGATCATGACGCATCTCTGCGGGGAGCTCGGGATCCCGGTCTATCTGATCGCCGGCAATCACGATGGCGCGGAGCGTCTTTCACAGTGCAACGAGCTTCTGAAGAAAAGCGGCCTGTTCATAGCGGGCGCGTTGACAAAGCAGCCGCAGTGCGTGAACGTCGGGGATGTCGACATCTATCTGCTTCCCTGGATCTCCACCGACAAGGTGCGGGCCGTCTATCCCGACGACGCCGATCAGGTCACATCCATGGAGGCCGCCTACAAAGTGGTCCTGGACAAGTACCGCGCTTCGTTTGTGCCGGGGCACAAAAATATCCTGGTCGCACATGCGTTCATCACGAACGCTTCGACCTCGGTCAGCGACAGGGCGGCGGAAGTGGGGCGTGCGACCATGGTGGGCTCTTTTGTCTTTGACGGATTCGATTATGTTGCGCTGGGTCATCTGCACGGACCGCAGCAGATCGGCCCGAAGATCCGCTACAGCGGCACGCCGATGATCTATTCCTTCGGAAAGGAAGAGAAGCAGGAAAAAAGCGTCACGATCATCGACACGGACAGCAGCGAACAGAGGACCGTGCCGATCCCGCAGCTGCGCAGGAGAACGACGCTTCGCGGGACTTATGAGGAACTGATCCGCGGAGATGTGGAGGATGAGATCCGCAACGGCTATGTCCGCATCGAGGTGACCGACCGCTATGTGGGAACGGATACCTTTGCCGCGTTCAAGGAAGTATACGGAAGGATCCTCGAGATCAGCGGGAAGAGTCTGGAACGGGAAGACGCGAAGATCACGATGACGATCGAGGAATTCGAGCAGGCGAACACGGATCCGGAAGCGGTGTTTGCCCGCTATTGCAAGGACATCCTCGAGGAAGATCCCGGGGAGCGCCTGATCGGCCTGTTCAGGAAGGCTGTGGAGAAATACGAGAAGGGGGTGAATGCGCAGTGAAGCCGTTGAAAGTGGAATTTCAGGCCTTCGGGCCTTATGTGGGGTACGAGACGGTCGATTTCGAAGAACTCGCAAGGCACGGTCTTTTCCTGATCTGCGGAAAAACCGGAAGCGGGAAGACCATGATCCTTGATGCGATGACGTTTGCACTCTTCGGAAAAAGCAGCGGGAACGGCAGGGACGTTTTTGAGGCCATGCGCTGCACAAATGCCCCGTTTGATGCGGAGACCTTTGTATGCTTTGAATTTGAAAACGGCGGGGAGCAATACCGCTTTGAACGCAGGCTGAAGCGGAAGACGAAGAATCTGAGCTTTTCCTGCAATGCGTCACGAAAGGACGAAAACGGCGTCTGGCAGCCTCTTTTCGAGAATCCGAAGAAAGAGGATCTGAATGCGAAGGCGGAGGAGCTGATCGGTCTGAGTTATGATCAGTTCCGTCAGGTCATCGTTCTTCCGCAGGGGCAGTTTGAAAAGCTGCTCACTTCCAAATCCGAGGATAAGGAAAAGATCCTGATCAGCATTTTCGGGGAAGAAAAATGGCAGCGCATGGCAGACTGCTTTTTTGAAGATGCCGAAGAACGGAAGAACGGATACAAAGAGATCCAAAACCGGATCGCGATCCGTCTCGGTGAAGAAGAATGCAAGACCATGTCCGATCTGGAGCAGCTCGTAAAGCAGAAGAAAGAGGAAGAGAGCAGCCTGGATGAGGAAAACAAAAAAGCCGATCACGAAAAGATCATGAAGGAGCAGCAGGCGCTGCTTGCGCTTGCGGCGCGTTTCGGGGATATGCACAAGGCGGAGCGGAAGGTCAAAGATCTTGCGGAAAAGAAAGAGGAGCGCGCAAAGTGGGAGTGCAGCCTGGGCAACGCGAAGCGCGCGGAGAAGCTGCGAAGGCTCATCGAGATAAAAGCTGACGCTAACGCGAACCTGGAAAAACGAAAGAAGGACGAAAGTGCCGCGGTGAAAGACGCGGAAGAAAAGAAAAAGGCTGCGGAAAAAGCAGGGGAGATGCTGAAAGCGCATCTCGAAAAGGAAAAAGAGATCAGCGGAAAAAAAGAACAGATGATCCGATTCGAGGGCAAGCGCGAGGATTACAGCGGGATCGACAGGGCGGAAAAGGAACTGTCCGAAAAAAAGCGCATTGCGAAAGAGGCGGCGGAAGCCGAAGAGACTGCAAAGAAAAAATGTGAGGCGGTCACGGCAGAGCTGCAGAAGATTCAGAAAGAGCACGGATCCCTGCAGAGAGAGCATGAGGCGCTTTTGAACCGCTATATCGCCGGTATCGCGGCCGTGCTTGCAAAAGATCTTGAGGAGGGCTGTCCCTGCCCCGTTTGCGGGAATACGCAGCATCCTCACAAGGCCGAGGCGGCGGAAGACAGTGTCGGCAAGGAGGATGTCGAGAAAAAAAAGAAAGCGGTCGACAAAGCTTACGGGCTGCTGAATGAAACGATGGATAAACAGACCGGGGCAAACAAGCTGGTACAGGAGAAGCACGCAGCCGTTGAAGAGGCGAATACCGAGTTGACGGCCTTTGCCACGCAGCTGGAGAGCCGGAAGAAAAATCTTGTTCCCGGGATCGCATCATTAAAGGAGCTCGAGACGGAGATCGAAAAGCTCGGAAAGGAGATCGCGCTGTACGAGCGGCGGAAGGAAGAACTCATCAATGCCGAGAAAGCGGCCAAAGAGGCGCTCGCCGGGGCCGGAGCCAGGATCGAAGAAGCTGCGAAGGAAAGAGGGGAGGCCGAAAAAAAGCATTTCGACACTCTGCGGGATGAGGAAGCCGGCTTGAAAGAAAACGGTTTTGCCTCCGAAGAAGAAGCGACGGCACTGATGATGAGCGAAGAAGAACGTGATGCACTGGCAAAAAAGATCACGGCTTATGATTCCGAAGTGAAGTCGGCGGAAGAGAACCGGAAGGAGCTGGAAAAAGAACTGGAGGGGAAGGAGGAGCCCGATGAGGAGAAATGCCGGGAGACCCTCGCAGCGGCCGAAAGCGCCAAAGACGCCTATCTGAAGAAAAAGGCCGTGCTGAGCAAAGAAACGGAACGGCTTGCGAAGAAGCTTGCGGAGCTTGCAGAGCAGGGTGACGGCATTGAAGAGAAGCTTCATGAGGCGGAGGAGGATCTGGTCTTTGCAAAGAAGCTTCGCGGCGATACCGGAACCGGGCTGCAGAGATATGTTCTCGGGATCATGTTCTCTTCCGTCATCACGGCAGCGAACCGTATGCTGGAAATGGTCCACGGAGGCCGCTACCGGCTGTTCCGCTCGGATGAGAAGGTGCAGGGAAGCAATAAGCGCGGCCTGGAACTCAAGGTATTTGACCGGGAGAGCGACGAGCAGGACGGGCGTTTTGTGAGCACGCTTTCCGGCGGCGAAAAGTTTCTGGCATCCCTGGCGCTGGCCATCGGATTGTCGGCAGTGGCCGGAAAGAGCGGCATCCGGATCGAGGCGCTCTTCATTGACGAAGGCTTCGGTTCCCTGGACAACGAATCGATCGATGACGCGATGAGCGTTCTGAACAGCGTGAAGGAAGCGAACGGGCTGGTCGGCATCATATCGCACGTTCAGATCATGCAGGACCAGATCTCCTGCAAGCTGCGTGTCGACGAAAGAGAAGACGGAAGCCACATAGTTTACACGGTGGGTTGAAAGGCAAAAAAGTACCGCGGGACGCCGCGGTACTTTTTTTATTGATTCACTTCTTTCAGACGCTTGATGGCGGCATCCAGATCGGCTTTTGACACGCGGGCAAGCGGTTCGATCCGCTGCCGGTCCTTCGGTGCGCCATCTTCGCCGCGTCCCTCCAGGATCTGCCAGGTCGCGGACCAGCACATCGCCTCCCAATGATCGAAATCGATGTCGAAATAGTCGATGTAATCGTCGCTGCGGCCGAAGTCGATCGCCCGCTTGTAGTTCGCATATTCGGAGTAGCGCATCAGCATGAGCGCCAGATCCTGTCTTGTGATCCACCGTCCCGTGCCGAAGGTGTCGGAGGACATGTAGGGGAAGCCGGTGCAGATATGCTGCGCTTCTCCCCAGAGCAGGGCAGCTTCGTAAGGCGAGCCCGTTTCGATGTCCGTAAAGCGTGTCGAAAGCCCGTCGACCCGCGGGCTGCCGGCCATCTCGTAGAGAGTCTGCACGACTTCTTCCCGCCGGAGCAGATCGTCTTCCGGCGCTCCGAGATCGGAATAGAGGCTTGCGTCGTCATCCGAAGGGAGGCTCCCTGTCGCTTCCGAAAGGATGTTCACCTTGTCGTCCAGGCAGAGGAAATACATGGTATCGCCGCCGACGGAGGTATCCCCGCCGTAATCGATCGTCCAGGAAGACACCGCCCCCAGGTTCGTCTCGGCCTGCTTCTCTCCCTCTTTCCATGTTTTCACAAGGAAAGGATTGCTGCCGATGTTCAGCTCGGTAAAGTCGTTGATGAAGGCCTGCAGAAAATGCATGTAGCCGTTGTTCGTCAGGTCCAGCTTTTCGATGCGGTTATCCGCGCAGTCCAGATAGACGAGCTTGGGGTTGTGGCTCAGATCCAGCTCCGTGATGTCGTTGTAGCTGCAGATCAGCTTCTGCAATTCCGGATTGCGGCTCACATCCACGCTGACGGCGTCGTTGTTGGCGCAGTTGTAATACTGCAGCTCGGGATTGTTGCTCAGATCGATGCTTCCCAGTCCCTCGTTGTCCCAGATGTCCAGGCGCCGCATTTTCGGACAGTGCGAGAGGTCCAGCGTCTTCAGCTTGTTCCGGAAAGCGTCCAGATGCGTCAGCTTGGGATTGTTGCCCAGATCCAGCACGGAAAGCTCGCAGGTCCCGCAGGTCAGATGCTCCAGCTCGGGGTTGTGGCTCAGGTCGAGCACCGTCAGTGGATTGGTATTGCATTCGACAAAGGCCATCTTCGGATTGTTGGAAACGTTCAGGGATTTCAGCTTGCAATCATAGCAATAAACCCAGAGCAGTTCCGGATTGCCCGTGAAATCAAGCGTGGTGAACAGATTGCCGGAGCACCATACGCCCCTGAGGTCTTTGTTATTCCGCAGGTCCATGGTCTTGATCTTGTTATCCTTGCACCAGAGACCCTGCAGGGCCACGAAGTGCTCCACGCCCTTCAGCGACTTGATGTTCTTTCCTTCGCAGTAGATATTGATCGTCAGACGGATCTCTTCCTCATCGAGGATGTGGTTGCCGTCCCTGTCATATTCGCGTCCCGAGATCACCTTCCGGAAATTCGCATCCGGGAAATTGGAGGCGTTGATCTTGACGGGCTTGATCGCGGGAAGGTCCGCCTCCGAGCCGCTTTCGACATCGGCGACGATCGCAAAGCGCAGTTTGACGGACTTGGCGGCCTTGTTCAGCTTGCTGATCCCTTTCTTGAAATTCCGCAGGGCCTTGCCCTTCAGACCGATGCTCTTTGCCACGGAGCTCTTCACAACGGCTTTTGCGGTAAAGTAGGCGTCGGCGCCGATCTTTTTGTTCTTCTTTGCCGTGAATTTCCATTCGACCAGACCCTTAGCATCCGCCGGGCCGATCAGGTCATTCAGCAGTCCGTCCAGACCGGGGCAGGATACTTCGGCCTGCAGATCCGATGCGGGCAGGATCTTTCTGTTGCAGTATGCAACGGTTCCGTAGAACGTGACATCCGCGGTCAGATGATAGGTCTTGTCGTTGATCTTGACCGGATCGCTCACGATCAGGCCATAGTTCAGATCCTTTACGGCAGGGGCCGCAGACGAAGAAGCGCCTGCGGCATCGGGGGCACTTTCCGAAAAATCTTTGTCCTCCCCGAGATCATCCTCCTCCGGATAATCATCTTCCTCCGAAGCATATTCACTGTCCGCAAAGGGGGCCTCATCACCTGCTGCGGCAACCGAAACAGGCTGCAGCTGTCCGATGACCATTGCGAGCGAAAGCAGTCCCGCCAGTATCTTTTTCTTCATGATCACAACCTCCCCGGATCACCACGGATCCGTCCTAAAACCACATATCGGAACCATCTTATCACAGGGATGGAGCAGAATGCAATTGTCAGTACGTGGCGCTCGATCCGGATACTGCAGGCAGGATATAGGACGTGGCAACCTATGGAGGAGCTTAGCCACTCTTGAAACTGCATGAACCAATAGAAATGCGAAGCCCGGATGGCTGAGCAAGGGAGACATGAGGCATGGATGACGAATGTCTCCCGGTTTCGTACGGTTTGAATAAAGCATGGCAGTTTCGTAGAGTGGCTTAGCGACGGAATCGGGCGCCACGGACTATATCTGCCTGCACAACCGATTTTTCGTTCCGGCGGAAATGTGCTATAATAGGCGGGATAACGGCAGAAAGGGTGCGGAAGCAGAGCATGCGCGGATCGAAGAAGGCGTTCATGGGTCTTTTGCTGGGCATAACAGTCTTATGCTCCGGGGACCTCTGCGCCCGTGCCGGTGATCCTGTCCTTGATGCCGGGATCGCAAACGGGGACTATATCCCGCTCGGACACATCCGCTTCATGGATTACAATGCCTATAAGGACGAAGCAACCATATTGTGGTCTACCAGCCTGTATACGGTCCGAAAGAACCTGGAGACCGAGACGGAACAGGAGCTGCTGGATCTGGACAACACCATGGAATATGTGGGGGGCTGGAACCAGGCCGGCTGGGCACCGGCCATCGTGGACCATGTCAATTCCCCCTACAGCGGAAGGTGCCCGGTCACCGGGATGGATAACTTCGGCTGTTTCGAGTTATGGAATTGTGTGCCGAGAAAGACCCTGATCGAAGCCCGCTTTGAGATGCCGGACGGCTATATCCTGAAATACTGGGCCTGCGAAAAGGTTGACTGTTCCGGATTCACGCCGAAAGCGGACCGGGAACCGTATCTGGTCGGGCAGGTGTACTGGTCCGACGGGACCGATCTGGACGATTACGGCAATCGGGAAGAAAACATCGACAAGATGATCACCTGCTATTCCTGCTGGCCGCATGACTGGGGGGATAACAGCCCGCTGAACGAGGGCCGCATCCTTGCCGCTTTCCGGGAGGATCACAAGCTTGTTTGGGACGTCTATGTCAAAGACAACGGCATCGTTCTGTACGGGGATTACAACTACGCCAAAAACTATTTCGCGAAACGAGGCCCCAAAAAGATAAAACGCCCCTGAGGAGCGTTTTTTCTTTTTTTTGCTATTTGACGCATAATATAGTAAAATATTCCGGTATATCGGAGAGATGCCATGATAAGTTCGTTTTTTATCCTGAATTACATGCCTCTTATGATCCTGCTTGCGCTCATCGCCATGATGTTCGTGAACAGGGATGTTAAGATACCCGCGACAAAGCTCTTTGCCGCTTCGGTTGTCATCATGATCGTTCTGATGATCATTTCTCCCATGAAGACATACTCGGACGTCAGCGGTCTGAGCCCGGAGGCGGCGGCGGAGATCGTGCGCAGGCGTTTGCTGGCAAGCACTTTGGACTATGTGCTACGTCCGGTACTGATCCTTCTGGAGATCCTGATCATCTTAAATGACAGCAAACACCGTCTGCTGTGTGTGATCCCGGCCGTCCTGAATGGTGCGATCTACTCGACGTCCCTCTTCGGCGGGCGTCTGGCTTTCTACATATCAGGGGACAATCACTGGGGGGGCGGTCCGCTGCGTCTGACGATCTTTGTCACCCAGATCTTTTATCTGGTATTGCTGCTGGTGATATCGTTTGCTTCCTTCAACAAAAACAACAGACGTAAGAGCACGGTCCTGCTTATCATGTGCGTGCAGGCGGTCGTTACCGTTCTGCTCGAATATAACGGGGTGGAGCCCAGCTACACGGATGCGATCACAGCACTGTGCATGCTGGAGTACTACATTTATCTGTCCACGGTCTACCGCCAGGGGCTGAAAGACAAGCTCGATACCTATGTCACCGAGCTGAACGCGACGAATCTGAAGCTTGAGAACTTCTCAAAAGAGGTCATCACGGCGTTCGTCAACTCCATCGATGCAAAGGATACCTATACCCACGGCCATTCGGCGAGAGTGGCCGAGTATTCGAGAAGGCTTGCCGAAATGAACGGCAAGAGCGAAGAGGAGTGTGACGAGATCTACTATGCGGCGCTCCTTCACGACATCGGAAAGATCGGCATCTCCGAGAGCATCATCACCAAAGAGGGCAAGCTGACCAAAGAGGAATACGAGTCGATCAAGCTGCACCCCGTTCTGGGAGCGCAGATCCTGGGGAGCATCAGTGAGTTCCCCTATCTGCAGGTGGGGGCAAGGTATCATCACGAGCGCTACGACGGGAAAGGCTATCCCGAAGGGCTGGAAGGAAAGGATATCCCCGAGATGGGCAGGATCATAGCGGTCGCCGACGCTTACGATGCGATGTCGTCCAAGAGAAGCTATCGTGATCCCATCCCGCAGCAAAAGGTCCGTGAAGAGATCGTGAAGGGCACCGGAACCCAGTTTGACCCGGAATACGCGCGTCTCATGCTGCATCTGATTGATGAGGACCTGGAATACGAGATGAGCGAGAACGTGGAAAACACGGATCTGAACGGTCAGAGTGAGCTGGTCATCGGTGAGTACCGAAGCTGGACCTCGGACGGCATTCTGATCACGCCCTGCAAGACAACGATCAACCTGTCGGTAACGCCGGGACCCGGATCCACCGAGCTCAACCCGGCCCCGGCCCTTCTGCTCTTTGATTCCCTTGACGGTAAAGTACATACGGACGAAAAGGAAAAGAAGGATCTGAATTATTTCGAATACGGCGAGATCACAAACGTGCTGCAGGCGGTCACGCTCGGTACCAGAAAGATGGAGGCACGGAAAAAGAACAAAGGTCTGCCCGAGCTGAAACAAAAGGAACGCTTCCGGATCGAGGCCGTCCGGATCGAGGATCACGCGATGATCACCATATCCGACAGAAAGAAAAGCGTCGAGTTCATCGTTGCTCTTCCGGACAGCACGAGATATCTCTACATCGGTCTGACGGGCGAGCATTGCACCTATTCGAACATTGAGCTGTTCAAGGCAGAAACGGAATCGCCGGTCGGCCTGATCCCGAGGATAGCCGAAAAGATCAGCTATCTGGACGGTCCCGAGGGAGATGTCCCCAGCATCCAGGTGGACGGTTACCGCACCGCGCATTCGGAGGGCGTCCCGGTAAAGGACGGCCTGAAGATCAGCTTCCACATAAAGACCCTGCCCACCGCCAGGCTGGTATGGCATTGCCCGTTTATCGACATTTACTGTTCGGATGACGGAGCGGTGAACGGCGCGTCCTACCGGGATCTGGCATTTACGCGTTTTGACGGTGAGTGCTGGGAGTGCGATCCGAGCTGCCATGCGGAGCTGAATGTAAAGATGACCGACCGTTTCCGGGGGTGGGATGCCTGGAAGGAATTCAACCGCGAAGGTTATGACGCGACAGTGACCTTCCGCGTCGAGGACGACCGGATCACCGTGATCACCGAAAATGCGGGGATCGCCGTCAGCAACATGTTTACGATCACCGGCATCGAAAAGACGATCTATGCCGCGGTGACCGGTGACCAGGTCGCCGTGACGGATATCAGGATCGGCGGTTGACGCGGGAAAGGATGCCGATGAATACGAAAGAGAAAAGAGAAAAGATCTGGAATCTGTTCAGGGACTACATGGAGTATTTCCTGCTTTACGCGCTGTGCGGCTGGATCTACGAATCCGTGTGGTGCTGCATGATCTATCACCGCAGAGGCTTCATCAACAGAGGTTTTCTGTTCGGCCCCTGGCTTCCGATCTACGGCTTCGGCTTTTTTATCATACTGGGCATCTTCACTTTGCTGAAGATAAAGAAGCACGTGCCGGTATTTTTGTGCGGCATGTTCATCGCAACGATGGCCGAGCTGGCCGCCAGCTATATCATTGATGCGGCCCTGGGCGAGAAGATGTGGGATTATACCGGATATTTCCTGAATTTCGACGGACGGATCGCCCTGGTTCCCTCTTTGATGTTCGGCCTGCTGATCTGGGTGGCGATCTGTCTGATCCAGCCGGCGGTCGTGAAGCTTCAGGGAAAGATACGCACGTCAAAGGTCCATAACGTGATCTTTATCGTGATCGTGATATTGTTTGCGGTGGATCTGATCTGCCGGATCCCGTTCGGGAGCAATTGCGTCGGTTGACGGACAAAGAACGGACGGCTGTGCGTTCATTTGGGGAGGAGAAAGATGAAAAAGAGACAGATCGGAATGCTGATGTGCGCGGTGCTGGCAACGGCAGCGCTTGCCGGCTGCGAAAGCGCTTCGGGAGAAGGCAAGCCGCGCGGAACCGTTACGAAGGAAGACGACGGGGAAGAGGATGACGAGGGCAACGGCCAGGATGAGGGCAGCAAGCCCGGCGGGAATCCTGATGAAGGGAACGGGACAGGAAATGTCGCCGCTCCGGAAGGCCTTAGCCTGGTTCACGATGTGGAGGGCCTGCTGGAAGCGATCGAGCCGGGAGCAAAGATCGTGATGGAGCCCGGGACCTACATGCTCAGCGATTATCTTACGGCGCAGCAGCAGGACCCGGATGAGAACTGGAAGAAGATCGAGTCGAAGGGGTATGTGAGCATGGAGTCGGTCTATGACGGCGTGGAGCTGGTCGTGACCGGTGTGGACGGCCTTTCCATCATCGGACGCTCGAACGACCGGGCGGATGTGCAGATCCTGACGGAGCCCAGATACGCCTCGCTCTTTGCGTTCCACGGGTCGGATGACATCCTTCTTTCCAACCTGACCATCGGGCACACCATGCGGGGGGATTGCGGCGGAAACGTACTGGATTTCTGGGGCTGTCACGATGTGCTGGTCACCAATGCCGACATCTTCGGCTGCGGCGTGCACGGCATTGCGACCTGCGGAGACGAAGCCAGCGGGGATTTCCGCTTCTATGACACAACGATCCGCGACTGCTCTTACGGACCGTTCGATCTTGACGCCCCCTGGGAGGGGAGCATCGTCTTTACGGGCTGCGAACTGACCGGCTCGGAGGGCGGCGGGATCTGCGGAGACACGAGGAACGGAAAACTCTGTTTTTATGACTGCGTTTTCGGTGACAGGGAATCCGAGAATCTGTATTTCCGGGATGATGTCGTGAAGGAAAACTGCAGCTGGGGGAATATCGAGATCTATCCGGACATCGCGGAATTTGAAGAGGGGCCGACCCTCGCGATCACGCGCCTCAAGGTCGCGCCCTTTGACGACGGGGTGTTGAGAGGAACGACATGGTCCGGCTTTTCGATCACGGATAACGATGCCGGCACGACCATCAAAAACGGTTCGTGGATCTGTTTCCTCAAGGAAGGGACGGTTTCGTTCTTCCAGCCGGAAGAGTTTGAACGTGCCCTTTATTGGGAATGCGACGGACACTATTCCGCAGACATCACTCTTTACGACGGGCAAAAATGGGGCGGCGTCACGCTCTATTACGATCCCGACAGCGAAGGACCGATGTACATGAATCTGTCAACAGACTACGGGACGTTCTGGTTTTATAAAGCGGATTAACGGAGGAAGCACATGGAAGCGGAAGAGGTGCTGAAAGGGCTTGCCGGCACATGGTATGAGGACAGCCCGAGAGGGGCGGAGCTTTGCTTTGAAGATAAGACCGTCACGCTCCGGGAAGACGGAAAGTGCGTGAGCATGTCTTTTTCCGTGGAAGGGGATCCCAAGGGGGGCAATGAATGGAAGATCAGGACCGTAAAGGAACTGTTCCCCGTGCATGTGCTCATCTTTCACCCCGGGGCGGATGCCGACTTCGATATCCTGGAGGTACGTTTTGCAACGGTCGTCTATGACGCGGTGATGACGCCGCGCTGTTTCAAGCGCGAGCCTTATGCGGCCCCGAAATACGGGGAGGTTCATTTCAATACCGATGAAAAAGCCATCAAATGGTTTCAGGATTACCGTGTGAGAAAACTGCTGCTGAAGGTGGCTGAACCGCACAGGGAGAGCGGCATGATGGCCCCGATACCTCCCACACAGGGATTTTATGTCTACGAGGTGGAGCGGACGGAGGACAACGGAGGCATCCTGCGGGCCGTGCTCAACAAAGGCGCGAGCGGGAAAGCTGCCATGAACTTTGAAGGAATGGCAGCTTTCGAAGAGGGCAGAGGGAAAGGCTTTCGCTGTCCCGATGTGGAGGTCAGCCCGGAGGAAATGAACGAGCTGGCGCTCTGCATCGCCAACGGAAAGCTGGATCAGCTGAACGGTCTTGACGTGTGGCAGGATGATGTGCCTTCCACCGCGGAGAGCTTTGATCTGTCCATAGAGTTTTACAAAGAATCCTACCACGCGAGAGCCAATCACGTTTTTGTCCCCGAGGAATGGAAGCAGGACGGCCGCAAGCTTCATCTCTTCCTTTTCCGCCTGCTGGTCCGGGCAGGGCTGGATTATTACCGCAATGAGTTTCACAGCACAAAAGCCATGCAGCGCTTTACCTCAAACGACGGAGGCAAAAGCACTTACAACATTTCCCTCAGCAAGATGGGAAAAGACGAAGAGACCGTGGAAATGCAGGGAGAGGCTTATCCCTACACGGTGGATTATCCGGTCGGCAGATGGGTGTTTGAGGGCGAGGTGAGCGAAGCGCTCAGGGACGGTCTGGATCAGATGCTTGCGCAGGTCAATAAAGAAGAAAAGGCGAGAGGGCTCTGGCTTTACGGGGCCATGGCGGCGTTTCCCGAAGAAGAGAGGCAGAAGAAGAATCCGCCCTATTATGCGTCGCGGCTCATCGACGTTTTCCGGACATGCTGCGAGGAACGTTTCTTTTCGTTCTGGATGCTGCGCAGTGAGCAACACAGTCTGCCGATCGAAGGAGGGCTTCAGAACAAGGATCCCCTCGGCGACCATCTGACCTATTGCTTTGACGCAAAAGACGGTCACCTCATGTGTGCCGCGGAATTCTATACCGATACGGAGAAGCTGCTCGACATGCTCATCAAAAAGGCCGAAAAGAATAATTCCTCCGGCCCGCAGCATGACAGGCTTGTGAGCCCGGCTTACCGCGAGATCCTGCGGACGCGCCTGAATACCCCAAACAGCGAGGGCGGGATGGGTTTTCAGCCGACCGATGAGGGCATGCTGTTTCGTTTCATCTCCGACCTGGACGCAGACCGCGCGCCCTGGATCTCGGAATATACGATCGCGTACGATGAAAGCCGGGACATCATCAATACGGCGTATTCGTCCTTGCGTTCGTTAAAAAGAGATACCTCTCCTTTTGGCTATATCTGCTGAATCTTGTCAAAACCCACAAAAAATCACAGAAAAATAGGGCAAAATTCACGTCCTGACAATTGAAAATCCCGAAAATGCGTTTATAATCCCTTTTGTAACAACTTTGTCGTCTGATCTTTTCGTGATGCCGGACAGCCTGTCCGTCCGGAAAAACGGAGGATCATTGACAGGAGGAGGGAGAAAATTATGAAAAAAGCACGTTTGCTGGCACTCGCGCTGGGCGTTGGTCTTTCGCTGACCGCCTGCACGGGAAAGGAACCCGACACGAAGCCCGAGACCGAGCCCGAGACCGAGGTCGAAGAGGAGCAGAGCGAGCCGGAAGAGGAGCTTGATCCGGTCGCCAAGTATCCTGCGAACATCGATCCGTCCGAGATCCATCCCGGATCGCTCAACAGTGACGAGGATACATCCGAACGCTGGTATCCGAACGGGGATACTTCTTCGGAACTGAGCTTTACCCTGACACAGACTTCCAAGAGGGATGACTGCGTCGGACTGGCATTCTGCCAGTACAAGACCCTGAACGGGAGCGACGATGATCTGATCGACATGCCCCTTCGTGACGGCGGCAACGGTCATGCCATCACCGGTGAGTTCACCTTTATGAAGGACAAGAGCGTGACCTATGATTACGACTTTACCTTCCAGGACAATTTCAGCTGCTATGATTTCAAGACCGGAACCGAATGGAAGAGAGCCCATCCGGAATACGGCTGCAAGGACCAGAAGTGGTACGATGATGCTTTCGCGGGACTGGTGGCATACCGTGACCTTTCCAGCAGAAAGTACCAGCAGATCGTATTCAACGAGGACGGCACTTTTGTGGAATCCGTGACCGACATGGACGACATGAAGGGTCGCTGGGAAGTGCAGGGTTCCAATGTACTGTTGCTGATCTATGACAATCCCGAGGATGCGGGCATCCAGGTGATCGACGGCGGATCCCTTCTTGAGGACGGCGGCGAGAGCGGCAGCGAGACGACCTACAGCGACTCCTGGCAGCAGGAGTTCAACATCTCTGCGGATGGAAAGGTGACGGAATTCGGCCTCTTCCCCGTATACGATGATGACATGAACCTGACCGGTTATCAGCCCGCTTTTGAGCTGACCACGAAGGCAAATCTGGAAGCTCTGCAGAAGGAAAAGGAAGATGCGATCGCTGCGGCTCTGGCAGCAGGCAGCCCTTATCCGAACCCCGAGGTCGACAACATCATGGATATCACCCTTGACAGCGTCAATCTTGATCAGGATCCCGATTATGTCCTTGAGTACATCGAATGGGATGACAAGGAAGCCGACAATTACCGTGACAAGGTCTCCAAAGCCCTGAAGAGTGAAGACTGGAAAGGCTGTGTCTTCCGGCTCCACGGGGTCTTTGAGAAAGGCGGAATGAAGGCGATCACGGAAGACAAGGCACATTCGATGATGTTGATGACCTGGCCGGTGGGTGGTGAAAAGCCCGAGAATGACAGAGAGCTGGACCTGACGGGTGTGCTCTGGCAGTACGGGACCAACTGGTACGTCTTCTACGACATGGATCATGTGACTTATACGGACTGATCCGGAAAACCCATAGACGGAAAGCGGATCCTACAGCCTGATCTTCAGCCGGCCGACCTCGCGCGTGCCTGTCCGCACACCGAGCGCTGCCACGGCAAAGGTGATCAGGGGAACCAACAGGAACACCGTTTTCCCGTCGATGATGAAGCGGAAGCCTGCTGCTCCGAGCGAGCTGAGCAGCAGGCCCACCAGCATCTGACCGGGCACAATGCCGGACACGATGCCCGCGGCGATTCCCGCAGCCGCATGAGAAAGCGCTCTTTTGAGATATCCTGCCCTGATATGAACGCAGCTTACTCCGAGCGCTTTTTTTAATGCAATGTCCTTTTTCTCCTGCCAGATCATGAGACGGACAAAGAGCAGCACGATGACAAAGAGGATCAGGCAGGATGCGAGTACGGAGGTGAGAGCCGAAAGCCGGATCCTTTTGATCGTCTGTCCGTAGGTTCCGTCCACGTAACGGGCGATGTCGGTGATCTTTACGGAATTGCCGTATTCGCGGCAGTAAGACTGACAGTCGCTGATCCAGGCGTCCGTATCCTCACCCTCCTTCAGGGTCACGTACAGGATGCTCCACATGATCTCCCGGTCTTCACCGGCCGCTGTCGGATCGCCGCAGATCTTGGAGGTTTTTCCGCCGTTGGTGATGTCCGGATAAATGCCGCATACACGGTATTCCTCTTCCTGTCCGTTCCTTTCCAGGCGGATCACATCGCCGGTCTCACAGGACAGATCCCGTGCCAGCAGAGAGGAGAGTGCGATCTCGCCCGCTGCTTCCGGCGCTTTGCCGCCGACGTACTCCGGAGGGAATACCGAATGGTCGCCGGTCTCCGCAAGGAGGTTAACGGCTTCACCGTTCTCCGGCACGGCCCGGCAGCTTTCGGTCTGCATCAGGACGCATTTATCCACACGTTCGTCTGCGAGCGCCTTTTCGTAAATGTCTTTTGAAACGCCGGCGATATTGTCGCACTGGCGCACGTCCATGCGGATCTCGCTCTGGCCGATGCCCATGTAGCGCACGAATCTTGCGGACGAAACGGTGCCTGCCATGTTGAGCGGAACGAGCATGAGGAAGACGGCTGCCACGGTAACGGCAAAGATCCGCATGAAGCTGTCGCTTTTGTTCCTGCCGTCGGTCGCGTTATCCCTTATGGCCTCCACCGCGGTCATGCGGTCGTTCTTTTTCAGGTAGCTCTTCACGAAGCCGAGGATCAGGCCTTCCGTCAGGAGGATCCCGATCAGTGCCACGATCACGATCCCGGCTGTGTTTTGGGCGGGACCGTAGAGCTCGCGCATCTGGCGGCCGAGAGGGCCGGAAAGAAGGAGCGCCGCGACTGCGCCGGCCAGGCCTCCGGTAAAGGAGAGGAGCACATATTTCAGGGTGTAGATCTTCCTGATGTCCCGGGGAGACAGGCCCAGAGCCTTCAGCATTCCGGCTTCCTTCTTGTCCTTTTCGATCCCCGTGAGCACGATGTAGCGGATGCAGATCAGGGAGATGATCAGGATCACCACGCTCACGAGAAGGATCACCAGTATCATCAGGCCGTCTGACAGGGCGTTCATCGTACGGATCAGCGGAGCGGTGATCGTCGGGCCGTTGCAGGGCAGACCGGCATCGGCGTAGGCAGTCGCAAACGAGTTGATGCTGCATCCTTCCTTTATCCTGAACTCGATCAGGTATTCCGGCGTCCCGTACGCTTCCAGTTTGCGGTAATCCTGCGGGGATACCAGGAATCTCTTGGAGGAAGCCATCATGGAGTTCATCTGGGAATCCCGCAGAAAGCCCGCTATGGTGAGTTCTACATCCCTGACGCGCAGGATCTGTCCTTCCTCAATGCCGTACTCGCTCCGATAGCAGACGGGGACATACACCGTTCCTTCTTCCGGAAAGAGGATCTCGTTATCCATGCCGAGCATGTGGTCGAAGTTTTCGTTCTGCACGCAAAAGCCGTTATCCTGCGTGCTGTCCGTAAGGGGAGTGCCGTTCAGGAACAGCTCGCTGTTTTCGATGTTCAGGAAATCGGCGATCAGATGATCTTCCACGTCATCCCTTGACGCGGCGAAGGCTTTCAGTTCCTCAGCATCGAGCCCGCCGGAATGCATCTGCAAAAAGTCGCAGGTTTTCGCGTCTTTCATCAGATTGTCCATGGAACCGAGCAGGTTCGCAAAAAGCAGGACGGTAAGACCGATAAAGGCTGCCGAAACTGCCATGAAGATGCAGGCAGCTGCCGAAACCAGACTGTTTTTTTTCAGATCGTTAATGATCATTCTCCGATACATGTTTTCCTCTCCCGTAAAAAGCAGCCTTATCACCAGCCGAAGGAAGCGAGCCAGGCATTGATCTTCTTCTGGCGTTCCTCTTCCGCAGCCGGATCGTATTTCCCGAGCTTTAGTTCTCCCTTCAGTGCACCGTCAAGGATGTAGAGCACCCGGTCGCATTTCTGCGCCACCTTGCTGTCGTGCGTGACCATGAGGATGGTGGCGCCGTCTTTGTTCAGGCGAAGGAAGGCGTCGATGACGGTTCCCGCGGCCTTTTGGTTGAGCGCGCCCGTGGGCTCGTCGGCAAAGAGGATCTCGGGATCCATCATCATGCTCCTTAAGATGCATGCCCGCTGAAGCTGTCCTCCCGATACCTCATTTGTCATGTGTTCCGCCAGATCCGCGATGTCAAATTCCTCCATCAGCTTCAGGGCCTTTTCGCGGATCTGCTTTTCCTGTTTTTTTCCTTTGGCATAGACAGCCGGAAAACAGATGTTGTCGATGACGTTCAGGTTGGAAAGCACGTTCATCTGCTGGAAGACGAAGCCCATCCGCATCAGGCGTACATGTGCTTTTTCTTCCTCCGAAAGAGCCGAGATCTCGGTATCCTTGAGCCGGACCTTTCCGCCGTCTGCCCTGTCCATTCCCGAAACGTTATAGAGAAGGGTTGATTTTCCCGAGCCCGAAGGCCCCATCACCGCGATCATCTCGCCGGCTGCGACCGTAAAGCTGATGCCGCTTAAGATCCCGTCCTTGACCAGTTCTTCTACTTTCAGTAATTCGTTCATGGTTCTTCCTCCGATATTATGCCGACCTTACTTCACGTTCTTCGCTGCCGCTGTCCTCGAGAGCGCGTATGCTCTTCATCGGAAAGATGGAGAGTGCGATGACGGCCATCATCACACCGGCGATCTGTATCACGATGCCGGAGCCTTTTCCGACACCGCCGCCGGTGATGCTTCCGAGTGCATCTGCCGCGACACCCGTTACCGCATAGGCCACGACGTACCCCATCTGCGAAAGGGTTCCGATGAAGCCCCACACTCTTCCCTGGGCGTTCGAGGGGATGTTGGTCCGTGCCAGATAATCAAGGCAGTTGTTTGTCAGCGGCAGCATCATGAAGAAGAGGAAGCCGAAGATCGAGCACAGATAAACATTCTGCCGGAGCCCGAAGCCGAACATGAATACCCCGCCCAGCATCAGGGAAAACGCCATGAGCTTCGAGTAGTTGCGTTTGATCCCCACGATCCCGAGGAATACCGCCGAGACCAGCATTCCGCAGGCGCATACCGTTTCCGCGATCCCGAGGGTTTTCGGATCGGAGAAGGAAAGGATGAAGGGCTCGACCAGCACCTGCAGCGTTCCCATGAACATCGTGATCAGGGAAGAGACGAGGATCAGCATCAGGATGCCCTTTTTTGCGCTGATGACCTTCCAGCCCTCTTTGAAGCTGTCCGCAAAGGAAACCTTTTCTTCCGTTTCGTTTGACGGGAGCCCCTTGCGGACGACGGCCGCGCTGATCACGGTCAGGAAGAAGGTCGAGATGTCTATGATCAGAAGGAGCTTCACATCACTCACGCCCAGAAGAAAGCCCGCAATGACCGGAGAGAAGAGGTATCTTGCGCTTCCGGCCAGCGATACCAGGCCGTTTGCCCGGGAGAATTCCTCCTTTGTGAGCAGGTCCGTGATCGTTGCCCGGTAGGAGGGCTCCAGAAGAGCCGAGAAAACGGAGCTGATGAAGACGCCCGTGCAGATCTCGAAGAGCGTGGCGTTTCCCCGCATCATGACAAAAAGGATATAGAGTATGCCCAGGGCGGAGCAGCCGTCGCCTATCATCATCAGAAGACGGCGGTCATACCGGTCCGCGAGGATGCCGGCCGGAACGCTCAGAAGCAGGGTGGGAAGGAAGCCCAGAAGCGTTACGAGGGCCATTCCTGCGGCCGATCCGGTCGTGTTGAAGATGTAGACGCCGAGACCGAAGGCGGTGAGACCGCCGCCGATCGAAGAGATCAGCTCGCCCGACCATAACAAAAGGAATTTTCTGAAATTCCTGCTCATGCTCATTTACCTCCCACAATGGCTTCGATGAAAGCGAAGGAACCGGGCTTGGCGTAGAGTATCCTCTCGATCACATCGATGTAGACCCGGACATTTGTTTCACTGCTCTTGTCATCATCAAACAGAGCGCTGCTGATCAACAGGATGATCTTTACCCGTTCTTCTATGTCTTCGCAGGCTGCGATCCCTTCCTTTACAGCCTGTTCCACGACCTTTGACAGGATAGGCACAGCCCGTTTGAGGAGCTTTGCATTGGTCTTCTCGTGCATGACGATGTTTTCCGGCCGGTGAAGGACTTCTCCGATCCCGTGCTCGCCTTCTTCGGGGCGGAAGCAGGACATGACGCCGATCAGCTTTTCCTGTATCGAGATGTTCATGCCGAGCACCATTTCCGCGGCGGAGGCCATCTGATCGAGCATCATGTCGATCACTTCCTCAAGGGTCTGTTCTTTGCTCTCAAAATAGTAGTAATAGGTGCCCTTGGCGATGCCGGCTTCCTCGATGATGTCATCGACGCTCGTGTTCTCGTATCCGCGCTCCAGAAACAGCCTGTGTGCGATGCCGAGCAGCTCCTGTTTTCTCTTTTCTCCCTTTTTCATGTTCGCTCCTCCCAAAATCGACTAACGGTCGATTTTTATATTACAACAGGATTTTTCTGCTGTCAATAACTTTTTCGACTGTCAGTCGATTTTTGGAGATCTGCGCAAAGTGCTGACTTATCTTCCCGTTTGTATTAAAATAATAAAACAGGCGCGATGCTGGATGGGAAGTTCTGAGATAAACGTATTTTTGGAGGGAAAAATGGAAGAAAAGATCAGGGAGAGATGCGAACTGTTGAAGAAAAACCGAAAGGCGATAGCTGACGGGTTTGCGAACGAAGCAAGACAAAGGCCGGATCCGATGCCATTCAGGGAATGGGAGAAGTTCTGGCACTTGAGGGAGGAAACATAAAGGAAAGATGTGAGCGCGTTGACAGGATATTTGCTCTGTTTAAGGAAAAGAAGACGGGGTTTTCCGGAGACAGGGAGTTTGTTGCGCTTGGTGCATTGGCAGATATTGATGCCGAAGCGGAGACGCTTGTGGATCAGGTTCTGGAAGCTTCCGAAATCCTGAAGGAAGATAAAGGCTTTTCGTATTCTTCCATTGATAAAAGCCGGAGACTCATGTATGCTGCCGCGCTTGTTGCAGACTGCTACAGGGAGAATTCCGTGGCGGATGATAACAGCTATATCAGCACTACATTGGGGATATTGAAAGACCGGCAAACGGCAGCGATGATATCCGCCATGATTCAGCTCCTTCCCGGCATTGCGGATGCAGTGTTTTCGAGTGCGGAAACAAAATAGTCCGGTACCTGGGACAGCGGGGGTGAAAAATCGACAGATGCAGACCATAACGAAACAGCAGGCCGGAAGATTCATTCTGGCAAAACAGGGACTGATCGGATCCTACCGATTTATCGGCAAGGCAGGTGTATGCGATTATGTCCGTCAGGCGGGATGCATCCAGTACGATCCGGTTGACGTGTGCGGTAAAAATGCGGAGCTCACGCTTCAGTCAAGGGTAAAGGGATTTTCAAAATCCATGCTTTGGGAACTCCTGTACGAAGACCGCCGGCTGATCGATTATGCCGATAAGGAGCTTTCCATATGGCCGGTGGAAGACTGGCCTTATTTTTCATCCTACAGGGACAGAAGCCTGAAACTCGGAAAGACCTTCAAAGGCCTGAAAGCGCTGGAGAAGAAAGCAGTCTCTTACATAAAGGATAACGGTCCCGTCTCAAGCGATACACTGCCGGTCGAAGGTGAGATCTTCTGGCATTCCTCCATGCATTGGAGCGGTAACTGGCATAAGAAATCCCAGGCCGCCCGTTCCGTTCTGGAGCAGCTTTATACGGACGGCGTATTGATCATCCATCACAAAAAAGGAAGCAGGAAATATTACGATCTTGCGGAGAAGCATTTGCCGGCAGCGATCCTTGCTGCGGAAAATCCCTGCGGGAACGAGGAAGAGTTTGCGGCCTGGCGCGTGCTGCGCAGGATCGGAGCAGCAGGGCTTCTTTGGGATAAGAACAGTACTGCCTTTCTCGGAATAGACATCAATGCGGAAAAACGAAAAAAGATCCTGGAAAGGCTGGAGCAGCAGGGGAAGATCTGTCCCGTTGCTGTTCAGGGGATAAAGCAGACATTTTATTATCGCTCCGAGGATGAAGCGCTGATGGGATCCATCATTGATGAGAGTGCGGATCTGAAACCGAGGATGTCGTTCCTGGCACCGCTGGATCCTCTCATGTGGGACAAATCCCTGATAGCGGCATTGTGGGACTATCAGTATTCCTGGGAGATCTATACACCCGCCGTAAAACGCAAATATGGTTATTACACGCTTCCGATCCTGTTCGGAGACCGTTTCGTCGGACGGATCGAAGCAGTCCCGGACCGCAGGAAAAAAGTTCTGGAAGTGAAAGGGCTTTGGTGGGAAGCGGGAATCCGTCAGACCAAAAAGCTGAATGCGGCATTGGAAAAAGCATTGGTCCGATTTGCTGCGTTTAATGACTGTGACAGAATAAGTTTTTCTGCATGCAGCATATAGTCCGTGGCGCTCGATTCCGTCGCTAAGCCACGGACTTATATGCTGCATGCCGGGAAAAATCCTGTTGACAACAAAATCTACATTCAGTATATTGGGGTTGAGCAATCGATTGCGCAAATCGGTCCCGGAGGATGGAATGACAACAGAGAATCTGACAATCGATGATATCGCCAGAGAGCTGGGTGTATCGAAGACGACCGTTTCCCGTTCCATTTCGGGAAAAGGCCGGATCAGTGAAGCCACGCGCAGACGGGTGCTTGACTATATCGAAAAGAAGAATTACAGACCGAATCCCGTTGCCAGAGGTCTGGCACAATCCCGAACCTACAATATCGGCTGGGTCGTTCCCGGTGACTCGGAGATGACCACGCTGTTTTTTTTCCAGAAGTGCATGCAGGGCGTGATCGATGCGGCCACGGAAGCCGACTATGATGTCCTGATCACCACGGTCTATGACCACAATATCAACGGCCTGCAGCGTGTTCTGGACAACCGCAAGGTCGACGGTGTCATCCTGGGGCAGACCCTGATCCGCGACCCGGGGATCCTTGCACTGAAAAAGAGCGGCATTCCCTTCGTGACCATCGGAAGCACGGAAGAAAAAAACGTGGTCCAGGTGGATAATGACCATATGCGTGCCTGCAGGGAGCTTTCGTCCATCCTGAAGATGAAAGGGATCGCTTCCGCCGCGCTGATCGGCGGTACGGAAGACAAGGTGGTGACCCGTTCGAGAAGGCAGGGCTTTGAAGAAGGAATGGCAGGTGTGCCTGTGGAATTCCACATGAACTGCGAAAAAAACGAAGAGATCGAACGGGCCGTGGAAGATGTACTGCGCAACCGCATCGAATGCATCGTGTGCGAGGATGACAGGATCTGTTATGTGGTCCTCGGAAAACTGAAGAAGGAAGGGATACGGATCCCGGATCAGGTGCGTGTCGCGTCGTTCTACAACAGCGCGCTGATCGAAGAATACCAGCCTGCGATCACCTCCCTGAAATACGATCCGATGTCGCTGGGCTATACGGCCTGCCGGACCCTGCTTTCCATGATCGACGGGGAGAAGCCGAAGGCCAGGCAGATGCTTGGCTATGAACTGATGCTGCGGGCCTCTACACTATAAGATCTATCAAAAAGAATCCCGGAAGATTGTGAAAAATGAATAGGCGTTTTCGTTTGACTTTCTTATTTTGAGATGATACCATCAATTTGTGAGCAACCGTTTGCGCAAAGCGCACGGAAACAGACGAAAGAACAAGGCTTACCATTTATCTTTAAGGAGGAGGGGAAAAATGAAAAAGAGAGCGATTGCACTTGTCATGGCAATGATGATGACTGCTTCCCTGGCAGGATGCGAAGGCAAGACGCAGCCTGCGCAGGAGCCCGTCGCGACCGAGCCGACCGCCGCACCGGAGGCCAACAACGGAACGCCGGAAGAGGAGCCTGTCGTGGAGGTGGCCAAGGCGGATGATTCCGCAGTGGGCAACCTGATCTCGGCAACGACCGGCACCGTCAAGCTTACCGTTTGGGCGTCCGAGGAAGACCAGGATCTGACCAAGGGCCTGATCGACGGCTTCAAGGCACAGTATCCGGATGTGACTTTCGACATCCAGCTGGGAGCCTGCTCCGAGTCGGTTACCAAGGACAACGTGCTGGCCGATCCGACCGCGGCAGCGGACGTTTTCGCATTTGCGGATGACCAGATCAACGAGCTGGTGAATGCCGGCGCACTGCAGGAAGTGGCAGCGGCGTATACCTATGATGTGTCCAAGGAAAACGTTGCCGGTTCCGTTGCGGCAGCTACCGTGAACGGAAAAGTGTATGCTTATCCGATGACGGCCGACAACGGCTATTTCCTGTACTACAACAAGAGCGTGTTCAGCGATGACGACATCAAGAGCCTGGACAAGATGATCGAAGTGGCAGGCGCTGCGAACACCCAGATCGGTTTTGAACTTGCAAATGCATGGTATCTGTTCGGTTTCTTCTCGGCACAGGGAACGGATCTGTATGCGAGACTGTCCTCTGACGGCGTGACGAACGAATGCAACTGGAACGAAGGCGTTGGCGTGGATATCGCAAACGCGCTCATCGGTTATGTGGATACCGGCGTGTTCGTAAAGGCGGCGGATGATGCTTCCGCGGTTTCCAACATGAAGGACGGCAAGTATGCCGCGATCGTTAACGGAACCTGGAGTGCGGCAGCCATCTCCGAGGCACTGGGTGCCGATTACGGCGCAGCCAAGCTGCCCACCTTTACCGCAGGCGGCAAAGAATACCAGATGAGCTCCTTCGCAGGCTACAAGCTGATCGGCGTGAATCCTCACTCCGAATTCGTCGGCTGGTCCATGCTGCTGGCTGAGTACCTGACCAATGAAGAGAGCCAGGTGGCAAGATTTGAAGCGCGCGGACTCGGGCCTGCCAACATCAAGGCAGCTGCCTCTGAAGCGGTGAAGTCCGATCCGGCCATCGCAGCCATCGCAGCGCAGGCTGAATATGCGACGCCTCAGCGAATCGGCGGAAACTTCTGGGATCCGGCCAAGTCCCTTGGTGAGATCATCGGCAACGGCAACCCGGACAAGACCGATGTGAAGACCCTGCTGGATAATGCGGTAGAAGGCATCAATGCTCCTGTAGCATCCAACTGATCGAACGAACTGCAAGGCCCCATATGCTTTTTGCGATACAAAGGCATATGGGGCTTTTTTTACAAAAACGCTTGCCGTTCAAGGTCTTCAGGGCTGTGAACGGTAACAAAAAAGCGATGAGGGTGCGATTATGAGAATAGAGAGAAGAAAGAAAAAAGGCTCCGGAGGCGAGGCTCTGCGCGGGTTCAAAAACTATTTCACCGATTTCGGCTCGGCCGTGAAGAACGGTGATCTGGGCACGAAAGCTTCCCTGCTGGTCATGGGGGCAGGCTTCCTGGCAAGAAAACAGATCATCAAAGGCATTCTGGTCACGCTGGTGGAGCTCATGTATTTCCTGGCGTTCGCGCTTTACTCCGTGCCGTATCTGTCCAAGTTCGGAACGCTGGGCACGGTGAAGATGGAGCAGAGCTTTGATCCCATCACGATGCAGCAGACGACCAATGATTACGATAATTCCTTTTTGATCTTGATCCACAGCATGATCTCCCTGTTCCTGCTGGTGGTTTTTGTGATGTATTACATCCATAACATGAAAGCGGTCTACGAGGTCCAGAAGAACGCGCAGGCCGGAAAGCATGTCAACAGCTTCCGTGAGGACCTGAGAGACATGCTCGGAAAGAAGTTCCACGTTACACTTCTCACGCTCCCTTCGATCGGCGTTGTGATGATGAACATCCTGCCGATCCTGGTCCTGGTGGCGATCGCTTTCACGAATTACGACCAGAGCCACATGCCTCCGGCTTCGCTCTTCACCTGGGTAGGGTTTGAAAACTTCAAGGCCCTCTTCAGCAGCGGCGGCATGACGATCACTTTCGGTTACGCTTTTGGAAAAGTCCTGAGCTGGACACTGATCTGGGCCGTGTTCGCCACATTCACCAACTTCATCGGCGGCATTCTGCTGGCGGTCCTGATCAATTCCAAGGGCGTAAAATTCCCGAAGATGTGGCGATCCCTCTTTGTAGTAGCAATTGCGGTCCCGCAGTTTGTAACGCTCATCCTGGTCAGAAACTTTTTCCGTGATGACGGCATCGTCAACACGCTCTGCGCCAATGCCGGCATCACCGATTTCCTGAAGAACATCGGACTGCTGGGAGCGAACATGAATTACATTCCGTTCCTGACCAGCAAAGGCTGGGCCAATGTGATGATCATTCTCATCAACATCTGGGTCGGCGTTCCCTATCAGATGCTGATCGCTACGGGTGTTTTGATGAACGCTCCGCTGGACCAGGTCGAGAGCGCGCGCATCGACGGCGCGAGCAGCTCGCAGGTCTTCTGGAAGATCACCATACCGTACATCCTGGTCGTGCAGGGACCGGCGCTGATCACCGACTTTGTCCGCAACATCAACAACTTCAACGTGATCTATCTGCTCACGCAGGACGTGTATACGACAACGGATCAAATGCTGGCAAATTCCAATGCCAAGGAAGTGGACCTGCTGGTCACCTGGCTGTTCCGTCTGACGAACGAGTATTACAACTATAAGATGGCCTCCGTGATCGGTATCATCGTGTTCATCATCTGTGTGGTATTCACACTGGTATCGTACTCCAGATTGATGGCAGGCGGCAGAGAGGAGGATTACCAGATATGATGGATGAGAATAAAAACATTGCGGAAAGCCCGGCAAAGGAAACATCCTCAAAAGGGATCCGGGTGGTCTATGAAAACCGACGCTCCATGGGCAAGAAACAGAAAAACCTGATCGGAAGCATCTTCAAGAACGGTCTTCTGACAGTGCTGACCGTGATCTGGCTGATCCCGATCCTCTGGCTGGTGGTCACGGCATTCAGCGCCAATCCGGGCATCAGCTACACCCGCTTCTTCCCGGAGCGCTGGACACTGGCCAATTTCAAGCGCATCTTCTTTGCGCCGGATTCGGTATTGCAGTATGGAAGATGGTTCTGGAACACGCTTGTCATCGCGATCTTCAGCTGCGCGATCTCTACCGCCTTCATCCTGATGGTGAGCTATGCGTTCAGCTGCACGCGTTTCCCCGGGCGTCAGGGCATGATCCGTTTTTCGATGATCCTGGGCATGTTCCCCGGTGTGCTTTCGATGATCGCGGTGTACTTCATCATGAAATCCATCGGGCTGACCAACAGCCACATCGGCATGATCGTGGTGTATTCCGCAGGCTCGGGCCTGGGCTATCTGATCGTGAAAGGCTTCATGGACACGATCCCCGTGTCGATGCGTGAAGCGGCCAGACTGGAAGGAGCGAATGAGCTTCAGATCTTCTTCAAGGTCATGATGCCGCTCTGCAAACCGATCGTCGTTTACCAGATCATATCGTCATTCCTGGCACCCTGGAGCGATTTCGTGTTTGCAAGACTGATGCTCAATTCCGGCATCTCGAAGGACTGGACGGTGGCGATCGGTCTTTACAACATGCTGGACAAGACGCTGATCCACAACAACTTCTCGGCATTCTGCGCGGGCGGCCTGATCATATCCCTTCCGATCTCGGTTCTGTTCGTGATCATGCAGAAGTACTATGTGGAGAGCGTGACCAGCGGTTCAACGAAAGGATAAAAAAGTAGAATGCAAAACAGATCCCGGCATCTTGCGTTTTTGGCAGGCCTTTTGCTGACGGGCATCACGGCCTGCGCAAACGCCGGAGAGCCTGCAGCAGTATCGGAACCGGACGCGGCGCCCGTTCAGGAGAGCGGGAGTGCCGCATCAGAAGAAATATGGGGAAAGTATTCCGCAACACTCCCCGAAGAAAAAGAGGAAGCAAGCATCTTAGTGCAGCCCATCGAGGGCCTTTCGCCGGATTTCATCCGCGGCGTGGACATTTCCTCGCTGATCGCCGAGGAAGATAGCGGCGTTGTCTATCGTGATGAAAACGGGAACGAACGGGATATCTTTGAGATCCTGGCGGATGCAGGCGTGAACATGATCCGCGTGCGTGTCTGGAATCATCCCTATGACGCTGACGGGAACGGTTACGGCGGCGGAAACTGCGACGTGGAAAAAGCAGCCCTGATCGGAAGGCGTGCCGCGGAACACAGCATGAGCCTTCTGGTGGATTTTCATTACAGTGATTTCTGGGCGGATCCGAAGAAACAGTATGCGCCGACGGAGTGGGCCAGAAAGGACCCGGAGGAAAAGGCCGCGCTGATCGGGGAGTTCACGTCGCAGAGTCTGGAAACGATCTGCGAGTCCGGCTCCGTCATCGGTATGGTCCAGATCGGCAACGAGATCAACAACGGCATGTGCGGCGTGTATGATGACGAAGCCAAGATGGGCCTCTTATCCGCGGCATCGGCTGCCGTGAGGGATTTCTCCGGAAAGCACGGACAGGACGTCCGGATCGCGATCCATTACACCCAGGTGGATGATGCTGCGGGAACGCTGAAAAAAGCTGCCGCGCTTCAGAGTCATTCCATCGATTACGATGTGTTCGGTATCTCTTATTATCCCTATTGGCACGGTACCATGGAAAACATGCGGGATGTGCTGAAGGACATCCATGCGCAGTACGGTGTGGACACCTGTGTGCTGGAAACCTCCTATCTTTCAACGGAGCTGGACGGGGACGGCTTCGCAAACAGCGTCGCCGCGGAAGAAGCACTGCCCGGCTATCCGGCCGATCCGCAGGGCCAGGCCAAGATCATCCGTGACATCATGGCATACGCTAATGAGGCGGGAGCGCTGGGCGTCTTTTACTGGGAACCTGCGTGGGTGCCGGTCGGCGATTCCTTCGAGAGCAATCAGGCCATATGGGAAAGCCACGGTTCCGGCTGGGCGAGCTCCTATTCCTCCAAATATGATCCGCAGGATGCCGGAAAGTACTTCGGCGGATCGTCCTGGGATAACCAGGCCATGTTTGATTTTTCCGGAAAGGCGCTGCCTTCGCTGAACGTGTTCAAGTGGGTCTACCACGGGACCACAGCGCCCCTGCGTCCGCTGGCATATGAGGAAGTGTATCTGGAAAGCGGCATCGGGGAAGAGGTGCAGCTGCCCGAAGAGGTGGAAGCTTATTACAACGATCCTTCGGTCACGGGCAAGGTGCGCGTGGAATGGGACGAGACGGATCTGGCGGCGATCGATGTGAACGTCGGCGATCTGTACGAAGTCAAAGGCACCCTGGAAGACGGCAGTGCCATCACGGCCCGGGTGAAGGTCATGAACATCAACTACCTGAAGGATCCGGGCTTTGACGAAGCCGATCACTCTGTCTGGCAGGTGGAAGACCGCGGGGCGGGTGATACGACGGACATCCAGAAAAAAGCGGCGGATGCGCTGTCCGATGAATATGCGTTCCATTTCTATTCCACGGAAGCCATAGATTTTGATGTGTTCCAGACGCTGACGGTTCCGGCGGACGGAAAGTACTCGGCCTCGGCCGGCATCCAGGGCGGCGACATGGGCGCGGATCATAAGGTGGTCCTTTATGTGAAGTGCGGCGACGAGGTTCATGTTTCGGAACCGGTGGCCCTGGACGGATGGAGAAGCTGGAAGAAACTGAGCCTGGACGGGATCGCGCTCAAAGCAGGCGATGAGGTGACGGTGGGCATTTCCGTGCAGGGAGCAGCCAAGGGCTGGGGAACCATTGACGATGTGGAATTCTTCTGCGGGCTCGACTGAGCAGGCGGTCTGCGGAACATAACGACGGGAGAAACCAAGGCCATGTCAAAGAAGATCTGGTTGAATGATAACTGGCAGTTTACCGAAAAGTATTCGGAAGAGCTGAATCAAAAGGATTACCGGGGAGAATGCGCCTCGGTCAGCATCCCGCATTCCGTGAAAGAAACGCCTTTTCATTATTTCGATGAATCCGTCTATCAGATGGTGGGCGGATATCGCCGCGTGATCAGGGCGGAAAAAGAGTGGGAAGGAAAGCGTGTGTTCATCGGCTTCATGGCCGTTGCGCACAGTGCCGTTGTTTATCTGAACGGCAGGCAGGTGGCGGAGCATCATTGCGGCTACACGGCATTTGAGGCCGAGATCACGGATGCGCTGCGCTACGGCGAGGACAACATCCTTGTGGTCAGGGCAGACAGCCGGGAAACGCAGAACATCCCTCCGTTCGGAAACGTGATCGACTACATGACTTACGGCGGCATCTATCGCGAGGTGTTCCTGGAGATCACGGATGCGGTGAAGATCCGCAACCTGCATCTGCGTCCGGAAGCCCCGGAGGGAGTCGGAAAACCGCAGGAGATCAAGGGGCATCGCTTCCGCGGCACTTTGATACTCGAGACGGAATTGGATGCGGGCGACAGCAGCATGGAAGGGCTGGATGTGAACATCCGGATCCGCGAACATCGAAGCGGCAGGAACGTTCTGGAACGGACGATGCCCTATGCAGAGGTTTTGAAGCTGGACATCGAAGAGGCACGTCTGTGGGATGTGAGCTTCCCCTTCCTGTATGATCTTTCGTTTAAGCTGCTGCGAAACGGAAAAGAACTGGATTCGGCTGAGGACTGCTTCGGCTTCCGGCGTTCGGAATTCCGTGCGGACGGTTATTATCTGAACGGAAGAAAGCTCCGGATCCGCGGCCTGAACCGGCACCAGAGCTATGCCTATGTGGGTTACGCGATGCCGGCCTCCATGCAGAGGCTGGATGCCGAGATCCTTCGTCTGGAGCTGGGCGTGAACGCGGTGCGTACTTCGCATTATCCGCAGTCGCAGCATTTTATCCGCCGCTGCGATGAACTGGGCCTTCTGGTGTTTACGGAGATCCCCGGCTGGCAATATGTCGGAGACGCGGAATGGAAGGAGCAGGTGATCCGGAATACGGAGGAGATGATCACGCAGTATCGCAATCATCCCTCGATCATCCTCTGGGGGGTGCGCATCAACGAATCCGGTGACGATGATCCCCTGTATGAGAAAACGAACGCGCTTGCCCATGCACTGGATGCGGACCGTCCCACCGGCGGCGTGCGTTTTCTGAAAAAGAGCAGCCTGCTCGAGGATGTTTATACCTATAATGATTTCTCGCATGACGGGACGAACCGCGGCTGTGACAGGAAGGAAAGCATCACGCCGGATATGGCAAAACCTTTTCTGATCACGGAATATGCGGGCCACATGTTCCCGACCAAGAGCTATGACTGTGAACAGCACAGGCTGGAGCATGCCCTGCGGCACGCGGCCGTGGTGAATGCCGTGCGCGCCGAGACGGACATCGCTGGAAGCTTCGGCTGGTGCATGTTTGACTATAACACGCACAAGGATTTCGGCAGCGGTGACCGAATCTGTTATCACGGGGTAACCGACATGTTCCGGAATCCGAAGCTGGCGGCATATCTGTACGCATCCCAGCAGGACCGCACGCCTGTCCTCGAGATCTCGTCCACGATGGATATCGGCGACTTTCCGGGCGGAACCCGCGGCGCGATCTACATCTTTTCCAATGCGGACCGTGTGCGGATGTACCGGAACGATGAGCTGTTGAAGGAGTATGAGGGCGGCGATCCGAAGTATGGCGCGCTGAAGCACCCGCCGATCCTGATCGACGATTTTGTGGGAGACGGCCTGGAGAAAGAGGAAGGCCTGCGTGAGCCGCAGATCAGCCTTGTGAAGCTTACGATCCGCCTCATGACGCAGTACGGGGTGAATCATGTTCCGGAGCGCATTGAAAGGAAGCTGAAGCGTGCGCTTGCGCGTTTCGGGATGAAGTGGGAGGACGCGATCGCGCTGCACGGGAAATACGTGAGCAACTGGGGCGGCCGCTCCGTGAGCTTCCGTTTTGAAGCCATCAAGGACGGAAAGGTGGTCTGCACCAGGGTCAGGTCCACAAGCAGCCGGCTGAGCCTGGATGTGAGGGTGGATCATACGGAACTCGTGGAAGAGGCGACCTATGACGTGGCGGCTGTCCGTCTTCGCGTGTGTGATGAATACGGCAATGTGGCGCCGTACTTCCAGACGCCGCTGCCGCTTCAGGCATCCGGGCCGATCCGCATCATCGGACCGCAGGCAGCTTTCATGGCGGGCGGCATGGGAGGCACTTACATAAAGACGACCGGCGAAGCCGGAGAAGCGAGCCTGTGCGTTTCCCTTCCCGAGGGCTGGGATTTTCAGGGAAAAACACAGGAGGTCGTGCGTTTCACGATAAGAAAGGCCTGACGGCGCCCGCCTCTGTTCAGCCGGCGCAAAAAGCGGTATAATAAGGTCACTTGCGTGGGACGGACCGTGAAAAAGAATGATGAGCGGAGGAAAGCAAACATGAAGAATTACGCAGATCTGTGGGTCGGCTACGGGGAAAGAAAGGCGAACAGGGATTGTGAGCATCTTAAAAAGATCCGCCTGTCGGGAGCTCCGGAGAGCGACTGCATTGTAAAGAATGCCGTCAAAGAGCTGAAGAACGGGATGAAAGCCATGCTGGATGCGGAGCCGGAGATCGTCTTCGGGGAGGCGGCAGCGCCTGTGGCTGTAACGGACGGCAAGAGCCTGCGGGAGAGCGAGGAATACAGGATCACGATCTGCGATGACGCTCTGTCCCTTGAGGCACGGAGCGGAGCGGGGATACTGTATGCCTCGTTTGACCTGCTGCGCACGGTGGCCTGCGAGCGCGATGTCCGGAAGGCATATGCGGAAGGAAAGACGGTCCGCCCGTCCAACCCGCTGAGGATGCTGAACCATTGGGATAACATGGACGGAAGCATAGAGCGGGGGTACTCGGGAGAGTCGTTCTTCTATGTGGATAACGAGATCGTCATCGATGAGCGTACAAGGGATTACGCGAGGATGATCGCGGCCGTTGGCATCAATGCGGTTGTGATCAATAATGTCAATGTCAAGCAGGCGGCGTCCCTGATGATCACCGACCGCTATTTTGACAAGCTGGCTGAGCTCGGCCGGATCTTCGCGGAATACGGCATACGTCTGTTCCTGAGCCTGAATTACGCATCGTCGATCGAGATCGGCGGCCTGGACAGTGCCGATCCGCTTGATGAAAACGTCATCGCCTGGTGGAAGGAAAAGATGGCGGAGGTGTTTGGGAAGATCCCGACACTCGCCGGCTTTCTGGTAAAAGCCGATTCCGAGGGGCGGCCGGGACCGTTCACCTACGGCAGGACCCAGGCGGACGGTGCGAACATGCTGGCGGACATTGTGAAGGAATACGGAGGCATCATCATCTGGAGATGCTTTGTCTATAACTGCAGGCAGGACTGGCGTGACCGAAAGACCGACCGCGCCAGGGCCGGATATGACAATTTCATGCCCATGGACGGCGATTATCATGACAATGTCATCCTGCAGATCAAGAACGGGCCCATGGATTTCCAGATCCGTGAGCCGGTCTCGCCGCTTCTGGGAGGCCTGCGCAGGACCAATCAGATGCTGGAGGTGCAGATCGCCCAGGAATATACCGGCCATCAGATCGATGTATGCTATCTGATCCCGGAATTCAAGGAGATCCTCGGCTTCAAAACCTATTGCAGCGAGAGCCGGGACACGGTGGCCGACATCGTGAGCGGGGAAACCTTCGGCAGCAGGTATTCCGGCATCGCGGCCGTGACAAACACCGGAAACGATTTCAACTGGACGGGAAATTACCTGGCGGGAGCCAATCTCTTCGGTTTCGGAAGGCTTTCCTTTGATACGGAGCTTTCGGCCGAACAGATCGCCGAGGAGTTCGTGCGCATGACGATCTCGCAGGATGATGAAGTGGTCAGGACGATCGTCGGCATCCTGCTTCCGTCCCGTGAGATCTATGAAAAATACACCAGCCCGCTCGGGATCGGCTGGATGGTGACGCCTGCGACCCACTACGGATGCAGCGTGGACGGATACGAGTATGACAGATGGGGAACCTATCACAGGGCGGATCATCTGGGCATCGGCGTTGACCGGAGCGACAAGGGGACCGGCTATGCCCTGCAGTATAATGAGCCGAATGCTTCCATTTACAATTCGCCCGAAAAATGTCCTGATGAACTGGTGCTCTTTTTCCATCATCTTCCTTATACACACAAACTGCACAGCGGAAAGACCGTGATCCAGCACATTTACGACACGCATTTTGAAGGCTTGGAAGAGGCACGGAAACTGGCAGAAACCTGGGATGCGTTAAAGGGCAAAGTGGATGACGCGATATTTGATAACGTGCGGGAGCGCTTTGAACGACAGCTTTTCAATGCGCGTGAGTGGTGCGACCAGGTGAATTCCTATTTCTTCCGCAAGAGCGCGATCCCCGATGAAAAGGGCAGACAGATCTGGTAAAACGGCAGGGAGTTGCAAGGGAAGGAAATTTACATGACGAAGGAACGTGCGCAAAAACTCACTTATATTGTCAATACACTGATACTGTTCCTGGTTTTCGGCCTGATGGATTTCTTTTACCAGCTGCATGCGGATTTCCTGGTCTATTTCAGCATACCGACGGCCTGCATCTATCTTGTGGGTTATCTGCTGATCCGCAAGGGGCGGCTGCTGCTTTGTTTATTGTAACATAGCAGTCGGAAAGTGCGAGTATGGCATTATCGGAGGAGGAAAGTCTTATGGATAGCAAGGCCAATCGTAAGATCCTTGTCATTCCCATGGCTGCCATGGCTGAAACATCAGGTCCTTCCTCCAGGTGCCGCACTCTTGTGAAAGCTTTTTCGGATGCGGGGCTGAAAGTCGCCACATGCTGTGCGGAAGATGTCAACTACAGACCGATAGAGGGGATTCGGAACTTCTTTCTTGAGATTCCGATGCCCATGGGGCTGCCGGCGCCCATTGCCCAAAGGATGTTCCCCATTGCGCAGAAGACGGGCATTACTGCAAGGAAGACGGTAGACAGCTTTGATCAGGTTCTCTTCATGACCGGCAACCTTGCCTACGGCTATCTGAAAAAGAGCGTCGCCTCTGTCAGAAAAGCCATAAAGGAATTTCATCCTGACATCGTTTACTCCGAATTTAATATTTCTTCCATGATAGCTGCGCGCCTGGAAGGGGTACCGCTCTTCTGTACCGTGAGCTACCCGACGCAGCATGAGTACGCCTGCAAGCCGCAGCTTTCTGAAGGGCTTAACAGATATCTTGAAGAAGAGGGGCTTCCCCGGGTGGATTCTGCCCTTCGGTTGTTTGATCTTGCGGATAAGTCTTTCTGTCCGAGCATTCCGGAACTGGAACCGATAAAGAAAGATAAGGTATTCTTTTGCGGCAGCCTGAAAAAGAAACGAGATCAGGGCCGTGGCGGAAACAGAAACAAGATCGTTGTCTACATGGGCAACGGCACCATATCGGCCGGAAAGATGAAGAAGGTGATCACGGAGGCCTTTTCCGAAAGCGGTCGTGAAGTCTATATCGCTTCCTCTTATCTTGATAAGGAAGACAGGGGCAACATTCACGTTGCGCCTCGCTGGGATTTTGAGGAACTTCTGGAGGAGGCGGTCCTTTTCATAAATCACGGCGGACAGAACAGCATGGCAGACGGACTCATTCACGGTGTCCCGCAGATCGTGGTCCCCGGAAAGGTCTTTGAGAGAAAATATAATGCGGTCAGCATAGAAATGAATGATGCAGGAGCACTTGTTTTATCGGAAGAGTTCACTTCCGAAAACATCCGCAGGACCGCCAAAAGACTGATCGCTTCGGAAGAAACAGGGAATCATGCACGGGGGCTCGGAGAAAAGCTCCTTGGCGCCGGAGGAGCAGAGCTGATCCTCCGTGAGATAAGAAACTTGGGAGAATGAAAATGAAGACAAAGATCACAGCCCGACCTCGGCAGGAAAGCAATGCGGAAGGGAATGCTGCGGCTGCGCAGAATACGGAGAACCGGCGCCGCTGCAAAGTTTTGATGATACAGGGGACGATGTCGAATGCCGGAAAGAGTGTGATCGCGGCGGGGCTGTGCCGCATCTTTCATCAGGACGGCTATAAGACCGCGCCCTTCAAGTCGCAGAACATGGCGCTCAATTCCTGCGTCACGGAGGAAGGGCTGGAAATGGGGCGGGCACAGGTCATGCAGGCTGAGTGCGCAGGGATTGCTCCCAGGGTGTGCATGAATCCGATCCTGCTGAAACCGACGGATGACCGGGGATCTCAGGTCATCGTAAACGGAAAGGCGATCGGAAACATGCGGGCGGCGGAATATTTCCGGAAAAAGAAGAGCTTCCTTCCCGACATCCTCGCGGCTTTTGAGGAACTGGCGAAGGAGAACGACATCATTGTCGTGGAAGGCGCCGGTTCGCCCGTCGAAATGAACCTGAAGAAGGATGACATCGTCAACATGGGGCTCGCGGAGCTTCTGGATGCGCAGGTGTTTCTGGTCGGCGACATAGACCGCGGCGGGATCTTTGCACAGATCCTGGGCACGCTCGATCTGCTCACGGACGAGGAACGTGCAAGGGTGCGCGGGGTCATCGTGAATAAATTCCGGGGCGATGCGTCGCTCTTTGAGGACGGGATCCGCATCCTGGAAGAGAGAGGCAGAACGAAGGTCACAGGCGTTGTCCCGTGGCTGGAGGTTCATCTGGATGATGAAGATTCGCTGTCCGGCAGGTTTCAGAGAAGGGCGGCAGCGGATGCGGACATTGCGGTGATCCGTCTCCCGCACATTTCGAATTTCACGGATCCGGATACCTTTGAACAGCTTACGGAAATATCCATTCGTTATGTCTCGTCGCCGGAGGAGCTGGGCTCGCCCGGCATGATCATTCTTCCGGGCTCGAAGAACACGATCGGGGATCTGCGCTGGATGAAAGAAAACGGACTGGCCGACAGGATCCGTGAGGAGGCAAAGGCGGGCCGCATCATTTTCGGGATCTGCGGCGGTTACCAGATGCTGGGACGGAGCGTATCGGATCCGGAGCACGCGGAGTGCGGAGGCAGCGAAGAGGGACTGGGGCTTTTGCCCGTGGACACGGTCCTTGCAGGCAGCAAGGTGACGACAGTCTTCAAGGGAAAGATCACGGGAGCGACCGGCGCCTTGCGGGAACTTGCAGGCAAAGAGGCCGGGGGCTACGAGATCCACATGGGCGTGACGACGGTCGATGAAGGAACGACGGAATTCACATCCGGAGGAACCGGATGCTGCAGGGATGATGTTTACGGCACCTATGTGCACGGGATCTTTGACAGGAAGGAGATCCTCGAGGTAGTCGTGCAAAAGCTCTTTGCCGCAAAGGGGAAACAGGTACGCACGGACGGCCTGACGGATTACGCGGCTTATAAAGAGACGCAGTACGATCTGCTGGCCGACCATCTGCGCAGGAACCTGAACATGAAGGAGATCTATGAAAGCTTGGGGATCGGAAAAGATGACGCGGGATGAGCTGTTTTCCCTTGTGATTCCTGCCCCGGACGAAGCGGCGCGGAAGGCGGCGAAAAAGCGCTGGGACGGGATCGCCAAACCCATAGACGGGCTGGGCCGCCTGGAGGAGCTGATCTGCCGCATCGCGGCCATCGAAGGACGGGAAGACGCACAGGTCACGCCGAGGGGGCTGATCATCATGTGCGCGGATAACGGCGTGGTGGAAGAAGGCGTCTCGCAGACCTCGCAGGAAGTGACGCTTGAGGTCGCACGTCTGATGGGGCAGAAGAAAAGCAGCGTCGGCGTCATGACAGAGAGCTGCCCGCTGAAAGCTTATGCAGTGGACATCGGGATCGATTCCGGGGAGACGCCGGAGGGCGTGATCGACCGGAAGGTACGGAGGGGGAGTGCAAATATCGCAAAGGGCCCGGCCATGACGGAGGAGGAATGCCTGCGGGCTGTATCCGTCGGCATCGGGCTGGCGCGGAAGAGCCGGGATGAAGGCTGCAGACTGCTTGCGACCGGTGAGATGGGGATCGGCAATACGACCACGAGCGCGGCGCTTTTGTGTGCCCTGACCGGGGCGGAGCCCGCGGCTGTCACGGGACGCGGGGCAGGTCTGTCGGATGAGGGCCTTTTGCGAAAGCTTGCTGTCGTGGAACGAGCGCTGGAACTTCACCGGAAGGAGATGGGATGCCGCCAGGCTTCAACGCAAGCGGATGCGCTGGAAGCGCTGCGCCGTCTGGGAGGCCTGGACATCGCCGGTCTGGCGGGTGTCTTTATCGGCGGGGCGCTCTTTGGCATTCCGGTCATCATCGACGGATTGATCAGCGCGACGGCGGCGCTTGCGGCAGAGCAGCTTGCTCCGGGATGCCGTGCGTACATGCTTGCGTCCCACAGGGGCAGGGAAAAGGGAACGATGATCGCATTGGAACGTCTGGGGCTTTATCCCGTGATCGATGCGGATCTGGCGCTGGGAGAAGGCACCGGCGCGGTCCTGCTGTTTCCGCTCCTCGACATGGCGATGTCGCTGTACCGGTCGGGCCTGGCCTTTGGGGAAGCCGAGATCGAGGCATATCGGAGGTTTGAGGGATGATGATCCTGGTCGTGGGATGCAGCGGAAGCGGGAAATCCGCGCTTGCAGAGAAGCTCTGTCTCGAGACGGGCGATGAGACACGCATCTATCTGGCCACCATGCAGGTGCTTGATGCCGAGGGGAAGAAGAGAGTACAAAGGCATCGTGCCATGCGGGGGGACAAGGGCTTTGTGACGATCGAAAAAGAGATGCATGTCGATGAGCTGCCTGCGGAGATCGCCGATCCGATGCACACGACCGTGCTGCTTGAGTGTGTCACGAACCTTGTCGGGAATGAGTTGTACGATGAGAATAGCCGTGCACGTTTTCCGGACCTGCAGACGGATGAGGGAGAAGAACGCTTTGCGGACGAAGTGGCGCAGGAGATCGGCAGGCTTTCGGCCGGAGTGCATCATCTGATCGCGGTGACGAACCGCTATCCGGCGGAGGATCCGGCTTATGATGAAGAAACGAGGAAGTTCGTCCGGCTGCTGGATCTCGTGAACGGGCGGCTTGAACGAATGGCTGAGCGTGTGGAGGATGTCTGCAGCGGGGGCAGGGAAGGAGAGATGCTTTGAGGATATTCAGGTGGCTGGGCGCAGCCTTTTCGATGTACAGCCGCATCCCGATGCCCCGTTTTACCTGGAGGGACGGCGATGCGGAACATGCCCTGGCGTTCCTGCCCATTGTCGGCGCGGTGATCGGCGGACTGGCATTCTGGCTGAACTCGCCTGCCGATGCGCCGGCGGGACTGGGCATGCTTCCCGCCATGGTGCGTGTCCCGCTTACCATGCTGATCCCTTTTGCGGTGACGGGAGGCTTTCACGTGGACGGTTTCATGGATACGGAGGATGCGCTCCGCTCTTACGGTTCTGCGGAAAAGAGGCTCGAGATCCTGAAGGATCCGCACATCGGCGCGTTTGCGGTCATCGGCCTGGTCCGCATATTGCTTTTGCTTGCGGCCTCTCTTTCACTGCTGTTTTGGCAAGACGGAACGGATATTCGCATCCCGGCCATGCTCGGCACCGTTTTTGTGACGGCGCGCTGTTTGAGCGGCCTTACCTCGCTTTTGATGAAGAAGGCCAGAAAGAACGGCATGCTTCATGAGGAGACGAAGAGCAGGAAAACGGGTGTGTTGATCTTTCTGATCATCGAACTCGCCGCATCCGCAGGCTTCATGCTTTTCTTAAATCCGTTCAGGGGCGGATGCGTCTGTCTGGCTTTTGCCTTGTACACGTTCTTTTACTGCCGGCGTGCGGAGAAGGTCTTTGGCGGAGTGACCGGGGATACGGCGGGACATTTTCTGACGGAGGCGGAGACGGCAGCCATAGCGGTGCTTGCGCTGTCCTCGCTGCTTCCGTTCGCCTGAGGGGGAGATTCATTCATGGCGCACAAGACCGTATGCCTGATCCGCCACGCAAAGACGGCGGCCAATCTGGAAAAGAGGTACATCGGGAAAAGAACCGATGCGGAACCGGCGGAGGAATATCTGCCGGAGGCGGAAGAGGCTGCCGCAAAGCTTTTTGCGGAGCTGAATGGCAGCGGGACGGAAATGCTGCGTTTGTGCTCGGGGCCGATGAAACGGGCTGTCCGGACCGCGGAAGTGTTTTCGCGGATCGGGAAGCTTCCGCCCGCGGCAGTGATGGGCGACCTCACGGAGATCGATTTCGGAGAATTTGAAGGAAAGAACTATGCCGATCTGCAGGATGATCCGCGTTATCAGGCATGGATCGATTCGGGCGGTGCCATGACGTTTCCGGGCGGTGAGAGCAGGCAGGAATTCACGGAACGGTCCTGGCGGGGCTTCACCAAAGCGCTGGGGGATCCGGCCCTTTCGGAGACGGTCGTCATCGTGTGTCACGGCGGGAACATCATGGCGATCCTGAGCCGCTTGAGCGGCGAGGATTATTACTCGTTCATGGCCGGCCACCTGGAGGGCTACCGGCTGGAACTGGAGATGGATGATGAGGGAATTGCTTCTCATACATTTTGCCGCATTGTTCGCGGGGTTAACACTTGACTGGATCATAGGCGATCCGCATTCCCTTCCGCATCCGATCCGCGCGATCGGCAGTCTGATCGCCGCATTGGAAGCGCGGCTGCTGGGCAGGGAAAGAGCGGAAGACAAGCCGCGGGATCCCGTGCGTGAGAGGCGCCGGGGGACGCTGCTCTGGATCACGGTGGTCTTTGTGAGCGTTGCAGTCACGGCTGCGCTGGTCGTGCTTGCATGGATCATTCACCCGGCACTGTTCTTTGTGACGGAGACGATCCTGGACTGCTACATGCTGGCGGCAGGGAGCCTGTGCAGGGAAAGTCTTCTTGTGACGGACAAGCTGGAAGGGGAAGGTGTGCCGGCGGCAAGGCGGGCGCTTTCGATGATCGTGGGAAGGGATACGGCGGACTTGCCCGAGCCGGCCATCGTGCTGGCAGCAGCCGAGACCGTGGCGGAGAATACCTGCGACGGCGTCATCGCACCGCTTTTCTATGCGGCGCTCGGCGGCCCCGTTCTCGGATATGCTTACAAGGCGGTCAATACGATGGACTCCATGCTTGGCTACCGGAATGAAAAATACGAACACTTCGGAAGAACGGCTGCGCGCATGGATGATGTTTTTAACTGGCTGCCTGCAAGGATCAGCGCGCTTTTCATGATCGCGGCGGCTTTCCTGGCGGGACAGTTTTCCAAAAGCTTTGACGGGAAGCGGGCTTTCCGGATCTGGAAAAGGGACAGGCGCAATCATGCCTCGCCCAATTCCGCGCAGACCGAGAGTGTCTGTGCGGGAGCGCTGGGGCTTGAGATGGGTGGGACGCATCTCTATGGCGGCATTCCCGTGGAAAAACCCACCATCGGGGACAGGATGCGGGAAGCGGAGCGTGCGGATGTCCTGCGGGCCAACACCCTGATGGCTGTCACGGAAGCACTGTTGGCATTGTTTCTGGCATTGATCGCGCTCCTGCTTGTGTTGTTTGCTGGCTGAGCGGAAAAGGAACAGGAGATCGAATGGGACACGGCGGTGACATATACAGAAACAGGGTGGAACTGGACTTTTCGGTGAACCTGAATCCGCTCGGGACGCCCGCGGAGGTGTCCGGGGCGATAAGGGCTGCGTTGGAGAGGGTCGATGTCTATCCCGATCCCGAACAGGAGGCGGTGCGAAGGGCGATCGCGGAATGCGAGGGTGTTCCGGCAGACTGTGTCATCGCCGGGAACGGGGCGTCGGAGCTTTTGCTCGCAGCGGTCAGGGCACTTCGGCCCGTACGGGCGATCCTTCCGGAACCTGCGTTCACCGGATATGCCCATGCCCTGGAGGCGGCCTGCTGCCCGGTCAAAAGAGTGATCCTTGATGCATCCGACGGCTTCCGGCTTAAGGCCTCCATGCTTGATGAACTTTTCCCGGGGGCTTCGGAAGGGGAGCTGCTCATCCTCTGCGATCCCTCCAATCCTGCCGGGGTAAGCCTTGAGGAGGATGTTCTGGAGGAGATCCTGAAACGGGCAAAACGGCAGGGCGTCTCGTTGCTCCTTGACGAGAGTTTCCTGCTTCTGTCGGACAAAGCGGAAACACTTTCTCCGTGCAGGAGCGCAAGGCTTTTGGAAGAATATGAGCATCTGATCATCGTGCGTTCTGTAACAAAGCTTTTTTCCGTTCCGGGCATCCGTGCGGGATATGCGTTGTCTTCGGCGCAGAACGTGAGACGGATGCGCGCGCAGCTTCCGGAATGGAACCTTTCGGTGCCGGCAGAGGCTGCGCTGACCGCGGGCTGCCGTGTGCTTGCGGAGACGGATTTCGCACAAAGCTCGCGGGAGCTGATATGCAGGGAAAGAAAATTCCTTTCCGAAAAACTGCGTGAGTCGGGGCTTGAGGTGTTTGCCTCGGAGGCACCCTTCCTGCTCATCCGCGGGCCGGAGGATCTGTACCGTGCGCTCCTGTCGCGCGGGATCCTGATCCGGGATTGCAGTGATTATCCCGGTCTCGGAAGCGGGTGGTTTCGGATCGCGGTCAGGGATCACGCTTCGAATGAAAGATTCACGGGGATGCTCGGGGACCTGCGGGAACAGGAGCGCCCGGAGCGGAACAGCAGAGGGGATGTCATCCGGCAATTGTAAATGGCGCGCAATGATGCTATACTGTTTCTTCAGAAAAACGACCGGCGGGAGGCTTTTCCGACCGGCCGTGGCGGAAAGGAATCGTGCGCATGAAAGAATATGTAATGGGAAACGGGGCGATCGCACTCGGCGCCCTGAAAGCAGGCGTAAATGTGGCCTGCGGCTATCCCGGCACCCCCTCCTCCGAGATCATCGAGACCATCGCGAAATACCCGCATGAAGGGCTTCATCTGGAATGGTCGGTCAATGAGAAGGCAGCGCTGGAAGTGGCATCGGCAGCAGCCTATTCGGGAGCAAGGGCGCTGGTCACGATGAAGCAGGTAGGACTGAATGTGGCCTCGGACCCGCTGATGTCCCTCGCCTATGTTGGCGTGGAGGGAGGAATGGTAGTGGTATCGGCAGACGATCCCGGTCCCATTTCTTCGCAGACCGAGCAGGACAGCAGAAGATTTGCCGAGTTTGCCCGCATCCCCGTCTTTGATCCTTCCTCTCCCGAGGAAGCGTTCGAGATGATACAGGATGCTTTCGATTATTCGGAAAAATACAAAACTCCCGTCATTTTCAGACCCACCACCCGTGTGGATCACGGCTACGCATCGGTGGAAGCATCGGATTCCTATGTACCCAAACAATTTGAAGGCTTCAAAAAGGACGCGGGGCGTTTTGTGATCTTCCCGCGTCTTTCCTATAAGAATCACGGGATGATCGAGGAGCGGAACGTCCGCATCGGAGAGGATTTCTCCTCGTACCGCTTTAACACCGCGGAGGGGGAGGCTTCGGAAAAAGCCGTGCTTGCCGGCGGCATAAGCTACATGTACGCGAAGGAATTCCTGAAGGACCATCCGGAAGTGAAGCTGATCCGCGTCGCCACGCCCTATCCTTTTCCCGAAAGCTTCATGCTCAGGGAACTGAAGGGCGTAAAAGAGCTGACGTGCCTGGAGGAGCTGAGTCCTTATCTTGAGGAGCAGATCCTGAAGCTTGCCGGGAAGCACGCCCTTTCCGTCAAGGTATTCGGAAAGCTGACGCAGCATGTTGCCGCGATGGGTGAAAACAGTGCCGACAGCGTAAAAGCCGTGCTGGAAAGATTCCTCGGCCTGCCGGAAGCGGAAAAGAAGACCCGGACGGAGGACATCCCGCCTCTGCCGGCCAGACCTCCGGTATTGTGCGCGGGCTGCCCCCACAGGGCATCCTTCTATGCCGTCAAAAAAGCCATGGAAGGACAGAAGACCTACTATTGCGGAGATATCGGCTGCTATACGCTGGGAAACGCGATGCCGCTCGACATGGTCGATACCTGCCTCTGCATGGGAGCAGGCGTCACGATGGCGCAGGGCTTTTCCCATGTCGACAGGGAAGGCAAGGCTTTCGCATTCATCGGGGACTCGACCTTCTTCGCGTCGGGACTGACGGGCGTTGTCAACGCCGTATACAATGAGGCAGATATCACGATCTGCATTCTGGACAATTCGACAACCGCCATGACGGGGCACCAGCCTCATCCGGGAACCGGCAGGAACATGATGGGACATGTGACGCAGAAGATCAGCATTCCGGCGATCCTGGAAGGCATAGGACTTGCAAAGGTCATTACGGTCGACCCGCTCGATCTTAACAAGGCCGTGGCTGCGGTAAAGGAATGCGCCGCCATGGAAGGCGTAAAGGCGATCATTTTCAAGTCGCCCTGCATAGCCATCGAAAAATCTTCGAAGAAATGCACCATCGGCGAAAGCTGCATCAACTGCAAAAAATGCATCCGTGAGACGGGCTGCCCGGCTCTGACCCTGACGGACGGAAAGGTGTGCATCGATGCATCGCTGTGCACCGGCTGCGGTCTGTGCGCGCAGGTTTGTCCCGTATCGGCGATAGGAGGTGCGTCATGATGAAGAAAGACATACTCATCTGCGGCGTCGGCGGACAGGGGACCGTGCTTGCATCCAGGATCATCGCAGCTGCCGCCATGACGGAGGGAAACACGGTCCATTCGGCGGAGACCATAGGAATGGCCCAGAGAGGCGGCCCGGTAACAAGTCATGTGAGGATAGGGGATGAAGCGTATTCCCCGCTGATCCCTTTGGGAAAGGCCGATCTGATCATCGGTTTTGAGCCTTCGGAGGTCGTCAGGAACATTGCTTATCTCTCCCCGGAAGGCATCGCCGTGGTGAATACCGCTGCGGTAAAGCCCGTGACGGCTTCCCTTTCCGGTTCGGGATATGACGGCAGCGAAATGACGGCATATCTGAAAAAGCGCGGCGGCTGCATCTTTGCCGACGGTGTGGCGGAATGCGAAAAGCTCGGTTCGGTAAAATTCCTGAACATACTCCTGCTCGGGATCGCCGCGGGAAGCGGGGGATTGGGCATTGAAAAAGATACGCTTACCGGGGAGATCGAGAAAAGAGTCCCGGAGAAGTTCCGGGAGGCCAATCTGAAAGCGTTCATGAACGGATACGAGATCGGCAGGGGCTGAAGGATCAAAACATAAATCCCCTTTGGGGAAAAAAAGAGAGGATAAAACAATGAAGCTGAATGAAACCCAATTACAGCAGGTTGATGCGCAGATCAAACGTCTGCTTGCCACCGACAGTTATTACGGAAAGGTATACCGCGATGCCGGCATATCCGGCGTGAGCTCGCAGGAGGATTTTGAGAAGCTTCCTTTCTCGAGCAAGGATGATCTCCGCAATGCCTATCCCCTGGGAATACAGGCTGTTCCGGATGAGGAAGTGGTGCGCATCCATTCCTCTTCCGGTACCACGGGCAAGCCTGTCATCATACCTTATACCGCAAAGGACGTGGATGACTGGGCGACCATGTTTGCGAGATGCTATGAGATGGCCGGCATCACCAAAAAGGACCGTCTGCAGATCACGCCGGGATACGGTCTCTGGACCGCGGGCATAGGCTTCCAGGCCGGCTGTGAGAAGCTTGGTGCGATGGCCATCCCCATGGGTCCGGGAAACACGGAGAAACAGCTTCAGATGATGGTGGACCTGAAGACCACCGTGATCTGTGCCACTTCTTCCTATGCGCTTCTGCTTGCAGAAGAGATCGAACGCCGCGGCATGAAGAAAGACATCTGCCTGAAGAAGGGCGTCATCGGTTCCGAGCGCTGGAGCGAAAAGAAGCGCGAATACATCCACGACAAGCTTGGCATAGAGCTTTATGACATCTACGGCCTTACCGAGATCTACGGACCCGGCATCGGCATAAACTGCGACAAGCAGAGCGGCATGCATTACTGGGATGATTATCTTTACATAGAGATCATCGATCCGGTGACGGGCAAGAACGTGGAAGACGGAGAAGAGGGCGAGATCGTCATAACCACGCTCGTGAAAGAAGGTGCTCCGCTCCTCCGTTTCCGAACCCACGACCTGTCCCGCATCATCCCCGGCGAATGCCCCTGCGGATCGAAGCATCCCAGACTGGATATCATCCGCGGAAGAAGCGACGACATGTTCAAGGTTCACGGCGTGAACATGTTCCCCAGCCAGGTGGAAGAGCTTCTGGGCCAGATCGACGGCGTGTCGAGTGAGTACAACATCACCATCGCGCACGATGACGAGATCAACAAGGACGTGATCCTGATCACGGTCGAGGCCGAGGGCCGTGTCAACTTTGAGAAGACGGGCCTGCAGATCAGGGAGGCCTTCAAGTCCAAGATGAACGTGACGCCCAAGGTCACGGTGGTTCCCGTCGGCACGCTGCCGCGCTCCGAAAAGAAGACCAAGCGCGTCTTCGATCTCAGAGAGGAATAAAGAAAAGGGGCCGTTTTCCGGCTTTAGATCCTTGCAGAACGCTTTCGGGCTTTGGCCTGAAGGCGTTCTTTTTTTGCCCGGGCAGCAGGTTTTCGAAAAAATTATTGTTTCTTAAAGATTTTTTAAGAATCTGCCTGTTAGATTCAGTGCAAGGGGTGAGAAATCCCGCAGGAAGAATAAGAGGTGAATGATGAAAAAAACATGTCTGGAAGCAACGGATCTCTGCAAGACTTACATAGTGGACGGGTACAGCAATAACGTTTTGCAGAACATCAACTTAAAGATCGAGGAAGGCGAGTTCGTCTCCATCATGGGGCCGAGCGGTTCCGGAAAGTCGACCCTGCTCTATACCATCAGCGGCATGGACAACATGACAGCCGGAACGGTGATCTTTGACGGGGAAGATCTTTCAAAGATGAACGAGAAGCAGCTCACGAAGCTCAGGCTTTTGAAGATGGGTTTCATCTTCCAGCAGATGTATATGATGAAGAAACTCTGCATCCTCGACAACATCGTGCTCCCCGGATACCAGGCAAAGCTTGTGTCCAGGACGGAAGTTAATCAGCGTGCGGAAGAGCTGATGCGAAGCCTCGGCATCATCGAAACGGCGGAAAGGGAGATCACGGAAGTCTCGGGCGGCCAGCTTCAGAGAGCCTGCCTGGCAAGAGCGCTGATCAACAAGCCCAGGGTGCTGTTTGCGGACGAGCCTACCGGGGCACTCAATTCCAAGGCGTCGATGGAAGTGCTTCGGGAGCTGGTTTCGGCAAATGAGGCGGGCACGACGGTACTCATGGTCACCCACAGTGAAAAGGTCGCCGCAAATTCCGACCGCATACTCTATCTGGTGGACGGTGACATCCGGGGCGAACTGGTTCTCGGAAAGCTGGGGAAAAGGGAAGAAGCGGATAAAGAGGAGAACCGGAAGGAAGCGTCGGACGGACGTGAGGAAGTGATGCGGCGTGAACGGAAACTCAGAAAATGGCTGGAAGAGATGGGGTGGTAAAGGATCATGTATTGGAGGATGCTGAAAAGAGACCTGAAGGATAAGGTCGGTCTGAATATCGTATTGTGCATTTTCATGATCATTTCCGCCACGCTTCTGGTCATGAGCACGGGATTTCTCTACACGCTGTTCGGCGGGATCAACAAAACCTACGAGAAATGCAACACCTCGGACGTCATCTTTTGCGTGGCAAAGAGTGTATCCGATGCGGAGGGACAGAGAAAGACGATCGAAGAAGTCCTGCGGACGAATCCGGAGATGGGGGAGATCCTGGTGTCCGAAAGGGTTTTGCTGCCGACTTCGAGGATCGAATTTGAGGGAGTTGACAAGAGGAGCACCACCAGCCTTTACGACAATGATTTCCTGATATCTCCCGTGAGCAGGGAACAGAACATTCCCTACGACCGGGATGACAAGCAGTTTAGCTTAAAGAACGGCTGTGTGGCATTGCCCCAGACACTTGCAAATTATGCCGGAAGCAAGCCCGGGGATAAGATCCGGCTCACGACGGACATGGGAAACATCTATGAATTCACGGTATCCCATATCTTCAAGGATCCGAGCAGTGTGCTGCAGTACAGGGTTTTGTTTTCCGATGAGGATTTTGCTTCCCTCATGAAGGAATTCTCCGGGATAACGGATTTCTATGAAATAAAGCTTGCGAAACAGCTGGGATCGGTAGCGGAGCTCAGGGAATGGGGATGGCAGCTCCAGGAGGATCTGACCTGCCTCGGGCCGGAAGGCAGGATACAGGGAGCTGTCGACAATATCTATGCGGGCAAGACCAATACCTACTCCGATGCGGCCATGGTATCCCTGATCATCGGCATTTTCATGGCCCTCATGGGTGTCTCGCTGATCCTGCTCATTTTCATGTCGATCAGCTTCAGCCTGCGTGCGACGATCAAGAGAGAAGAGCGCGAGATCGGGATGATGAAAGCCATCGGTGTGGATTCGCTCTCCTACCGTTCCCTGTTCATCGTGAAATATATCGTGTTTGCGCTGGTCGGAGCAGTCATCGGCAGCGTTGCCGGAACGGCTCTGTGCCGTTTCATGATACGGAATTTCATCAGCAATACGCTGAATCCGGATCCCGCTTTTCTCTATCTGCTCGGGGCAGGAAGCAGTGTGGTCTTTATCCTTCTCATGCTGGCGTTTTCCTTCCTTTCGCTCCGGAGGATGCGGAAGATATCCGTGATGGATACGATACACGGTGAAAACCGCGGTGAGAGATTCCGGAAACTGCCGGGGGTTTTCCTTCACAAGAGCAGGAAAACATCCGTACCTTTCTTCCTGGCGCTATGTGACATCACGGGCAGGATCAAAAGATACCGCTATCTGATCCTGAGCTACATGACGGGAATGGTCGTGATCCTGATGGTGGTACAGCTCAAGGCCACGATCGTCAGCGATGACTTCCGAAGGACCTACTGGAACTCGGGTGACAGAGAGGTGATGATCCGCCCGGAGGAGGATCTGAGAGACCGGCTGGTCGAAAGCGAGGGAAGCTACCGGAATGTTTTCTTCTACTATGAAAGATATTACGGCGAGCATGGGATACCCCTGGATTATCAGATCATCGACCAGCAGAATGCCATGCTGCTCACGCCGGAGGGCGAAAGAGCCATCGTCCTGAACTATGGGGATTATGAGCTGGACAAGATGAAACTTGTAAAAGGAGGCGAAGCCCCGAAACTGCCGAATGAAGTTATCGTATCCCATGTTTTCAAAAACAGCCTCGGGATCCTTCTCGGAGATACGATCACGGTGGAATATGAAGTTTACGGAGAAGACGGCTTTTCAACGGAGACCGTGCAGAGGGATTTCATCGTTACCGGCTATGTGGAAAGCCTGCAGGATCACGGAGTCTTCATGACAAAAAACGGGGATGACATTGTATCCGATGACTGGGATATCTTCAGCATCAGCATCGGCGGGGACGAGAGTGAATACAAAGGCTATGTGGAAAAAATGCGTGAACTCAATGAGGACATACAGGTATGGGATTATGACCAGGTCCTTGAATATGACATGGGAAGCCGGTACGGATCGATACTGGATCTGCTTCTGGCAGCGACCGGGATCATCATGACGGTCACCACGTTTGCGATGACGTTTTTGTACCAGCAGATCTTCATCGAGGAAGAGACGAGCGACGTTGCAATGCTGAAGAGCCTCGGGGTTGGCAAAGGAAGCATACGGGGCTGGCATTATGAAAGGATGCTTTTGCTGGTGGCGGTTGCAACTGCCGGAGCAACGCTCCTGTCCTTCACACTGTCAAAGCTTCTTTTCGGAAAGATCGGAACAACGGCCCTGGATATCGCGGAATTCACGCTCGCGTCACCTCCGCTTCCGGCATTGCTTGGGCTGGCTCTTGCGGTCGCGGTCCTGATCTCGCTGGTTTTGATGATATCCTTCCGGTCCATCGATCAGATCAAAATATGGAGAATACGAAATGAATAAAAAAACAATCGGAAAACTTGTCGTTGCGGTCATGCTCACTGCCCTGTGCGGATGCGGGAGCAGGGAAGTGCCGGAGGGGACCGGCGGGATGGTGAAGGTCGGCTCTTATAACGTGGAAGAAGAAATATTCCTGTCGGATGAGAGCGGAACGGAAGAACTGCTGGATACCTTTCTCTCGGATGACGGGCTGTGTGAGATCAAGAGATACGCATCCTATTATGATGTAACGCTGGATTATGAGAAGAGCAGCCCCGAAGAAGTGGGAGCAGCTTATGCAAAGACCATTCTTGAGGCGGTGCCCGATTATGCGGCGTTTTTCGATCCTTATCTGCATGAAAACCTGAGAAGCGTGTTTCTCGGGCGGCCGGCAAATTACGCTTCGCTTGAAGAAAGAGTCCTGACACTCGAAGCGTCGATCCCGGAGGACTACAGAAGGGAGATCGAGAGCTTTGCGAGAACCCTCTCCGGCGGAGAAGAGGGATACGAGGAGGACGGAAAGCTCAGCTATATCGAAGCGCTCACGATGCAGATGATACCGGATGCCCTCAGGGGAACGGCCTGCAGCGCGCTTTCCCTCGGAGGCAGCAGGACCGTCACGGGGGAACGGATCACCATGCGGAATCTGGAATGGAACCTCGGAAGCGAGGCACAGATGACAAAGATCCATGCCGTGATGCACATGAAGAAGCACGAACGTTCGCTCACCGCCATCAGCATTCTCGGGATCCTGGACATGATCACGGCCGTGAATGATGACGGAGTGATGATCGCCATACTGGATGTGGGTTCCGGGACCGGGGCCGCGGAAGGGATGCCCTTTGTATACGAAGGAAAGAAGTGCTATACCCACGAGATCCGCCATGCGTTGGAAGAGTTCCGGACGGCCCGGGAAGCCGGCGAGTTCCTGCTGGCGGAGAGCGGAGACTTTACCTGGTGCAACAATCTTCTGGTAACGGACAGCAAAGATGCCTTTTGCTGTGAGAACGCGACACGTGAGGTCCGGGAAGCGGGAAAAGCGGTTTCGGTCCTCCGCAGCGCCGATACGGAGCTGATGGAAGGACTTGAATGGGACAGTGCCGATGCGCTCTGCATCGTCAATTCCTTTGCGACGAAGGGGAACCGGGATTCCTTTACCGGTGTTAACAGCAACACCGACCGTTTTGCAAAGTATAATAAATGGGTCAGCGAGAAAGACAGATTCTCCGTGGCGGATGTGAAGGGGCTCATGTCGAAAGAGGTCGTGGAACAGCATGAGGTTCTGAATGTGCATAACGCAGGAACGGTACATACGGTGATCGTGGATTACGCGAGCGGTGACATCCATGTGGCCTTTACACAGGGCTATTATGCGGAAGATGTGCCGGAATTCGTGAAGGTCGGGAATTTCGGGGATGTGCCGGCGGAGTTGTAAAAAGCGATAAAACGAAGTATGATAGGGACATGACGGACATACTTGTGATCGAAGATAATGAAGAACTGGGTACCCTGATCTGCGACTTCCTCAGGCGCGAAGGCTACAGCGTGGAATGGAAGATGAATGCGGAGGAGGGGATCGAAGCCCTCCGGAAGGCAGCCTTCAAATTGCTGCTTCTTGATGTCATGCTCCCGGGAATGGACGGATACGAGGCGCTTCAGGAGATCCGGAAGACACAGAAGCTCCCCGTTCTCATGATGAGTGCAAAGACCGATGATCAGAGCAAGATCCTGGGGCTTCAGGTAGGGGCGGATGATTATGTCGACAAGCCGTTTTCGATCCCTGTTCTCGGATTCAAGATCCGGGCCTTGCTCCGCCGGACTTATGAGCTTTCGGAGGACAGGCAGCTGCTCAGTCATGAGAACATCACGCTGGATCTTAACACAAGGACCGTATACAAAGACGGGGAGGTGATCCCCGCGGGCGCCAAAGAATTCGATCTTCTGGCGTACCTGATGGCGCATCCTGCCCAGGTCATCAAAAAAGAGAAGCTGTTCAACGAAGTATGGGGCTTTGATTCCGTCAGCGAACAGGGCAGCCTGAACGTGCACATCAGATGGCTTCGCGAGAAGCTGGAAGAGGATCCGAAGAATCCCAGGCTGATCCGTACGGTCTGGGGAGTGGGCTATCAGTTCGGAGGCGGCGGGGAATGAAGAGGCTCGCAAAGCTTTTTATATCTGTGGTGTTCCTTTTTGCCGCATTGTTTCTGGCATTAAATCTTTTGTTTTCCGCATTCGTAAAACGTAATGAGAATGAAGCGGTCATCTGGATGAACCGTGTTTTTTCCGAGCTTCAGGAGAGCATGGAAAACGAAGATCCCGGACAGGCAGAGGAAAAGATCGCGGAACTCGACCGTAAAATGCAGGCCGGAGAGAGCCCGCTTTCGAAAAAAAAAGGGGCGCCGGACAGGATCTGCTATTATCCTGCGGAAGCAGGGAACAGTGAGGTGTCGCTCATCAATAAGGAAGACGCTTCCGTCAGGCTGTGGGCCCTTCATCATAAAGGGCGCATCATCGGCTTTGTGGGCTTTGTGTACCGGGATGCCGTGCGCGTCCGGCTGCGGCTGCTGATGAACCTTTGCCTTGCGGCGGCGCTTATCATCACGCTTTCCGTGTGTTTCTACATTAACAGTGCGATCCTTGCTCCTTTCGGAAAACTCGCGGCCTATCCGGAAAAACTCTCGAAAAACGAGATGACCGAAAAGATCCCCGAGACAAAAAACCGTTTGTTCGGACGTTTTGTATGGGGGATCAATATGCTGAGCGACAATCTGGAGAACAAGAAAAGACGCATCAACGAGCTGAGCCGCGAGCATCTTACCATGATGACAACGATCGCGCACGGGATCAAGACCCCCGTTGCAAACATCAAGCTTTATGCGGATGCCATCAGCACGGGCCTTTACCAGCCGGACGGCGTCATAAATGAAAAGGACGCGGAGGTTGCGGCAAAGATCAGCAAAAACGCTGATGATGTCACGGAGCTCGTGAAAGAGCTGATCGAAAAAGCCTCGGCCGGCATCGCGGATTTTGAACCGGAGGTTGAGCCGTTTTACCTGAAGGAGATCGAAGAATTCATCAGAGACCGGTTTGCGATGCGGCTGGAGGTCCTGCGGATCCCGCTTTCGATCGAAGCCGGGCACAATGCCATGATCAAAAGCGATAAAAGCGGCATATGCAGGATCCTGTCGCAGCTTGTGGAGAATGCGGTCAAATACGGAAACGGCGAGGGCATATCGCTGAACCTGGACAAAGAAGGGGACGGCTTTTATTTCATTGTGAAGAACAGAGGGCAGGTGCCCGATGAAAACGAGCTTCCCTATCTCTTCAACAGCTTTTGGCGCGGATCCAATGCATCCGGGGTCGCGGGGAGCGGGATCGGTCTTTTTGAAGCGCGGGAGATCGCCCGCAAGCTGTACGGGGACATTTATGTCAAGACGGATCCGGAGCACGGGGAGATCGAGTTTACCGTTTACATTCCGATCGACGGACCTGCCTGAATTCCCGCCGTCACGCGTTTGTAAATCCGTTCAAAAAATGGTATACTCATAGCTTGGGTATGCCATTTTTTTGCGGAGCATGGGGGACGCATGGAAGAACGGGAAGAGAAAAGCGAAAAATCGAAAAAGAGCAAAAAAATGCTGTCACGATACCTGAAAGCGGTGATCGTGGTCACGGCTCTCATTGTGCTGGGTCTTGTCCCGGCGCTTTTGTCACACAGCTTTTGTGACTGGTACGCATTAAACGTTTACGGAAAAGTATGTGACGTGATCACCTTCATCACCGAGCCGTTCCCGTTTGCTGTGGGAGAAATCGTGATGTTCATCGGGGCGTTCATGGCGGTGGCATCCGTTGTGATCCTGATCCTTTTGCTGTTTCTGCGTAAAAAGGCAGCTTATCGGAAATTTGCCGTTCTGCATTTCAAAACGTTTTCCCTGGGGCTTCTGATCGTCGTGTTTTTGTATGTTCCGACCTGGTTCATCCCGTTTAACGGAACCGTATTGAAGCAGGGGAATCCCGAGCTTCGCACGAGTTTCACCTATGAAGAGCTTTATGATCTCCTGTGCTATATCGTGAACGGAGGGAATGCCGCTGCCGAAGAGATCGCCATCGCGGAAGACGGCAGTGTGGATTTCAGAACGGAGGAAGAAAACCGGGAACTCATCGCCAAAGCGATGCAGGAGCTGGGGAATGAGTTTGTCTGCCTGAAGGGGCATTATCCGCCGGTCAAGGCAGCGATCTGTTCCGACATCCTGGATCGCATGAACATAGGAGGATATAACTATCCTTTTACAATGGAACCCACGCACAACCGCTATATCAACCCCCTGTATCTGCTGACACTGGAAGCGCATGAGTATTGCCATCATAAAGGCTACTATCTTGAAAATGAGGCCAACTTTCTGAGTGTCCTGGCTTTGAGCAGGAGCGAGGATCCGTACCTTCGTCTCTCTGCTTTCTGGGAAATGTACGGATACATCCTTTTTGATTATATTGATGCCCGGGATCAAAAGATGGATGCGCTGGTGGCATCCGGGGCCGTTACCCTTCCCGAAAAGCTTGAAACGAAAGAAGACATTGAGCAGTTAAAAGCCATCTATCTGGAGCATTTCGGACCGGAGCCCGAATTCGATGAACGTGTTTACCGGATCAACGATGCAGCCGCGGAGATCGAATGGGCGATCTATGACGCCGACTCCCACGTGATAGACGAAATGCCTGCCGTGGATGAGCTGATATCCGACACGGCAACGGAAGGCTGGAGGATCCAGGGAGAGATCCTTCAGGAAAAATCATACGACGGAGTGACATTGCTGCTGCTGCAGTATTTCTATAAGTAACAGTGCGGAGCATGCTATCCGAAAAAAGGGAAAGGGCAGAAACTTGAGCAGGATCATGATCGTTGATGATGACAGGCACATCAACGAAATGCTGAATGAAAGATTGCGTGAAGAAGGCTACGAGGTGATCGCAGCGTATTCGGGAACGGAAGCACAGTTGCTTCTGGCCGGGGAGAAGCCGGATCTGATATTGCTGGATCTGATGCTTCCGGGCCTGAGCGGGGAAGAGCTGATACAACAGATCAAGGGGATCCCGGTGATCGTTCTGAGCGCAAAAGCAGAGACGGCGGACAAGGTGGGGCTCCTGCGCGGGGGCGCTGCCGATTATATGACCAAGCCTTTCGAGATGGAGGAACTGCTGGCACGCATTGACGTGCAGCTTCGAAGGGCGGAGGCGGCTCCCGATAAAAACATCCTGCGGTTTCAGGACATATCCCTTGATCAGGACGCACATTCCGTTGCGTGCAACGGCACGGAAATACGGCTGACCAGAACGGAGTACGCCATTTTGAGGCTTTTGATGCTGAAGCCTGCCCAGGTGGTGCCCAAACTGACCATACTGGAGAACATAAGCGACGATACGCCCGACTGCACCGAGGATTCCCTCAAGATCCACATCCACAATCTTCGCCGCAAACTCAAGGCTGCAACGGGGAAAGATCATATATCCGCGGTATGGGGCATAGGCTTCATGCTCACGGATTGTTCTTAACCAAATCTTAACTGTTCTCTTAACCGTTTTCTTAACTGTTGCATGATATCCTGTTTTCAGAAAGGAAGGTGATGTATCATGGAATACATTCTGAAAACAAATTGCCTTGAAAAGAAGTATAAGGATTTCACGGCTCTCAGGGGACTTACGATGAATGTGCCGAAAGGTTCGGTATACGGTTTCGTCGGAAAGAACGGCGCAGGAAAGACGACACTGATCCGTCTGATCTGCGGACTGCAGAAAGCGGACAGCGGAGATTTTGAACTCTTCGGAGTGAAAAACAGCGACAGAGGGATTTCCCGCTCACGGCGCAGGATGGGCGCGATCGTGGAGACCCCTTCGATCTACCTGGACATGACGGCAGAGGATAACCTCAAACAGCAGTATGACGTGCTGGGAAGACCGACTTACGAAGGGATCGGCGAGCTTCTGAATCTTGTGGGGCTCAAGGATACCGGCAAAAAAAGAGCGAAGAATTTTTCGCTCGGCATGCGCCAGAGACTGGGCATCGCAGTGGCGCTTTGCGGCGATCCCGATTTTCTGGTTCTCGATGAGCCGATAAACGGTCTGGATCCCCAGGGGATCATCGAGATCCGTGAGCTGATCCTTGCGCTTAACCGTGAGAGGAAGATCACGGTCCTTATCTCGTCGCACATTCTTGATGAGCTCTCCAAGCTGGCTACCCACTACGGCTTCATCGATCAGGGGCGTGTCGTCAAGGAGATGAGCGCGGAAGAGCTCGAAAGAGAGTGCAGAAAGTGCATCCGGCTTACGGTGACGGATGTGAAGGCGCTGGCCATGGTGCTGGACGGGATGGGCCTGGAATACAGGATCACGGATGAACAGAACGCGGACGTCTATGCGTCTCCGGTTCTGTCACAGATCACCCGTGAGCTGGATAAACACGGCTGCGATCTGATCACGGCATCCGAACGTGATGAAAGCCTGGAAAGCTACTATATCTCTCTTGTGGGAGGTGGCAGCCATGAATAAGCTTATACGTGCGGGGATCAAAAGGACATTCCGGATCAAGACCTTATACATCTGTCTGGCAGTGCTGTTTTTCATCGGTGGTTTCGATATCATAAAGGAGTACCTGTTCAGGGAAGAGGGAAGAAACCTTCCTTCGCCCGAGAGTTATATCGTATCAGGCTTTCTGACCATAGTGGTGCTGTCGGCAGTGCTGATCACATCGTTTCTGGGGGCTGAGCATCAGTACGGTACTTTGCGGAACAAGATCGCGGCGGGTCATGACAGGATCAGCATCTATCTGAGCAGCTTTATCACCTGCCATGCGGCGGTAATGATCATGTATGTTTTCGTATGGCTTACGATTTCCGGCCTGGGCACTCTGCTGTTGGGAGGGTATTCTCTGAGTGCAAAGGGTCTGTTCATGCTGGTGCTGGTATCGTTTTTCGGAGTTACCATGCTGACGGCGCTTTATGTCATGATCGGTCTTTGCCTGCAGAGCAAGAGCCTGGGGAGCGTGACGGCAGTGATAGCAGCTTTTCTGATCCTGATCTGCGGCATCATGACGGTACAGCTTCTTTCCGCGCCCCAATATATTCCGGTGGAGCAGATCCCGGCACAGGTGCTTCCGCAATACGAAAAGGTTCCGGATGATCCTGCGCTTGTCATCAATCCGGAATATGTCGGCGGCAGCAAGCGGAAGGTTTATGAGACCATTCACAAGCTTTGTCCCGTTTCACAGCTGATCACGACTGACGAAGAAACGGGTGCCGAAGGGGTTCTCATTCCTGCGGCAGAGGCGCTGGTGCTGCTGGCTGCCGGAATGCTGATCTTCAAAAAGCGTGACCTGAAGTAAAGGAGTACATCTCATGATCTATCTTGTTGTCGGCATATTGTTGATCGTCATCGCGGTCCTTTGCATAAAGATCTTTCTTCTCAAACGATCGATCCGGGAGATCGCGGACGATTTTGCCGACAGGACGGAAAGTGATACCAATACGCTCATTGATGTATCCACGGCAGACAGGGACGTTGTCATGCTGGCGGATAAACTGAATGCAGGGCTGCGGGTGCTGAGAGAGGAGCACCTGCAGTACCATCAGGGAAACGCGGAGCTGAAGGCATCGATCACGAACATTTCGCATGATCTGCGGACTCCGCTGACGGCGATCTGCGGATACCTTGACATGCTGGAAAAGACCGATGACAAAGAAAAGCAGGCGCGTTACATCGGGATCATGAAGGAACGTTCCGGGATGATGAAGCAGCTGACTGAGGATCTGTTCCGTTATTCCATGATCCTTTCGGACGAAGAGGAACCCGAGACGGAAACGGTATACGTCAACATGCTGCTTGCGGAATGCATCAGCGGCTTTTATCCGGCGCTCAGCGAAAGGGGGATCGCCCCCGAGATCTGCCTCAGCGAAAAGCGCATCGAGCGCAGCGTCAACAAGGCAGAACTGACCAGGGTGTTTACGAATCTGCTGAACAATGCCGTCAAGTACAGTGACGGGGATCTGAAGATCACACTCACGGATGACGGTGAGATCACTTTTTCAAATCATGCGAAAGGGCTGTCCGCCACAACGGTGGAACAGCTCTTTGATCGTTTCTATACGGTTCAGTCGGCTCAAAATGCAAGCGGTATCGGACTTTCGATCGTCCGCGCGCTTGTGGAGCGCATGCACGGAAGTGTCAGCGCATCCTATGAAGACGGCTGTCTTTCTGTCAGGATCGTGATCTGACAAGCTTGTGATAATCCCTGCTCTGTGCTATACTATGCCTTTGTGTGCGGCGTTTGGCCGGAACAAGAAGGAGATCATCAGACAATGAAATGTCCGAATTGCGGAGCGGAGGTTGAGCTCCTGGATGAAGTGTGTCCCTATTGCGGGGCCGTAAATAAAGAGTCGGCTGCCCACCGGGCAGAGATGAAGCATTATAAGGAGCGGAGCAAAAACGCGAAAGAAAAAGCCTGCGGGATCATTTCGGAGAACGTGGCTCTCATCGTAAGCTCCGTGGTCCTGGTTCTGTTGGTCATCGGGATCGTCGCGGCTACTTATGTGGAAAAGAATGCGTTCATGTTTTCCCATTGGGCCGCGCGCAGCGAATCTCTCCAAAAAAGCGCAGAATATGCCGGAATCCTGCGGCAGTATCTTGACAGCGGGGATTATGCCGCATTTTTGGCGTTCGAGAATGCGCATGTGATACCCGCATACGAAGAGGGATATACGGAATTTGAAAAGATCTCGGGGATGGCAACGAACTATGTAGCAGCTATGAATTCCATCGAGAACGTGGTCCTGTTTGGGGAAGGTGCCAAACATTACAGTGTGGACACGGATATCTCAAGCTGTCAGAGATCGATCGCCAATTTTTTCTATACGTATGAGCGGGCCCTTACGGACATGGAGGGGGATCCCCATTACGGGAAGCTGCTTGACATGAAGGGGAAAATGGATGTAGCGCTGCGGATCTATCTCGGCCTGGATGAGGAGAAACGGGAAGAGTATCTGGAATCTTCGGAAGGCAGGCAGAAAGCTTATCTGGAGGAGGTGCTTGCTCTTGAATAGGAAAGGGAAGTTGTGGATCATCATCCTGTTGGATATCGTTCTCGGTCTTGTGTTTTTTAAGGCACTGATAGGTGCTTCCGAGGAGCTCAGCTGGGTTTACATTGAAAAGGGAGGCATCCGACCTGACGATATCCTGAGCTATCTGGACAGAAAAGACTATGGAACGGTAGCGATCATGGCGCGTTCGTATCGCATCGGCAGCAAGGTGAGGGACGAAGATGAAGAGCTGTACCTGATGGGAGAATACGCCGATCTGCTCTTCTATGAAAGGATTTTTGCGGAAGACGGGCAGACGGAAGAAGCGGCAGATTTCGAGAAACGCCGAGGCGAGATCCGCGGAGTGATCCCGGAATATGAGAGTGTGCTGGATGACATGGATCAGGGGATCGAAAAGGGCCTTCATGGAGTGACAAGTGATGAGTGAGATGGTAAAATGCCCAAGCTGCGGGGCAGCATTTGAGGCAAAGCTTGTTCGCTGCCCGTATTGCAAGACCGCATACGATCCGGCGGCCGAAGAGGAATTCATGGAGAAGCTGGAGGATGTCCGGACGGAGCTTGCGTCGCATAAGAACGATGCCGGGAAAGCCGCGGGAAAAGCTTTGTCAAAGACCGTCGTCCTTTTTGCGGCGGCTGTTGTTCTGATCCTGCTGCTGGGTTTCTTGCTTTTTGCACTGCCGGCCCTGGGAGACCGGAAGCAGAAACAGGACAGAAAAGAAGAGTTCCGCCAAAAGATAACGGAAAGCATGCCGGCGGAAGAAGGGCAGGGAGCGGAAAGCAGTCAACCGTAGAAAGGAAGTTGCGGAATGAAATGCACGAAATGCGGCAGGACGATCGGAGTAGAGGGTAAGATCTGCCCGTATTGCAAGACCGAAAACAGTCTGGCGCGCCGACATGAGGAAAACATCGGGCGCTTCGAAGGGGAGTTTCGGAAAACAGAAACGGATGTCGTAAAGTCTGCCGGAAGTCTGGCAGGTCTGGGAATACGCGCCGTGATCCTGGCATTGCTTGTCATCGGCATCCTGGTCATGAGCCGCGTAACGGAATACAATTACAGAGGTCCGGATACGGATGAGATCCTGAAAAAAGACGCCCTGGCGCATGTGGAGGAATACACCGCGGAGATGGACGAATATCTGTCACGCGGCGAGTACATGGAATTTGAGGCGTTTGTTTACAGTCATGAGATTCCCTGCACTTATGACGAATACCGGAAATTCCTGTCCGTGAATTACTGTGCGGCTTCGTATTATGAATGTGTCAGGTACATGGAGACCATCATCCTGCGCTCCACGGATCCGGATTACTGGGATTCCCTCGATGTGGACATGTCGGGCTTTTGCCGCTACCTGGACAGTTTTAATGAAGTGATCGCGGTCCAGAAGGAAAGGGAAAAGGACAGTACGTATCATGCATGCATTGAGGACATGGAACAGGATCTCCGGGCGATGCTGCGTACCTATCTGCACTTTAGCGAAGAGGAAACGGACGAATTCATGCAGCTGTCCGAAGCAAAGATGGCAGTCCGGATGGAGGAGGTGCTGAAGGATGAAGCGGAATAAGATCCTCAAGACCATATTCAACGTTGCCATCGGCATCGCGGCCGTCGTTTTTGCCGCATTCTTTTTTGACATGCTGGGTTCCGTGAAATATGCGAACCGGGAGACAGAGGATCCTTCGATCTCGGAGATGGGCGTATTTGAGTATCGTCTGGAGCACAAAGCGTTCGGAGAGATCCTGAAATCCTATCATACGGACCGGATGGGTTCCATGGAGCCGATCGAAGGCTGCGAAAAGATCTATGCGCTGGCGGGGTATGCCGACAATGCATTTTTGCGGCGGGTCTATGAAGAGAAAAAGGATGTGGAAAACGAAAACATCTGCCGGGAAAGATGCGCCGGCTTTCGGAATGATCTGGAGCCGTATGCACATGCTGCCGATGAGATCGATGAGATCCTGGCGAAATAGGAAAGGAAGCAACAGAACGTGAGCAAAGAAGAGATATATGAAGCGGTGAGGGAGCAGCTGGCGATCGAGTTTAACTGCAGGCCGGAGGATTTTTGCGGAGAGGAAAACGTGATAACGACTCCGGTCCTGCATGAAAAAAGAAGGAAGTTTTCCGACAAGAAATTCTTTCTTCAGATGGCAACGTTCGGAAACAACACAGTGATATCAGCTGATGAAAAGATCCATCCCTGGCTCAGAGAGTGGGTCAGAGGCAAACGCGGTTTCTGGCTTTTTGAGCAGCATAACTTTTACGAGCTGGAGAAAGAGCTCCGAAAACACGGTCATCAGATGTCACTTACGCACCACATGTTTCTCCCCGGGCCTGAAATCTCGGACATGAAAACGGACCTGAAGATCCGATGGCTGGAACAGGGGGACATGGAGCCGTATTACGGAAAGGAAGAGTTCTCGAACGCGCTCTGCGATTGCTTTCTGCCCGAAAGGCCCGATGTGCTTGCGGTGATCGCTCTGGACGGCGAAAAGATCATGGGGATGGCAGGCTGCTCGGCCGATACCCCCACGATGTGGCAGATCGGGATCGACGTGCTTCCGGAATACCGGTGCAGGGGAATAGGGCGCACGCTTGTGACCCTGCTGAAGGATGAAGCATTGCGAAGGGGAGCCATGCCGTATTACGGGACAAGCCTTTCCAATCTCGGTTCCTGGAAGATCGCGCTCTCTACGGGTTTTGAGCCTGCATGGGTCGAATGCGAAAGCAGGGAAAGAAAGATCCGGTGCTGCGAAGAAGCTGACTGACGGAACGTTTGTCTTTTTTTCTGTTCTGTTGTATGCTGAATGCAATAAGGGGTCAGAAGCCGGAGGGCTTTGCCGCGGAGATCACAGGAGGTTGCGATGAACAGATTGTGGTATGACAAAGCGACTAACGATTGGAACAGTGCGCTTCCGCTCGGAAACGGGTACGTGGGAGCAATGTGTTTTGGCGGAACGCTGGTCGACAGATTCCAGCTCAATAACGACAGCATATGCTGGGGCGGAGTGCGCGACCGCATCAATCCCGATGCAAAAGAAAGCATTCCGCTCATTCGGAAGCTGATCCGCGAGGGAAGGATCTCTCAGGCGGAAGACCTGGCCAATGAAACACTGGCAGGCATTCCGGAATATCAGAGCCATTATGAGCCCCTCGGAGACCTGTTTCTCATCCCCGACGGTAACGAGCGCATCCAGATCCCCGGCATACGTGAATGCTGGAGCGGACAGCTCAACCGCATCGAGGAGCTGCCGGATTATGTGCGGGAGCTTGACATTGACAGCGGAGTACATAAAGTCAGCTATACGAAGGACGGCGTGAAATTCGTGCGAGAGAGCTTCATTTCCTATCCGGACAGGGTGATGGCGATCAGGTGCCAGGGAACCCCGCTTCGGATCTTTTCCGAACGCGGGAATCAGTGCGCGAGGGTTTACCGACTTTCCGATGACACGCTGTGCATGGAGGGACGCACGGGAGCGGACGGCGTGCGATTCTGCATGGTCATGCGCGCGGTAAAGGGTAATCCGCATATCCAGGGAAGAACGCTGCATGTGGACGGGGATGCGGAGATCCTCATCGCTTCACAGACGGATTATTACTGTGAAGACTACGTGGAAGATGCCGTAAGGATGCTTGATAAGGCCGGGCAGCTTGGGTATGAGCAGCTTAAGCAGAGACATGTTGATGATGTGAAAGCCCTCATGAGCAGATGCAGTCTGTCCATCGAGTGTGAGGACAGGGACGGGGTTCCCACGGATGAAAGATTAAAGGCCGTTCAGGACGGAGGAACGGATGACGGACTGATCAATCTCGCCTTTTCCTACGGAAGATATCTTCTTGTCTCATCGAGCAGGCCGGGGAGCCTTCCGGCAAATCTGCAGGGGATCTGGAATGAAAGCTTCACGCCGGCCTGGGACAGCAAATATACGATCAACATCAATGCCGAGATGAATTACTGGCCTGCGGAAGTGACCGGACTGTCCGAATTGCATGATCCTCTTTTTGAACTCATCAGGAAGATGGTGCCGCGCGGCAGGGAAACTGCTTCACGGATGTACGGAGCAAGAGGCTGGGTTGCGCATCACAACACCGATATCTGGGGTGACTGTGCACCGCAGGATACATGGCTGCCGGCCAGCTACTGGCAGATGGGAGCGGCATGGCTGTGTCTCCACATACTGGAACATTACCGTTACAGCGGCGACCGGGCTTTTCTGGATGAGTATCTGCCCGTGGTCAAAGAGGCCGCGCTGTTCTTTGAAGATACCCTGATCGAAAACGAAGACGGGCAGCTTGTGGTGTCACCTACCGTTTCGCCGGAGAATTCGTACAAGCTTGAAAACGGTGAAAGCGGAGTGATGTGTGAAGGCGCGTCCATGGATGCGCAGATCCTTTATGAGCTGTTTGGCGGACTGATCGAAACCGGAGCGCTCAGTGAAGAGGAGAAGCAGCGCTATTCCGATATACTGGACCGGCTGCCCAAGCCTCAGATCGCAACGAACGGGACCGTCCGGGAATGGGCGAAGGAATATGATGAAGTGGAGATCGGGCACAGACACATATCCCATCTCTTTGCGCTTTACCCCGGGAAACAGTTCTTCGACAGCGCCAATAAGGATGAACTCCTGAAGGCCGCACGTGCAACGATAGAAAGAAGGCTCTCACATGGGGGAGGGCATACCGGCTGGTCAAGGGCCTGGATCATAAACATGTGGGCCAGACTGTGCGATGGTGAGCAGTGTTACGAGAACATCTATGCTCTGCTCAGAAAATCCATACTGCCCAATCTGTTCGATAATCATCCGCCTTTCCAGATCGACGGCAATTTCGGCCTGGTCTCGGGCATCGCGGAGATGCTCCTTCAGAGCCACGAGGGCACAGATACGCTTCTTCCGGCACTTCCGAAAGAATGGCGTTCGGGAAAGGTCACGGGACTCCGTTCGCGTTCGGGCAGGACGCATGACATGGAGTGGCGGGACGGAAAGCTTGTTTCGCATGAAGAGCATTGATCCATGACGGAAATAAAAAGGATAGGGTAAACTTGCAATGAACAGACTCAAAAAACCCGGCGCGGTTGTTGGCATTCTTTTTCTGAATATTTTGGTGATTGGCATGCTTCCGCTGAACATTTTTCTGATAGGGAAGGATATTCCGCAGTGGATCATGATACCCGCATCCGTGGCGGATATAGCGCTTGTCCGGCTGATAGCCGGGAAGGCATTTTCACGGAAAGCGTCAAAGATAACTGCATTGATCATCTCGGGTGTTTTTGCAGTCATGTGTGTGCTTCTTGCGTATGCCTGCCCGTATTGGAACAGTGACGGCTACAAGTCCGGCAGGCCGATCCGTTATTATGAGAATTCGGAGCTCACAAAGAAAGAGGCGTTGGGCAAGCTTGAGGAGGTCATGGATTGCCTGAGAAAGTATCATGTATCTTTCACGGACGGACTGACTCCTGAGGTTCAGGCAAAGTATGAAGAGGTCAGAGCTGATCTTGCGTCAAAGGATACGGTCAGGAGGATAGAGCTTGTGCGCGGCGTCCGGAGCATCCTGCATGAGATACACGATGGACATACGTCATTTGACTCGTGGGACCCCATGCTGCTGTCGGATGGCCCCGAGATGAAGGCCAAAGGCTATGGCATATATTCTGTAAACGGCTTGACGGAGGAGCGGATGAAGGAGCTTGCAGAGCCTTACTATTCCTATGAAACACCACGTCATGTCAGTGTAAACATGGAAAACCTGTTTTATCTGGATCTGTGCGGAGTTGAGGCGCCTTACGAAGTCGTTTGGAAGAATGGGGATGGAGACGGGGAATCCCGCACTTACAGCCGCGAGGACTTTATAACTGCTGAAGAATACTATGCTCTTCAGGATAAGTACCTGCCATCAGATAATAATACTGATTATGTATATTATGAGATAGATGAAGAAAAGAGTCTGGCTGTGCTTACACTGAAGCATTGCTGGATAAGTGCTCACTACAGGGATGTGCTTCGTGAAATGTTTGCGGAGATGAAAGAGAAAAACATCGGGAATCTGGCGATCGATCTGCGAGGCAATCCGGGTGGTGACACATATGTCGTGAATGAACTGTTCAGGTATCTTCCGATAGACTCATACTATCAGGGGGACGATTTCAGGAAGATAAGGTGGAACTATCTGACGTTTCATCAGAACGGGGAAACGAAAAACAGGAGAAATACGGAGCTTGCATTTGAGGGACAAGTGTATGTGCTTACCGATGAGGATACCCTTTCGTCAGCCATGCTTTTTACCGAGATGATAGCAGACAATGGTCTCGGGAAGGTGATCGGAGTGTCGCCTGCGGTACCCTGCAGCCACTGCGGCGAGATCACGCAGTTCTGTTTCGATGACATCGGAATGTGGCTTTCCGTGTCGACTGTTTACTACACCCGGATCGATCCGTCGAAAGGGGACTACATCGAACCTGACTATCCCTGCGCAGGGGAAGAAGCGCTCGAAACGTTATATGACATTGTCTCGGAATAACATGGAATAACGCGGGTATATTGGGAACGCAACAAGAATTGACAGGAATTGAATCAAAATGTAAGGAGAAAACGGGAGCAGAGGCTGTATAATGTATTAGAAATCACAAACGAGGCCTATGGCAACGAAGAGAGCAGGTGATCCCATGGACATAAAAGAAGCGATAAAAGAAAGACATTCCGTAAGGCAATATAAGGATATCCCTCTGAGCGATACGGAGCGGGAGAGACTGGGGATGCTCATCGAACAGTGCAACGACGAAAGCTGTCTGAGAATGCAGCTGATCTGCGATGATCCGGAGTGCTTTGATACATTCCTCGCACACTACGGGAAATTCAGCAATGCAAAGAACTATATTGCCATGGTGGGAAACAAAGCATTGCCGGATCTGGATGAGCGCTGCGGATATTACGGGCAGAAGGTGGTCCTGGAAGCACAGATGATGGGCCTGAATACCTGCTGGGTGGCCGGGACTTACGGAAAAGGCAAGTGCAAGGCGAATCTGCAGGCGGATGAAAAGATCGTATGCGTGATCGCCATCGGCCATGGAGAAAACAGCGGAAACAAGCATAAATCCAAGCCCGTGGAAAAACTGTGCAGCGTGCCGGAGGCAGATATGCCGGCATGGTTCAAGAACGGTGTGAAAGCAGCCATGATGGCTCCGACAGCGCTTAATCAGCAAAAGTTCATGATCGCGCTGGACGGTGATGAAGCGGTGATCACCACCAAGGGCGGTCCGATGACGAAGATCGATCTGGGGATCGTGAAGTGTAACTTTGAAGCGGCATCGGGGCATGTGTGCAGCTAAGGATCCCCGGAGTAAGAGCTTCGATTATAAGAAACATAATAAAGATAAAGGAGCAACAAGTTGACACCCTACAATGTAGGGTGTATTATTTTGCCATAAAGGAGTTGGAAATATGGATGGATTGGTCAGAACCTTTGTAGAATTACCCCTGTTTTCTAAACGATGGGCGGAAATCGGTTTGGGTGAGGATGAGCTTTTGGCTCTCCAGATAATGCTTTTAAAAGATCCGCAGTCCGGACCTGTTATGGAAGGAACAGGAGGGATAAGAAAGGTAAGATTTCCTTTAGAGAACAGGGGCAAGAGTGGAAGCGTCAGGGTATGCTATGCTGATTTTGAAGAGTATGAGGTGACTTATCTTATAACGGCATTTACGAAAAATGAAAAAGAGAATCTCAGCAAAGAAGAAAAGAATGTACTGAGGAAACTGGTAAAGGCGCTGAAGGATGAGGCGGCAGCGAACAGGAGGTGAGCATAATGGCTTCATTGTTTGAAGATTTATGTGAAGGACTTCAACAGGCTATAGATTATGAAAAGGGAGTTGGCAAGGCTAAAAAGACTGTACTAATGATCGCGCCGGTACAGAAATATGACCATGACGAAATCCGGGCGATCAGGATAAAAGCCGGAATGACGCAAATGGTTTTTGCAAATTATATGGGTGTTTCCAAGAAAACCGTGGAAGCGTGGGAATTGGGGCGGACTCATCCTACCGGGCCGGCATACAGATTGATCAGCATTCTGGATCAGGGAAAAGAGAACGAATTATCATTTGTGTCTATGAATTCGGATACATAAATGGAAGTGGTGCATAAACCTGGGAGTTTATTGCAAAAAAGAGCTTCAGTCCCTATGGGACTGAAGCTCTTTTTTGTGAGAAGCGGCAGGATGAGCAAATTGGAGCAATCACTCGATGCTGCAAGTGCCACATATTGAAAGAAATATAAACATAAACTATGAGTTGCCAATTGTTGCGGGGGGGATATAATAGATAGAACAAATCGCCCTTTGATCTGCATTTGTGTACACAATAAGATCGGCGAATGAACAAAACAACGAAGAAAGGATGATCTGCTGATGAAGGAAAAAAGAAAATGGATTTTCAGAAGGTTAGTGTGTGCGGTTTTATTGGTGGCTATGTTGCTGCCGATGATGCCGCAGAAGGAAGTGCATGCCGCAAGTTATAGTGTTGCGAATGCGTTAGCATATGCTGCGGCGCACTGGAATGACGGACAAGGCAAATGTGCAGAATTTGTGTCCAGATGTGTTGCGGCGGGAGGATTAGGTAATAGTATTGAAGATGGAGTTGGAAGATGTTGGCGTGAGATATGTGCGAAAAGCGGACTGACAATGGTTGAATTGGAGAAAAGAGGGCTTTACGTATATAATACAGGTGCCAATGCCGGTAAAATTGCTGCGGGTGATGTAGTAATTGCAAAAGATTTGACATGTGATGATGGCCCGTGGTATTTACATGCTCTAATAGTTGCGGGTTTTGATAGCAATGGTCAAGCACTGTATTATTCACATAATTCCGCGAAGAATAAGCAACCGTGGGGATTCGGAACTTCAAGTTGGTTCAGCTCACATCCAAATTGCGATATTCGTCCTATGTGCATCCATCTGTCTGCTCTTGACAATGGCAAAACGTATGCTCTTCCTCAGGTTGCCGAAGGAAAGATAACCAATATCAATCTGGCTGCCGGAACCTATACGGCTCAGGTTTCTGTTACAGCGGAGGCGGGTCTTAGCAAGGTGGAATTCCCCTGCTGGACAGCAAAAGCCGGTGCCGACGGTAATCCGCAGGATGATCTTGCTGACCCCTGGCCCAGAGGAACGATAACTTCACAGGGAAATAATCAGTATACAGCCACCTATACGGCTAATATTTCAGAGCATAATAACGGTGAGCGCGGTATCTATTATACACATGCATACGCCTGGGATAGCCTGGGCCGCATGTCGGCCTGTTGTATACTTCCGGAAGTAAACATGAACTTGCAGGATGTGACACTTACCTTTGATCCAAATGGAGGGGAGTGTTCCGAGCGTTCACGAAAGGTAACGCCGGGAGGAAGCTATGGCACGCTACCAACAGCTACAAAATACGGTTATGACCTTGCCGGATGGTTCCTTCCTGATGGTACTCAGATCGTTGCCGGTGGGAGCGTCACCATTTCTTATGATACGACAGCAGTTGCCAGATGGACGCCGAAAAAACTAAGGGCATATCGTGTCAATGAAGAAGAGTATGTAAGGCTTAAAGAAGAAGATAAGTGCTTTAGACGAGTTAAAAGTCGAACGAGTGTTACGGGTGGAGGTTACGAAGAGTATCATGAGCCGGAGCAAGAATATACAGTAGAAAAAGAATATCCATACACGGATTATTCGATGACTAAAAAATGGACATTTACATATAAAGAGAAAGCTACTGAAAAGTACTTTTACAGATATGAAATATGGAAGGAAATTGCACTGGGCACTCCCATGACTGTCACTTTTGATCCTGATGGGGGGACCGTATCTGAAAAAAGCAGGATCGTAAGATATGGTTATGCATATGATGAATCATATAACCCTGAAACGAGCGAGATAACATCTAATCCGCTTCCGACGCCTTATCGTGATGGGTTTAATTTTGTTGGATGGTACTATTTGCATGATGGCGAGAAATACGAAATAAAGCCTAACAGAGAAAACTTTTGTGTGTGCGGATTCAGAGAAGACCATACTGTGTATGCCGAATGGGAAATTGACAGCGAACATAGATTGACACAGATCACTTATGTGTTTAATGCGGATAGCGAAACAACAGTAACGGAAAGCTGCTATGCAGAGATAAGTTCTTTTCCGCTTCAGGAAGGAGAGTATTATCCCCAGTATAAACCGGGATACAAGTTTGCGGGATGGTATGATGAAGCAGGCAGAAAATATGAAATAGGTGATGCTGTAGAACAGGGGGCAGAGTTAATCCTGTACGGACAATGGGAGAGAGATCCCGATATCCGGATCATGGAAATTACATTTATCTGGGGAGACGATGCGGATACTGTAACTAAGAAAACTTTTTTAGCAGATTGGACTTATGGGAGTTATGAGGATCTGCCCCTGAAAGCCGGCGAACTATATCCTGATCTGAAACCGGGATTTCGTTTTAGAGGATGGTATCGTTCATCCGGAGATAAAGTGACGGAAGGAATGATGCCGAATGAAGATGACGATGTGCTGACCGGTAAATGGGTTAAGATCGGTGAGGATTGCACTATAACGTTCCATAACGAAGATGGGACCGTGAGCGTGAGAAAGGCAAAGAGTGGGGACTTTTTCGGAGAGTTGCCGATTCGTGAGGCGGAAGGAATGCTGTTCGTCGGATGGATGGGTAATACGGATGCTTTGGAGAGTGATCCGGATTATCTATATAAGGAAAGCTGGCCCGGAGCGGATTCGATCATAATAAAGGATTGTGATCTGTATACAACATGGACAGCTAAACAAGCAAAATGGCTGGCGCTTTTTAACTACATGGATCTTTCAACGGAATGGATTTCGGTGAAGAACCGTGATTATATTGGAGATTTGCCTGTTCCTGAATGTGAAGGGTATGATTTTGACGGATGGTATTATTGTGGTAATAAAATAAGCGGAGATACTTCAACCACATATCCGGAATCGGAACTTGTCGTGATGAATGAGGTTATCCTGCAGGATGCGGAGAGAAGAGAACATGTCCCCTATATGCAGCTGATGGCAGCCTGGAAGGAAAAAGAAGAGACGCCTGCAGTTACATATAATATTGTATTTGATCTGAATGGGAAAGAAGGGACTGCGCCGCAGACGCAGGTTGTTGCAGAAGGTGTAATGGCAGCCTGGCCGGAAATTGATCCTGTTGCAGACGGTTATATATTTACGGGGTGGTATATAGATCCTGAATGCACAGAGATGTATGATTTTACTGTCCCTGTGACAGGTAATATCATCCTGTATGCCGGATGGACAGAAGATACAGAGCCCACAGTGTATACGGTGAGCTTCAATCTGAACGGGAAAGAAGGGGATGTGCCATCGACACAGAGTGTCTCAGAAGGCGGAGTTGCAACCCGGCCGAAAACGGATCCTGTTGCAGACGGTTATATATTTACGGGGTGGTTTTTAGATAAGGAATGTACTCTGGAGTATGACTTTGCTACGCCTGTAACAGATAATATCATTTTGTATGCGGGGTGGAAAGAGAAAGGAAATAGCAAACCGGATATAGATGATTCAATTATAGAGGTAGCAGTAAAGGGAAAAATAAACGTTTCAGATGTCCTAAGCAAACAGATACCGGCAGGTAAAATTGTTTCGAAGTATCAGGTTGATAACAAGAAATTGGCAAGTGTCAATAAGATAGGAACGTTAACAGCAAAAAAGAGCGGCCTTGTACAGGTGACAGCTTATGAGAAGATCGGGAAGAGCTATAATGAGCTTGGATCGGTTCGGATCCGGATCGTTAAGCCGGAGTTCAAGTTTACGAATAAAGATCTGACATATAGTGGGGCGACTCTTGATGCGAATGAGTGGATAAGTGGTTTGCCGGAAGGGGCGGAAATAAAATGGTCTGTACCCACGAAAAAAGCTGCAATAGCCACTATAGATCCTGAGACGGGAGTTGTGACTGCCGGCATTAAAAATGGTACGGTAAAAGTTACCTGTGAGATAACTACCGGAGGCTTTGCGGTTAGATATTTCGCAAATTTAAAGGTCAAGATCCCCAAGCCGGTTGCAACAATGAGCATAAAGGATGGTAAGAGCAAGAAACTCACACTGAAAAATGTAAGCAAATACACAGATGTGGTTTGGAAATCAAGCTCCAAGGCGATAATAATCACTCCTTCATCCAATAAATACACCGTTAATCTGAATGCTTTATCTGCCTTGGATAAGGATTCGGCGGCAGAGGTGATTACTGTTACGGCTGTTGTTGATGAAATTGAATATGTTACATATGTTACCATAAAGCAGTAGATAATCCCTGATGAGAAGCAATAAGAGCGATATGATCTGACAGATGTTGCATTGGATGTTTCGGATTATACAAATGGCTAAAGAGCTGCCACGTGGCAGCTCTTTTTCGTGCTGTTTGGAGGGCTGATAAGAGCTCATCCTGTCCCCTTATTCCGTTCTCAGCCTGTCTATGATGCTCCTCCTGCTGAGCCTGTTGTGGGCGATCACCGGAATGATGATGATCATCACCATGATGAGAGGAAGGCAGACAGCCAAAGGCATGAGCGTAAATCTCCAGGCAAACATTCCGAGCTCATCCGCCAGGAAGCGGATCGCCGTAACATTCAGGACGGATGATACGATTACGGATACCACCGTGGTCAGGAGGAAGTATGTAAAGCCTTCCTTCATGAGCTTATGTCTCTGCTGAACGCCTGTCATTCCGACAGCTTCCAGCATGGCAAGCTCTTTGCTTCTGACGATGATGGATGTGATCATTGTATTTGCAAAGTTCATGAGTCCGATAAGACCGAGGATCAATGCAAGAATGATCCCTACCATGCCGATCGTATCACTGAGAGACTTGTATTCCGCGGTCACGCTTTCCTTTGTGGTGTAGGACATGTCGGGATCTTCGGAATTGATGTATTCTTTGATCCGCGTTTCAAATGCCGCTTCCTTGTCATCTTCCACGTCGATCAGGGTTCTCATGGCCCCTTTGCTGCCTTCCAGCTTAAGATATTCACTCTCCGGAAGAATGTAGTTCAGTTCAATGAATTCCGATACCCGGTAAGCGATCGACTGCGGAATGTCTACAATGGCGTATACCTCGTATTCTCTGACCGGAGCGTTCTCGTAGCTTTCATAGCTGGTCATCTTTCCGTCTTCCGCGGGTTCTTCCACTGTTTCCGCATACTTCGGATCATGACTTCTGATCTGTACCTTGTCTCCCGCTTCAACAATGTTCGTATAATACCAGCCGTCCATCGTCCACCTTGTCGCCAGGACGTAGTCACCGGAATTAAACTTTTCCCAATCGATCGTTTCGGAACCGTCCATGGTTTCGATCACTTTAAGCTTGCCGGCTGCAAATTCTCCCATTCCGTAAGTGTTGCCGGATAATGTCTTGAACTTCCTGAAATCATTCATGCAGGCATTAAAATCGTAGCTGCCGTCCGTGTACCAGCAATTCAGGCATTCCATGACCGCTTCGTCTTTGAAAAAGCCTTTTTCCAGCTTTTCCCATCCCTCATCCGAAAACTCCTGTCCGAACGTGGAGATATAGATATTTCCCGTTTCGCTTACGCCCGGCTGTGCTTTTATCATTTCGATCAGATCCCGGTCAACAGCATCCGTTTCATGATAGGAAGCGGCCATGCTGTCAAGCGAAGCGTCCTGGATGCTGAAATCTGCCGCAATGTCGCTCTTTATGAATTCATTTACATCAAAACCGCTTACCAGGCCGATCACGCCGTTCAGGATGATCAGAGCCAGGGATAATGAAAGAATCACTACCGTGAGCTTTTTGCCTTTTTTGCCGCCTTTGCCGGACTCTTCCGTATACCGTAGCGTCTCGATGGGGGATACCTTTGATGCCTTTCTGCAGGGCCTTCCGGCACTGATGATCACCGTGAGGTATGAGAAAAGAGCGGCCACCGCAAGGGCCCAGATATTGATGTGAACGATTCCCTTGCCGACAGTCATTGTACTCATCTGGCCGGAGATAAACGGCAGGATCCATCCGCCGACACCAACTCCCGGGAGAAGCCCGACCGGTATGCCGATCAAAGAGATGATATGAAAGTCTGCATACACGTTCATCCAGCCGGCCAGACCGTTATCGTCACGTTCCGGATAAGTTGTCATCCTGACGGGAGTGTATTTCTCCTGAAATGCCTTCGACACGAGAGCCGTCTGAGCCATTGCCACTTTATCACCGTGAAAAAACCCGCTGAGGACAAATTCCTGTGAGATTTCCCTGCCGTCGATCAGAAGATCAAGCGTAAATGTGCTTCCTACCTCTGCCGGTACACCCAGTTTTTCAAGGACCAGATCACTGGTCGCGATCTCGTTTTCCCCGACGGGAAGCTTGCCTGCTTCCGGATAACAGAAACATTTTTTGGCATTCTGCTCCTCCCGGAATGTTTCTGAAATCTTATAAATCTGAAAGAATTGAAAAATCCTGATTCATGCCCTGTTTTTCGTGAAAAACGCACAATATGTTGACTTTTTCAGGGGGAACGGATATACTCTCTCATCAGAGACATGCACGAGTCTCATTGTATCCGTCAACAACAGCGCCGAAAGGAGGGCAACATGCTGCAACAGAATTACATAAACCGAATGATCGAAGCAGAGGCAGAAGTTGTCCCCGGTGTTTTTCTGATATAGTGTTTTCCATATATCCCTAAGATGGAAGAATATCCGGCAGGATAGCGGACACCTCTGTCACGGGCCGAAAAGGCTGCAGGAAGGGGTGTTTTTTGCGTGCTTTCGATCATTGCGCAAACAATCGGAGGTTGATAAGAATGAAAGACAGAACAAGACCCTGCATTCATTATGTATGCAAGGATGCAGACTGTAAAAAGGGATTTGTAAAAGTTGACATGAAGAAATGCAAGAACTGTCCGAAATACGAGCCCAGGAAAAGCGCGAAGAAAGAGGAATCCGTAAAGCTTCGCAGACAGAAGGACAGGGACAGGCATGATAAATGGCAGTAATGCAGAAAGGAACGTATATGATAACCATTTACGGAAAATATACAAAAGCATATGTGCATGCGGCAAAGAGTGAAGAGTATGCGCTCGAGGAATATGCACGTGCGCAGATTCAGATGATCTGTGATCATCCCAGCGCCGAAGGCAGTGAAATACAGGTAATGCCTGATGTGCATCCGGGAAAGGTCGGATGTGTAGGCCTTACCATGACTGTCGGAAACAGCATCCTTCCCGGCCTGGTAGGCGTAGACATAGGCTGTGGGATGACAATGGCCAGGGTTAAGACGAAAGAGCTCGCGTTTCAAAAAATGGACGCGGTCATAAGAGAGAATGTGCCCGCCGGATGCAGGATCAGAAAGGAAGAACACAGATTCACGGACAGGATCGATCTGTCGGAACTCAGATGCCATAAGAGCATCAATGCCCGCAAGGCAATGCTGAGCATCGGGAGCCTCGGCGGAGGAAATCATTTTATCGAACTGGATAAGGATGAGGAAGGGGATATTTACCTGATCATCCATTCCGGCAGCAGGCATCTGGGAATGGAGGTGGCAGACTATTATCTGCGGACCGGACAGAAAGAGATGCAGATGAAAAAGCAGGGCGGATACGCGTCTTATGAAATGACCTGCATCAGCGGCAGCCTCATGGAGGATTACTTTCATGACCTGAAGATCATGCAGGAGTTTGCAATGCTGAACAGGGAGGCGATACTTGATGAGATCGTCAGGGGCATGAAATGGAAGATCGAGGAGGAAGTGTCCTGCATCCATAACTATGTTGATTCTTCGGATCCGGCAGCGCCCGTGCTCCGCAAAGGAGCGATCAGTGCCAAAGAAGGAGAAAGGGTGATCATCCCGATCAACATGAGGGACGGGGTTATCCTTGGTACCGGCCTGGGAAATCGGGATTGGAATTGCTCTGCGCCTCACGGCTCGGGACGCGTTTATCGCAGAACGGAGGTGGATTCCCATCATACCGTTTCGGAATTCAAAAAGGCCATGAGCGGCATCTATTCCACATGCATCAACAAGGATACCCTTGATGAAGCACCCTTTGCGTACAGGACTCTCGATGATATCAGGGAAGTCGTAGGCGAAACCGTACGGATCGACAAGATCATCAGGCCGGTTTACAATTACAAAGCGGGAGGGAAATTGTAAATCTGACGAAAAAAAGGTATACTGAATAATAGCTGTCAATTTACCTGACTATCTGCATAGGATTGATTAAACAGAAGAATAGGATAATCAACGGAGATAAGGAGGGCATATGAACTACAGATCATTGGGAAAAACGGGACTTAAAGTAAGCGAGATTGGATTTGGCGGGGAATGGCTTGAAAGGCATGACGAGGCAGACTCCATAGAACTTCTTAAGTATGCACATGAAAAAGGGATAAATATAGTTGATTGCTGGATGCCTGATCCAAAATCAAGGGACATCATAGGTAAAGCAATGAAAGGATGCCGCGATTCCTGGTATGTACAAGGGCATATCGGCTCTACATACCAGAACGGACAGTATGTCAGAACAAGGGATATGAAATTTGTGCGGCCGGCATTTGAGGATCTTCTTACGAGATTGGACAGTGAATATGTTGATCTTGGAATGATCCATTATATTGATTCCCTGGAAGAGTGGAATAGTGTCATGAATGGGGAATTCATAGAGTACGTCCATAAGCTTCATGATGAAGGGAGCATAAAACATATTGGCCTTTCCACACATAATCCGTTGATCGGCAAACTGGCAGTGGAGACCGGGTTCATTGAGATGATCCTGTTTTCTGTCAATCCGGCATTTGATATGAGACCTGCAACTGAGGATCTTTATTCCATGTTCGGCGGGTATGATAAGGATCAGTTGTCGGGAATAGACCCTGACAGGACGCGTTTTTACCAGATGTGTGAAGAGAATAATGTGGGCTTTACGGTAATGAAGGGGTTTTTCGGAGGCGCATTGCTTGATAAAGAAAGATCGCCTTTTGGTGTGGCTTTTACGCCTGTACAGCTCATACATTACGCACTTACACGGCCGGGAGCATCTTCAATCCTGTGCGGATATGACACAAAAGAGCAGATTGATGAGGCAGTATATTATGAGAAAGCAACGGATGATGAAAAAGATTATGCATCGGTGATCGCAAACGCGCCGTTACATTCATACAGAGGACAGTGTACTTATTGCGGCCATTGCAAGCCATGCCCCGTAGATATAGATATTGCAATGGTTAATAAGTTTTATGACCTGGCAACTGCGCAGAAAAGCGTCCCGGAAAGCGTGGCACAGCACTACAAAGCGCTTAAGCATACAGCATCCGAATGTATAGGATGCAAGGGGTGCGAGAGCAGATGCCCGTTCGGAGTGGAAGTTGCAGACCGGATGAAACAGGCGGCGGAATTGTTTGGGATATGACACGAGGTATAGAGATTTGCCGGTACTCATAGATTTATTTCTGACTTTCGCCAAGATCGGATTGTTCACCTTTGGCGGAGGGTATGCGATGATATCTCTTATAGAGAACGATTGCGTAGAAAAGAAAAAATGGATAACGCACGATGAAATGATGGAT
>JAILHF010000066.1 GCA_024696005.1 Lachnospiraceae bacterium | reverse complement strand
CTTATTACCATGCCCTTGACGGTTCTTCGGAGCTTTATGGCAGGCTGCGCAAGCGGATGAAGCTGTTTCTTGTCATCGGGCTTGGCTTCGTGATCGCGGGGGGCGTGTGTCTGGTGGTCAGGGGATAAAAAGAGTTGAAATATATCGTGAACCACGACTGGTATTGGGGACAGCAGGTCCGCCTGACCAGAAAGTATAAAAGCCGCAGGAAGCTGCACAACAAGCCTGACATGCGGACTTCAAAGCGCATCAGCCACATCGTGAAGATGCACCGGGCCGAGATCCGCTATCTTGCGGAAGAAAGATATGCGGAGGAGTGCAAGAAATGCGTATGAGCCGGTTGACACAGGCGTTATACTGTAAGGGACAGTTTTTTGAACTTAGTGGTCACAACGGAAGGATAAGAACATGGGCAGGGTTTGGACAGAAGAAAACACGGGGTTTCAGTTACCGGAGGACTTTTTTGAAAAGAATATCCTGAAAGAGGTGAGCCCTGCGACACTCAGCGCGTTCCAGATGGATCTGATGTTTGATGAACAGGTGTTGGATTTGATGCGGAAGCAGTCGGAGGGACTGAATTCCGAGCAGAAAAAGAAGCAGGAGCAGGAAGACCGGGAGATGATCGAGGGCATCGCCACGGTAAAAAATCTGGTCCGCTGCATGCAGAAGCTGAATGACAACCTCTTAAGACCGCTGCTTCCCGCCAGGGCAGATGCGCTCGGACAGGAAGCGTGGCAGGAGGTGACAGACCGTCTGATGCGCAGCGGGAACGACACCTTTGTTGAGAATTCGGTCCTGTTATTGTCCCGGGCGGACGACAGTTACATTGATCAGATCGAAAAGGGGCTTGCGGACATCCGCCAGCCCTATGCGAAATCGGAAGCCTGCGTGCTTCTTTCTTATCGAAAGCGCCATGCGGCTTTGCCTGCGATAATGGATGTGTACGAGGAGCTTTCCGCCGGTGGGGACGACAAGGTGGATGACTTCCGCCAGGGCCCCCTCTACGCGATCTACCGCCTGATGAACCATCCGGTGAACGTGGAGGAAAACGGAAGCGAAACGGGAGGAGAATGAACCATGGGACTGATCGATGCGCTGTTTGAAGTGACGGATGAACGCCTGCAGGCGCTGTATCACCGTGCCTGGCTGGATACCAACCGGGGCTTTGTGGATCCGAGGAAATTCCCGGATCTGGACAAGGCGATCATGATCTATGCCAGAGAGCATAACTGCAGCTACGACGATGCCCTGATCTTTGCAAAGACAGGGAAGAAGATGGGGAGATTGGCGGAATAAGGGGGGCAAGACTCCCTTTTTTCCTTGTTTTATCCTTTTGAAAACAGCACTTGCATATCTGCTATATCTGTGCTATATTAACCATATTTATAAGCTGCATTCCGCAGCGGCCGACAGGCTTCCTGTCGGTGTTTTCAAAACTTCATTTTATTGAAACTGCTGGCATTATGCATTACAATGAAAGGAGAATTGTATGGTTAATCGTGAGCACAAAGACCGGCTATTCAAGATGATCTTCGGGAGGGAAGAGCATCGGGACTGGACACTCAGCCTTTACAACGCAGTGAATGGGACAAGTTATGATGATCCCTCGATGATCGAGTTCAACACAATGGAAGATGTGCTGTTCATGGGGATGAAGAATGATGCATCATTCCTGCTGGATTCGCATCTGAGTCTCTGGGAACATCAGAGCACGCCGGTACCGAACGCACCTTTGCGTTGTGTGATGTATCTGGGAAGGCTATGGTCCAAGCAGTATATTGGGATCAAAACGCTCTACAGCCGGAAGACGATCACTCTGCCCGTGCCCAGGTGTGTGATTTTTTATAACGGAATGGATGACGAAGAAGAGCAAAAGGTGCTCAAGCTGAGCGATGCTTTTCCTGTGGATAAAGGGGATGAGGCTGATGTGGAACTGAGAGTGCGCCTGATCAACGTGAACCGGGGGCATAACCGTAGACTGATGGAAGTCTGCCGGCCGATGTATGAGTACGCCTGGCTGATCGACCGGATCCGGGAAAACTGCAGGAGCATGGGAATAGAAGCTGCGTCGCTTAGGGCTATCGAAGAGATGCCGGAGAATTTCCGGATCAAGGGCTTTCTGCTGGAGAATAAGGAGGAAGTGCAGATGAGCATGCTGACGGAATACAACGAAGAGGAAACGTTGCGCATCATTGCGAAAGAGGAGCGAGAGGAAGGAAGAGCGGAAGGAAAAGAAGAAGGCAGCAAGCGGCATCTGATAGCGCAGATCTGCAAAAAAATGCAGAAAGGGAAGGACGTTGAGCAGATTGCTGACGAAGTGGAGGAAGAACTTTCCCGCGTACAGAAAATCTGTGAAATTGCGCAGGAGCTTGGGCCGGAATACGATGCAGATAAGGTTTTTGAATCCGTGCGGAAACGGATCCCGAACGTTTGACCGGACAGACCCTTGTTATTACGGGCGGTGCGAAGGCATCGCCTTTTTTGTGCCTCGCGAATGAATGTTCGGTATATGACCCGCTTATTTGGACAGCAAGCCTGATACAATTCAGTCATAAGCTTTGGATGGGAAGAATTAAACGAAGCGTAATTGCTCCCGGGACGACCCCACGTCGCCCGCCGGGAGACCCTCCGGAACAGGAAAAGTGATAGCATGAGATCAAGAGAAAGAGGAACGGGCGGAAAGCCCACAGCAGAAAAAGGAGGCAGCAGCATGAGCATATTTGAGATCGAAGGAAGAGCGAAAAGGGAAGTGGAATGTGATGTGGCGGATATCCGGATCACCTTTCTGGCCACGGGATACCATTCCCATGAAGTCTCCGGGAAAGTCATGGATCAGTGCGACAGTTTTCTGGAGGACATGAGCAAGGCGGGGTTCGATCTGAAGGACATCCATCTGGATCATGACAGTGTTTCGAAGGACAGCTATCACGACAAGCATGATACGACTGCGGAAAGGTCCATCAACGTGCGGATCCCTTATGAAATGAAGACCATAAACCTGATTCAGGATCTTTTGCAGAAAGGGCGCTATGATTATACGTTCTCCATCGACGGGGATATCTCCGATCGCCTGCAGATCCGGACCGAACTTGCAAAAGAAGCCCTGCGCAACTCCCGCCATGAAGCGGAGGCACTTGCAGAGGTCCTGGGGGTAAAGCTGAAAGGCGTGGATTCGATACGGAAGAACAGCTGGGATGACGAATGCGTGCTTGAATGTGCGGGAGCCATTGACTGTATTCCGGTTGAGGATCCCGGGATTTCCGATCAGATCGGGGTAAAGAGGATTGAAGAGAGCGTTGAACTGAAGGTCAAGTGGATCATGGAGGATTGATGCAATGGAGCGTGTTTTGTTCTGGATATGGAAGAGCCTGAAAGCCGGCAGGAGAAGCTGCCGGGGATTCTGTCCCGCCTGCGCCTACTATCAGATCTGCTGCCGGGATGGGGAGCTCAGGAAGGTGAAGGTGAAAGTCAGAAGGTAGGTGGGCACAGCCCCCTTTGAGGCCCTGAAAGGGCGCCCGGGAGCCCTTTTGAGCAGGGGGGTCAAAGCGGATGGCCTTTGTTGTGAAAAAGGCTGGAATATGGTATAATCTTTAATTAGTTTTGGGGTGAAAATTCAGCTTCGGAAGCGAATTTGGGGGTTATCTATATGGGCGTAAGTCAGATGCAGGGATCTCCCTGGCATACTGAGATTTTTACAAAGAAACCGGGTGATGAAAAGAGACACCGGAGTCGTTGTATCTATTATTCAAAAGATAATTCCCGTTGTTCCTTTTATGTTGAAAAATGTAGAGGATCGGCTCATTGCGAACACTATAAGGAGTGCGATAAGCAGAGTACCAAACCTCCTGTGGCGAAGAATACGAATTCTCCTAAGCCGAAAAACAGTACGGCTGTTATCAAGGTGGGAAGCCGGGTTGATCATATATCCTTTGGAAAAGGTGTCGTAAAGGCTCTTACAAATGGCGTGGCAACTATCCACTTTGAGAATGGAAAGAAAATGGATATCGGGGTGGAGTTCACACTGAAAAAGGGGATTATGAAGCTTATTTGAAAAGGAAGAGTAGGACTGCAGGAGGCTCATTATGTGGGATTTATATAAATTCTTATTGAAATGGATGTTTATCTTAGGGCTCGTTTTAATCGTTGGAGCTTTCATATATGATCAGGTTTATTCTGTGGTAGATCCGGAAGGTTATCAGGTTATGAAAGAGGAGGATGCGAGAAGAAGAGAGCAGGAAGAAAGGGATCAAAAAGCAGCGGAGGAAGCGGAAGAAATATGGAAACAAGCGGAAGCCGAACGAAGAGCGAATATGTGGTGTAAAGATGAGAATTATGATCGCTTTGTGAAAGGGTTTAATGATAGGCATCCGGATCATCCTATAGGCAAAAATGATGTGGATGACTCTTATGGAACCGTTGAGATTATGTTTAACGGATACAAAGTTTTTTATAAAGAATATAATGTGGATGATGGCCCTCATGCAGGGGAAAATGCTTCCATTTTGAATGTTCATGGAGAGTTCTATGATTCAACGAAAAAACTGAATGAAGAAGACAAAAAAGTAATAAAAGCTGCATATATGCTGAATGATGAAGAAGTGAACGAAGTGGTGAATGCCTTTTCCGGTGGTACTAGTTCGGCGAAAATAGGATATAGAAAGTACAGATTTTACGGAAACGATGGGGCGGTTATGAAGTGGAGCATTGAATATCAATCTACAGATGATTAGTTGGTTTTAGATGGATTAAGTCGTGGAAAGGGAGAAAATGTATAAGATCTATGCGAATGCATCTTTATATTCTGAGAAAAGGGCTTAAGTGAAAGAATGGATACAAAAATGCTTATCTACAAAGGCGAAGACGGAGAACTGTATAGAAACGACAGATATAACTCTATTGAGATGCATTTTTACAAGAAGCCTGGATATGATGTCTTAGATTCGATAAAGATCCTTGGCTGGAAATGGCAAAACAATAGCGGATGTTGGTATAACCGGAATAACGAAGAGAATCTGACCTTGGCGAAGAAACTTCTCGGGGAATCGGTAGATGACAATAAGCGGGTTCGAGAAATAAAGACTTCCGAGGTAAATAGCTATGTTGTGGATAGCAATCGGAGGTTAGTAAGGTTAGGGTCAAAAGACTTCCTGGTTAGAAGGAATATGAATTACTGTCTGATCACAGGGCATAATGTTCAGGATGTGGATGCCATATTGGAAGTCGTGGACCGTGTCGGAACGAAGCGGCTGATCCGGATTCCCGTTACCTGGTGTGAAACCTGCCATAGCTATTACATATTTGAGCAGGATTATCTGGATCTGAGAGAATATGGTATCCCGGTATGCTGCGTATGTAAGGATTCT